>CBDCYS010000043.1:0-318130 GCA_965224215.1 Bryobacterales bacterium | reverse complement strand
TTGCGCCCGCCCATCTGGCGGCCGTAGAGGGTATGCACGGTGGTGTCGGTGTCCAGCGTCACCGTCTCCAACTTCACGTGGGCCGCGGCCCAGACTCGTTCCCGCAGCTGGCGCTGAATGGAAAGGATCTGCTTCGCCACGTTGAGGTGCAGCGAGGCCAGAAAGCGCCACAGCGTGGACTGCGGCGGCAGACGCGTCACTTGCAAGATGCCGGTCAGGATGGGGTCGCGAGCGATGAAGCGGAGTTGGTTGAGCCGCGCAAAGCCGACATAGAGGCCGAGCACGAGGGCCAGCACGAACTGGTAGGGGCTCATGGCTCGGGTGATCCGTTTGGTCGTGAGGGTTTCTTCCAGCAGCGCTTGGAAGCCGAGTTTTTCGAGCAGGGTGGCGACGGGCAGCAAGCCGCCGTAGGGAGTCAGATTCTTGCCACGGAAGTGATAGGGCGTGGCAGCCCCGATTTTATTGGGCCGCGGGGCCCTCGCGCCGGGGCCTTGTTTGACGGGCCTTCGGGAGCTATGCTGTTTTCGTTTGGTAACCATTTGGGTGACCTCCTTGGGGTTGACTGGCGAAGCTGAAATCTTTGCCAGCCTACCTTTTTACCCCATGTTTTCGGGGGTCCCCAAATGGTTCCTGGCGGCTCAGCCCTCACCAGGTGCACCGGCAGTGCATAATTCAGGTGTAATCAAACAGCACCGCATCTTCCCCTCGCTTGGCCGCCTGCCCATCAAAGTAGGAAACGATCAAGTCGCGGCGCGCGAGGATAGCCGAAATTTCGGACTTTTTCAATGTATCGCGCAGCATCCGCCGGCACTCCTCTTCGTCGAGCTTCCGCAGAGCCTCCAGGAATTGACGGTCGCACTTCATTAGGTGCTGAGGTTTGTTCAGCTTCTTGTGAAGGCGAAAAGTCCGCGTATGGTCGATCATCCACATCTTCCAATCGCTCGTAATGACGATGTTTCCAAGATTGCGGTCCACGTTGTAAATAAGCTGATCGAAGACACGGACTCGATAGATCTGCTGGTTCCAGATATCCAAATCGGGGGGCTCCAGCTTCTTTGAATAGCGGGTCTTCTCGGTCATCACGACGTCATCAACCCACCAACTCACCGCAGCCGGCTTTCCGTCAATCTTACGCTCGACCGCAACGGGAATCATTCCAAGCCCCAACATCCGGTCCAATTGGTAGGCCGCGATATTGAATTTGTAACTGTCCCGGAAATTCAGCTCATATCCAGTAGCCAACTCGAAAGAAGGCTCGGATTGATCAACGTGCTGAATGTGGGCGTCGTGGGTCAACTCGCCGTCGCTGAGGGTAGCGCGAATCGAAGCTGTCACGCCTTCGGCAAGCGTGTGCGAACGGAGAATCTTGGCACTGAGGAGAAACTTTTCTTGCTTGGCGGCACCGAGGCCGCGAGCACTGTCCGACTGACCCGAGAGCAACGCGCCTGTGAAGACAGCCAGTACCGCCAAGGCCGGGGCAGGGGTCACACGTCGACAATGGCAGCGAAGATTCATCCGGGCACGAACCAATTGAAATTACGAAGCATATCGTATCAGAGAGCGCCATCCCGGAAGTCTGCGATTTCGCACCCTCATGTGGCTAGCCCGTGGGTTCGCCACGTTTGCACATTCGGTTAATCTAAAGCAAGTCCGCATGACGCCCAAACAATTCCTCCGCCAAATCGAAAAGCCGCCGCTGCAGCCGGCCTACCTCCTGCTAGGCAACGAGCTTTTCTATCGCGACCGTAGCCGCCGCGCGCTCATCCGGGCGGCCCTAGGCGACCAAGCGGTCGATTCCGGTTCACCCGAAGGGCTCGTCGAAATCGATCTCTCCGAACAGCCTCTCAGCCGGCTCGTCGATGAGGCGCGCACGCTTTCCTTGTTCGCTTCCTCCAGGGTCATCGTCGGGAGCAGCGCCGAAGCCGTTCTTCCGCGCGGAGCCGCGGTGGCCAAGAACAGCAAGGCCGCGCAGGGGTTCGAGGCCCTGGCCGGCTACGTCAGCAAGCCTTCCCCAGGAGTTGTCCTGCTGCTCGAGTCGACTCGCTTCGACTGGGGGGACCGTGACGACAAGGCCCGCATCGACCGCGTAGTTCGGGCGTTTTCAAAGTCCGTCGAAATCGTGGAACTGGTCCGGCTTACGCCTTCCGAGGCCATCAAAACGGCCACTTCACTTGCCAAGGAGTTGAAGCTCAGCATCAGCGCGGCCTTGCTCGGCGAACTGGTCGATACCCTCGGAAGTGACATGGCGCGCTTGGCCGGTGAGCTGGAAAAACTCGCCTTATATGTCGGACCTGATGGAGAGGTAACCGGCAAACAGATCGAGCTACTCATCCCCGAGGCGCGGCAGAGGGGCGTATTCGAATTCTCCGAAGCCTTGTCCAAAGGCGACCGGCTGCGAGCGCTCGACATTCTCAACACGATCTCCCGGACGGGCACCTCGTGGCCGATGCAAATCAGCCTGATCGCCTCCCTATTTCGCCAGGCGCTCGCCGCAAAGGAACAGAAGGTACGAAACGCCAACCAGGTCACGCAGCTTTTCAGCGGCCATGGCATTCGAATCTGGCCGGCCAGGGCTCGGCAAGTCCTCGACATAGGGCGTCAGTTTTCGCAGCGGCAACTGGAAAACGCCCTGACCCAGCTTTCCCAAGCCGACCGCGACCTCCGCCGCGAAAGGCCCAGCGACCGCCTCATCATGGAGCAGTTGGTCCTGAGCCTGACGAGTTGATGGCAGAGCCCAGAACGCAAGTGACGGGTCACCCGTTCGTTTGTTGGCTTCTCGGGTTTTCCAGGCATCTAAGACGATCTTAGCCCCAGGCGCCAAAGGAGATTGGTTGGTCGGGTTTGTCGGTGTCTGGCATAGTCGGCGTATTTCTGTCGGAAGCGTCAGGTTTACGTATCTTGACCCGGAATCGCGACAAGATACGCGTATGTGCGTAGAGGCGGCAGCACTGCTGGATTGGCTACCGTGGGGCGAACACAGCTTGACGGGGGCCGGCTGATACCATTCAGAGGCCTACGACAACGGCGCGCAACGACGATCTGCTTGCGCAAACGGGGATACCATGGCAGGCTCGAGCGGCACTGGCAGCGGCAACGGGAAGGGGAATTGGGCCAGCGTGCTCGTCTTTGTTGTCTTTATGGCAGCGATGCTTAACGCTACTCTGCAAGACGCGACAAGCGGGCCGCAGATCCAAGAGTTTCTCGAGGCCAGATGGCTTCTGTTGGTGGCCGCGGCCGTCGCGATTCTAGGTTTTCTCTTCCTTCCCTATGGCGAACAAGACGTTTGCCACCTTCACCGACGCCAACAAAGGTCTTGTCATGACCGTGGTTGGGTCACCACCCAAAAGACCGGAGCCAGCGCTTTGGGACTTCAAGGAGTGTTGGGGCTCAACAGGTACGAAACGGCTTGGACCTGGCTGCACAAAATGCGGCGCGCGATGGTGCGGCCGGGACGGGATTTGCTCGCCGGGACGGTGGAAGTCGATGAAAGCTACTGGGGCGGGCTCGAAGAGGGCCTGCGGGGCCGAAACCTGAAAAACAAAGCATTGATCGCAGTGGCCGCTCAAGAGGATGGGCGGGGTATCGGCCGGATTCGCATGAAGAGAATCGAGGATGCCTCGGGCGAGAGCCTGTTGCCTTTCGTGGAGGAGTGCATCGAGCCGGGCAGCGTGGTGCATACCGACGGCTGGCCCGGTTACTCCGGGTTGAAAAAGGAAGGCTACGTCCATCAGGTCACAGTTGTCAGCAGGCAGGAGCAGTCCGCGTCGGAATTGATGCCCCGCGTCCACCGCGTGATGTCACTGCTCAAGCGCTGGCTGCTGGGCACCCATCAGGGCGCCGTGAGCCACAAACATCTGGACTACTACCTGGACGAGTTCACCTTCCGTTTCAACCGCCGCAAATCCAAAAGCCGCGGCAAACTCTTCTATCGGCTCGTCCAGCAGGCGGTAGCCGTGGATCCGGCGACTTACAAGATGATTGTTCACCCGGTTACAGAACCCAAGAAAATCCCCAAACCACAAGCTATTGGGGCTACCTGAGTCAACCGGATACCCATCTACGACTATTTGATCCTGGCGACGGGGGCTCGCCACGCATACTTCGGGCACGAGGAATGGGAGGACGACGCACCAGGGTTGAAGACGCTCGAGGACGCCATCGAAATCCGCCGGCGGATCTTGGTGGCGTTTGAGAAAGCCGAGCGCGCATCGGATACTGATGTGCGAAAGGATCTGTTGACCTTCGTCATTGTCGGGGCCGGGCCCACGGGCGTGGAACTGGCCGGTGCGATCGCCGAGATCTCGCGCCAGGTGATGGTCGACAATTTTCGCGCAATCGATCCTCGTGATGCTCGGATTATTCTGATCGAGGCTGGTCCCCGCATCCTCCCCAGCTTCCCGGAAGAGCTATCGGACAAAGCTGAAAGGTTTCTCGGCGAGCGTGGCGTCGAAGTCTGGAAAGGTTCGCCGGTGACTCATGTTGCCGCGGACTCGGTGGTCATCAACCAACAGCGTGTCGCGGCCGCCACTACGCTTTGGGCGGCGGGCGTACAGGCATCTCCACTCGCGCGGTCCCTCGGTCACGCCTTGGATCGAGCGGGACGCGTCTCAGTGAAACAAGACCTTACTCTTCCGGACCACCCGGAGGTTTTGGTTGTCGGCGATTTGGCGATGTTTGCGCATGACGGCGGCGAGCCGCTACCCGGTGTCGCTCCAGTTGCCGTTCAGCAGGGGCGTCACGCCGCCCAAAATGTCATGCGCGGATGCTGCGGAGAAGATTATGAGCCTTTCGGCTATCATGATCAGGGCAGTCTTGCAACCATCGGAAGAGCCTCGGCCATCGCCGATTTCGGCAAGATCCGGTTCTCGGGTTTCTTAGCCTGGTTACTATGGCTCCTTGTCCACGTCATGCAGCTCATCGGTTTCCGCAATCGATTCGCGGTCATCTACGATTGGGCTTGGGCCTACTTTCGCTGGTATCGCTCGTCCCGGGTCATCTTTGGGGATCCCCATAGAGTCTTTGCCGGCTGGCAAGAGGTCAAGAGTGAGTCCGGTGCCAGGGATCGGAACTCACGCTCCGACGGCTCTCGGACCGAATCCGGCTCTTGGACCGAATCCGATGACGGCAAGTAAAGTTCTCGCCGATGACGTGAGGGTATCATTATCTTCAACAAGATATAGTTTTCAACAAGATATAGTTTTCGGCAAGATACGGTTTTTAATAAGATAGATCCTAGTTTGGCGGCGTTCCACTGGCTGATTCCTCTCTTATGGCATACACCAATCTCCGTGAATTTATCCAAGCGCTCGAAGAGAATGGCGAGCTGAAGCGCATCAGCGCTGAAGTAGACCCGATCCTCGAGATCAGCGAGCTAGCCAACCGCGCCGTCAAGAACGGCGGGCCCTCCCTGCTGTTTGAAAACCCCAAGGGGTACGACATACCGGTACTGATTAACGCCTTCGCCGGGATGCGCAATATGGAGATCGCGCTTCAGGTCGACTCGGTAGATGAGATCGCCGGGCGCATCGCCGAATATCTCGAAATGAAGACGCCGCAGGGCTTGATAGGCAAGCTCAAGATGTTGCCCAAGCTCGCGGAGATGGGTTCCTTCTTTCCGCGCGAGGTGAAAACAGGACCCGTCAAAGAGATCATCAAGAAGGACGACTTCTCGCTATTCGACTACCCGGTCTTGCAATGCTGGCCGCAAGACGGCGGCCGCTTCATCACGCTGCCTCTTGTCTTCTCCAAGAATCCCGTCACTGGTAAGCGCAACGCCGGCGTCTACCGCTTGCAAATCTACGATGAGCGGACCACCGGTATGCACTGGCAGACTCACAAACAAGGAGCGGAACACTACCGCCGCAGGATGCAGGAGGGTGGCGAAGAGCGTATGGAAGTCGCGGTGGCGGTTGGCGTCGACCCGGCCACCATGTTTTCTGGAATATTGCCGCTGCCGCCCGATCTCGACGAGATGCTCTTCGCCGGATTCCTGCGGTCCAAACCCGTCGATATGGTCAAGTGCGAAACGGTTGACCTGGAAGTTCCGGCTAACGCCGAAATCGTCCTCGAAGGCTACGTGACGCTCGGCGAGTTGCGCACCGAGGGGCCGTTCGGCGACCACACCGGCTTCTATTCGCTGGAGGATGAGTTCCCCGTTTTTCACGTCACCTGTGTAACCCAACGCGAAAAACCCATTTACGCGACGACGATTGTCGGCCCTCCTCCGATGGAAGACTTCTACATGGGAAAGGCGATCGAGCGCGCTTTCTTGCCGTTGATGCGCATGCAGATTCCCGAGCTTGTGGATATGAACATGCCCGCCGAAGGCATCTTCCACAACTTGATGATCCTGTCGATTCGCAAGTCCTACCCTTCGCAAGCTCGCAAAGTGATGAGCGCGGTCTGGGGGCTGGGGCAGGCTATGTTCACGAAATGCATTGTCGTCGTGGACGACGATGTGAACGTCCAAGACCTCAGCGAAGTGACCTGGAAAGCGCTCAACAACATCGACCCTGAGCGCGACATCCAGTTTGTGATGGGGCCCATCGATCAGCTTGACCACTCCAGCCGGCTACCGAACTACGGCTCGAAGATGGGCATCGACGCCACCCGCAAATGGCCTGGAGAAGGTTTCACGCGCCCCTGGCCAGACGTTATCGCAATGGATGAAGAGGTGAAGAAGCGGGTGGACGGAATCTGGCGGGAGTTGGGGATCGAGGGCAAGAAGCGATGATCAGCCGTTGAACCTGAATTATGCACAGATTCGGCGTAGCCATCGTCGATGGAGTTGTGGCGATAGCGGCACTCGTGTCAACTCAGTGATTTCGCAAGTCGTCTTTTCTGCTGTTTCCCTCCCCGTTTGAGCCGCCTCCTGATCCCGGCAGGGCAAAAGCGGGCTGGCAAGCGGCGTGTTCCCAGTACGTTGCGGCGAGTGCATGAAATTTTATGCATGGAGTGCCCCTCAGCTCAGCGCACCCTCCACCACCGGCGCCAAGCTCGATCCCGGCGGCCCCATCGCCCGCAGCCGTCGCATCAGCCGTTCAAACAGGCCCTTTTCCTGATAATGATCGCTGTAGCTGACACCCGTTCTGCCGGCGTGCCGCCAGATCTTGGCCGCCACGAACAGAAAACGCAGCCGCGCCGTCGCCAGGGTGGTGTGCCGCAGCGTCTCCACGCTGGCCTGGGCTTCGCGGTTGAACAGCAGCAGCCAGCAGTTGCGATTGTAGGCCAGCATGGCCAACTGAAAGTGATTGCGGTTCATGTCAAAGCGGCGCGAGGGATGGGCCGCCAGCCCGGCGTCGTTGTTGGCCTCCTTGATCAGGTTCTCGGCTCCGGCGCGCTGATGGTAAAACCACACCACCGCCGCGATCGGCTCGGCCAGATTGGTGACAAACACGCGGTAGGTGTAAGCGCTGGTGGCGAACAACTGGTATTGCTCGGCCGCGCCGGCCTTGGGCTCGTTTTCGTAACGCAGCGTCAGGAAACGGCAGGCCCGCGCCCAGCCTTGCGGTTGGTAGAGGAATTCGCATTCCGCGTCCGCGTCGGAGCGGGGGGAGGGTTTCCATTCTGCTTGCTGCAAGCGCTCGACCAGGCGCCGCGTTTTGCGCGCCACGATGACGAACTGACAAGCCGCCTTTTCATAGGCCTCCACCGCCTCCCAGCAATAAAAGCCGGAATCGGCCCGCGCCAGGATTTTCTTCACGCCGCCCGGCAAAGTCCGGAAAGCGCTCTCGAGGTGGGCGGCGATCTGTCGGCCCGTGGGCCGGTCGCCGTTGCGCAACCCGCCCATCCGGTATTCGCGCGTCTCGGCCAGGAAGGTCAGTATCGGCTGGTAGCTGCGCTTGCCCTTGTTCTTGGGGTTGTAGCTCTTGCGCCCGCCCATCTGGCGGCCGTAGAGGGTATGCACGGTGGTGTCGGTGTCCAGCGTCACCGTCTCCAACTTCACGTGGGCCGCGGCCCAGACTCGTTCCCGCAGCTGGCGCTGAATGGAAAGGATCTGCTTCGCCACGTTGAGGTGCAGCGAGGCCAGAAAGCGCCACAGCGTGGACTGCGGCGGCAGACGCGTCACTTGCAAGATGCCGGTCAGGATGGGGTCGCGAGCGATGAAGCGGAGTTGGTTGAGCCGCGCAAAGCCGACATAGAGGCCGAGCACGAGGGCCAGCACGAACTGGTAGGGGCTCATGGCTCGGGTGATCCGTTTGGTCGTGAGGGTTTCTTCCAGCAGCGCTTGGAAGCCGAGTTTTTCGAGCAGGGTGGCGACGGGCAGCAAGCCGCCGTAGGGAGTCAGATTCTTGCCACGGAAGTGATAGGGCGTGGCAGCCCCGATTTTATTGGGCCGCGGGGCCCTCGCGCCGGGGCCTTGTTTGACGGGCCTTCGGGAGCTATGCTGTTTTCGTTTGGTAACCATTTGGGTGACCTCCTTGGGGTTGACTGGCGAAGCTGAAATCTTTGCCAGCCTACCTTTTTACCCCATGTTTTCGGGGGTCCCCAAATGGTTCCTGGCGGCTCAGCCCTCACCAGGTGCACCGGCAGTGCATAATTCAGGTTGAACGTTGATATTTGTGGAGTCAAAGAAGCTGGCGAACCTGCTCTTCGGTAAGCGACGCTTGGCGGAGCATCCTCTTCAGCAAAGACGGCGGAATATCTTTGGAGTGGATAGGTATGGTAACCCGCAGCTCGGGGCGAGTCTTGTGCAATAGGCGGGCGTGGCTGCCCACTTGGCGGTGGACGAAGAAGCCAGCTCGTTACAAAGCGCGGACGTGCTGTCCTGGTAGACGAGCTGTCTTGGTTTAACGATAGGTAGCTTTTGGTTCACGCCAGAATCCCTCTATGAGAAGAATGTGGGAGGATGGTCTCCGGCGCCTAAAAAGAACCCGGAAAATTCGCGCAACACGGGTTCGAGACATGCATTAATGTGGCATAACCTACAGGAGCTTGACTCGATTCCGGGCGTATTCAGTCATGGAAGGGTAAGCGCGACGCGCTCCGTGGCGGGTTCGACATCTTGAGGTATTAGCTCTCCGGTCCGGCGGGCGCTCTCAGGAACGCACCGAATCGCGTCCCGCGCCATTTCGCGGGCCTCTTCGAGCGTTTCCCCGAAAGTGCAGATTTCTTGGAAAGCGGGAACAACAACGTTGTAGCCGCCCTCGGGGGGCCTCTCGAATACGACGGTGTAGCTGTAATCGGTCACAATTCTACCAGCCGTTCGCCATTTCGACGAAGGTGTTTGAATAATTCCTCACTCCCAATGGGTGCCGCGCGCTTGGCCTGGGTCATACCGCGATCTATCTTCTCTCGACTGGTTTGGCGAAGATGGGGTCATCCACGTCGCGCTTTGGCGACGACGGCCTCGGCACCTTCGAACTCACCAGATTGCACTCTTTCGTTAAGCAGCTTTTCGAGTTCGGGGCTGAGCGTGATATTCATCAAGTCACTTCACTGGAAACGTATTCTACAACCATTGTACCTGAATTATGCACTGCGGCTGACCTGAGGAGGGCTGAGCCGCAAGGGACCATTGGGGACCCCCGAAAACATGGGGTAAAAAGGTGGGCTGGCAAAGATCCCAGCTTCGCCAGCCAACCCCAAGGAGGTCACCCACATGGTTACCAGACGAAAACAGCATAGCTCCCAATGGCCCGTCCAACAAGGCCCAGCCGTGACGGCCTCGCGGCCCAATAAAATCGGGGCTTCGACGCCTTACCACTTCCGCGGCAGGAAGCCGACTCCCTACGGCGGCTTGCTGCCGGTGGTCGGGAGGGCGCTGATCTGAGAGCCTGGCTATGCGCTATGCATAAAATTTTATGCACTAGCCGTAACGCACTGGAAACACGTCACTTCCGAGCGAGGTTTTGACGACGCGGATTCTGGGTGGGAAGGGAAACCGGACACGGAGAAGCCAAAAGGCCAGTTGCCGAGCTACCACCTCACGACGACCGCCAACCCGCTACGAACGCAGCCACACTCGCAAAGTGAATCTGTGCATAATTCAGGTTGTAGGCCTTGGTAGGATGAGAACGGTCGCTCGTCAAGATCGTAAAAGATCGAGGGAAACCTGCCCACCCTACTCAACGCCTCCTATTGTCATAGGGGTCAGAATCAAGTTACCAACGGTGCGTGGAGAGAGGTCCGGGTTAGCTAAGCTGGGACTAACGCTGGGACTAAAGTAAATGGTGGAGCGATCAGACCGATTTTCAAGAACGCTCAGGCTCGTAGCCGTGCTGGCGTGTTGCTGCGGCATGGCGATTTCCGCTGAGCCGGGCGATACCGACTCGAACGCAACCGGAGCCGCTGAAACCGCCACCCCGAACTCCGCCAACACCGCGAACCCCACCGAGGCGACAGTTGCCGCTGCCCCTAACGCAGCGGCCGCGCCTCCAGCGACCGCACGACTCTCAACCTGCTCGGTGAGGTGGACCGAGAATCCGGCGAGTCGCGGCGCAACGAAAATGTTCGACTGACATTGATCGACAACAACGTCCTCAAGGAACTTAACCAGCGCATGGGGACGACGGCGACGATTATCAAGGAATTCAACGTCGAGCAGAATTTCTTCGGTAAGGAATTTGGGGGCCGCCCCAGCCAGCCGCTCCATCTGGAACCTTCCCGCGTGTCCGGCGTTCACGGCGAGTTGAACTGGGGGCACAACAATAGTCTCGTCAGCGCCCGCTCGTTCTTCCAAGTTGGAGAAGTCCAGCCGGCGCGCTCCAACGACTATGGGTTCAAGTTCGGATCGCGGCTGGGGAAGAACACGAACCTCACCTTAACCGGCAGCCAGCGCAAGCTGCGCGGCCAGGTGAATGGGAACGTCCTTGTGCCGGCCGCCGACGAGCGGACGCCGCTAACGAACGACCCGGCCACCCGCGCGCTTGTCGAAGCGATTATCGGAGCCTATCCGGCGCAGCTTCCCAATCGAACCGACATCAACCCGCGGGCTCTCAACACCAATGCGCAGCAGAACATCAATAACGATCGCATCGGTGCCGTGTTGGAGCATTCCTGGAATGAGGACCGGCTCGCGGTCAGCTACAATCTGACGCTGCAAGATGTCGAGGCTTTCCAGCTAGTGGGCGGGCAGAATCCCGACACGATCACGAAGAACAACCGCGCCCGGCTGACCTGGAGTCGAGGATGGACTCCGACGACCACAACTGATTTTTCTGCTGGATTCGATCGCATTGGATCGCTCATCGTGCCTGAGGAGACCTCGCTTGGCCCGTTCTTCCTGTTCGGGCGCATCCTGCAGTCCATCGGTCCAAGCGGCAGCTTCCCGATTGATCGGGCGCAGAACCTGTTCCGATACGCCGGGCGCTTGCGGCACACGCGCGGCAACCATCTGCTCACTCTGGGCTCAGAGGTATTACGGCGCCAAGTTAACGGTTTCGAGAGTAACAATCATCGCGGAACGTTTCAGTTCACGCGAGACTTTGGGCGAGACGCGCTGGTCAATCTTGCGATGGGCACGCCCAGCTCCTTCCGCTTCGCGATCGGCGACGCCCACCGCGGGTTTCGTAACTGGGACATGCAGTTCTTTGTCGGGGACGAATGGAAGGTCAGCGGGAACTTGACGCTGAATCTTGGTCTGCGCTACAGCCCGGTAACGGCGGCGAGCGAGGTGAACGGTCTCAGCGACATTCCTTACGATTGCGACTGCAACAACTTGGCGCCGCGCTTCGGGTTCGCCTACCGGTTGAACGATTCGTGGGGCGTCATACGCGGTGCCTACGGAATTCAGTACGGCGAGATCTTCCAGTCGACCTTCATGCAGTCGCGCTTCAACCCGCCGGAGATTCTATCGATTGACATCCGGGCTCCTGATCTGGTGAACCCTCTGGGGGGGCTCGCCGCGTCCGATCTGAACTCCGACGCTCGTAGCGACATCAGGGTCCTCGATCCGGAGCTGGCCTCACCCTATTCGCACCAATACAACTTTAGCTGGGAACTCAAAGCGTTCAGTGACTGGACCGTTGAAATGGGGTATGTCGGAAGCCGCTCCCACAAGCTTTTGTCGGCTTGGAACCTGAACCGGGCGAGGCAAATCGAAGGAATTCCCCGCCTCTCGGAGAACGTCAACGAGCGCAGACCGGATCCGCGTTTCTTTGAGGTCCTGCGGATACTCAACGGGTCTCGCAGCTACTTCGACGCCGCCAAAGTCACCCTGCGCATTCCGCGCTGGGCCGGGCTGACGGTCGATGCGTCTTATTGGTTCAGCAAGGCGATCGATTTGGGGTCGGATTACACAAACACAGCTTCGGGCCGCTGGGGCCGCGCCCCTAGCGAATTCGACATCCACGGGCAGATGAGAGGCTTAAGTAATTTCGACCAGCCTCACGCCATGCTTTGGCGGCTCAACTACGAAACACCATCGCTGAGTGGGCGGAACCGCATCTTACGCAAGATCTTCGGCCGCTGGCAGTTCAGCTCGATTGTGCTTCTCAAGTCCGGGACGCCCTTTACGCTCCGCTCGGGTTCGGACTCCCCCGGCGTCGGCAACGTCGACGGGGCATCGAGCGACCGCCCGAATGTGGCCGACCCGGCGGTGCTCGGCCGCAGGATCGACCATCCCGACACTTCGGTTGAACTCTTGCCGGCATCGGCATTTTCATTCCTGCTGCCGACCGACGCCGTCGGAAACCTCGGGCGAAACACCTTCCGCAAAGACGGGGTTTGGAATGTCAACTCAGGTGTTTCCCGGCGATTTCTCCTGGGCAGCGACCGCTCCGTGCTGTTTCGGGCCGAATCGCTGAATTTCTTCAATCACGCGCAATTCTCCAAGCCCGGACGGTCACTCAGCGAGAACAATTTCGGGCAAATCACGAACACCCTCAACGACGGGCGGGTATTCAAATTCACTTTGCAGCTTCGGTTCTGAAGCGGGCGGAATCAGCCTCCGCCGAAGCGCTTGATCTGATTGGCGCATCGACTTGGCGCATCGACTGCGCTTCCAGAATTCGCCCCTTCCGGCAAGGCCTCAAACTGGAATATTGTGTTGTCTTGGGACACGGCGGGTGCCTTGCTGGAGCGGGCGCAGCGTGCTGCTCGCGCCGGGCGTAGCACGCTACGCCCCTACACTGTGTTTCGCAAACCGGGGGCTATTCTTCGCCTAGGTACTTCGCTAGCGGCGGCTTCAGCAGGCTCTGTATTTTGTTCGAAAAGTGGCCATCGTGGCCCACAGCATGGGAGGGTTGTTAACGGGAGAAATGCTCAGAAAGAGCCAGGATTCGCTCACGGGAATTCTTGGTCCCGTAATCACTCTCGGCACGCCATTTGGTGGTTCGTTGGACACGTACTTGAAAACCCAAGGCTGGGATGACCTCATGCCCCCAGTCACAAACTCTGCGACCCGCGAAACGGGCAAAAACTGGCCCGCCGGTTATCAACTTCTGCCGCAATGGGATTTCGTAAACGACGAGTCGTTCTTGTCAGGACGTAATGTGCCCAAAGAGGCCGTGTACCGGGGAGATTATCGCATTGAAAAGGTATGGAATCAGACGCTGCTTGAGAGGGCATTTGATTTTTGGCTGGAAGCCGGGGACAACCAAATTACGCCGAGGCATACACAATCATCGGGAGCGGACATTGGACCCTTGTGGAAATGTCCGCGATGAGTCAATTGAGTCAAAACTGCTGGGCCTTGGAGGTGGCCAATGGTGATGGGACTGTGCCCTTGATTTCGGCTCAGGCGAGTTCTTGGTCGCCGGCAGAAAACGTTCACTGGGTTCGCGAGACACACGCTGGTCTGCCCGGTAATCAGCATGTGATCTCCGCCGTCGAGGCGATTCTGTCCGGCGGTAAACCAAGCACCCTCTTGAACGCGCCGAGCCGATTCTCCCCGTTGACGCAAGCATCACTTTGCACCGTTTCGATGGTCTCGCCGGCCAAACTGAGTCAAGCGCAAGCTATTGAAAGCGAGCCCGTAGCGACCTTGACCCTCCGCACGTCGGCAGGCGAGCTAGTTGATGATGAACACGAGGGGCTTGTGGGATCCGGACACGTGCGGATTGGTAACGGTTTCCACATCTGGGCTCCGCTGGGGGCTGGCAACCAAACCATCGAGATCGGCGGGATGGACAGCGGGATTTTGTCCCTTGAGATATCGGAGTTCGGTCAAGACGGTGAACTTCGACGCAGGACAGGATTCGACAATGTTGCTGTGCAGCGAGGATCCGTTGGGTCTGTGGAAGTCAGTGACTCCGGCCCTTCAGCGCTGAATTACGATTTGACCGGTGGCGGCGACCCCCAAGAAATAGCCCCGTCAGAGGTCGTGACCGGCACAGCACCAACATTCATCAATGCCGGTGTCGTGAATTCGGCCAGCTTCACTGGCGGTCCGGTCGCGCCGGGGCAAATCATTTCGATCTTCGGGCAGAACTTGGCAGGTTCTACCGCCCTTGCCAAGACCACCCCGCTTCCAACAACTCTGGAAGGGGCTTCCGTGACATTCAACGGAATCCCGGCCGCGCTGTTTTACGTTTCGCCGACTCAAATCAACACTGAGGTACCGGGGAGCTTACGTCCCGGACCGGCAACCATGGTGATCGGAAACGGGAACGCGACGAGCGCGTCTCAGACGATCCAGGTGAACCCAATTGCTCCTGGGCTGTTCACTGCAACCGCAACGGGCCAAGGGCTGGCTGCCGCGGTTTGGCTGAAAGTCGCTCCTGACGGTACAAGAACCGAAGAGCATACCTTTGACAACAGTCTCCAACCCGTTCCTGCGGACCCGTCCGGGGAAGATGAGTTCTACCTGCTGCTGTTTGGGACCGGGATTCGCGGGTTTAGTGGCGCAGTCACTGCCACCGTGGGAGGCGTGGAGGTGCCTGTCTTGGGTGCGGTGGCACAAGGGGAATTCGTCGGACTGGACCAGGTGAACATCGGTCCACTTCCTGAGACTCTTGCCGGCAAGGGCGTGGTTACGGTTGCGCTCACCATCGACCGGATTAAGGCGAACGAGGTTACAGTCGAAATCGGAGGATCAGGAACGGCGCTTCCACCTGTCCCGCGCTTGGGTCTGATTGCGTACTATCCCCTTGAGGGAAATCTTTCCGATGAGAGCGGAAACAAATTGGATGGCGCCGAGGGCAATCCGCTGTCCTATAGTTCAGACGCAGCTAACGGTCTGGCGCTACATATGGACCGGGCAGACGACTACGGAAGGCTTCCCAGCACAGTCCTTTCTCCGGCCGGAAGCTTCTCAATCTCGGTCTGGTTCAAGAATTTCCTGGAGATGGGTATCCGGTTGACTCAGGTAGCCCCAATATTTTGTGGTTTGGGGATTTTCTTGGGTTCTGTAACCGGGTGAACAATCATCTTGTAAGTCGCCGGATCCACGGCTACCGCCTGCTGGACGAGCCGATAGAAGAGTTTGCCGCGGCTTTTGGATTTGCGGCGGTTGAAACGGAAGGTGAACTCGTCCAGGTAGTAGTCCAGATGTTTGTGGCTCACGGCGCCCTGATGGGTGCCCAGCAGCCAGCGCTTGAGCAGTGACATCACGCGGTGGACGCGGGGCATCAATTCCGACGCGGACTGCTCCTGCCTGCTGACAACTGTGACCTGATGGACGTAGCCTTCCTTTTTCAACCCGGAGTAACCGGGCCAGCCGTCGGTATGCACCACGCTGCCCGGCTCGATGCACTCCTCCACGAAAGGCAACAGGCTCTCGCCCGAGGCATCCTCGATTCTCTTCATGCGAATCCGGCCGATACCCCGCCCATCCTCTTGAGCGGCTACTGCGATCAATGCTTTGTTTTTCAGGTTTCGGCCCCGCGGCCCTCTTCGAGCCCGCCCCAGTAGCTTTCATCGACTTCCACCGTCCCGGCCAGCAAATCCCGTCCCGGCCGCACCATCGCGCGCCGCATTTTGTGCAGCCAGGTCCAAGCCGTTTCGTACCTGTTGAAGCCCCAACACTCTTTGCAGTCCCAAAGCGCTGGCTCCGGTTTTTTGGGTGGTGACCCACCACATCGCACGAAACCACAACGGCAAAGGGCTGCGCGTGTCCTGAAAGATGGTCCCGGCGGTCACCGAGGTTTGGCGCCCACACGCAGCGCACTGCAGCAGCACTTTTCGCAAAGGCCACGACTTTCCACAACCGCAACCCGGACAGCGGAAACCGTCCGGCCAGCGCAGCCGGAACAGATACTCCCGGCAGGCCTCCTCACTGCTAAAACGGGACTCGAATTCTGTCAGGTTCTGAGGGTAATCTTCCATCTGCCGGCATACTACATCTTGGGGCTACCTGAGTCAACCGGATACCCATCTTCCTGGATATCAACCAGTGGCAGATATTGATCCATAAATCGGGCTGTGGTTCTGGCGGCGAGTGCGGCACCGGTAACGTCAACTCTCCGTCCACCCATCTCTCCATTTCTCGTCGCGGGTACGCCGACAGCAAGCTCATCTTGTACTTGACTGATGGCGACCATCAATTTGAATACGAGGTGCGGCCTAAACTTCCGGTTATAGACGGTTTGTGGCACCACGCTGCGGCGACGGTGGATTTCACCGCTAAGAGCGGACGGCTCTACATTGACGGACAACTAAACAATGAGGTCGCGATTCCGGGTTACGACTTTGTGTCGGTGGGTTACGATTTGGGCTCTTACAACTCTAACGATGTGTTCCTTGGTGTGGCATCAAACGGTCGAAATGCTCCCGCGGCGTCAAGCTCGAACCCAGCGGGCGGTCAAGCTCTATTTGGAGACGCAATTGACGAGATCTACGTCTACGATGGAGTCCTGACTGCACAAGAAGTTAGCAAGCTGTGCCAGGCGGATGCGCCAAGCGGTCACTCTTGTGCCCTGCCGTGATGTCGCTAGCGACATTATGGAGATGCGCGTGCCCACCCGCCCCCTGGGGAGATCGCGGACGCAAGAATCCATGTACTGCGAACACTCCAGCGCAGCCCAGAAGAGGGCGTGAGTGGAACGATGGATCTTGCAAGCCGTCCGGCACTGTTGGAGATGATGGAAGCCCTTCACAGCAACGGCGTCAAGCTCGTGCTGCTCGAGAAACTCGACAGACTCGCGCGTGATCTGATGATTCAGGAAACGATCATCGGGGACTTGAGGAAGTACGGGTTCGAGTTGGTCTCGGTAATCGAGCCTGACCTCTGCCAAGACGACCCCACGCGGAAGCTCATGCGCCAGATCATCGGTGCTATCGCGGAGTATGAAAAGAGCATGATTGTCAGTAAGCTCAGAGGGGCTAGACAGCGAAAGAAGGCCAGTACAGGCCGCTGTGAGGGCCGCAAGCCCTATGGACACTACCCTGGTGAGAAGCGCGTCGTTGACCGCATGAGAGCGCTGAGAAAAGAGGGTCTGGGGTTCGACCGGCTGGCTGCACGCCTCAACGCCGGGGACTTCCGCACGCGCAAGGGAACGCCCTGGCACGGATTCGCGGTGAACCGGATTCTGTCGCGCTAATCGCCATTCGAGAACTCCGCTTATTGGTGCAGGAAGCTCTCTTTCCCCGATTGCCCCAGGCTTTAGGAGCAGTACTCTTTTAAGTATGGGTGCAGATTCAGCCAAGCTTGGGTTTCCAACACCGGGGCCTGACAAGCACACCGCGGTGACTCCACTCCGCATCTTTCCTGACGCGGAGATGAATCTGGCCGACGACCTCCGCGTTCTGCGGTTAAGCGACCATTACGCCCCTTGCTTTGACGAATGGAACACGCATTTGGGACTCGGGGAAATCCGGGACCTCAAGGATATACTGTTCTGGATCTCGTACGACTACGAAAGCAATGCGTCAAATCCGGATGATCCTGCGGACAAAAAGGCCCTCGGCCTTTTGAATGATGCACTCATTTGCTCGCAGATTCTTGCGCCCGTTGGTGCCCGAAATGTGAAGGTCGCATGCTATTACCTGGACGGAAAGATGCTCAACAAGACGACAGCTCCTCGCCGCGATATGTCGGGGACAGCTTGGGCAAGAGTGGTGCTCGACCAATCGGCGATCACTGATTGGGGTGAGATTCTCAGTCGATTCAGAAAGGCTGTGGAACAGAATTTCGTCCGTGTGATCAATCCCGTTCGCCTATTCCAACATGGACTTGAAGCTACCGAAATTCACA
The DNA here is from genome assembly GCA_965224215.1 of Bryobacterales bacterium. Classification (GTDB taxonomy): domain Bacteria; phylum Acidobacteriota; class Terriglobia; order Bryobacterales; family UBA6623; genus CBDCYS01. The sequence continues at coordinate 300,057 of CBDCYS010000043.1, read as the reverse complement.
TTCGAGTGTTGCTTTGGACGACTGCACTCGACGCGCTCCTGATGGCCGAAAGCGGGTCAAAGTTCGAGACGCGGCTCTGCAGCTTCCTGGGAAGAGACACATTGATCTTCCCTCCCGACCCATATCTCGGGTGGCGGCCAACATACACAGTTGGCGAGGTGGCCCGTGATTTGTACACACTACGCGGATTGATTGCCCACGGCAAGGAAATCCGCACCAAGTTCCGCCAGGAGGTCGGATTCACAATTCAAGGTGGGTCCGACGCGATGAGAGATACCTATGGCACCTATCAATACTGGCAAGTACTTGAGGAATGTGCACTATTCCTGCTCTGTGCAACCTTGAAGAAGCTTTTCATCGAAGACCTTCTGGACGAAGTCGCTGATGGAAGGCGCTGGGCCTCCTACCTAGACAGTACGGGGGCGGCCCCATCGTAGGTTTAGACTGGAAGGCCGATATAGCCGCTTCCGCGTTTCGACGTTCACGTCTGCCGGGCAAGGAGTAAAGGAGCTTCACTTCCAGTGGGTTTCCGCGTCCTCATCCACGTAGATGGAAACCGGTTCATCCCTATTGAGCAAGACGTTCGTGACCCTGTAGTCCAGGTGGCCGCCGGGTTGATACTCTATCCTGACCTCGACCGGAACGGTGACAGTTCGCTCCACTGTCTCCATTTTGTGATTCCAGAAATGGCCATTTGATTCAACTCCCAGCGGCTGCCATGGAGTACCCCGTCCCCGCCATCGACTTGTCGCGGTCTGTTCTGAATGTCCCCGCTGCGTAGGCGCGGCACTGCACGCCTGATAAACTCTGGACATGGCCGTCTTAGCGCTGGTCTGATCAACCGGAGCGAAGGCTGGGAACCCTGCCCAGGGGCGGCCAAACACCACCAATCAGGGATATCGTCGAGGGAACGATCGCAGTGACTGACGGCGGAGAGCACCAATCCAACTCCTCGGTACTTCCTACTGGGGAATCGCTGCTCGCGGATCTGCCCCTGGAGGACTTGCTTGCAGTCAAAGGTGAGCAGTCAAAGCTGAACGCATGGTTGCTTGACTCCCTGGCGGAGATTAGAAGCCGCTTCGACACTCTCGTCAGACACGAAACTCAATCCTCATTTTACGGCCTCGATAATTCGACGCTGCAAGACTACGCTGACGGCCTCGACGAGCAATCCCGCAACGTCGTTAAAGAATATGCACAGCAAGTTTTTGACTGCACAGCGGAAAGGTATTGCTCACTTTCCGTCACTAAAAACAAGTCGTCCGGGCACTTCTTGGATTGGCTCGAAACCACGGTTTTACCGTGGACACTCACCACGACCCCAGGCAAGGCTACTCGATGGAAGCCCGAGGCGGAGGAGTTTCTTCGCCGGTCCAGGCTTCCGTATTGGGAGGGAGAGCTGTATCAGCGGCTTAGTCAATCGCTTCGAGCTAATTCGTCGCTAGCACTCGAGCCCGAGCCTAACGAAAAAACATCCTCGGTCCCTTCATTAGGAGGAAGTATGACTCTGCCCAGGCTCCGGCCAACGGTCCGTGATCATCTCAAGCAGGTTAAGCGTGAGTTCAATGAAGCTTTGGAATCGTGCGTTAGCAAGTCCATCGCGGAGTGCAAGGGTCCGCCTCCTCTTTCTGTAGAGAACTCCGAAGGAGTCTTAGTGTGCAAAATGCTCGCGGGCATACACCACGAATGTGACAGGACCTTCGAGCCCGGCGATCTAGCACCCATCTCGACAGAACATTATCAGAGGGAGCGGTGGGAAATCGTCGGTGATGGAGACTTGTTCGTGAGGTGCTTTCGACCGCAAGTTATTCGCTTGGCGAGGGAGCACTTGAAAGCCTACCAGGAAGCTTTGCCGGACCGTGAGTCCTTCTGCAATTCACTGGATGAAATAAGGCAACACCTTCTCAAGCATTTCGGCGTCCGTTATTTCAGCCAGGACCTGCAAGCGGAATTTGACGAGTGGGAAGAAAGCGCGTGGGAAGGGGAGACACGGCCCGGACTAGGTTTCGCGGGACAGAATGTAGCCACTCGTGGGGAAGCGTCGCCTGTAGGCCGCCGCCCAATTTCAGAACAGGATCAGCGTGAGCTAGCCAAGATCATCGCCCCGCACTTGAAGGGCGAGGCTTGGAAAACCCCGTCGATCTTGGAGGAAACTGAGGAGTCACGTGCCAAGAGGCGGCAAGCGTTCGTCCAACCCATACTCGATGAATTGGGATGGTCGGAGTTTCGCTGGGCGAAACAGGCGCACTGCAATCCGAAGACCGTCGAAGGTTACCTGTCAGGACGGACAATCGGCCTCCAAAAGAGATCGAGGAGCGACCTAGCAAAGGCACTCGATGTTGAACAAAACAAGCTCCCGCTCTGAATCCACTGTGGTAGTTAGTAGTACTTAGCGGGAAGTTGCCACTAATTCCCATCAACTACCACTCTAACGGAATAGACTTTCCCTTCCTTTAGCCGCAAACTAAGTACGTATGCGGCGACATAAACTCGAAAACGTAGTTCAGGTTCGGCTGACTGACCGTGTTGTAGAGCGGCTCGATCAGATGGCGGACGACAACGAGACAACCCGCTCCGACGTCATCCGCAGGCTGCTCGTTGCGCACACGCGGCGTGAGGAGCGGCAGGCTGAGACGACGTCCACTAACGAAGCGAGATGAGCGACTTCACCCAGCCCATGGTCACGGTCTCGGCCGGCTTGCTGGCACCGAAGCACATCTCGGCCATGGGTCCGGCGATTGTGGAATTCTTGGTTCTTGTTGACTGGCAGACACCTCGGGGTCGGTGAAGGGAGGCAAACCGGTCAAGATTCAAGAAATTGCGGATCGTCTCGGCCGGAACCGTAGGTCGGTCGAGCGCAATCTTCGCCGCCTCGGAAAGTACCTAGACATCCGGCGAACGCCGTACGGTCTGGCGATCCGAATCCGCAACCCGAAGAAGTGGTTCAGACACGACAAATCTGTCGCATCTAGGGAGAGATACGACAAGAATGTCACGACAGATCTGTCGGAAACAAAGAAGACGAATACAAATAAACATACTGTCGAGCAAAGAACGCTCGACCGTTCTCGTCGAATCTTCTACCCCGTTTGGTTTGAGGAGTTCTGGAAAGCTTACCCATCGAATCGGGGGTCCAAGAAGGCCGGTTTCACCCAGGCGAAGAAATTCCTCAAATCGGAGAGCGACATCCGCGTGGCACTTGACCTGCTGAATCTGAAAGCAGATCACATTCGCCGGATGCAGGCGGCCGCGAAGTGGGTCGCCGCCCTTCCGCACGTCCAGCGCTATTTCAGCCAGAGCTTGTGGGACTTGCCAGTCGATCAGGAACAAACTGGGGTTGAGGCCGCGGCCTACGGACGTCCCGTCTCTCGAGAAGAAATCGAGGCCGGCAATCAACAAATCGCCGAATGGAAGGGTGCCCAGCTTAACGAGCCGTTGGAGGTGATGGCGTGATCTTGGCCGAGGACTTGAAGCGGGTGGTGAATCTCGTCGAATTCATCGGTGGCTACACCAAGCTTCGCCGACCGGGCCCGTCTGGCCGAAGCTGGCGAGGTCCGTGCAATCTCCATGGCGGCGACGGTCCGAATCTAGCCGTCTACGAGAACACCCAACGTTTTCACTGCTTCGTTTGCGGCAAGAGCGGTGACGTCTACGATTACCTACAGTTCTGCGAAGGGATCTCCTTTCAGAAGCTTATCGACGTCTTGCCGCGGCCAACGGACTGGAAGTTGACGCGCGTGACACCCACCTGCAGCAGCCGACCCGACTGAAACTGTCCAGCATCGAGGCCAAAGCGTTCGACAAGTGGGTTTGGCTGAAGCGGTAATGGCTGTTCTCTAAACATCCACCGCCTGAAAGGCGGTGGGTTACGTTTCGACTGAAAGTCGGGGTTGCGGCTCAAGCCGCCTGAAGCTGTCCGGCTCACAGCCGGCTCAAGGCTTGGTGGGCGCTGTAATCTTGAATCCTTCCCCGTCCTCATCCCATTTCTGGCTCTCAATGTATCTCTTGATCGTTTCTTCATCTACCGCGCCCACCGTCGCACAAAAGTAGCCGCGTGCCCACAGATGTTGGCCCCAATACCGTTTCCGCAACTCTCCAAACTCGTCCTGTAATCGCCGCGACGACCGCCCCTTCAGGTACTGCACCAGCTTCGACGGCGCTAGTTGCGGCGGAGCCGTCACCAACATGTGCACATGATCCGGCGACACCGCGCCCCGGATCACCGCCACTCCCCTCGCTTCACAGCTCTGCCGGATCAGATCCCGCACCCGCTCTGCCACCCTGCCCCGTAACACCTTGTAGCGGTACTTCGTGATCCATATGAGGTGATATTTGATGTCGTAGACCGAATGCGCTCCTCGCCGATATTCTTCCATCCCCCCATTCTCATCCAGAACTGCTTGAAGCTGACCGCCTGAAAGGCGGTGGGTTTAGACCTGGTGATTGAACTAAACGCCGGTCAATCGAGCACCGAGAGAAGGCGGCTCTGACATTCGCGGAGATGTGCTTCAAATCCCCAAACCAGATTCCTGAAAGGACCGTCAGCGTTCCAGGACAACTTGACCTACGCTCACGCTGCTCGCGAAGTGATCGAGCAGCAGCTCGACCGGATCGACTTCCATCCGACCGAATTCGTCGGGGCCTTCATGCACGAGTATTACGTCAATAGGGACCTGAAGGAGCTTGTGGCATGAGCGAGATGCAGGTTGTCAGCCGTCAAACCTTCACCAAGATTCCCTACGGCCAACGGAGATCCCGGCGGATGGTCCGCCCGGAAAGTTTCTAGAATGCTCCTGCTTATACGGTTGTTTCAGCAAGCCCCAAGATGTAGGGTAGGGCGTGGCTCGGCCGCCGTTTGCGAAGAGTCTGCGTCAGTTTCAGGTGGAGTTCGCGACCGAGGAGGCTAGCCAGAAGTACCTGGCTGCTTGTCGTTGGCCCGACGGGTTCCTTTGTCCTCAGTGTGGGCATCGGCAGGCCTACATTCTCGAGCAGAAACTACGGTGGCAGTGCGCGGCGTGTCGACACCAGGTCTCGTTGACGTCGGGAACGGTGCTCCACAATACGAAGACCCCGCTGACGGTTTGGTTTTGGGCTGCGTACCTGATGACAACTGATAAACGAGGTGTGTCGGCGCTGCTACTACAGCGTCAGCTCGGCCTGTCGCGCTACGAAACCGCCTGGATGATGTTGCACAAACTGCGACGGGCCATGGTGAACGCAGCTCGCGAGCCCTTGCACGGAGAAGTAGAGGTCGATGACACCTGGATTGGCGGCCCGCAAGCAGGTTTGCGAGGCAGCCGGCAACTGCAGGGGCGCCGTGCGGCCCTTGTGATGGTCGCTGTTGAGAAACGCGGGAAGCGCTCCGGGCGCGTTCGCATGTCCGTTATTCCAGACTTCAAGAAGGTGACGATCGACAGGTTTCTTGCCCAGAACGTTGTTCCCGGCTCGACCATCTACACAGACGGTCTGAAGACCTTTACCGCCCTCGAAGAGGCCGGCTACAAACACGTCTCTCGTCCGCAACCTCACCGGACTGACTTGCGGAAAGGCGCCAAGTCGGTGGTGCCGCTGGCGGATCGTGCCATTGGCAACCTGCAGCAATGGCTGACCGGAACGTACCACGGCGTGAGCCGCGCTCAGCTTCAGGTTTACCTCGATGAGTTCGTGTTTCGACACAACCGCCGCAAGACCCCAATGGCAGCCTTCCAAACCCTCCTCGGTCTCGGAACTCAACACGCTCCTACGCCTTACGCCCACATCCGCCGCGCGCGTGACCTGGACAAGACGCGATGACCTCCACCCCAACATCTTGGGGCTTGCTGAAACAACCGTATAAGCAGGAGAATGCTAAAGATTGTAACAGTTCAAACTAGCCCAGAGCGCATCGTCACCAACGCTAGGAGCCCTAAGAGCAGGTTGACTTACTTCGCAGCAACCTCCGAGTCCATCTTCTGAATCACGCCAAGCGCTTCCCACTCCATGAGCTGCCGCTTCACCTTGATGGCAGCCGGCGAACCAGGTTGGGCTTCCACAAAGCTTCGATAAGCGGTGGCTGCCTTGGTAAAGTCGCCTTTTTTGGACTGGATCAAGCCCAGGATTTGGAAGGTTTGCGGAAACCGTGACGCATCCTTGCTCGACTGAACAGCGTCGATGGCCATTTCGGCCTCATCAAACTTGCCGAGATTGTAGTTCGCCACCGATTGAAAGTACTTGACGTCGGTGAGATTCGGGTTCATCTTCAGAAGTATGGCTGAAAGTTCGGAGACTTGATCCCAGTTGCTTTCCTTCACTTCGAGTTGCAACAGGGGCGCATATGGCTTCATATACTTTGGATCAGCCTGCATCGCCATGTGAAATGCATCTCGGGCACCACCCGGATCGCTCATGTTCATCTTCGTTTGCCCTAACAAAGTCCAGGCTGCGGCGTATTTCGGATACTCGGCTACGGCTTTTTCCAAGTTCGCGACTGCCTTTTCAGGCTTACGCTGACGGGCATCTTTTTTTCTGAGTTCCTTCATAGCGCTTTCGTAGGCTTTCTTGGCGTTTTTCGGAGCCGCATGGGTTGTAATGCTAACGGAGTCGCCTCTTACGCCTCCTAGCCGGTGCATGACGATCACACCCACATCGGGGCGGTCGAAAACACTTCGCCGACCCAATTGAACCCTGTCGGAACGATAGCCGGGCAGCTCCCCTATCAACTCGCATCCTGATAGGTCCACCTGCCCAAGCCCCGTGGAGTTGCCGGCGCCAAATCCTCCAAGCCCGCCGCCGGGCAGACCCGAGCTACCCGAGCTGCTGGCGTCGGCCATCGGCAGGCCGGCGTTCCCGCCCAGCTGGAAGCTAAAACGGCCTTTGTGGTCGGTGTAGGTCTCGGGTACGTTCTGACCGTTGCAGATCCGCTGGATTGTCACTGGCTCGGAAGGTGGATTGCCATCATCGAGCAGCACCTGGCCCGAAAGGTGTATGGGACGCCGTTGTTGCTGTTGCCCCTGCCGGCCGAAAGGATCACTCTGCTGGCCGAAAGGATCGTTTTGGTTTCCTTGGCCGCCGGGTTGGTTGCCACCCTGGCCGCCCGGGCGGGTATTCCCACCAGAAGTTCCGCCAGTAGTTCCACCGCCTCCGCCCTGCTGGGCCGGAGCGACCATTGCAACGCTCAGAACGAAACTCAGAAGCAGGAAGCTCTTCCTAGCCATAATGTTCCCCCTTACGACGACCGCGCAGCCGTGTGAAGACGCTGCACCTCCGAAGCGTAGCATATACGTTTCGTCCGGCACCATAGGTTTTTTTGCGGTCACTTCATCGCAATCGGCTGCTGAGCCTGGACGCAGCAGTTTGATCACTGAACTCCACCTTTTCAGTGCGTTCGTCGGGTAGCATGTGCTCGCCCGCAACGCGGACCACCCGGCCCAGTTGCGGCTCAAAAGTGCGAAATCGCACTTCTCACTCTTTTGCCGAGACGACTGGAAGCTTGAAAGGGCAGATTCCCACGTTCGATTGTGGGCATGTGAGACTCGTCGGCGGGCCAGTCTGACGCCTGCTTTGGCTGGATTACCGATCTGCTTCTTTCATCGTTTTTGGTGGACGAGATCCAAGAACGCCTGGGCGGCGTGGGAGGTTTTTCGTTTCGCCGGAAAAACGAGCCTAATCTTGCGCTCCACGTGGATCTCCTTGACCGCCACCTCCATCAGGGTCCCCGCCTGAATCTCTTCCTCCACGCACATTTTGGCAGAAACGCCACGCACATATTCATTTGCACAAGCTTGCGGATCGTTTCGATCGTCGGCATTTCCACTTCCATATTGAGCGGAACCTCGTGGCGCTTGAAGGTGTCAATGACGGTCTCCCGATAAGGCGAGACGACGTTGTGCGCGATGAAGGTTTCCATCCCAAGCTCGGAGACCATCAGGCAGGGGGCAAACCAGGTCGTTGTCTTGGTAGTCCGCGCCGAACGATGCCCTTTCCTTTTCTTGTTCCTTCTTGTGCTGGTTCAGGGTTTCCACTGTGAACTCTAAGAGGGACACGGGACGACCCTTCCCACTCTTGGTTGACTTGAACTTCAGCCCCTCATTTGTCTCCTGAAGCGACCTGCGAACTGTCGCAATGCTGGTGCTCAAGTTCAAATCCGACCACTGAAGTGCAAGGACTTCGCCCCTTCTGATGCCAAGCGTACTCTCAAGAACGATTGGCACGTACAAGCGGGTTCCCTCGGCAGCCGTGAAGAGCCACGCCGTTCGGCTCGCGTCGAGTGTGTTCATTTCCTTTGGTTCGACGTTAGGGGGCTCAACTGCATCTGCTTGGTTTATGACGATAAACTTCCACTTGATGCCCTGCTGAAGCGCTGCCCTAAGGACGCGGTGGAAGTGCACGCCTGTTCGTGGACTTAGCCCTCCGTTGCCGTTCTTCCGGCCACTCTCTAACATCTCGGCATAGAACTCTTCGATATGAATGGGCTGAAGTTGGGGCAGCCTGAGTGCGCCGAGCGACGGAATCAGATTCTTGTGGACGATTTCGCTGTAGCGTTCAAACGTTTTGCCTCCAACCTTGCTTCTGACATGCTTCAGCCACCGCTCAAGGAACTCCGTGATGGTCATTTTTGTCGGCTCGACGTACGCGCCTGTTTCGAGCTGGTGGAGCAGTTCATTCCGCTTGCGCTGGGCGTCCTTCTTGTTGCCGTGGACCGTGTGCCACTTGCGGCGGCGCTTGCCGTCTGGCCCTCGCGGCAAGTCGATGAGAATCGCCCAGGATCGTTCGCCTCTTTTTCGGATGTGTCCGGTCATTTCTTTGTCCACCTTGTGATTGTCTTCGTGTCAGAATCTAGCCGGCGTGCGATCTCCCACACCGTCATACCTTCGCCGCGCAGTTTTCGCGCGGTCTTCTGTCGTTCGCGGTAAGCCTTCGATCGACAAGCGTTCTGGCAGAACTTGGCGTCCTCTCTCTTTTCCGCCGCTACTTCAAACCAGCGGTTGCATTGCTCACACTGGCGGTGCTCTTTATCGCCTTCAATAGTCCTAGCGAACTGCAACCAGAGTGCCGCTGCCAGACTCGTAGGCACCACGTGTAGGCTTTGTCTACGGTAGCTAGGGTCCCACAGCAGCCTATTGGAGATGCCGCTCTTGTTCAGCCGTTCGGTCACTTTAGTGCGAACGAACTCGAGAGCTGGGCGAGCCAGCTCCTCTGATCGCGGCTGGCGGGCGCGGCGGCTGCCTTTGTGCCGCGAACTGCTGGCTAGCGATGCGTTGGCACCCTCACCCAAAGGAAAGATCCCACCGACTTCGGCGACTTGGTATTGCCCCCGTTGCGGGTCCGAGATGGTGATCCGCGAGCGATTCTCAGCCCTACAGATTGCTTGGCGATGTGCCTTCTTCGACAGCTCGTGAGCAGCCGGCTCCAACCGGACGAAGACGTGCGAGATGGCGCGCCATGGCGGTGGTGCGGCTATGAGTCCCCGTGTCGGTCTGGAAGACGATATCGAACACGAAAATACAGCAGATACCATCAGAAATCAGCCCTGCGAACGCCGAACGCGGCCTCGGCCCAAAGACGTAACCAGGTTGTTTCGCAGTCGCAGGGAGTACCAAAACCCGGTTCAACCTCCATAGAGTCCGCCCCGCCAGCGGCTTCCTTCTAGTCTCCTTATCGAAAGTGCCTCGGTAGAGACATTTCCTCCCTCTCTACCTGTTCGAGGCCTCGGCGCCGCCATGCCAGCAGCTCAGAAATCCGAGCTTTGGGTTTTCTGTGGCATGAGCAACTCTACCGGGACATTCGCCGCGCTCGGGGTGGGACAGCTGTCCCACCCCGCAGCTTATCGTCTCGATGACTTGTCGGCCGGGGATCGCTTGGCGGGTTGCTCTCCAGCAGCAACTGCCTCTGCTTTCCCGGCTGTTGAGAGGTTTACGATCGTCTCGTTTGAAAGCCCAAAATCTTTCAGCGAACGGTCAATGTCTCACTTTGAGATTGCCGGCTGACGAGCTGAGGTCACTACTGTCCGGTTAAAAGTCGAATAGAATCAGCTGGTTAGGGTCATCGAGTAAGTTTTCGTGGGAGTCGGACGGCTGCAAGGCCTGTAAAATGGGCGTTTTCTCGAAAAGGGTAACGCTGAGAATCTGTAGAATTTGGTAGAGACTCGCCTCCAGGCCCAACCTCTTGCGCGCGATCGCGACCAGTACGTAAAGCGAGACCGCGATCCAGATTTGCGTCTTCACGGCGTTCTCGCTGGTACCGTAAAACTGCTTGATCCGCAGGTGCTGCTTGATCCACTTGAAGAACAACTCGATCTGCCAACGCGACTTGTAGATGCGGGCGATGGTCAACGCCGGGAGCGCGAAATTGTTGGTCAGGAACTTCAGCCGCTTATTCGTCGCGGCGTCGAAGTAGCTGATCCGCTGCAACGGGTCCGGATACGCCAGGGCCGACTCGATGGCAGTCAGTAGGACGGTCTGATCCGAGCGCACCCCCGTGGACTTGTCGACGGGATGCGAGTAGCGCCGTTGGCGCAAGATGTTCTTCTTGGTTCGCACGACGAAGAACGACGAGCAGAGGGTGAACACGAAGAGACGTTCGAAATCGACGTAGGCCCGATCCATGACGTAGAAGGCGCCGGGCTCGGGGAGGAACTCGTCGAGGATGTTGACGTCGTGCGTTTTGCCAGCGGTAATGCGGATAAACGTGGGGATGTTACCCCGCAGGTCCAACAGCGTGTGCATCTTCAGGGCGGCCTTGTGCCGGCGGAACTTGGCCCAGGGGAACAGCGAGAGGCACAGATCGATGGTGGTCGAGTCCAGAGCGTAGAGACTTTGATCGAGATCCACGCCGATCGGATCGCGGGCGTACAAAGGCCGCGCGATGCGAATCAAGACCTGGGCGAAATCGGCATAGATCCGCCAGTCGCGCGACTCGTTGGCGTCGGCCAGTGTGGAGCGCGCCACCTGGGAGCGGAATCCCCTGTGGTAGAGCTTGGCGCCGAGCGAACGCAGGCACGCTTCGATGTCGCGCAGGCTTTCGCGGTAGGTCAGCTGGGCGAACGCCATGCAGAGGAACTGATCCCAGCAGGAAAAGCCGCGCCATCTGCGATCCCCGTCGTAGCGGCTTACGCAGCGGCGGAATTCGCGATCCGGAAGGAAGCTGATCAACTGGGAGAATACGGTGCAGCCGAGGTTCATGAACCATTGTCGGCCGCCTCCGAAGTCGTTCCAGCCGTCCTTCGCCGTTCAAATCGCGGCAAGGGGAAAACAGCCCTAAGCTATGCTGGAACAATCAGTTGCCGCTCGCCAGTGAGTCGTTAACCGGACAGTAGTGAGCTGAGGTATTTGACGCCGGACCGATTCCGGGCTTCTCTCGTATTCGGAAAGGGTGGGTTGGAATCGACGAGTCGAGAGGTTAATCGCCTGATGCGCCCTGTTTTGCTTCATTTCTATCTTTCAGAAAGTTGGCAGTTCTAGCTTGCCGGTGCTCCATAATTGATTTAGGGAGGTGACCAATCGATGTCGCTTTTAAAAAACACGGTGCTGGCTTCAATCGGTCTGTTCGAGGTCACGAAAACGAGGGCTGAGAAGATAGTTGATGAACTTATCAATAGGGGTGAGCTCAGCAGATCCAACCGCAAACAAGCCGTTCTGGAGCTAGTGGAGAAGGCAGAAAAGTCGACCAGTGAATTTAGAAAGAAGGTCCTCCAAGAAGCTGACCAGGCGCGAGAGGCAATCGAAAAGCTCGCGAAGGACCTCAACTGGGCCCGGCAAACCGAGGTGAGCAAACTGGAAGCCAAAGTCAACAAGCTGGCCAAAACCGTAAAAAAGCTTCGGGAAGAAGCTGACGAATCCGACCCGCCTGCCCGCAAGAAACGAAAGATCAAGCAGCGAACACAATGAAGACCGGCTCTGATGGGGTTGGTCCGACCGGCTGCGGACACAGCTCACCACAGAACCTCTGAGCCGATCTCACACTCCCGACGGCGGCTTCCCTCGAAGATCTCACGCCCGGCGTGACGTGCGAAGGTTGCCACGGGGCCGGGGTCAAGCACGTCTAGGCGATTCAATCTGGAAACTTTCAGAACTTGTCAATAGAAAACCTCAGAGGAATGGGAGCGGATGAGCAAGCCGATTTCTGCGGTTCCTGCCATGTCACATTGGCCCAGGGCATATTCATGGGGATCGAGGGACTGACGACGGTTCGTTTTCCCCCCTACCGGCTTGCGAGCAGCCGCTGCTATGACGAGGACAATAAGCGTATCGGCTGTATCACGTGCCACAATCCCCACGAGAGTCTGGTGGAGGATGCTTCCTATTACGATTCGAAATGCCTCGCCTGCCACGCGCCTGATGCGGGGACCGCAGCCGGGCAAGGGGAAGCCAAAGCCGCGTGCCCGGTGGGCCGGGATCAGTGTTCCACATGCCACATGCCACATGCCCAAGCATGAGATCCCCGGTTCCCATTTCCAGTTCACCGACCACCGGATTCGGGTCGCCCGGCCCGGTGATCCATACCCGAACTGAGTTCTCCTACTTCACCTGTCGATCGCTGGTCATAGCTGGTCGGGACAGAGACGCCGATTGCCCCGAAGCTGACGCACAAATCCTTGTGTGGCTGTCGATGTTTTCCACCTTGAGGTGGCAGAGCTCAGCACGGCGCATGCCGGTGGAGTAGAGCGTCATCAGCATGGCGCGATGAAACAGGTTGCTGGCGGATTCGATCAGCCGCACCGCTTCTTGTTGGGTCAGGATGATCGGCAGCTCTCGCGGTTTCTTCGGGTAAGGAAACTCCTCGACCGGATAGTTCCGCCTCAGCGTTTTGCAGAAGAAGAACCGCAGGCCTGCCGTGTGCAGGCCGACGGTGCGAACGCCCCTCTTCCTCTTCTTCAGCAAATACACCTGGTAAGTGCGGATCTCATCCAGGCCGAGCTGATCCGGCGGACGGTCGAAGTGCTTAGCGAACTCTTCGACAGTCCTCAGGTAGTTCCTGACTGTGGTCTGAGCGTAGTTGCGACGCTGGAGCTCCTCCAGCATCATCTCGCGTAAACGGGTCATTGGGACACCTCCTTCGTTGGTGTCCCAACCTTACTCCCAGCGTCCCGCCAATGCTGCTGAGCCTCTCACGCGTAGCGTCCGCCGCGCGAGCGGCTTAGTTGTGTGCCGGGCATGTCTGACAGCTTGGAGGTGAAAGTCCTCTGCACAGCTTGATGGAGGCGAAGTGCTAGGGAAGCGCAAGGGCGTCGCCGTGAGGCGGGGTCTGGAGGAAGCGTGGATCAAAGCCGTGACCTGACGAACAGAAACCGGATAAGAGGCATCTTTGGTCGGACGAGCGGACAACTGATCGCGAAGTCCAGATCCATCAAGGGCCAAGGCTGTAGATCCGGCAGGTGTGCGGAGCCTCCAATGGAGTGCGAGTGGGGGAAGGGAGCCTCCAGTTGTGACTAGGCTCGCAGTTCTCACGCTAGTGTGTTCGAGCCGTCCAACTCCTGGAGCCGCGCAGCAACCGCGACACGCGCCTCCGGGAATCCGACTAGGGCGTCTAGAATCACCGGGGCGAGGACTTGGACGTTGATCACCTGCTGAGGTTGTTGTAGCTCCCCTCGGAGCTTGGCAAGCAGTTCTACGATCCGGGTCAGCTCCCGAATGGCAACGATGGCAGTTCTCAGATCCTGGCCCTTCTCGGCTTTGGCTGCGATGCGGCGAGCATCAACTTCGAGATCCTCAATTTTCTTGAGCAGGTCATCCCCACGAGTTGCTTGTTCCGCGCGGTCGGCTTTCAGCAGAGCGGTGCTCAGGTGCTCGCTCCTGTGACGCTGCAGAGCCCCGGTCGACGTATCGAAACGTGCCGCCAATTTGCGGAAAGGTTCTCCGGCGAGGAGAGATCGCTCGATGGCTTTCCGCTGGTGGTGAGTGCAGATGCTACAGGTTCTCGGCACTTCTTCATTATAGCCTTTATTTACAATAAGTTACAATCTCTGTGGGGCCGGAAGAGCGTGACGTTATGTGCCGGTATTTCCTTCACTGGGGACAGCACTCCGCGCTGCCTTCGACCTCGCCTCCAGCTATTGTAAGTTGCGGACACCTTCCGGGTTGACCAATGCGAACGCTCACCTTCGAGAGCAACCGGTTCACCTGGTCGAGCTTGACGCTTTCGAGATCGGTCGCTACCCCGTGACTGTAGGCGAATATCAGGGCTTCATCGATGATGGAGGGTACCACCGGATTGAGTTTTGGGTGGGGCGTAGCTTTGGCAAGTTCGGCAAGGAGCCCGAGCAGTGGGACGAGCAGCGGCTTCATTCAACTCGCCCAGCAGATCCACACATATGGCTCATGCCCCGGTGGTGTCCTGGGATCCACGAACTCCCTCAGATAGCACTGAGGCACCAAGTGTTGTTTTTTGGGTTCAGACATGGCGCTGCCGTTTGAAGCAACCCCTAAAAGCAGCGTAACACCCAGCTCCAAAGGCCGCGCTAGCCCGCCAGCCAGCCCCAACAACAGGCTCAAATCGTCTCACGCCTTCCGATCTCGTTCTCATGGTGCCTATTTGGAATGACAGGAAGAAGATTCACGGAAGTGCTTGGATCAAAGTAGACCCCAATCACTCTGGCTCTCCAAATGTGCTACCAGCGTGTGGGCTGAATGTCACTATCGTGTTCTACGGCGACTACAAGGCGGTCAATCAGACCTGGGCTGGCTGCTGATTCAATTTTATGCATGTGGGCGTATATGGCTTGCCTCCGATCACCAGAGGCACCATCTACGTCGGCCTGCACTAGCTTCATGTGGTGGTTTTTTTCGTGGGGCTTAGCCCTCCTTGCGGAATTCTTCGCTAAGTGACTTTCCATCCAAATCTGGTACGACCATCTGATTGAGAGGAGTTGCCGCTTGGCGTAAGGTCGTAGTGACTGCAGTGCAACAAACGGCCCACAACCAGATGTAACCCCTCCTTGAGTCGGGGCGCGTCACACCTCAGGCGAAGGTGCGGCGTGCCCTTTTTTTTGCTCTTTACTCTGGACAGTGTCGTAAGTCCTCCTCGCCTGAGCCATCCGATCGTAGTACCGCCACGGCCTTGACTCAGTATGGCTTCCACTCCGAGGGCCTTCTGTCGGCCACAGTTTGTTGGACGGAACGGGATATCACAACAGGTATCCGCCGAATGAGCCCTATGTAGTTCGTTTCGGGGGGGCTTAGTCCTGCTTGCGATCGCGGAACTCGGCGAACCAGTTCTCGACAACATGGATGGATAGCCGCTTGTCGTCCTCGCTTTCCACGCCGTCCTCCAAAACGAACCGCTGGCCGTCGGCCGAGACGTCGTAATAGATCTGAACGCCAAAAGCTGTGCCCAAACGGGGATCTTTGAACAGGGGGGGTCGCCGAGCCTAACGAAAAGCTGGGAGTAGGCCTCACCGCAGCGGCTATCAGCATGTCCCCTTCCACGTAGAACAGCTCCTTGCCGTCTTTGCTCCAGCGCGGCTGATTACCGCCGTTGCCAGACACTTCCCATTTCCCATCACCCCCGGGAAACGGCCGAACGTAGACTTTGTCTTGGCCCGACTCATCCGAGACATAGGCGACAAAACGGCTGTCCTGTCAAATCTGCGGTGCGGTCTCGTTGAACGGCGTCTGCAAAAACGCAACCGACTCAAACCCCTTGCCGTCCTCTTTGCGCTTCAGGTAGGCAGGGGCGAAATGATAAAAGCGTCCGGTAGTCTGCAGGATCTGAGACGAAGACTATACGGCAAGGGGAAGGCTGAACGGACTTGGCGTTAACCCAAGGCCTCGGTCGGAAGCGGTGGAGTAGTCAATGGCGAGAGCAGACACCTGGATTCGGGTGACGGCTTCCGAGCTGTCGTCGAAAGCAACTCCGATCGGATAGGTCTCATAAACCTTGTCGTGAAGTGTGCAGGAGCGCGTAGTGAAGGAAATCTTCATGCTGCGTGCGAGGTGGCGGGAGCTGGAAACGGAGCCACGGACACGGTTAACCGGGCACGAAGGGGGAAACCCCGGATACAGTCAAGCCAGGTCCTGACGGGCCACCGCGCCAGTTCCCGACCCTACGGCCTTGTAATCACCAGGTATCTCGTAGCGCTACAATTTGACCGTCATGGTCGGCTCCACCATCAGCCACTACAAGGTCCTCTCCGAAGTCGGCCGGGGCGGGATGGGTGTCGTTTACAAGGCCGAAGACACGAAGCTAGAACGACCTGTCGCGCTCAAGTTCCTCGCCGCGCACACCATCGAAGACCCAGAACACAAGGCCCGCTTCGTCCGAGGGGCCAAGGCAGCCGCCCGCTTGGATCACCAGAACATCGATGAGGCCGAGGGACAGACATTCCTCGCCATGGCCTACGTCGAAGGCTAGACAGTGAAGGATAAGATCGCCGAACGTCCGCCAGCTGTGCCGGAACAGTCTGAAGGTCGATCTCCGGAAAACAATCTTGTCCAGGTGGTTGGGGGCCAGTGGGGCGCTCTGGCGAGGGCATCTTCCGGGGAGAGTCGCGCTTCTGGCTTAGTCGAACGACACGTTGTGGCCTTATACTTGGCCAATACGGGTGCCCCAGGGAACACCCGCAATTCCCATGGAGCCACGACCCGCGGGTGGCGGAAACAACCTCCGACCTGAACCGAAAGGGAGGAGAGAGGGGGGTCTCTAATGGCTGTCTACAAGGGTAAACCCGAGAAAGGACAACGCACCGTTCGCACCCTGATCGGAGCTCTCGTGCCCGTTCTGCTTCTGACCGCTGGCCAGGCCATGGCACAACTCACCAGTGAGGGCAACCAGTTTTGGGTAGGAGGTGAGATGCGTGTTCGGTGGATCAAAGTCCTGTTAATGATCGTGAGTGCGCTTCTTCTCTACCTGCTCTTCCTCGTTCCGACAGCGGAATAGGGATGGTTCGCACCTCTCGGCGCTAGCTGTCGTCTTTCGCCCCAAGATTGAGACACCCCTCTCGCTCCACGGTAGTGCGCTAAATCTGCACAATTAGCGCACTACCCGCTCCACGCCACTCGTGTTTAGGCTAAAATCCTGGTCATGCTGAAAATTCGGATCACAAGGGAAGACCTCTCACAACTTAAGCTCTACAAGGACCACCCTTTCCCCCATGGATGGGGGGAGATTGGTGTCGGCCTTGCGGAGCGGAGGGTCAGGACATTCCACTAAGCGGTTGGGATTGACTCGAGGTTTGGCGTAAGTTCGCGAGGAACGCGATCACGAAATCCCCGCTTCCATGCCCGCCCGACGACCCGGTACGCGCCTCGCAGCCGGCAGGGTCTCGTTCAGTCGTTCCGACCAGTCCCTCGCGGACCACCCGGTTACGAGTGGACGAACGTCCGAGGAGCGCGTGGAAACCGTGGTAACTTCTGTCGGGTCGGCATTTCGATTACCTCATGGCGCACAATCCCTACTCACATTTGGGCCATCCTTCGTGTCGCTTCTGCCAGAATCCGCATGGAAGTTTGACGACACGACACCGAGACAGGCGATAGGAGGATGGTCTCAGGCAGGGCTCGCACGGGTCGGCTCGGGCCGCGTTGCCCTTCTGGGCGACGCGATGCTCTTGCGTTCTGCACTAGAAGACACCGAACCCTGGGCCCTGCAGAATCCTCAGTTCACGCTGAATGTGGTTCATTGGCTGTCGGGCCTGCTCGATGTTCAGTGAAGAGTTTCGCGACCGCGAGCGGAACTAAGCCCCACGAAACGAACTACATAGCACTTGTTCCGCGGATTACTATTGGTAAATCCCGTTCGCGCTACCTATCTCGCTCCCGCCGTGTGATCCGCTCTCGTCCCCTTGCGCTCCAATTGCTCTACCATAAAGGACGTTATGTTACGTCAATTCAATAACTTGAAAAAAGCAGCCCACCCTCTCCGGAGGGTATTTTTATCGCTGAATTCGGCTCCCCCCGTCACCCGGCGTCCTCTTTAAGGCCCTCAAGGACGCGGTCTCTCAGACCTTTTTTCTATGCAAGATAAACTCCGTTATCTTGCTAAGCGGCAGACATTGGGGGTCCTCTATCCTGGTTCCATGGCCTTCGAGGGAAAGCCGTTCAATTCAATTGGTCCCGAGGACATCCTCGCCTTGCAGACCGACCAGGTCGCCGAGGGCAAGGCCATCGACTACAAACAAGCGGTGCCGGGCGGTACCGATGACGACAAGAGGGAGTTTCTAGCCGACATATCTTCATTTGCGAACGCGGCCGGCGGATACATCGTTTTTGGTGTGGCGGAAGAGGGCGGAGTCCCGGTGGCCATGCCGGGACTCGGTCAACTCGATGCTGACAAGGCAATTCTTCGCCTTGAAAGCATCATCCGAGATGGCATTGAACCTCGCATTCCGGGAATAGCTACTCGCCCCGTTTCTTTGCCCGACGGGAAGCCCGTGTTGCTTCTCCGAATCCCTCGGAGTTGGGCGTCGCCACACATGGTGATATTCAAGAAGATGGGTATCCGGTTGACTCAGGTAGCCCCAATATCTTGTGGTTTGGGGATTTTCTTGGGTTCTGTAACCGGGTGAACAATCATCTTGTAAGTCGCGGGATCCACGGCTACCGCCTGCTGGACGAGCCGATAGAAGAGTTTGCCGCGGCTTTTGGATTTGCGGCGGTTGAAACGGAAGGTGAACTCGTCCAGGTAGTAGTCCAGATGTTTGTGGCTCACGGCGCCCTGATGGGTGCCCAGCAGCCAGCGCTTGAGCAGTGACATCACGCGGTGGACGCGGGGCATCAATTCCGACTTGGACTGCTCCTGCCTGCTGACAACTGTGACCTGATGGACGTAGCCTTCCTTTTTCAACCCGGAGTAACCGGGCCAGCCGTCGGTATGCACCACGCTGCCCGGCTCGATGCACTCCTCCACGAAAGGCACCAGGCTCTCGCCCGAGGCATCCTCGATTCTCTTCATGCGAATCCGGCCGATACCCCGCCCATCCTCTTGAGCGGCTACTGCGATCCATGCTTTGTTTTTCAGGTTTCGGCCCCGCAGGCCCTCTTCGAGCCCGCCCCAGTAGCTTTCATCGACTTCCACCGTCCCGGCGAGCAAATCCCGTCCCGGCCGCACCATCGCGCGCCGCATTTTGTGCAGCCAGGTCCAAGCCGTTTCGTACCTGTTGAGCCCCAACACTCTTTGAAGTCCCAAAGCGCTGGCTCCGGTCTTTTGGGTGGTGACCCACCACATCGCACGAAACCACAACGGCAAAGGGCTGCGCGTGTCCTGAAAGATGGTCCCGGCGGTCACCGAGGTTTGGCGCCCACACGCAGCGCACTGCAGCAGCACTTTTCGCAAAGGCCACGACTTTCCACAACCGCAACCCGGACAGCGGAAACCGTCCGGCCAGCGCAGCCGGAACAGATACTCCCGGCAGGCCTCCTCACTGCTAAAACGGGCCTCGAACTCTGTCAGGTTCTGAGGGTAATCTTCCATCTGCCGGCATACTACATCTTGGGGCTACCTGAGTCAACCGGATACCCACCTTCAAGAATTTGTCGCGATTTTACTCCCGAGACTCAAGGGGCAAGCATAAGCTTGATGTGTCCGAGATTCGTGCCGCTTTCGCCCAGTCGGAGTCCGGAGCCGAACGCCTCCGCAACTTCCGACTCCAACGCGTAAACGATGTCATGGCTCAACAGACACCCGTTCCTCTTCCCGAGAGCGCGACGGTTCTCGTGCACGTTATACCCCTCAATGCCTTCGGGTCCGGGGTGTCATCGTTTGACCTGTCCACTAGCGCCTCCGACGTCTTCCGACTCAAACCTCTCTTTGGCACTTCGGTCCGCGATTACTGGCACAACTTCGACGGGATAGTAGCTGTCTCTTACCCGGAGAACCACCCTACTTCCTACGTTCAGGTCTTCAGAAGTGGCGCTCTGGAAGCCGCGGACACCCGCATTCTAGAGGAGCATCAATATCAATCTGAATGGGTGCTAGCGGGAGAGGGTCCTCGACCCCTGCCCTACACGCGATTGATTCACCACCAGCACTTCGAAAAGCAAATTGTTCTGACAGTTGGCTCAATGCTGCGTTTCCAGCTCAATCGTGGAGTGACGCCTCCAGTCGTTCTGATGCTCAGCCTCCTTCGTGTGTCCGACTACCGCATCATCATCGACGACTTGGTGGAGGACTCGCACGGGCATCCCATTGACCGAGATGTGTTGGTGGTTCCGGACCTCTTACTTGGGTCGCTTGACGTAGAAGCTTTCGCCCTCG
Source organism: Bryobacterales bacterium (assembly GCA_965224215.1). Classification (GTDB taxonomy): domain Bacteria; phylum Acidobacteriota; class Terriglobia; order Bryobacterales; family UBA6623; genus CBDCYS01. The sequence continues at coordinate 279,891 of CBDCYS010000043.1, read as the reverse complement.
CAAAAATCATCCGCCCAGTCTTGGACGTTGTATGGAACGCCGCCGGATACCCCCGCTCGCACAACTTTGACCAGGAGGGCAACTGGCAGCAGGGTTTCCAATGACTCACTTCTTCCTGTGGATATCCCCCTTGACAGCCTCTGCCGGCCTGCTACCCTAAAGGGTACATAACGTCCTTTATGCACCCTTGAATCAACCGTTTATTCCGCCCTCCGAAGGGCGGTACAATCTCCCGCCACAGCCGCTGGGATCGGCTGCGCCAAAGTCTCCTGGCGTTTAGGAAAGCCTCTTCAATCGTGGTTCAAGCGCCAGCGAGGTCGGGCTGTTAGTCCTCATCCCTTGCTCGCGCTGCAGCGCCTGCCTCGCCGCCTCAATCGGATCGGGCTCCGCCGCTTCGTCCCGCTGGGGCACAATCGCGATTCTGGACCGTGACCCCGGCGTAATGCCGAATTCCTTTGCGAGGCCCATCATGAACTTGCCCTTCTGGGTCTGCAGCGAGACCTCCGGTCGCGGCGCCTTCCATCCCCTGTTGTTGCTGTACGTGACGCCGTTCTTGCGGACATGGGCGGACAGTTTCCGGTAGGCCGCGTAGGCATCACAGTAGATCGCCAAAGGTGCTAGGCAAACGGTCGTTAAGAGACCACGCGCGTAGAGTTCCCCGGCTTTTTCCATCCACTCGGCGCGGCCGATGTCCGGCAGCCACTCGGGCGGGTCCGGCACCGTCTCGCACAGTGAGCAGGCCGGCAGCTCCATCTTGCCGGTCTTCGGTTGTGGTCCTCGTTTCGCGATTAGGTTCTCCGTCAAAGTGGTCAAAATCCTGAAACTATAGGTAACGCGAACTCGCCCCGTAGGGTCTCCGTGCCTTCGCTTTGTGGCGATTTGACCCGCCCCCCCCAGCCCAGATGATCAATTTGGCCCTTCGGGATAGACCCCGCCCCTTGGACCTTACCGCTAGTGTCCACTCAGTTTCAAAAGGACGACTGTTCTGATCTCTCCTGCCTCCCGCACGGGTCCATAGGCGTTCGGCGTAAGCTCACCTACAGGGATATCAAGCGAGACCCTGTAGCGACTCGGCTGAGATGGGGGTAACACCCCAGGGCGCAGTGGGGGCACGTTACCCACCGCTCTCCGTTGAGATTAGTCATGTCGTCCGACTCATTGACACAAGCTCGATTTGGCTCCCTTGTTATCGCCGCTGTGTCCGCTGCCCAAGGGGACTCTCATAAGCAGCCCGGGTAACAAAACTGCACAACTCGGGTTGGCCTTCTTGGCGGCTTTTGATGAACTGAGGGCGATGCTCTTATTGCTCAAAGTGAGGGCAGGAGTTGATCCACTCGAAGGCGAGTTTCGACGAACCTTGGATCAAGTATTGGAACACTAATGGAACAAACTGGTGGGAGGGGTAGCTGTAAGTTGTTGAAAATATGGTGGCCAGGGACAGAATCGAACTGCCGACGCCAGCCTTTTCAGGGCTGCGCTCTACCGACTGAGCTACCTGGCCGGAAATACTCATTGTAGGGATCGGCTAGAGATTCTGTCAACGACGGTCGCGTCCCTGAAGGTGTATTCAGCCCCCACGCTCTTGGCCCTTCTTCTTGCGTGGTCTTGCCTCGGCCTCGACCACCATGCCGGTAGCAGGGACTCTGGCAGCCGGCAATCCTGTCCCTACCAGCCCGCAACCTGGCCATCTTTGCGCGGATCGGTTCCGCCGATCAGAACTCCCCGATTCCAGTCGATCTCGATCGCTTGGTAGCCGCCGAAACCGCCTCCGCTCAGGTTGACTTGATGTCCCATGCGAGTCAGTTCGTCCACGGTTTCCCGGCTAACACCGGATTCCAGCGCGACTTCCAATCCCTCGGTATGACGGAACCGGGCCAGCTCGCCCGCGTCTTGCACGTTCATCCCGAACTCGATCATATTGAGCAGCACCTGCACGTGGCCCTGCGGCTGCATTGCCCCGCCCATGACGCCGAACGACAGCCAAGGTTTGCCGTCCTTGAAAGCCATCCCGGGAATGATGGTGTGGTAGGGGCGCTTACGGCCCGCAATCCGATTTGGGTGATCCGGGTTGAGCGAGAAAAGGGCGCCCCGATTTTGGAGAACCAGGCCGGTCCCGGGAACCACGACGCCCGAGCCGAACGCCTGAAACAGGCTGTTGATGAATGAGACGACGTTGCGATCTTTGTCGGCGGTCGTGAGGTAGACGGTGTCGCCGGTCCCTTTGAACCGGTCGACCGAAGGATTGATCCCGCTAGTGACACCGTCGGCGGCTTTCGTGAGGTCAATCCGGTCGCGCTGTTTCTTCCCATAGTCCTTGGAAATAATCGTGGAAGTCGGGAGGTCGGTTTTCTCGGGATCCGCCAGCCAAGCGTCCAAGTCCGCGAAGGCCAGCTTCTTGGCCTCGATCAGCAGGTGCAGATAGGCGGCGGAGTTGTGTCCCAGACTCTTGAGGTCGACGCCGTCGACGATGTTGAGCATCTCGAGTGCCGCCATTCCCTGGCCGTTAGGCGGCAGCTCGAACACTCGGTGGCCCTTGTAAGTGGTGCTGATGGGCTCGACCCAATCGGAATGCTGGTAGGCCATGTCATCCATTGTGATCGGCCATCCGAGCTTGTTGAGGTAGTCCACGGTTTTGCGGGCAATCTCACCCTTGTAGAAGGCGTCACGGCCGTCCTGAGCGATCTGACGGAACGTTGCGGCCAAGGCCTTGTTGACGAAAACTTCTCCCTGCTCAGGGCGCTTGCCGTTGACATAGTAGGAGCGCACGAAATCGTCAACTACCGTTTCGCCCTGCGGTATGCTATCCGCCGAGAGCGGCACGTTCCAAATACCCGCAATGATCTCCGAGATCGCGAAACCGTTCTCGGCGTAGTCGATTGCCGGCTCCAGCACTTCGGCCATTGTCATCGTGCCGTAGGCGTCGAGCAAGGTGGCCCATCCGTCCACCGCGCCCGGGACCGTGACCGCGAAGGGACCCTTGACCGGTACTGCCTCCAGATTTCGCTCCTTGAAAAAGTCGCTATCGGCGGCCGCGGGTGAAAAGCCGCTTGCGTTCAGTCCGACGAGCTTGTCTTCCTTGGCGATGTAGACAAGGACGAACAGGTCACCGCCCGGGCCGGTCATCATCGGCTCGACAACGGCCAGCGTGGCGGCCGTCGCAACCGCGGCGTCGATGGCGTTCCCGCCATTCTGCAAGATACGCAGCCCTGCTTGAGCGGCGAGTGGCTGGCTTGTGGCAACCATCCCGTTGCGTGCCAGCACGGCGCTGCGGCCCGACTGGGCGCGGCCAAAAGGCCGGTCGGCGCCGGCCAGCATCGCCGCCACAGCTAGCGTCGAAAGAATGAGTTTCGCGGACATAGCTACCTCCAACATATGACTTAGCCCCTATATATTAGCAGCGCGGAAGTGCGGTTGGAACCGAGTTTCACCCGCTGTCGCTGCCGAGTGATAATGTCCTAAACGTGCCAAGTAGAAATGTCCTATTGACAAGGTCAGCCTGGAGGGGTGAGCAAGCAAGGACAACTACTACTGACACAACGAGAGCGCGACCGGCTGGTGGCGCTGCGCAAAGCAGACAAAAAACTCATCACGCAAAAGCAGGCCGCCCAGCAGACGGGCCTCAGCGAACGGCATCTGAGGCGGCTGCTGGCGAAGCTTCGCAGCGAAGGCGACCAGGCCGTGGTCCATGCCGCGCGGGGCCGCGCGTCCAACCGCAAGCTCAGCGCCAAGGCGGAAAAACAAGCCGTGGCAATCCTCTCCCAACCCGTCTACGCCGGCTTTGGCCCGACTCTGGCGGCGGAGTATCTCGAGCAGCGCCACGGCGTCCAAGTCGGCCGCGAAACGCTGCGCCGTTGGATGGCCGCCGCGGGCCTGTGGAAGCCCCGCCGCCGCAAGTCAGGACGCCCGCATCCGTGGCGGCCCCGCCGCAGTTGCCGCTGCGAGCTGGTGCAATGGGACACCTCCGAGCACGACTGGCTGGAGGGACGCGGGGAGAAGCTGTACCTGATCGGCATGATCGACGACGCCAGCAGCGAGTTGCTGGCGCGCTTCGTCCGGCACGACTCGGGCGAAGAGAATCGCCGTTTGCTGAAGACGTATCTGGAACAAAACGGCCGACCCGTAGCCTTCTACACCGACCGCGCCAGCCTGTTTGTCAACACGCCCAAAAACAGCGCCGGCGAGGATCCCAAGCTCTTGCCTCCCACGCAGATCGGGCGGGCGCTCCAGGAGCTGGACATCGAATCGATCACGGCCTATTCGCCGCAGGCCAAAGGCCGCGTCGAGCGCAGCTTTGGCACCGCCCAGGACCGCCTGGTGAAGGGTCTGCGGGTGGCCGGGGCCACGACGATCGAACAGGCCAACGCCTACCTGGAAAGCGAGTTTCTGCCCTGGTGGAACGCCACGTTGCGGGTGCAGCCGGCTCACCCCGACGAGGCGCATCGCGAGCTAGGTCCCGAGCACGATCTGGACTCGGCGCTGAGCCAGGTCGAGACGCGGCGGGTCGCCAACGACTACACGATTCGCTTCCGGGGAAAGAGCTATCAAATCGACCGCAAGGCGATTGTGCCGGGTCTGCGAAACAGCCGAGTGCGGGTGGAGAGACGCCTGGACGGCGTCCTGGCCGCGCGCTGCGGCAAGCACGAACTGGCGCTGAAGCGCTGCGGCGCGCAGCCCCAATCGGAGCGCCCGCAGCCCAAGAGCGCCCAGGCGGAACCCGCTGCGGCAGCGGCCGAGAAGGCTGGCGGCAAAGCTGCCGGCAAGCGAAGCAGCGACTGGATGAAGGACTTCGATCTGAAAGACAGCCCCCCTGTGTGGCAAGCGGCGCAGGCATCCGGCGCTCGGCGAGACGATACGCAGGACTAGGAGTCGCTGCCAAACCAAGACTCTATGCGGAGCGCCCATCGGGCCGATGCGCTGAGTTGGCAGTCGCTGCCAAACCAAGACGCTATGGGGAGCGCCGGGCAAACGGCGCCCAGCGATCGTCGCGTTGGCGAAGCCCAAGGCCTCCGCTCCGAAGCTTCACCAAAGCAATCTCTGTCACGAACAGAAAACCCTCTGACCGGGAGGCCAGAGGGTCGTCTGCTTCAGCCGATTGCTTGGGAGCCAGCTCCATCGCTTCGGCCTTGGGCATCAAGAGCAGGCGCGACCCTGCCCTCAACGCCAACCACTCTACCATCGCCTCTCCAGCCACCTGCCCCAAAGCGGACATTTCTACTTGGCAGCGATTAGGACATTTCTACTTGGCGTTGACACCGAGTTTCGCCCGCAGGACGGTCTTTCGGTCTGAATGGCCGAGCTCCGCCCAGGCGCAAGTGCTATGGATTTCCGAAAGCCAGGGGAAGCTGGTTATGCTGCTGGGCGCCGTCTTCGCCGCGCAATAACTTTTTGATCTGCTGATAAATCGCTCGTGTAGCGGTCGAGCGATTCAAAGTGTAGAAGTGCAGGCCCGCTACATCGTTGTGCAGAAGACCTTCGCATTGCTGCGCGGCATGATAGACACCGAGCTGCCTGACGGCTTCCGTGTCGTCCTCCACGGCTTCAATCTTGGATAACAATTTTAGGGGGATCGCCGCACCGCACATCTGCGTAAATCGCTTGACCTGCTTGACGTTGAGAATCGGCATGATGCCCGCCAGAATTGGCAGGCGGATACCGCCGGCGGCGGCCCGGTCACGAAAACGAAAGAAATCTTCGTTGTCAAAAAACAACTGCGTGATCAGGAAGTCGACGCCCGCATCCACCTTCTGTTTTAGGTTATCCAGATCCGTTTCCGCGCTTGCCGCTTCCGGGTGCTTCTCGGGATAGCAGGCGCCGGCAAGACAGAAAGAGTAGCGGCTCCGAACGAATTTCACGAGTTCGCTGGCGTATGCAAAGCCTCCCTGGGTCTTTACGAACTCCGCTTCCCCCTTGGGCGGATCACCGCGCAGCGGCAAAACGTTCTCTACACCCGCGGCTTGCAGATCGTCCAGTACCGACTCGATTTCCTCTCTCGTAGCGCCGACGCAGGTTAAGTGCGCCATCGGCTCGAGCCCAATTTCGTGTTTGATCCTCTTGACCAGATCGACAGTCTTGCTTCGCGTGCTGCCCCCCGCGCCATAGGTGACGGAAACGTAACTTGGATCGAGCGGCTTCAAGGCGGCAATCGTCCGAAACAAGTCTTCAAATCCAGCGTCGTTCTTCGGTGGAAAAAACTCGAACGAAACGGGCTGTTTTCCGGCGTGAAGGAGTTCTATGATCTTCATGGATTGAAGTTCAGTGACACTGGCGGATAGTTTTCTAGTGGTTTTCGTGTCTTTTGCGACTACTATATGAGTTAACTGTCGACCCTTCGCGCCTCGGTGGAGGCTTCGAAGAAACTCGTAAGTTCTTTTATTTCAGTGAATCGGAAACCTCGACTGCAGGAATTGGCAGATTCTGTCATGATTTCGCGTTTTTTGCCCCTACACGAGCCAACTCAGCTTTTCATTTCTTTCGTGAACGGGCCTTTCGTGAACATGCATTCGTGACGGCGCAGTGAATGATCGTCCGTCGATCATTTCACCGCTCTCAGCATAGCGCAGCATTCGCGTTTGTCAAGTCTCAAGCGGGCGTATTTCTTGATAACAATGGGATTCTTTCTCTTGTGAATCCGTGACTGGAAGTTGGGTCGTTGGAATTTTGTGGATTTAGGGGGGCCGGCCGGCGCGGCTCTGACTGGCGGATTCGGGTGCGGGCGGACGACGGTTAATTCGGTCATTCGTCGCCGAACTCTCGGGTCTGACTGTTGGAGCCACGATTGTTGGAGTTATAGCCGTCGGAGCCGCGACCGCCGAAACGACCGTTGCTAACGGTTGGCCACATGGAGATTCTCCTGGGGGGCAGGGACATCGGTCCTTAAAAGACCGGCCTGTATGAAATCAAGCCACGTGAACGTGGCTGGTCCGACTCCCGGTTTGACAGTCAATCCGACGCGCGGTAGTATTGAGTCAGGCTTTCCGCAGAAGCCGGGGCTGCGGCAGAAGTGCGGCCTCAAACAGTCACCTCCACCCCAACGCGCTCGTAGCTCAGCTGGATAGAGCGTCTGGCTACGGACCAGAAGGTCGGGAGTTCGAATCTCTCCGAGCGCGCCATTTTTTTCAGCATCTTACGAGTAATCCCAGCCGGTCAAAATCTTCTGTGTGTCGCTGCCGAGTGATAATGTCCTAAACGTGCCAAGTAGAAATGTCCTATTGACAAGGTCAGCCTGGAGGGGTGAGCAAGCAAGGACAACTACTACTGACACAACGAGAGCGCGACCGGCTGGTGGCGCTGCGCAAAGCAGACAAAAAACTCATCACGCAAAAGCAGGCCGCCCAGCAGACGGGCCTCAGCGAACGGCATCTGAGGCGGCTGCTGGCGAAGCTTCGCAGCGAAGGCGACCAGGCCGTGGTCCATGCCGCGCGGGGCCGCGCGTCCAACCGCAAGCTCAGCGCCAAGGCGGAAAAACAAGCCGTGGCAATCCTCTCCCAACCCGTCTACGCCGGCTTTGGCCCGACTCTGGCGGCGGAGTATCTCGAGCAGCGCCACGGCGTCCAAGTCGGCCCCGAAACGCTGCGCCGTTGGATGGCCGCCGCGGGCCTGTGGAAGCCCCGCCGCCGCAAGTCAGGACGCCCGCATCCGTGGCGGCCCCGCCGCAGTTGCCGCTGCGAGCTGGTGCAATGGGACACCTCCGAGCACGACTGGCTGGAGGGACGCGGGGAGAAGCTGTACCTGATCGGCATGATCGACGACGCCAGCAGCGAGTTGCTGGCGCGCTTCGTCCGGCACGACTCGGGCGAAGAGAATCGCCGTTTGCTGAAGACGTATCTGGAACAAAACGGCCGACCCGTAGCCTTCTACACCGACCGCGCCAGCCTGTTTGTCAACACGCCCAAAAACAGCGCCGGCGAGGACCCCAAGCTCTTGCCTCCCACGCAGATCGGGCGGGCGCTCCAGGAGCTGGACATCGAATCGATCACGGCCTATTCGCCGCAGGCCAAAGGCCGCGTCGAGCGCAGCTTTGGCACCGCCCAGGACCGCCTGGTGAAGGGTCTGCGGGTGGCCGGGGCCACGACGATCGAACAGGCCAACGCCTACCTGGAAAGCGAGTTTCTGCCCTGGTGGAACGCCACGTTGCGGGTGCAGCCGGCTCACCCCGACGAGGCGCATCGCGAGCTAGGTCCCGAGCACGATCTGGACTCGGCGCTGAGCCACGTCGAGACGCGGCGGGTCGCCAACGACTACACGATTCGCTTCCGGGGAAAGAGCTATCAAATCGACCGCAAGGCGATTGTGCCGGGTCTGCGAAACAGCCGAGTGCGGGTGGAGAGACGCCTGGACGGTGTCCTGGCCGCGCGCTGCGGCAAGCACGAACTGGCGCTGAAGCGCTGCGGCGCGCAGCCCCAATCGGAGCGCCCGCAGCCCAAGAGCGCCCAGGCGGAACCCGCTGCGGCAGCGGCCGAGAAGGCTGACGGCAAAGCTGCCGGCAAGCGAAGCAGCGACTGGATGAAGGACTTCGATCTGAAAGACAGCCCGCCTGTGTGGCAAGCGGCGCAGGCATCCGGCGCTCGGCGAGACGATACGCAGGACTACGAGTCGCTGCCAAACCAAGACTCTATGCGGAGCGCCCATCGGGCCGATGCGCTGAGTTGGCAGTCGCTGCCAAACCAAGACGCTATGGGGAGCGCCGGGCAAACGGCGCCCAGCGATCGTCGCGTTGGCGAAGCCCAAGGCCTCCGCTCCGAAGCTTCACCAAAGCAATCTCTGTCACGAACAGAAAACCCTCTGACCGGGAGGCCAGAGGGTCGTCTGCTTCAGCCGATTGCTTGGGAGCCAGCTCCATCGCTTCGGCCTTGGGCATCAAGAGCAGGCGCGACCCTGCCCTCAACGCCAACCACTCTACCATCGCCTCTCCAGCCACCTGCCCCAAAGCGGACATTTCTACTTGGCAGCGAATAGGACATTTCTACTTGGCGTTGACATCAAAATCTTCTGTGTCAGCGCGATGTCAGCAACGTGCGACACTTCGGCCTAAGTGCGCTCCCTCGCCGCCGCCGTGCTCGCCAACGCTCTAACCGACTTGCTCAGGGGTCGTGACACCGCAGAAATCCTGTCCTGGATAGACGGACGCCCCGTAGCCCCGGTGGAATTCCCCCAACCTTAAAGCCGGTCAAGGGCGCGGCGTTTTCATTGCGTTCATCGCGCGCGGGTGGGCATCAGAGTCCGCGACTAGCCCATGATTGCACCCCAATGTCCCTAATCGCTATACTTTGCTGCGCTAGTTCGTTCTGCCAGAGTCAACACCGTGCCGGGAATTTTCATCTGCTACCGAAGAGGCGACAGCGCCGGTTTCGCCGGTCGCTTGTACGACCGACTAGAGCGTGAGTTCGGCAAAGAACATGTTTTCATGGATGTTGACACCAGCATCAAGCCCGGCGACGACTTCGTGAAACTCATCGACCAATGGGTGAATTCCTGTGATGTCCTGATTGCCCTTATGGGCAAGAGATGGTTGACGGCTCACAAGGGTCGAAAACGGCGTATCGATGACCCGCTGGACTACGTGCGGCTGGAGATAGAAACGGCTATCAAAGGCAGCGTTCGCATCGTTCCCGCCTTGTTGGAAGGGGCAGGCATGCCAAGCCCCGACCGTCTGCCGGATTCCCTATCGACCGTCCCGCGTCTTCAAGCCGTGCAGATTACGCACGAACGTTTTGGGGAAGACGCTAACCGCTTAATTGCTGCGCTCGAAGACCTTGTCAGAATTCCACAAGCAGAAACGCCAGCTCCCAGTCAAACTGCCGCCGAGACCCAGGAACTTACGCCTGAGGCACCCACAGCGCCGGTCACTGAGATACAACAACCCGCGATTATTGAGCCCGGAACTGTCCGCACCAACCCAAAGGACGGCTTGGGGTACGTCTGGATACCGCCGGGCACTTTCCAGATGGGCGCGGTTGAAGGGGACGACAAAGCCAGCGAAGATGAGAAGCCCCAGCATCCAGTCACCATCAGCAAGGGGTTCTGGCTAGCCAAGACGCCGGTGACAGTTGCAGCGTATAAACGCTTCGCTGAAGAGACGCGGACAGAGATGCCGGATGCTCCCGATTTCAATCCCGACTGGCAGAAGCGAGACCACCCCCATAGTTGAACTCCCTTGGGACAAAGCCGTTGCCTACTGCCAGTGGGCGGACGGACGCCTTCCAGCGGAAGCCGAGTGGGAATATGCGGCACGGGGTGGGAAAAGCGGACTCGTCTATCCCTGGGGTGACGAGATCAGCGAGAAGCACGCGAATTATGGAGGGCACCTGGATGGAACGTCCGTGGTGGGCAGCTACCCTGCCAATGACCTCGGGCTATACGACATGGCTGGGAACGTCTGGGAGTGGTGCTCGGATTGGTACGACGATAATTACTACTCGCAATCTTCCGACAGGGACCCGCAAGGACCGTCGAGCGGTAAGGGGCGGGTTTTGCGCGGCGGGTCGTGGGCCTACAATCCGGGGGCCTGCGTGCGTCGGGCCGTGTCGCGGTCGCTCCCGAGGGCAGGTACGGCGTCATCGGATTCCGTTGTGCCCGGGAAGTTCTTTCCCCTTAACTCTTTTTCCCTTTTCCCTTTAATGGGGCGAAGCCCCAGCGGAATTTTTTTGGGGGCAGGCGGCAGCGCGTGTGCGCTTGCAGGCGATGGCTGCCTACCCTGACCCTGATGCCTCCCCGAGAGCCCCTGCGGCTTGGGGGGCACCGGACGAAGACGCAGTAGACGCCCCGCCGCCAATCGCGCCGCTCGGCTCAACCCGGTCCCAATTCTTTATGATTGTTTTACCACGCAATATGGCTCCTTCTATGGCTGGCTTCCCGCAAAATAGTAACAGAAGAGAGATTTTCAGAGAAAATCAATGCCCATATTAGAAAAGCCCGAACGACCACTAACCGAACTTCTCGCAATCACGCATATCGTGAGGCTGATGGAAGAGGCGAAATCGGTCATCAGCCGTTTAGAGGACCCGGAAGCACGAAAACGGGTGAGCGCCTATGCAGACATGTTTGCGGGTGACATTGGGTCATGGTTTTACGATGAGTAACGCGACTCCAAAACGGCGGTGAGGCTGCGAACTCGACAGCAGGATGGAGCGCGGGCGGCGGGTCGAGTTCGTTCGCATCAACGGGAACGAGATACCCTTTCACTGAACCGAAGCACCCGGCGGGACCTCTATCTGTCCGCGTGGACAGTGTAAAGCGATGGCTGCAACCGGCTGCCACCGCGAGCCTCTGCGGCTTGTGGCGCCCACCGCACGAAGGCGCGCGTGCGCTCACTCGCCGCCGTTCTGGCTAACGATCGTTTCCTCTCCCTCCATCGATCAGGTTGGTTATCCCGGGCATTTCTTCTTCGCCATCTTCGGGATCTGGCGCTATGGTTTTCAGGCTAAGTAGACTGTTGGGGCCGATCGCGTTGTTGGGGCAATCGCACCGCGCCCGCCCGCTGCCTCCTCAAGTTGCTCGTTCGATAGTTCCGATTGCGCGTCTGATTCTTCGATTGCTGATTCGTCTTTCTTAGTTTCCTCTGACATTTGATTTCTCCTTTGCTGTTCCTCTCGTTTGCCGTGATTGGCAGTCGATTCCCTTAGCTGCAACTACCGTGCCAAAGTCAGAATACGCGATAAGCCCCGCATTTGCAATGACCGTGAACTGCTCGACGTTCTGTATGTCTACGGAGTAGGCAATTCGGAAGTAAAGTGATTGGGCAAGCAACGGAAAGGGGCTCTCGCCGGGGCAAGCGCGACGCGATCCTGTACGCTTGCGGGGCGAATGCCACGAACGGCATTCGGCGAACGAACGCCGACAAGCGCCAGGCTGTCGAGCGCCTGTTGACTGATGAGAAATGGTCGCTGTGGAGCAACGTCACTATTGCGAAGCACTGCTTAGTAAGCAACGGCACCACCTACCAGCAAGACACCCGCAACATCGGCAAAAAGCCCTTGCCAGATGGCGCGTTTAATTGCGATCCTGCGGGGGGCTGCTCTTGAAAATAGAAAAGGCACCGCCGGAAGTAACAACGCGATTATCCGGCGGTGCCACAAGGAGAATACGACGAAACTTCTAGCACCCTACCACGGCCAACCCCGAGCAACAGCCCCAGCCGAAACTCTAGAAACCCCCACACCGCCAGCCGCATCAGCACCAACCACGCACCGCAGCCAACCGAGGTCCACGCGGAGCTTGAGAAGTGGTCAGTCCCCATTAATCAGTCTCCCACCCGCTCCGGGATTCGCTCCAGGCTGCACAGTTGGATACGCGATGGTGCCCTGGGCATCGGTAATTCCAAACCGCTCCAGCAGCTCTCGGTCACTTTCACCATCTCGCCGCTTCTCATCGATGTCAGGCGCGTCGTACAACCAGAATGCGGTCGGCATGCCCTGACGGTCGAGCCACAGCTCTTGTGCCCCTGGGTCCGGCTCTGTCCAGCGGTCGCGGATGATCTCTTCGCGCACTTGGTGCCAGCACTCACGGACATGGTCTTCGCTGTCGAATCCAGTTCCCATACCGAGCGGATCTGGTCTGATGTAGCCTCGTGGGTTGCTGATATCAAGAATCGCGGATTGGAACCCCGTTACATTGTGCTTCTTGTTTACCCTTCTCCGTCGCTTCGTTGGCATACCTGTCTACCTCCCCGGCGGTCGCCCTGGACCCGAACGCGGCGGCTCCACGTCGAGATTGAGCGCTCGCCAGCAGCGCACCATTTGCAGCCGGCTGTCCCGCTCAATCGCGGCTGCCGGATGTGCTTTCCGTTGCTTAAATCGGTCCAGGACCACCAGCCCTTCCTTTTCCAGCAGCTTTCGCGCCTGCTGGCAACGATCGAAAGACTCTAGGGCACCTCGGAGCACGAGCAAGGCGTCTTTGCCCAACTCCCACTCCTCGTTGATTTTCCGCCACCAGCTTTTTGCCTCTCGAGTCAGGTGTTCCGGTGGCTTTGGCGTGGATTCCATTTTCAATTCTCCCTTCGCTGCCCACTCGTAATGAAGTGGTCGAAACCGCCCATTCTGGGACCCAAAGTGGTCCAGAATTTCTTGTGGGCTCTACCCAATTGCACGCGCGTTCGGTTTCTGGGGTGTCCGTGCCGGTCACTTGTAGAGATTTCACCCCCCTACCCCATCTATCACCTTTGTTATCAACACTTCATCCTCTTGACGTGGCGGTGCCCCGGAGTGTGCCTGAATAAGCGCACAACGGCGGAATATGGCAAAGTGGTCTAAACCGTCTAAATTCTGCCATCGAATCGAGTAGATGAAACAGACCACTTCGCTGCTCTCTATGACATCTTTGGACCACTTCACGCCAATCCTTTGTCAACTGTTTGACTAAGCTTTTCGTCCGCTCGTCGCTGCCGGAACCGCTTTGCCCAATCAACCATGAATTCGCCGTACGTCTGGGGACTGGCAAGGATGAGCCCCGCCGCCTCCGCGTTACTCCTGTCGTAGTCTCGCTTGGCGTTCTTCGCCGGTCGGTCGGCGGCGCGGCGCTGGTTCCAGCTCACTTCGACTCCAGTTTTCTACTTATCGCCAGCAATAAGTCGCGGCGAATGCCGGTGGTGTTCGGCGTGCTCGCTAGTTCAGACTGGGCTAAACGTAGCTGCTCAGCGCCAAGATCCTGAATGGCTTTACTTAATCCCCTTTCAATGTCAAGCATTGTCAAGCATGTATCGAACAAGCGCGTGCTTCATTTAAACCTCCTTCAGGTCCGGTAGCCGTTGCCGGTTGCCGCCAGTGGTGGATCAGCTTTCGGCAGCTTGGCGGTGCCGTGAACTCGCGTAGATACTCCATCTCGATGCTGCCCGGCCACCTAGTACTCTTCACCTGAAGCAAGACGACATCGTGGCTGCCGACGCCTATCACGTCCCACTCACCTAGGCTGGCTGCGCTACTGGTGCAGCGGTAGCCCGCCGCTTCGAGCACCTGGATGCTGCGGTACTCGTTTCGGGTTCCCTTGGCTTTCCGGTTCATAAGGTATTCCCGCTTACGCCTTTGGTGACGGGTTTAGCCAAAGTGACGGGTTGTGACGGGGTTTTGGGTATAACCGCCTTGTCTAAGCCTTCGTAAGATATATACGGAAAAGCCGTCACAACCCGTCAGCCGTCACTTTTTTCAGTCCGATCCCGAAGTAGATCGTTCCGCTGTTCGTGTGCTTCTTTGCGAACCCCTTCTCCGCCAGTCGCTGGGCAAACGCTGTCTCGGTCAACAAGTCCTTCTCACCCGCTTCAGTCGCCCAGCGGCGGTACTCCTGATAGAGTGGTCGGGCTTTGACCTGAAGATATTCGCCGGTACCACAGCCCTCACCAACAAAGCGGCCAACCTGATCGTTTTCATCGCGATACTCAGCCGTCGCGCTGGTAACTTCCACCGGCGGTCGCAGTCCGTCCCTCTGCCAGTCAAGACAGCCCTGGACTGCAAAGTTCAGGATGCCGGGCAGTTCCCGGAGCAGCTTCTCGGCAAGGTGCTTATCCTGCTTGTCCGCCGGTATCCGTACCGTGAACGGCACCAATCGAATGCGCCGCCAGATGGCGTGATCTGTCCCGCGAATTCCGGGCTTGTGGTTCGTGGCTAAGAAGCACTTGAACTCTGGCGTGAAGTCGAACCATTCCCCGCGCATGAACCGGGCGCTGATGGTATCGCCGCCGGTCATCTGCTTGATGCGGGCTTCGGCAAGGTGCTTGCCCTCTTCGGTTTCCACCGCCGCGACGAACCGCGCGCCCTTCAGCCGTGCCAAATCGTTAGGGATTCCGTCGTGCCGCTTGGCGATCAGAGTTTCCGGCGGGGTGAAGGTGCCGTAGTCCCCGGCCAGCGCGAGAATCGTCTCGATAAGAGTGGACTTGCCGTTCTCGCCGCCGCCCCAGGTAATGAACAAGCATTGCTCGGAAGTGTCGCCGGTGATCGCGTACCCGATGGCGCGTTGGACAAACCGGATCACATCTTGATTCCCGGCGAAGATATCGTCTAGGAATTTCTCGAACAGAGGGGCTTTCGCTTCCGGGTCGAACGGGACGGGCGCTAGCTTCGTGATCAGGCATTCCCGACGGTGCTCCCGTAGTTCGCCAGTACGCAAGTCCAAGGTTCCGTTATTGACATTCAGCAGCCACTTATCACGGTCGAGTTGGTCAGGCAGAACTACGATATCGAGCTGACTCGCGGCCAGTGCGATCATCGCGTCCCGCTTCTTCTTCGCTTCGTATGAGAGCGCATGGCGTACAAGCCGCTCACGTTCCTTGCTTTCCTTGATCGTGCCCGCGACGTCGTACAATAGGCGCACGGTGTCGGCGGCCCGCCGAACGACAGCGCCGGTATCGTCCACTTTCCAGCGTTTGCCATCCCACACGAGCCATTTATGCCATGCGTGGGAGTAGTGAAGTTCCCACCCGTACCACTTCACCATCAACTCGGCAGTCGCTAAGTCGGTGAACCGAAAACCATCCAGATCTGCAGCTCGGAGATGTTGGCTTGGGCTGGCGATCCCGGTCGGCTCGGGCGGCGCCGGTACATACTCGGGAGCTGCCGCAGCCAGCTCGCGTAACTGCTCGGCGGTCCCGCCCGCTCCGATCCAGTCGGATACGTCCTTGCCAGTTGGTAGAGAGATGACACTCACGGAAGCCGCGACACCCTTCAAGCTCGTAGCAACGGACTGCGCGTGCTTACGTCCCGGCTCGTCCGCGTCGGGGATCAAGTACACTTCTTTGTCCTGAAAGTACTCGCGGTACTCGCGACGCCACTTGCCAGCACCGCCCGCGTTGGTGGTCGCAATAATTCCAATGTTTTCGAGAGAATGAACGTCCTTTTCTCCCTCAACGATGTAAATGATTTCCGATTTCAGAACGGCGGGCAACCGGTACGGAACAAGCTGGACGCCGCGCATTTTCCATACCCAACCGCCATCGCCGTCCGGTCGTCGCTGGCGGAAGTCCTTGGGGTCGAACCGGACAACTTGAAAAAGCAGCTTGCCGTCAGCGTCGCAATAGTCGTGTTCACAGATAGTGCGCCGCTCGGGCTGTGTCCCGTTGCTTGAGAGATCGCGGCCAACGATTTCTGATACGCGCTGGACGGCGGTCGGGAAATCACAACCCGAGAGAGCCTGCTCGAAACCGGGGATGTCCCAGCCTTGGCCGCAGCTTGAATGGCAGTACGCCCGGCCCGTCTCGGCATCGACCGCGAGGCTATCGCGCTTGCCGCCGTGGATTGGGCAGGGGCCCCGCCATTCCTGGTTGCGCTGGGACAGCTTGGGCAGCCGGGTCTTGTAGTAGGCGCGGATGTCCAGCGGAAGCAGGGCGATCACCATTGCCCCCGTTCGAGAATCCAGTGAACGACGCCGTAGAACGCTTGCAAGCGTACCGGGGGGACCCTGAGGCCCTGTTGTTCGTAGCGGTGGCAGACGCCCTGCCAGAGCGTCTCTAAGTCGGCATCACGTGCCCGCATGGATGTCTCCTACATCGCCATCCGGTCCAGGTCGAATAGACGCCAAACGTTGAAGGATTTCGCGCTCCGATTGCTCGGCCACTTCGAGCACACCAAGCGCGTCGGGATCGATGTGTCGAACGATGCAATTGTGAACCAACTCCCGGAACTTGCGAGACAGGTCGCAGAGGTCTGCGACGGACCGGCCCAGCCCTTCTGCGGCGGTAAGCGTGGTTCTGGCCGGCATCGAAATCACTTCTGCTCCGCGCATTCAAGCATTCGGTCTAAAGCTTGGCGGCTCACCAGGATACGTTTGCCAATGCGAACGATTGGGATGTCACCGCGCTTGGCCGCCTCGTAGATCGCCTGGCGACCCAGGCCGAGGAGCCTAGCCGTTTCAGGCCAGAGGTTCAGTGTTTGGCGTTCAACTGCGTCTGTTTGGGACTTTTCCGTCATGCGTTAGGTACCTCCGTGTGGACTCGTCTACTTCCTCCTAGCTTAGTTGATTTGTGTTATGCTTGAAGCTGCTGAGATAGTGCGTATTTGATATGATCGGTTACATAGGAGGTTTTCCGAGCGATGAAGGCTACTCAAGAGCTATTCGAGTTTGTCTGGTGGAAGCCGAAACCAGGTTCCTGCCATTGGACTAGCGCGATACAGATCAGCGAACCAAAGGCCAAGCCACACGAGTGCGTTACGGATGGAGTGGCATTCGGCGAGCGAGGTGTCGGACGTATCCCCTATCAGCCCCTCGAACAATATTCGGGCTTGTTTCGGACGTTCGCAGAGACAGTGCCGAGCAAAGAAGGAATCCTTGGCTTCGCGTCCGAATACGGGTTCCTGGGACTCGCGGAGTCAGTAGCATCGCCGAAAGGTGGGTTCGTCTTTCCAGGCGAGGCGCAGGGAGATCCATGGGGAAACGAGATCTTTAAGATGCGCGAGGTCGTGCAGCTGTGGGACGCGATCAAGTTCGGCAGGGTAGATTTCGTTAAAGCCCGCCTCAGCACCGCTGAGAACGAGCGGGGCGTGTTAATCAGCTATGGGAGCGGGGGTGCCCCTGACGATGGCTCGAAGTGGCTTGACGATCTTGGCCAATTTGGTTCAACCGGCTTACCTCCGGGCTGGAACGGAGTGGTGATCGCGGACGAGGAGACTCAGCCAGAACTCATCCGCGCGTATCTACAGGGCGCGATATTCACCCCCATCCGCCAATTGATCCACCGGGCGATCAATAAGAAACTTCAGCAATTCCAGGTCACGGCTCGCGTTTTGTGGCAAGACGACAAGCCGGTTTGGCGCCTCGTCCCGACGAGCTTGATCGGTGCCCTATGGTTTCAATTCATGCGGGCCTATACCGCAGACGCGGATCACCGGCAGTGCGTGACTTGTGCGCGGTGGTTTGAAGTTTCCGCCCGAACGGGTGAGCGCCAAACTCGCAAGGATCGCATCTACTGTTCGACAGCGTGCAAAACGAGATCTCACCGCTCCGACCGGAAGAAAGAGTCAAAGAGAAGGACGACGAGGAGGGAACGGCAATGACAGGCAGCGTCAAGAAGCGCAGCAAGAACTCTTGGACAATGATCATCTACATGGGCCGCGATCCGAAGACGAATAAAAAGCGCCAGAAATGGCACACGGTCAGCGGAACGAAACGCGACGCGCAGCGTGAGCTAACTCGGCTTCTGCACGAGCTGAACACCGGGCAGTATGTCGAGCCGTCGAAAATGACGGTGGCGGCGTACCTTCAAAAGTGGCTCGACCACGCGCAGAAGAAAGTCAATCCGAAGACCCATGAACGGTACACCCAGCTCGTCCAGCGAAATCTGACACCGCTCATTGGCGGGTTGCCACTTCCGGGACTCCGTCCTCTACATATCCAAGACACCTATGACCGGTTGCTCGAATCAGGTCGAGTCGATGGCAAGGGCGGTTTGTCTTCTCGCACAGTGCAGCACTGCCATCGCGTCCTCCGGGCCGCACTTCAACAGGCGGTTCGTTGGCAACTCGTGGCGGTGAATGCCGCGAACGCAGTCGAGCAGCCATCAGTTGAGAAACGTGAAATGCAAGCTCTCGATGAAATCCAAACCGTCTGGCTGTTCAACGCATCGCAGGGAACCCGTTTTTACATCCCCATTCTGTTTGCCGTCACGACCGGGGCGCGGCGTGGCGAGGTCCTAGCGCTATCATGGGTTGATCTGGAGCTTTCTGAAGCCTCTGCCACAATCAGGCGCAGCCTCGAGCAGACGAGAAAAGGTGGCTTGCGTTTCAAATATCCGAAGAACAACAAAGAACGGAGAAGATTGATGCTGCTTTGCGTACTGTGATGGATTCCACCACGGCAGTTATCTGAAAACAAACGCTAAGCTAAGGGCCTGGATTAGCAAATTGGTTTTGATGGGTATCCGGTTGACTCAGGTAGCCCCAAGATGTAGTATGCCGGCAGATGGAAGATTACCCTCAGAACCTGACAGAATTCGAGTCCCGTTTTAGCAGTGAGGAGGCCTGCCGGGAGTATCTGTTCCGGCTGCGCTGGCCGGACGGTTTCCGCTGTCCGGGTTGCGGTTGTGGAAAGTCGTGGCCTTTGCGAAAAGTGCTGCTGCAGTGCGCTGCGTGTGGGCGCCAAACCTCGGTGACCGCCGGGACCATCTTTCAGGACACGCGCAGCCCTTTGCCGTTGTGGTTTCGTGCGATGTGGTGGGTCACCACCCAAAAAACCGGAGCCAGCGCTTTGGGACTTCAAAGAGTGTTGGGGCTCAACAGGTACGAAACGGCTTGGACCTGGCTGCACAAAATGCGGCGCGCGATGGTGCGGCCGGGACGGGATTTGCTGGCCGGGACAGTGGAAGTCGATGAAAGCTACTGGGGCGGGCTCGAAGAGGGCCTGCGGGGCCGAAACCTGAAAAACAAAGCATTGATCGCAGTAGCCGCTCAAGAGGATGGGCGGGGTATCGGCCGGATTCGCATGAAGAGAATTGAGGATGCCTCGGGCGAGAGCCTGTTGCCTTTCGTGGAGGAGTGCATCGAGCCGGGCAGCGTGGTGCATACCGACGGCTGGCCCGGTTACTCCGGGTTGAAAAAGGAAGGCTACGTCCATCAGGTCACAGTTGTCAGCAGGCAGGAGCAGTCCGCGTCGGAATTGATGCCCCGCGTCCACCGCGTGATGTCACTGCTCAAGCGCTGGCTGCTGGGCACCCATCAGGGCGCCGTGAGCCACAAACATCTGGACTACTACCTGGACGAGTTCACCTTCCGTTTCAACCGCCGCAAATCCAAAAGCCGCGGCAAACTCTTATCGGCTCGTCCAGCAGGCGGTAGCCGTGGATCCGGCGACTTACAAGATGATTGTTCACCCAGTTACAGAACCCAAGAAAATCCCCAAACCACAAGATATTGGGGCTACCTGAGTCAACCGGATACCCATCTTGGTTTTTATGCGAATAGGGACCGAAAGAACGAATCGCCCTAACTCATTGAAAAGATGGCGGTGAGGATGGGATTCGAACCCACGGAGGCCGCAAAGCCTCAACGGTTTTCGAGTGCGTCGAGTGCTGTCTTGCCCTGTGCCGTTTGGTGCCGTAAGATGCTGATTTGTTTAGCCTTCAGCACTCCTGCATCCTGTCTCGTGTTGCCGGATATCAGCCCGTATTGGCGTGTTTGGGTTGCAATTCGGGTTGCAGCTATTCCGCCCTTGATTCCAGGGGAATTGCCACCTTCGACGAGTTTCTGAAAAACTCAAGCAACAGTTAGGTAGCGCGAATGAAGAGAGTTGTATCGGAAGCGCCCGGCGGGCAGGGCTTCTCGGGAGGAGCCGCTGAGACTGGAGGGCGGGCGTTTTCGATACAACCCGTTGAACCCAGCCGCGTGGCCGGGCTGTAGCGATTTGAATGTTTTTGGGCGACCGTAGCCGTGCTCCGGCAGGTCGTCGAAGGTGCTCTGGCAGCTCGTTTGGGGGTGGTTGGAGTAGGGTCGATGGTACTCGAGCCCATTCCCCCTTTTCCTGGTAGGCGCGGGCGTGGGTAATCTTGCGGGTCAAGGGCAGCAGGAGTGCGAACGCATGGTCAGCGATGTTCGGCCCTTGCAGGATCTTGCAGTTGGTCAGCGTAATGTCGCTGTCGATCAACTCGGGAAAGCGGTAGCGCTCCACACCTGCGCTGTAGACCTGAATCCACTTCAGCTTCTTGCCTGCGTTGACCAACTCTTGGGTCAGAATGCCCATAAGAGCATCGGCGTCCCCGATGTTGTTCATGGCATCTTGCTCGTCTTTGACCGAAACGACTTCAGCACTTGGGGCCGCGTCCGCGAGTTCAGCGAGCTGTTCCGAGGTCAGCGCCGCAACGACGACCTTTGGGCCCGCAAAGCACCAAATAGGAGTCAAAGCGGTAAAAAGGAAAACCGAAACCAGGCAGTGTTTTCGCATGGGATCCCTCCGTTCCGGAAATACCCTATCACTGTCGGCGGCTGCGCGCAAGAATGACGCCGATTTCCTTGCAGAGACGCCGTCGCACGGCTGGAGACGACGGGGCCCCATATCGCGACTTCGCCCAACTTGGCAACGATCGATCTTTTAGCTGATGGTGCGCGACCCTTAACGCGCTCTGTTGGTGACATCTCTGTCGTAGACTCTCCATGACTTGAGCCTGTACCCATAGCCGATGCCCCGTAAACCAACAGGCAACCCTCCAGACCGTCCCAGAAAGCTAGTCACCACTGGCTTATACGGTTGTTTCAGCAAGCCCCAAGATGTAGGGTAGGGCGTGGCCCGGCCGCCGTTTCCGAAGAGTCTGCGTCAGTTTCAGGTGGAGTTCGCGACCGAGGAGGCTTGCCAGAAGTACCTGGCTGCTTGTCGTTGGCCCGACGGGTTCCTTTGTCCTCAGTGT
The DNA here is from genome assembly GCA_965224215.1 of Bryobacterales bacterium. Taxonomy (GTDB): domain Bacteria; phylum Acidobacteriota; class Terriglobia; order Bryobacterales; family UBA6623; genus CBDCYS01. Next base: position 258,581 of record CBDCYS010000043.1, on the reverse strand, counting down.
GGGCATCGGCAGGCCTACATTCTCGAGCAGAAACTACGGTGGCAGTACGCGGCGTGTCGACACCAGGTCTCGTTGACGTCGGGAACGGTGCTCCACAATACGAAGACCCCGCTGACGGTTTGGTTTTGGGCTGCGTACCTGATGACAACTGATAAACGAGGTGTGTCGGCGCTGCTACTGCAGCGTCAGCTCGGCCTGTCGCGCTACGAAACCGCCTGGATGATGTTGCACAAACTGCGACGGGCCATGGTGAACGCAGCTCGCGAGCCCTTGCACGGAGAAGTAGAGGTCGATGACACCTGGATTGGCGGCCCGCAAGCAGGTTTGCGAGGCAGCCGGTAACTGAAGGGGCGCCGTGCGGCCCTTGTGATGGTCGCTGTTGAGAAACGCGGGAAGTGCTCCGGGCGCGTTCGCATGTCCGTTATTCCAGACTTCAAGAAGGTGACGATCGACAGGTTTCTTGCCCAGAACGTTGTTCCCGGCTCGACCATCTACACAGACGGTCTGAAGACCTTTACCGCCCTCGAAGAGGCCGGCTACAAACACGTCTCTCGTCCGCAACCTCACCGGACTGACTTGCGGAAAGGCGCCAAGTCGGTGGTGCCGCTGGCGGATCGTGCCATTGGCAACCTGCAGCAATGGCTGACCGGAACGTACCACGGCGTGAGCCGCGCTCAGCTTCAGGTTTACCTCGATGAGTTCGTGTTTCGACACAACCGCCGCAAGACCCCAATGGCAGCCTTCCAAACCCTCCTCGGTCTCGGAACTCAACACGCTCCTACGCCTTACGCCCACATCCGCCGCGCGCGTGACCTGGACAAGACGCGATGACCTCCACCCCAACATCTTGGGGCTTGCTGAAACAACCGTATAAGCAGGAGTCACCAAGGCCATGGGAGCGAGAATGCGCGTGCAAATCCTCAAGCCCGAGATCCGCCCGCCGAGGGCAAGGTCCCAAAGTGCAGTCGCAAGACCAGAGGGACTGGTGAGCCCTGTAAGAACGACGCAGGACTGAGAACGGATCATTTTGGCGAGGGCCCTTGCTGGCTGCACGGTGGGGCTACTCCGTTCAAGACGGGGATCTATAGCAAGCTCAACGGAAGGCCACGATTCCAGGAATTTCTCGACCGCGCGGCCAACGTCAAGGACCCTATGGACTTGGTCCCCGAACTAAGCGTGGCTCGGGCTCAGCTCATCTGGTGGCTGGAGAACTATGAGCAGTATATAGAGTGCCTCCAGGGTTTCCATTCCTGGTGGACGGGAAAGTATTGAGCTGAGTACAACACGATCGTTAAATTATTGAGTCAGATGATCATGAGGACGTGGCGAAAGCGGTGGCCAAGCTGCAGGCCCTCCTAAGCGAGATGCCTCCGAAACCTGCTCATCTGTTCAAACCGACCGACATCACCCGGCTGCTGAATACGATCGCCAATCTGGTGGACAAGATCTCCGAGGTCCAATCCCGCCAGCAAGTCCCTTTGTCGGCCATCCCGGACATGCAGCAAAAGATGGTTATGGTGATCGTGGACGTGTTGTCCAAGCGGTACGGAGTCGAGGAAGCCAAGGAGGCCGCTCAGGAGATGGCTGAGCAATGGAGAATGATCCAGGGGGAGTTCTGACCTCCCCAGTCAACGGGGGACATTAGCGGCTTCGTCATTTAGGTCAATGAAGGCGAGTCAGAGGAACCCAGGCTCGTCTCCTCGCCGATGTCGTTCGGGTCCCAGCTACCCTCAAATAGTTAACTGCCTTAGAATCAATATGTACACTTTTTCTCAAGAGTAAGTGTTGACAGTTACGACTGGACAGGCGTCGCCTAGGGGAGCGCGAAAGCGAACAGCGAATTGCCCGCCGCCGTTGCGATGTACTGGCGGCCGCCGAACTCATAGCTGATGGCCGGGGCACGCACTGTCCCTCCGGTTGGGAAGCGCCAGAGGACTTTTCCGGTCTCGGCGTCCAGCGCGATGAAATAGCCAGCCGCATCGCCCGCGAAGACAAGGTCTCCCGCCGTCGACAGCAATCCACTGGTCGGCGAGTCGACCATGCGGTAGCGCCAGCGAATCTTGCCGCTCCCGGGCTCCATGGCGACAATCGATCCTTCTCGCGGTTCCGTCGGGATGCGCTCCATCGCGCTGGCCAAGTAAAACTCGCCTTCGACGAACTCTTGCGTCGACTTGTGATAGATCTGGCAGCCGTCGGTTGTATTGAAATAGTAGAGGTGCGTCTTAGGACTGTAGGTGGTCGCCTGCCAGTTGTGGCCGCCGCCCATTCCCGGGCACGTCTTTGTCCCCTCGTCACTGGGTTCGTTTCCGGGGATGAGAATGGGTCGGCCGTCGAGCCCGATGCCATCAGCCCAACTAATCTTGGTGAACGGCGCCGCGAAGAGGAACTTGCCGTTCGTGCGATCGATGGCGTAGTAATAGCCGTTGCGGTTGGCTTGGACGACGGTCTTGGTGGGAATACCGTCCACTTCCATCTCGATCAGGACCGGGTCGGCGACAGCGTCCCAATCATGCACATCGTGCGGTGTGAACTGGAAATGCCAATTCAGTTTGCCGGTGTCGGCGTCAAGGGCAACGACCGAGTCAGAATAGAGATTGTCTCCCGGCCGCGGAGAACCGTCGAGATCCGGACCAGGATTGCCGGTTCCCCAGTAAATCAAGTTCAGGTCGGCGTCGTAGCTTCCGGTGATCCACGTGGATGCGCCGCCGCGCTTCCAGGAGTCGCCGCCCCAGGTCTCGTTGCCGGGCTCGCCGGGACCGGGCACCGTCCAAAAGCGCCACACTCTTTCACCGGTCTCGGCGTCATAGGCATCGATGAAGTCGCGCGTGCCGAATTCGGCGCCGGCGATTCCGACGACCACCATGTTCTTGACGATCAGCGGCGCGACGGTGTTGGAATAGCCCTTCTTGTAGTCGGCGACTTCCGTCTCCCAGAGGACGTCGCCGGTTTTGGAATCAAGCGCGACGAGCGTGGCCTGCATGTTGACCTTGTACAACCGGTCGCCGAGCATGCCGAAGCCGCGATTGGGCTGACCGCAGCAGAAGATGAGGTCGTCGGGCACGGGCTCGGTGTAGTGCCACAACGGTTGGCCGGTTTTCAGGTCGAGCGCCCAGGCGTGGTTTGATGCGCCGGTGATGTACATGACGCCGTCGTGTACCAGCGGGGTGGTTTGAAACTTGCCGGTAACGCCGGTTTGGAAGATCCAGGCGGGCGTCAGTTTGACGACGTTCGCGCGGTTAACCTCATCGAGAGTCGAGTGGCGCCAAGCCGAGTGGTTGCGGCCGTACATGAGCCAGCTTTCGTTGTCTTGCTGCGCGGCTGATAGGTTCGACGCATCGACTTGACCGAACAGGGCGCCGGCGGTCAAGAAGGAAAGGAGCAGGAGTCGAGTCATCTACTTCTCCTCACGTAGGCTGACCAGGTAGGCCAACAGATCGTCAAGTTCCGATTCGGACAACGATTCCGTGTAGCCGGAAGGCATGAGCGACTCAAACTTTCGTTCAGCCGAGCGCACTTCTTCGTGGAAGTAAGAGTGAATATCGCCCGACGCATCCCTTAGCCGCGAGGAGAAGTCGTCGAACCCCAAGCCGAGACCTCGGATTGAGCGGCCGTCTGTGGTTTTGATCTCGACGGCGTAGTATCCGACGGGCAGGTCGGCGTCGGGGGAGACGACGGATTCTCGCAGGTGATTCACGCTGCGCGAGCGCCCGATGCGGGTTAGAGAGGGGCCGAAGTATCCGCCGCGTTTGCCGACGCGGTGGCAGTTGCCACACCCTGACTTTTGCCAGAAGACGGTCTCACCGCGGCCGCTGTCTCCGGTGACGGCGACGGTCTCAGCGGCGGTGAGCGAGCGCAGGTAGGAGACGATTCGCCATATGCTCTCTTCCGTGTTGCGTTTGCCGAACGCCGGCATCTCGCTTCCAGGAACGCCTTTCGCGATGACCTGGTAGAGGGCTTTGTCGCTGTTGCCCACATTGAACTCGCCACGGTTCAACGAGGGGCCACGGCCGCCCTCGGCGTGGATTCCGTGGCAGGCCGAACAACGGAGCCGGAAGGACGCGCGTCCGGCGTCGATCTCGCGAGCATCTCCCGAGAATGGGCTTGCCTCGCGGGTCTGAGCGCCTGCTGCGGTGAGCAAGACCAACAGTAACAGCAGGACGCGCGACACGACGTCAGCTTAGTTTGTGCGGCTGGGCATTGTCAAGTTAACAACGCCACGGCGGTTTTGCCCTAAGCGCATCCGGACTTTCTCTCTGTCAGCAGGCATAAGTCGCCGTCTTCCAGTCAGTAAAAGCTCGCTCTCTCAGCGGCCGGGGCTAGGTGTAACACTGAACAAGGACTGCGTGCGGGAATTTCTTGTCGCTGAGAGCGGTGCTAGATGATGCCACGAGGGAACCGCCACGCTCAGCGAGAAGGTCCTCGACATCGCGAAAGCTCAGGGTGAACCGATGGTACAACCAGACGGCATGGCTGATGATCTCGGGTGGAAAGCGGTGGCGTCGATACAGGGATTCCATCGGTCAATTGTCGCCGACCGCCGTTAACTTAACAAGCTCTATGATGGATGGGATCGATTGGAGGCAGCACTATGCGATGGTACCTAGTAGTTTTCGCCATTCTTGCTCATCCCTTTGATTTGGCCTCGGGCGAGATTCGGGATGTGTTGAAGAGTTTGGGGATCGACGCCATCTTTGCCCGCACCCAAGAGTCGTCTGTCGTCCACAAGGGGCCCACGTACACGTTGACGTTCAAGGTACAGGAGAAAAAGCCCGGACCCTACCAGATGTACAAGAACGCCGACGAGATCTGGTTTGTGCGCAGCGGCAAGGCTTTGCTTCTGATGAGCGACGAACTGGTCGGCGCCGAGCAATCTGCGCCCGGTGAGTTTGGCGGTTCCGGGTTGAAAGCACCGAGACGCCACCAGGTAGGAGCGGGCGACATCGTGAATCTCCCGAGGGGAACGGCGTATCAGTCGGATCCGGGAAGCGGCCGCTTCGAGTATGTTGCCGTGAGGATTTTTCCCACCGGGGCTCACCTCACCCGCAGGTTCCGCGGACCCTCAGCCATGCCCGAAGTGCTGAAAAGCTCGGAACGAGCCGCAACGTTCGCGAACCACGACAGCAATCAGCCTCTGCATTCGGCGCGCAACGTCACGGTAAATTACGTGAGATGGGTATCCGGTTGACTCAGGTAGCCCCAAGATGTAGTATGCCGGCAGATGGAAGATTACCCTCAGAACCTGACAGAATTCGAGGCCCGTTTTAGCAGTGAGGAGGCCTGCCGGGAGTATCTGTTCCGGCTGCGCTGGCCGGACGGTTTCCGCTGTCCGGGTTGCGGTTGTGGAAAGTCGTGGCCTTTGCGAAAAGTGCTGCTGCAGTGCGCTGCGTGTGGGCGCCAAACCTCGGTGACCGCCGGGACCATCTTTCAGGACACGCGCAGCCCTTTGCCGTTGTGGTTTCGTGCGATGTGGTGGGTCACCACCCAAAAGACCGGAGCCAGCGCTTTGGGACTTCAAAGAGTGTTGGGGCTCAACAGGTACGAAACGGCTTGGACCTGGCTGCACAAAATGCGGCGCGCGATGGTGCGGCCGGGACGGGATTTGCTCGCCGGGACGGTGGAAGTCGATGAAAGCTACTGGGGCGGGCTCGAAGAGGGCCTGCGGGGCCGAAACCTGAAAAACAAAGCATTGATCGCAGTAGCCGCTCAAGAGGATGGGCGGGGTATCGGCCGGATTCGCATGAAGAGAATCGAGGATGCCTCGGGCGAGAGCCTGTTGCCTTTCGTGGAGGAGTGCATCGAGCCGGGCAGCGTGGTGCATACCGACGGCTGGCCCGGTTACTCCGGGTTGAAAAAGGAAGGCTACGTCCATCAGGTCACAGTTGTCAACAGGCAGGAGCAGTCCGCGTCGGAATTGATGCCCCGCGTCCACCGCGTGATGTCACTGCTCAAGCGCTGGCTGCTGGGCACCCATCAGGGCGCCGTGAGCCACAAACATCTGGACTACTACCTGGACGAGTTCACCTTCCGTTTCAACCGCCGCAAATCCAAAAGCCGCGGCAAACTCTTCTATCGGCTCGTCCAGCAGGCGGTAGCCGTGGATCCGGCGACTTACAAGATGATTGTTCACCCGGTTACAGAACCCAAGAAAATCCCCAAACCACAAGATATTGGGGCTACCTGAGTCAACCGGATACCCATCAAAGTAAAATAGAGAAGGCCGGGGACCACTGGGGACCGGGGACCAGGCTGCTATGGTCAATGAAGAGCAATTCCGTCATAATATTTCACCCTGTTGTCTCCGTCCCGGCGCTTCGTAATCATGATTCTTGGTACAGCCGCCTTAAGGTCCCGTCCAAATGTCTGGCGCGTGCCTGGGTGGTCCCGTCCCTGCTCCTGACACCACGACTTCCAAGCGTCATACAAGTGGCCGCAGGAAATTTCCAAACCCGGCTCAATCTCGCAGCGGTCCCGGATGAAGGCGCCGACCGGGGAGCCAAGGTCTTCGAGTTCCCGGATAGCCTCCGCCGACGACGCAGGCTGGACGAAGCGCCCGCGTTCGCGGAGGCGTGCCAACCCTTCGAGCGCCCACCGCAGGACGCCGGGCAACTCCTCTCGCAGCTTGTTGATCAGGGCGGTATCCTCGCACCCGTAGAAGCTGTTCTGCAACGTCAGGACGACGAACCGGCTTGCCATCGCCCCCGATGCGTCTGAGAGCCTTGGTAGTTCGTTACTCAGCAATAGGAACCGCGTCGGCAGCGTTCCGGTCCAGGGCTCTCGGTGCTTGCGGTCAACCGTGAGAACGTCTTCGCCTGAGATGGAAAGCAGCCGCTCAACAATAACCGCCTGGTCGCTACGACCCGACAGCCGCGCGTCCGAGATGATGGCAAGCGGCTTGGCAATAAGCGGCGCGAGTCCGAAGTTGGTTGCCAATGAACCGAGTGTTGGACCGCCGACGTTCGGGCGCCCAAGCAGGGCGACCAAGACGCGCCCTATAGTACCTTTCCCTGAGCGTCTCGGTCCCACCAGCATGAAGATTTTCTGCTGCCGGGTGTCAGCGGTCAAGAAGTACCCTAAGACTTCCTGTAGCGTCCCTGTCGCCTCCGAGTCATCGCCCCACAATGATCGTAAGAACGCCAGCCACGCCACCGGCTCGTCCGCATACGGGTCGTAGGCAATGCTAAGCGCCGAAAGGTTGAAGAATTCCGGGTCATTGCCGAGCAACTGCATTTCCGGGACGTGGAGCAACCCGTTACAACAGGGAACCAGCTCGTCGGGCGGCAGGTCCGGCACTGGCTCCAGCCACGCCGGTGGGTCGATTTCGGTAGATAGAAAACTAGCGCTCTTCAGAGCGTCGAGAACATCAGCAACCCGGCGGGTGCTGGGCTTGAACGGGGCATTCTCGAATTTCCCATTTCCGACGCTTACCCGGACAAAAGAAGCCTCAAGATATTCGTAAAGCCGCGCTCTCAACTCCGCATCATCGACGCGCCGCCATCGCGAGCGAATCCATGAAAAGAACTGGTCCCTGTGGTGATATAGAATTTGATGGTTGTCCCGGTTGAACTCGTCGGCAAGAAACCGCCGGGCGCATGCTAGTGGGTCGCCGCGGTCCAGGATGCGGGGCAGCTCGGTCGTAGTTTTGCCGTCCGCTGCTTCATTCGGCGTAAGAGTCTCGGCGTCGGACATCAAATGCCGGGTCGCCGCCGACTCGAACTCGGCGTCCGTGTAGATGCGCCCCGTCACGCTGTCCCCTGCAACTCCAAAAACTCGCCGGGCGTGGCGCTCTCGAGCCGCTGGATTTGGCGATCGATGTCGTCCGCTCGCAAATCGTCATGAGCGCGCTGCCAGATGTCGCGCCAAGCGTCCTCATCGCCGCTGCCGTCGCCCGTCGCCAGTAGGGCGCGCGCCACGGCGGAGGCCGAATTTTCGGACTCGTAAAGCCGGTTCCGGTCCCCACGACGCCGCCGCAGGCGAGCACAGCGCCACTTGGTCAGGTTGCGGGCTTTGGACACCGCACGGCTGCGCCGCCGGGCGTAGCGGCGCTTCTCTTCGCGGGTTAGTGGACGGTCATTATCAAGATTCACGCCCCGGTGGTCGGCGAGCCACCGAACAGCGTCACGGCGGTCACTACCGAGCACGGTCTGGATAAGGTCCAGGATTCCGCCGCCTTGCCCGTGGGCGTGGTCGTACCAGGTGCCCTTACTCTCTTCCAGCGAGACGTTGTAGCCGTCCCCATCGCGCCACCAAGCACGTCCACGACCGTGCCGTAATTCGCCGCCGCCAAGCGCCCGCCACACGTCGGTTATCGACGTACCGTCGAGCAGGTCACGGACTCTCACGCCGCCCCCGGCGCTCGCGCCACCAAGCTCACCGTGTCTTCGGTTTGACGCTCCAACCAGTCAGCGACGGTGGAACGTTTGTAGTAGATTTTTTTTGATACGCGAACCCGGGTCGGCCCTATTCGGCGTAAGTGCCAGCGTTCAGCGGTGCGGGGATTGATTTGGAGTGCCGAGCAGAACTCGGCTTTAGACATGTAAGCTTCTATTGGATTTTCCGGCATTTTGCCCTCCATACATACCCATTAGGACGGAGAGCGTGGACTGTTTTGGACTACAGTCGCTTAGCGAACGTAATCTTTTGGCGGGATTGAATCTTTGAGTGGGATTGGATTTGGTGCTAGTTCCCGGATTCGCTTCGCGTGGTGACGGTCACGTTTCTTTTTCCGGAACTCCGTCTCGATGATGAAAGCGGCTTGACCGTACTTTACGCCCTCTTTCCGTAACTTCAACATTCGCTTTCGATACTTTGGGCGGTCCTCGGCGTCGAGCTTGGGGCGGTTGTCTCGCTTCGTCTTGGCGGCGGCGTAGGCAGCCTTCTTGCGGGCGGCCCTGACCTGTAAAACCCCTTTTTCGACCTGTCGCCGCAGTCTCGCCTTCCGCTTGTAACTCCCAACGTCGATCGCAACACGGACAGCGCGCTCCCACCGACCTTCCCGCATCGCTTTCTCGCACTCTTCAACCTGAATTATGCACAGATTCACTTTGCGAGTGTGGCTGCGTTCGTAGCGGGTTGGCGGTCGTCGTGAGGTGGTAGCTCGGCAACTGGTCTTTTGGCTTCTCCGTGTCCGGTTTCCCTTCCCGCCCAGAATCCGCGTCGTCAAAACCTCGCTCGGAAGTGACGTGTTTCCAGTGCGTTACGGCTAGTGCATAAAATTTTATGCATAGCGCATAGCCAGGCTCTCAGATCAGCGCCCTCCCGACCACCGGCAGCAAGCCGCCGTAGGGAGTCGGCTTCCTGCCGCGGAAGTGGTAAGGCGTCGAAGCCCCGATTTTATTGGGCCGCGAGGCCGTCACGGCTGGGCCTTGTTGGACGGGCCTTTGGGAGCTATGCTGTTTTCGTCTGGTAACCATGTGGGTGACTTCCTTGGGGTTGGCTGGCGAAGCTGGAATCTTTGCCAGCCGACCTTTTTACCCCATGTTTTAGGGGGTCCCCAATGGTCCCTTGCGGCTCAGCCCTCCTCAGGTCCACGCCGCAGTGCATAATTCAGGTTCAATAAGTCCGTTAAGGTCGCGTAGATCGCTACGATGTCGGTCAATCTTTTCGCCCTTTAAGCCGTCGAGTTTCTCCCACTGCTCTTCGCATTCCTTCCGCATCGCCCCAAGTGCATAATAAGCGTCGAGTTGCTTATCTGCCTCTTCGGCTTCACGGGTGTCACCGTCACCGCCGGGACCGATGCTCCATGTTTCTTTCGTAAACGCGCCGTCCAGCTCTGTCTTCATCTCGATATCTCCACCACCTTCGATTCGGCCGGCTCGCCGATGATTGCCCGCAAACGGCGATCCCACTTCTCAAGAGCCGCGCGCTTCTCGGAGTCATAGTCGTAACGGTTGTAAGTTTTCGTGACGCTCTTCTCGGAGTGGTTCAGTATCCGCCCGACGACGAAATTCGTAACTCCAAGTTTCGCGATATGCGTTGTTGCCGACCGCCGCAAATCGTGCGGCGTCCAGTGCGGTATCCCAAAGTCTTCGTTCAAGTGAACAGCGGTCGATATTGCCCCGGTCGCCGTGGGGCGGTCCAACTTCAGGTACCGAGACGGGAACACCCAGCGATTGCCTTTTGGCTGCGACTCGATTATTTCTAGCGCCAGGGGCGTTAGCGGAACCCTGTGCGATTTGCCGTTCTTCGCCTTATCACCTGGTATCGTCCACCAGTCCCCGTCTATCTCGGTCCACTCCAGCCGCGCACACTCGCCGGGACGCTGAACCGTCGTCAGGGTGAATTTCAGAACTGCCGCCAAAGTGGGCGTCAAGGCGGCTTCATTTAGCCCGAGCCAAACGGTCGCGATTTCATCCGGGGTCAGGACGCGCTCGCGGCTGTTCTCTTCGGCAGGGGGCTTTACTTTGTGACACGGGTTGTTCTCTACCAGCTCTTCCTGAATGCCCCAGTTGAAGAGCGCCCGAACAAGCTGCAATATCCGATTAGCCGCAATGGGCGCGCTGCGTGCTTTCGCCTTCACTAGCGCCCTGACATCACGCCTACGGATGTCTTCAGCCTTGCGGGAGCCCCAAACCGGCAGAATGTTGCGCTTGAGCATTCCGTCAAGCGCGGAAGCGGATTTCTTGTTGCCGCCTTCATCATCCATGTACTGGCGTGCCATGTCGCCAAAGGTGGGCGCGTCGCGGCGACGGGTCTTCTCTTCGAGCGGGTCTATTCCACGGTCGATTTGCTGGCGAAGCTCTTTCACCCGTTGCCGGGCGGCAGTCGCGGACCACGCGGGGTATTTCCCGATGGTCGAGCGTCGTTCGCGCCCGTCAACGGTATATCCGAGCACGAACGACTTGGCTCCGCCCGCCGTCACTCGGACAGCAAAGCCGGTCAACTCGTCATCCCGGAAAAGGGTGTAGCCGGAGGCTGGAAGGGGGAGTTTTCGGACAGCGGTTTCGTTGAGTTTCATGGTCGTACGCCCGATGTATGGCGGTTATTGTACGATGCATGTACGATTATGTCGCTGTCTGTCGCTAATAGTCAACTCCTAAGTGCCTTGGAACCATCAAATTACTCAACAACTTCCGTGTCCATGAAGTGGTAGCAAATCATGTGGCAGATGATCATGTGGCCATCTTCGATGCGGCCCATGTGCAGATCATTGACGTGGACGTCGAGATCAACCAGAGCGCCAAGTTTGCCCCCGTCCTTGCCTGTCAGGCCGATCGTGTAGCAACCGATCGAATTGGCGTGCTCGATCGCACGTAAGACATTCGGAGAGTTGCCGCTCCCGCTGATGGCCATGACCACGTCGTCCGGCTGAGCGAAGTTGCGAAGAGGCTCTGAGAATACAACGTCATAGCCAACATCGTTGGAGTAGGCGGTCATCGTGGGAATCTGCTCGCTCAGCGCCATGATTTTGAAACGTTTGGCGCGGCCATAGCTGGCGCCTTTGACCATATCGCAGGCAAAGTGATTGGCGGTTGCGGCGCTGCCGCCATTGCCGCAGACAAAAATCTGCCTACCTTTGTCTCGTGCCTCGCCTAGAACGCGAATTGCCTCTTCCACCTTTTCTAGGTCAACAGTATCGAGGGCTCCAAGGAGCTTTGTTTTGTATTCCGTTGGGAAGTTCATTGTTGAATTTAGTTGTCTGGCTGGTTGCCGGTCCCGCGGTCCTCTTACGCCCCCACCTTCTTGCCATATGGCAACATCTCGGGGCTCGCGCTTGGAGGACTTGCGCACCCAAGGTTCCGCTTCGCTCCACCCTGGGCCATTCATCTGAGGCCGCTTCGCGGCTCAAAGCCTCTCTAGCTCGCCATCCCTTCAGCGACCGAAAGAACTTCGTCGGGCAGGGCTACCCCCGTGCCTTTCTTCCTTATCGTAACGCTGGAAACAAGACTGCCGAAGCGTGCAGCTTCTTCTAGGTCCCCTGTCACGCGAAGCGCCAGAGCCATGCCGGCGGCAAAGCTGTCTCCGGCGCCGCAAACGTCGACTGGTTTTTCCACGGGCACCGCGGGAATCACGCGCGAGCCGTCGCGTCCGACGACCAAAGCTCCGTCTGCGCCTCGCGTAACCACCAGAGGCTTCGCTCCAAGTGCCTTTCTCAACCGCTCGTAGTCGACCGTTCCGAACAGCTTCTTGCAGGCATGGTTCGCCTCCGCGGAGTTGGGTTTGGCGATAGCGTTGCGAAACAGTTCGATGCGGTTCCGCGAATCCACGATCACGACCTTGTCCGGATTCCGCTCGGCGACCTCGCCTATCACCTCACGGAACGCTTCGGTAACGACTCCGCCTTCGGAAGTCTCCGCTTGATCGGAAACAACGATGACATCGAAATCCTTGTAATTTAGGTGGAAATTAGTGATGAGCTGATCCTCGACGACACCCGGCAGGGGCTTCACATTGATGAAGTCCACCCGAGGCTTATCTTCCTCACCGCTACGATCGTTGATCACTTTCGTATAGGTAAAGGTTTGGATCTCAGGCGAAGCGACTAGGAGCCGGTATTCAATGTTGCGGGCAGTCAGGGCGCGCTCCAGCTCAAATCCAAAACCGTCCTGCCCAATAGCCCCGAGCACGGCGACTCTGCCGGCGCCCAGCGCGGCCAAGTTGTTCGCGACCGTTCCCCCGGCGCCAGGAGTTACCTGGGTCCTGACAATGCCGATGCGCTGGATGCCGGTCTCGCGTGAGACGTCTGATTCCTCCGGGTCGTAGTGACACCAGCGGTCGAGGCAGATGTCTCCAACAACCAAGACCCGGCAGTCCTTGAATTCATGAATGAGTGAGGACAAGTCCATTTTTATGTTCGTTCCCTCTCTAGGATAACCCGGCGCAGTGCGGGAACCGTTTGGCGATGGTCGCCGCAGACGTAGTAGCTCTCGCCGCCATCAGCAACTGTCCGGACCAGGATCGTCTTGCGCGGCCGAAAGTAGTAGCCCGGGTCGGTTTTCGGCAACTCCTGATGAATGTCGCCTTGGATCGGCACCAGGTCAAACACCGCGGTCGAGAAGTTGCGAATCACTCGTTGCTGCTGATGAGCGACATTACGAGCCATGGCGAGAGCTTTTAAGTAGACTTCCGGGCCCATGATGGCGGAACCGAGGTTGAGCATGATGCCGCCTTCGAGATTCTCCATCGCCGCCGCAAAGATCAAAAAGTCGCGATAGCTGGCGGTTCCGAGTGCCGCGCCGTCAAAGTTCGGATGCTCATGCGTAATGTCGTAACCAATCCCGGCATGGACCGTCACGGGAATCGAATGACGATATGCCGCCGCGAAGATGCTTAGGTCTTTGTGAGGATAGTCGCTGTAGAGGATCATACGGCCGACGTTTTCGCCGAGTCCCAAGTCCTCGTCGGCAGCTTGTTTCACCCATTCATTCAATAAACCGGTTTCCTGCCATAAGCCAAACTCGCCGCTTTGAATGTAGCGAGCGACGCTCTCGGTCGTCGCGCCGATCCGGGCCAGTTCGTAGTCGTGGATCGCCCCCGCCCCATTCACGGCGATGTGTGTGATGAACCCCCTCTCGATCAAGTCGATGACGTGGCGCGAAACGCCCATCTTGATGACGTGAGCTCCCATCATCAAGATGCAGGCCGAGCTGCGCTCGGACGCGGCTAGCAGGCGGTCCGCGACGGTTTCGAGATCTGGGTGAGTGAAGTCCGCGCCGTTGTCGGCCAGAGGCAGCACGTAGCTGACGTCCATGTCGTGGGCACGCTCGGCCAGGGGCCGCAGCCGCAGCCGGGTTCGGTCAAAGATCGGATATTTCGATGTCATGAGGGAAACAACGCTTGCATCAATTCATCGTGCGCGGAAAAGTTCGGGATGATCCAGTCAGCTCCGACGTCCAGAAGCCGCTGTCGCTTGGTCTCGTCAACACTCGTGCAGAGTAGCTCGTCTGTCGCAACACCGACCGCGACGCCTCCGACCTCCTTAACGTTCTGGATCTCCACGTAGCCATCACCAAACGCCAGAAACTGCTCTCCCGCAAAATCACTTTCGTCGATGACCTTGTCGATGAGGATCTTCTTCGAAAACGACTGGTAATCGTCGAGTGCTCCAAAGATCCGGCCATCGAAATAGGAGTCGACTTGAAGCAGTCTCGCTTCCTCAAGGGGGAAGGGCTCGTCGGTCCCACTGGCCAGGTAGAGTTTCAGATCACGCTCCTTGAGCGCCTCGAGCAGTCGGCGCGATCCAGGAACGAGAAACTCGTCGGGGGAGCGAGCACCCGTTCGCAGATCGGCGACCTTGTCTTTGATTTTGTCGCCGAGCCTGTTCAAATACATGTGCTTGTACTCAAGCGGTTCCAGCGGTCGCCCCCCGCGCCGGCGGATCTGAGCGGCCAATTCGATCATCTGATAGATCGTCTGCTTGCCGGTGAGACGGGCTACGAAGTCCTCAACGATATTCGTAAGATCTTGCTCGGACTCGCCCGTTTTGAGTTGCAGGAGGCACTCGACCATCATGGGGACCATAACGTCCACCCAGCCGGAACGGATCAACGAAAGGGTCCCGTCGAAATCAAATAGCACGACACGCGCACCGCTGGCATCAGGGGCCGTTCCCGTGCATTCGATCGGATTTTGAATGGTCTCCATGGCTCAGCAGAACGGGTCTTGGCTAGACGATAAGGCGGTCACGGCGAAAGAACACCTACCGATTCGGCTGCCGCGCACCCCAGACACGAGCTTCGCACGAAAGCCTATCGACTGTCGAGCGCAGCGCTCGACGCATACCAGCGCTGCCCGTCGAGACCGCTAACGTTCGATTTGCGGGCCGGTCGGATTAGCCTGAGTTTTCGCGATCGCCTGCTTGAGCGCGGACTTTCGTCCACACATCTGTCCGGGCTACTGCAAGATTTGGGGCAAAGCAGAAGTTTGGATTCGCGTCCTCCGATAGTAGAGATCGCCAAGTCGCGGGAAAAGGTTGAGCCCATTGACAACCGCCGCACCGACTGATCGCCGACATAACATCCGCGAGGCGACGTTTCCCCATTTCTGAGACATGTGGAAGCTCTGCCGCCACCAGGTTTCGTAGATCCCGCATGCGGCCTGAAATCCCAGTTCCCCTGCTACACATCGCCCCGTGACCTCGCCGCATGCCGACCCGGAACGCAGCGCTGCCGCGACGCCAATACCAAGAAATGGCGGCATCACGCCCGCACTGTCTCCCGCCATGAAGACTCCTTTCACCACTTGCCGCTTGGGCCGAAACGGGATTTGACTGATCACCATCAAGGTTCCTGCCACAGGTTCAGCCTCGCTCATCAGTCGCGCGAAGTCCGAATTGTCGCGCCCTACCGTTTCGAGCAACTTCTCCGGGCTGCCCCCGCTTTCCTGAAGAGCCTCTTGCCTGGCAAGCAAACAGACATTGGTCTCGCCCCCCTCGACCCCGACAACCCCGCAGTAGCCGCCGCGAAAGAGATAGAGCGCCACACGGTCGGCAGGCTTTACGCCGCGAAAATGACATTTGACGCCGATATGGGGGTTCGACTGCTTGACGAACTGCCTGCCAAGCATCCGGTCGACGGCGGATCGCTTGCCGTAGGCCCCGATCACAGCTTTCGAGCGGATCACGGTTTCGCGAGACCCCGTCGTCAGGCGAGTCCGATACCGGCTCTGCTCGTTACCCCCGCGCTGCTCATTACAATTGATGCCGCCGATGCCGTCGATCGCAACAATACTTGATCCCATCATGGGCCGGGCTCCCCCTTCGAGCGCGCGCCTCAACAGCGTGGAGTCAAGCCCACGGCGACTCAATCCAAGGCCCTCTCGGCCAAGAGGCAATTCGTAACCGGCGCCCGACATCGTGTGCATTCGAAGGCGCCGCACTCTCGTGGGACTCATGGCCGCAACTTGACCAGAAACACCGACCTGATCGAGCAATTCGAGGGCCTCTCCTGATACGAATTCACCGCAGAATCGTTGCGGGGATCCAGAAGCCTTGTCTACGATGGTGACCGCGATGCCCGCTTGACGCAACGCAATCGCAGCCGCGCAGCCAGCCACGCCTGCGCCGATCACCACAACATCGGTTTCGGCGGAACCTTTCATATCCACGGGCTTGGGAATCACTCGGACACCCTTCTCGGGGCGACCCTTCTCGGGGCGACCTTTCTCGCAACGATGGTCATTCGATAGTAAATCCAGTCTAGGTAAATGTCGGCTTGCGGGCAGCCCGCGCGGTCCAGTATCGCCCTCATTTCCGCGAGGGTATAAGCACGGAGCAGTGATACTCTGCCGTCGTGACGGGTGAACGGGCTGCGAGCCAGAAAGGGTGCTGTCAAGCGGAAGAAAAGGTAGGGAACACGGTTGCGGACCAAATCGTTGAGAAGCACGTCCCCACGGCAAACGGTGACGCACGAAGGGATCATTGCGGCCAACGCATCTGCCGTGAAGTGGTGCAGAAACAATGTTGAGATGACAAAGTCAAATGCATCCTCTCGAAAAGGCAGGGCATCGACGCTTGAGCGCACCAGTTCGATCTCGGGATAGCCAGCGATGGTTTGTCGCGCGATCCGCAAGTGACGCGCGTTGTTGTCGAGCGCAACGATGCGCATCGTCTTGTGATTTCGCCGGGTCCATTTCGCAATAGCGACAGGTGTGGTGGCCGAACCCGAACCGATGTCCAGTATGCTGACGGGCTTCTCTGAGTCGAGGCTCCGTAGACGTGGAAACAGATACTTCCTCAGAAAAGCCGCTCCGCCCAGCCAGCGATTGATGCGGGTGAGGTCACGGAGGCTTTGGGCCGCTTCCTCGGGAGAGCCCTGGTTGAGATCAAGCAGCTCTTCTTCATCGACCCGCTCGCGGATCGAGGTCCATCTGGATAAGAGGGGAATCATGAGGCTGCGTGTGTGTCGAAGCGGTCTTCCAGAGTAGACCACTTCGTTTTTCGCGTGACGACATTTCAGGAGCCCGGAATTCGATCGATGGACCAATCTCTTTAGCGAAGGAAGCCTAGCCCCAATACTCTTCACTTCAGAACATTTCTGTGGCACCTGAATTATGCACAGATTCACTTTGCGAGTGTGGCTGCGTTCGTAGCGGGTTGGCGGTCGTCGTGAGGTGGTAGCTCGGCAACTGGCCTTTTGGCTTCTCCGTGTCCGGTTTCCCTTCCCGCCCAGAATCCACGTCGTCAAAACCTCGCTCGGAAGTGACGTGTTTCCAGTGCGTTACGGCTAGTGCATAAAATTTTATTCATAGCGCATAGCCAGGCTCTCAGATCAGCGCCCTCCCGACCACCGGCAGCAAGCCGCCGTAGGGAGTCGGCTTCCTGCCGCGGAAGTGGTAAGGCGTCGAAGCCCCGATTTTATTGGGCCGCGAGGCCGTCACGGCTGGGCCTTGTTGGACGGGCCTTTGGGAGCTATGCTGTTTTCGTCTGGTAACCATGTGGGTGACCTCCTTGGGGTTGGCTGGCGAAGCTGGGATCTTTGCCAGCCTACCTTTTTACCCCATGTTTTCGGGGGTCCCAAATGGTCTCTTGCGGCTCAGCCCTCCTCAGGTCCACGCCGCAGTGCATAATTCAGGTGGCATACTGTTTCGGAGAACAGGAGGTCTCAGATGGCACGAACGAGAGCAGCACTGCCGCCCGGCAGTCGCATTACCGACTACATCAGCTTGGGCGTGATCGCGCACTGGTTCCCGCGTCACGCGGTTGATCGCGTCTTGCGAGACTGCGGCCGGGCCTCGCGGCGACAACGCGACTTGCCGGCACCTGTCATGGTCTACTACGTCATCGCCTTGGCGCTGTATATGCAGTCGTCCTACCGCGAGGGGCTGCGTTGCCTGCTGGAAGGATTGCAGTGGCTGCAGGATCCCGCTGCGCCGCTCAAAGTGGCGGGCGATTCGGGGATCTCGCAAGGCCGTTCGCGATTGGGGGTCGAGCCGGTCGAGCAGTTGCACGACGAGTTGGTGCGACCGTTGGCGATGAAAAAGACGTGCGGATTGTTTTATCGGGAATGGCGTTTGGTTTCGCTCGACGGTTCGACGCTCGATGTCGCCGATCAGGCCGCCAACCGCACGGCGTTCGGCTATCCGGGCGCCTCGCGGGGAGCCAGCGCGTTCCCGCAACTGCGCTTCGTCTCGTTGCTGGAGAACGGCACGCACGTGCTGTTCGCCAGCCGCATGGGGCCCTGCGCGAGGGGCGAGATCACGCTCGCCAAACAGGTTCTGCCGGCGCTCGCGAAGGGCATGCTGTGCTTGGCGGACCGCAATTTCCTCGGCTATCAGCTGTGGCGGCAAGCACGCGAGACGGGCGCGCACCTGCTGTGGCGAGCCAAGAAACATCTGCGCTTGGACGTGCTCGAGCGCTTCGCCGATGGCTCCTACCGCAGCGCGATCTACGCCTCGGAAGCCGACCGGCGCAAGCGCCGGCGGCCGCTCGCTGTGCGCGTCATCGAGTATCAGCTCGAGGGCATTGACGACGCCGAGGAGTTCTATCGACTGCTGACGACGATTCTCGATCCCGCGCAAGCGCCGGCGGTGGAGTTGGCGGCGCTGTACTCGGAACGCTGGGAGATTGAGGGGGCGCTCGACGAACTCAAGACGCATCTGCGCGGCGCGCGGATCGTGCTGCGCAGCAAGACGCCGGAGTTGGTGCGGCAAGAGTTCTACGGATTACTGATGGCGCATTTCGCGATCCGCGGGTTGATGCACGAGGCGGCGCTGCGCGCCGACGAAGATCCGGATCGATTATCGTACCTGCATGCAGTGCGGGTCGTACGACGCAAGCTGTCCCGCGCGGTCGCGATCCCCCCCTCGGGACAAGGAAGCGTTTGATGAGGCGGTCTTGAGGGAACTCCTGGACGAGCGCGTGCACTCGAGCCGGGGGATGCGACGTCCGCGCGGCGTCAAGCGCAAGATGAGCAGCTACAAACTGCGACCACCTGGCGCGCTGTCCCGTGAGCGGACTGACTTCGCATCCTGCGTCAGGATGCTTAAGTGAAGAGTATTGCGGCTAGGCCACGGCTAACTGGGTTCTTGTATGTGGCGCGTTTCTCTAGGTCTCGACTTCCCTACGTATCGAATTCGTTAGGCAAAGGAGGGGCCCCGTGTCCGACTCTCTCGCCACTCTCGAACGACAACGAATCGCCATTCTCTCTGACATCCACCAGTTGCAGGATTGATGTCACTCACCCGTGGGCAAGTGGGGCGCCAGAGGTCTGGCGAAAGTGAGCTGTGAAGCGTTATGGGCCGCGCTGACCTTCAACTTGCAGAGGGTGTTCCGCCTAGCACCGCAGCTCATCCCGGTCGGGTAAGGGGACCCCGGAAACCCAAGCCCGGTGCGCCAGTCTGGCCCCAAGCCTATCGGGTCCGTTCAACCGCGCCCAACCCATCGGTCCTGTCTCAATCTGTCAGAAAACGCTGCCCCAGCTCGCCCAGCCAATTCTTTCACACCTTCCCTCCCGAAAGTCTCCATGTGGCGAACGACCGTTAACAACGGTCGTTCCGGGGGGAGGGGTGGGCCCAAGACCGGCCGCATCGCGCCCGGTCTCTCACAAAACACCAGCTCACCAACAACCTTCTGGAGCCCGACGACGCTGGAACAAAGGAAGAAGGGGACAGCTTCGGCACCGTCAGAGCAAAAACGAGACTGGAGATAGACACGGCCCCTAAGTTGCGTGGTCACCCCCCAAACAACAGCCCGTGGGTTGCGCGGTCACCCCCCAGGCAACATCCCAGGGGGCCACCCTTAACACAATAAAATCAATAACATAAACCAACAAATCAAAACCTGAAAAACCCGCCTGATATAATAACAGTAGGTAACACCCTGCGGAAAAATATCGAGTCCGGAAATCAGGGCGGCTATCCCCCTGATCGAAGCCAAAACAACCGGCACTCTTCTCAAAAAAGCGTGATCACCGGCCCGCGCTGACGGGCTACCCATGGCCCCCTCGCCCGCTCGATGCGGCGACGGCCCAAGCGTGACCGTTGCGTCCCAACTGAGCCGTTGAAGCGGGACCGCGCGGCAGAGGAGGACAAGCGACGAAACAGAAACCTCCCACTTGGCGGACGAGGCAAAACCCCGGCCGGCGGCCGATGCGGCACTCGATCGACCCTCGGAAATCACATGAAGGAAACTCTATCTTGAAGCTGGGCTGGGCCGAAACAGAGCCGCGCCCGTGAGGGTGCGGTCGAGGGTAGTCAATGCGTCCGACCCGCGGAAATCATGTTAAGAAAATATAGACGAAATCGCCAAAAATGAGGTCTACCTAATTAGGATGGGCGAACTACGCCGAAACCCGCTGACAGCCCGAATCACGGAATCCATCTCAACGGGCTCCTGAGTCGAGCGTTGACGGACGTATGTGGTCAGTCCGAAAAGCAGGAACGTCGCCGAGGAAGGCCACTTTGCCCAATAGCGCAAATCCGGCCTGTGGCCACCGTCAATCTTGACGGCTCGACCGTCAGGTGCTGAGAAATGCGGGTTGAGCAGCTGCTGAGAAATGCAGGTTAGGCGAGCGAGGCCATGATCTCGTCGAGTGCTTCCTTCGGGGGGCGTGCGCGATCCTCGTTCAGGCCGGCCAAAGGCGCATCGGTCAACGAGAGCAGATCGATAAAATTCGACTTCTCGGTGTCCGCGTAGAAGACGCCGGTCAGCACGTGGTCTTCCTCGTGGGTTGCATTGAGGATTTCAAGCGCTTTCATCCGATTCGAGGGATCGTGGTCGTCGTCGATCTTTTTCAGCAAGAGTTTCGATCCGTCGTGAAGCATCACTTCCCGGACGCTCCCCGGATCAAGCTTCTGCGTGAGATGAATCTCGTCGAAGAACGGCACAAAGTCAATGGTTTGCAGCTCTTCTTGATGTTCCCTAACGTAGTCGTAGCTCTTCGTCGAGCCTTGATGATCGTTGAACGTTACACACGGGGAAATCACGTCGATCATCGATGTACCGCGATGAGCAGCGGCGGCTTTGATGATCGCTTGCAATTGCTTTTTGTCGCCTGAAAACGAGCGCGCCACGAACGTCGCGCCAAGCTGAATCGCAAGCGCGCAAGTGTCGATCGGAGGAAGCTCGTTGGCCAAACCGCTCTTTTGGGTTGAACCAAGATCCGCCGTAGCCGAAAACTGGCCCTTCGTGAGACCGTAGCAGCCGTTGTCTTCGATGATGTAGATGATCGGAAGATTGCGCCGCATCAGATGTACGAATTGGCCGATTCCAATCGAAGCCGTGTCGCCATCGCCGCTCACGCCTAACGCCATCAACGAAGAATTTCCAAGCATGGCGCCGGTTGCGACCGAAGGCATGCGCCCGTGAACGGAGTTGAATGCGTGCGAGGTACTCAGAAAGTAGGCCGGCGACTTCGATGAGCAGCCAATTCCGGAAAGCTTGACGACCTGGGTCGGATCAATCCCCAGCTCGAAGAACGACTCAATGATCCTTTCGGTGATGGAATTGTGGCCGCAGCCCGGACACAGCGTCGTCTTCAACCCGCGGTAGTCGCTCAGCGGCAAGCCGGCACGATTGACCTTGTCGTTTCGCGACGGCGGGGCATTGACCGGCGGGACCTGGGCCGGCGGAGGCGGTTCGGCTGAGTTCGGAACAGTCGTCGAGGTACTCACTTCTCCTCCTGTCGCACAATCTCATCCGTGACGGTTCGGGCATCGAGCGGAAGCCCGTCGTAGTGGCGTACGCTTTGCACACGATCGGCCAGCTCGACCGGTATGTCCCTCAAGATCAGATCCCTCAGCTGACCATCGCGGTTCTGGTCAATCACGTAGACACGTTTGTGCTCGAGGATGAACCGCGACAGATCTTTGTTGAACGGAAACGCGCGCAGTCTCAGGTAGGACGTCTTCATCGTGTGCTCATCACTGAGCTGGCTGCGGCTTTCAGAAATAGCGTGGTCGCTCGTACCGCATGCGATCAAGCCGATTTCGGCGCCTTCGACGTCATCGATCAGCGGCAGGGGCACCTTGGTTCGCGCGGTTTCAAACTTGCGGGCCAGCCGATCCATATTCTGAACCCAGTCCGCAGAACGCTCGCTGTATTGCGCCTTTTCGTCGTGACCGGTCCCGCGATTGAAATAGGCCGCCGAGCGATGTTTCGTTCCCGGCAAGGTGCGGTAGCAGATTCCGTCTCCATCCACGTCTTCGTAGCGTCCGAAACCGCCGAGACGATTGAGATCCTCGGCGTTCAGAACCTTACCGCGCTTGAATGGCTCGGCTGGATAGTCGAACGGCTTGGCCATCCAATAATTCATGCCCAAGTCAAGATCGAGCATCACGAAAACCGGCGTTTGCAGCTCTTCGGCCAGGTCGAACGCCTGAGCCGCCATCTCAAAGCACTCTTCCGGGGTGGAAGGGATGAGCATGGGGTGACTGGTATCGCCGTGAGAAAGGGTGGCGCAGGCAAGCAGGTCTCCCTGTGATGTTCGTGTCGGCAGACCGGTCGAAGGCCCCATCCGCTGAACGTCAAAGATCACGACGGGAATCTCGGAGAAATATCCCAGCCCGACGAATTCGGACATGAGAGAGATGCCCGGCCCCGCCGTCGCGGTCATGGCGCGGGCTCCGCACCAGCCGGCCCCAATCGCCATGCCGATCGAGGCTAGCTCGTCCTCGGCTTGGACGATTGCGAACGTGGCCTTGCCGGTGTCGGCGTCGACGCGGTATTGGCGGCAATAGTCGGCAAATGACTCCGCCAGCGATGACGACGGCGTGATCGGATACCAGGTCGCCACGGTCGCCCCGCCAAACATCGCCCCCAGAGCCGCCGCCGCATTCCCCTCTATGATGATTTTTCCCTGATTCGCGTTCATGCGCTCGACACGAAACGGGTCGGCCTTCGTGATCTCGTTCCGGGCGTATTCATATCCGGCACAAACGGCCTGCCAGTTCATCTCCGCAGCCTTAGGTTTGGACTTAAAGTGTCTAGTGAGCGCCTGGTGGATCTCCTCCAACTCGATTCCCAGCAGGTGCGCCAATACGCCGTCATAGATGATGTTGCGAACCAGACGGCGCAACTTTGCATTGGGGCAAACCGGCGTCACCAGCTTGTCGAAAGGCACAGGGTAGAAACTGACGTCTGCCCGAATCCCGTCCAGGTGCAGAGGTTCGTCGTAGACAACTGCCGCGCCAGAGGGCAAGTCCCGTACATCTTCCTGGGCCGTCTGCGGATTCATCGCCACCAAGAAGTCAATCTCCTTCTTACGGCCGATGAAACCGTGTTTACTGGCCCGGATGGTGTACCCAGTCGGAAGGCCCGCGATGTTGGACGGGAACAGGTTCTTTCCGGAAACCGGTATCCCCATCTGGAACAGGGAACGGAGAAGCACCAAGTTCGCGGACTGGCTGCCAGAGCCGTTCACCGTCGCGACTTGAATACTGAAGTCGTTAATGACCGGTGCAGCGGATTCAGGTACAGCGGTGCCCGCAGTTGCAAGTTCAGCGGATGGCATGGGATTGTGTGAGAGTGAGAGATCGGAAGAGAGATGCGTCAAACCAACAGGGGGATGGTAAATTTCAGCATATCAATTTTGATGCGCACGATATACCGGTTGGTTACCTTACTCCCCTGAATACGATTGAACTAGGGCGTGTCAACACTAACGTGGGGTCTCGAAACGAAGAGCCTCGACGATGAGGGCGAAGTGGAGGAAGGCGAGGAACATCACGTCGAGCTTGTCGAAGCGGGAGAAAATTCGGCGGAATCCCTTGAGCCGGCGGAAGAGTCTCTCGACCTCGTTGCGGCGGCGATAGAGTACTCGATCGAACTCCCACGGCTCCAAGCGGGTACGCTTGGGCGGCACGACGGGAATCCATCCGAAATCCAGAGCCAGTTGGCGTGTCTGATCGTCCTCATAGGCGCCGTCCATGAGCAGCGGCAGCGGCTCGGGCAGTGGCCCCAGACCGCCCAGCAGCTCGCGGCCATGCTGGGCGTCGTGAGCTTGGCCGGGCGAGAGAGCGAACGTTATCGCCGTTCGAGCATCTGCGGCAACCATATGAATCTTGGTGGTCCATCCGCCGCGGGATTTGCCGATCGCCTGCGGACCGTTTTTTTTAACGCACCGGTGCCGTCGGGATGAACCTTCCCGATAGTCGAGTCCATCGACACGGCTTCGATTTTGATGCGGACCAGTTGCTCGCGCTGCAGTTTCTCGAAGACGGCGACGAGCACGCCGTTCTTCGATCAGCGGTTCATGCGGGTGTAAATGGTGTGCCAGTTGCCGAAGCGCTGGGGCAAGCCGCGCCATTTGCAGCCCTGCTCGGCGACATATAAAATCGCGTTTAAAACCGTCAGATTCGACAGGTTCACGTTGCCCCGCTGGCGCGGCAAAACCGGCTTGATGCGGAGGTATTGCTGCTCGGTGGTTTCCATACATCACCAGTATAGCAGCTTGTCCAGATTAGTGTTAACAGGCCCTAGTGCCGGTCTAGGTTTTCCCTTGTCTTATCGGCAACATCCCTCAGTCGATTGCCCCAAAGCGACCGAGGACTGGTGGTCTGGTTCTAGAACCATCTCGGTTGGGTAATGGGTCGCCTCGGAAGGCCAATCCTGGATCGCTTTGCGGATGGGCAACCATTGGGCCAGAAGCGGTCCAAACGGGGGGGATGATGCCAACGAGTCGGGTGGCGTGTTGTGCGGCCAGTTTGACCTTACGGGTCGGGCAGCAGAACCGGGTCTGCGTTTATGTGATCGTCGGCATCCAGAGTGATGGGTATGCCACTTGCACCCAGCACTCTCTGAATCTCAGGATCATAAAGATCGTAGAGATCGAGGTGGGACGTAGCGAAAAGCTTGTACCGCCCCGGGGGGATGCCGATGATCTCGAAACTGCCCTTCTCGTCGAACTCAGCCGAACTTTCCGCTGCGTAGCCTTGGCCACTTTCGGGAATCAGTACTACTTTCCCTCGATCAAGAGTTTCGTCGGGCCGCAGAGGGTGGCGAGACTTCACTTGGCCGGTCACTCGGCCGCCGTCAAAGCCGATCCTGATTCGCACCCCTTCCATGGGGCCGCCCGGAGCAAAATTAAAGACGGGCTCATTCAATGGTTTGCCTGACACGGAGATTTGCTTCAGATAACCCCCTGGCGGTGAGGCAAAGACGGTAAACGCTGGGCGGCATCGCCAGAGCCAACAACTCGCCCGTATCCCAAGCGGCGGACTTAGGGTTGTGTTCGCCGTAGAATCTATGAATGCGGGGGCCAACAGGATCGATCGAAATCTGAAGGCCGAATGCCCCCTTGCGCCTGGTGGGCGTCTCCTCGAAATCGGCCTCGAACACAACCTTTTCCGAAATGTTGTGTCCAGTTTCAACTTGGATCACGCAGGAAACGGTCATCGAATCCAGCAACCTGACGGCTTGTTGCCCGTATACCATCGCTCGCGACTCTGGATGACGGAACTCCGTGACCGCCAGATACTCTCCAGGGCTCAACCCGTCAAACACAAACACGCCGTTTGACGTTGTGGTAACCCTCCCAAACTCCTGAACGAAAGGGCCGTCGGTCTTCACTAGCGTGACCTGTTGTCCGGGTACGCGGCGATTTCCGGAACCGAGCACCAGATTTCCAGCTACTGCGGTTTCACCAGCTCGCCGGAATTGGAAATCGATTCCGCTGAGCTGAGTTCCCCAAGTCAGTCTCTGCTCGCCAGCCCCAGACAGAGAGTCGCCATTAGGGTGGAATACCGGAGCAAAGGCATAGTGCAATTCTCCAGGCAGGGAGGGCTCAGGTGCCGGGAGCGCTAGAACAACGTAGTTGCGCGGCTTCAAGTCGATGATGCGGTAGATTCCCCGATCGTCCGTTGTGGCACGATTGTTCCTTTCGGCGAACGAGACACCGTTATTGCCGAAGTGTTTGCGATAGGCACTGACGGTGGCGCCTTCGATGGGCTCGCCGCTGGGGTCGGTCACAATTCCGGTGATGACCGGATGTCGCCACATTTTGAGGACAATGTCCTTACCTGCCGCTAGTGCGGTCAAGTTGACCTCAATCATCCGGAACCAGAATCCAGAGCGAGCCGCACCCAGGAAGTAGCGGCGCACCTCGGGTGCGTGGATAGAGAATGTTCCGTCGTAACCGGTAAGGGTTTTGTTTTTTTGAGAGTCCCCGCGCAGAGCTAGATGCACCCCAGGAAGAGGTTGGCCCGTCCGTCCATTGACGACACGGCCGGTAACCTCGAGGTTCGGCTTCGGCTCCGTCACTTGAGCCGTGGGGGGTTGCCCCGCAGTTGTCGCGGCGAACAGTACCAGCAGTAACTTTGCACCCCATGCATTCACTGAACGACTCCCAGAGTGACCTCTACCTCGTCGCCAGGATCTACGCTGAGATTGCGGACCAACGAATCCGCATTGCGCCAAACAGACTCGTTGTGAGGGTTCACTGTTAGGTCGGCCCAGGCACCGATTCGATACTGAGCGGGCACGACGCGAGGAAACGAAAACTGGCCATTCTGGTCTGTCTCCGTAACGAGCAAAGTTTCACTGGCTCGCAGGGCGACGCCGAAGCGATCCGCGGCCTGAAATTTCTGCTGGGCATAGGTTTGCGGTTTCGTGACTTGACCGACAACGCGCGCAAACTTGCCGGACGCCACGATGGTTATCTCCTCCACCGATCCTTCAACGATCGACAACTCCCGAGGACTCTTCACGTAGAAAGCTTCGGACCGCGCTCGTAATTCATACCGGCCTGGACCGATACTCCGCCGTTCAAAACGGTAGTCCGGTCCTCTCACAACGAACCGAACTCGATTGACAGATGCGGTCAGGGGAAGCAGATCGATGGATACGTTTCGGGGCGGAACAGATTCAAACCGCACCTGTCCCGAGACCCCCGAGGGTGGCTTTGGCCTGAGCACAACCTCTGCTAGGCTACGATCGACGTGAATCGTGCCCAAGTTGATCCTCTCGGCTTCGATGTCCCAAGCACCCGATTTTCGACTTATGTATTGAAGATGATATTCACCTTCGGGAAGATTTTGGAGCGAGAAACGCGCGTTGTCTGACCGAACCTGGGTCGAAAAAGGCGGGATGTAGCCTCGCTCTCCACTGCGGATTGGCGTCGCGCTCACTTCGTTCCACGAGTCAGGAATTACCGAGACACCCTCGACTACTCCTGCCATCTGAAAAACGGTTGCCGATGGTGCCCGCATGTTGGCGTAAACGAGCGGATGTTCGCCGCCTTCGGTGATTTTGATAGGGACCGGTTCGGTGATCAGCTCAGTCTCGATCGCGGGCACTCTGCCGCGGTAACGAAAGTGAACGTCGTACGGGCCAGGCCGCAGGCCGGTCAGGCGGAAGTATCCCTGGTCGTCGGTGAAGTCTTCACCTCGCCCCGGCAAGCCACGAGATCGAGGGGGATCTTCGCCCGACGGAACCACACTGATCCGTACCCAGGAGATCGGCTCGCTATACGGCCCCACGGTGTAGCCCTCCAGCACATTGGTTCGAGCGACTTCGAAGTCCGCCGAGCCGCACTCACCCCTTGGGGAACAGTCGATAATGGCTTCGGTAGACTCCCGTCCCGCAGCGGAAGCGACGTAGAAGCCCCTACGTTCGACGGTCACCAGGACCTGCCCGTTGGGCACGTTTTCCAGCCGGTAGCGACCTTCTCGGTCAGTTGCCGTGAACGCGCCAAGTTCTGGGTTGGCGACCGAAACCCCGCTAACAGCCGTGTGTGGAAGAGGGAGTAGACGGCCGTCGCTCCTTTCGGAGACGGCGCCGGTGATGACACCCTGTCCGCTTAGCGAAACCGCAGCCACCAGGGTGATGAGAAGAATCCCCAGAATCATGACAAATCCGGCTTCTTGGGCCTCGCTCGCCTATACTATACACGCGATTCACCGAAGCCAATCCGAACATGGGGTACTGGGCCAGCCTTTGCAGAAACCTTTCTGTATCCAACTCCTCCATCCCGCCCCCTCAGAGGCGTTCACGCCTTCACGGGAATGACCCACGACCTTTTGGCCCACTACCCTCGCTTGCGGGGTTTCGATCGCTCTGTTATAAAGAGATATCCTCGGAAGGCGCCGATCAGGACGCGCGGCGAGTTGGGGCCGCAACTTCGTTGAGTATCGTTCGAGGCCAAGTCATTCGGTTCCAAGCCGGGTCTTCGTTCTCCCCGTTTTCCCAATCAGAAATGTAGGGTCGAAGCTCTCGGCCGGACGGAATTGAAACTTCCCGAGCACCGAACCGATGTTTGAGCCACCCCGAGCGACACGAGATATTCTGCCCGATCAGGCAGCGGTGAGAAACCGCGTCAGGAACGCCTTTGTGCGGGCGGCGGAGGCATACGGATTCCAGGAAATCCAGACCCCCGCTTTCGAGCGGTTGGAGCTTTTCTCCGCCCGATCGGGACCGGAAATCAAAAGCTCGATGCTGACGTTTCACTGCGATCACGAGGAGTTTGCCCTTCGTCCGGAGATCACAGCCCCCGTTTGCCGGTTGATGAGTTCGGGAGCATTTGACGGCGTCGAGAAGCCGCACAAGCTCTATTACGTGGGCTCCTGTTTTCGCTACTGCCGCCCGCAACCGGGCCGGTATCGCGAGTTCACGCAGGCGGGCGTGGAATGCGTCGGCGCCAGTGGTCCCGCCGTTGATGCTGAGATCATCGCGTTGGCTTGCCGCGTCCTCGGCGCAATCGGAGTCCCGAAATTCGCTCTCAAGATAGGCAATATCGGCATCTTCCGTGACCTGCTGCCCGAAAATCTGAGCCCTGAGGATCGAAGCGTTGTGATCGGCCATCTCGATCGGCTGATCAGTATCGATGAACGATGCCGCCCGCTCCCCTCTGGCCCCGACGAGTCCGCGCTCCATGACTTGAAGCTCGATGATTTGAAGCTTGATGACCTGAAGCTCGATCGCATGGAGCTCGCCAAGCTGCAAGCCGAGACTGATTACGAAGGCCCTGAGGCCATTCACGACCGCCCGCACCTGGCCGCACAGGAATACGCCGAGCGGCTGCCGATAGAAGCTGAAGCGACGTTTCGCCATCTTTGGCAGGCAGAAGATCTGGTGCCCGCCGATACAGCGGAACTCCTTCTGCAGGCCTCACGCCTGCGCGGCCCGCTGGATGTCGTCCGGGAACAAGCGCGCGAGTTGCTAGCAGACACGCGGGCCATGCCGGCATTCGATGAATTAATGGAAGTGTGCCGCCACGTGGATATGTACGGCGTGGGCGAATTTGAAGTGGTGCTTGGCATCGCACGAGGGTTCACGTTCTACACCAGCACGGTCTTTGAGATTTCGTCAGCTCCCGGTGATGGGGGGCGCAAGTATTGCGGAGGCGGGCGCTACGACCGGCTGGTTGA
This sequence comes from Bryobacterales bacterium, assembly GCA_965224215.1. GTDB lineage: Bacteria > Acidobacteriota > Terriglobia > Bryobacterales > UBA6623 > CBDCYS01. Next base: position 229,346 of record CBDCYS010000043.1, on the reverse strand, counting down.
GTTGTTCGGAGGCCCGCCCATGCCATCCAGCGGATGCTCATTCCGATTCGATGACTTGGTCGAGTCGTTCCTGACAGAAAACGACTGGAGTGCGCCCCGGCCCTACCAATTATTCCTACTGGCCGATTCCGAGAAAACGCTCGAGGCGGCCGTGGGCGTCGCTGAAAAATTGCGGACGGGTGGCACCCGAGTTGGGTTAGCCGCCGGAGCGCCTGACCACGTGTCGCAGGCTGACCTCGATCAGCGGAAGACCGAGCGGATCGGGCTGATCACGGCGGCCGGACTCGAACGAGGAGTCGTCCTGATCAGTGACGGGACAACACTGGAAGAACAATCGCTGGAATCATACCTTGAGCCGCGCCCGTAAGCAAGCGGTTAGCCGCCGATCCCGCCAGGTGGGGGGACAACGGCCCAGGGTCACCCACGGTCCGTTTCTGCCAACGCGATAAAGTGAAGCAAGATTCGCTAACCGCAAATTCGCAAGATCAAAACAAGGACTAGCATTCATGAGCGAGCTAAAATTTGCCATTCCCAAGGGCAGTCTCGAAAAGAAAATGCTCGCCTTCTTTGAGAAGGCCGGACTGGCGACAACGGGCTACGCCGACGGCAGCCGCGGCTACCGTCCGGACCTGGGCATCCCGGGCATATCCGCTAAAGTGCTGCGCCCCCAAGAGATCCCCTACATGCTGGCGGCGGGCTTCTACGACATGGGAATCTCGGGTCTGGACTGGTACCTGGAAAGCGAATCCGCTCCCAACGTCGCCGATCTGCTTGACCTCGGAGTCGGGCGAGTCGACATCGTTCTCGCCGTTCCTCAAGCTTGGGAAGAGATCAACACGACTGCCGACTTGTTTGAGAAGTTCATCGACTCGACCAGCACTCACCCTTTGCGGCTTTGGACCGAGTATCTCAACTTAGCTGAAGGCCTCGTTCGAAAATACACAGACCTCGAACCATCGCTCTACACGCCTTATTCTCGCCTTCACGTCGAGCGCAGCAGCTCGTCGCCCGTCGCCATCTTCCATTCCTTCGGCGCCACCGAATCGAAGCCTCCCGAGGACGGTGACGCCATCATTGACAACACCGAAACCGGTCGAACACTCAGAGCCAACGGCCTCAAGATCATCGATAAGATTGTCCCCGATTCGACCGCGCGGCTGCTGGTCAACCGCAGGTCCCTGCGCAACAAAGACAAGCAAGCGATGATTTACAAAGTGCGCGACGCACTGATGAGGGCCGCCCCCCAGCGGCGTGAAGAAGAGCCGGTTTTCGGGCATATTTAGCCAACGGGCGGACGAGGCGGCCGATCACAGCTTTGGACCGGCTAACGCACAGGAAGTGACATAACGGTACGTAAGACAGTCCGTAACGAAGTCAAGCAGCAACGTTCGTTCGGCGAAGAGATCATTGCCGCCCTGCGCAACGCTCGGCGCTATGCCAAAGGCGACCGAGGTCACGCGGTCATCCACCCTCCAGAGTCCCCAGAGTGAACAGACCAGCAGAAGATCGAAGAAGATCGCAAAGAAGACAACACACGCTAAGAACCGCCGGCGACCCGACTCAGAATCTTCCCAGCCTCCTCAACCGTTCGCCGCACAACATCCCCCGCTGGCTCCACTCCACGGATCAAGCCCGCACTCTGCCCGGCCGGCAAAACACCGTTCTCGACATCACCCTGAAGCCGTCCCCTCTCCGAGGCAGCATGGCCGACCCGGAGCGCCTGCAGCGGATAGCCCTCGATCTCGTCCTCCCGGCCGACCCACGAATCGGTGAATTGGTTGCGGATGAGGCGGCAGGACTTGCCTGTGTGCGCCCGCGTCACGACGGTTGCGTCTTCGCTGCTGGCGGCAATGCGCGCTTTGTAGTTCCGGTGCGCCTGGGCTTCCTCGGTCGCGATGAAGCGCGTACCCATCCAGACGCCTTGAGCACCCAGCACTAGCGCCGCCGCCAGCCCGCGCCCGTCGGCTAGCCCGCCGCCGGCGAGCACCGGAACATCCACCGCATCGACAACCGCCGGGACCAGCACGGCCGTCCCGATGCGTCCGACGTGCCCGCCGCCGTCGCGGCCCGACGCGATCACGGCGTCCACGCCGTCGTTGACAGCTTTGACTGCGTGGCGCACGGCTCCGACGACCGACATCACGAAGATGCCGCGTTTGTGAGCGTCAGGGACAACGCCGATCGGGCTTCCGAGACCGGAAATAAGCACCGGAACCCGCTCATCGAGCACGACCTGAACCATCCCCTCCACCGCTTCCGTGTATTTGACGACATCGGATCCCTGCGACGTGACCGTTGCAAAGAGGATGTCGACGCCGAAGGGCTTGTCGGTGAGGGTGCGCACCCGGCGAATCTGCTCGAGCAACTCGCCGGGGAGCATATTCGTGCCGGCCCCGATCACACCGAGGCCCCCGGCCTCTGAAACAGCAGCCGCGAGCTCGGCCAAAGCGACCCACCCCATTCCCGCTTGAAAGACAGGGTGCTCGATACCGAGGCGTTCGCAAATGGGTGTTTTCAGGCGAGACGTCATCAAGGTTGTCTGCAGCATGTTCCTGGAACACCAAGCCACAGGGAAAGAACCGAATCCCTGACAAACAGCTCAAGAGATTCGGGGCGGAGCGTCAGAGGCCCAGACGGAAGTCTGGGCTCACCTTCCGCCGCAGCAACACCTTCCTGGCAACAACGAACGCGCTTGACACGGGTCCAGCTCGTCCGCGTCAGCGAGAAGAGTGCAAGGCCGGCCCGCCCCCCAACCCCCCGGTTCAACCAAACAACTGCACTTTGAACAGCCGCGCCATGATCAGAATGACGGTCAGACCCGAGAACACCAGCAGACTTCCCCAACTGAACCAAACCGCGAATCGGGAGGGGTAGAACAACGGATCATCTTTCGAGATCACGGTCAGGCAGTAGTAGAGATTCAGGAAAAAGATCACCGGCGCAACGAAGAACGCCAGTGCCGAAGCAACCAGCACAAGGTAGACGGGTCTTGGCATGCCCGCGATGATTCCAACAGCCGCAACCAACGAAAAAAGCATCGTCGCACGGTAAATGTTGTACTCGGAATTCCATTTCGTTCGGTGCAGGGGGCCGAGATCTTCCCTCGCCGTGCCTTGCAGCGCCGCCGTCGGCCGGAACAGATTGCGGCAGCAAGCGCCAACAATTCTCGGCCAGCCGTCAAAGTAGTTGAAGGCAGTCGAAAATGTAGCCGCGAACGCGCCTAGCAGGAAGATGATCATCATCCACGGCCCGACGCTTTCGGTAAACATGCCGGCTATTTCCCCCATCACCGCGCGGCCCTCAACCGGGCTCGGGTAAAGCCAGACCGCCGCCAGCACCAAAAAAGCACAAGCGAGGAAGAACGAGACAATGTGGCCCATGCGAAAGTCCCAGAGGCCAATTCGATACCACCGGATGCAATACTCGCGAACATGCTCGGGCAGCTCAAGCGTGCGAACAGAGAGGTCTTCCTTCTTCGGCGAGAAGGGGTCAAACGCGGCCGCGAAACCCGCGGTTTCAAGCCGCTCTCGGATCTTCCCCATCCCCACTTTCTTGGCCTTGCCCCACTCAGAAGCTTGCAGGGAAACATCTACGCCGGTAGGCAAAAGACCCAGAAATGCGGCGATGATCAGCCACGAGCCTTCCGGCGTTTCAATCAAGAAAAAATGGGTGAAGGAGGCCAGCGGCGCGGGTTTCACCAGGTAGACCGCAACCGTTGAAACGAAGAGGATTCCGGCCAGCACCTTGGTCGCCGACTCGAGCGCCTGATAGCTGCCCTTCAGGATCACAATCACGGCCACGGTTCCCAACGCTAGACCGTAGACAGCAAGCGGGAGCTCCCACCCCAGCGACGCCGAAAACAGGTAGTAAAGCACCGCGGCGGCGGCGATCAATCTTCCGGCCTGCCCGATGGCGCTTTGCAGCAAAGTCGTGATCAGGACATACCACAGCGGCCATTTCTTCCAGGCCGTGCCATAGGCCTCGATCAGACTCTTCCCGGTCGCATTCGTGAACCGGAAAGCCATTTCAAAGCCGTAGTATTTTGAAATGTAGGCAACCGGAATGCACCACAGCAAGGCGTAAGCGAAGCGGCCTCCGGCGGTCGGGGCGGTGACCAAGTGGCTGGTTCCGATGCCGGTCATCATCAGGATCATGCCCGGCCCGAAATGGCGCAGCAGACTGGCCGCGTCCATCTTGGGAAGCTGCAGATCACTCCACTGCGTATTTTGTTCAGGCTGTTCTGTACTCATGCGAGGGTGCCGTGATTCATGGGGTTCTCGAGTCCGCGGGTCCTTAGAATTCAGACCAGAAATGGGGGCCGGACCACGAAAATAAACAGACATGGTAGCATCGTTGGCGGCAGTTCGATCGCAACCGCGGACCGTCGTACTCAGTAGCACCAAGTGCAACACTCTTATTGCAACCCCCTGCGACACAACAAACATCATGCCCATCATCGACATCACCATTGTTGAAGGACGAACTCATGAACAGAAATCAGCTCTGATCACCGAAGTGACAGACGCGGCCGTCCGCACACTCGGTGCGCCGCCACAAACGGTACGCGTGATCATCCGCGAGGTTGAGCCGCAGCATTTCGCGGTGGCGGGAATACCCAAGGGTCCGCCCAAGCCGGATCCGGCTTAAGGAGCAGATCAACGCAAACCAGATCGACCCGGCAATCTAGGATCTACGGCGAAACTTAGACTTGTCTGACGGAACGTACAAGGGAGGGACGAAATGGAACACCCTTTTCAGTCAGATGGCTGCAGCGTCGTGCCCGACTGGGATCAGCAGGAGTGCTGCGTCCGTCACGATTGGCTGTATTGGCAGGGTGGATCGTTTCAGGACCGGGCTCGGGCCGACCGGGAATTCTACGACTGTGTGCGGACAACGAAATCACGGTGGCTCGCCGCATTCCGGTGGTTCGGGGTCCGCATCGGCGGGGTTGGGTTCCTGCCGTTTCGGGATTGGCGATGGGGGTACGGTTGGAACTACCCCCGGACAAGAGCTCCCGCGACTGACAACTCACCCCTTTACTGTCGAGAATCAGCAGGAGGCCTTTGACGAGACCTTGGAGAAGGCCAAGGAACGAGACCGGCGCATGCGGGCAGCGCTGGCTAGAAAGGCCTCTGCCTGAATGCGTCCATCGGTCTCCTGTTGACGATGCGAAAAACCGATAACCATCAATGAGCCCATGGAAACGAGCGTCTGGTTTGCGCGGCGTCACCGGAATCTGGTTGAATAGGAGCTTCGGTCGGGTGGGACGCAAGCAGCTTTAGGCGATGCAACTCATTAGGTCCGGCGAGCATCCAAAGAAATAGTAAGACTGAGCCCTGAAGTGGACGACCACCTAAAAGAGCTGATGCAAGACCTGGGAATTGCGATCAACGAATCGCTTTCCGAGTCCGAATCCATGGCTGAAGTGATTGCCGAGATCCGGAATTCTGGCTACGACGTGTACTTAGTGCTCGAAGCCACGATTGGACTCAACAAGCGAAAGTCAGAAACCGGCGAGGACCTTGACGCCAGCATCCCAAGCGGCCCACCCTCCGAGCTAAGCTTCACGGTGCAGGACGAAGCCTTCCTGCGCGCTTTGAAAATCACCGTAAAAGAGTAAGGCCCGCCTGGCCGGGCAGTGCCGGGACTAGAGATCCTCGTAGTTCATGGAAACAAACTTGAGATCGAAAGCATGATCCATCAGATCTTTCGACAACTCAAACGGCAAACCCTCGAACTTGATCAAGTCGATCGCGATTCTCACGACGTCACGCGGGTGACAACGGCGGAATTTGCACCCGCTCCTCTTGTAATGGTCATTGATCACGTCGGTCAGGAGCCCCATCGGACACTCAATTTTCACCTGCCGGCAATAGTCGTAGAAGATCGCGGCAAACTCCTCTTCGCTGGGATTCTGCATGAACATCTTGTACTCGAGGCGCCTCAAGAACGCCTCGTCGCCGAGGTCGTTCGGGTTGAGGTTCGAGGAGAAAATCAGGAAGCATTCGAACGGGACCTCGATCTTTGTCCCCGTTTGGAAAGTGAGATAGTCAACGCTGCGATCGAGGGAGTAGATCCAGCGATTGAGCAGGGCCGCCGGACTGACTTGCTGCCGGCCGAAGTCATCCACCAGGTAGATGCCGTTGTTGGCTTTTAGCTGATAAGGCGCATCGTAGATCTTGGCCGAATCGATATACATCAGATCGAGCATGCTGATCGTCAACTCGCCGCCGGTCGTGAGAAACGGGCGTTTGCACTGCGCCCAGCGCTGATCGTATTTCGGCTAGCTCTCGAGCAAAACACTTTCGCCCGCGTCATCGACTATCTTGTGATAGAGGGAGTCGTAGACCTTGATGATATTTCCATCCGCCTCGATGGCATAGGGAATCACTACTGTCCGGTTAAAAGTCGAATAGAATCAGCTGGTTAGGGTCATCGAGTAAGTTTTCGTGGGAGTCGGACGGCTGCAAGGCCTGTAAAATGGGCGTTTTCTCGAAAAGGGTAACGCTGAGAATCTGTAGAATTTGGTAGCGACTCGCCTCCAGGCCCAACCTCTTGCGCGCGATCGCGACCAGTACGTAAACCGAGACCGCGATCCAGATTTGCGTCTTCACGGCGTTCTCGCTGGTACCGTAAAACTGCTTGATCCGCAGGAGCTGCTTGATCCACTTGAAGAACAACTCGATCTGCCAACGCGACTTGTAGATGCGGGCGATGGTCAGCGCCGGGAGCGCGAAGTTGTTGGTCAGGAACTTCAGCCGCTTGTTCGTCGCGGCGTCAAAGTAGCTGATCCGCCGCAACGGGTCCGGATACGCCAGGGCCGACTCGATGGCAGTCAGTAGGACGGTCTGATCCGAGCGCACCCCCGTGGACTTGTCGACGGGATGCGAGTAGCGCCGTTGGCGCAAGATGTTCTTCTTGGTTCGCACGACGAAGAACGACGAGCAGAGGGTGAACACGAAGAGACGTTCGAAATCGACGTAGGCCCGATCCATGACGTAGAAGGCGCCGGGCTCGGGGAGGAACTCGTCGAGGATGTTGACGTCGTGCGTTTTGCCAGCGGTAATGCGGATAAACGTGGGGATGTTACCCCGCAGGTCCAACAGCGTGTGCATCTTCAGGGCGGCCTTGTGCCGGCGGAACTTGGCCCAGGGGAACAGCGAGAGGCACAGATCGATGGTGGTCGAGTCCAGAGCGTAGAGACTTTGATCGAGATCCACGCCGATCGGATCGCGGGCGTACAAAGGCCGCGCGATGCGAATCAAGACCTGGGCGAAATCGGCATAGATCCGCCAGTCGCGCGACTCGTTGGCGTCGGCCAGTGTGGAGCGCGCCACCTGGGAGCGGAATCCCCTGTGGTAGAGCTTGGCGCCGAGCGAACGCAGGCACGCTTCGATGTCGCGCAGGCTTTCGCGGTAGGTCAGCTGGGCGAACGCCATGCAGAGGAACTGATCCCAGCAGGAAAAGCCGCGCCATCTGCGATCCCCGTCGTAGCGGCTTACGCAGCGGCGGAATTCGCGATCCGGAAGGAAGCTGATCAACTGGGAGAATACGGTGCAGCCGAGGTTCATGAACCATTGTCGGCCGCCTCCGAAGTCGTTCCAGCCGTCCTTCGCCGTTCAAATCGCGCCAAGGGGAAAACAGCCCTAAGCTATGCTGGAACAATCAGTTGCCGCTCGCCAGTGAGTCGTTAACCGGACAGTAGTGATAGGGAATATAGACCGGTTCGCTGTCCAAGCGCGTCAACTGCTCGGAGAGATAGCTTTTTCCGTTACCCGGCCGGCCGTAGATTAAGAGCGACTTAAAGGAGTTGACCGCGGGGCCTAGCTTGGAGTAGAACTCATCGGTGACAATAGCCCCGCTGAACGCACGCTCGAGCACTTCCTTGGTCATCCACCCAGCTTCGACCGTCTGATTGCGAACGGCATCCCAGTAAGTGCTCAGCGGAACCGGAGCAGGTCCAAGGAACTGATTGTTTTCCAAGTACTCTTTGGCACGACCGCGACCCGCATCGGATACCGCGAAAACAGATGAAATGTTTCCGAAGCCGGTAGAGCGTTTCACCTCGACGAGGCGCGCCCGCTTCAGAAAATCGACGGTCGGCTCAATGACACCTGAATTATGCACTGCGGCGTGGACCTGAGGAGGGCTGAGCCGCAAGGGACCATTGGGGACCCCCTAAAACATGGGGTAAAAAGGTCGGCTGGCAAAGATTCCAGCTTCGCCAGCCAACCCCAAGGAAGTCACCCACATGGTTACCAGACGAAAACAGCATAGCTCCCAAAGGCCCGTCCAACAAGGCCCAGCCGTGACGGCCTCGCGCCCCAATAAAATCGGGTCTTCGACGCCTTACCACTTCCGCGGCAGGAAGCCGACTCCCTACGGCGGCTTGCTGCCGGTGGTCGGGAGGGCGCTGATCTGAGAGCCTGGCTATGCGCTATGCATAAAATTTTATGCACTAGCCGTAACGCACTGGAAACACGTCACTTCCGAGCGAGGTTTTGACGACGCGGATTCTGGGCGGGAAGGGAAACCGGACACGGAGAAGCCAAAAGACCAGTTGCCGAGCTACCACCTCACGACGACCGCCAACCCGCTACGAACGCAGCCACACTCGCAAAGTGAATCTGTGCATAATTCAGGTATAACCAAGGTTATGTCCTGCCAGATGCGGGCCGATCGCGCCTTGGGCCTCAGGTGGTGATAGATGCGGGCTAGCATAGATTACACGGAGATCCGTTGAGGTCCCGCGCAGGAAACGAGTGAAACTGAAAGACAAATCGGTCATCGTGACCGGCGGAGCAAGTGGAATCGGACGCGCGCTTTGCCGTCGATTCGCAGCCGAGGGGGCTCGCGCGGTAGTCGTCGCGGACCGAGACGGCGAGGGTGCGAGCGAGGTCGCCTCACAGATTGGAGGCCTGGCGGCGACCGTCGACGTCAGCAACGAAAAGGATATTCAGGGGCTGGTTCAACAGGCAATCGAGAGCTACGGCTCAGTCGATCTGTTTTGCTCCAATGCCGGCATCTTTGTTCCCGGTGGCGTCGAGGCCCTCGACGAAGACTGGGAATGTATCTGGAATATCAACGTCAAGGCGCACATCTACGCCGCTCGCGCTGTCGTGCCCCACATGCTCAAGCGCGGCGAGGGCTATTTGTTGAACCTGAATTATGCACTGCGGCGTGGACCTGAGGAGGGCTGAGCCGCAAGGGACCATTGGGGACCCCCGAAAACATGGGGTAAAAAGGTAGGCTGGCAAAGATCCCAGCTTCGCCAGCCAACCCCAAGGAGGTCACCCACATGGTTACCAGACGAAAACAGCATAGCTCCCAAAGGCCCGTCCAACAAGGCCCAGCCGTGACGGCCTCGCGGCCCAATAAAATCGGGGCTTCGACGCCTTACCACTTCCGCGGCAGGAAGCCGACTCCCTACGGCGGCTTGCTGCCGGTGGTCGGGAGGGCGCTGATCTGAGAGCCTGGCTATGCGCTATGCATAAAATTTTATGCACTGGCCGTAACGCACTGGAAACACGTCACTTCCGAGCGAGGTTTTGACGACGCGGATTCTGGGCGGAAAGGGAAACCGGACACGGAGACGCCAAAAGGCCAGTTGCCGAGCTACCACCTCACGACGACTGCCAACCCGCTACGAACGCAGCCACACTCGCAAAGTGAATCTGTGCATAATTCAGGTTGAACACGGCGTCCGCCGCCGGGCTACTGTCTCAGATCGACTCGGCGCCTTATTCGGTAACCAAGCACGCTGCCGTTTCGCTGGCTGAGTGGCTGGCGATCAACTATGGGGACCGGGGCATTGGCGTTTCTTGTCTTTGTCCTCAGGGTGTCGTGACAAAAATGCTGAGCGAGGGGGACCGCACGGAGGTGGCCCGATTCCTGAACAAGTCAGCGATCTCAGCCGAGCAATGCGCTGAAGCAGTCGTTGCGGGACTAAACGCCGAGCGATTCCTGATCCTCCCCCACCCTGAGGTGGAGGAATACTTCCGACGCAAAGCAAGCGACTATGACCGCTGGCTAGGCGGCATGCAAAGGCTCAAGCGGAGAATGTATCAAGGTCAGCAGTAGAAACCGGCCAAGCCGTACGTGCGTATAGTCCAGCAGCCGAATCGCACCCTCGCGTACGGCTCCACACAGTGGCTACCTCCTTGCGCCCCGCTAACGCATCCAAGCACAAATCGTTGGGCTACAATGTGGTCATGTGGGGCAGAATTCTAACGACGCTGGCGTTGTTCTTTGTTTGCCTCCACGGGGTTTGCCTCCACGCCCAAATCACCCTCAGCTTCGCCCAGTTGCAAGAGTTGCTGCAATCCTCGGTAAAGGAGGGCCTCAGCGATAAAGAGGTCTCCAACTACTTGAAGGGCCAAAAGCTTGACTTCGCTCTGTCGGACCGCATTATCGAAGAGTTCGTTGGCTGGGGAATCGGTCCGCGAACGCTGAACGTGTTGCGGTCGATGAAGCCGCTCACCGCGGCCATGCCCGCGCCGGAAATCAAGAAGCCACCTCCACCGAAATACAAGCAGCCGCCTCCACCCTCGGAGGACGAACAGGCCAGAATCATCGCCGAGGCACGGCGTACGGCGCTCGACTATACCGACGGACTTCCAGATTTCGTGTGCCTCCAACTCACACGCCGCTATCTCGACCCGAGCGGCCTCGAAATGGACTGGATCAAGTACGACGAGATCAAGACCCGGGTCAGCTATTTCGAGAACCACGAAAATTACGAAGTCCTTAGCGTCAATAACAAACTGACCGGCAAGACGATGCACGAGCTAGGCGGAGCGACCAGCACCGGCGAGTTCGGCAGCATGCTAGCTCAGATATTCGAGCCCGCCACGGCCACTCGATTCAGCTGGGCACGCCACTCACTTCTGCGCGGACATCACGTGTATGTCTTCCACTACCAAGTGCCCAGGACACGATCTCGCTGGAGTCTCTCCTACCAGCCAACCGAAGAAGTCATCATCACCGGTTACCGCGGTCTGATCTACATCGACAAGGAAGCCGAGCGCGTGCTTCGCATCGCGATGTCTTCTTATGACATCCCGAGCAGCTTCCCGATCCAGGAGGCGCGAACCCGCCTGGACTACGACTACACCGAGATCGGCGGACACCAGTTCCTGCTTCCGTTGAAAGCACAGGTCCGTATGAGGCAGGAAAAACACTTGATCCGCAACGACGTGGAATTTCGCTTGTATAGAAAATTCTCCGCCGAGTCCACACTCACTTTCGACGAACTGGACGACTTCGAGCCCCTGCCCGACGACGACCCGATCGAATGATGCATAGGCGGAGTCGAAATTCCTGTCGCGTGAACGCAGAGAATTTCATATCGGTTCAGAGGGGCCGACCTCCGCGGTCCGCAGGTTCGAGCGACGCCCGGGGGCGAGAGAATCGGCCCGCCGGTTGCGTTCCGCACTGCCTGTCGCCTACCGTAAAACTGATGGTTTGCGGAGCGAAATGAGCGACGAACAATTCGCAGGAGCCCAGGCAGTCACGCGTCGGATGCAGCAACCAACCTCATGAGCGCTCGTATCATTGTGTTTTCTCTGGCCCTGGTGTTTCCTCTGGCCCTGGTATCGATCATTGCCGGCTCCTTCTGTTTTCCCGCGCTGGCCGCCGAGACAGCCTCGCCGGAGGTCATTGAGTTTTTCGAGCGAAACGTCCGGCCGGTGCTGGCTGAACAGTGCTATGTCTGTCACGGCCCGCAGCTACAACAAAAGGGTCTTCGGATGGATTCGCGCGAGGCCATCCTTCAAGGAGGCAGCCGGGGCCCGGCGGTCGTTCCCGGAGACCCGGTTGCGAGTCTCTTGCTCAAGGTTGTTCGACACCAAGGACTTAAGATGCCGCCGACCGGCAAGCTCGCTGACAACGAGATTGCTTCGCTCGAGAAATGGATCTCGGCGGGCGACCCCGACGATTACGAACGGCTGAGAGAGACCCACTGGTCATTCCAACCGGTCCGCAACCCTCAGCTCCCCGACGTCAAGAACGCTAGTTGGTCCAGCCACCCGATCGACCGATTTCTCCTCGCCAGGTTGGAACAGGCCGGCCTGTCTCCCTCCGGGCCCGCCGATCGCCACACCTTGTTCCGGCGCCTGAGTTTCATCTTGACTGGATTGCCACCCACGCCGGCGGAAGTGGAACAGTTTGTCGCCGACGAGTCTCCGCGGGCCTACGAGGATCTAGTCGACCGCTTGCTTGGGTCACTGCAATACGGCGAACACTGGCGCGGCACTGGATGGACGTGATGCGCTTCGCCGAGACTTTCGGCAACGATTGAAACTACGAACTGAACGGCGCTTGGCATTACAGAGATTATTTGATACGCGCGTTTAACGGCGATGTTCCCTATGACCAGCTTGTCCGCGAACACATTGCCGGCGACCTGCTGGATCAGCCGCGCATCAACACGAGCGACGGCATCAACGAATCTCTGGCCGGACTCGCCTTCTACCGGCTCGGCGAGCAAGGCCACGACGACTGCCTCCTGTTTCGCGAGGTCAGGACCGACGTTGTCGACAATCAGATTGACACTCTGGGAAAGGCTTTCCAGGGACTCACGGTGGCGTGTGCCCGTTGCCACGATCACAAGCTGGATCCGATTCCAACAAAAGATTACTACGCGCTCTATAGCGTGCTGTCGAGTTCTCGGTTGGTTACGCGAACCCTCGATACGTCGGCGGTGGACTCGGCGCTCAAGCAGCAGCTTCGGGATTTGAAACCCCAAATCAAAGACGAGTTGGCCACACAGTGGCTGGGCCAGTCGGACGCGGTTCAGCAGCGGCTGCTCGATGCTTTCAAAACGTGGAAAGCTCAGCCGCGGCCCGAACCAGACGACGTGAAAAAGCCAGCCGCCGAGAGCGAGGAAACGGAAGAGGAGTCCGAGAAAACCGCTGAGGAAAAAGTCGCCGAAGAAGAAGCTAAAAAAGCCAAGGATCTGGAAGATCCCAAGCAGCTTTTCGAGCAAGTCAAAGTCGCTATGGACGACCCGCTCTTTCCATGGATCGAACTCGATCGCAGGGGCCAGGACACCACCGCGAGCTTCCAAGAAATGTGGGCGAAACTCGGCGCTCGCTACCGGGCCGACGCCGATGCCCGCTCCCGGTTCAATCGTGAGTATTTTCAGCCTTACGCCGACTTCCGCAGGGGCTTTGGCGAATGGCATGCGGAGGGCCAGGGACTTCTTGGAGGCACCTCGCCGAGCGGTGAGTTCTCGATCGCCCCCGATGGCCCGGCAGCGGTCTCCGGGGTGTTTCCGGCGGGCGTCTACACCCACGCACTTTCTGAAAAATTGAATGGCACCTTGCGCTCTCCCTATCTCCCCCAGGACAAGTACTTCATCAGCCTGCAGGTGATGGGCGGAAAGCTCGGAGCCTGGCGGGCAACGCTCGACAATTGCATGCTCAGCGAAGACTACGACATCATGCGATCGCCATCGATGTCGTGGGTTCGTATCCCGACTAAGTTCGAGAAGCACTCCTACGCGTCCTACGTCGAGGTCGTCACCAAGCACGACAACCCGCGCTTGCCCGACCGCCCGAAAAGGCTCAAGGAAGCCACGCCCGAGCTATTGGCTCAGCCACGTTCTTACTTCGGGATCGCACGGGCCGTTGTTCACGACTGCGAAGCAGTGCCCGAAGACGAGCTTACTCACATGGGCCGTTTGTTCGAACAACCCGCGCCGGGAAATTTCGAGGAGCTCGCAGCGGCCTACTCCCGAATGGCGCGGCAGGCAATCCAAACCTGGGCGCAAGGAACGGCGACGGACGACGACGTGCGCTGGATCGACTGGCTGCTCAGCAACGAGTTGATCCCGAATTCGAACGGTCTCAGCGGGAAACTGGCGTCACTGGTGGACGATTATCGCGAGATTGAATCGCGCCTCACCGAACCCCGAGTCGTTTACGGGATGGCTGACCTGGATGAGGGATTTGATTCCCCGCTGCTCAAGCGGGGCGATCCAAAGAATCTGGGTGATCCGGCTCCGCGCGGGTTTCTGGGGCTCATCATGAAGTCGGACGGAGCCATCCACACAGAAAAAAGCGGGCGCCGGGAACTTGCCGAATTCGTTGCCCGCGCCGACAACCCTTTGACCGCCCGGGTGATGGCCAATCGAATTTGGCACTATCTGTTCGGCCGCGGGATCGTCTCGACGACCGATAACTTCGGGCGCGTTGGAGAGAAGCCGTCGCATCCCGAGTTGCTTGACTACCTGGCCACTCGCTTCACAGAGGACGGCTGGTCGATCCGTCGCCTGATCAAACACATCGTGATGACCGAGGCGTTCCGGCAATCGGGGAAAACGGTGGAAGAGGCTTCGCGGATCGACCCGGAGAATCGTCTCATTCATCACCATCCGACGCGCCGTCTCGATGCCGAGTCGATCCGGGACGCCGTGCTGGCGACATCGGGGCGACTGGATCGCACGCTCTACGGCCCAAGCACTCAGCCGTTCCGTGAAAACCCGCAGGAGTACCGCAAACTCTACTCCGGGCCCGTTGACGGTGACGGGCGCCGCAGCATCTACATCAAGGTCACGCGCCACGAAGGCGACAAGTTCCTGGGGCTGTTCGATTTTCCCGATCCCGGCCTCACCCGAGGGCGCCGCGATGTGACCAACGTGCCGGGGCAGTCGCTGGCGCTTCTCAACGATCCTTTCATTTACGAGCAGGCGGGTCTTTGGGCCGATCGGGCTATTTCTGAAGGCGGCGCGGAAAGCGGCAAGGACGTAGAAGCGCGCATTGCGGAGATGTTTCAAACGGCGCTGGGGCGGCAACCCGACTCGGTCGAGTTGGCCCGGCTCAGCGGCCTCGTGCGTGAGGTCGCCAGCTTGCACGACGTGAGCCGAGGCGAGATCCTTGACTCGCATCTCGTTTGGAAAGATCTCGCGCACTCGATTTTCAATGTGAAAGAGTTCATTTATATTCGATAATGTAGTTGGAGACTTATGGGGGCAAAAAAGCAGCAGAGGGCACCATGTCCTGGGTACCTGGAAGCGCCGATGTCCCGGCGCCAAATGCTGACCTATGCCTCGAACGGCTTTGGCCTGCTGGCAGCCTCGACCCTGATGGCTGACGATGCCTATGCAGGCCTGGCTGAACAGCGCGGGCCGCACTTCGCTCCCAAGGCGAAGAACATCATTTTCTGCTACATGCCCGGCGCCGTTTCTCACGTCGATACGTTCGACCCAAAACCGAAGCTCGATGAACTGGATGGGCAAAACCAAACTCCCGACGGCACGCGCAGATGGAAAAAATCCCCGTGGAAGTTTAGCCGGCATGGCCAATCCGGCATCCCGATCAGCAACGTTTTTCCTCACATCGCGACGGTCGCCGACGAGCTAGCGGTTGTCCGTTCAATGAAGACCGGGTTTCCGCTCCATCCTCGCGGAAACATGATGATGCATACGGGCCGGGGGGTGGGCGGCCACCCCAGCCTGGGATCGTGGATCAACTACGGCCTCGGAAGTGAAAGCAAGAACTTGCCAGGATACGTCCTGCTGCACGGCGGCACGATTCCGCCAGGCGGGCTCGAGAGTTTCTCGAACGGCTACCTGCCCGCCAGCCACCAGGCGATGCCGGTCAAGGCCGAGGGCAATCCGATTGACAACATCGTCCCGGCCGACAAGGACCCGAGGCTGCAACGCGCCAAGCTGGACGCCATCTTGCAGCAGGATCAGAGCCTGGCCGCCGCGCTCGGCTCCCACGACGGAATCGAATCGGCCATCCGCAACTATGAACTGGCTTACCGCATGCAATCGCTGGTCTCGGATGTCCTAAACCTGGATCGGGAAAGCGAGGCAACGAAGCGCCTGTACGGCCTCCACACGAAAAACAAGAACAAGCGTCTCTACAGCCAGCAGTGTTTGCGAGCGCGGCGGCTGATCGAGGCCGGCGTGCGATTCGTCGAGATCACCTGCCCGGACATTTTTGGTGGAAACAACGGCACTTGGGATCAGCACACCGAGCTCAAGGAAGGCCACGAAGGAAATTCCCTCGTCACCGACCAAGGTGTTACGGCGCTGATCAAAGACCTACGGTCGCGGGGTATGCTCGATGAGACGCTGGTTGTTTGGGGCACCGAGTTCGGCCGCACGCCTCACACGGGCAATGTACACGGCCGCGATCACCACGAGACGGCCTTCTCGATGTGGCTCGCGGGCGCGGGCATCAAAGGCGGGACCATCCATGGCGCGACCGACGATGTCGGCATGCATTCGGTGGAGAAAATCACGACGGTACACGACATCCACGCCACGATTCTGCACTTGTTCGGTCTCGACCACGAGCGCTTGAACTATCGCTTCGGGGGGCGCGACGTGAGCCTGACCGATGTGCATGGGAAAGTCATTCAGGGAATCCTGGCCTGACGAGGCCGCCGAACATCAGCAAAATTTCAATCGCAACAACAGAGGCGTGGACCGAAGTCCACGCTCTTGAGTTTGGCCTTTCTGACGTGGAGCAATCTCTCAGCGTGCTAAGTCGGCCCGGAGCGCTGAGGTAGCAGACGGTCGGACGAGCGGCCGCAGCATTTCCATCCCACCCCGCGCCGTTCACAGCGGAAGCATTTCCATCCTGTCCACCTCTCCGGCGGCATCTCGTACGGGCAAGGCTGCGGCGTTTACCGGCCGGCCTGCGCAGCGAGTTTCCGCTGAATCTGGGCAAGCGCGTCGCGGAACGTAGGGTTCGGCAATTCACCTTCGCGGTCAACAGCCTGCTCGCAGTAACCCTGTGCCTTTTCGTAGTTGCCCTGCCATTCGTGGACCTGTCCAAGGAAAAACATTGGGTAGGGATTCTCGAAGCCGTTGGACTCGGCGGCGGCCTCCAAGTGCGCTTGCGCCTTCTCCAGTTGACCCCATTCCCAGAAAATGATCCCGGCAGTGAGCCGTTTATGCCAATCGTCAGGGTTCTCAACGATGGCGTTACGAATGAGCTTCAAATCGGCGTGCAGGACGAGGTCCGCTTCTGCAATAACCGCCTCTTCCTGGCTGGAAAGGCTCGATAATTGCTCGCGTGACCACTCGGCAGCCAGGTTCCCCTCGTTATCGAATGCAAAAGCGCGGTCAAAGCTGCTGACGTTGATATTTTCGGGCCAAGTCAAAGTCACGATCGGCTCTTGGATTTCGGCCCGCGATCGCGGCACGGCGACGGTCCACTCGTGTCCGGGACCGAACTCCCGCCGGACGTAGTGTCTGACGTAGAAAGGATGAACCGGCGTATTGAGACCCGTGACAAGGATTTTCTTGTCCGTAGCGTTCAGTGACTTTAGTCGAGGGTAGGCAGCCATGATGTTTCGATTGATCTGTTCTTGTTCGGTAGCCCAGCGATTCTCGGAATACGCTTCGTGATTGGCGGCGACGGTAAGCGGAACGATCACAACGAGGGATAGGGACAAGGCCAAGGTGGACCGGCTCCAGCCTGGCCGTATGTAGACCGTGAGAAACAGGACGGGGCTAAGAACCAGCGCAGCCGGAGTCCAGGCGTACTGGTAGTCCAGATGCTGCGGCAGTGGAGTCAGTGGCGCAAGAGCGCACAGCCCCGCCACGGCGAAGGATCCCGCGGTGAATAGCAATTCCTCGCGGCGCCAAAGAAGGGCTAGCGCGGCGAATGCGGCGAGGGCGATTGTCGGCGTGAACAACCGGGCGGCGTAATAGCCAAACACCTGCAACAGCGAAAAAAGAGCGAAGTCTATGTAGTAGGGATTCGAAGACTCGCTTTCCAATTGGATGAAGGGCTCGGCCGAGTGCAAATTCAAATACAAACCGCTTGTTCCGAGAACGACCAGGCAGGCTAGCAAGTAAGCCGCCGTTTGACGCCGGGTGCCGTTGCAAAGAAGAATCTGAGCCAGCCAAAAGCACCCCGCCGAGACGAGGTAAGTCTCCTTGGTGAATGCAAGCAGGACAAAAGTCACTCCGCAGATGACCAAGTACCGCCACAAAGGGTTTCGCCGGAAGGCGTACCAACTGAGCATTCCGACGATCAAATAAAGGTACGACAGCGTAGCCAGTGTGTCGTGAATATAGTTGAGATAAAACTGCGGATGCGAGAACAAGAGGAAGCAGTACAGCAGTGTCAGCAGGGCCGGAATACTGCGATTCGTCACGCGCCTGACAAGCTCGACAGTGAGGGTCGCGTTGACGAGGGTTATCAGAATGAGCGACCCGATAAAGCCCTTGAGGCCGAGCCGGCCGAGCAGGTCCGCTGTCAAGTAACCGATCGGGCGCGGCCAGCCCAGATAAGCCCACAACGATGGGTTTCGGATGCTGAGTCCAGGGGATCAATAAAAGTCGCTGTGGAGGGGGTAGAGGGGATCTACGTAGCCGGGGAAAGCAACGTAAAGACACAGACCGTAAGCGGCGGCGGCGGCCGCAAAAGTAAGAACGATTCGCGCCTGCCCGGAAATCGTAGACCCAGAAGCCCCAGCGAATGAAGCGGTCCCGGAGGCCGCGTCCGGGGCAGCGGATTCAGCGGAAGACTCACTTGTAGGCGGCACAGACTACCCGTTTTCCGCGCTTGTGCTGCTCGTATGCATCCGGCGGCGGATCGATAAACTCGGTGCGCCGAAAGCCCGCCTGCCGCAGCATGAACGTGAGCGCCTTCGGTGACGGACACGTTGCCACGGGCGATGCACCCGTCTCGGTGTTCTCAGCGTAGTACTCGTTCGACTCGTCGATCAAGGCCAGCACGCCTTGATAGTCGCGGGTCCAGTTTTGGGCGCCCCACTCCGCGCTGCCTTCGACCTCATCAACGACCTGGGTTTCGACGACGCACATCTCTTTGGTGACCGCGCAGATGTTTCGCAGGCAGAGCATCGGATTTTCAAGGTGATAGAGCAGTCCCAGAAAAAGGCAAAGCTCGTGCTGGCCGGCGGATTCAACCGAAAGCTCTTCGCAGTTGCCCTGATGGTACTCGACGTTGGTCACTCCGAGGGCCTCGGCGACAAAGCGGGCCTTCTCGACATTGCGCTCCCGGACATCATAGCCAGTGACGTGCTGCACGCCTTTTCTCGCCATCGCGATGGAGTAAAAACCTTCGTGACAGCCGACGTCGATGCAATTGATTTCGCTTAGCCTGGAACCAAAATGGCTCTCCACAGCGGCGTTCACCATTTGCAGGCGTGTCTCGAAAATGGCGGTGACCTCGACCGAAAGCTCCGACCGGGTGAGGTGGTTCGCGCCTAGGTCGAATTCGTAGAACCAGGGGCCAAGGTGCTCGATTTGCTGTTCGATTTGTTGTGGTGTCATTGGTTGAGATATCACCGGTTGAGATATCACCGCTTGAGATTTCACCACTTGCTTCGCGCCAGGATACGTGCCGCCGCAGCCGCAACGAACGGGTCGGCCGGCTCATCCAACCTTGAGAGTGCATGATTCATTCTCGCTGTTACTTCTTCGGTTGCGTGGCGAGCCAGGTATTCGCGGAGCGCATCGCTGTACAGTTGGCTTCGGGATTTTTGCGTGGCGCGCGCAAGTTGCTCGGCTTGCTCGAAGACATCGTCGGGAATGGATACCGCCGTTTTCATACTTTGTTTACCTTCGCCCCTTCAGGGCTTTCGCGTAGTCTTTACCCAGGGTTGCGCTTCGCTTCACCCGGGGCTACGATCCAGCGCCGCTTCGGCGGCTCGACGGCTCTAGGCCGCCTTTCACAATAAACGTCAGCACGATTGGACTCGCACCTATCTCACCCTGCGCAGCCATCCCTTCGGCCAATACGTTACGTTTTCGCTCAGCTCGCTGTCATGGAACAGCCACGCGGGCTGACCCGATTCAAATTCGGGGTGCTCGGCGGCGAACTCCTCGGCTGCCGCGGCGGGATTGTCTGTTGCCCACTGCGCCTCGCCTCCGGGTATGGAAGCGAGGTCTTTCATGACGCCGTCCGTCGCGATAATGTAGGAGCCTGTAGTCACCAGAGGAGCGTACTGCTGCAGCTCGGCAAGCACGTGAGCCTTGGTGTGATTGGAATCTAGAACCACCAGCACCGTATCGCTGCCGTTGATTTGTTTTGCAACTTGTTGAACTACATCGGGCGAGACGGAATCACCTTCAATCAGCGTGATCAGCGGCGCCAGCTGGTGACTTTCGATCAGGCGGCGCTCTTCTTCGGGAACCTTCAGGTCGATACCGATGACCCGCCCTCGTTCGGTGGCCTTGCAAAGCGTGGCCAAGAACATTAACGACCCCCCGCGATAGACCCCGGTCTCGATGATCACATCCGGCCTGATTTGATAGATGACTTCTTGCAGCCGAATCATATCTTCGGGAAGCTGCACTACCGGGCGGCCGAACCAGCTAAAGGTGAAGTACTGCCGCAGACTCCAACCGACGCGAAGCCACTCGCGCGAGAGCAGTTCAAAGGACTCTTTTGTGTATAAACCGTGACTGCGTCGGCTGGGGCCCTCTTCGGTAGTGAGCGTCTGCTCCGTCGTGTCTATTGTAATTCTCACAGCTTGTTATTCTCACAGCTTGTTATTTTCACAGCTTGGCATCTTCACAGCGTGCTAGGTTCACCGGCCCAACATGTCCACAGCGAGTTGCCTTCGCGAGAAGTTATCCTCAGCGGGATCGTCACGAATTCTGGTCCCGCCCCTGCAGCAGTTTTTGCCATAATTCCGGGTCCACTTGTTGCGGACCGGGGTGAATTGGGCCGCCGGGCTTGGCGTATTTTGGAAATACCAGTTTGGAGTAAACCACCTTGCCAAGGGGGTGCTCCGGCTGGGCCACGATCAACTGAGTGTGGGGCCGCGCAATCACCTTGAGACCGGCACTGCGAATCAAAGGCTCGAGGGCGGTGTGAGTCGGGAACCACCAGTTTGTCGGATCGTCATTGTAGCGGCGCTCGATAAACTTCATGGCCGGAAAGTCGCTCTGGTCGATCTCGGCGTTATCCGCCCGGTCGAGGTCGCGTTCGAGATCCCGGCCTGAGACGCCCTCAGCCTCGACGGAATAGGAATGAAAGACGATTCGTTCCTTGGTCATTTCGGCCAGGCGGTCTAGCACGAGCACCGGGTATTTGAGGTGGTAAAACAGCCCCAGAAAGAGCACGTAATCGAACCGCTCCTCGGTGGTGAGGCAGTAGGTGTGAACGTCTTCGTTGACGACCTCCAGCTCGACTCCGAATTCAGCAGCGGCGTACGCTGCTTGTGCCGCGAACTCGCGGTAGGGCTCGACGAGCACGCAACGGCCGGCTCCGCGCAACTTCATCTGAATCGAAAAATACCCGGCATTGCCACCGACATCGAGCACGCTCTTGCCGGAAAAGTCTTGCGGCAGATGGGGCTCAAGCACAGCCCAGCGCTCTTCGGGCCGATAGGATGGGTCCTGCCCGGTTCCCGTGCGCACTCCACTCGGCAACTCGAAGTCTTGGTACCACCAGCCGAGGTCGCGGACTTCCTCTTCGATCTCGGCGCTCATTTTTTCCGTCGTGTCCCCCACGTCTATTCATCTCCCGTCTTGTGGAGGACATGAAGACCCTCATGGACAGGCTCGTGATCGGGCCAGTCGGAGTCCGTCTTGTGGTCATTTAGAATCCGGCGAACAATGTAGCGAGGGCGCTGCTTGACTTCCTCAAAAACGCAGCCTAAATATTCGGCCACGATGCTGATGCTAAACAGTTGCACGGCTCCCAAAAACAAGATCGCAACGAGCAGCGTCATAAAGCCGGCAGGGGCATCGGGGTTCGCAAAGTAGCGAGCAATGGCAAGCACAATCGCGATGCCGGCCAGCACGGTCACGATTGATGGCAAGCCGGATATCATTTCCAGCGGCTTGTACGAAAATGAAAAAATCCCGCGCTTGGCCCAGCGAATATTGTCCAGGAATGAATTGGTCGACTCACCCGCAAACCGTTCGGCACGCTCGTAGGCGACGCCGGTCTGCCGAAATCCGACCCAACTCCGCAGACCGCGCAGAAAGCGGTCGCGCTCGGGCATTTCAAGCACACTATTGACCACCCGGCGGCTCATCAGCGAAAAGTCGCCCGAGTCGAGCGGCATGTCGATATACGATAAGCGGCGATAGAGCCGATAGAAAACCTTGCGGGCCGATTCCATCAACCGGCTCTCGCGCCGGCTCTTCCGCACTCCGTAAACAACGTCGTAGCCCCTCAGCCAACCACCCACAAAGTCAGGGATGACTTCCGGAGGATCCTGCAGGTCGCCGTCCATGAGGATGACGGCCTCGCCCAATGACTGCTGCATTCCGCTGGTGAAGGCCATCTGCGATCCAAAGTTACGACTGTGAGAGACTACCGTGACTCGCGGATCCGAAGCCGCGATCTCGTTCAGCAGCGCTTCGGCATTGTCCGGGCTATTGTCGTTGACCCACAGCAATTCATAGTTCGGCGTGACGCGTTTGAAAACCTCGACCAGCCGGCGGTGCATCTCGTGGACGCTTCCCGCATCCCGATAGCAGGCAATCACTACGGAGACAAGCTTGTCGGTCAGCAAACGATTATTCTCCGAGCCGTTCCATCACTTTTGTGGCGATTTGTTCGGCGCTCAGACCTTGCTGCTGCCTGAGGTAGTCTTGGCTCCCGGCGGTGTCCGCGAATCGATCCTCCGAGCCGAAACAAGTCAGCTTGCACGGCTCGCCGCTATCAGAAATCCACTCGCCGACCGCCGAGCCAAGGCCGCCGATGCGGCTGTGTTCTTCCAGAGTGAACAGAGCCTCTGTCTCGCTGCAACAAACTTGGAGCGCCGCCGCATCAAGGGGTTTCACGGTATGCATGCTGATGACCCGGCAGGAAACGTTTTCTGCTTCCAGCAAGTCAGTCGCTGCCATGGCTACCGGCAGCATGCCTCCCGTCGATACCAGCGCGCCGTCGTTGCCTTCCCGAAGTTGGATCGACTTGCCAATTCGCATACTGGGCGGGACGGGATGCACAGCAGGGTCACCCGCGCGGCCGAGCCGCAGATAGAGCGGGCCCCCGTGAAGAGCTCCCGCAGCAACCGCGAGCTCCGCCTCAACGGGATCTCCAGTGCAGACGACCGTCATGTTGGGGAGAGTCCGCATGATAGCGATGTCCTCGGTCGCATGGTGGGTTGGCCCGTTTGCGCCGTAGCTGAAACCGCCCCCCACTCCCACGACGGTGACCGGAACGTCGTTGTAACAAACATCGTTGCGGATCTGCTCGAAGCAACGCAACGTTGCAAAGGTGGCAATCGAATACACAAACGGCCGGAAGCCCTCGAGGGCTAGCCCCGTAGCCACACCCACCATGTTCTGTTCGGCGACACCGGCATTGATGAATCGACCCGGAAAACGGGCCGCGAAATCGTCGAAGATCTTGTAGCCTAAGTCGCCTGTGAGCAGGACGACACGGTCGTCGCTCTCGGCGAGCGCGGTCAATCCCCGGATGAAAGCGTTTCTCATGCGGGACCCCACCTGCCAGCCGGGCTGTCGGCGCTAGCCCCGATCTCTTCTAAGGCGCGAGACAAATCGTCGGCATTGGGTGGGCGATAGTGCCACTCCAAATCGTCTTCCATGAATGAAACGCCTTTGCCTTTGACGGTGCGGGCGATGATGGCTGTGGGACGGCCGGGCACGACGGGAACCGATTCCAGCGCTTCGACAATCTCACGAAAATTGTGCCCGTCGACCTCCGTGGCTAGCCATCCGAACGCAGTCCATTTCACGGCGAGCGGCTCGAGAAGAGTGTCGGTGCGGGCCATCGCCGACCAGCGATTGAAATCCACGATTACCACCAGATTGTCGAGACGCCGAGCGGCTGCGAAGATGGCAGCTTCCCAGACACTACCTTCGAAGCATTCGCCATCGCTCAACAGCGCGTAGGTTCGATGCCTCTCGCCCCGCATCTTGGCCGAGAGGGCCATACCGGCGGCGATGGGCAGGCCATGTCCGAGTGAACCTGTGGCTACGTCGATTCCCGGAACCGAAGCTCGGCTAGGGTGCTCGGCCAAGCGGCCGCCATCCTGGGCATATTCACTCAAGACGGACTTGGAGAAATAGCCGCGCTCGGAGAGGGCGGCGTAGTGGGCGGTGCAGCCATGACCTTTGCTGAGAACGAAGCGGTCCCGCTCGGGCGCGGTTGGTTTCGCGGGGTCGTTCTTCATGGCGGAAAAGTAGAGGGCTACCAGCAGGTCGACGCAGGAAAGGGCCGAGCCCACGTGGGGTGTTTTGCCGTCGTGGGCCATGCGAACGACCGACGCTCGGACGCGTTGGGCGATGGCGGCTAGCTCAAGTGTGTTGGGTAATTGCAGTGTTGATTCCTTTGTGCGGCTGTTGGAGCAAATGCTGACCGGGGAGCCACTGGCTCAAGTGATATTGGTCTCATCGGACTTCTTAAGTTAGCCTATGTTGGGCTTCCAGGCCCAACATAGTGTCGCCACGATGGCGACACGGCACACTCAAAGCGTGCGCCACATCGATCGGCCAAACCTTGAAGCACAGTGGCACGACTCATCCGCTAGCGACCTCTTCGTTCCGCCACCATCGTATAGACAGCGCAGCCTAGCGCCCTCAGGCCTGGCACTGCTTCCAGTGGCCCTTCGAGCACTTTCATCACACGCGCCATCCAGTCTGGGCAGAACATGGGGACAAAACCAGCGAAGTGCTCACTCACCGGAGCACCCGATGCCTCGCGGACCCAACGTCGCAACAGCTGCGGTGAATAGGATTTCTCTCCGTGCTCGATGTGATAGCGCGACGTCTTCTCGATGATCTTCAAGCCGAAGTTATTCCCGTTCGGGTCGTGGATCACGATGCTCGGGGCAAGGCGGAATCCTTCGCGAATCAAGGCGGCCGGATCCGTCGCATGATGCAGAATGCTCTGCAACAAGACTACATCGAAGCTGTCATCGCGGTAGGGCAGCTGCGTACCGTCAACAACTGAGAAATCGATTGAGCGATCGGCGGCCCGCTGCCGTGCGACGCGAACGGCCTCGCCCGCCGCATCCACGGCCGTATAGCGACGAGGTTTTCCCTGATCCCAGTAGCGAACCGTGTAGAAGCCATCGCCGCAACCCACGTCGAGAACCGAGCGGCCGCCGAACTGATCCGTCTGCAAAACTACGTCGGTCGAGCGCTGCGTCGCTAAGCGGCTGCTGAGCTGATCGTTCGTTGTATAGCCATATCCGCAATCACGCGCGGCGTCGCGGTTAAAGACCTCAACTCCTTCCTGGAGTCTGGCTGGCGTAGTCATTTTCACCGGATGGCCATTCTTGCGGGCGGTCGTTTTCACGGGACGGCCACTCTCGGCGCACACCCGTTCTAACTAGACAAATCGAATCGCGGGGCTGATCAGGATCAGACCGCCGGGGCGGTTGAAGAATCCCGTGAGGCCTGTTGGGAGCGGGACCACTCAACAGTTTTCGCGATTCCCTGCTCCAAACCGGTGCTGGCCGTCCATTTCAGCATGCAGCGAACCTTCGTGCAGTCTGCGACCCAGGTCTCAGTGTCCCATGGCCGATGCGGCATCGCTCCCCAGCTCACTTTCGGGTCCGCTCCTGTCGCTTGCAGGCAAGCCTCAACGACATCACGAACGGTCGACTGCACGCCCGTGCCAATGTTGAACACTTCGCCGTAGTGCCCGCTCAGCTCGTCAATTCGCAAATAAGCGTCGACAACGTCCCCCACGTAGATGAAATCCCTTGCCGTCTCTGGCGATACCATCTTCAATTCCCTGCCCTCGAGGCAATTGCGAATCACCGTAGGCACGAGGCGTGAGGGTTCCTCATACGGACCATAGACGGAGAACAAGCGAAAGGTGTTGATCGGGCGTTTGTCGATCCGCGCGGTGTGGCGGCAAACCAGAGTCTGCGCCGACTTCGCTACGGCGTAGTAGCTGTCAGGATCCAGCACGTCGGTTTCGCGCATGGCGTGGGGCTTGGAGCCATATTCAGACGAGCTGCCGGTGTTGACGAAAACCTTGTAGTCGATAGATGAACAGGCCTTGAGCAGATTCCAGGACCCGAATACATTGGTGCGAATCGTCTCGTCGGCGTCGGTCTGAAACGGATACGCGCCGTGGACGCCGAGATGATAGATCACGGTCGGCTGAACGTTCGAGACGATCTTGCGAAGCCCTTCCAGGTCCGTCAGGTCGCCGCGGTGAAATGTAAAGTCGTTCTCGACATCGCGAAGCCGCCAGCGCTTGGCGTTTTCGCGCTCGAGCAGGTGGACCTCGCATCCGAGATCGGCGAGCTTTCTGACGAGGAAGGCTCCCACGAAACCGGTGGCGCCGGTAACAAAAAAGCGTTCGTCGGAAAGACTCATTGATTGTGCGGAGTAGGGCTGGTGCGAGATAGGCGGAACTGCCCCAACTAAGTACAGGGGATCGAATTACTAATTCTATCGCGACGTGAAATTTGGCAGGAAATCAATTCAGAGCGCTGAGCGCTAGTGATTGGGCCTGTGCCATAAAGCGGGGGTTCGTTGTTGGACAGCGCTCTTAGCTCGGCGGCAGAGGCAGCGCTTTGCTTTCTTCCTCTCTCGCCGGCGTGAAGGCACCCGCCGGTACCCCCGAAAACATCTGCTGCAGCCAAAACACTCCGTCCAAGCCGCCGCTGTTACCGCGGGTCCCTATGAAATCGATGTCTCCATCGTCATCGATGTCTAGTGGGACGAAGGAATCGAACATACCTCGCTGGCGGCGGGAAATGTCGTGACGAGCCCAGGCCGTCGTCGCGTCCTCGGGGTTCGCGAACCAGGCGATCCGCCCAACCGGATCCGACGGCGTCACTTCTTCGCTGTCTTCTTCACTTGGCCCGCGGCTGTAGCCTCCGACGATCACGTCAGGCCTCTCGTCAGCATTGATATCAGCAACTGCAATTCCGGCCGCATGGTCCGGGGCGATCGTACCCACATGGTGGACTGACCAGGGCTGCGCGGGATCGCTTGGCTGTTCGAGCCAAAATATCGCGCCCTTCGGCTCCAGCGCTAGGGTGATGACGTCGAGTCGGCCGTCCGCATTGAAATCGGCGAAGTCGAGGCTGGATCCCGATGTGCGCAACGGTCCCTGGGCGCCCGAGTCCGCGCCTTGGAGGGTGATCGGGTGTTCCTGGAAAGTGGCCGCTTCCCCGGCGTCGTCTCGAACGGCCTCTGCAGCGGCTTTCCGGGCGTCTTCCCCGCCCTGTTTCCCACCCATGTTCTCGAACCAAAAGATGCGCTCTTCGCCGTTGGAGCCGCCGACGACGTCCGTGTCTCCGTCGCCATCCAGGTCCACTGGTTGTGAATTGATAGGAGCGGCCACCTCACCCAGGACGTGCTCTTGCCAGCCGGCGCCGTCGAGCGGGTCGTCAGGAACTTGGAACCAGGAGATCTCGGTCAGCGGTTTGACCGCGGCCGACTCCTCAACACGATTCGCGGCATGGTTGCTGGCAACGACATCCAACTTGCCATCGCCGTTCAGATCAGCGAAGAAAACGCGATTGAACCCCCCGCGTCCCGCCGTGATTTCTGGGATGACGCGCGGCCAACGCCAGCCCCGAACAACGCCCCCTGGATTCTGCAAATAGAGAAGATGGCCCGCCTCGTACGCCACGATGGCATCGGGAAACCCGTCGCGGTTCAAGTCGCCGATCGCGACATCCGCGGGCGCGCCGGCTTCGGCACCCTCGGCAAGCGAGATCCGAAACCACTCATCGGGATCTTCGAAACCGAACGCCACACGGACATGGTTGCTTTCTTTGTGGACGGAGATGATGTCGATATGGCCGTCTTTGTCGAGGTCCGCGATCTTCAAACCATCTCCGCCGCGCAGCCGGACGCCGCCGCCTAGGGTTTCGTCATCAATGGTGTGCTCCGCCCAGGAAATGTAATTTCCGTTGGGCAACTGAGCGCGGGATGGAGTATCGGCGACGGTGGCAGGTCCGTTGGCCGAAGTAGTACAACCGGACAACAGTAGGATCGAACAGATCGAAAACGCTATCAGAAAAGATTTGAGCTTCGGACGCAAAACTCCCTCGCTATGGAATCCCTAATTTCAAATCTAGTTCTCTATCTGTCGAGGACGCAACCTTAAACACGAAAGACTCTACCCTAGGCAAGCATCAGCGGACACCCTAGTATCTTCAAACTGCACGGGTTACTTCGATCGTGGAGGGAGCGGGCGTGGAGAGTCGAGACGGGCGGATAAAGGTTAGCAGGTCAGCCGAAAAAGTCAGGGCGTCCGCTTGAATGTATCGGTAACTCTGTCGTCTGTCAGAAGCGAAGATTCTTGGCAGCTGCTTCTCGACTTCAGCGAACGCTAGAAACCGCTGGGCCGGATCCAGTAACTCTCTTCCCACGTCTGGCCGGCGGGGATGGTTTGCAGGTCTTTGTAGGTTCCCCGATGAGCCAGATTGAAGGCGTTGGTGATGCCGCTCATGGGCTCGAAGCAGATGAAGTTTTGGTCTTCGCCGGTGGGCGCGTAGACGACCGCCGTGCGGTATTTCGGCCCGTACACAACCTCGATTTTTTGACGGGCCCCCTGGACCGAGAACGAGGCGAGTCCATCGCCGTCCCGCACTAGCCCGCCGAAAACGTGATCGAGGAAGAGCCCCTTGAGCGGCAGACTGCCGGGGTCACCCAGCACGGCTCTGACCGGCTTGGTCTCGCCGGTCGGGATCAGTTTGTCGTTGAGCGTCCAGACGCTCTCGGCCGCGATATGAACCTTCCAGTCATCGCGCGGTGCATCGTGCAACTGGAAGTAGGGGTGGTAGCCGACCGACAAGGACATCGTTTGCGCGCCAATGTTGTCGATGCGGGTGTGCACCTCCAGCGCACCGCCGCGCAATCGGTAGGTCATCGCGATCGTGTGCGCGAAGGGAAACTGCGCCATCCAATCGGCGTACCGCGAAAACTCGAGGCGGCTGGTCACATGAGCGCCGTCGGCATCGGAGTCCATCGAGACGACTTCCCAGGCGGACGCGTAAGTGAGCAGACCGTGAATCGGCTGGTCATTTGGATCTCTCCCAAAGTTGCCCAGCGACGGGTTCAGTAGATACTTTTTGCCGTTGGCAAAGAAAGCGTCTTCGTCAAGCCGATTCGCCCAGGGCGCAAGGAACGGATTCCCCGAAAGCTTGGGGTCAGCGACAAAATCCTTCAGCGAGTCGAAGGGGAACCAGAAGACATTCTTCCCGTTGACGTCCATGCGGTAGGCGATGTTGCCCACCGAGGGAATGATCGAGACGGTCGTGTTGCGTGAGGCGTCGGATAGCTCGACGACCGAGACTCCGTCGACGATGGCGTTTCGGGCGGAGTAGGGTTGCGCCGAGGCAGTCATAGGAATGAGGGTGAGCAGCCAAACCACGTGGCGGCGTAGCTGCTTCATTCGTCGAGAATTTCCTGGAGTTCGGTCT
Source organism: Bryobacterales bacterium (assembly GCA_965224215.1). GTDB lineage: Bacteria > Acidobacteriota > Terriglobia > Bryobacterales > UBA6623 > CBDCYS01. The sequence goes on along the minus strand of CBDCYS010000043.1, from coordinate 200,033 downwards.
CGTCCTGGCAACACATGCACAGGCCAGGCTCGTGGGTGTAGATATGGCAAATCTCGCAATAGTAGGTGACGCGGTGCCGTTTGCCTTCTTTCATGGTGAACAGCTTGTAAATCGTGAAGCTGGCGTCGGCCGTGAACTTACCTTCGAACTCCCACTCACGGCCGGCTAGGCGAGGGTCGCGCAACTGGCCTTCGGAGAACTCATCTCCGATAAGACTGATCTTCTTGCCGTCGTCATCATTCGGCAGCGAGGTGATGAGGAGCAGCGGCTTACCTTCGGCCGGGGGCTGGCCCGCCGCGGCTTCGAGGTGGCCGCGGATTGTCTCAACCGCTTCGGCTTGACCCTGGGTGGCCGCGATCGCCAGAACCAGGACAACGAGGCAGGTCCGAGTGAGAAGCCGCGTCATTGCAGGTGAAAGAGACGACAACATCGCGTTGGTGAAAGGACCGTCAAACATGCGCTCCCCAAGACCGGCGAGCCGCTGCCAAAAAGGGGGCCACAGAGTGGACGGGACCGAGACGCGGCGGTGATGAGGAGCGCGGACTTCCGTCCGCGCCTCTGTCCAGCTGTTTGAAATTTTCGCCATAATCGGCAACAGTTTGACTATACAGACACTTCGTTGATAGCCGCTTCTATGTTACTGCCCCTATGATCTCAGGTAATAGGACGCGGGCTCCTTAAGCGCTACGAACCACGCTGACGCCGCTGCCCGAGAAGCGTTCGACAATTCCGCCGACGAGATCCTTTCCCCGCTCGTAGGCATCGAGGTAGGTGCGTTTCCTTTCTTCGCGAGTCAAATGTCGGCCGATTCGCAGCAGCCGCTCGAGTCCCTTGCCGACGACGTAGGTGCCCGCGAACGAAATCAAACCCTTCGAAAGCAGGCCTCCGCCAGCGGGGATCTTCGAGACCAGCTCACGGGCGACCGCGCGCCAGCCGAAAGCCGCCGCGATGATCGAGGCGATCTGGCCCCGCTGATTCGAATAGCCGACTTCGCAGTCGCTTGCCGCCGCGATTAAGAACGCCATGCGGACCTGGTTCATCGTCAGGAATGCCGTATCGGAAGCGAACTCTCCGATCGCCCACGGCAGGCTGACGATGCTGGGAACCACGTTGGGCAGCGCTGTCGCCACGGTGAACATGGCGTTTTCCTTGCTGATTTTCCAGATGGTCCGCTCGATCACCGGGTCACGAAACGCAGGAAAGCGGCGTGCAATGGGCACCCCAAGCTCTTGCTGCTCTTTGAGCACCGCATCCACCGCAGCGTCTGGATTTCGCCAATCGAACTGCTGAAAGTGGCGCGGGTGCGGCACCCCTGGCTCGGCGAAACCAAAGGTGCAGCGGTGGAAATCCTCTTCTGAAGCCACTCTCAAGATGTGCCGGCCCGCCTCGGCCGCCTTGGCCGCCGATAGGCCTTCCGGTATCAGAAACGAGACGACGCGCCCGAAAAAGGCCTCGTCAGCGGCGAGGATCCCGAGCGTTACGGGACGATCAGCCAGAGCCCGGACCTCGTTGGAGTTGAGGCTCCTGAGAGCCCTGCTAATCTGTCGCATGCTGGCTAAGGACACGGCACTTTTATTTTAGCTTGCATTTCTCACCGCCTGACGACCGAACCACGCAATAGGTCCGCCCCCCCCCGGAGGGGGTGGCCGACCGGCGCTTCGCGAGTGCTTGATCCATATCTTGATCTTGGTGGTGTCTTGGCGGTCTTGGCAGATTCCCTGTCTTTCTTGGAGGTTTTCCAATCTTTCGCGACTACTTTATGCGTTAACTGTCGAGTCTTCACGCCTTGTTGGAGCCTTTGAAGAACTTCGTAAGTTCTTTTATTTCAGTGATGCCTCAACCTCGATTGCAGGATTTGGCAGATATTGTCATGAATCAGCGTTTTTTGCCCCGTCTGTCAACTCCCCTGTTCGCCCTTTGTGACTTGGCCTTTTGTGAAATGGGCGTTTGTGAAACGGACATTTGTGAACAAGACCATGAATGACCGCTTGCCGGTGGATCATTTCACCGCTCTCAGCATAGCGGCACATTCCCGTTTGTCAAGTCCCGAGCTGGCGCATTTGCTGATAACAATGGGATTACTTCTCTTTCGAATCCGTGAATGGAAAATCAACAACTCAAATGAGGGCTCGTAGTTTGGAACGTTCGAGTGCTTGGCTGTGAAGGACGCGAGTTTCCTCCAGACCACGCGCCAGAGACGCAAGCAGGCCCAGCTAGAACCGTACGCTACATCAGGGCTCCCCCGATGGCGGTACAATCCATGGCGTGGCGGTGCGTGAACCAAAACGACTGGCCGCAGGGGCGCTTTATGACTATGCCGTGCGCTCGCTGGCGCGGGGGTCGCTGACGGTCAGTGAGTTGCGGTTGCGGCTCGCACGGCGCGCGGCTCGGGAATCTTCGGTCAAGGAAGTGATTGAGCGGCTGCGCTCGGCCGGGTACATCGACGACGCCAGGCTGGCGGAATCCTATGCATTTTTCCGCCGCGAGTACGAAGGCTTTGGGCGGCATCGGGTATTGCGGGACCTCCGCAAGCGCGGCGTCGACTCCGAGCTGGCCCAGCAGACGGTATCAAGCACCTACGCGGATGCCGATGAGGCGACCCTGATTCGGCAGCAACTGAAGCGGAAAATAGGGGACGGCTATCAGGAAAAGCCAATCGAGGATCGCAAGAAGCTCCTGTCCCTGTACCGGGCGCTCGTCCGGGCCGGTTTTTCCTCTGATAAAATCGTGGAAGCACTTCAACAAATCTCCCCGGACAGCGATTGGCTCGAAGCCGTCGCCCAGCACCACGACGATTCAGAACAAGAGGTTTTCGATTGACAGGCCACGAAATTAGGGATCAGTTTCTTCACTACTTTGAGTCCCGTGGCCACCGCATAGCGCCGAGTTCTTCGCTGGTTCCGGCCAACGATCCGACGCTGCTATTTGCCAACGCGGGCATGAATCAGTTCAAGGAAACCTTCCTGGGGCTGGAGAAACGCGATTACAACCGCGCTACGACTTCGCAGAAATGCGTGCGGGCGGGGGGCAAGCACAACGATCTCGAGAACGTTGGCCAGACGCGCCGCCATCACACGTTTTTCGAGATGCTGGGCAACTTCTCCTTCGGCGACTACTTCAAGAAGGAAGGAATCGAGTTTGCCTGGGAGCTGGTTACTCAAGTTTACGGGCTTCCCAAAGACCGGCTCTACGTCACGGTTTATGAAGACGATGACGAGGCCGAGGAGCTGTGGAAGAAGGTCACCGGCATCGGGTCGGACCGTATTTTCCGTTGCGGGGCCAAAGATAATTTCTGGCAAATGGGCGACACCGGACCTTGCGGGCCTTGTTCGGAAATTTTCTACGACTACGGCCCCGAGGGCCTCGAGCCAGGCGAACCCGACGAGCCTTTCCCGAGCGAGGTCAGCCGCTACGTTGAAATCTGGAACCTGGTTTTTATGCAGTTTGACCGGGATGCCGAGGGCAACCTAACGCCGCTGCCAAAGCCTTCGATCGACACCGGGATGGGGCTGGAGCGCGTGGCGGCGGTACTCCAAGGCAAGCTGAGCAATTTTGAAACCGACCTGATCCGGCCGATCATCGACCGCGCGGCGGAGGGCCTCGGCAAAGGCATCGCCTATGGGGCGGATCCGAAGATCAACACGACTCTTCGCATCATCGCCGACCATAGCCGGGCGGCTACGTTTCTCGTTCACGACGGCATTCTGCCGGCGAATGAAGGGCGCGGATACGTGCTGCGAAAGATCATCCGGCGCGCGCTGCGTCACGCCCGGCTGGCCGGCTGCGATCGGCCTTTCCTCTACGAGATGACTGGGTTCGTCGCCGAGCTGATGAAGCCCGGCTACCCGGAGCTGCTTGATTCAGTTCAGCGCATCGCCCGTATCGTCCAGGAGGAAGAATCACGCTATCAAACGAACTTCGCACTGGCGGAGAGGATGTTTGAATCGTCCGTTGAAAAACTCGACGGAAACGTGATTCCCGGCAAGGTCGCCTTCAAGCTTTACGACACGTTCGGTCTCTCCACGGATGAGCAGGAAGAGCTGGCACGCGAGCGCAACCTGACGATCGACGCCGAAGGCTTTTCCGCTGAGATGGAGCAGCAGCGGGCGCGGGCGCGGGCGAGCTGGAAGGGCGGAGACGGGGCAGTGGCTCCGATCTACCGCACGCTGCTCGAGCGCGGGCGCACCGGGTTCGAGGGATATACCGCTCTTGAGTCGGAGGGCTGCAAGGTTCTGGCGCTGCTCGTGGATGATCAGCTGGTCGACGAGATCACCGAGGGGACCGAAGCCGGCGTCGTTCTCGACCGCACGCCGTTTTACGCCGAGGCCGGCGGGCAAGTCGGCGACCAGGGCATCATGTTGCGGGGGGCCGATACGGTGGCCCGCGTCGAAGACGTGCGCGCTCCTCTGAAGGGACTTTCGGTGCACAAGGTCAAGGCGTTGGCGGCGCTGAAGACTGGGGACGGGCTGACCTGCCGCGTCGACGCGGGTTTGCGTAGTTCGACGATACGCAACCACACGGCGACGCACTTACTGCAGGCCGCGTTGCGGAAGACGCTGGGCAAGCACGTCAAGCAGGCCGGCAGCGTTGTCGATCCCAGCAGGCTGCGTTTCGATGTAACCCACTACGCGACGATCGACCCGGCGGAACTCGAAGACGTCGAAAGAATTGTCAACGAACACATCCTTCTCAACACCCCCGTCACGACTGACGTGATGGGAATCGATGAAGCCCTCAAGACCGGCGCGATGGCGCTGTTCGGCGAAAAGTACGGCGAGCAGGTGCGAGTCGTGAAGGTCCCGGGTTTCAGCACGGAGCTTTGCGGTGGAACGCATGTCAACCGCACCGGGGACATCGGCATCTTCAAAATCACCTCGGAAAGCAGTATCTCGGCGGGTGTGCGGCGGCTGGAAGCGATTACCGGTGCGGCGGCCTACGAGCAATACAAACAGGCGGTCGAACAGATTCACCGTATCGCGGCGGTGGTCAAGGTATCGGAGCCCGAGTTGCTGGAGGGCGTTGAACGGCTGGCTACCGAGCGGCGCGAACTCGAGCGGCAGGTCGAGCAGCTCAAGGCGAAACTCGCTCAAGGAAATGTCGGTTCGCTAGTCGAAAATGCCCGCACCGTGAAAGGGTTCAAAGTGATCGCGGCTAAGATTGACGGCCTCGACCGCAAACAGATGCGGGCGCTGGCAGACTCACTTCAGAACAAGCTGCAGTCTGGAGTGGTCGTGCTGGGAGCGGCCGAAAACGGCAACGTTGCCTTGATTTCGGCGGTGACCAAGGACCTGGCAGGGAAAAGGGTTCATGCCGGCAAGCTGGTGGGCGCAATTGCCCAAACGGTTGGCGGGAAAGGCGGCGGGCGTCCTGATATGGCGGAGGCGGGCGGCAATGACGGTGCAGCGCTGCCAAAAGCTTTGGAACAGGTTTTCGGGCTGGTTGACGAGATGGCGTGAGAGATCGGTTGGGCTGGCAGAGGTTCTGAAGCGGGTTCGCCACGCGTCGAGATGAGTCTCAGGGCGGCAAGCTGAGAGCTTGCGCCACAGTCGACGGCAGAACCCTGGGTCCATGATACCTAGCGGAACCTTCTAAACCGTGTCTCCAATCGAACCCTACGACGAAATCGGCAACCGTGATCGCGTTGCAAAACTGCGCGACGCCGGCGCGGATGTATGGGGCCCAGACCGCGTCTACATCTCCGCCGACGTGAAGCTTGAGAACATCGAGGCAGGCGCCACGATTCATCACGCGACTCTGGCCGGCGCCGACCTGCGGATCGGGCGTGGAACACGCATCGGCGCCTCCGGACACGCGCTGGTGTCGGATTGCCAGATCGGCCGCGATGTCGAGTTGGGTGCCGGGTCTTATGAAGGGGCGACTATTCTCGACGGGGCGCGCGTGCGCGGATACACCGAGTTGCGTCCGGGTACTCTGCTCGAAGAGCAGGTCGATGCCGCCCACAATGCCGCGTTCAAAAACACGGTCCTGACGGCGAATGTGATCACGGGATCGCTCGTCAACTACTGCGATGTTTTGATGAGCGGCGGGACATCGCGCGTAAACCATAGCGAGGTAGGCTCAGGAGTTGTCCACTTCAACTTCGACCCGCGAGGTGACAAGTGGTCGAGCTTGATCGGCGACGTGCGGGGTGTTTTGCTGCGATCCGCCCCGGTTTTTGTCGGCGGACAGTGCGGGCTGGTTGCGCCCGTTCAGGTTGACTTCGGTGCGGTGCTCGCCGCCGGATCGGTCATTCGCAGCGACGTCGGGCCGGAGAGAGTTCACTTTGAAGCGGCCGAAAATAGAGTCATCGAAGATTTCGACGCGGAGATCTACACCGGATTGAAACGGAAATTCCTGGCGACGGCGAAGGTCGTTGGCAACTTGTGGGCGCTGGATTGCTGGTATGAAAAGGTTCGTCTGGGGTTCGCTGACGAGGACCAGAAGCCGCTGTATCAAGCCGCGCGAAAGCAACTGACAACGCATGTCTCCGAGCGCGCGCAGCGCCTAATGAAGATCATCAACAAGCTTGAGCGATCCATCGAAAAGTCATCGAAAACCGGCGACTCCCGCCTCAAGGCCCTGCACGGCGAACATCGAATGCTCATTGAGCAGCGCCAACGAATCGAAAACCTATTGATGGCGAGGCCAGAGGCCCCCGAGGTGCCAAAAGCGTTTCTCGACGCTTACGAGGCAGCGCGGGCGGACCGTAACCACCTCGGGGCAGTGCTTCAAGTGGAGGACTCTGCCGCAGCGGCAGCGGAGAGTTGGATACTGTCGGTTGCGGCGGCCCCCCACTCCAAAATGAAAAACCTGTTCGACCGCGCAACTGCGGCATAGATCGTTCCACCGCGGCCCAGCCAGACTCAAGAGCGCTGTTCCCGGTTGGACTTGAACGTGCCTCGCCGTTGGGAAGTGACGCCCTCCGTCACATATCGACGGCTGACTTCGGCCCGCTTGAGAGCGTGAGTCATGGGAGTCTTGCCAAAGGTAGCTCGAACCTCGATGTAGCGTTCCAGAACCCGCCGTTCGAGGTCATCGCTCCCGCTAGCAAGCTGACTGGGTGTGACGCTGATGTCGGCGATCGCCTGTTGCACGGTGCCAACCACAGATCCGGGTCGATTGACGTGGTGGTCAAGCAACAACGCTACTCCGAACTCGGAAGTGATCAGGCGCGACAACGGCAGACTATCCAGTTTCGGTTGCCTTCGGAAGTAGAATTGGTCCAGACGGTTTACCGCGTGCATTATTTGGACCGCCTGAACCTCAGCGTCCTCGCCAGCGCGCATAAATCCAAATACCCATGCGTAGTCGCGCAGGACGTTCTTCTCGTCCGCGGTCGAAAGCTTGCGTCCGTCGAGCGAAAACCATCCGGTCTTCGGGCCTGTGTCGACGACGTCTAATCCGAACTGACCCCAGTAGTTTTGGAACTCTTCAGGAAATCGTTGCTTGATGATCGCGAGAAGAGCCGGTAGCTCTCCCTCTTGGTTTTGCCTGCCGGAAGTCCATTGGAACATCCCGAAGCTGAGGAAGCTGTTGTCCCAGGTGTTGAGGGCGTCCAAGGCACCTTCATTCGTAAATATCTACTTGACACAAGGTCATAACCATAGTATACTATTCTTGTGATCGGGTTGTCTTCTTTCCTTTCAGTTCTTTGTCGTCCTTCTCGTGCGCTACTCGGTGAAGTTCTTCGCGTACCTTCTTCGGGAAGATCCTCCGCATCGCTTCGTCGGTCGTTAGATCCTTCTCTGGTTTCTTTCTGGTCATAGCTATGGCTTCCACCGCAAATATCGATTTGATGACGCTAATGGACCGGTTCCACTCTGAAGAGAAATGCCGCTCCTACCTTGAGGGCTTACGCTGGCCCAAGGGTATACAGTGCCCACGATGCGAAAACGAGAAGATCTCTCGAATCCACAAGCGCGGACAGTTCGATTGCGACTCATGCCGGTACCAGTTCTCCGTTACCGCCGGGACAATCTTCCATGATTCTCACTTGCCGCTTCCCAAGTGGTTCGCGGCCATCTACCTGATGTGCGAATCCCGCAAAGGGATTTCGGCCAACCAACTCAAGCGCACCCTGAAAGTAGCCTACAAGACCGCTTGGTATCTCTGCCATCGTATCCGAGCCGCCATGAAGGACGCCGACACCGAGCCCCTTGAAGGCACCGTCGAAGTCGATGAGACCTGGGTCGGCGGTAAGGCCAAGGGCATGGGCCGGGGATACACGGGGAACAAAACGATGGTTCTCGGGGCTATCGAACGCGATGGCAATATCCGGCTGACGGTCGGCAAGCGGCGCAATCGCGAAACGCTTCACGGATTCATTGAGGAGCACGCCCCGGATGCCGAGAACATCTATACCGACGACTACGAAGCCTACAAAGGCATTGGCGATGAGAAAACCAAGCACGAGAGCGTAAACCATTCCGCTGACGAGTGGGTTCGCGGCGATGTCCACACGAACTCGATCGAGGGCGCGTTCTCGCTCTTCAAGCGGTCTGTTGTCGGTGCCTATCATAAAGTCAGCGTGAAGCATCTTCCTGCCTACCTTGATGAGTTCGAGTTTCGGTTCGACAATCGGAACAATCCGTATTTGTTTCGGGACACCCTGCTGCGGCTCATTAACTCGGACTCCCTGAAGTATAAGGATCTAATAGGGAAATCTGCTGATGACAGCACGCACGGAGCTGCTTTATCCGCTTGAGAACCGCGTCCATTTCACTGTGAAATGCCCCTCCAGCCAAATCCATCTCCTGACTCATCTCTCGAATGTTCACCTGTAGACTCGCCTGAAACGATTCTAGACTAGAAATAGTCTGTTGAAGCGGAGCCCCAATAGATCGGATCAGTGGGAGAAGCGACTGAATTTCATCTGGTCCCTGCCGCTTCCGGACCCAATCAGACCATCCGGTTATGCTTTCGATGAGTAGGTCAACGTTGCGCTTTACGGGACCCGAGCGAATCCTCATAATGCTCGCCTGCCGATTGATCTTTTTTGATACCTTTACGACTCCTGCGTGGATCGCGCGGTGCGAGGATGTATCTGGACGTTTTGAAGCATTCGACGCGATCTCGCCCATCCGCTGATTTATTGCCGTAATCTTGGGGATGTCCACTTGTAGTTGGTGAATTGCAGCCTCCGCGTCCTTTCTGAAATCCAAATATCCCTTACGACCAACCGTCTGTAGCGGCTTTGATTTGGAGCGTTGCCAAACGACGACACCAGTGGTCACCAAGACAAGAAACAGGGTTCCGAGCGCACCTAGGCCCAAAAAAACCCATTGCTGATCCGCTCCGGTAATCCAAGCGTATATTGTTCCACCTGCTGCTAACACGGAGTACACCACGCCAGCGTAGAAAGCCTGAAGTATAAAGTTGATAGCCTCATTGGCAATTTTCTGCCTAGCGGATGGCGATAGCATAAAAGCGAGGCTACCACGGCACCCACCCTTGCGTCAAGTAGATAATTACGCCTTCATTCTCCGATGTCGACAACATGACGTTGACTTCGGACTCGCTGAGACTGCTCGCACTCAGCAGGCCGGTCGCGCGGGCAATAAAGTCTTCGGGCTCGTGGAGACCATGGCGCGAAAGCCCAAGTCTAAAGCGGTTGCCCAACAATATTTTTTGAGCCGAGCCCGCGAATACGGCGAAGACTTTCTTGCCCTCCTCCGAGAAGGTCACTCGCTGGTTGCCGACGGCAGGAGGAGGAAGACTGGGGTTCGTGACGGCGGGAACCTCGGTTCCGCCAGAGGATGGGATCAGCAGCTTCTGGCCGACCTTGGTGCGGTCGGGGTTTGAAATGTGGTTGGCTTCGGCGATGAGCCTCCACTTCCCGGACGAACCCAAGAACTGCTGGGCGATGCTGGACAATGAGTCCCCTGCCTGAATGATGTATTCCCGCATATCTGTGACCAAGAATTCTTCGGCTGGCTCTTATTGCGTCGATTGCGAAAATCTGGAAAGCGGCGCCTGCCGTGGCTCAGCGGTGCTGTGGCTCAATATTGTAACCTGAATTATGCACTGCGGCGTGGACCTGAGGAGGGCTGAGCCGCAAGAGACCATTTGGGACCCCCGAAAACATGGGGTAAAAAGGTCGGCTGGCAAAGATCCCAGCTTCGCCAGCCAACCCCAAGGAGGTCACCCACATGGTTACCAGACGAAAACAGCATAGCTCCCAAAGGCCCGTCCAACAAGGCCCAGCCGTGACGGCCTCGCGGCCCAATAAAATCGGGGCTTCGACGCCTTACCACTTCCGCGGCAGGAAGCCGACTCCCTACGGCGGCTTGCTGCCGGTGGTCGGGAGGGCACTGATCTGAGAGCCTGGCTATGCGCTATGCATAAAATTTTATGCACTAGCCGTAACGCACTGGAAACACGTCACTTCCGAGCGAGGTTTTGACGACGCGGATTCTGGGCGGGAAGGGAAACCGGACACGGAGAAGCCAAAAGACCAGTTGCCGAGCTACCACCTCACGACGACCGCCAACCCGCTACGAACGCAGCCACACTCGCAAAGTGAATCTGTGCATAATTCAGGTGTAACGGCTCAACATTGTAAATGGCGCCACATTGTAAGGGCGTAACATTGTAATGGCGTAACATTGTAATGGCGTAACAGCCTTTAACAGGCCCTGCTCGCGCGGTCCAGATCGGAACGCTCCGATTTTGTCGCGGCAAGCCGGGCACAGCTAATTCTAAGCCTAATTGCTTGCCTGGAACTAGCAGGGCGGGCCGGGCTTCCGCCGTTGCGCAAGGGCGGTATCGCCAGGCGGCGGATTAGCTCGACAAGCTGTCGGAGCACATGCTAGCATCGATGGGTTAGGCCCGTAGCTCAGTTTTGGTTAGAGCGCTACCTTGACACGGTAGAGGTCAGCGGTTCGAGTCCGCTCGGGCCTACCATTAAACTACTGACTTTCAGTTACTTACGTGAATATAGGCATTCGTGCCTAACGCTTGCTCCCTCGGTGTCAGCGCAATGTCAGCAAGATTGGTGTAGGCTAAATAGGCGATGCGCTCTCTCGCCGCCGCCGTGTTCGCTTGTGCTCTAACCGACTTGCTGAAGGGTCGCGACACCGCCGAGATCCTTTCGTGGGTCCAGGGACGCTCGGCAGCCCTGCCGTTCTGGATGGCATGCCAATGGCTCGATATCAGCCCACAGGCGACACGTGTGCGCTTGCAGGCGATGGCTGCCGCCCCTGATGCCTACCGGGAACCCCTGCAGCTGGTGGCGCACCGCACGAAGACGCGGTGACTGGTAACGGCTACTAGGATGATGAGCCTCTCTGCGAACCGTTCGCAGATCCCCCCCGAGAAGTTCTGCCGAATTGACAGGAATTCCCTCGGGTCGGAATACTCTGCGGATTTGCAAAATTTCTTACTGGTCCGATCGGACCAATACTTGTCGAGCGGGACGTGAAATTTTGGGATTTAGAGGAGCTTGACAGCTTGGGCCGGTGACCGTGGGGTCTTCGTCATTTTGCGGGGTGGGATTTTCGCAGCCGGTTATGGAGGAGAAAGGTGAATAGGGTCCTTAGGACGTTATGTACCCTTTAGCGTAGCAGGCTGACGGGGGGTGTCAAGGAGGGTTGTCCACAGACCAAAGTCCTGCTCGTTCGTGCGCCCGCAGTTCCTTAGCTATAGCTAGGCCAATCGTTGCCCTCCGCGCGGGCGGACTCAAAGTTCACTGTAGAGACTATCGGAGACAATCTTGCGGATTTCGTCCAGACCCTTGAGCCAGGTCTGGAACTCTGCGTTGTCGGCAAGCTTGGCACTTTCTGCTGCGAAGGCCTGAATGTTCTCGTACTCGATCGATACGACGATCGAGCCGGTGTCGGAACCCGCAAAATCGGCCCGCCAGGTTCGAAGCACGCCCGGGCTGCCTGCCTTTTTCAAGATCGCCTTGCCCCGCTCTATTTGCTCGAGGTACCCGCCAACATCGTCGGTTTGACCCACCACGACTCTGAGCACGGTATCCGCAGCGATCGCGGGCGTCGGCTCGACGGTCGCGGGACTCTACGCAGAGACCCTTCTATCCCGCAGCAAAGTATATGGGAAGCAGCAGTGCAGTATCTAGGTAGAGGTGGGCCAGAATCGTCACCCATAGGTTCCGTCCAACCACAAGGTAGGACACGCCAAGAGCCAATCCCATGAAAGCCGCCTGGACCATCCCCGCCGGTCCCCACTCAAAGTGAACGGCGCCGAACACAACAGAGCTGACCACGACGGCTACCCTCCAGGCCACTTTGCTCCCCGACCCCAGCTCCGCGATTCGGTTGATCAAGAAGGCGCGGTAGATGACCTCCTCACCAAACGAGGAGACGATGTAAACCCCCGCCAAGCAAAGGAGAAACACCACAAGGTTGTCCCGCAGGAAGTCGTACCCGCTCATATCGGCGGCTTCTGGCCTGCCGACGATGTTCGCCATGACGACCGCGGCCACTGCAAATGCGAGCGCCGCAACGACGAAGACAACCAGGGACTGTATGACCGCACGGACCACGGTGCGCCGGCTGGGAACTTGAAAGCTCAACCCATAGTGCTCCCAACCCTGCCCGCGAAAATGCAATCCCAGCCACACGGTGACAAGCATCAGCACATTGGCCACCCAAACCACTCCATAACGCGCCAGCGGATCCTCTCCCACCAGCCGTCCGAGGCCCCAGATCACCGCGCCAGCGACGAGAAACACGGCCAGGAACTCGCCCACTTGTGCCAGCTTGCTGCTGAGAAGCGCTTGTCCTAGTCGTGTCACCTAGTCACCCGAAATCATAGGTCCCGGCCCGAAGGTGTACCGGTTCAGCCGAAACGGGAGAGCGAGCGCTCCGCGGTGGTGAAGATGCCGCCCTGCGGGCGGGGATTTTCAAGGCATCAGGGTCTTTCGATCCGATGGGGTTGAGCGTGGGCGCAAGAAACTCGTTCCCGCGCCCGTGATCATCGTCTCGATGAGCCCGCCGGGCTATCCCTCGGTAGGGTTGCTTCCCAGCAGAGCCCGCTTCCGTTTCACCCGGCAACGCCATTGTAACTCCAAAACTCAAGCCGCCTGCCGACGGCGTAGCTGACGCTGCTGCCGCGCCTGCTCCAGCTTGCGGTCTCGCGCGGCGTGAATCTCCTCCCGCTGTCCCGCCAGCATGTCCGCCGGCGTCACGAATCCGATCGCGCTGTGCAACCGCACCGTGTTGTAATGCTCGACATAGCGCTCGATCAGCCGCCGCGCATCCTCGGGCGTCAGCGGCACGCCCGGCCGGATACATTCGCTCTTCAACGACTTGTGCCAACGCTCCAACTTGCCGTTCGACTGCGGATAGTAGGGCGAGGTTCTCACGTGTGTCATCCCCGAAATGCGGATGAATTCCTTGAAGTCCTTGGCGATAAACTGCGGCCCGTTGTCGGAGATAATGCGCGGTTTGGCGTCCGGGTATTTCTCCTTGGCGGCCTCGAGAATAATCTCGACATCGGCTTCCCTCATGGCCTCGCGCAAGTCCCAATGCACAATCGAACGGCTGTAGCCGTCGAGCACGCTGCAGAGGTAGTAGAACGTACCCGAGATGTTGATGTAGGAAACATCGATATGCCAATGCTGATGCGGTTCCAGAGGCTGTTGGAAGCCCGTTCCTTTCAGCGACGTTTTGCCGTTCCACTTGCGCAGCAAGCCCGCCCGGCTCAACACCCGCCAGACGCTCGACGGGCTGACGGCCGCGATGTCGGCGTCGAGCATCATGAACGTCAACCGCCGGTAGCCCTGCAGCGGATACTCGCGATAAAAGTCGAGAATGGCCTGCTTTTCCCACTCTTGGCCAGAAATCCCGGAGAACCCAACCGTTGTGCTCGTTGACGCAGCCGTAGCGTCGGCGCCAGGAATAGAACTTGCTGGGCGCGATGCCGAGCCACTTGATGAAACGCCCGGCATGGATCCCGGTCTTCTCGGACCAGCACCGCACGAAATCGACGATCTGGTCGCGCACGTCGGGTGGTGTCCAGGTTTTGGTTAGAGTTCTCCAAGGCTTTTTTTTAACGCGATGTGCTCGGCCATCAACTCGGCCAGAACTTCATCCTTGGTCTGGATCTTCTTCTGCAGCCGCTCGATCCGTTCCTGTTCGGGCTGGCGATGGCTGCGGTTCTTAGTCTGGAAGGCAGCGGCTCCATTCTCAAAGAATTCTTTCTGCCAGCGGTAGAACACCGTCGGCTGCAGCGCCAGCTCGTCGCAGAGCTTCGAGACCGGCTCCTTGTCCACGAGATGCCGCCTCAGGATGGCGACCTTCTCTTCGGCTGTGTATTGCTTTCGTGCTTTTTTCATGCGTTCCCTCCGTTAGCTTAACGGCGGAACGCTGTTCTCCATTTCCAGCTGAGGCGGGACAAAGGGCCCACCGTGCCGGTCCGATTCTACCTTGAAAGCATAGATAGCACAGCTTCCGTATTCGCGGCAGAGCGGATGTATACTGTGGCCGTGCCAGGGCCGGTTGTGGTCGGGCACGGAGGCCGTAGATGACTCTTGCTTATACGGTTGTTTCAGCAAGCCCCAAGATGTAGGGTAGGGCGTGGCCCGGCCGCCGTTTCCGAAGAGTCTGCGTCAGTTTCAGGTGGAGTTCGCGACCGAGGAGGCTTGCCAGAAGTACCTGGCTGCTTGTCGTTGGCCCGACGGGTTCCTTTGTCCTCAGTGTGGGCATCGGCAGGCCTACATTCTCGAGCAGAAACTACGGTGGCAATGCGCGGCGTGTCGACACCAGGTCTCGTTGACGTCGGGAACGGTGCTCCACAATACGAAGACCCCGCTGACGGTTTGGTTTTGGGCTGCGTACCTGATGACAACTGATAAACGAGGTGTGTCGGCGCTGCTACTGCAGCGTCAGCTCGGCCTGTCGCGCTACGAAACCGCCTGGATGATGTTGCACAAACTGCGACGGGCCATGGTGAACGCAGCTCGCGAGCCCTTGCACGGAGAAGTAGAGGTCGATGACACCTGGATTGGCGGCCCGCAAGCAGGTTTGCGAGGCAGCCGGCAACTGAAGGGGCGCCGTGCGGCCCTTGTGATGGTCGCTGTTGAGAAACGCGGGAAGCGCTCCGGGCGCGTTCGCATGTCCGTTATTCCAGACTTCAAGAAGGTGACGATCGACAGGTTTCTTGCCCAGAACGTTGTTCCCGGCTCGACCATCTACACAGACGGTCTGAAGACCTTTACCGCCCTCGAAGAGGCCGGCTACAAACACGTCTCTCGTCCGCAACCTCACCGGACTGACTTGCGGAAAGGCGCCAAGTCGGTGGTGCCGCTGGCGGATCGTGCCATTGGCAACCTGCAGCAATGGCTGACCGGAACGTACCACGGCGTGAGCCGCGCTCAGCTTCAGGTTTACCTCGATGAGTTCGTGTTTCGACACAACCGCCGCAAGACCCCAATGGCAGCCTTCCAAACCCTCCTCGGTCTCGGAACTCAACACGCTCCTACGCCTTACGCCCACATCCGCCGCGCGCGTGACCTGGACAAGACGCGATGACCTCCACCCCAACATCTTGAGGCTTGCTGAAACAACCGTATAAGCAGGAGATGACTAAGGCGACTTTGTCGTTAATGATCCTTCTGATCGCTCCAGCTCGAACTCCAGCCCAATCAGCAGCGAGACGGGCTCAGCGGACGACAAGAACAGGCCATGAGAACCCATCGATGCCGTCGTGGCCTGCCTTACGGGGCAAAGTTCGCTGCATTCAGGAGAAGAGATGAAGTACCATCTTGGAAGTCGGAGTCCCCAATTGGAAATTCTGGTTGTAGCAACCAAAGCAGGAAAAAGGAGAACCAATGAGAAAGCTAGCGTCTCTTGCACTTGTCGCCGTAGCGTTACTGATTGCGCCACCAGTAGCGCTGTGCGACGATCTCGACGACCTCAAAGTCGCCCACGAGCAGTTCTACAAGGCGCTTAACTCGCTGGACGCCGACGGTGTCGTCGCGGGATTACATGAGGAGTTCGCCGGGTACTTGACACCTGAATTATGCACAGATTCGGCGTAGCCATCGTCGATGGAGTTGTGGCGATAGCGGCACTCGTGTCAACTCAGTGATTTCGCAAGTCGTCTTTTCTGCTGTTTCCCTCCCCGTTTGAGCCGCCTCCTGATCCCGGCAGGGCAAAAGCGGGCTGGCAAGCGGCGTGTTCCCAGTACGTTGCGGCGAGTGCATGAAATTTTATGCATGGAGTGCCCCTCAGCTCAGCGCACCCTCCACCACCGGCGCCAAGCTCGATCCCGGCGGCCCCATCGCCCGCAGCCGTCGCATCAGCCGTTCAAACAGGCCCTTTTCCTGATAATGATCGCTGTAGCTGACACCCGTTCTGCCGGCGTGCCGCCAGATCTTGGCCGCCACGAACAGAAAACGCAGCCGCGCCGTCGCCAGGGTGGTGTGCCGCAGCGTCTCCACGCTGGCCTGGGCTTCGCGGTTGAACAGCAGCAGCCAGCAGTTGCGATTGTAGGCCAGCATGGCCAACTGAAAGTGATTGCGGTTCATGTCAAAGCGGCGCGAGGGATGGGCCACCAGCCCGGCGTCGTTGTTGGCCTCCTTGATCAGGTTCTCGGCTCCGGCGCGCTGATTGTAAAACCACACCACCGCCGCGATCGGCTCGGCCAGATTGGTGACAAACACGCGGTAGGTGTAAGCGCTGGTGGCGAACAACTGGTATTGCTCGGCCGCGCCGGCCTTGGGCTCGTTTTCGTAACGCAGCGCCAGGAAACGGCAGGCCCGCGCCCAGCCTTGCGGTTGGTAGAGGAATTCGCATTCCGCGTCCGCGTCGGAGCGGGGGGAGGGTTTCCATTCTGCTTGCTGCAAGCGCTCGACCAGGCGCCGCGTTTTGCGCGCCACGATGACGAACTGACAAGCCGCCTTTTCATAGGCCTCCACCGCCTCCCAGCAATAAAAGCCGGAATCGGCCCGCGCCAGGATTTTCTTCACGCCGCCCGGCAAAGTCCGGAAAGCGCTCTCGAGGTGGGCGGCGATCTGTCGGCCCGTGGGCCGGTCGCCGTTGCGCAACCCGCCCATCAGGTATTCGCGCGTCTCGGCCAGGAAGGTCAGTATCGGCTGGTAGCTGCGCTTGCCCTTGTTCTTGGGGTTGTAGCTCTTGCGCCCGCCCATCTGGCGGCCGTAGAGGGTATGCACGGTGGTGTCGGTGTCCAGCGTCACCGTCTCCAACTTCACGTGGGCCGCGGCCCAGACTCGTTCCCGCAGCTGGCGCTGAATGGAAAGGATCTGCTTCGCCACGTTGAGGTGCAGCGAGGCCAGAAAGCGCCACAGCGTGGACTGCGGCGGCAGACGCGTCACTTGCAAGATGCCGGTCAGGATGGGGTCGCGAGCGATGAAGCGGAGTTGGTTGAGCCGCGCAAAGCCGACATAGAGGCCGAGCACGAGGGCCAGCACGAACTGGTAGGGGCTCATGGCTCGGGTGATCCGTTTGGTCGTGAGGGTTTCTTCCAGCAGCGCTTGGAAGCCGAGTTTTTCGAGCAGTGTGGCGACGGGCAGCAAGCCGCCGTAGGGAGTCAGATTCTTGCCACGGAAGTGATAGGGCGTGGCAGCCCCGATTTTATTGGGCCGCGGGGCCCTCGCGCCGGGGCCTTGTTTGACGGGCCTTCGGGAGCTATGCTGTTTTCGTTTGGTAACCATTTGGGTGACCTCCTTGGGGTTGACTGGCGAAGCTGAAATCTTTGCCAGCCTACCTTTTTACCCCATGTTTTCGGAGGTCCCCAAATGGTTCCTGGCGGCTCAGCCCTCACCAGGTGCACCGGCAGTGCATAATTCAGGTGACAAACAACCCTTTTCCCGTGCGCAAACCGACGACAGAGATTCTCAATGAAATCTGGGCGGCTGTGGAGCGCAGCACTAACAGGATGATCAATCCCCAATACGTTCTGGTTGGCAACACCGGCATCGTCAGGGGACACGTCAGTAACGTGTTTAAGCCCAAAGACGGCCCCGCGCAGACTCGCTACAGACATCGTCGAGCCGGAAGACCGTGACTGATGTGGTAGCTGCGTCTCTTCGCCGCTTAATCCCCCGAAGGAATGGCCGAAGCGTGAGCAGAAAGCAGAGCAGCCACTTTCCGCCTGAGTTGACATACGTGTACGTAACTCGGATTCGGAGGCTGCTTGGTCGAAGGTGACTAGTGCCTGTGCTAATCGTATCGCTCCACTTCGCCTCGCATCTGGACGTTCAGGGAACCTGAATGGAATGGGAGACCGGTGAAATTGAAAGTGGCGGCTAAAGTCCAGAGCCATAGCGTGTCTCCTTCGCCCCCCTAGCTCTGCAACAACTCCGCAAAACTCAGCTCATGCCCGTCTGGGTCTCTGATGTGGAAAAACCGCTCACCCCACGAAGCGTCGCGCGGCTCTTCAGGACTCAGCCCTGACGCGGCGAGCGCCTGGTAGTGGGCATCGACATCGCTAACCCGCATTTCTCATCGTAGGGTGGCAGAAGGCCGCCTTTTGTGGCATAAACATAATCACCACAAGATGTTTGAGCCAACAAGAAAGCGACCTTCGCCATGACAGAGTGTACCCAAACCAGCTTCAGCTTTGCCGGCCATGGCCGCCGCCAAGTGGTGGTCCGTTTCGATGGCGGCACGATCAGCTCCGACGGAGGCGGCGTGCTTGTTGCGCCAACTCGAACAGCGCAGCGGCATCGTGCGGCAGTTCGCCGCCTGCTTCCGCGATCACCGCCAGCCCGCGCAAATCGAACACAGTGTGCGCGAGCTGGTTTCCCAGCGCGTCTACGGGCTGGTGCTCGGTTATGAGGATCTCAACGATCACGATCAGCTGCGCTGCGACCCGCTGCTGTCGCTGCTGTGCGGCAAACAAGACCTCGAAGGCAAGCAGCGACGGCGGCGCCAAGACCGCGGCAAGGCCGGCGCCGGCAAGAGCACGCTCAACCGCCTCGAGGGGACTCCGGCTAAGGCCGACGCGTCCAGCCGTTACAAGAAGATCGTTCTCGACACGAGTGCGGCCGACCGCCTGCTGACCGCGCTCTACATCCAATCGCAACCGCGCCAACCCGAGCGCATCGTGCTGGATCTCGATGCCACCGACGACCCGCTGCACGGTCATCAGGAAGGGCGTTTTTTTCACGGCTACTACGGACACTATTGCTACCTGCCGCTCTACATTTTCGCCGGGGACCAACTGCTGTGCGCGCGCCTGCGGCCGGCCAACATCGACGCCTCGGCGGGGTCGCTGGAAGAAGTCCAGCGCATTGTCGAACAACTGCGGCGAATGTGGCCCGAAGCCGAGATCCTGCTGCGGGCCGACAGCGGTTTTTGCCGCGACGAGATACTGAGCTGGTGCGAGGCGAATGCGGTCGATTACGTGATCGGACTGGTGAAAAACGCCCGTTTGCGGCGCCGCATCCAGAGGCGAATGAAGCTGGCCCGACGGCGTTTCTCTAAGACGGGCAAGGCGGCGCGGGCGTTCGGAGATTTCCGCTACCGCACGCGGACGAGCTGGTCGCAGCGGCGGCGCGTGGTGGCCAAGGCGGAGTATCTGGCGAAAGGTGAAAACCCGCGCTTCGTGGTGACGTCGTTGACGGCCAAGCAAGCGGCGGCGCAGCAGCTCTACGAGACGATTTACTGTGCCCGCGGGGAGATGGAGAACCGCATCAAGGAGCAGCAGATGGGGTTGTTCGCGGACCGCACGTCGACGGCCGAATTCCGGTCGAATCAGATCCGTTTATATTTTTCATCGATTGGATACTGTGTTCTGGAAGCGCTGCGGCGGCTAGGGCTGGCGGGCACGAAGATGGCGCGGGCGCAATGCACGACGATCCGTCTGCAGTTGTTCAAGATCGGGGCGCGGATCCGGATCACGGCGCGCAAGGTGTGGATTTCGCTGGCGACGGGATACGCCTGGGCGGGAGTGTTTGCCCAGGTGTATGACCATCTCGAACGAGGGGAGCCGCAGCGCTGCTGAAAACGGTGAGGCGACTTCAAGTAACACTGGAAGCAGACAGGCCTCGACAGGGGCGGCAATCGAGGTTTGGGCAAAAACGGATCCAAAACGTCTCGGCCAAGGCTGCCGACGGCATACGGGGCCCTTTATGACCCACGGCGGCCCAACCGAGAGGCGCTGCCGCCCCAAGACCATGAAAATCTCATCTCCCGAGCCGCGCCAACCCCGTTTCCGACAATCGGTGAGAAATGCGGGCTAACCCCAATACTCTTCATTTAACGATCCTGATGCGTTTCTCGATATTCTGAATGGGGGGCGAGATCGGCTGGTTTCGCCGCAGCGGATAGCCGCTCATCTTGCGCTTGACCCCGCGCGGATTGCGGCGTCCTCGGCTGCAGGCCACACGCTCCTCCAGTATCTCTGCCAGCACGGCCTCATGAAAGACTTTTCTGTCCCGAGGGGGGAATAGCCACAAAGAGCGGAAGCTTGCGGCGGACAACTCTCACCGCATGCAGAAACGATAGCCGGTCGGGATCTTCATCCGCCTTCAGCGCCGCTTCGTGCATCAGCCCCCGAATAGCAAAGTGCGCCAGCAGCAGCCCATAGAACTCTTGCTCGACCAGCTCCGGGGTCTTGCTGCGCAGAACGATGCGGGCTCCCCGCAAATGCGTCTTCAACTCGTCCAGCGCCGTTTCGATCTCCCAGCGTTCGGGGTAGAGCGCGGCGAGTTCCTCCGCCCGGGCCTGCTCCGGATCCAGAATCGTCGTCAACAGGCGATAGAGCGGCTCGGCGTCTTCCAGCCCTTCCAGACGGTATTCGATGACCCGCACCCGCACGCCGTTGGCGCCGCGCCGCCGGTCCCGCTCGGAAGGATAAATGCGGCTAAGATAGGAGCCGTCCGGCAGGCGTTTCTCGCAGGGAAGAATCAGATTCTTCTTGATTCGCCACAGCAGATCGGCGCCCCAGACCCGCGCCTGGTTCCACAACCGATAGCTGAAGAAATTGCGGTCAGCCAGGCACAACATCCCCTTTCGCAAGTGCGGGATCACCTCCTTGGCGAGGGCGATTTCGCTGACATCATAGGCGCCCATCCGGGTGCCGAACAACACGTGGGTCCCTGCTTCCACGAGCGAAACGAAGCGCAGTTGCGGATAGGCGCTCGAGCCGCGGCTGGCTCCGGGCCGGCCGTAGGCCGCTTCGTTGCGCTTCTGATCGGCAAGGTCGAGGGTGCTGCCATCGATGCTCACCAAGCGCTATTGCCGATACCAGGCGCCCTGGGTAGCCGCCCCCGCGATCGGCTGCACGAGCTCATCATGGAGTTGCCGCAGCACGGCCGGCCCCAGCCGCGAGCGCGCCTGGGAGATCGCCGAGTTGCCCGCCACCTTCACCTTCGTTCCCGGTTCGCTGAGCCACTGCAACCCTTCCGGCAAGCAGCGCAGCACCTCCCGGTAGCACGACTGCATGTCAAGGGCCAGGGCAATGACGTAGTAGACGACCACGTGAGCGGGCAACTCGCGCTGCCGCACGCTGGCTTTGCCCGTGGCCGCCAGAACCGCCTCAATCTTCCCTACCGGAAACGTCTTGGCCATCACGCCGAGACTGATGTAATCGCTGATTCGCGCCCCTTGGGGCAGTTCTGCCAGCTTGCGCGCCATGGCGTGGTCCTCCTGTTCCTGTCTGAAACAGAATACCACAAAAATGTTCTTAAGTGAAGAGTATTGGGGCTAACCCCGGGCTAACCCGGAAGATGACGCGCCCCCACCACGCACCCTGATGCCCCTGGGTTGCCGCAAGGTTCACAATGGCATCCCCAAGCACGGAGACTGCTAAAACCAGAACCCTTCCCACCGTAGAGGCGTGAGAAGCCCAGCTTTTCGTAGAACTCGATAGCCCTCTCCATATCCCGAACCGCAAACGTGACCGCGCTTATGTGCTTGATGCCCACACTCGCCTCCTTGTACCAGCGCGCATTGCCCAAGGGCAAACGAATCCACAAACTTGTCCGTTCAACCAAAAAGCGGCGGTGGTTGAGCACGCCGTATCAGCTCCGGCGAATCATTCGCCGCGGAATTTACCAGCCGCGAGACGGGATAGACCTCCATCTCCGAGTCAGGGTACGGCTCGACCTGCTTCAGAAACGCGAGCGGTTTCGTGTCGGCTGATAACCACACCTCCTCTTCATCCTGCTGGAGTATCAACGGCATCCGATCGTGAATGACTCCTGCGATCGCATTCGGCGAGCGAGTGATGATCGTAAACGACCGCAGCACTTCCTCTCCCGCCCGCTCCCACATGTCATAGAGCCCGGCCATCGCAAAAAGCGCCCCGTCCTTCCGGCGGATCACATACGGGGTCTTTGGGCCTACCCGCGCCGGCTTCCACTCGAAGAACCAATTGGCAGGAACCAGACACCGCCGACTCTGAAGCGGCTCGCGATACGAAGGTCTCTCCCCTACCGTCTCCACGCAAGCGTTTATCATCTTGTAGCCGATCTTCTCGTCGTGGGCCCACGACAGCACAAGCCCCCAGCGCATGAGCGCCAAGGCATTTTCACCCTCCTCTCTCAACACCACCGGCAGATCCTGACCGGGCGCTGCGTTATACCGTGGCCCAATCAAAAGCGGCCGGGTGGCACTGAAACGCTCAGGCATCTTCTCAACATCGCTAAATCCAAATCGTCCGCACATACACGCGCAGTCTACCGCGACCGGCTCGTTCCGCAAGAGGGAGGCCCGCCTGCCTGCGGGGCATTCTGACCGGTAAGGTGAGGGGGAATCTTGCAGGCGAGCGAGCGCCCTGGGCTGTGCCCATTTCCGCCAGATAAAACTAGCGAGTCGAGCGGCCTGAACCCGAAAGTTTCTAGTGGACCCTTTTGAGCAAGAAAATCGCCAACAGCATGATCACAGCCTGCCCCATCACGCCGCCTGCGAACCAGCCAACCTGCGTAAATACCTTTTGTCTCCGACGAACGCCGGCCAGTATCGCGGCCGCGACTAGCGCCAGCAGCGCGGGCACTACTGACGGGCCAATGCTCCAGGCCCCAAGCACCGCGAGACTTAAGAAGACGCCGCCGATCGCCCACGTCACGTTGCCCCATAGCGGCGGAGAAGAAGTGCGGTTTGCCGAAACGCTAACAAGCCCACCCACACCGAGCAACGTGATCTCAAGCAGATATCCAGCGGGTAGGGGCCACACGCTGTCACCTCAAAAGGCCGCGGCATAGGTTCCCGAGTGCAGGTAGCTCCACCAGTTCCACGAAGCGCATCCGGCAGCAATAGCACTGAAGCCGGCGAGAAGGACTTCCAATATACGCATGCCAAAAAACAGGGGCTAAGCCGGAATTGCCGATTTAGCCCTTCCGAAGCCGTGATCGTACACCCTTTCCTCTCCGTGACGCTACGGCTTCGACCCCCCTTGTCAAGGCCCAGTAGAAATGTCCCCTTGGTTTTGTTGTTTGTAAGTATGTATGAGAGTATCATCGTCGGGGCTGTGGGAATGTGGGAATCGCTTTAGCGATTTCCAAGGGACGGTGGGAAGGGTGGGAAACCTGTCGCTGCGATACGAACCCGCTTCGCGGTTCGCTGAGGTTTTCCACGCTTTCCATCCGTCCCGTCATTTCCATAGCCCTTGTTTTTTATGTCGTCGCCGCGCGTTTTTTCGATCGCAGCGACTTGCGCCAGGGGTGGTCCGCCGATGGCTTTTTTCCCTGCCGAGCCGCTCGTTGCTTCGGCTCGGGACGCGGCTTCGGCGCCGGCCGGGCGATCTCCTCAAAAGCCACCGCGCGGTCTTCGTAGACCACTTGCAACTCGCCCTCGCACGCTTGCTGCACGGTGACTCTCGCGCCTGTCCCCAGAGCCTGATTGCGCTTCGGTTTCAACTGCAAAAAGCGGTTCTCGAATCGCACCACCCGGTCGCCGGAAACCACCCGCTCAGCCTCCAAGCAGAACACCCACTTCAAGTCCAAACGCTTCGATAAGCGCCGATAAAAGTCCGCTCCCGCCGACGGCTCACAGCCGAACTTGGCGTTGTGCTCGGGCAGATACTGCTCGTCGAGATAGCGGTTCGCCGCCTTGTAATCAGCAATGCCTTGCAGTCGCATCTTCTTGATCAGGCGGTCTTGATGCGTGCCGTGATGGCGCTCCACGCGGCCCTTGGCTTGCGGTGACGAAGCGGCGATGATCGCAATGCCCAGCTTGGCGCACATGCGTCCGAACTGCGTCTCGGGCTCGATGCCTTCGATCGCTTCACGCGAGGTCGGCTGGCGTAGGTAGACGTTTTCCCAGTCGCAATAGAGCGCCTTCGGAACGCCGTATTGACGCACCCAGACTCCGAGCAAGTCGGCTGCCGCCCAAGTCGTTTCCTCGTTCGAAAAACGGCACAGCGCCACTCCGCTCGCATCGTCGACGAAGTTCATCAGGCAACCTTTCGGCCCGCGTCCTTCGAGCCAGTCGTGGTGCGAGCCGTCGACTTGGATCAGCTCGCCAAAGTGCGCTTTACGCTGTCGCCGCGAGCGGTGCGGCTTGCGTTTGCGGCGGCGGCTCCACAGGCCGCCGGCGAGCATCCAGCGCCGCAGTGTTTCGCGCGGCACTTCGAGACCGTGATCAGTCGCCAGATGTTCAAACGCCAGCGTCGGCCCAAAGCGCTCGTGCGGTTCGCCGCAGTAGTTCTCGCGCACCAACTCGAGAACCTGCTCGCGGCGTTTGTCATTGGCTCGGTTCGAAGCGCGGCCGACGTTGCCATGCATCAGAGCTTTGCTTCCTCCCTCGCCATAACGCTTCTTGGGCCGCTTCGCCTGGCGGTAGCTGAGCTCAAGCAGCTCGGCCGCTTCGGTCAATTTCAGATCGCCTCGTTTCACTCGGCTCAGCACTTCGCCGCTGCCTCAACTCTTTGTCGTTCATCCATGTCCTTTCCAATCTCGGCTCCTCCTTCGGAGCCTCAGATTACGGGACATTTCTATTGGGCGCTTAAGGGGACATTATCATTGGGCTACAACAGCCGTAGGGTCGGGAACTGGCGCGGTGGCCCGTCAGGACCTGGCTTGGCTGTATCCGGGGTTTCCCCCTTCGTGCCCGGTTAACCGTGTCCGTGGCTCCGTTTCCAGCTCCCGCCACCTCGCACGCAGCATGAAGATTTCCTTCACTACGCGCTCCTGCACACTTCACGACAAGGTTTATGAGACCTATCCGATCGGAGTTGCTTTCGACGACAGCTCGGAAGCCGTCACCCGAATCCAGGTGTCTGCTCTCGCCATTGACTACTCCACCGCTTCCGACCGAGGCCTTGGGTTAACGCCAAGTCCGTTCAGCCTTCCCCTTGCCGTATAGTCTTCGTCTCAGATCCTGCAGACTACCGGACGCTTTTATCATTTCGCCCCTGCCTCACTGTGTTGACCAAGACTTCATGTGCAGCAAGGCTCCTTCGCTCCACGGGCGTTACCCCGCTTCCTCACTACTGCGAACCTAGCCGCCATCCTCTCGCCTTCCACCGATTTCCTGGTTTTCGCCAGTTATACGGCTTCCCTGCTCCGCCAATTTCTCGACGGGACGAGGAGGGCTTCTCCAGTTGCTTAGCACCTGAATTATGCACTGCGGCGTGGACCTGAGGAGGGCTGAGCCGCAAGGGACCATTGGGGACCCCCTAAAACATGGGGTAAAAAGGTCGGCTGGCAAAGATTCCAGCTTCGCCAGCCAACCCCAAGGAAGTCACCCACATGGTTACCAGACGAAAACAGCATAGCTCCCAAAGGCCCGTCCAACAAGGCCCAGCCGTGACGGCCTCGCGGCCCAATAAAATCGGGGCTTCGACGCCTTACCACTTCCGCGGCCGGAAGCCGACTCCCTACGGCGGCTTGCTGCCGGTGGTCGGGAGGGCGCTGATCTGAGAGCCTGGCTATGCGCTATGCATAAAATTTTATGCGCTAGCCGTAACGCACTGGAAACACGTCACTTCCGAGCGAGGTTTTAACGACGCGGATTCTGGGCGGGAAGGGAAACCGGACACGGAGAAGCCAAAAGACCAGTTGCCGAGCTACCACCTCACGACGACCGCCAACCCGCTACGAACGCAGCCACACTCGCAAAGTGAATCTGTGCATAATTCAGGTAGCATGCCCTTGTCACCGTGCTGTCCCTAGCACCCCGCCGGAGTGAACTGGCGCTGCAGTCAGTCTGCGCCAGGCCATGCTGCCTTCACCCGTGGAAAGAGGGTTCGGCCTCCGGGGTTTTAGCTTTTCGAGGCCACCTATGGGTTCACTTTTGTTACGGCCCGGTGACTTGCTCACCATCCCAAGGATGGCTTTGTCAGTTGGCTTCATCGGCTTCGTTTCCTCCACACGGATGCAACCCAAGCTACGGGGCTCTGACTTTTACCCCGGTGGGACTGTCTCCCACTGAACATGCCAGCCTTGACTGGACACACGTAGGGTCGGGAACTGGCGCGGTGGCCCGTCAGGACCTGGCTTGGCTGTATCCGGGGTTTCCCCCTTCGTGCCCGGTTAACCGTGTCCGTGGCTCCGTTTCCAGCTCCCGCCACCTCGCACGCAGCATGAAGATTTCCTTCACTACGCGCTCCTGCACACTTCACGACAAGGTTTATGAGACCTATCCGATCGGAGTTGCTTTCGACGACAGCTCGGAAGCCGTCACCCGAATCCAGGTGTCTGCTCTCGCCATTGACTACTCCACCGCTTCCGACCGAGGCCTTGGGTTAACGCCAAGTCCGTTCAGCCTTCCCCTTGCCGTATAGTCTTCGTCTCAGATCCTGCAGACTACCGGACGCTTTTATCATTTCGCCCCTGCCTCACTGTGTTGACCAAGACTTCAATGTGCAGCAAGGCTCCTTCGCTCCACGGGCGTTACCCCGCTTCCTCACTACTACGAACCTAGCCGCCATCCTCTCGCCTTCCACCGATTTCCTGGTTTTCGCCAGTTATACGGCTTCCCTGCTCCGCCAATTTCTCGACGGGACGAGGAGGGCTTCTCCAGTTGCTTAGCATGCCCTTGTCACCGTGCTGTCCCTAGCACCCCGCCGGAGTGAACTGGCGCTGCAGTCAGTCTGCGCCAGGCCATGCTGCCTTCACCCGTGGAAAGAGGGTTCGGCCTCCGGGGTTTTAGCTTTTCGAGGCCACCTATGGGTTCACTTTTGTTACGGCCCGGTGACTTGCTCACCATCCCAAGGATGGTTTTGTCAGTTGGCTTCATCGGCTTCGTTTCCTCCACACGGATGCAACCCAAGCTACGGGGCTCTGACTTTTACCCCGGTGGGACTGTCTCCCACTGAACATGCCAGCCTTGACTGGACACACTTACCACCAGTAATCCGGTTCAAGGCCATGATAACTCAATAGACGAGCGGTTTTCAGCTCTTCCGGCGAGGCGGAAGAGGCCTCTGACGGCGGATTACTGGTGGTAATGAAATTTCCCAGACAGCTATGCTCAACCGCCGCCGCCCAGGTGAGGGCCGGCCCTAAGGAAGAAGGGGAATGAAAAACCGCCCGAAAAAGGCGGTCGGTTAAAACCCAGCCGGCGCTTCATGACAGCAATCACCACTTCTGCTGGAACTCTTCGACCACATGCTCGGGCGAGAGGTTGAGGTAGATCTCGGTCGTCTGAAGTGTGTCATACCCCAGCAGGCGCTGTAACGCCGGCAGGGAGATTCCTTTCTGGATTGCCGTGACGGCAAAGGTGTGCCTCAGCACATGAGGGGAGACGGCGCGGCTGATGCGGGCGCGGTTAGCAAGACGCTTCAACATGCGCTGGATGGTGCGGGTACTGAAGCGGAAAGTTTCGTGTAACCTGAATTATGCACTGCGGCGTGGACCTGAGGAGGGCTGAGCCGCAAGAGACCATTGGGGACCCCCGAAAACATGGGGTAAAAAGGTAGGCTGGCAAAGATCCCAGCTTCGCCAGCCAACCCCAAGGAGGTCACCCACATGGTTACCAGACGAAAACAGCATAGCTCCCAAAGGCCCGTCCAACAAGGCCCAGCCGTGACGGCCTCGCGGCCCAATAAAATCGGGGCTTCGACGCCTTACCACTTCCGCGGCAGGAAGCCGACTCCCTACGGCGGCTTGCTGCCGGTGGTCGGGAGGGCGCTGATCTGAGAGCCTGGCTATGCGCTATGCATAAAATTTTATGCACTAGCCGTAACGCACTGGAACCACGTCACTTCCGAGCGAGGTTTTGACGACGCGGATTCTGGGTGGGAAGGGAAACCGGACACGGAGAAGCCAAAAGGCCAGTTGCCGAGCTACCACCTCACGACGACCGCCAACCCGCTACGAACGCAGCCACACTCGCAAAGTGAATCTGTGCATAATTCAGGTGTAATGCAAAGTAGCCCTCGATCAGGGGCTGGATGCGGGCACTCAAAGGAATCACCCGGCGCTTGGATTTGCTGCCGAAGGGTCCGCCTTTGCCGTAGATCATCAGGCGGTGAGTCTGCCAGTCGAGATTAGCTCGTTTGAGGTTGGCAAGCTCGGAGACCCGGAGCCCGGTGTCAAGAAGGGTCCAGACGACGAGTTTTTCTTCGTGGGGGTTGCAGGCGTTGGCCAAGCGGGTTGCTTCATCTCCGGTAAGAGGTTCGCGTTTGTACTGGTAGCGCATAGAGGTGTTGTGCGGCTGCCGTAAATTCTCTAGGATCGCGACAAACTGCCGCGATCTTACACAGGCATCGTACCGGAAATAAAGAACTTAGGGAAGGGTCGGTTGTGGAAGCGTCCGCGATTAAGGGGGGAAGGCGACAGCCTGAAGCGCTGATATCCGGTAGGGGTTCTGGGCAATTTGGAGGGGAGGGGAATAAGAAAACCTCGCCGGATGCGAGGTTGGGGGGGGTGTCAAGATCGAATCGTGGAGATGGCGAAGATGCGAAACTAGAGACACACCACGATGCAACCTCAGGACATCCTCGATTTCGCTGATCAGATCCTGAAAAATCCACTTAAACTATAAGGCCGAGGAATGGAAATCCTGGCAAAAAGTGAGGGCCGTCGGAATGTTCCAACGAAACCTGATTTTGATTTCATTGATCCTGCTGGAGGGGGCGGTCGCCGCCGGAGTACTTTTCGCGTAGGCGAGTACTGCCGAGCGCTTCGACATCGTTGTTGTGCGTGTCAAACCTGATATGGCGGAAGAGTTCGAAGGACTCCAAAAGTCGCTGGCAACGGCCCTAAAGAAGGTGGATCGTCGGCCCCGGGATGTCTGGGAGACCGTGCGCGGCCCTTATCGTCAATATCACATTTTCACCCCCCTCAACGACTATGCCAGTCTCGACGAGTCGGCTGACCCCACAATGCCGGAAACAGAGTGGGAGGAGTGGTTGCGCCGAGTATGGCGGTGCATTGTGGAGCGTGAGGTGTACATCGCGAGCCGGTACGCCGACAGCAGCATCCCGCTCAAGGAGGGTCGAACGCCTCGCTTCGCGACGGTCTCGTTCCGGCGCACGGCTCCCGGGATGAGACGGGCCTATCGGAGTTATCTAAGGGACGAGTTGATTCCTGCGTACAAGAAGGCTGGCGTCGACGGTGTTACCGTGTTCCGTCATGTTTACGGTAGCGGCCCCCGCCGCTGGTCCGTGGTCAATTATCTCGACAAGTGGGCGGATCTGGACGGCCTGTCACCGACCGCCAGGGTCGCGGAAGCGATTGGGCAGGAAGCGACTCGCGCACTGCTGGCCAAGGGCGGAAAGATGCTTATCGATTTCGAGACGCACATTCTTCGCCACCGTCCGGAACTCAGCGTTTCGAGCCCGGAGTGAAGCCGGCAGCCTGGTTTGCCAGACCAAGTTTAGAGCAAAACTGGCTCCGGTAGACATCATGGATTAGTAGTCGCTCGGCAGCATCATCGTCAGGCCCCTGAGCCCGAGGCCTTCGAGCAATGTGAATGGGGGGCCCAGGGTGTTCCGCCGTCGTGCAGAAAAGGCGTTCCCGTCAAATGCTTCGCCGAGACTCCGAGGGATTCCGGCATGGCGAACGGCCTGTAAATAGCCCACCCCCAATACGAGTCCGCGATCGACATCACTTTCTAAGCAGGTTAGAGCTTGGCGTGTCGCAATTTTTAGGCGGAAGGCGACACCTTTAGAACAAGTCGTAGTTGCAAAAAAATTTCACTGGGGAGACCTGGATTGCACGACGTCGCCTCACCGCCGTTCTTTCGGCGCGCGATGCAGTCGCTGCACAGCGGTCTGTTAGTTCGACGTTAGCGTGACGACTCGATTCACCAGCCCTGCAGCACGAACGTTCTCGCCCTGTCGCTCTCCGTCTCCCAAGTCCGCTCGAGCCCAATCGGCTAGAGCCCGCAGGCGATCGACGACTTGCGGGTACTTGTCGGCGACACTCGTTGTCTCGCCGACGTCGGAGTGCAAGTCGTACAGCTCGCTGACCGGTTCAGAGCGGAAGTTCGGATAACGGCCGGCAGCCCGGGCTACGTGCAGCTTCCAGCGGCCGCTGCGCACAGCGTTGAGATGGCTCATGAAGTAGTAGTAATAGGCCAGGTGTGGTGTCGGCTCAGGCTTGCTGCTCATTAACAGCGGACGGATGTCTTTGCCGTCGATCACACGGTCGGTGGGCGAAAAAGCGCCGGCTAACCCAGCGAGCGTCGGCAAGATATCAACCGAGATCGCCAGCTCCGTCACTGGCTGTGCCGGAAGGGATCCGTCCGGTCCAGCGCGCGACGAAGCAGACGCGGTGGCCGCCTTCCCAGGTCGTTCCTTTGCCACCTCGCAGCGGCTCGTTCCTGGCGCCGTAATTTGTGGCGCCACCGTTATCGGACGTGAAGATGACCAGTGTGTTCTCGTCGATCCCGAGATCTTTGAGCTTGTCGAGGATCTCACCCGTCGACCAATCGATCTCCTCGACGGCGTCGCCCCACTTTCCGTTCTTGGACCTGCCGGCGAACCGCTCCGAGGAGTACTGCGGCCAGTGAGGCATCGTGTGAGCCAAGTACAAGAAGAAAGGCCCGTCTCTGTTGGCTTCGATGAACTTCAGCGCTTCGTCGGTGTAGCGCTTGGTGATGAGCCTCTGGTCGGGTTCCTCCTCGATCACGTTTTCCATGCGCAGGAGCGGAAGGGGCGGATAACCGTAGGGCTTCCGGCGCGAGTCGTGCCCCATGTCGTTCGAGAACGGGATCCCGAAATAGCTGTCAAACCCTTGGCGGGTCGGCAGGAACTCGCGCTGGTCGCCTAGGTGCCATTTGCCGACGCAAGCCGTCTGGTAGCCAACTTCCTTGAGGACTTCGGCGACGGTGATCTCGTTTGGATGCATGCCTTCCTTGTTGCCTGGGAAGAGCACCCATTGGCCTTCTTCGTTTTCGTCCAGGCCGACGCGACGCGGGTAGCTTCCGGTCATGAGGGAGCTACGAGAGGGCGTACAAATGTTGGCGGTCACATAAAAGCTGGTTAGCTTGCGACCTTCAGCGGCCATGCGATCGAGGTTTGGTGTGCGATGAAGTTTCGAGCCGAACGGCCCGATGTCGGCGTAGCCAAGATCGTCGACAAAGATCAGCACGAAGTTCGGCCGGTCGGCGGCAAGCATGGTTGCCGCCAGCGTCGTCAGAAGCAGCATAGCTGCGACGGTATTCCTCATCGATAGAGACCTCACATCGCCTCCGTTGCTTAGTAGTGGGCAGTAGCGAGCTTTGCGCACGGCTAACCCGGTGTCCACTTCAAGGTAGCCCAACAGGTACCGTCGAGACCGCGAGCGCCTGCTGAGGCCGCTGTCCTTTTGGGGAAGTCACCTGATGCGCTCAGTCCTGTTTGGGCGCGATCTGAGCCATCCCCACACTGGATATTTCTTCAACCCCGCACGATTGCCTGCTCCCGCGTGCGTCAAGCGCAGATCTGGCCCAGATACCCCGAGCCGCCACAGTAGGTGACGTCCTGAATCTGCATCAATATTCCGTCCGGGTCCGTGAAGTAGAGTTCCGGGGTTCCTTCCTTGGCACCACCGCGAACTTCCATGCGCATGCGCACGTACGATACCAGTGGGCCCGGCGGCCCGGCGGCGCTACCCCTTGGTTTGACGCCATAGTCGGCGAGCGCCCTCAGTACCTTGTCGGGATTGAAGCCTTCCATTGTGAAGCACCCGTGCGCAATATTGGGGGTCCCTTGCAGGGCACGATTCACGCCGCCCATGGTAACGAATTGCGGGCCGCCATCAATCCCGAGGAGGGCCGTTGCGCCTTGGTGGACCTGAACGGGCAAGCCGAAGACGCTCTCATAGAATGCCGTAGATCGCTGTCGATCAGAAACCCCTAGGGTGACATGGCTGAAGTCGCGCACGGCGAGTAGTCCTTTTGTAGGTGCCGCTACGGGCGGCTGACACACATTGCCAAGCACACCAGATCCCCCACAATAGCTGACATCCTGGAGTTGAACGACAATACCGTCGGGATCGCCCAAGTAGAGTTCGGATGTTCCTTCTCTGGCGCCACCCGCATCGGGACCGCGCAACCTCACCCAGGTCTTCATGGGGCCTGGGTTGCCTTTTGTCACGCCATGATCGGCGAGGGTCTTCATGATGCGGGATACGCTGAAACGATCAACGGTCATGCAAAAGTGAGCAATGGCTGGCTGAGCGCCGGCACGGCCCTGGGCCAGGCTGATGTAGTGGGGGCCAGAACCAACGCGGAGACCAGTAGAAACGCCTTGGCGATGTTGGACAGGCAGCCCGAACAGGCCCTGGTAGAACTCCACCGACTGCTTGCGGTCGGAAACCCTGAGCGTCATGTGATTGAGCCCGCGCGCTCGAATAGGCGGCTTGCTTGATTGCGCCAACACCTTGGAAGCTGTGGCCAGCGCCGGCAGGGACAGAAGCGCATGCCTGCGCGTGATCGGATGGTCTCTCATGATTCCTCGCCTTGGCAGCGCAGCCAGCTCGCACTCCACAGCGGCCCGCCGCCGAATCCATTCTACTGAACGTCAACGGTTCGGGTGGATTGTACGATCGAGGACTCGATATTCCAACGTGAGACGCTGAAGCTGATGAGTTGAGTTTTTTTCGGTCTGTTGACAGTTCCCGCGCCCGTGACCAAGGCTTTGGTGTGGCCTACCGAATAGTTTTCAACTCACCTCGCCATGAGAAATCTAAGACCTACCAACACATTGCGGCCCGTGAATTGCTGCAGTTTGGCCCTGGATCTGAGCAAAAAGTTGAGGATGGGCGGATTCGGGCAGGGTGCTAATAACGGGTTCCCCGTCGGTTGAACTGCAAGGCCTGTGTTGGCAGAGCTCTGGGAGCGGACCTTTTTATTCCGTGGGCTCCAAAAATCAGGCTAACTTGCCCGTTGGCAAGCTATCCTGTGCTCATATGGCGCAAAGCGCAATCCTGATCAGACTCCCGCTGCTAGTGCAACTGTTCGTGATCTTCACGGCGCTACTCGCAAACGCGTGTTCCAGCACCCGCGACTCGAACAGTACGATGCCAGTTGCTGACGTGATCGTCATCAATGCCGACGTGTATACGTCCGATATCGGGCAACCCAGGGCGGAAGCCTTCGCGGTGCACGACGGGAAGTTTCTGGTTGTCGGAGCGCCTGAGGATGTGCGGGCTCTCGCCGGAGATGACACGGAGGTCATTGACGCCAACGGCGCAACGTTGGTTCCGGGCTTCGTCGATGGTCACACACATCTAGTGCTCGGGTCGGGCTTGGCAACGGGAGTTGATCTATCCGAGATCGAGGACAAGGACGAGTGGCTGCGAATCATCGCCGAGAAAGCCGCAACCGTGCCGGACGGCGACTGAATTCTCGGTGGCGGATGGGATCACAACCTTTCGGATGGCGTTCTACCAACGAAGGAGATGCTCGACTCGGTGGCTCCGAACAATCCCGTGTTGCTGCAGGATATTGATTTCCACTCGTACTGGGCAAATAGCTTGGCCATTGAACTCGCCGAGGTGACTGCCGACAGTCCGGTGCCGCGCGGCGGAGAGATCGTCGTAGGCCTTGGGACCGGTGAGTTAACCGGCATCTTCAAGGAAGGCGCCGGGGCATTGTTTGACGATGCACCTGGGATGAGCGAGGCCACGGACCCGGAGGTTGGCATCCGTAGCGCCATCGCGTTGGCGAACAGTCTTGGCATCACCACCGTGCACGACATGAGCGACCACCTCGACGCGTTCCTCTCAGTTGTCGAGAGCACGGAGTTGACTGTACGGATCTGGCGAGGCGCCCGCCGGCACGACGCTGGCTATCCTCGCGAAGAATTCGTTGCGCTTGCCAAGGACCGTGAACGCATCCGCAAGCGAGTCGCGGCGACCGGCCTGACGGAAACCAAGGGCCCTTTGTTTGAACTCGGCTACGTCAAGTTCATGGTTGATGGCACCCTGTCTACGTATACGGCATTAATGAAAGAGCCCTACTCAGACAATCCGGAGGCAGATCCCGCGCCGCGGGTCAGCCAGAAGGAGTTGATCAACATGGTTGCAGATGCGCATGAGAACGACGTAGGGTCGGGAACTGGCGCGGTGGCCCGTCAGGACCTGGCTTGGCTGTATCCGGGGTTTCCCCCTTCGTGCCCGGTTAACCGTGTCCGTGGCTCCGTTTCCAGCTCCCGCCACCTCGCACGCAGCATGAAGATTTCCTTCACTACGCGCTCCTGCACACTTCACGACAAGGTTTATGAGACCTATCCGATCGGAGTTGCTTTCGACGACAGCTCGGAAGCCGTCACCCGAATCCAGGTGTCTGCTCTCGCCATTGACTACTCCACCGCTTCCGACCGAGGCCTTGGGTTAGCGCCAAGTCCGTTCAGCCTTCCCCTTGCCGTATAGTCTTCGTCTCAGATCCTGCAGACTACCGGACGCTTTTATCATTTCGCCCCTGCCTCACTGTGTTGACCAAGACTTCATGTGCAGCAAGGCTCCTTCGCTCCACGGGCGTTACCCCGCTTCCTCACTACTACGAACCTAGCCGCCATCCTCTCGCCTTCCACCGACTTCCTGGTTTTCGCCAGTTATACGGCTTCCCTGCTCCGCCAATTTCTCGACGGGACGAGGAGGGCTTCTCCAGTTGCTTAGCATGCCCTTGTCACCGTGCTGTCCCTAGCACCCCGCCGGAGTGAACTGGCGCTGCAGTCAGTCTGCGCCAGGCCATGCTGCCTTCACCCGTGGAAAGAGGGTTCGGCCTCCGGGGTTTTAGCTTTTCGAGGCCACCTATGGGTTCACTTTTGTTATGGCCCGGTGACTTGCTCACCATCCCAAGGATGGCTTTGTCAGTTGGCTTCATCGGCTTCGTTTCCTCCACACGGATGCAACCCAAGCTACGGGGCTCTGACTTTTACCCCGGTGGGACTGTCTCCCACTGAACATGCCAGCCTTGACTGGACACACTTTCCCGTAGCTATTCACGCCATCGGCGATAGGGCGGTGTCGTGGACTTTGGACGCCTTTGCTGCATCGCCGTCCGAACCGGGAATGCCGTCGGATCGGGTTGAGCACATCGAGGTCGTTACCCCGGATGACGTCGAGCGCTTCAGATCGCTCGGCATCGTCGCGTCCATGCAGCCACATCATGCGACCTGCTGAGTCGGCAATTACGTCATCGACAGGATCGGCCGTCAACGGCTACCGAATGCCTATGTCTGGCGGTCGATGTTGGATCACGGGGTTCCGCTCGTCCTTGGCACTGACTGGCCGACTGCGCCCCTGAATCCGCTGGTTCAGATCACGGATGCCATTCGCCGCGAGACGCGGCTTGACGGCGCCGTGCGGCCCTGGGATGCGGGCAATACTCTGACTTTCGAGGAAGCGCTGTACGGCTACACACAGGCGGGCGCAAACATGACGTCATGGCACGATCAGATTGGCAGCATCAGTGCGGGCAAATGGGCGGATTTCGTCATTCTGCACGACAGCTTGGCCACGCCAGCCGACCGTTCGCTGGAATCAATGCGGGTCGCGGCTACTTATCTCGCGGGAACAAGGGTATACCCTTGACTCGATACTCAACGCCGCTAGCTGAATGAGCCTGACGCGGCGGCGGGACAGGGTTTCAGCTCACACTATGCCTCGGAGAAGGGCCTCTGACTGCGGATTACTGGTGATTACGGGATATCCCGACAGTAATCTGCGAATGAGTCTCTATGTAGTTCGTTTCGGGGATTTAGGTCTCCTCCCAGCCTTCGATTTAGGGAACCAGTTCTGGACGACCTGCGATGGTGAGCCGCTTTGGCGACGGATGTGTATAATCGGGCGACGAGAGGTCTCAATTGAGTTCACGGTTTCGCCGCAAGCGGTTGGGTGCTGACGTGCCCTAGGCACTTCCGGCAGTGGTGCTGACACTGCTTTTGTTACCCCAGTTCGTGTGGGGTGAGTTGCATATACGCAAAATAGCGGAAATCGACAAGACGGGGCAGGTATCCCCCGATGGGGAGCATCTCTCCATACATGGATCCAGACACCGGCGGACTGGGCCTGCTGAATCTGCGAACGCTGGAGCGCCGGGTTCTTACCGATTCCCATTGGCCGGAATTTGTTCAGTTTTCGGCTTTCTCGGCAGACAGCCGGCGGGAGTCGGCCGTTGCAGCAGTAGGCACACGGCAGGAGTGCTTGGCAACCACATGTTCGCCAGCCCATTTCGCGCGGGTGTGCGACATGAAAGTGGAACTCAGGCCGCCCGGGTCTCGCAGTAGTCCTCGAAGCGGCCGTTGAGGTGGCAGCAGCGAAGGGCCAGAATCGCGTTGGCTCCGCGCACGGTCCAGAACATGCCCGACTGTTTCAGGCGCGAGCCGATGACACTCTTGCAGCCAGCCTCGATCACTCCCGAGCCGACGAACAGATGCTGGCGACGAAACTCGGGGTAACACATTCGCTTGGCATTCTTCTCGAAGTAGTTGGCTTCGTTGCGGAACTCTTCGGCGAGTTGGGGACTCGAGCATTCGATCGACCGCAGCGAGCACGCTAACTCTTGAATCCGTCCCTGGTCGAGGTGGTCCTGATGGATCGTGATCCAGCACCGTTGTTGGGCCGTGTTGACGGGGTGAAGCTTTCGCGCCAAGTCCCACAAGTGCTGGCGGGCGTGATAGAGGTCGACGATCTGAATCACGCCCGGAAACTGCTGCTGGGCCAGGTTCCAGATCCATTCGGCGCCATCTCCCAGCACGACCTTCTTGCGCGCCCGGCTCCAGCCCCGCTTCCAGGCCTCCCCATACATGCGTTTGCCAAACTCGTCGGCGGTCTCGATGGCGCCGCTGTAGCTGGTCGAGTCCGC
Organism: Bryobacterales bacterium; assembly: GCA_965224215.1. Taxonomy (GTDB): domain Bacteria; phylum Acidobacteriota; class Terriglobia; order Bryobacterales; family UBA6623; genus CBDCYS01. Next base: position 162,924 of record CBDCYS010000043.1, on the reverse strand, counting down.
ATCGCGGAGGGGGTAGCCCTCTTCGTCCCATCTCGTTTGAGTGAACACGCAGCCCAGCTTGGCCTCGCGGGTGTGGGCCGCCTCTCCCTTCCTTTTGCCCGCTCGTCGGACCGTCTCTTTCTTTACCACCGGAATTCCCGTCCCATCCATTTCGATGTACAGGATCGGGATGGGCTCGTCCGCTGCCAGGGGCAGCTCCAACTGCAGGGCTCGCTGGATCTCGGTCTGCTCCCGCGCCGCGATATCCTCTCCGATTCCCTCCGCGGGTCCGCTCCACCGCCTTGGCGCTCAGCTCCAGACAGGCCAGCAGTTTCAACTGTCGGCGCCCGTGATCGAAGGGAGCCTCCTGGCCCACCAGCGCCTGCATGCGGCGCACTCCCGGAGAGCACTGAGTCTGGGCGATGTCGAGTTCGTCATCGGCCGGAAACTGCCCGCGATGACAGTGCCCGCACAGGTAGTAGGGGCGCGACACATCCACCCTGCTCACGGCGGTGAGAAGCGACTTGGAGCGCAGTTCCCGGTACTGAGCTTGGTGGCCGCAAGAGCAAGGAAGACTGCGCTGGCCGGCCGCCGGAGCTTCCCATTGCAGCAGTTCGGAGAGGGCTGCGGCGCCGGCCTGGTGCATCGCCGAGCGCAGCGCCATCTCGACGGCCTCCAGATCCCAGTGGCCCGTCTTGCGCCGCCCGCTGAACAGGACGCGCAACAGCTGGTCTAGCTCGCGCGCGACTTCTTGCCGGATTGCATCAGCCGTTTTTTCCCCTGAGGGGTCCGCGCTTCGAGCTCCGGCGGCCGCTGTTTGCAGATGCGGCTATTGACCTCCACGAACTCGCGGCTCAGTTGCTGAAACTTGCGGAACTCTCCCACCTCGCGCTCGGTTTTGGCCCGCGCGGCCGGAGTGGGCAGCGACTCGCTGACGGTCTTGCCACCGAGCTTACAGGTGAGGCGGGCATGCGGACCGTGCCCGGGCTGACCGGGGCGATGGCAGCGGCAGTTGGACTTGCCACAGCGCCCCGAGGTGTTGGAAATCGAACCGGGGCGCAGATCGCCCAGATCCCCGATCTGGCGGACGATGTCAGTGCGTCGTTGCTGCAGTTGGTCGAGGGAATCAGGCATGGAAGTGACCTCCTTTCTCCTAGCGTATAACATACGCAAGGATTTGGCCACAACAAAGACCCTACCGAAATGCCCACTTCTATGTCGCACACCCATTTCGCGCTGACAAGTGTCGCTGCCGAGTGATAATGTCCTAAACGTGCCAAGTAGAAATGTCCTATTGACAAGGTCAGCCTGGAGGGGTGAGCAAGCAAGGACAACTACTAATGACACAACGAGAGCGCGACCGGCTGGTGGCGCTGCGCAAAGCAGACAAAAAACTCATCACGCAAAAGCAGGCCGCCCAGCAGACGGGCCTCAGCGAACGGCATCTGAGGCGGCTGCTGGCGAAGCTTCGCAGCGAAGGCGACCAGGCCGTGGTCCATGCCGCGCGGGGCCGCGCGTCCAACCGCAAGCTCAGCGCCAAGGCGGAAAAACAAGCCGTGGCAATCCTCTCCCAACCCGTCTACGCCGGCTTTGGCCCGACTCTGGCGGCGGAGTATCTCGAGCAGCGCCACGGCGTCCAAGTCGGCCGCGAAACGCTGCGCCGTTGGATGGCCGCCGCGGGCCTGTGGAAGCCCCGCCGCCGCAAGTCAGGACGCCCGCATCCGTGGCGGCCCCGCCGCAGTTGCCGCGGCGAGCTGGTGCAATGGGACACCTCCGAGCACGACTGGCTGGAGGGACGCGGGGAGAAGCTGTACCTGATCGGCATGATCGACGACGCCAGCAGCGAGTTGCTGGCGCGCTTCGTCCGGCACGACTCGGGCGAAGAGAATCGCCGTTTGCTGAAGACGTATCTGGAACAAAACGGCCGACCCGTAGCCTTCTACACCGACCGCGCCAGCCTGTTTGTCAACACGCCCAAAAACAGCGCCGGCGAGGACCCCAAGCTCTGGCCTCCCACGCAGATCGGGCGGGCGCTCCAGGAGCTGGACATCGAATCGATCACGGCCTATTCGCCGCAGGCCAAAGGCCGCGTCGAGCGCAGCTTTGGCACCGCCCAGGACCGCCTGGTGAAGGGTCTGCGGGTGGCCGGGGCCACGACGATCGAACAGGCCAACGCCTACCTGGAAAGCGAGTTTCTGCCCTGGTGGAACGCCACGTTGCGGGTGCAGCCGGCTCACCCGACGAGGCGCATCGCGAGCTAGGTCCCGAGCACGATCTGGACTCGGCGCTGAGCCAGGTCGAGACGCGGCGGGTCGCCAACGACTACACGATTCGCTTCCGGGGAAAGAGCTATCAAATCGACCGCAAGGCGATTGTGCCGGGTCTGCGAAACAGCCGAGTGCGGGTGGAGAGACGCCTGGACGGCGTCCTGGCCGCGCGCTGCGGCAAGCACGAACTGGCGCTGAAGCGCTGCGGCGCGCAGCCCCAATCGGAGCGCCCGCAGCCCAAGAGCGCCCAGGCGGAACCCGCTGCGGCAGCGGCCGAGAAGGCTGGCGGCAAAGCTGCCGGCAAGCGAAGCAGCGACTGGATGAAGGACTTCGATCTGAAAGACAGCCCGCCTGTGTGGCAAGCGGCGCAGGCATCCGGCGCTCGGCGAGACGATACGCAGGACTAGGAGTCGCTGCCAAACCAAGACGCTATGGGGAGCGCCGGGCAAACGGCGCCCGGCGATCGTCGCGTTGGCGAAGCCCAAGGCCTCCGCTCCGAAGCTTCACCAAAGCAATCTCTGTCACGAACAGAAAACCCTCTGACCGGGAGGCCAGAGGGTCGTCTGCTTCAGCCGATTGCTTGGGAGCCAGCTCCATCGCTTCGGCCTTGGGCATCAAGAGCAGGCGCGACCCTGCCCTCAACGCCAACCACTCTACCATCGCCTCTCCAGCCACCTGCCCCAAAGCGGACATTTCTACTTGGCAGCGATTAGGACATTTCTACTTGGCGTTGACATTTCGCGCTGACAAGTTGCGACGCGGGCAAATTTCTGCTAGTACCTAATACCTAGTTGCAGCGTGTCACCAGGTGTGGCGCCCGGCCATCACGGTAAGGTGTGTGGGCTGTTTCCCCCGAGCCACCGCCACGCGTATCCGGAAACGCAAGGACAAGTTCCCCATGGGCCTCAGAGATCTCTTCGGCAGGAAAAAGAAGGAACCGGAGCTGGACCCCATTGCCGATCTGGTCCTCGGCAAGCTCAAGGTCGGCTATCTGCTGGACTACGATCTGAAGACCTGGGAAGTGACGAGCTACTGCCGGTACGAATTCTCCGGAGACATCGTGGAGGAGTGGGAGATCACAGCGGCAGGACGCGAGAGGCGCTACTTGGAGCTGGCGGAAGAGCGCTGGTCCCTCTCCGAGAAGATCGTCATCGGCGCCATTGAAGGCGACATTCGGCGGCAGATCCTTCGCGAGGAGGACCCGCCGAGCCGGATCGTTTACAAGGGGAAGCAGTACAACCTCGATAATTCCTATGCGGGGTCTATGTTCCCCAACGGCGAAGGTGATGGCGAAGAGGTGATCCGCTGGGAGTTCATGGAAGAAGACGAGGAGAACTTCCTGGGCATCGAGCAGTGGAGCGAGACCGAGCTCGGGGCCGCGGCTGGCTTCTTCGTCGAAGACTACGAGTTCACCAACATCCTCCCCGGGGGGGGCACGGAGTGATTTCTTGCCCGGCGGGGTTGAAGCCTTGCGCTACACTGGAGTGGTACGAATTTCCATGTCGGGAGGGACGGGCCGGGAGGTGACCATGAACAGAACCCTGCGCTGGATCGCGTCGGTCGGCCTCTCTCTCCTTCTCGCGGGCTGTGCCGCCCGTAATCCCCTCGAGCGGTTGCAGCGCGAGCTCGACCCTTACCCGGAGTACTCGGTTATCCTTGCGGACATGCGGGAGGAGGGGACTTTCTCGACCGACTATTTGCACCAATACCGGGTGACCACGGGCCAAAGGGAGGAAGGCTCTGACGATCTGGTTTACGCCGAGAAGATCCGAGACTGGGAACGGGTCGACCGCCCCACGTACGCCAAATACCAGCCCTACCTCGGCATGGTGATTCTCTCGAAAGGTCCGGACGGGAAGGTCGATCATAACCAGCATCCACCGGGCTACCAGTACGTCGGCAACGACCGCTACGGCCGCTGGCAAAACGACGGGCGAGGCGGATCTGTTTGGGGGTTCTACGCCCAGTATGCCCTGATCGGCCTCATGGTCGGCGGTTTGAGGCGGCCCATCTACCGTAACGACTGGAACACGTATCGCGACTATCGGGGCCGCGGCCAACCCTATGTCGGCGGCGCGTATGGCACGAACGGCACGGTCACGAGACAGAGCAACCCCAATTTCTTCCGGCGCCAGGAAGCACGGCAGCGCGTCCGGACCCAGGGGTTTGCCGATCGGGTGCGCGGCCGCATGTCGGCCGGCAGTGCACGGGGCCTCGGCAAGTAGCGTTACGGGAGGAGCATCATGTCCTGGAATCAAATCCTGTCAGGATTCGTTTATCTGGCCGTCGTCCTCGTCCTTGTTGTCATCGGCAAGTGGGTGTACGACGCGCTGCACCGCGGCTTCGTCCTGCGGACAGAGCTTGTCGAGAAAGACAACCTGGCCATGGCCCTCACCATCGCGGGCTACTACCTCGGCCTGGCGATCGTGCTCGGTGGAGTGGTGTCCGGACCTGGGTCCGGCATGCTCACCGAGGATGTCATCGATCTTGTGGTCTTCGGCTTGCTGGCCATCGTCTTGCTCAATCTCTCGGGCTGGATCAACGACAAGATCATCTTCTTGAAATTCGACAACCAGAAGGAGATCGTTCAGGACCGCAACACGGGAATGGGCGCTATCGAAGGCGGCAATCATGTCGCCGTCGGTCTGATCACGGCCGGCGCTCTCTCTGGCGAAGGCAGCCTGCTGAGCGGCGCGGTCTTCTGGATCCTGGGCCAAGCCGGCCTCATCGTGGCCGGCCTGCTGTACAACAAGATGACCTCGTTCGATCTGCACGAACAGATCGAGAATGACAACGCCGCGGTCGGCGTGGCCTTTGCGGGTGTCCTCATTGGCTTCGGGAACATCATCCGTCTCGCGGGTGAAGGCGACTTCGTCTCCTGGACGCAGAGCCTGAGCGAGTTCGGGTACTACGCCATCGCGGGTCTGATCCTCTTGCCGCTGGGCCGGATCTTCGCCGACAAGATGCTGCTGCCGGGTGCCCGACTGACCGACGAGCTGGTCCAAGAGGTGCCCAACATCGGTGCTGGGGTCATTGAGGCGGCCACGTACGTCGCCGCGTCGATACTGATCGGGATGACCCTTTGAGGACCAGACCGGGGGCAGCCAGGCTCGCGCTCACGGCCTGGTCCTCAAAGTCTGTATCCGCGTCGCGGGTCCGGCTGGCATCGTCGCTGCGTACGTGGTGGCGCTATCTCCTCGGGGACACGGTTTTTCAGTGGCCCCTGGGGTGACCAGGATCGCGTGGGGCGTGACCCGTCGGGGCGTCAGACCGTCCACACCGACATGCGCAAGCCCACAGTCGCGATGACAGACCGCCTGCTGGCGTTCCGGGAGTTCTGGGAGTTCTTGCAACGCGAGAATCTTCTTCGCCTGCTGGGCGTTGTCGTGGTGCTGATCGTCGGCGGCGCCGTCGGTCTCGCCTACTTCGAGGAGGATCGAAGCCTCCCCGATGCTCTGTGGTGGGCCGTCGTCACGCTGACCACGGTGGGTTTCGGGGACATTTCCCCCACGTCGCTCGGGGGACGTGCGATCGGCGTCGTCCTGATGTTCTTCGGCATCGGCGTACTCGGCATGTTCACCGCCACGATCGCCGGCGTCTTCGTCGAGAAGCGGCTCAGAAAGGAGCGGGGCATGGGGTCTTACGATTTCGAGGGTCACATCATCTTGTGCGAGTGGAACGACCGGACGCGTGAGATTCTCCGCGACCTGCGCGCGGACTCTCGCTCGTCTCGCTCGCCGATTGTGCTGCTGGCCGATATCGAGACGAAACCAGTCGAAGACGAGCACCTCTACTTCGTGCGAGGCGACGTGAGAGAGGAGAACTTGAAGCGTGCCTGCATCGAGAAGGCCGCCACCGTGGTCATCGTGGGAGACCGCCGGCTGGACTACACCGCACGGGACGCCAAAGCGGTTCTCTCCACCCTGACGGTGGAAACGCTCAACCCCGATGTGTACTCGATCGTCGAGCTGGCCAACGAGGACAACATCCGGCACTGTAAGCGTGCGCATGCCAACGAGATCATCGTCGGCGCCGAATTCAGCAGCCGTCTCATCTCGAGCGCAGCGCTGGATCATGGGATCACCAAGGTCCTCTCCGAGATTTTGAGCGCCCGTTACGGCAACGACCTCATCACCGTCCCGGCGCCGGCATCGCTCGCGGGGCATCCGTTTCTGGAGTTGTTCTCCGAGATGAAGCGCGACCGCGGGATGATCGTCCTCGCCATCCAGCGGCACGGCAGCGACGAAGTCGTGACCAACCCTGGCAACGATGCTCTCGTCGGAGCCGGCGACCGCCTGGTCGTCATCTCGTCGCGCCCCGAGCGCCAGGATGGAGCCCACCCCCAGGCGTGAGGACGTCGCTCCATGTCGATCCTTTCTCGCGTCACCGGCTGGCTTCAGAGCGAGCTCAATGCCATGTTCGAACCCGACAGTTGGCCGCGGGATCCCTCGACCGGCCGTCGCCAGGCCGGCTCGGCGTCCGCGCAGCACGAGCCGAGCGCGGGGCGCCAACCGCTGCGCTCGAACACAGATACCGGCCCGGATCCAGTCCTGGCCCGCTATTATGCTAACCTTGAGGTTCCCTACGGTGCGGGCCTTGACACGGTGCGCGGGGCCTGGAGGCGGTTGGTCAAGGAGTACCACCCCGATCTGCATTCGGCGGATGAGCAGAAAAAGCGCACCGCAACGGAGCTCGTTCAAGGTCTGAATCGGGCATACGAAGAACTTACCAAACACTTGGAACGTAAATAGTGTTTGGGACCGGTTGGGAACACGAGATCACGCAAGGAGGAGCGGTTCGATGTCTGAGAACTTAGATCGAGTCAAGGGTTACTTGCTCGACCTTGACCTCAAGATCGTCTCGGAGAACGAGGCTGAAGAGTTGGTTGTGGTGGATGACGAGGACAACGGCATCAAGCATCTGGTCATCGACTGCGAGCCGCCCATTGTCATTCTCGAGCAACTGATCGCCGAGACGCCGGCCGAGCCGGGAGACCTCTTCAAACGCCTGTTGCAGATGAACAACACGCTCGTCCACGGCGCGTTCGTGCTCGACGAGACCGGCGAGCGGGTCTTCTACCGCGACACCTTGCAGCTCGCCAACCTTGATCTCACCTGAATTATGCACTGCCGGTGCACCTGGTGAGGGCTGAGCCGCCAGGAACCATTTGGGGACCCCCGAAAACATGGGGTAAAAAGGTAGGCTGGCAAAGATTTCAGCTTCGCCAGTCAACCCCAAGGAGGTCACCCAAATGGTTACCAAACGAAAACAGCATAGCTCCCGAAGGCCCGTCAAACAAGGCCCCGGCGCGAGGGCCCCGCAGCCCAATAAAATCGGGGCTGCCACGCCCTATCACTTCCGTGGCAAGAATCTGACTCCCTACGGCGGCTTGCTGCCCGTCGCCACCCTGCTCGAAAAACTCGGCTTCCAAGCGCTGCTGGAAGAAACCCTCACGACCAAACGGATCACCCGAGCCATGAGCCCCTACCAGTTCGTGCTGGCCCTCGTGCTCGGCCTCTATGTCGGCTTTGCGCGGCTCAACCAACTCCGCTTCATCGCTCGCGACCCCATCCTGACCGGCATCTTGCAAGTGACGCGTCTGCCGCCGCAGTCCACGCTGTGGCGCTTTCTGGCCTCGCTGCACCTCAACGTGGCGAAGCAGATCCTTTCCATTCAGCGCCAGCTGCGGGAACGAGTCTGGGCCGCGGCCCACGTGAAGTTGGAGACGGTGACGCTGGACACCGACACCACCGTGCATACCCTCTACGGCCGCCAGATGGGCGGGCGCAAGAGCTACAACCCCAAGAACAAGGGCAAGCGCAGCTACCAGCCGATACTGACCTTCCTGGCCGAGACGCGCGAATACCTGATGGGCGGGTTGCGCAACGGCGACCGGCCCACGGGCCGACAGATCGCCGCCCACCTCGAGAGCGCTTTCCGGACTTTGCCGGGCGGCGTGAAGAAAATCCTGGCGCGGGCCGATTCCGGCTTTTATTGCTGGGAGGCGGTGGAGGCCTATGAAAAGGCGGCTTGTCAGTTCGTCATCGTGGCGCGCAAAACGCGGCGCCTGGTCGAGCGCTTGCAGCAAGCAGAATGGAAACCCTCCCCCCGCTCCGACGCGGACGCGGAATGCGAATTCCTCTACCAACCGCAAGGCTGGGCGCGGGCCTGCCGTTTCCTGGCGCTGCGTTACGAAAACGAGCCCAAGGCCGGCGCGGCCGAGCAATACCAGTTGTTCGCCACCAGTGCTTACACCTACCGCGTGTTTGTCACCAATCTGGCCGAGCCGATCGCGGCGGTGGTGTGGTTTTACAATCAGCGCGCCGGAGCCGAGAACCTGATCAAGGAGGCCAACAACGACGCCGGGCTGGCGGCCCATCCCTCGCGCCGCTTTGACATGAACCGCAATCACTTTCAGTTGGCCATGCTGGCCTACAATCTCAACTGCTGGCTGCTGCTGTTCAACCGCGAAGCCCAGGCCAGCGTGGAGACGCTGCGGCACACCACCCTGGCGACGGCGCGGCTGCGTTTTCTGTTCGTGGCGGCCAAGATCTGGCGGCACGCCGGCAGAACGGGTGTCAGCTACAGCGATCATTATCAGGAAAAGGGCCTGTTTGAACGGCTGATGCGACGGCTGCGGGCGATGGGGCCGCCGGGATCGAGCTTGGCGCCGGTGGTGGAGGGTGCGCTGAGCTGAGGGGCACTCCATGCATAAAATTTCATGCACTCGCCGCAACGTACTGGGAACACGCCGCTTGCCAGCCCGCTTTTGCCCTGCCGGGATCAGGAGGCGGCTCAAACGGGGAGGGAAACAGCAGAAAAGACGACTTGCGAAATCACTGAGTTGACACGAGTGCCGCTATCGCCACAACTCCATCGACGATGGCTACGCCGAATCTGTGCATAATTCAGGTCTCAACGAACTCGAAGGCTCGATCCGGGCCCTCTCGTTGGCCCTCGGCGAGTATGGCGCTGAGCTTCTCAAGCACCTCGGCAAGTAGACCGCGTCCGCAGGAGAACCAGTCATGACCAGTATTTTTCAGCGGATATTCAAGGTCGCCCAGTCCGAGGCGCACGCCACCATGGACAAGTTTGAGGATCCGATCAAGCTGAGCGAACAGGGAGTCCGTGACCTCAAGAAGAGCCTGCAAGCGTCGATGGTCAGCCTGGCGCAGGTCAAATCGCTGGCGATCAGCCTCCAGAAGCAGGCTGACGACCAAAAGAAGATGGCTGGCGACTACGAGCGTAAGGCGATGCTGATACTCCAGCGGCTGCAGGGGGGGGAGATGGAGCAGGCGGAAGCCGAGCGGCTGGCCACGGCAGCCCTGTCGAAAAAGGAAGAAGCCCTGCAGCGAGCCGCCACGCTCTCGGGGGATCAGCAGGCTCAGCAGCAGATGGCCGACCAGCTCCAGACCAAGGTCGAAGAGCTCAAACGCCAGATCGGCAAGTTCGAGAACGAGGTCATCACCCTTCGCGCCCGAGCCCGGACTGCCTCGTCCATGCGCAAGATCAACCAGCAGCTCGCCGGCGCCGACGCTTCGGGTACCGTCGCGATGCTCGAGAAAATGAAGAACAAGGTTTAGGAGGAAGAGTCTCTGGCGCAGGCCTACGGCGAACTCTCCGATGTCGGCGGCACCATCGACGAGGACATCGACAAGGCGCTGGCCTTGCCGTCGAGCACGGCCTCTTCCGACTCGCTGGCCGAGTTGAAGAAGAAGATGGGAATGCAGGCCTGAGACGGGCCACTCACTCCACGCCGTGCGCCGGCCGCGCCTCGCCGAAGAGAAACGACCCGAGGCCCGGGTTGGAGCTGTCGAACCTCCAGATCCAGGCATCCAGCACGTAGTGGGTGGCCTGCGGCACGGTGAGCAGGGGTACGACGAGGTGGCGCAGCGCTTCGGGAGCCGCGAAGGGAAGCGCTGCCTGGCCGAAGGCGGCCGCAGGTTCCTGCCAGACAAAGAGATTCCAAAGGCCCTCTTCGAAGCAGGCCAGCACGAGGAGTAGCCCGACGAAGATGCCGGCAGCCGCCGGGCGGTGGATGCGGCGCCTCCATGAGCGTTCGCCGATCCACTTGCGCCGGCCGTAGATCCATACCAGGGCCATGTAGGGAACTCCGTGCGCCACCACGTTGGTGAGAGTGAAGGCGAAGTCGGAGTTGAGCAGCACGATCCCCGTGTACCACACGCACGCGGTCGAGACCACGATCCCTATCTTGCCCCAGTTGACCGCGCCCCGTTCGCGGTAGAGCTGGACCTGCCGCACGAGGAAGACCAGAAGGATCGCCGAATAGATCCAGAGCGCCAGGGGCGAGATCCACACCGGGAGCGACAGGAAGTCTCCTTCGACGAACCACTCGAAGTGGCGATCCGGCGTCGCGTGCCAGAAAGCGAGAGGGTAGAGCATGGTGGAGTAAATCGCCATCTTGTCGAGGCGCCGATCGGCGAGCGAACGCTCCCCGCGGCGGTGACGATAGAGCATCACGAAGCCGAATTGCTGGCGCACGAAGTGGAAGACCGCGATGTAGGCGAGCACGCGCCAGAAGACCAGCGCCCCGAGGCTGTGGAGCACCACTCCGACGGCCAGGCAGACGAGCGGCGTGAGCGTGTAACGGGTGCGGCGGCGGGCGAACTCCTCAGGGTCCCAATACGTGCGATAGAGCGACGCGTAGACGTGCGCCACATCAATACAGACGACGAAGACGAGCCAGCCCCAGAGCGGCACATCGGGGGCTCGCAAAGTCGGAACCGACAGCACGAGCAGGACCGCCAGCAGGGGCGGGCCGAGGATCAACCCCACGTCGAACCGGCGCGACACAATCCACGCCGCACCGTTCGTGCTGTTCCGACTCACCTCACACTCCCTCCGCGGGCCCCAACGAGCTTCGGTACACATGACCTAGATGCCGCATGAGGTCTTCGGCGGCTCGCACGCCCCGATATTGGGCTTCCTCGAACAGCGAGAACCCGCTCATGTCCGAGTGGGCGAAGCGTACGGGGCCATAGGCGTCGTCGGCGCGGCGGCGGGCCTCTCCCCAGAGAAAGCCGGGGACCGGACGGATCATCGCGTGGCCCCAGAGCATGATGTCGATCCGGGTGACGAGCGATTCGAGGCCCACGTGGGCCGGCGCGAGGTCGCCGAGAATGATCGACACCCAATCGTTCCAACTGCGTTCCAGCATCCAGCGGCGAGCGGCCGCCGGATTCGCCGCCGCGATCGGCATGTAGTACGTCAGAACGCTCGGCCCCGGCGCGACCCGCAGGTTCTGGTGCGTGGCCACCACGTAGCCCAGAGACAGGCTGTCGTAGATCACATTGTCCCACGCCGCTCCCTCGGGCAGGCGGTCGACGGTGAGGTTGGCGACCATCCACGGGGCATAGCTAAACGTGTCGATTCCTGGAAGCTCGTAGCCGTCCAGGACATATTGGGCCGTAAAGCGGGGCAGGGCGTAGATGACCTGCCGGGCCCGAAACCGCACGGCGGCATTGGTGCGTGTATCGAGCACGTCCACTTCGACGCCTTCGGCCGAGGCTTCGCGAGCCGCGGGGTCGCCGGTGACCCGGATGCGATAGACCAGCGTGCCCGTGTGCAGATGCCTTTCGAGACGCTTCACCATGTGGCGGACGATACGCCCGTTTCCTTCGGGCCAGGTGAGGTATTCCGCGTCCGCGCCGCGGGAACAGAAATAATGCCAGCCGGCCCAGGCCGAGGTGGTCTCCAGTGTGCACCCGTAGTCGTCGCGGCAGCAATGGTCGACGTACCACCGCAGACGTTCGGACTTCCATCCGGCGCGGTCGAAGTATTCGCGCATCGAGATACGGTCGAGCGCGACGAGATCTGGGTCGTCGCTGCTCAGGGCCATCGGCAGCGCGAATGCGCGGCGGCCGCGGGCATCTCGATAATCCTGATAGCGCTTCATCTGCTGTTCGAATTCCGCCAGCACGGCCCGGTCCCCCGTCGCGGGGGAGGAGCTGAGGAGCTCCCGCGCCGAGATCCCCTCCTGCCAGCGGCCGTCGATGAACAGCCGCTCCTGGGGAGCATGACAGAGGTGGCGCGGGTCATAGATCGGCTCACCGTCTGGTCCAACGTCGTGGACCATGCCCATCTCTTCCAGCAGCTCGCGCACCGCCGTCGATTCCGAGGTCGGGACCGGCAGATAGTGGGCGCCCCAGGGGTAGGCGGACACGCCGTTCTCGCCCCAGCGTGAGTTGCCGCCCGGTTCGGGCTCGAGCTCCAGGATCTCGAAGTCGCGAAAGCCGCTCTTGGCGAGCTTCCAGCCCGCCGATAGGCCCGCGATGCCGGCGCCGACGATGACCAGCGGCACTGTCCGGGTCTCTTGGGGCTCGGGGAGACCGCCGTCACGCAGCCGGTGTCCGGCCTCGTGCGAGGCGCCCACGATAGAGCCAGTGATCCGGCCACTGTCGATCTCGCGGTCCGGGAAGGGTCCCGTTTGTGACCGACAGCCGACCGCCAGGGCCGCGGCGACACTCGGGCCCAGGCGCAGGAGATCGCGCCGGGGCAGGCCGCGGCGTGTGAGCCCTTCCGGCTTACCGATGGGCTTGACGATGGGCTTCGCCGGCCTCTTGCGGGCTGCTCTCACGGCGCGTACTGCTCCCAACCCTCCCCCTGGTGGTATCGAACCAGGATCTGGTTGTTTAGGTGGTTGACCTCGACAGGGACCTGCTCCATGTCCGCGGGAAACCCAAAGAGAGAGGGCATGATCAACGGGTTGAGAAAGCGAAGCTTCCGCGGCAAGCGGCCGGGTATCTGAAAGGGTTCGTGGGAAGCGATGACGTAGCCCCATTCACCGAAGGAAGGGACCGCGACGTGATAGGGCGTGGCTTCGAGACCCGCCGCGCGCACCGTCTCGACGATGCACCAGAAAGCACGACGGGCCATGAGTGGCGACGAGCTCTGGATCACGGCGGCGCCGTCTGGGGCCAGGTGAGCGGCGAGGCGCATATAGAACGTGGTCGTGTAGAGCTTGCCCAGGGAGTAGTTCGAGGGGTCGGGGAAATCGACGACGATGAAGTCGTACCGGCTCGTGTTGTCCTCAAGCCAGACGAATGCGTCGGCGTTGACAACCTCCACCCGAGGCGACCGCAACGCGTAGTTGTTGAGGGCCGCGAACGCGTCGTGATCCGTGAAGATCTCCGTCATCGCCGGATCCAGTTCGACCAGCGTGACGTGCTGGACCCGCTGGTCCTTGAGGATCTCTCGAACCGCCATACCGTCCCCGCCGCCGAGCACGAGGACCTGCCGCGGTGAGGCCACCGCCGCCAGCCCCGGATGGACCAGTGCCTCGTGGTAGCGGTACTCGTCGAGGGAAGAAAACTGGAGTTCGCCGTTCAAGAACAGCCGCAGCTCGCCTTGTGCGTTGGTCACCACGATGCGCTGATATCGAGAGGTGCGGGTGAAGATCACCGGGTCCCGATACAAGCGTCGCTCGGAGAACTCCGACAACACATCGGAGTAAGCCACTCCGACCAGGAGCAGCACGAGGACGGCGTAGGCCTGGACGGTGAGCAAGGGTCGCCGATGCTCCGCGCGAAACAGGTGGCATGTCCAGATCGCTACAAGCACGTTCAGAACGCCAAAGACGAACGACGACCGCATCAGCCCAACCTGGGGGACGAGCCACAGGGGAAACAGCAGCGACGCGGCCAGCGCACCCAGGTAGTCGAGCGACAGGACCTTCGAGATTAGGTCGTGGAACGGGAACTGGTCCTCGAGGATGCGCATCACAAACGGGATCTCCAGCCCGACCAGGATCCCGGTTCCCGCTACCCACGAGTAGAGCACCACCCGGAACGCACTGAGCTCGGTAAAGGCCAGGAAGAGGACCAAGGAGGAAGCCCCGCCGACGAGGCCAACCAGGATCTCAATCTGGATGAAGCTCGCGATCAGATCTTTCCGGAAGTAGCGGGACAGGTAGGATCCTAACCCCATCGAGAACAGGTAGACGCCGATGATGGTGGAGAACTGGGTGACACTGTCGCCGAGCATGTAGCTGGCGATGGTCCCGGCCAGGAGCTCGTAGATCAGTCCACAGGTGGCAATGGCGAAGACCGAGAAGAGGAGGGCCTGGGTCTTGGCACGGTCGTCCTTCGAAGCGGTTTTCTGCTCATCCATGGATGGTGGCTTCCCAGTTGGTCTTGACGCCCGGCTTGCGCTCCTATACGATGACGTTCGTCTGAAAAATACGCCATCGGACCGTTCGAGGGGAGCATGTCCGGATTCCGTTGAAACTCGCGGCTCTCCGGTAGATCTAGTTTACGCTGCTTTGGACCGGGAGGCAGAGGTCTGGGGCCGAAAAGGCCGACTCGCGGTCGATCTGATATCGTTCTTCATAGTGACTCTTCTCTTCAAAAAAGAAAGAACATCATCCCGAGCCTCCCAATCGCTCGGGCGGAGTCGCTACTTGCTGCGAACTATCGGACATTCTCATTTGACGGACACGGTGCTCCACAGTACTTCGACCCTTCGTTACCTCTTGTTGAGTGGACGAGCGCGCTTGGAGCCTTTGCGTATCTTCGAATCTCGGCGAGTGAAATGGCTCGACCATTGGGTCACCTTTTATGCACTGGGCACAAGCCACGCCATACTACTCGAGTATGGAGACGCCGCGCTGACCGAGCTGCTCACCTGTGCCCCCACTGCTGTACAGGTTCACGTTCTTGAGCAAGGCGCGGCGAATTTGCCCTGGACCTTCTCCCGAACGTTCGACAACCTGAGCTACCGCTGCCGATTGACGCCGTTTGAACTTGGCGGTGGAGATCGGCTGCAGGGCGCGTTTCCAAGCGAGGATCAGATCACCTTCAAGTACCACGTGGAGGGGGAACTTGAAGAGCCGATCACGCACATCGGGTGGCGTGGCGGTGAGTCCACTCTCACTGTGGAGACTGTGCACACGTATCCTCACGAGGGGCAGGGGGTCAGAAGCAACAGTATCTTCGAGATCTCTTGCGGGGGATGATGCCGGATAGCCGCTGACCGCGACCGAAGGGCCGCCCTATTTCCGCCGCCTCGCAAATGATGTCCGCCTCGGTGTCTCTGAGGCGTCGGGCGCGACGCTTCAGCATCCGATCGTGCCGCTGTCCGATGTTGACCTGCCAACGAATCATCTGGGACATCGCGCTGATGATACATCACTCTACACATCGGCTTGGACCACAGTAGAGTGACACACACGATCGGTCGCAGACCGGAGCACCGTCGCTTCTCCGCTCATTTCAGCATCGCCTCGGCCATTGCCACGTGCTGTGACATCCCGATCTGGCCGTACAGCTCGACCGCCTCGCCGAGGAGCGTTCGGGCCCTTTGCGACCTCCTCTTTGTCTCGGTGGACGATTCCTTTCTCATGGGCCGCCTGCAAACCTTCACCCATCTGGATTGCAGCAAAGAGCGTTTCGTCGAGTGGCAGCGGACGCTCTCGAACCTAGTCTGCGAGGGTGGGTCCATCGATGTATGCGAACGCAAGGAAGACCACGCCTCGTTCGTCGTGCATGCTGTGAATGGCACGGATGTTTGGGGTGATCGAGCGCCGCCGGGGCCTACGCTTCGCGAAATGAAGCGTTCTTTTTCTTCCGCAGCACCGATCAGGTGGGAAGCAAGAAACTTGAGGGCGGCAGGATGTTTGAGCTTCATGTCCTGAGCCCGGCAGACGACACCCATGCCGCCTTCGCTGAGCTTGGACACGATCTTGTAGTGGCTGATGGTTCGGCCGACAATGCGGGTCTGATGCTACCTTAAAAAATAACTGGTGATAACAAGCCGTAGGGTCGGGAACTGGCGCGGTGGCCCGTCAGGACCTGGCTTGGCTGTATCCGGGGTTTCCCCCTTCGTGCCCGGTTAACCGTGTCCGTGGCTCCGTTTCCAGCTCCCGCCACCTCGCACGCAGCATGAAGATTTCCTTCACTACGCGCTCCTGCACACTTCACGACAAGGTTTATGAGACCTATCCGATCGGAGTTGCTTTCGACGACAGCTCGGAAGCCGTCACCCGAATCCAGGTGTCTGCTCTCGCCATTGACTACTCCACCGCTTCCGACCGAGGCCTTGGGTTAACGCCAAGTCCGTTCAGCCTTCCCCTTGCCGTATAGTCTTCGTCTCAGATCCTGCAGACTACCGGACGCTTTTATCATTTCGCCCCTGCCTCACTGTGTTGACCAAGACTTCAATGTGCAGCAAGGCTCCTTCGCTCCACGGGCGTTACCCCGCTTCCTCACTACTACGAACCTAGCCGCCATCCTCTCGCCTTCCACCGATTTCCTGGTTTTCGCCAGTTATACGGCTTCCCTGCTCCGCCAATTTCTCGACGGGACGAGGAGGGCTTCTCCAGTTGCTTAGCATGCCCTTGTCACCGTGCTGTCCCTAGCACCCCGCCGGAGTGAACTGGCGCTGCAGTCAGTCTGCGCCAGGCCATGCTGCCTTCACCCGTGGAAAGAGGGTTCGGCCTCCGGGGTTTTAGCTTTTCGAGGCCACCTATGGGTTCACTTTTGTTACGGCCCGGTGACTTGCTCACCATCCCAAGGATGGCTTTGTCAGTTGGCTTCATCGGCTTCGTTTCCTCCACACGGATGCAACCCAAGCTACGGGGCTCTGACTTTTACCCCGGTGGGACTGTCTCCCACTGAACATGCCAGCCTTGACTGGACACACTTCCCACCAGCAATCTGGTTCAGCCCATTCTAACTCATTGGACAGGAAGGTTTTCAGCTCTTGCGACGACGCGGAAAAGGACCTCTGACAGCGGATTACTGGTGGTTACGGGATATACCAACAGGTATCGAAGAATGGTCCCTATGTAGTTCTTTTTCATTGACTTAGTGGAGTGAACCCCAGAAGTGAGACAAGATAAAGTGGGACAGAATTCAGCCGGCGGAGTTCGAGGCATCGTTGCCGACATACGAACAGCTCAGAAATCCGAGCTTTGAGTTTTCTGAGGCATGAGACAATCTATCGGGACTTCGCTTGCACCCGGAGTGGGACACATGTCCCACATGTCCCGCCCCGAGGCTCATCGTCTCGATGAGTTGTCGGCCGGGTATTCCTTGGCGGTTGCTCTCCAGCAGCGCCTGCCTCCGCTTTCCCGGCTGTTTCAGAGTTTGCAATAGTGTCGCTCGAAAGTCTACTATCTTTCAGCGAACGGTCACTGTCTCACTTTGTCGCTGTATCAGCCTAGCGGTGCATACCACCTGAATTATGCACAGATTCGGCGTAGCCATCGTCGATGGAGTTGTGGCGATAGCGGCACTCGTGTCAACTCAGTGATTTCTCAAGTCGTCTTTTCTGCTGTTTCCCTCCCCGTTTGAGCCGCCTCCTGATCCCGGCAGGGCAAAAGCGGGCTGGCAAGCGGCGTGTTCCCAGTACGTTGCGGCGAGTGCATGAAATTTTATGCATGGAGTGCCCCTCAGCTCAGCGCACCCTCCACCACCGGCGCCAAGCTCGATCCCGGCGGCCCCATCGCCCGCAGCCGTCGCATCAGCCGTTCAAACAGGCCCTTTTCCTGATAATGATCGCTGTAGCTGACACCCGTTCTGCCGGCGTGCCGCCAGATCTTGGCCGCCACGAACAGAAAACGCAGCCGCGCCGTCGCCAGGGTGGTGTGCCGCAGCGTCTCCACGCTGGCCTGGGCTTTGCGGTTGAACAGCAGCAGCCAGCAGTTGAGATTGTAGGCCAGCATGGCCAACTGAAAGTGATTGCGGTTCATGTCAAAGCGGCGCGAGGGATGGGCCGCCAGCCCGGCGTCGTTGTTGGCCTCCTTGATCAGGTTCTCGGCTCCGGCGCGCTGATTGTAAAACCACACCACCGCCGCGATCGGCTCGGCCAGATTGGTGACAAACACGCGGTAGGTGTAAGCGCTGGTGGCGAACAACTGGTATTGCTCGGCCGCGCCGGCCTTGGGCTCGTTTTCGTAACGCAGCGCCAGGAAACGGCAGGCCCGCGCCCAGCCTTGCGGTTGGTAGAGGAATTCGCATTCCGCGTCCGCGTCGGAGCGGGGGGAGGGTTTCCATTCTGCTTGCTGCAAGCGCTCGACCAGGCGCCGCGTTTTGCGCGCCACGATGACGAACTGACAAGCCGCCTTTTCATAGGCCTCCACCGCCTCCCAGCAATAAAAGCCGGAATCGGCCCGCGCCAGGATTTTCTTCACGCCGCCCGGCAAAGTCCGGAAAACGCTCTCGAGGTGGGCGGCGATCTGTCGGCCCGTGGGCCGGTCGCCGTTGCGCAACCCGCCCATCAGGTATTCGCGCGTCTCGGCCAGGAAGGTCAGTATCGGCTGGTAGCTGCGCTTGCCCTTGTTCTTGGGGTTGTAGCTCTTGCGCCCGCCCATCTGGCGGCCGTAGAGGGTATGCACGGTGGTGTCGGTGTCCAGCGTCACCGTCTCCAACTTCACGTGGGCCGCAGCCCAGACTCGTTCCCGCAGCTGGCGCTAAATGGAAAGGATCTGCTTCGCCACGTTGAGGTGCAGCGAGGCCAGAAAGCGCCACAGCGTGGACTGCGGCGGCAGACGCGTCACTTGCAAGATGCCGGTCAGGATGGGGTCGCGAGCGATGAAGCGGAGTTGGTTGAGCCGCGCAAAGCCGACATAGAGGCCGAGCACGAGGGCCAGCACGAACTGGTAGGGGCTCATGGCTCGGGTGATCCGTTTGGTCGTGAGGGTTTCTTCCAGCAGCGCTTGGAAGCCGAGTTTTTCGAGCAGGGTGGCGACGGGCAGCAAGCCGCCGTAGGGAGTCAGATTCTTGCCACGGAAGTGATAGGGCGTGGCAGCCCCGATTTTATTGGGCCGCGGGGCCCTCGCGCCGGGGCCTTGTTTGACGGGCCTTCGGGAGCTATGCTGTTTTCGTTTGGTAACCATTTGGGTGACCTCCTTGGGGTTGACTGGCGAAGCTGAAATCTTTGCCAGCCTACCTTTTTACCCCATGTTTTCGGGGGTCCCCAAATGGTTCCTGGCGGCTCAGCCCTCACCAGGTGCACCGGCAGTGCATAATTCAGGTGCCATAGTCCTGCTCGCGGCCGCGGAACTCTTCGTACCAGTTTTGGACTACTCGGATGGACGGGGGAGCGTCACTCACCTGCGCGTCCAGCCACTCTCCCATCAGAATGCGCTGGCCATCGGAGGAAACGTCATAGGACGGCGCCAAGAAGTGCGCCCCCGGCCATGCGCTACTGGACCAGTTGCCTGATCCATTTGTTGATTCAACAGCCCGTTGGGTGTATTCTCGCGTTTGGAGCGGCAGTTACCATCCAAACGGTCGTTCGAGGACAAACCTTAAGGAGGATTTGAAACATGCCTGAGGAGGTGAGCAAGGAACAAACGAAAGCTGAGAAAAAGGAGACGATCCCGGAACTCACCGACGACCAGCTCAATGAGGTAGCGGGAGGGGCCCCAGACGAGGTGCCCGGCCTGGAGAAGGACAAATCAGAACAAATTACAAAGGTAGGGCGACCAGGGCTATATAGATGATCTTTGAAATCCGGATTGAGTACCTCGATGTGACCGCCGAGAGCACTAGCAGCCCCAACGCAACTCTACCCTTGCCGTGGCCCAGCGCTAGCTGTCGTCTTTCGCCGAAAAATTGCAGCGGTCCCACGACCCGATCTGGTGGGTGTATGCTCAACGAGCATCAGCGGCGCAACATTGGTTGATCCAAAAGGCGATTGAGAGCGGATACTCACAATCTGGCCTCAAAGTTGCCTTTCAACTCGCGGGCTGTTGGTCCAAGGAGGAAACGATTCATGGCAGAGAAAACGCCGATAGAAAAGGCTGAAATCGATGGGACGCAGGAAGAAGGGGAACTCTCCGAAGAACAGCTCGTTGACGCCGCGGGCGGCTTGAGTTGTGCGCCGTCCACCCGTGAGCCCGTGGATCCAGATGACGATGCGCGAGTAGGAAGGAAGATTGTTCCAGACGACTGCTGCGTAGGGGATAGTCGCCTTCCAGGTGACGATGAGGCGGGCGTCTGGCGGTGAGCTTGGTCCGGCCCTCTGGACGGCCGAACTGTGAAGCCTTGACGGGCTGTTTGGGCCACCTGGTATTAGAAGGCGGAGCGAGTTGAAACGAGATCTATTCATTCACGAGGTTTTCGCGCCATAATTGTCTTTGGTTTTGTATGAGCAGCTCAAGCGATTGTTGAACTTTCAACTAGCTGAGATCAGAAGGAAAAATCAATGGCTGAAGAGAAAGAGCAGCGCAAGGCAACGGAATCCCAGACGGACGATCAATCGCTTACCGACGATGTCCTCGAGCAAGCCAGCGGGGGAGGCGGTTTGGGAGATGACCTCCTTAACGCGGATGACAATCATGATAATGGCGGTCTAGGTAATGATGCGCTCTCAGAGAAGTTGACCGAAGCGGCGGACCAACCGAAGACCGAGGGTTCATCGTCGGACGACAGCGACTACAAGTACGTGCCGATCCGTCGTTAGCAACGCGGTCGAGATTTGTGCGAGGTCTGGTACGATGTGGCGGGAAGACGTGACCAAAGCTGAACTAGTTGAAGAGGTTTCGAGAGTCGTTGAGATCTCACATCGAGAAGGGGCTGCTATCGTGGAGACCATCCTGGGAAGCATCGTCCAGGCGTTGCGTGAAGGCAGCCGAGTGGAAATCCGGCGGTTCGGCACCTTTGCCATCCGTCAGCGCGGAGGCCGTGTGGGGCGCAATCCAAAGACCGGTAGCTAGGTTCAAGTTCCCCCCAAGCGCATTCCCTATTTCAGGCCAAGCACGGGGCTGCTGGAGTTGATCAACGGGCCCCTGTGAGCCGTGGCAGCAGAGGGGAGTAGCCGCTAAATTGGTCGTCTTCATTGTTCCTTTCATTCCCGCAGCAACATCAATATTGTTGAGCGCCTCGGTAGTTCTTTAGCGGCTTCTACTGGATCGTCCATCGCGGCAGCGGGCGGGCGCTGACCTCGGGGCAGAGCACCTGGTTGTTTTCAAAACAGTTGGGTTGAAATCGGGAATTTCCGGTGATACACTCGGTCCTGAAAGGAGGATCTATGGAACGAAGATGGATGTGTTTTGTTCTCGGCTCGGTGATTGCCGGGCTGTTGGCTCCGACACCGTACGCTGCACCATCACCTGACGGCCAGAAGGCTGTTACTTTAGCCGTTTCCGGCATGACTTGAGGAGGCTGTGCTTCCGCAGTGCAGTCTGCACTGAAAAAGGTTAAGGGCGTGAAGGATGTCAAGGTATCGTTGAGCGCCCACGAAGCGGTGGTGAAGTACGACTCCGCTGAATGTAAAGTTGACGATCTACTCAAGGCTGTCAAGGACACGAAAGGGATGCACTCTTATCGCGCGAAGGTCAAAACGGACTAACTCTCGCCAGCGGAGTTTCGTGCTCCCCGTAACCGTCGGCGACCATCTCGTTGTGCTTGAGGCTTGAAGAATCGAAAAGGGGTCTGACTTTCTCGGCTACCGCTTCACGCCGGGCGGGTGCCGCACGGTGGCCCGAAAGACGATCGAGAACTTTCTGGAACGTGCGCTTTGGCTTTGTGAGCAAGAGCCGGGAGGAGCGATGGGGCTGCCCAGCGCTTGAATCGTAAGCTATTCCGCTGGCGGCGCTGGGCCACGGCAAGGGTAGAGTTGCGTTGCGGCTGCTGGTGCTCCCGGCGATCACCTACCACCTGTTAGGGGCCCTGAGAAATGTCCAAATCAAGATTCGCTAACATGGTAATACATCACTTTATAAACTTAAGGGCGCCTACGGTTTCTTGCCGTACTATATGATCTTGGGGGAGATTGTGCGCAGAAACGACTGTGACTGAACCACCCTGCGCCTCAGCGAGTTGCTCGTCGGAGAGTTCCGTGATCTTCTCCTGTTTCGCGGCCTTCGTTTGCTCCTTGTTCACTTCCTCGGACATGTTTCACCTGAATTATGCACAGATTCACTTTGCGAGTGTGGCTGCGTTCGTAGCGGGTTGGCGGTCGTCGTGAGGTGGTAGCTCGGCAACTGGTCTTTTGGCTTCTCCGTGTCCGGTTTCCCTTCCCGCCCAGAATCCGCGTCGTTAAAACCTCGCTCGGAAGTGACGTGTTTCCAGTGCGTTACGGCTAGTGCATAGCCAGGCTCTCAGATCAGCGCCCTCCCGACCACCGGCAGCAAGCCGCCGTAGGGAGTCGGCTTCCTGCCGCGGAAGTGGTAAGGCGTCGAAGCCCCGATTTTATTGGGCCGCGAGGCCGTCACGGCTGGGCCTTGTTGGACGGGCCTTTGGGAGCTATGCTGTTTTCGTCTGGTAACCATGTGGGTGACTTCCTTGGGGTTGGCTGGCGAAGCTGGAATCTTTGCCAGCCGACCTTTTTACCCCATGTTTTAGGGGGTCCCCAATGGTCCCTTGCGGCTCAGCCCTCCTCAGGTCCACGCCGCAGTGCATAATTCAGGTTTCAAAGCCTCCTTATGGTTTTGTCTTCGGTAATCATCTTCCTCTTCATCACGCCCTCGTAGAATTATGTGCGGCACATAACGAACGACCGTTTGGATAGCAACTGGCCCTCCAAACACGAGACTACACCCAACGGGCTGGCGAATCAACAAATTGAACAGGCAACAGACAACCGGTCCAGTAGCGCTGTCCATGGAGTCGGCAAACTTGTCTAGCGCGTGTACACGCCGAGTTGTCCTCGGTTCTGTAGACGACACCCATCCCGCCCTCGCCGAGTTTCTCGGTGATCTTGTAGTGCGAGATGGTCTGGTCGATCATCGACTGCGCTGACCTGAGAAAATTGTAACGCGGTGAAGATTGCTAATGATAACAAGCCTTCCGTCCAACAAACCGATTTTCTCAGGCCCAGGTCCTTGAGCCGACTAGGTTTCCGTCTGTTTCAATTGCGAACCAAGGACTTTGGGATAGACGATTGTTGGTGGGAAGAGAGTTTTTCAGTGACAATCCCCAGTCTTAACGAGTGCTTTCGAATCTCTTGGCGGCAGGCAGGTTGTCTCCGGCTTGGATCCGCCCTTGTCGGTAGGGGTTGATCCAAGGGCCCGGCTCACGGCGCCTTGCCATTAGCGAGGATCTACGTGACAAAGTCGACGCCCGTCCATCCCGATCGCGATTCCGAAAATGCTCGATCACTGATTGGCATCGGATCGGAACGCTGACGTCATCCAGGAATCGTGATCGACTTGCCCCGGAATGCGCTGGGGCCGAATCTTCGTTTCTTCGGTCCGCTTCTTGTTTAGGATCGGTGGCCGGAATGGTCGCTATCAGTAGACCTCCGGCGCCGACACGGCCCCCGTTCGCTCCACCCGATCCGCACAACCCGCCGGGCACTTGCGATGCAACGGTAGGTTTTCCGACTAGCTTAGCTGTCGTTTGTGCGGGGCTTTTTCCCGAGTTTCAAGCTGAGCCGGAAACACGTCTCGCGTCTTGCGTCGTTCAACAACTGTTTGGCGTCTTCGACGCTCATGTCGTTTGGCTCCGAACAAATTGCTAGCTCCATCACGCAGCGGTCGAGACAAACAAGGTCCGGCGGTTCTTCGCCTGGATAGCCCAACTCGGCGAGCTGTTGCAGAGCGTCCCAAAGTGCCTGCTTCGCTCGGACCGCCGTCTCCAGAGCGTATACAAAGATTTCGGTCGTCGTGCTGTTGTCCTGCGCTTGACATTTCGGTTGAGATCATTGAGATCCTCCTTCTTTTTCGTGTTGAATCTGCCCAAGCCTCACCGCTTGGCGAAGTCTGCGACCGCTCAGTGGTAGCGAGTTAACTCCATGTCCGATTTGATTGCTGCCCCTTACAAACACCGCGACCGCTTGACGCACGTGGGTATCTTTTCTCACTGGAAGCAGCCGTGGAGCCGACTACCATTTTCTCGGATACATCGGACACTTGCCGCCCTGCATCTATGCCTACTCACCTCACGCCAATCCCTTGACCCCGCTGCAGAGCCTGCCGCGCCGCCTCAATCGGGTCCACGTCAGCCGCCTTCTCCGGCACGATCGCGATTCGCGACTGACTGCTAGGCGTGAAGCCGAATTCCTTGGCGAAGCCCATCATCAGCTTCGCCTTCTGGGTCTGCAGCGAGACCTCCGGTCGCGGTGCCTCCCAGCCCTTCTGGCTCTTGTAGGTCGAGCCGTTTTCACGAACGTAGGCGGTTAGTTCCCGGTAGGCAGCGTAGGCGTCGCAGTAGACTGCCAGGGACGACAAGCACACTTTCGTGAGCGCCTCGCGCGCGCGTAGCTCTTCGGCCTTCTCCGTCCACTCGTCGCGGCCGATGTCTGACAGCCACTTTGGCGGTTCCGGCACCGTCTCGCAGAGTGAATATGCAGGCGGTTCCATCTTCCCGGTCTTCGGTTGTGGTCCTCGTTTCGCCATTAGGTTCTCCTTCGTCAACACGAACTGCCGACGCGACGCAACGTTTGAAAACCTGCTGTCTATTCCCACTCAGTACGGAGTGGTTGAAAGCCCCGGTTTTCGTGGGCAAAGTGGTCGAAAGTTCAAAACTATAAGTGCCTTCAGCTCGCCCCGAAGGGTCTCACTGTGCCAATGTGTAAGCTATCTTACCCGCCGCCCCTACCCTTCGATGGGTTAGCTCCCGTCAAATGTTTGACTAGAGCGTTCTTCCGCTCGTCGCTTGCGGAACGCAGTTGCCCACGTGACCATGAATGCCGGGTGCTGCTCTGGTGCGGCAAGTATTCGGCGCGCCGCGTTCTCGTTGCCTTTGTTGTGCTTCGCCGTCTTGCTCTTGCTCGGTTGGTTCGCGGCGCGGGTCCGGCTCCACTTGGTTCTCATCAGTCGAGCTCCTTCACGTCCGCTAGGGGTCCGGCACATTGACGGATGGAAAAGGAGGGTGATACTCCTCCACCCCTCTGTAGCCCGCCAGAAGTTCCGCGTTCTCAGCCCATCGAGACTCGCTTTCATGCCGCCATGCCGAGAACAAGTTGCTCCCGACGTGCCACTTGAGCTTGTGTGTTCTGCAGTGAAACCAGTGGTCGCGACCGATATTTAGGAAGCCATCTCCGCGAAAGCACTCTGGACACACGCCAAAATGCGCGTCAAACGCGTCGAAAGTAGGAAACTCAAGTACCTTTGCTGCCATTTCGTAGTCCTCCGTTAGTCCTAGTGTCCTTTTCAATTTCAGTGGTTGTTCATAGCTCTCTCACGTCCGGCAGCCGTTGGCGGTGTCGCCAGCGATGCACCAGCTTGCGGACTCCCGTCGGTACGGTGAACTCCCGCAGCGTCTCCATCTCTACACTGCCCGGCCAGGCCAGTCTCGCGTCTTCACTTCGCAGAGCACGACGTCCCGGCTGCCAATGCCGATGATGTCCCACTCACCCAGTGATGCAGCCGAGCGCGTGCATCGGTAGCCGCTGGCTTCGAGCACGGCAATGGAGCGGTGCTCGTTGCGGGTTCCCTTGGCTTTTCGGTTCATAAGGTATTCCCGCTTACGGCTTTGGTGACGGGTTTAGCCAAAGTGACGGGTTGTGACGGGGTTTTGGGTATAACCGCCTTGTCTAAGCCTTCGTAAGATTTATACGGAAAAGCCGTCACCCGTCACCCGTCACTTTTTTTTTCAGTCCGATCCCGAAGTAGATCGTTCCGCTGTTCGTGTGCTTCTTTGCGAACCCCTTCTCCGCCAGTCGCTGAGCAAACGCTGTCTCGGTCAACAAGTCCTTCTCACCCGCTTCAGTCGCCCAGCGCCGGTACTCTTGGTACAGTGGCCGGGCTTTGAACTGGCAATACTCACCGGTGATGCCGCACTCGCTGATGAAGCGGCCAACCTGGTCGTTCTCTTCGCGATACTCAGCCGTCGCGCTGGTAACTTCCACGGGCGGGTGCAGGCCATCCCGTTGCCAATCGAGACAGCCTTGGACGGCAAAGTTCAGGACGAAAGGCAGTTCATCGAGCAGCTTCTCAGCTAGGTGCCCATCCTGCTTGTCCTTCGGGATTGTCACCGTGAACGGCACCAGGCGAATACGTCGCCAGATGGCGTGATCTGTGCCGCGGATCGCGGGCTTATGGTTCGTGGCTAAGAAGCATTTGAACTCGGGCTTGAAGTCGAACCATTCCCCCCCCGCATGTACCGGGCGCTGATCGTATCGCCGCCAGTCATCTGCTTGATGCGGGCCTCGGCAAGGTGCTTGCCCTCTTCGGTTTCCACCGCTGCCACAAAGCGGGCTCCCTTCAGAGCTAGATCGTTTGGGATTCCGTCGTGTCGCTTGGCAAGTAGGGTTTCCGGCGGCGTGAACATGCCGTAGTCTCCGGCCAGCGCGAGAATCGTTTCGATCAGAGTGGACTTGCCGTTCTCGCCGCCGCCCCACGTGATAAAAAGGCATTGCTCGGACGTGTCGCCGGTGATCGCATACCCGATGGCGCGTTGGACAAACCGGATTACGTCTTGATTCCCGGCGAAGATATCGTTTAGAAATATCTCGAACAGCGTGGCCTTGGCTTCCGGGTCATGGCGGACGGGCGCCAGTTTGGTGATCAGATCTTCGCGCCGGTGTTCCCGCAGTTCGCCAGTCCGCAGGTCCAAGGTTCCGTTATTGACATTCAACAGCCACTTATTCCGGTCGAGTTGCTCCGGCAGAACTACGATGTCGAGCCGACTCGCGGCCAGTGCGATCATCGCGTCCAGCTTCTTCTTGCTTCGTATGAGAGCGCATGGCGTACAAGCCGCTCACGTTCCTTGCTTTCCTTGATCGTGCCCGCGACGTCGTACAATAGCCGCACGGTATCCGCTGCCCGCCGAACGACAGCGCCGGTATCGTCCACTTTCCAGCGTTTGCCCTCCCACGCGAGCCATTTATGCCATGCGTGGGAGTAGTGAAGTTCCCGCCCGTACCACTTCACCATCAACTCGGCAGTTGCTAAGTCGGTGAACCGAAAACCATCCAGATCCGCCGCTCGGGGATGCTGGCTTGGGGCGGTCACGGCCGGCACGGGCGTCGACGGGCGGTAGTCGGAAGCGCTAGCGGCCAGCTCGAGTAATTGCGCGGCGGTGCCGCCCGCTTCGATCCACTCGCTAATGTCCTTCCCGCGCGGCAGGGAAACGATACGCACCGAAGCCGCGACGCCCTGTAGGCTTTGGGCAACGGCCTGCGCCTGCTTGTGGCCCGGCTCATCGTCGTCAGGAATCACGTAGACGGTCTTGGCCGCGAAGTGCGGGGCGTAGGCGTCTCGCCATTTGCCCGCGCCACCCGGCCACCCGCGTTGGTGGTCGCGATAATTCCAATCTTTTCCAGAGAATGGACGTCCTTTTCGCTCTCAACGACGAAAATTATTTCCGCTTTCAGAACACTGGGCAGCTTGTATGGGACAAGCCAAACGCCCTTAACGTTCCACACCCAACCGCCCTGTCCGTCCGGTTGTCGCTGCTGAAAGCCCTTCGGGGCGTACCGGACGACCTGAAAAAGTAGCCGGCCGTCAGCGTCGCAATAGTCGTACTCAGCGACGATGCGCCGCTGTGGCTGTGTCCCGTTGAGATCGCGGCCTATGGTGCGCTCGATGGCGCGGACCGCCGCCGGGAAATCCGAGCCTGAAAGCGCCTGCTCCAAGGCCGGGATGTCCCAACCCCGCCCGCATTGCGAATGGCATACCGCTTGGCCTGTCTGGCTGTGGATCGCGAAGGAGTCCTTTCGCTCGCCACCATGCACCGGACAAGGCCCACGCCACCACTCGCCGTTCTGTTTGAAGGCGGGGAACCGCTCCTTGCGATACGCTGCCACATCGGCCGGCGTTAAGGTGATCACCATTGCCCCCGTTCGAGAATCCAATGAACGGCCGCGTAGAACGCCCTCCAGCGTCGTGGGGGGCCCTGAGGCCCTTTTGCTCAAAGCGATAGCACACGCCTTGCCACAGCACGGCTAAATCCGCGTCACGCGGTCGCATCGACTGTGTCCTCTGCCTGGCTTTCGAGCCATTCGGCAACGGCGCTCTTGCTGAACAGCACGAGCTTGTTGCCCACTTTCGTGCGGCGTGGTCCGATGCGCCGGGTGTGCCAACGGTCGATGGTGCGAGTACTGCGCCCGAGCTGGCGGGCTAATTGGTCTTTCGTCAGATAGTCGGCGAGTGGCGAAGTCTGAGTGTCTTGCTGCATGCTGTCCTCCATCTAAGGACAGCATCAGACAGGTGGGGCTCTGTCACGCTATTGGCGTGGCAAAGTTTCTTGGTTCTTTCTGAGGGCGCGGCGGATAGTCGATTCGCTCTTGGAGAACTTTTCCATAACCTTCTGGATAGCTCGGCGGTTGCTGAACTTTGTGCTTGACTTGATTCTTGAGAATTCGTTGACGTACTCGCGATAGTCCGATTCCTTTTCTTGAGTCGTCTCACTGCGTTTCTTCTTGAAACCCTTCTGCTGCTTGAGGCTGGTTACGGCAACTTCTTCGATACCTGCTAGCGTCGATAGTCTCCCGACTTGGTAGAGTGCTTGCGCTAGGTCCGCACGGTTCTCTGCCTCCAGCTCAAGTCTTGCTATCGTCACCCAACGCAGTAGGTCGCTCAGCAAGACGATACTGGTGGGTACTTCCCAAGGGCTCTGGCTCTGTAGCTTTAAACGGTCCGGAATGATTCCCCTCTCCAATCCCTGGGCAGGTTCTCGGCGAGGCTTGCCCTTGGGTCTCTCCCATTCAAGCTTGAGTCCCTATCTCCTTCCCTCAACTTGGAGCCGTCGCGAATAGTCGTAAACATCTTCTCCGCCCGAACGCGGCATTTTAATTCCATCCTGATGCTTTAGGAGCTGCGCGAATTCGTCAAGCGCCTTTTCGAGACTTTTTTCGTTGGCGCCTTGCATCAGGCGGCGGACATATTCCGGAAGCTCTTCTCCCTTGCGCCGAGAAACCGTGGTCTTGAGCTGCTTCTTTAGCAGCCGCCGCAAATGGCTCGCTTCGCCCTCTTCTGGCTCTCAATGTATCTCTTGATCGTTTCTTCATCTACCGCGCCCACCGTCGCACAAAAGTAGCCGCGTGCCCACAGATGTTGGCCCCAATACCGTTTCCGCAACTCTCCAAACTCGTCCTGTAATCGCCGCGACGACCGCCCCTTCAGGTACTGCACCAGCTTCGACGGCGCTAGTTGCGGCGGAGCCGTCACCAACATGTGCACATGATCCGGCGACACCGCGCCCCGGATCACCGCCACTCCCCTCGCTTCACAGCTCTGCCGGATCAGATCCCGCACCCGCTTTGCCACCCTGCCCCGTAACACCTTGTAGCGGTACTTCGTGATCCATATGAGGTGATATTTGATGTCGTAGACCGAATGCGCTCCTCGCCGATATTCTTCCATCCCCCCATTCTCATCCAGAACTGCTTGAAGCTGACCGCCTGCAAGGCGGTGGGTTTAGACCTGGTGATTGAACTAAACCTCTTCATTGCGGATTTGCCGCGAACTGACTGATTCTCAGAGGCTTATCATTTCGATGTAGATGGGTATCCGGTTGACTCAGGTAGCCCCAATATCTTGTGGTTTGGGGATTTTCTTGGGTTCTGTAACCGGGTGAACAATCATCTTGTAAGTCGCGGGATCCACGGCTACCGCCTGCTGGACGAGCCGATAGAAGAGTTTGCCGCGGCTTTTGGATTTGCGGCGGTTGAAACGGAAGGTGAACTCGTCCAGGTAGTAGTCCAGATGTTTGTGGCTCACGGCGCCCTGATGGGTGCCCAGCAGCCAGCGCTTGAGCAGTGACATCACGCGGTGGACGCGGGGCATCAATTCCGACGCGGACTGCTCCTGCCTGCTGACAACTGTGACCTGATGGACGTAGCCTTCCTTTTTCAACCCGGAGTAACCGGGCCAGCCGTCGGTATGCACCACGCTGCCCGGCTCGATGCACTCCTCCACGAAAGGCAACAGGCTCTCGCCCGAGGCATCCTCGATTCTCTTCATGCGAATCCGGCCGATACCCCGCCCATCCTCTTGAGCGGCCACTGCGATCAATGCTTTGTTTTGCAGGTTTCGGCCCCGCAGGCCCTCTTCGAGCCCGCCCCAGTAGCTTTCATCGACTTCCACCGTCCCGGCCAGCAAATCCCGTCCCGGCCGCACCATCGCGCGCCGCATTTTGTGCAGCCAGGTCCAAGCCGTTTCGTACCTGTTGAGCCCCAACACTCCTTGAAGTCCCAAAGCGCTGGCTCCGGTCTTTTGGGTGGTGACCCACCACATCGCACGAAACCACAACGGCAAAGGGCTGCGCGTGTCCTGAAAGATGGTCCCGGCGGTCACCGAGGTTTGGCGCCCACACGCAGCGCACTGCAGCAGCACTTTTCGCAAAGGCCACGACTTTCCACAACCGCAACCCGGACAGCGGGAACCGTCCGGCCAGCGCCGCCGGAACAGATACTCCCGGCAGGCCTCCTCACTGCTAAAACGGGACTCGAATTCTGTCAGGTTCTGAGGGTAATCTTCCATCTGCCGGCATACTACATCTTGGGGCTACCTGAGTCAACCGGATACCCATCTCGATGTAAATTACCTTGACACGGTAGAGGTCAGCGGTTCGAGTCCGCTCGGGCCTACCAGAACACAACGCACTTAGCTGCACTTCTCTATCCCCCACGTTTGCAAGACCAACGCAGTTCACCGCACCACTTCCGTTCTCCGACCGCCGCTTCCTGCATTTTCTGATTTGTTCTTGATGTGCTTCGGTTCGATGGAGGGAGTTTCCGAGCCGGCCGTCTTCCGTTTGCCAGGCGGTCTTCCTGTCTTAACAGACCGTCGTATAGCCGCCGGCATCACGTTCAAGCATCACGCCAATCAGACTCGTGACAAATTCCTGATCGAAATAATGGGCGGCAGTGTTGCCGCCTTCGACGAAGACAACGAGGCGGGGCGGCCTGACCCTGGACTTCCGTCCAGGGCTCCGAGTTTCGATTAGGGAGTATTAGGCCTGAGCCGATCTTGACTCCCGTTCGCGGTGGTAGACTGAATTTCTTGATAAGTTGAGGCTGTCGAAGGAAGTTCGGCTCTTGCCCACCAAGCCAGTCAGCCTGGAGACGAAAGATGCCCATCAGTAAAGATCTATTGGAGATTCTCTGCTGTCCCCGGACGAAAGTTCCTGTTCAGATGGTGCCCGAGGATCAGTTAGCCCAGCTCAACGAGCGAATTAAGTCCGGGGGAGTGAAATACCACGACGGTAGTGACGTCGACAAGCCTCTCGACGAAGGGCTGATCACCGAAGACGGTGAGACGACCTACCGCATCGACGACAGTATCCCCGTGATGCTGATCGATCAGGGGATCCCGATGGCCCAGCTTTCGGCCGAGTAGCTTCCAGCAGCATTGCCGCCGCTTTTTGTTTTCGCCGCCGCCCTTCAATTTCGCAGCCGGGCGACCAGCATCGCGCCCCCCGGCAAAATGATCGCCCCCCGAACGCCAGCAGAAACGATTCTGCCTGGAACCCATAGGCGCCGACGGCCGAGTAGGTCACGGCGATACCGAGATTGGATAGCGCCGCCAGCAACACAAACCTGCGCAACGGCATGCGCGTGACTCCCGCGAATAAGACGGAAGCTTCGGCCAAAACGGGAACCGCCCGGCAGATCACGATCATCCAGTCGCCGAAACGGTTTCGGGCAAGAGAGGCTCGCTCTAGTTCATTGTCTCCCACAAAGCGGCGGGTCAACTTTTGGCCGCCGTGGCGCCTAACGCATAGCCGATCAAACAGCCTGCGGTCATTCCGGTCCACGTCACCAGACTGCCGGTCCACAGCCCAAGCAAGTAGCCCGCCGACGTGCTCAAGACACTCGACGGCACCGGCAAGACCAGGTCAGCCGCAAGCAATCCTCCCAGCACCGCGCCTACGAACCAGCGGGAATCTTCCCGATCGAGGAAGTCCTGACTCCAGGCGCTGATCGGATCTTCGTAGAGAAAGAAGGGGACGAGAATCGCAGCCAGAAGAACGGCGGTCCAGCAAGACCATCTGGCCAAGGAACTGAGCGCCACTGCTCTAGTTTGCCGGATTCGACCTGGATGAGGGGCGCGGCGCCGCGCACGATATTATCGTCGTAGGAGACCGCTGCATGTGGATAACCCTACCGGCCTATCCAGGGTCACTACCAAGAAGGAACCGCAGGGAGGCCCATGACCGCACCTGACTAAGGTAGACAACGCAAACGCCCGACTACATCGCCGGGCCTTCCCGCCTACCCGACCCAGAGATCGCTGACCGGCTTGCCTTTCACCAGTGTGCGTGGCTGGTTTAGGTGGTTGTGGATTTCTTGCCCAGGATCGATACCCAGCGCATAGTAGACCGTCGCCAGCAGATCGTTCGGATGAACCGGTTTGTCCTTCGGCGAGGACGCCGTATCGTCGGACTCACCGTAGAGGCGGCCGCCGGGGATGCCCGCGCCGGCGATCATAGCCGTGTAGCAGTAGGGCCAGTGGTCACGCCCATCGGGCGAATTGGTGTTACCCGAGGTGCTAACGCCCAGCCTCGGTGAACGGCCAAATTCGCCTACCGCGAGAACGAGAGTTTCATCCAGCAATCCGCGATCGGTCATGTCTTCGAGCAGTGCCGAAAGGGTCTGGTCAAGCTTCGGACAATGCAGGTTCTTGAGAGGGCCAAAGTTGGCTGCGTGTGTATCCCAGGCGTCCGTCTCTGGATTGCCATTGGCCACCGAGGGCCAGTTGAGCTGTACGAACCGGGTCCCGGCTTCAATTAGGCGGCGGCTCATCAGCGCGCCTTGTCCAAACGTGTAACGGCCGTAGCGGTCGCGCATCTGTGACGTTTCTTTCTCGAGGTCAAAAGCGTCGCGTGCTTTGCCGGAAAGCACCAAGTCAAATGCCTTCTCGTAATACTTATCGACTGCGTGCGACTCAACCGCCTTCTCCAAGCCTTTCATCGACCCGTTGATGCCCTTGAGCAAGTCGAAGCGGTCCTGCAGCCGTGCCTCCGGCGTCTCTTTGCGGAGCGCCAGATCGTCCAGCCGAATCGGCTTGTTCGGATCTTGATACAGCCGGTAGGGGTCGAACTCCTTGCCAATGAAACCGGCCGCTCCGCCTTTGCCGATCACGTTCGACTCTTGAAGCGGTCGCGGCATTTCGACGAACGGCAAGACGGGTTCAGTCGGAGGCAGAAACTTGCTGACCCAGGAGCCGGCCGTCGGGAAATCGATCGGTGAGGGCGGCTCGAGCTGGCCGGAGGGCGAAACTTTATCCGGCGGATAGCCCGTCAGCATCTGATAAATCGCCGCCGTGTGGTTAAACAACCCGGCCGGGGTGTAGCTCATCGAACGAATGAGCGTGCACTTGTCGATCGACTGACCCAGCTTCGGCATCGTTTCGCTGAGCTGGATGCCGGGAACCTTGGTCTTGATGGGTTTGAACTCGCCGCGTACGTTCGAGGGGGCATCCGGCTTGGGATCCCAAATGTCGATGTGGCTGGGTCCGCCTTGCAGAAAGATGACCATGACCGACTTGGCGGCGCCAAAGCCCTGCGCGCCGGCGAAGCGCGGAGCGGATGCCGCCGCAGCCTTGGCGGTATCCTGCAGCGCCATAATTTGGGACAACTGCATCCCCAGAAGACCGAGCGAGCCGACCTGAAGAAAATCGCGCCGCGAAAAACCGTCGCAGTTCCTTCCCCAGCCCTTTGGAATCGTTAGCATGATAAAATCCTCCTGCCTGGCACGTAGGGATAACCCCGTCAAATTATAAGACAGCATCGGCGGCTTCGGGCTCGATCTTTCCAAGAAACTTCAGCAACACAAGCTTTGTGGGCTAGAGCCGCGCCGCGAAATCGACCGAGAACGCGAAATCACTATTGTCGTCGCTCTCGTACTGGTCAAGTGATGGCGAGTAAGTCTTGAACCAGATCCTTCCTTGCGCCTCATCGAACCGAACAATTCGCAACCAGCCGTCCCCCCCGTTTTCGCGGGCTTGGTAATCGGCCAGCACCTCGAAGACATCCTGGCCGGTATCGTTCTTCGATACCTGGTACCACTCTCCGCCCGCTGTTGACGAGTGTCCACACAGCACCATGAAGACCTGGGGGCTCGAGCGAATAAACTTCTGCCAGATTTGCTCACCCGAGTTACCGGTCTGGCCCAGCATGTAAGGCTCTGAATGGCGGGCTTGGCTTCGATCATCGAGGTAAATATGCGTAGTGACGATCGCGGGTAAGTCACGGTGTTCCGCTAGAACGTCTTTGGCCCACCGAATGATTTCGTCGGGGACATCAGATTCGAGGTGGAAGATCAAGAAAGACCGGGTGCCGGCTGTGAAGACTTGATAACTGTTGATGCCGTTGTCGTGGGCTCCCCGAAACCACTTCTGGTCCGCGAAGCGATCGGGTCCGAACCATTTGAGGAACGCCGAGGCCTTTCGCACGGGCTTACCGTTTTCGCCCAAGTCGTAGTCGTGGTTGCCGACCGCGACGCCCCAGGGCACGTGTCCGTCCAGAAGCCCCATTGCTCCATTGGCGACCTCCCACTCGGATTCCGCCTGGTCGTAATTCTGCACGATGTCGCCGACGTGCGTGACGAACTTGATGTTCTCGTCCTGAATATGGTCGGACACCCAGCGAGTCTGGTCGTAGAAGTACTGTGGGTTGTTCTCACTGTAGAGCTGAGTATCGGGCAGCAGGATCACCGAGAACGGCGCCTTCGGACTGCCGCACGCGGTGATAAAGCAAGCGAGCGCCAGAGTGGCTAGCCTGCCGAAAAGTATAGAAGTCATGGGTATTTTTGTACCACGTCGCGTTTCGCCGCGGGGGGGGGCCCGGCATAGCCGGAAGATGTGGCCCTGAGAGCGTTACGATAGCTGTGCTAGGCAGCGAAGCTCGGAAACCTGGTCCTAAGGGGTTCCGGCAATGAGGTATCCATGAAACTGGGTTCACGTCGAGGATTCATGAAGCGGGTCTTCGCGTCGGGCGCGGGCGCGTCCGTTGCGGGACATTCGCTCAGCGCCGGGCGCGGACAGGCGCAGGCATTCGGTGCGGTCAGCGGTTTCGATCACGTCGCCGTGCCGATGCGCAACACCGAAGAGATGGTGCGTTTCTATCGCGCGCTGGGCTTTCAAGTGAATGAAGGGGAGCGCATCTGCTCTGTCCATTTCGGCAATAACAAGATCAACTTCCACCGGCCCGCGCTGTGGCAGAGCGAGGCATTCACACTCCGCGCCCGCGCGGCCCAGCCGCCGTGCGGTGACTTCTGCTTCGTGTGGGATGGTTCAGCGGACGCGTTGACAACGACACTCGATCGAGCAGGCGCGGACGTCATCCTCGGGCCGGTCGAGCGGCAGGGCGGGCGCGAAGACGGCACGGCCAAGGGCGCCAGCCGCTATGTCCGTGACCCGGACGGTAATCTGCTGGAGTTCATCATCTACTAGAAGTCCCTTACTAGATCCAGATCTGTCACGAAGGACTCTGGTTGCGCCTGCGAAAGCGTCTTGAATACCCGCAGCGCGGGGCTCGTCAGAGATTGGCGGCTCGAGTTTGGCCATTCTGAAGCGGGGGGCGGGCATCCTCGCCTGTCATGCGTCGGTCTCGACTGGTTGTCGTAGATGAGGCGAATCTGTAACTGGGAGAGCTGGCCGATCTGGGGCGACGGGCCGGTCAAGCCATTACCGGCCAGCTCAAACTCGGTAGCTCCCTTGCGCACCGCTTCGTCCGTTAGCTGCCGAACATCCTCTTCGGCCATGACGAGGGCCTAAGCACCGGTCTTGTGGGGGGAGGTAGTTCCGTCGACCTGCAGGTCAATTCCAAGCGCCCAACACGCCGATGCCGCCAAAGCCCACAGACCAGTCACGGAACCGAAAAGAAACATCCCCTCTGTTTTCAACAAATGTTCCCGCCCGAAGCTTGACATCCGCAATAGTGCCGCTATTCTAAGAGCGGTGAATCGATCGAATCAACAAGAGAGCATGCACAAACCCATGCCCAAACGAATGCAAAGGCAAGCTGGGCCACGCGAGGACCCAAAAATTCCAAAAACCTGCCAGAATCTGCCAAATCCCGCAACCCAACTTCCTATACCACTGAAACAAAGCAGCTTACCCGAATCCATGAACCCCCGATCTGGCCCGGGAAGCTAAAAATTCACGTGAAAGTAGATCGAAAGTCCCAAGAAGTCCACGAAAACAGGACACTTTGCACTAGGACATTTTGCACTAGAAACGATCAGCCGAGCGGACAATACTTTCTACCGAGGGCCTTTCAGCCAGCCGCCAAGCGGCGCAAGATCGCAAGCCCTGCGGGAAGCGGTCGCAACCCTACGGACGGATCTTGCACTGGAAGTCTCCCACCTACTTCCGATAGAATCGTAATCCGTCTTCAACTCAAAGGCCCGGATACAATCCGACAATCAGGAGATACCGAAAAATGCGTTTTCAACTAATTCGCCCTATCGTCCTCGCAGCCGCCGTTCTCGTTTTCATAGGCGCCTCCAAGGCAGGCGAGAAAAAACTGATGCACTGCTTCGCGTTTACGACCATCAAGGACGCCAGTGACGATGATTGGAAGGAGTTCGTCAAGGTGACCAGTGATTTACCCGAGAAGATCAAGGGACTGAACAAAGTTTGGGTCGGCAAGCTGAGGAGGCCCCTTCGGACCTACTCCAAAGGCGGCCCCGTTGAGAAACCGGAGTACACCGAGAATCTGCGCGAGTGGGGTGTGTGTATGGAAATGGACGACGCGACGATCTTAGGACAGTACACGGACCACGAAGCGCATCGTGATTGGGAAGAGGCCTATTTCAAAGTTCGCGTTCGCGGCACCACGACCTACGACATTCTAGGGGAGTAGCGCTGCCGCTTGAGGCCGCAACTCGGGAGATCGAAACCGGCCCCAGTCACTGATCGGAGATCTCGGCTGAATGGCTCAAACGGACCTTATCTGGCTAAAATCCAGGGTTATAATGGACTCAGCTGCTTGCCGAGGGGCGACTCTGGCGACCCTATAGATCAACCGAAAGAAGAGATCAACCGAAAGCCCAGCCGAAAAAAATGTCTGCGATGAAACGACCTCCAACCCACGGAACGAGCTGTGCTATTGCCGGCCGTTGGCCGTGTGTGGCTGCATTTGCTTTTTTGCTTCTCTCCACCCTTGTTTATCCGTCCGGGAACACGCTCGCTGCCGCAGCGCCCGCCCTTCCGCCGGCAACTTCGGAAGATGTCGATTTCAGCGGCGACATCGAGCCGCTTTTCAAGTCGCGCTGCCATGTTTGCCACGGACCGCAACAGCAAATGAATGGACTGCGGCTCGACCGCAAACAAGCCGCGCTCAAGGGAGGATACTCGGGTCAGGTAATCATTCCGGGCGACAGTGCGGCGAGCAAGCTTGTCCAATTCGTGGCCGGCCTGAACCCGAAAGTTGTGATGCCACCGGCTGGCGAACGGCTTTCCGCCAAAGAAATCGGACTGCTGCGCGGCTGGATCGACCAGGGCGCTAAGTGGCCCGAGGCGGAGATCACCCAAAGCGAGCCGGGCGCCGATGATCAGTCCGAAACCACGTCGGCGCATTGGGCTTTTCTGCCAGCGAAAAGGCCGCCCCTCCCGCGAGTTGATGATAGCTCCTGGGTTCGAAATGGTATTGACGCCTTCGTGCTCGCGCGACTCGAAAGTGAGGGCATAGAACCCTCTCGGGAGGCCGACAAAGCAACACTGGTTCGCAGGCTCAGTCTGGATCTAACCGGACTGCCGCCGAGCCCCGACATCGTCGCGGAATTCGTTTCCGATCCCAGTTCGAATGCCTATGAGCGGCTGGTCGGCCGCTTGCTCGAGTCCAAACATTATGGAGAAAAATGGGCGACTCATTGGCTCGACTTGGCACGTTACGCCGATAGCGACGGCTACGAGAAGGATACGCCACGCCCGCACGCTTGGCGCTATCGCCACTGGGTCATCAACGCTTTCAATAACGATTTGCCGTTTGACCAGTTCACGATCGATCAGATCGCCGGAGACCTTGTCCCCAACGCCACCGTCGAGCAAAGAGTTGCGGCCGGCCTGCACCGCAACACCCTCAAGAACCGCGAGGGTGGGGTGAACATTGAGCAATATCGCTTCGAGGAGACGATCGACCGCGCGAACACGGTCGGCACGGTTTGGTTGGCCCTCTTGGTGGGTTGCGCGCAATGCCACGATCACAAATACGATCCCACTTCGCAGAAGGACTACTACCGCTTCTTTGCATTCTTCAACAGCATCGATGAAGTCAATATCGATGCCCCGCTCGCCGGCGAGTTAGGCCCCTACCTCGCCGCCCAGCCTGACTACCACCAAAAGCGCCGCGAAATCCTCGAAAAGCACAAAGTCGCTGAGCTGCAACCGCCTTGGGAAGCTAAGTTGCTCGAAGCCGCCGCGAGTCCTGGCAAGTGGACGGATTGGGACCTCAGCTACGACGTTCTGCCCCTCTACATGGATAAGGGGCACCAGGTTTTGCGCAAGAGTCCCGGCCAAAGAACGGAACGAGAAGCCTACGATCTCACGAAGTATTTCTTGAAAAACTATGGCAGGGTCGTCACCGCGGATCACTACAAAGAGCTTGGTTTCAAGGAAGCATTCAATCAGCTCACTGCACTCGATCAGGAGACTCCCGCGCTAAGCCGGGCGCGGAGTGTTGAAGAGCTGGCCACCCCGCGCACAACGCATATCCACATTCGCGGAAGCTGGGATCGTGAAGGCCTTGAGGTCACGCCAGGCTCCCCAGCCTTCCTTTCTCAAATAGAGACCCGCCGTGGCGCAGTTCCAACACGTCTCGATTTGGCGACCTGGATCGTATCACGAGACAACCCGCTGACGGCCCGGGTGGCGGTCAATCGAATTTGGCAGGAGTATTTCGGACGCGGAATTGTTCTCTCCTCCGAGAATTTCGGAACGCAAGGCGAGAAGCCGTCTCATCCCGAGTTACTGGATTGGCTAGCGGTCGATTTCATGGATCAGGGTTGGAGTTTGAAAAAACTCCATAAGAAGATTGTCACTTCAGCCACCTATCGCCAGTCGTCGAACCATCGCCCCGGATTGCAGCAAACCGACCCGGGCAATATTCTGCTGGCGCGGCAGGCGCGAATGCGTTTGCCGGGAGAGTTGATCCGCGATAGCGCCTTGTCGGTCAGCGGGCTTCTGTATCCGAAGGTCGGCGGCAAGAGCGTGATGCCTCCGCAGCCCGACGGCGTGGCGGCGCTGGGCTATTCGGACCAGGTCAAGTGGCAACAGAGCGAAGGAAAAGACGCTTACCGGCGCGGCCTCTATATTCATTTTCAGCGAGCGGTGCCCTATCCGTTTTTGATGAACTTCGATTCGCCTGATATGTCCGCGACGCACTGCCGCCGGGAACGGTCGAACACCCCGCTGCAGGCGCTCAACCTTCTCAACGACGACGTTTTCTTTGAATCCGCTCAGGCCTTTGCCGCGCGCGTTTTGCAGGATTCCCCAGGCGACAGATTTTCGGACCGGCTCGATTATGCTTATCGGTTGGTGTTGGCCCGATTGCCCACCGCGCAGGAGCAGGAACGTTTACTTGGCTTCTATCTCGAACAGAAGCGAGACCTAGACGCTAATCCCCAGAAACGAGACACTCTGTTTGCCGTGGCGCTCGAAGGCATTCCCGCGGTCGAAGCGGCTACCTGGGTGGCGGTCAGCCGGGTTTTGCTGAATCTGGACGAATTCATCACTAGGGAATAGTCGAGGGAATAGGCGAGGGAATAGGCGAGGGAATAGGCGGGAGTGTGAAGGTTCTCAACGTCGGAGTTGTGGTGTGGCTCGGGCTGACCGTGGCCGCCGCCGGAACACCCGCGCCGACGGAACCGGTAGACCCGGCTCCTGCCGAGCGCCAGGAGTCCCAGCAGCAGGAGCGGGAACAAAGGGAGCCTACCCTCAAGCAATTCCCCATCGAGCTTGTGCGAAACTTCGGCGCACTTTTCGCGAAAGACAACGCCGTCCCGCTCCTGATCGGGGGCCTTGCCACTGGGGTCGCCACGGTCCCGAAAGATCGATTGGAAGGCTATTTCCGGGACAAGGAGCCATCACCTTTTCGGCATCCCGGCGACATCGTGGGCGCGAAATGGGTAACGGTGCCCGCCCTCGCTGGCTTCCTGCTGATCAGCGGCACTACGGAGAACACGCGCTTTCGAAGTTATGCCTACAGCCTGTCTCAGGGCTACGTGCTCAGCCAAGCGTTGGTCACTGGAATCAAGAGAGTTGTACAGAGTGAGCGCCCGAATGGCCAGAATAACGCCTCGTTTCCTTCAGGACACACCGCGGGAGCGTTTGCTTGGGCAGCGGTCACGTCGCATCACTACGGGAAAAAGCTGGGAATCCCGGCCTACATGGCCGCGGTCTATATGGGATATGCCCGCATGGACGACCGGGCGCATCGGCTCACCGATGTCGTCGCCGGCGCGGCTATCGGATATATCATTGGGCGCACCATATCTCGCCGCTCCGGCTTCGACCAAAACCGGCGCGTGGCCTGGGGCGTCACGGTTCCGGCAGGCGGAGGAGCGGCCGTGACCATGAATTTCAACTTGGACCGAAGGCTGTAGCAAGCAGCCAAAGGGACCGCGAACAAGTC
Source organism: Bryobacterales bacterium (assembly GCA_965224215.1). Lineage (GTDB taxonomy): Bacteria > Acidobacteriota > Terriglobia > Bryobacterales > UBA6623 > CBDCYS01. The sequence continues at coordinate 122,249 of CBDCYS010000043.1, read as the reverse complement.
ACGGATCGACTGCTCCACGAAACAACGGATCAACGAAACAACGGATCAATATCTAATGACATTCGAACAGTTCCAAAAAATCCAATCACGCCGCGGCTTCCTCAACAGTTGCGCCGGAGGGCTCGGCACGGCCGCACTGGCTCAGCTGCTCTCAGCCGAAGGCCGAAGCGCGACGAGTAGTCCCAGCGGCGACAACCCCATGGCGCCGAAAGCCCCCCATTTCGCGCCGAAGGCCAAGAACATCATTTTCCTGTTCCAGGCCGGGGCGCCCAGCCAGGTCGATCTTTACGACCCGAAGCCGGAATTGCAGAAATGGCACGGCAAGTCTCTGCCGGCCTCGGTGATCAAGGACCTGCAACTGGCCTTCATCAAGCCAACCGCATCGGTGATGGCCAGCCCGCGGAAGTTCATCAAGCAGGGCCAAAGCGGTACCGAGTTCAGCGACTGGCTGCCGCACATTGGCGCCGCCGCGGACGATATTTGCCTCATCCGTTCGGTGCGCAGCGACGCGTTCAATCATCATCCGGGGCAGTCGTTGCTGATGACCGGGAGCCCGCTGGTCGGCCGTCCCACGATTGGCGCTTGGGCGACATACGGGCTCGGCAGCGAGTCACAGAACCTGCCAGGCTTCGTCGTCCTGAGCTCGGGCAAAGGCACGAGCGGCGGATCCACGAACTGGTCGAGCGGTTTTCTGCCCTCCACCTACCAGGGAGTCGTCTTTCGCAGCAGCGGCGACCCGATCCTCTACCTCTCGAACCCCGACGGCGTGGACCGTGATCTGCAGCGGTCGAGCCTGGACGCCTTGCGTGACCTGAACGAAGAGCACTACCGCAAGACGGGCGACATGGAGATTGCGTCCCGGATTGCCTCTTATGAGCTGGCGTTTCGCATGCAATCCGCCGCGCCCGATCTGCTGGACTTCTCCGACGAATCGCAGTCGACCCTCGACACGTACGGCGTCAACGACGATGTAACGCGCCAGTACGGAACCAATTGCCTGCTAGCCCGCCGCATGGTCGAGCGAGGTGTCCGCTGCATCATGCTGGCCCACGCTAGCTGGGACGACCATACCGAGATCAACAGGAAACTCAAGGAGAATTGCGACAAGACGGATAAACCCGTCGGCGCACTCCTGAAAGACCTCAAGCAACGAGGCCTGCTCGACGACACTTTGGTTGTCTGGGGAGGCGAGTTTGGCCGCACCCCGATGGCCGAGATGCGCAAACCCGCCGACGCTGACTTCGCCGGGCGCGACCATCACCCCAACGGCTACAGCATGTGGCTGGCCGGCGGCGGCATCAAGGGCGGGCAAGTGATCGGCAAGACCGACGACTTCGGCCTGACGATCGTCGAGGACGAAGTCCACATCCATGACCTGCAGGCCACGATCCTGCACAACCTGGGCCTGGAGCACACCAAGCTCACCTACCGCCACATGGGCCGCGACTTTCGTCTGACCGACGTAAGCGGCAAGGTCATCACCAAAGCCCTCGCCTGATCCGCGTGCTGTTGCTATCGAGCCGCGAACCAATGAGCGGCGACCGTCAGAGAGGGGTTACCACCCTGCGCGCTCCATCCCAAAAAATAGCCAAACCCTGCAAGTTCTGCAAAAACCTGCAATCCGCGCCCGCAAAAGACCCACCGTCTGCGCCCCGGGGAAGCCCAAACTGTCGTTGAAGCGCCTCGAGTCCAGAGCCGCTAGAGCCCGATATCCGGCCGTCGCGGGACTGGCTTCCCGCCGGCTAGTTTGACTGTCCGTTGCATCTTGCGTTGCTGATTTGCCAACGATAAGTTTCTTTCGCCATTGAATTAGGCTAAGGTCCTCATTGTTGATCTGAGGCTTTCAGCCGAAACTCCAAGATAGGACTCTTCCGCGAAGATTCCGGCCTCCACAGCAGCGGATTGGGCCTCTCGGTAAAACGATTGTAAAGAGGGTTACCAGCTTGGCCAAAAGCACATCCCCCAAAAACGGTAGCAGCAACAATCAAGAAAAACCCCCGTCTGGTGTTGCCATGGAAGAGTCGGCAGAGCAACAATCTACTGACACAGGCAATTCCGAGGTCGCCGAGCAGTACCGAGCCCTCCAGGACACTCAAATGGCAGACGAAGATTCATTGACGAAACTACGCGAGGATTTGGAGCAACAGAGCAGACTCAGCACGGATTTCCAATCCATGGTCGCGGAGAAGTTGGACGACCTGATCAGCCCGCCGGCAGAAAGCAGCGACGTGGATGAGAGACTGGCCGAACTCGAAGAGCGCTTAGCGACGTTCGGGGCCGACGCCCGGGTCGACGCCATCATGATGCGCGTCGCGGAACTCGAAAGGAAGTTCGGCCAAGGTACGCCGGACCCTCTCGTGAACGAAATCATTCACCGCTTGGGCGCGCTCGAAGGAACAAGGCCGTCGGCCAGCGGGACTAAGGATACCGCGCGGCTGGATGAGATTGAGGCCCAGCTAGAGGAGTTCGAGCAACGGCTGGAACAGGGAGTTCCAAGCGACCCACGTACCGATGACATGGTCATACGCATCGCCTCGTTTGAGAGTGCGCTGAAGAAACCCGCGGAAGACGCTCGAGTGCCGGAACTGACATCCCGCCTGGCGGAGATCGAAAAGGCAGCGGAAGAAATCAAAGCCGATCCGCGGACCGCCGAACTGTCCTCGCGTCTTTCGGCGATCGAAGCGGACGCGATTCGGCAAGACGACCCCCGGTTCGCTGAAATTTCCTCGAAACTCGACGGCCTGCAAACGCTTGCCGATCAACCGGCGGCGGATGCGCGGGTCGACGGACTGAGTCAGCGATTGGAAACCGTAGAGACGCGCCTTCAAGAACCCGCGGCGGACGGCCGAGTGGACGGTGTTCTTGAAAGAATTGCCCAGGTCGAGGAATCGGCTCAGAACTTCGTATCCAACGAAAGTGTCGACTCGTTGGGTTCCCGGCTGACTTCCGTTGAGGACATGATCGCTGAGCCAGCGCCTGATCCGCGGGTTGACGACGCGCTCGAACGTCTGGCTAGTGCCGAGGAAAAGGCAGAGGGACTGGCCTCCAGTGTCAACGAGGTCACGACTCGCCTTAGCGGTCTGGAAGAAGCCAACGAAGACCTGGCAGATTCGGAACGAGTTACGGAGCTAGGCCAGCGGGTAACAGCGCTCGAAAGTGCGGAGCCTGATGCAGCCTCAGACCCGAGGGTCGAAGAGATACTCGCGCGTGTCGAAAAAGTGGAACAGAGTCTGCCTGGCGAAGACTTGCCAAAGCGGCTTACTTCCCTCGAGGAAGCGGTAGCAAGAGACGCGGAGACTTCCGAAGCTGACAACGAAGAGGTGCTTTCGCGGCTCGTCGCTTTGGAAGAAGAAAAGGCAGAATCATCATCAGACCCCCGAGTGGACGAGATCATCTCACGAGTCGCGGATGTCGAAAGCACTGTGGCCGCGATCGACCATGAGGCTCGACTCGACAGCGTCGTGGCCAGGCTCGAAGCATTCGAGGACACGACGGCCGAACTCGCTTCCAGCTCGAAGCTGGACGAGTTGGCCGAGCGCTTCTCCGCTCTCGAAGTGCGTGCAGGGGAAGCCAAAGGCGATTCGCAGATCGACGATTCACAAATCAAGGGCGTGCTGGATCGGGTGTCGGCTGTCGAGCAGGATGTCCATTCGCTGCCCCGCGAAGAGCGCTTTGACGAACTGCTTGCCCGTATCGCGACGGTCGAGGTCAACACAGCCCAGCCGGGCAGCGATGATCGCATCGACGATGTGCTTTTATGGCTAGCGGCCATTGAGGATACCGAAACGTCCAGTTCCGCGACCGATGTCAAAGAGCTGTCCGAGCGCCTGGAAGCGTTGGAGCAGGACTCCAGCCAAGACAACTCCGAAAGTAGGGAGGAGCTAAAGAATCGCCTAGCCCGCCTGGAAGAAATTTCCACGCAGCAGGAAACGGACACGCGAGTCGAGGCGATACTGGAGCGGCTGGATTCTTTGGAGTCGAACACCGGGGAACCCGCTGTCGTCAACCTTGAGGAAGTCAACGCACGAATCGCCGACGTCGAGGCGAAAGTTGATGGACCCGGCATTTCTGAGCTGGCCTCACGGCTCGAGGGCATCGAAAAGGCAGGTGGAAGCACGCCCGATCCTCGGGTTGACAAGCTGCTGGCGCGAGTCGCCTCGATCGAGCAGTCGAAATCCGAGGGTGGCGTCGCGGGCGTTGCCGAGCTGGCTGCTCGCTTGAAGGGTATTGAGAGCGCTGGGGGCGCTGGGTCTGACCCCAGGGTCACTGAGATTATTTCGCGTCTATCCATAGTGGAGAAGTCGGTTGCGACCGGGTCCGAGGGTTCAGACGAAACCTCGGAAACTTTCGAAGATCTCGCGAATCGCCTAGCAGTGCTCGAAGAGCGAGGCCCTGAGGAAGGCGGGTCAACCGCTTCGTCCGCTGAATGGAAGGCTCGCCTGGAGGATCTGGAGCGGCGTCTGGTCGAAGCCGGGAACTCCGGTGGCGGAGGGAATATCAAGGCGTTGCTCGAGCAGGAAAGCAATCGCTGGTCCAGCGCTTCACGGCAAACCGGCGATCAAATAAAGGAAATGCGACGCCAACTGCAGAAGCTAAGGGACCGCGAGGATGAAGGGGGCGGCGGCGCATCTCCCGACCTTGCCAACGCGATCGGGCTCAGCATTGGTGACGCCTTGGGTAAATCCGGCGACTTGAAAACCATCCGCACACTGCAAACCGCCATGGCGTTTGCGCTCGCGATGGTCTACCCGATCGTTATTTATCTCCTGTTCACGCTGGCTGAATAGAGCAGCCTCTCGCGGCGTTCCCAGCGTTGCTCAGCAGGTTTGAAATCAAGCTGAAGTTCCGTTCAGCGGCCGTGCCTCCGCATAGGTTCGGTCGCCTTCCGCCCACCCCCAGCGTAAGCCCACCCCCCCGTCCGGTTTCGAACTTTTCGGGCTCTCAATTAGGCGCGCCCATGCTAAAGTGAGATTCGATCCTCTGTTCCCCGAGCAGCAAGGATTTCAGGGCGGACAGGATAGCGTTCTTGAGTTCATCAGCACCTTCCGATTCACACGATACAGATGCCGTCGTGACACCAGAGAACGCCCCCGCGCCTTTGGAAGATGAATCCCTAGACGACTCCGTTTTCCGGGTCCGGCTCGAGCACTACGAAGGCCCGGTCGACCTCCTGCTTGACCTGCTTCGCAGGCACAAGCTCGACATCTACGACATCCCGATCGCTCAGGTCACGAATCAGTATCTGGACTTCCTGCGCCGCGCCGGCGAGTTGAATATCAATTTGGGAGGCGAATTTGTCTTCATGGCCGCGACACTGATCCAGATCAAGTCGAAGATGCTGTTGCCGCGTGATCCTACGATTCCCGAGCACGAGCAGGAAGATCCTCGAGAGGAGCTTGTTCAAAAGCTGATCGAGCATGAAACCTTCCGGCAGGCATCGCAGATGCTGCGCGAGAAACGCCTGGTCGAGGAAAGCACCTGGTCGAATCCGCCGATTCAGGCGTTTGTCGAGGAAGACGAAGATCCGGGACTTGACGTCTCGGTATTCGATCTCGTCAAAACCTTTCAAGATGTGCTGGAGCGTGCAAAGAACCGCCCCAGCTACGAAGTTCCGGGCGGCGATGTCTCGGTGGGCAGCCGCATCTCTTATCTGAAGAATTTGCTACTCAGCGAAGACGAGCCCGTTGTGTTGCGGGAAGTCTTCGAACGACAGCCCAGCCGGCGCGCCCTGATCGCTACGTTCCTGGCCGTTCTCGAGATGGTTCGCATGCAGGCTATTCTTCTGCGCCAGAGGAAGCTATTTGACGAAATCGTGATCCGAAAACATAAGATGTTTGACGTCGTGTTTAGCAACGATGAGTCGTTGCTCGCCGCCGAGGGAGACTATCAAGAGTGAGCGAGCAGCCAACAATACCCGCTTTGCTGCCCGACGAAATCCAGCGTCGAGGCTTGCTCGAAGCGATCGTCTACGTGGCCGAGGAGCCGCTGACGCTCGAACAGATTGCAGCCGGGCTGCAATTGCCTCAGGAGGTGGTCAAGCGCGATCTAGACGCAATGATTTCCCAGTACGCACAGCCCGGCCGCGGCATCGAAATCAGGGCGATTGCCGGCGGCTACAAGATGTCGACGAAAGCCGAGCATCACGAGGGCGTGCGAGGCTTTGTCCGAACCCTTCGGCCGAGGTTGAAGCTGTCGCTGCCGGCACTGGAAACCGTCGCTGTGATCGCCTACAAGCAGCCCATCACCGTGCCCGAGATCCAGGCGATACGCGGCGTTAACGTAACCGGCGTCATCCACACGCTGCTGAACCGCAAGCTGATCACGACGGCGGGGCGCAAGAAAGTCATCGGGAAGCCGATGCTCTATCGCACAACCAAAGAGTTCTTGATCCAGTTTGGACTCGAGGGCCTCGCTGAGTTGCCGAGCCTCAAAGAATTCGAGGAACTCAGCCGCGGTATTCTGGATGAGGGCGAAGAGGACACTTCGTCCGAAGAACAGACCGAGCTGAGCGAAGCCGCATCGAGCGAGGAGGCTGCTACAGCGGAATCGGCACCCACCGGAGAAGACGAGGCCGTATGTGAAGAGGCGTTGAGCGATGAATCAGAGTCTCCTGAGGGAAAGGAAGATGGTAAGGTTGGGAACATCCAACTGGAAGCGGAAAACGATAAATCCAAAAAGGACACAGACCATGACCAAGCGAACGATTAGCATCTTTTGCCTTTCACTTTGTGCCATGCTAGGCGCTGCCTCGGCGGCGGAGCCGGGCTGGACAACGCTGTTCGACGGCAAATCCCTCGACGGCTGGCGCGCAAGCGAGACGAAGTCAACTTTCAAACTGGTGGACGGCGCTCTGGTCGCCCATGGAACACGAAGTCATCTCTTTTACGTCGGCGACGTGAACGGCGGCAGTTTTGAAAACTTCGAGCTAAAGGTCGACGTTATGACCAAGAACAACTCCAATGGAGGGATCTATTTCCACACCGAGTACCACCTGAATTATGCACAGTCTGGTTATCCACTTTACTCTAGTGATGAATCAAGCTATCCTTGGACTCGCGCTGTTGGCGGCGAAGACCGAGTCTGTTGAGCGACGATTTTCCAAAACATCTGGTGGAGTTCACTGAACGGTTTGCCAGCGAGCAAGCTTGCTGCGAGTATCTGCTCGGTGTCCGCTGGCCAGCGGGGTTCGTTTGTCCGAACTGCTCGGCCACGAAGGGTTGGACGACCCGACGAGGCACGATGTTCTGTAGCGGGTGCCGACGCCAGACCTCTCCCACGGCGGGAACCATCCTGCACAACTCGCGGGTGCCGCTGCGGAGTTGGTTTCTGGCCATGTAGCTGGCCTGCACTCAGAAAACAGGGCTGAGCGCCAAGGGTTTGCAGCGTGAACTCGGTCTGGGCAGCTATCAGACCGCCTGGCTGATGTTGCAGAAGTTGCGGCAGGCGGATGGTTCGGCTGGGTCGGGAACGGCTGGACGGAAGTGTCGAAGTCGACGAGACTTACTTGGGCGGCAAGGAGAAGCACGTTCGCGGGCGAGAGCTGGTGGGCAAAGCCTTGGTTGTGGTTGCGGTGGAACTGCAGGGCCGCAAAATGGGGCGAATTCGTCTGCGTCATGTCCCCGACGCATCGGGACCGAGTCTGGTGGGTTTTGTGACCGACTGTGTGGCGTCAGGCAGTCTGGTCCATAGCGACGGCTGGAGGGGTTACCGGGGCTTGAAGAAAGCCGGCTATCGCTATCGGGTCACCCACACAGCGGGAGACTCGCAGATAGCCGCCGAGGAATTCGCGCATGTCCACCTGGTTGCCTCGCTGCTCAAGCGCTGGTTGGTAGCGACGCACCAAGGGAAGGTGAGTAAAGTGCATCTGCAAGGCTACCTCGATGAATTCACCTTTCGCTTCAACCGTCGAAAGTCCCGCCACGTAGGCAAGATCTTCCACCGACTCGTCGAACAGTTGGTTCTCCGTAAGGCCTTGACCTATCGAGACATTATCACCAAGCCCCAGCCCACCAACTAGAGTAAAGTGGATAATCAGAATTATCCTATAATAATAAAACAAGCGAGGATAGTGGATCTTTGACCTTTTCTTGGGCGTAGAGCGCTGGCAGACGCGCGCGCAGTTCTGCTGTCAGTAATTTCATTCGGTGATCCTCCTTGAAGGCGGGTACGACTGGCAGGAAGCTTACGCTCTGATTCCAAAACCGTCAAGCAGGTCTGTGTCTCCCCTCTCTGGAGGCCTTATTCTTCATGTTTTTTCTGCAATCAGTTGTCTGGAACCTGAATTATGCACAGATTCGGCGTAGCCATCGTCGATGGAGTTGTGGCGATAGCGGCACTCGTGTCAACTCAGTGATTTCGCAAGTCGTCTTTTCTGCTGTTTCCCTCCCCGTTTGAGCCGCCTCCTGATCCCGGCAGGGCAAAAGCGGGCTGGCAAGCGGCGTGTTCCCAGTACGTTGCGGCGAGTGCATGAAATTTTATGCATGGAGTGCCCCTCAGCTCAGCGCACCCTCCACCACCGGCGCCAAGCTCGATCCCGGCGGCCCCATCGCCCGCAGCCGTCGCATCAGCCGTTCAAACAGGCCCTTTTCCTGATAATGATCGCTGTAGCTGACACCCGTTCTGCCGGCGTGCCGCCAGATCTTGGCCGCCACGAACAGAAAACGCAGCCGCGCCGTCGCCAGGGTGGTGTGCCGCAGCGTCTCCACGCTGGCCTGGGCTTCGCGGTTGAACAGCAGCAGCCAGCAGTTGAGATTGTAGGCCAGCATGGCCAACTGAAAGTGATTGCGGTTCATGTCAAAGCGGCGCGAGGGATGGGCCGCCAGCCCGGCGTCGTTGTTGGCCTCCTTGATCAGGTTCTCGGCTCCGGCGCGCTGATTGTAAAACCACACCACCGCCGCGATCGGCTCGGCCAGATTGGTGACAAACACGCGGTAGGTGTAAGCGCTGGTGGCGAACAACTGGTATTGCTCGGCCGCGCCGGCCTTGGGCTCGTTTTCGTAACGCAGCGCCAGGAAACGGCAGGCCCGCGCCCAGCCTTGCGGTTGGTAGAGGAATTCGCATTCCGCGTCCGCGTCGGAGCGGGGGGAGGGTTTCCTTTCTGCTTGCGGCAAGCGCTCGACCAGGCGCCGCGTTTTGCGCGCCACGATGACGAACTGACAAGCCGCCTTTTCATAGGCCTCCACCGCCTCCCAGCAATAAAAGCCGGAATCGGCCCGCGCCAGGATTTTCTTCACGCCGCCCGGCAAAGTCCGGAAAGCGCTCTCGAGGTGGGCGGCGATCTGTCGGCCCGTGGGCCGGTCGCCGTTGCGCAACCCGCCCATCAGGTATTCGCGCGTCTCGGCCAGGAAGGTCAGTATCGGCTGGTAGCTGCGCTTGCCCTTGTTCTTGGGGTTGTAGCTCTTGCGCCCCGCCCATCTGGCGGCCGTAGAGGGTATGCACGGTGGTGTCGGTGTCCAGCGTCACCGTCTCCAACTTCACGTGGGCCGCGGCCCAGACTCGTTCCCGCAGCTGGCGCTGAATGGAAAGGATCTGCTTCGCCACGTTGAGGTGCAGCGAGGCCAGAAAGCGCCACAGCGTGGACTGCGGCGGCAGACGCGTCAATTGCAAGATGCCGGTCAGGATGGTGTCGCGAGCGATGAAGCCGGAGTTGGTTGAGCCGCGCAAAGCCGACATAGAGGCCGAGCACGAGGGCCAGCACGAACTGGTAGGGGCTCATGGCTCGGGTGATCCGTTTGGTCGTGAGGGTTTCTTCCAGCAGCGCTTGGAAGCCGAGTTTTTTCGAGCAGGGTGGCGACGGGCAGCAAGCCGCCGTAGGGAGTCAGATTTCTTGCCACGGAAGTGATAGGGCGTGGCAGCCCCGATTTTATTGGGCCGCGGGGCCCTCGCGCCGGGGCCTTGTTTGACGGGCCTTCGGGAGCTATGCTGTTTTCGTTTGGTAACCATTTGGGTGACCTCCTTGGGGTTGACTGGCGAAGCTGAAATCTTTGCCAGCCTACCTTTTTACCCCATGTTTTCGGGGGTCCCCAAATGGTTCCTGGCGGCTCAGCCCTCACCAGGTGCACCGGCAGTGCATAATTCAGGTACCAAGAGACGGGTTGGCCCGACAAAGGGTTCGAAGTCCAGGTCAACAACACCTACGACAAAGATCACCGCAAGACCGGCAGCCTCTACGCCGTTTCCGACACCACTGAGGTGCCTGCCGGCGACGGCGAGTGGTTCACTGAACACATCATCGTACAAGGCAAGAAAGTAACGATCAAGGTCGACGGCAAGACCGCCGTCGAGTGGACCGAACCGGCTGATTGGCCGGGCCTGATCGATCCCGCCAACGGGCAGAACTTCCCACTCCGGAAACTCAGCAGCGGTACGTTTGCGCTGCAAGGGCACGATCCGGGAAGCACGGTTTATTACAAGAACATTCGCGTGAAGCCGCTTCCCTGACCGGCTAGTCAACCCCGAACAGCGTGAGTCCCGGTGCTGTGACAGCAAAAGGATAGCCTCACATGTTGCGCCGTAGCCTTTACAGAGCCGCGATGCCAGAGCCACGCGCTTTTCTTGTGTGCTCCCAAGGCGCCCCCACAACAGGAACGTGCGACAGTCCTCCGACGAAGCGGCCCTAGCGGTACACGCTTACTGCCAGGGTCCTCGGCGCATCTGCTCGACGTGCATCTTGAGGTGCTCGACATAGTCCGGCACACGGTAGGCTAGCGTCCATGGGGTGGTGTCGCCGCCATGTCCACAGATCAGCTCCGACTGATCGCTTCGGATCTGACGACACACAGTCAGTAAATGCCGGTTGATTGCTTCCCAAAGGCAGAGTAGTTCCTTCCATTCACGATGCTGGTAGCCGTTCAAGGCGACCCATTCTTCCTGGGCGTAAAGAAGATTGAAATTGTCCTCGCCGGCTAAAGCGCGAATGAAGCGCTGATGATTCACAGTCGCCGAGTCGATGAGGTGACCCGCGATTTGTTTGCGTGACCAGCCACCGCTGGCGCGAGGAAGCGACGCGCCCTGTTCCGAGATTGCCGCCCATTCGTCGGGCAGATGATTGATCATAATTCATTCAATTCGTTTAATGCGAGTTGGATGGCATCGTAGCTCATAAACCTGCTCGACCTCCCTCGCAGCGTAGACGAAGACTCCGCGACTCAGAAAAAATCGCTGCTTACCGATCAGCCTCAGTCTCGTTGACCGAGATCACCCCTACTGGATATACCCCAGACTGCGCAGCCGCCGCAGCTCATCGTCGGAGAGCCCCTCGGTCGAATCGGCTTCAGGCAACGCCTGCTCCTCGGCCGATTTGCGCCAGACCGTTAGCTCTTCGGTGAGCTGCTTGACGAGGTCGGGGTGATGCTCGGCGACGTTCGTCTGGTCCAGCGGATCCTTCGCCCTCTCAAAGAGCTCGAACTCGGGCCGGTCGGTGTAGCCCTGAGTATTGTGGATCAACTTCCAGCCGTCCTTGACAATGGAATAGGCCTCTTCGCCTTCGGGCGGATGGAAGGTCGCCCTCTCGGAAAACGCCGGTTGGCTGGTCCAGCCCCCGGCTGATTGGGCGGCATGAACGATGCCGAACTCTGCCTGATCGCCGTTTCCTTCATCAGCGTCCGCACCCGCGCGAGCGCCAGCAGCCCCCGCCAGCAATGGGACCAGACTCTGGCCTGCCATGCCTTCGGGCCCCGCCAAGTGACTCAGCTCCAGCAGGGTCGGCATCAAGTCGGTGCTGCTGACTGTCTCGCTGACCGAAACTCCAGCAGGAATCACGCTGGGATAGCGCAGCACGAGCGGGACGTTCGTCAGCTCGCTGTAAACCCCGCTGCCGTGAAAGGTGCGGCCGTGGTCAAAGAACTCCTCCCCGTGATCACTGATGAAGGCGACCAGCGTTGTGTCTTCCAGCCCCAGGCTGCGCAGACGTTCGAGCACGCGGCCGAACTCGGCGTCCATACCGCGGATCGAACCGTCATACCAGTCTTTGTCGAATTTCGCGAATGCCTCCGCATCCACCCCGGCTTTGACGAGAGATCTTTCGGTCACCTTGCCCATGCGCCGAATGTCAGCGGATTCGATCAGCGGGCGGGCCTTTTCCTTTTCGGCGTCGTGGGACTCTTTGCCGGCGGGGTCGCCCCATAGAGTGTCATATGGGCGATAGGGCTCATACGGGTCATGCGGGTCGAACGCGTGGAAGAAGATGAAGAAAGGCGTGTCGGGGTGCGCCTCCAGCCAGACTCCAAGCTGGTCCGCATAGCTCCGCGCGGTCTTGCTTCTATAGCCCTGGTCATCGATCGAGCCACGCTCGTGGAGTTCTTCATAACCTTGATGCAGATTGGTGTACTTTCCAGTAAAGGCATTGGACGCGAATGACACCGTGGCGTAGCCGGCGTCGCGGTAGACTTCCGCCAGTGTCTTTGCCGCAGCCGGCAGCCGGTCGGAGGACTTGCGCACACGGTGGGTCAGTGGATAGAGGGACGTCATCATCGAAGGCGCCGAAGCCTTTGTCCACGTGGCTGGCGAAACGTTGTCGAGGAACGTGACTCCCTGAGATGCCAGCTTGCTCAATTGCGGGGACGTCTCGCGCTCATGGCCGTAGAAGTCCAGATGGTCCTTTCGCAGGGTGTCGGCCATCATGACGATAACGCCTCGCGGCGGCTTCCCGGAGCCGAGCTTGGCGGCCATTGAATCGGGCGACTGACTCGCGGCAGGCGTACCGCCGCGGTTTCGGATCACCGGGCTGCCCCAGAAGCCAATCGAGCCTTCCTGCTCCATATCGAGTGAAAAAGTCAGGGCGACGGTTTGCCCGGCGTAGCTGGAAAGATCGACGGGAACCGGCTCCCAGCGATGCGGCACGGTGACGGTACGCTCAAGCAGCAGGTCTCCTTCCGAACCCGAGCCCGACTCCGATGCGGTCAGCCGGAAACGAACCGGGCCATCCTCGACCGTTCCCACGTTCAGGTCGAGCCAGGGGTGCCGCGGCAAATCGACATCGATCGTGACAACTTCGGGGGAGCGCGAAACAAGCGTCTCACGATAGATTTCCGACAAGCCGTGCCAGCCGATTCCGGAGGGAACGCGGGCGAGATGCTCGCCTTGTGAGATGACCCGGATGGACTCGATTTCGAACTCAGCCCCGGCGACATCCGTTGGCTGAAGTAAGACCTTGTGGACTCCCGACATGACAACCGAACGTTGCGGCCGGACAGTGATTGTCTGCATCTCGTTGCCCGCAACAACCGGGCTCGACATCGGCCAGTCGCGCGACTGCTGTCTTTCGATAAGTCCCTGGACGCCTTGATCAGATCGACCGCCCGCCAGGCCAAGGTTGGTCCCCTTGTCGACTCGCAATCGCAATTCGATCGAATGCAGCAGGTCGCGGCCGTCTCCTGGGTTCTCTTGCTCAACGTAGAGAATCGGAGCGCTATTCGTGGTGCGGCCGACCAGACGGCCGTCACGGACGCGCAGGCCGCTGATGCCGTGTCCTGCTTTCCAGCCCAGATTCGCTGCGGCCGAGGATGCTGCGTTTCCCCTCCCCGATGGCTCGCCGAAATTCCAAGCGACGTGTTGGGGCGCGTTGACGCGGGTCGGCGCTCCGGTGACCAGCTCGGGTCGAAATTGATCTACGAGCCGAATCGCGACGGGCCCGGATGAGTCACGGCTGCAGGCCGCGGCCAGCAATACCAAAGTAGCGGCTAACGGCCGCGTCCCGAGAAACGGGATTCGATCGCCAACCTTCAGGACCGGCGTTCTCTGGTCCGGGCTGTGAGACGCAGCGTTCTCTTTTCTCATTTTTATGCTCCTAACATTGTTCCTAGGTTGGACGAGGGGCAGCCAAACAGGCCCACGAGACGCCACTATTTCAGCGCGATGATCAGCGAACGGAAAGGCTCGTCGTCGATATTAACGAGTTTCGGAGCTGATTCTCCCTTGAAGTGCCAGATGGTGTCGCCCGCCTTGCGGCTGCGTTCAATCTTTTCACCAGTCTTCGGGTCGATGCGCTCGTACTTCGTATCGTTGAGGAAGACGATGACCTGGTCGGTGGGTCGCTCATAGGTGACCCGGACGCCGCCAGCCGGGATTGATCGCTCGGTCACGGCGACTCGGTCGTTTTCCAGGATGATTTTTTTGGATACTTCGGCGGGTGCGGCTGTCAGGTAGACAACACAGAGTGTGAGCGCGGACGACGTTAGCGCGGTCAGTATGATTTTTTTTATGGCTTCCCCTATTTGTTTCGCCTAGCCAATCTTTGCTTAGCATAGTCGCATGGTCTTAGCATAATCGCATTGTCAATGTTATCGAAACTTGCCCCGCAACGGTAGCGGGGGCCGCTATGTGGCTCGCCTGGTCCGATCCAGATCCGTCCGGAAGGACTCTGGTTGACTCGAAAGCGTTTTGAACACCTGTAGCGCAAGGCTCCTAAGAGACCTGCGGCGGCGTGGAGTTGCGTCCACGCCTACCGTGGACTTCCGTCCACGCCTCTGTCCGACCCGTCTGCTACCTCAGCGCTCCGGGCCGACGTAGCACGCTGAGAGATTGCTCCATGTCCGAAAGGCCAAACTCAAGGCGCAGGTCTCTTACGAGCCCTGCGTTACGGAGTTCGGCAACAACTGCGTTTCGTGTCTTTCTTAGCGGCTTTCTTGTTTTTCGCGACTACTATACGCGTTAACTGTTGATCCTGCGCGCCTTGGTGTAGGCTTCGAAGAAATTCGCAAGTTCTTTTATTTCAGTGAACCGACAACCTCGATTGCAGGATTTTGCAGATATTTTCATGATATCCCGTTTTTTGCCCTTCAGAGCCAACTCACGTTTTCATTGCTTTCGCGAACGGGCGTCTGTGAATGGCGCCGTGAACGATCGTTTTGCAGGTCGATCATTTCACCGCTCTCAGCATAGCGGCACATTCGTGTATGTCAAGTCCCGAACAGACAAGTTTGTTGATAACAATGGGGTTCATGTTCTCTCAAATCCGTGACTCAAGTTGGGCGGTTGGAATTTTTGTGGAGATAGCGGAACCCTCCGGCGCGGCTCTGGGTGGCGGATTCGGGTGTGGGGGAATGCGGTTTGTTTGGTGATTCGTCGCCGAACTCTCGGGGATGACCGTCGAGTCGAGGCCATCGGAGCCAAGACCGCGGGCGAGTCGTTGTTGTGAGCGGATCAATCGTTCGAGCCAACCGCCCACTCACGCGTGGCGGCCGGTCTCAAAGGCTGTCGGTCTAGCTCGTACAAGCTCACCGACCTTCTCGTCGATCTCGTTGCGGACCCGCGTGAAAACCTTCATCCGCTCCTCGTCGGCGCCTTGGGCGTCGGCGGGGTCTTCGAAACTCCAATGGAGAGTTTGCGTTGTTGCGGGGAAGGTGGGGCAGGCCTCGCGGGCGTTATCACAGACCGTGATGACGTGGGTGAACTGCTGATCGGTTAGCGAGTCGATATGCTTTGATTTCTGGGACGAAATGTCGATGCCGATCTCGGCCATGGCTCTGACTGCCAGCGGGTTGAGGCCGGCTGGGCGGGTCCCGGCGCTGGCCGCCTCGAAGCGGTCGCCGGCCCAATTGTGCAACAGGCCCTCGGCCATTTGGCTGCGGCAAGAGTTTCCCGTGCAGAGGAAGAGGACTTTGGGTTTGGTCATGGGGTAATCAGAATTCCATCAAGCCTCGTCCACGAACTCAACACCAAACTCTTTGCCCGCAGCCTGGTAGTTATCCGGGTCGGCGGCCATCTTGTCGAACATCCCCTCAATCCCGGCGGGGGCAAAAAATATCAACATGCGAGCCGTCGTAGCCGATTCGTTCTTGAAGTAATGCGGAACATCACGGGGGATGTTCAGGTAAGCGCCCGTCTGAGCGACGATTCGCTCGCCGTCAGCTCGAAAGACGATCTCACCTTCCAGTACGTAAAAGGCTTCTTCTTCGCGAGTCTGGATGTGCGGTGTCAGCCCGCCTCCCGGAGGAACAATCGCTTCCATGATGAAGTAGTCGCCGGCAGTATCTTCGCCCGTCGTCAGCATGCGGTACTCATCCCCGGCTCCTCGCCATGTGGTCTGCTCGTCACCAGGCCGCACGAGTCTTACCTTTCGCTTCGCCATGGACTTCTCCTCTTGTCGCTCTCGCTCACGTAGAGCTGAGCCTGACCTATCGCAACGAGCATTGTACAACTGCCCGCCGGGTTCACGGATGGCCCCTTCCATCAACCACCCCACTCGAGTAGAATCGGGGCGTGGCGAACCAACGGCATTTGGCGGCCTTGAAAAGATACTACCCGAAGCCATGATCCCCGTGGTCGAAGGGTACAAGGATTATCTACCGCCGAGGGGCGTTCGGCGCACCATCGAGAAGCTCCTCTCCAGCCTTCCAAAGCACTATATATCGGGGCTTGAGTCGGTGGTCCTGACAAATGCAGGTGCTGTCCGCTGAGGAAAGACCACGTGCTACGGGGACCGAAAGTATGATCTGCGTGATTGTCGCGGCTTCTACTACGGGCAGCCGGCAAACGAGAAGCCCTGGATCGAAATCAACGTCGACAATATCATCCCTGATTGGCCACAGTGGGTCCTAAGGGTTCCAGTAATGCGGGAAGTGCTATTCGCTCCAATTCTTTTCCACGAGGTCGGCCACCATCTGAATGCTACTGTTGGCTCAATAGGTCGGGGCGAGGAGTCAGCAGCTGAAAAGTGGTGCGAACGTCTTGGAAGGAACTACTTCCGAACACGCCACTTGTATTTGGGTCCCCTTTGTTGGATTTACCGAACCTTCTTTCGCCGGTTCGTGGACAGAAAGATCGCAGCTATGGAGCAAGAAGAGGCCGGTGGCCAGACGAGCACCCACGAAGCGCCCCGGTCGAAGGCAAAGGCGAAGCGGGGGCCCAAGCGCCGGCGGCGTCAAGATGGCTTGCTGTCTGATTCGTCAAAGCGAGCAAAGGGTGACCGACCTTTCGCCACAGGCACTGACGGCTAGCCGCTTATCAGGTCACGCCGGCGGGGGCGCAGGTTGCTGAAGTCGGCTCCGGAGATGACGTAATACCAGTCGGCAAAGCGGTTCTGCAGCTCGAGCGCAAGGTCTTTGCCTTTCTCGTCGGGCTCTTTGCCTTCCTCGGTGTATTGCTTGGCGCGGGCGTCGCTGTGGTTGACCGTGATGAAGAGGTAGCGGCGCACATCTTCCGCTGCTTCCGGTTCGTCCTCAGTGGTTTCCCCGCTTCCAGAAGCGCCGGGGCCCCCGGATGCGATTTCGCCAAACCGCAGGGTGTATTGCAATCCGTTGGCGGTATCGACGATGATCTCTCCCTCGTTTGAAAACAGTTGTCCGTTGTTCGTCATGAAGAAGCCTTTTTGGCGCAACGACATGACGGAGTCCATCGAGAGCTGAATGCCTTGCCGTGTCTTGAGGTCACGAGTGAGATTGGCTGGCTTCGGCTGAACATCGACGATTCGCAAATTGTCGAGGGCGCTGGCGAGCGCGTCCGTCTTACTTTCCTTGGGAGTGCCGCGCCCGCTCATGATCCACTTGTCTGCCTTTTTCGTGAGGGTTAACTTCTCGACGTTCTCCAGGATTCCTCTTCGTTCGTTGATGGAGTAACTGTTGATAGAGATCTTGCGGATGTCCGCGGTCGCCAGTTTCAGCAGGTCCGTCTCGATCCAGTCGTTGAATTCGACTGAGACATCGGCGTCGGTCTTCACGGCATAGGTACGGCGCTGGCTGGGCACCCGCATGTAACGATAGCCGGGCTTGCCTGGCACCGTCCTTCCCACGACAAAATCCGCCAGGACGTCGCTATTTTCGTCGCGTAGCGTGACGCGTTTGCCGCGCCCGGCGAGGCTGGTCACTTTTTGGTCAAGCGGATCGACGACGCCGTATTCGGAGTGGTCCTCGATGCGGTCGGAAACCGTGATGTCCCGGCGCAGCTCCATCAGCGCCGCCGAGGTCTTGGCCAGCCGGTCTTCGGCATCGGCCGGGTAGTTATGGTGTGACGGGATCGTCCACTTGTTGTCCTTGAATTCGACTTTGAGCGGGCGGGCGGTCGCGGTGGCTTCGCTGTAATCGATGATTTCGATGACTTTGGGCGCCAAGGCGTCGCTGAACCCGGCGAAAAAAGGTTCGCCTTGATCGTCGAAGATCTCCGGTGTAATCGTTCCCGGATCGACGAAGACCGAAGCCGCGCTAAGCACGGCGGCGGCCGCGCAAAAGATCAAAGTCTTGTTTAGCTCATTCATGGGCCTGCTACCTTTTTTCCTCAATCACCAGGCGATCGGCCGAAACCCCGAGCGTCTCCTTGCGCAGCCTTCGCAGCGACACCAGCACGAACAGCGCGAAAGCCGGAATCGGCGGAATGGCGACCGCTAATACCTTGATGGTGTTCTGGATCGTCCGAATCGAGGCTTCCATGTCGGCGCGGGCATTTTCGATCTGGCGTTGTTTTTCGTCCTCGATATTCGCGCGAGCCACTTGCAGCCGGCGATTCTCCACATTTTGCTGATTGGAGATCATGATGCGCTTGGTTTGTTCGTCGAGGTCGGTTCGCTTGCGAAGCTCCTCGACTGAGCTATCGAGACGCGCCTGCGCTTCTTTGAGGCGATCTTCCGCCACGGATTCGGCGTCCTGGGTGTCTTTGAGCCGGTCGTCCTCGTAGACCTTGGTCCTGGCCTCGACAGCCTCCAGGGTGCGATGCTTGCGGCGGCGCTTGCGGAGCGCGATGAAAGACTCATCCCCGGCGAGCTGATCGACAGCGTTCAGCAAGAACGAAACGTTGTCGAAATTCAGGTTCTCAACGCCTCGTCGCCGCAACTCGAAGAATTGCTCGCCCATCATGTCGACATCGGCGATGACGACCGCGTTGACCGGGTTTTCGTCCGATTTCCCCTTGACACGCGCGGCCATCACGTAGCTATTCTCATCGGGCTCGTGAGGCAAGTTCGTCGCCAACTGAATTCCGAACAACGAGCGCTGGACGAGCCGCATCCACATGAGCTGGTTGGAGTCGGTTCCCGTCTCGAGCAAGGGCGAGAACTCGACCTTGTCTTCGTCTTTTGCCTTGAGAGCACCACCGTAAAGCAGAACGACTTCCTGCAAGCCGGAGGATACCGGCTGATCCGGATTGAACGGGTTTTCCGCTCCACTCCCCGCCCCGACAAAGACGAGCTCAGGCGGGAGGCTCCCGAACTGAGGGTGCGGGTTGTAGCGATCCCACACGATTTGATTGACGTTCCAGTCGACCCCCAGAGTGTCCATCAGCGGCGTGAGATTGGCCGGTGCGGGGGGGGGAGGCGCTCCGCGATTGAAGGGGTTGGCAGGTATCTGCTGCGGCGACATCTCGATATTGAACGCCGGAAGCGGGTCGACCAGCAGCAGAAGCGCCTTGCCCGCTTTGGCGTACTCGTTGAGGCGGCCGGCTTGTTCTTGCGCGAGGGTGGTGGGCAATGCGGCGATCAGGGCATCGAGATCTTCGGGATAGTCGGTTCCCGGCGGCACCTGAACGACCTCATACTGTTTTCGCAGTTCGGCCACGATGGACCAGTCGGGTGTCTGGCGTTTCGATTCGAAATCGAATCCGCCAAACAGCTTGGCCTGGGTCTGAAGTACGCCGATCTTCTTGCGCTTGGCCCGGGAGACAACGCGCACCGAGCGCATCAGTTCGTATTCGACAGGCAGACCGGCGTCAAAGAACGGAATCACGAATTCTTCCGAGCCGCTGCTGAAGGCAATACCCAAATAGATGTCGTTCGCCGTGCCTGCGGTCTGCTCCCAAACCGGCAACGGCCGCGCGTTGATGTTGTAGCGTTCCTGAGCTTCGCGCGCTTCGGGCGTGTATTTTTCTGTCATGACGACGCGCGAGTGGATGCGGCCTCCACCCATGGCGTCGAATTCGCGGAGCAGGGTGATGATATTGTTTCGCGTTTGCAGATAGCTGCGTGGCACGTCCGGGCTCAGGTAAGCCTGGATAAACACCGGGCGCTCGGCGTCGATGCTATCGATGAGTTCGTGCGTGTCGCCCGAGAGCGAGTGGATCTGCTCGGCCGTGACGTCGAAACGGCCGCCGAGACGACCGCTGAGAACGGTGACACTTGCCACGATGACCACGAGCGCGATACCCCGCACCGCGTAGTGGCGGCCGAGCGAAACGGCGCTCTTGCCGGTGGGCCAGTGCCTGCGGCCCAGCAGAGCGACGTTGAGATAGAGCATCGCCAGCGCAAAGGTCACAAAGTAAAGTACTGACGAGAAGGACACTACTCCCGACGCCATATCTTGAAACTGTTCGGTAAACGAGAGGCCTTCGACAAGCCGTTGCAAGCCGCCGCTGAGGATGACTCCCGCGTGATCAACAAAAACCGGAATCGCGCAGAGCACGGCTCCAACAATAAAGGCGACCGTCAGGTTTTCCGTCAGCAGCGAGGCCAGCATCCCCAAAGCCAGCAGGGCCGCTCCCATCAGCCAGTAGCCGATGTATGTCGAGATGATCAGTCCCAGATCCGGGCTGCCCAGCCACATCAGCACGATGACATGGCTAAAGGAAAACAGCAGCGCGACAGTGTAGATCGCCAGAGCAGCCAAATACTTCCCGATGACGATCTCGTGGTCGGCCGCCGGCAACGTCAGCAGCAGTTCATCCGTACCGTTGCGCTTTTCCTCCGCCCACAGTCCCATCGTGATGGCGGGAATCAGAAAGACCAGCAGGTAGGGAAAGAAGTGGTTGAGCTGATCGAGGTTGGCGAGGTTGCTCGTAAAGAACGCTTCCTGCCAGAAAGCGGCGATGGCGCTGAGAAAAACGAAAATGGTAATGAATACGTAGCCTGTGGGGCTGCTGAAATAGCTGAAAAGCTCACGCTTCAGGACAGCCTTTGGCAATCGCCAGCGATCATTCATGAGGCGTCTCTCCCGCTGTTTCTTGGGTTTCGCTTGGGTAATCGGTGCCGGCCGGCGGCGGCGCCTTGGGCGGGGCTGCCGCAGCCGCTTGGACCGCCTCCGCCGCTTGGGCCGCTTCCGCTGCTGGGACCGCTTCCGTTTCGGCGGCCTCCGCAGCTCCGCCCGTCAGCCGGTAGAAGGCGTCTTCCAGCGACTCTCCGGCGGCCATCTCGTCCGGCGTTCCGTCGAAAACGATGCGGCCTTCATTGATCAGGATCACGTGGTCGGCGACTGCCTTCACTTCCTGCAGAATGTGCGTGGAGATCAAGATCGTTTTAGTTTCACCCAGTTGCCGAACCAATTCCCGCACGTCTCGTATCTGATTCGGGTCAAGGCCGCTCGTGGGCTCGTCCATGATCAGGATGTCTGGTTCATGCAGCAACGCTTGCGCCATCCCGACCCGCTGTCGATAGCCTTTGGACAGCTTGTAGATACTCTTGTCGACGACCGCTTGCAGATTGCATTGGTCGATGACGGCGTCAATCCGGGCCCCGATGGCTCCGTCGTCCAGCCTGCGCGCCTCGCCGAAGAAGCGCAATAACTCGTTCGGCGTCATCTCCGGATAAAGAGGGCCGTTCTCCGGCAGGTATCCGACCCGCGCGGCCGCTTCGATTCGGAATCTGGAGACATCCATTCCGGCAATGCGAGCTTGGCCCTCGCTGGGCGTCAGATATCCCGTCAGGACCTTCAAAGTCGTGGATTTACCGGCCCCGTTCGGTCCTAGAAAGGCAGTCACCTGGCCCGCGCGAACCGAGAAAGATAAGTCCCGGATCGCCGCAAACGTATCGTAGAACTTACTCAGGCCGGCGGCCTCAATCATCGGGGCGCCATCAGTATTCAGCATCGTTTCCTATTTAGCCCTATTGAATCGTTCCGAATCCAACCGCTGCGGATTCAACTGTTTCAACTGCGTCAGTGTGTTCGCCCGGCGAGAGCCACGAGCGAAAGTAGACCATCTGCCGACTTGGGTGAGACACTGCTCACCGACCTTGCGGCCGGCTCGCCAATGGCGGCGCTTTCTACTAATCTACAGAATCTTCAGCCTTAGCTCAAGTGGCGGTAGTGTCTCAGTTTGAATCTAGTAGCCAGATAATTTCTTCCAGCGACCAAACGTGATCTGAAACGCCCGCTTCCATTGCGGGCGTGACTCGCAGGGTCTTGTGGATTCGCGCGAAGTTGTAGTGCATGAAGTGAATCGCGATCGCGTGGGCGTGGTTCTCAACTTTCTTGCTGAATGCGTTCGTCAATCGCGTGAACCGCCGCATGCCCATCCTCATCGTCAAGTTTGCCCGTTCGACGTAACTGGTTGAGATGTGGTCTCCATCGGGATTGCACTGAACCGTCCGCCGCTTTGTGCCGTTGCATTTCGGCGGGCTGTAGCGCTGTTCCTGGGTCTTATCTTCGCCATACAGCTTGATCAGCATCGCGTAGTCGATGTTCGCTCCAAAAGCGTCCTCTACGGCTTCCAGGTAGACCTTCAGTCCGTCTGTGGTCAACTGCACGCGGTGCGCTAAGCGGGGCGCTAGGTCTTGCATGAACTCGTAGGCGCTGCCTGCGTCCCGGTCTCCCGTGAACCAACCGGGAATCAGCTTGGTGTCAGCACAAATGGCTGTCCATGTCCAGACATCGCCGTATCCAAACTCCCCTTCCTTCTTGGCCGGGACGTTCTTCTGTTTCGAGTAGCAGAATGACCAAATTTCATCACACTGAAGCCGCTTGCAGGGCAGGTTTTGCATGATCTCATCCTGATACTTGGCGCAAACGACACCGAGGTCCACAAGCAACTTCGTGACAGTGTTGATCGACACGTCAGCCATGCGACTCGTTGAGCGAAGGCTACAACCCTCGGCCAACGCCGCCAAAATCTGAACGCGCTTAGCTGTCTTCAGCCTGTTCATACTGAGTATTATACTTGAGCGCTCTTGCTTTGTCAACTATGATGTAAAGACCCTCTTGACATGGTTACATTCAATGAGTATAGTGGAGTTGTGAGCCACCCCGACAAACTTTTCAACGACGAACAGTTGCAGCCCGGTGATGCCCTGAGAGAGCTTTTGGACTCTAAAGGATGGACACGAGAAGAGCTTGCCGCCATCACTGGTCGATCCCGTCAGAACATTTACGAGATTCTCTCTGGGCGCAACGGCGTGACCCCAGAGATGGCCGTTATTCTCGGTGCAGCGTTTAGCAACGAGCCGTCCTATTGGCTGAAGCTGGACGCACACTATCGCTTGAAACGTCTAAACAGGGATTCGACCGATGTCGAACAACGGGCGCGAATTTTCAGCATTGCGCCTATTCGAGACATGCAGCGGCGGGGATGGATCGGCGATACAAAGTCCCTTGAAAAGTTGGAACGCGAGTTGAAACAGTTTTTTGGAGCGGAGTCGCTAGACCAGATCACTGAGCTAAGCGTGTCTACCCGCAGATCGGGATCTTATTCATCCGGGCTAACAATCGCCCAAAAAGCCTGGTGTTTTCGAGTTCGACAGATGGCTCACGCTATGCCGCTTAAGAGACGCTTCGATGCTTCACGCCTAAATTCGGCGCGGCGGGACTTGCGTCGGCTGGCCGCGCTTACCAAAGATGCCCGCCGTGTTCCGACCGTGCTTGCGGACTACGGTATTCGGTTCATTGTGGTTGAGCCTCTACCGGGCATCAAGGTTGATGGTGTTGCTTTGTGGCTGGACAACGAATCTCCCGTGATAGGCGTGTCGGTGCGTTTCGACCGAATCGATGCTTTCTGGTTCACTCTCATGCACGAGTTCTCGCACATCTACCACGGAGACGCCCTCTCGTTCGATATGAGTCTAGTGGGCGGAGACGACTCGGATGAACAACCGATGCTCCTGGAGGATGAAATGGAGAGGCGGGCCAACGAAGAAGCGGCCAGTTATCTCATAGCAGCAAAGGACATCGATTCATTCATTCGCAGAGTCGGGCCGCTCTACTCTAAGCAGCGAATAGTTCAGTTCGCTAACAGAATCAAGATTCACCCAGGGATCATAGTGGGGCAATTGCAGAACCGAAATGAAATTGGCTACAGCGCCAATCGAGAGATGTTGACCAAAATTCGGGAAGTTGTGGCGCAAACGGCCCTGACAGACGGATGGGGTAGGACGATCAACGCTTTGTTTTTGCTTGATTCTAGAGGTATTTAAGAGGTACTTAAAATGATTGAATTTGGCATGCGGGCAAGACCGCGTGGAAAAACTAAGCAGCTCCAGGATATCGCTCACGAGTTCATGGAGTTGCATGGCGAAGAGGGTTTCGACCTTGGAGAAGTAATAGGGTGGGCGATCCGAAGTGGGCGTTACCAAGTACAGCCCCCCACCGCAGAGGAGTTAGGCAAGCAGGAACTAGCCCGAGCCCTCCGTCAGGAATACTATACAGATCCACAGGGTCGTGAAGTTCGCCGAATGCACCCCGTGAGAATCACTGACGGACCGCAGCAGATGGTGATTTGGCACGACATCACGAAGGCCCCACCAGCGCATATGCGAATATCCTTTCAACAGCGTCGGCAGGGCATTCTAGCGGACTGCACCCACCATCGAACCGACGTTCACTCGTACAACGAGAACAACACATACGGGGTTCAGCTTGCGTTTGACTATGATTTCACGCCAGACCTGGAAGAAGGCGATCTGCCCTCGGAGTACAACGACGAACCCTAGTCGTCGTAGCCCCATCTCTTGCGTGCTGCCTTCTTGGCGATAGCCTTTCGCCGCGCAGCGGATAGTTTCTCTGCGCGTGCCTTGCCACCCTTCCTACCGCCGAGTCGCCCAAGTTCAACCGCCGCTGGGTTCTTGTCCCCGTAATCCGGCTTGTCCTCGACCTCGCCGGTGGCGATGCCTACGATCATCTTGGCTCGTTCGTTGATGTCACGCGGGCGCTTCTTGCTTGAGCGGGTAGGCATGCTTCATTGTCGCATGCCTGGAGACTCGGCTCCAGTGCTGGCCTATCTCAAACTGAGACACTACCCAAGTGGCCTGTGATCGAAACAGCCGGATCGGGGGCTCTATGTCACGGATATCACACGCGGTCGGCGGCAGAGGCAAACGTTGCACTCGCGGAGGAAACGGTTGCCGAGTGTCGCGGAATAGGGCGATCAGTGAATCGAAATCTACGTAAGTCATGTTTTATCAATACATTATCTTCTGCAGACGTTTGCTGCCAGGGACTCCCCCCAGTCCGTTTTCGATCAGATTCACGGATCGTTTCGAAGGTTGGGAGACCGTGATAGATATCCCTCCTCGCTTCTTTCCCGGCAGACAAGGCCCGAAAAATAAATATAGATGGGTATCCGGTTGACTCAGGTAGCCCCAATATCTTGTGGTTTGGGGATTTTCTTGGGTTCTGTAACCGGGTGAACAATCATCCGTAATTATCTACTTGACACAAGGTCATAACCATAGTACCTGAATTATGCACTGCGGCGTGGACCTGAGGAGGGCTGAGCCGCAAGGGACCATTGGGGACCCCCTAAAACATGGGGTAAAAAGGTCGGCTGGCAAAGATTCCAGCTTCGCCAGCCAACCCCAAGGAAGTCACCCACATGGTTACCAGACGAAAACAGCATAGCTCCCAAAGGCCCGTCCAACAAGGCCCAGCCGTGACGGCCTCGCGGCCCAATAAAATCGGGGCTTCGACGCCTTACAACTTCCGCGGCAGGAAGCCGACTCCCTACGGCGGCTTGCTGCCGGGGGTCGGGAGGGCGCTGATCTGAGAGCCTGGCTATGCGCTATGCATAAAATTTTATGCACTAGCCGTAACGCACTGGAAACACGTCACTTCCGAGCGAGGTTTTGACGACGCGGATTCTGGGCGGGAAGGGAAACCGGACACGGAGAAGCCAAAAGACCAGTTGCCGAGCTACCACCTCACGACGACCGCCAACCCGCTACGAACGCAGCCACACTCGCAAAGTGAATCTGTGCATAATTCAGGTAGTACACTATTCTTGTGATCGGGTTGTCTTCTTTCCTTTCAGTTCTTTGTCGTCCTTCTCGTGCGCTACTCGGTGAAGTTCTTCGCGTACCTTCTTCGGGAAGATCCTCCGCATCGCTTCGTCGGTCGTTAGATCCTTCTCTGGTTTCTTTCTGGTCATAGCTATGGCTTCCACCGCAAATATCGATTTGATGACGCTAATGGACCGGTTCCACTCTGAAGAGAAATGCCGCTCCTACCTTGAGGGCTTACGCTGGCCCAAGGGTATACAGTGCCCACGATGCGAAAACGAGAAGATCTCTCGAATCCACAAGCGCGGACAGTTCGATTGCGACTCATGCCGGTACCAGTTCTCCGTTACCGCCGGGACAATCTTCCATGATTCTCACTTGCCGCTTCCCAAGTGGTTCGCGGCCATCTACCTGATGTGCGAATCCCGCAAAGGGATTTCGGCCAACCAACTCAAGCGCACCCTGAAAGTAGCCTACAAGACCGCTTGGTATCTCTGCCATCGTATCCGAGCCGCCATGAAGGACGCCGACACCGAGCCCCTTGAAGGCACCGTCGAAGTCGATGAGACCTGGGTCGGCGGTAAGGCCAAGGGCATGGGCCGGGGATACACGGGGAACAAAACGATGGTTCTCGGGGCTATCGAACGCGATGGCAATATCCGGCTGACGGTCGGCAAGCGGCGCAATCGCGAAACGCTTCACGGATTCATTGAGGAGCACGCCCCGGATGCCGAGAACATCTATACCGACGACTACGAAGCCTACAAAGGCATTGGCGATGAGAAAACCAAGCACGAGAGCGTAAACCATTCCGCTGACGAGTGGGTTCGCGGCGATGTCCACACGAACTCGATCGAGGGCGCGTTCTCGCTCTTCAAGCGGTCTGTTGTCGGTGCCTATCATAAAGTCAGCGTGAAGCATCTTCCTGCCTACCTTGATGAGTTCGAGTTTCGGTTCGACAATCGGAACAATCCGTATTTGTTTCGGGACACCCTGCTGCGGCTCATTAACTCGGACTCCCTGAAGTATAAGGATCTAATAGGGAAATCTGCTGCTGACAGCACGCACGGAGCTGCTTTATCCGCTTGAGAACCGCGTCCATTTCACTGTGAAATGCCCCTCCAGCCAAATCCATCTCCTGACTCATCTCTCGAATGTTCACCTGTAGACTCGCCTGAAACGATTCTAGACTAGAAATAGTCTGTTGAAGCGGAGCCCCAATAGATCGGATCAGTGGGAGAAGCGACTGAATTTCATCTGGTCCCTGCCGCTTCCGGACCCAATCAGACCATCCGGTTATGCTTTCGATGAGTAGGTCAACGTTGCGCTTTACGGGACCCGAGCGAATCCTCATAATGCTCGCCTGCCGATTGATCTTTTTTGATACCTTTACGACTCCTGCGTGGATCGCGCGGTGCGAGGATGTATCTGGACGTTTTGAAGCATTCGACGCGATCTCGCCCATCCGCTGATTTATTGCCGTAATCTTGGGGATGTCCACTTGTAGTTGGTGAATTGCAGCCTCCGCGTCCTTTCTGAAATCCAAATATCCCTTACGACCAACCGTCTGTAGCGGCTTTGATTTGGAGCGTTGCCAAACGACGACACCAGTGGTCACCAAGACAAGAAACAGGGTTCCGAGCGCACCTAGGCCCAAAAAAACCCATTGCTGATCCGCTCCGGTAATCCAAGCGTATATTGTTCCACCTGCTGCTAACACGGAGTACACCACGCCAGCGTAGAAAGCCTGAAGTATAAAGTTGATAGCCTCATTGGCAATTTTCTGCCTAGCGGATGGCGATAGCATAAAAGCGAGGCTACCACGGCACCCACCCTTGCGTCAAGTAGATAATTACGCAATCATCTTGTAAGTCGCGGGATCCACGGCTACCGCCTGCTGGACGAGCCGATAAGAGTTTGCCGCGGCTTTTGGATTTGCGGCGGTTGAAACGGAAGGTGAACTCGTCCAGGTAGTAGTCCAGATGTTTGTGGCTCACGGCGCCCTGATGGGTGCCCAGCAGCCAGCGCTTGAGCAGTGACATCACGCGGTGGACGCGGGGCATCAATTCCGGCGCGGACTGCTCCTGCCTGCTGACAACTGTGACCTGATGGACGTAGCCTTCCTTTTTCAACCCGGAGTAACCGGGCCAGCCGTCGGTATGCACCACGCTGCCCGGCTCGATGCACTCTTCCACGAAAGGCAACAGGCTCTCGCCCGAGGCATCCTCGATTCTCTTCATGCGAATCCGGCCGATACCCCGCCCATCCTCTTGAACGGCCACTGCGATCAATGCTTTGTTTTTCAGGTTTCGGCCCCGCAGGCCCTCTTCGAGCCCGCCCCAGTAGCTTTCATCGACTTCCACTGTCCCGGTCAGCAAATCCCGTCCCGGCCGCACCATCGCGCGCCGCATTTTGTGCAGCCAGGTCCAAGCCGTTTCGTACCTGTTGAGCCCCAACACTCTTTGCAGTCCCAAAGCGCTGGCTCCGGTTTTTTGGGTGGTGACCCACCACATCGCACGAAACCACAACGGCAAAGGGCTGCGCGTGTCCTGAAAGATGGTCCCGGCGGTCACCGAGGTTTGGCGCCCACACGCAGCGCACTGCAGCAGCACTTTTCGCAAAGGCCACGACTTTCCACAACCGCAACCCGGACAGCGGAAACCGTCCGGCCAGCGCAGCCGGAACAGATACTCCCGGCAGGCCTCCTCACTGCTAAAACGGGCCTCGAACTCTGTCAGGTTCTGAGGGTAATCTTCCATCTGCCGGCATACTACATCTTGGGGCTACCTGAGTCAACCGGATACCCATCTAAATATAAAAAGTGGCCCCATTTGGGCCCGGCTTGCGCGTAACCCAGCAGAAGTGGAGATTCGCCACCGTATAGGGCGAATCCCCCTACGCAACGATCTGATCGAAAAAGGGGAGAATCAGTGAAAGAAACAGGTACTGTGAAGTGGTTCAGCGCGCCGAAAGGCTACGGATTCATTCTTCGAGCCAGTGGGGAGGAAGCATTCGTGCATTACTCCGCCATCGAGATGGAGGGTTACCGCAAACTCCAGGAAAGGGCCGTGGTCGAGTTCGAACTGATGGACGGACCCAGGGGCCTGCAAGCTCTCGGTGTCGTTTGCCTCGAAGCGGAGGCAGACAAGAGGATTCCTGGGCCCCCGCGATTGGCGAAGGAGTTTGCGCCCGAGGTAACGGGCGGGTCTGCTGGACCGGTGGCGGCGACAGCAGGCGCCTAGAAGCTTTCTGATAAACGCCGAAGCAAAACGAGGAGTAAGAGTAGGCGGAATGCTGACCTTAACCGTACGCTGTCATGAGTGAAAACGACGTTTTTTACACTTTTGTTCTTCGCATGGTAGAGCGAATCGCAGCAGTGTTCATTGGTGGGGTATCCGTATATCTGGGTTATCGGCTTTTTCAGACAGTCAAAGCGACTGGAGAGGGTTCTGGTTCAGTCAAGCTTCCGGGGGACGTCACCGTGATGGTGAGTCGCGTCGCTCCCGGAGTGTTCTTCGCTTTGTTTGGCGCGATTGTTGTGGTGATGTCGTACGCATACCCCTTGTCCTACGGGCAAGGAGTCGCGGCGGGCACCCCGGAAATCTCGGGTGCCGGGCCGACACCTACTCTCGCTTCGGCCGCAGGAAATGTCGAAGACTTGGAATCAGATCGGAACCGTCTGCGTCGACACATTAAATTCCTCAACGAGATGCCGGACCTCCTCAATCCGGCGCTATCCGATGGGCAACGCAGGACGGTTGATCAAAGGCGACTAGAGGCGAAGCTGCGACTCATGCAGAGCGTCTGGGGAGACGACTGGACCGATTTTGAGCAGTTTCAACTCTGGGCCGAAGGTAGTGTGCCGGAGGAAGATTCCAATGCGTTTCGCGCAACGGCCGAGTTCTTTTCTTTCGGTGTTGCGGAGGATACATGATGAAGACCATAGCGTTCGTACTAGGACTGACCATTCCGGGGGTACTGGTGGCGGCCGGGGTCGAGGATATGTACTCTCGAGCGGAGTTGACGCGAGATCAGTCGCGTTACCGTGAGCGCATCGAGCGACTCTACGAAGATGGTCTGCGGCAATTCATGGACCGGCCCGAGAAGCAAGCTATATTGGGAACGCGAATCCAGCTGCCCCTCAAAGGTCAAGGTCCGTTGGATGCATACTCGAATGCCTCCGAAAAGGTCGTAACGCTTCCCGTCTCATCGCTCAAGTTTATCGAGGACCTCAGTGTCGCGTACGCCTGGCGCTATGTGAAACCTGAATTATGCACTGCGGCGTGGACCTGAGGAGGGCTGAGCCGCAAGAGACCATTTGGGACCCCCGAAAACATGGGGTAAAAAGGTAGGCTGGCAAAGATCCCAGCTTCGCCAGCCAACCCCAAGGAGGTCACCCACATGGTTACCAGACGAAAACAGCATAGCTCCCAAAGGCCCGTCCAACAAGGCCCAGCCGTGACGGCCTCGCGGCCCAATAAAATCGGGGCTTCGACGCCTTACCACTTCCGCGGCAGGAAGCCGACTCCCTACGGCGGCTTGCTGCCGGTGGTCGGGAGGGCGCTGATCTGAGAGCCTGGCTATGCGCTATGCATAAACTTTTATGCACTAGCCGTAACGCACTGGAAACACGTCACTTCCGAGCGAGGTTTTGACGACGCGGATTCTGGGCGGGAAGGGAAACCGGACACGGAGAAGCCAAAAGGCCAGTTGCCGAGCTACCACCTCACGACGACCGCCAACCCGCTACGAACGCAGCCACACTCGCAAAGTGAATCTGTGCATAATTCAGGTGTCATAGCCATGCAGGTAACGCAGATAGCGGATATCCTGGCCGAGCCGGACATGCAGCGGCTTATCGCCAGGTGCGCAGTCCTCGGTGACCCCAACGACCTGAAGCGCCTGCAGGACCGGCCCTGCGACAAGCGATTGCGGTAGGCGAGCAGATGTACGTGCCGGAATGGCCAAGATGGAAATTTGGATCAAATTAAGTCTTGCCAAAATCACAATTCAGGTACAGCCTGATGATCACTAGTGCGGCACAAGGGGAGATCTCCCCAAGTAGTCGATCGTGCCACCTGTTCGATTTGTTCGAGCCTTGGGAGGAGGAACTGATGAGGAATTCGAAGGTTTTATTGCGGGCGCTGTTCGTTGGTCTCGCGACGCTGCTGAGCGAGGCGAACGTAGCTGCCCAAGAGGCCAACTGCTCAGGCGTTCTCTTTGACGAAAAGGCCGTCGTCCGGGGCGTCCGACAATCTCGTCCCTATGGAAATACGTATTACGCCAGCTTCCGGGGAGAGGCCAGAACAGAAAACACCGTCTTTGAAATGCGATATGAAGGCATCGCTACTGATGTCTTTCCGGGGCTGCTTCGGAATAACCGTGCGACGATTCGCATTAAAGTGCTTGACATGACTGGGGGGAGGGGCAACAGGATGGTCATCTACGGGGCCGGGAGCGTCTGCAAGCTCCGGAACAATACGGAGAGTTTGTTTGTAGGTGGACCGAGAGATAGAGATTTCATGGGGTCCCCCTGCCCCAACGGCCAAGCACTGACAAACCCGGACGTCCCGCTGAAATCGAGCTATCCTGGAACGGATGCAGGCCAAGCCTGAACCTTTCGCGCGCGACTATCCAGAAGGTCCGTCTGTTCGCGGCTACTTGCACACGGCCGACAAGCCATCCGGAAACGCCCTGGTCCTGACGCACGGCGCGGGCTCCAACTGCGGCGCTCCGCTGCTCGTGGCGCTAGCGGAACAGTTTGCCGCCGCCGGAGTGAATACGTTGCGGTGCGATCTGCCCTATCGCCAGTCGCGACCCAAGGGACCGCCTCATGGTGGCGCCGCCGCACGTGACCGCCAAGGCTTGAGGCAGGCGGTGGAGGCGGTCCGGGAGTTCGCTCATGACCGCGTCTTCCTCGGTGGCCAGTCTTACGGAGGCAGGCAAGCCACGCTTCTTGCCGCCGAGGACTTTTCGGTGGTCGACGGTCTGCTACTGATCTCCTATCCGTTGCACCCTCCGGGAAAACCCGAAAGCCTGCGTACCGCTCATTTTCCGGACATGCAAGTTCCCGCGTTCTTTGCCCACGGGACGAAAGATGCCTTCGGGTCTCTGGACGAGATGCGCGGCGCCTTGCCGCTGATTCCTGCTTTGCACCAGCTATACGAGGTTGACGGCGGCGGACACGGGCTTATCAAGCGCGGCGCTAAGCCGGAAGCTATCAGCGCTCTGGCCGCGGAGATTCAGCGCGCTTTCGCGAGATTTGCTGATTGGAGTTGAACTTCGGATCCGTTCGCGCTGTTGCGGCAGGTCCGCCCGAGTCGGGTTCTCCGCGGCATTGACACAAAGCGGCCGGAGGTCTCGACTTCCGGCGCGGTAGAATCATCCCTGTGAACATACGACTGCTCTACCCTCGGCCCGCAATGCCTGCACTCCCCGTATTGGTTGTCTCACTCGTCCTGTTGGCTGCGCAGTTCTCTTTCGGGCAGACTCCCGATCTCGACTACTCGATGATGGCCGGCCGGATCGTCGAGACCCTCAACTTGCGGCCCGGGGAGAAAGTCGTCTTGCGGGCCGATCCAATCTATTTTCGGGAACTAGTAGCTCCCTTGCGCCAGCGGCTGCAGAAAGCCGGAGCCGGCGACATTATGGAGTTGGCGTACTTACCGCTTGCTGCCGCCCCTCAAGGCGGGCGTTCGGCGCCCGATCCGGCCTTCGAGAAGTTGCTCGAAAGCGTGGAAGTTTACGTCTGGTTGCCCGAACAAGTTGGAGTGCGCGGCACTCCGCCGGGCGAGGTTGCCGCGTTGGGCGAATGGCTGGACAAAGGGGGGCGGCGGAGGCAAGTTCATTTCCACTGGTCGCGGGGAAGCGTACGCGCCGATGGTTTGGCGGGTGAACATACTCCTGAGCTCGATGAAGTCTACGAACGGGCACTCGGCGCGGATTGCCGTGCGATCGGCTTGGCGCAGGACCGCGTCAAGCATGTGATGAAATTGGGAACCGCCCGAGTGCGCACCCCAGCCGGCACGGACCTAAAATTTCGCGTGGGTAGACGACCGTTCAACAAGCAGGACGGGGATTTGTCGGCGACTCGTCTGGGCCGTTCCAAGATCAGGATCGATCGTGAGGCTGAGTTGCCCTGCGGTGTCCTCCGCGTAGCGCCAATCGAGGAGAGCGTGGAGGGCGTGATTGTTATCCCTGAAGCCCGTTTCGGCGACAGCGTAGCACATGACGTGCGCATTGAGATTCGGCGCGGCCAGGTTGTGAGCAGCGAAGCGCAGCGGAACGCCCGGGTGGTGAAGCAGGTCCTGCGAGACGGCGGGCGCGGCGCCAGAAGTTTTCGCGAGTTTGGGCTGGGCTTCAATCCCGAGCTGATTCCGCCTCCGGGCAGCGACATTCTTCCCTACTTTGGATACGGGGATGGCGTTGTGCGTTTGAGCCTGGGGAACAACTCAGAACTCGGAGGCTACGTGGGCGGTAACTTCGTGCGCTGGTTCTTCTTCCCTGACGCTACGGTGGAAGTGCTGGGCCGCGTGCTTGTCCGCGACGGAAAGCTCGCGGAAGACTTCCGGTAGCTGGTCTGTCTGAGGGAATCTGAAGCTGCTTCAATTCTTCGGTGAAGATTCATCCAAAGACACCTAAACGATGGCGGGGACGACGGGACTCGAACCCGCGACCTCCGGCGTGACAGGCCAGCGTTCTAACCAACTGAACTACGTCCCCGGCTTAGGTTTGGATGAAAACAGGATCCCACTCGAGCAGCTAGGAGGAGGGTTCCGGCGGAAGGCCTTCAGCACGTCTTGAGATGCTCGGGACCAACTGAATTGATGCTATCACGCCGTCGTCAAACCGCGCAAGCAAAGCGGTGGCGTGCCGCGTAGGTGGCGTAGGTGGCGTAGTGGGTACTGGCGTAGGAAAACGCTGCCCCTCCCGACGGTTGGCTTGGCTAGTCGCCTGCCGCCCGAAAGGATCGCCGCTGGGAAGCTTGACTCAACCGAGCCGCGGCTAGCTCGTTGAAGTTCGACCGGGTAATCAGCACAAAACCCAGCGAGAGAGTGGAGTAGCGCGAAATGGTTTGGCGCAACGCCTCGCTGGGCACTTCGGCGCCGGCCAGCCACAATCGTTTCGCATCGTCTATGCAGAAGGGAATCACGCCCAGATGATTGGCCGTTGGCCGAGGAATCATGCTGAGCGCTTCGGATTCAACGTCTTCTTGGCCGAGCCGCCGAAACGTCAAGCCTCTCTGCGACCCGAGTGCCTTTTGAATCTGTGCTTCGCCAAGCATCCCTTTGCGGACCAGATAATCGCCGATTCGTTCGCTACCGTCAATGTCGGCCAAGGCATCATCGACGTGCCTTTGATCAATCTCCCTGGCCGCAACGAGGATCTCACCCAGCCGCCGTCTATGGGCCGTCAGGGTGTCCCCACTGGGGTAGGAATGTTCCGTTTTGCTCCAGGTCAACGGTTGCCCTTTTAGTCGTGCAGTCGCGAACTTCCCTAGGGCTCCGACAGCCGAGCAGCAGCTAATCACGTTGGAAAAAGGCGCTCGCAGGGGCGTGGCTAACGCGTGCCGCCAGCCGTAAACAGTCCATCCGAATGCCCCGCGGACCACCAGCCGCCAGAACAACAGACATAGATTGGCCAGCAACAACCATGCCACTGTTGTCGAGACATCGGCAAAGATGCTGAGATGCCCATCCCCTCCGCTGAGCCGGGTCCAGACCAGGCGCCCCATGGCGTAGAAGAAAATCAGGTTCGCCAGCATCGCTGCCGGGTGATTTACCAGGCCCTTGCGGTCCCGCCAGAGCCAGTAGGTCTGGCCCGCACCGGCATTCCAGCCGAAACGCTGCCAGGATTGCAGGGCGATACCAATCGCCCAGCGCGACCGCTGTCGAATCGCCTGCCTGACGGTACGCGGGAAGTAGGAGCGGGTGGCTTCGCTGGCGAACGTTGTGCCGAGGCACACCAGTCCGGGGCTCCGCTCCTGTTGGGCCGAGAAGGCGCCGGCTGGCACGACGAACAACTGCGAGTAGCC
This sequence comes from Bryobacterales bacterium, assembly GCA_965224215.1. Taxonomy (GTDB): domain Bacteria; phylum Acidobacteriota; class Terriglobia; order Bryobacterales; family UBA6623; genus CBDCYS01. The sequence continues at coordinate 87,378 of CBDCYS010000043.1, read as the reverse complement.
TAATTTGTGCACTTGCAGACCGACGAAATAGTCCTCGGTCAGACTTCGCGAATCGAACGGCTCGCCGTCGTTGAGCTCCGCCAACCGCTCAATCACCTCGCGGCGATACGCCGTCCCTACGCCCGCCGAAGGAATGAATCCTCCCAGGCGTGAGCGAACAAGAAGCTCTTTGAGGTGAACCTCGGCGAACTCGTCGCAGTAAGTGCCGTGGGCCAGCCACCGGACCGGGGTCCTCAGGGGCAGAACCGGGAACTGGATCATGCCGTGGTGCTCGATCTCCTGACTCGAACGTTTCAGGGCAAGGCGCGGAATCAGGTCTTCGGCATCGTGTTGTTGAATGATCTCGTATTGCTCGCCTGTCCGTTCTTCGTGGCTACGAATCCCGCGAACGATCGAGTTCAAGCAATCGGCTTTCGTGGTGGGACCATCATGTCCGCAAACGACATGTCGGACCCTCGGGCTCTTCTTCGCGGAAGCTACGACTTTCGCAATCGTCGCCGCATCGTTTGGGTAGACTCCCAGCCAAATGTCGTAATTGTCATAGTCGATCGTGGACAAATTGTGGTCGAGCATCTGCTCGATCACTTCGTGTTCCTGCCAGCAGGGAATAATCAGAGCGATTTTGCGCTGGGGTTGATCGGCGGATTCTTTCAGGGCTCTTGTGGAGACGGAGTTGCGGCCGCGGCGGTCGCTTAGACGCAGATAGAGATAGGAGATATCGAGGAACAGGTCATCCAGACCATTGATGAAGACCCAGACGGCAAGCGGCGCCAGGAGCTCGGCGATTAGCCGGTCCAGCCAGATCATTGAGAAGGCGAGGGATGGCTCGCGGAGGCCCTATTGTATCAGCCCGGCATTATAATGCGTCGACTTTGATAAAGAAATCGTAATGAATTCCTAGTGGCATCTGAGCATTTAGCATCATTTCAAGCCGGCCTTCGCGAGTTCTCGGCGCAGACGCTCTTCTGGGTGAAGGCCGACCAAGTAGCTCGAGATGTTGCCGTCCCGGCCGATCACGATGGTCGTCGGCAGCGATTTGACTGCGTAGCCCCGAGCGATTCCATCTTCGACGTCCACCAAAGAAGGAAAGCTATAACCGTGCTCGGCAAAGAAGCGAGCAGCGAGCGCGCCGGGCTCACTGTTGACGCCGAGAACGACTAGACCCTTCTCGGAAAACTCGCGGTGCATGGCTTCGATATGCGGCAGATCTATCCGGCAGGGCGTACACCAGGTTGCCCAGAAGTTGAGCATGACAACTTTTCCTCGTAGCTCCTCGAGCCGAAACGTTTCGCCTGAGAGATCGCTACGAGTGAAATCCATCGCCGGTGTTCCCACCATGCGCGAGACCGCTGCCTGCGTCGGGCGGAATTCCTCGACCATTTCCGCGCCTTTGGGTGGCGTGAAATCGAAGATTCCCGAGGGCGCGGAGCCGTTGACGATCAATTTCTGGAATGAGATCGTTTGTGTGACTTCAACCCGTTTGCCGACAGTGGGAGGTATCATGCTGGCGACCGAAACTTCCCTCACCACGATACCGCCGGCCTGGTCGATCCAGAAGGTGCGGCGAACGCTCCCCTGCGAAGTCCCCGGTGGTGTCTGGTATTCGGCCTCGACGACCGCGTAGTTCACTTTGCCGCGCGGTTCATCGACGGACTTCAGGTGGGTGATGCGCGCGCCCTCCAAGCGGTCGGCGACGCCGCTGTAGCGTTGCACGTAGCGAGACGCGGACTTGTGAATGTCGAAGGGTTGCGCTTTGCCCCGGCCGGATTTCGCCGGTGCGAAAGGTTTCCGCTTACGCTCGATGTACTGCCGCATTTTCGGAACGTAGAACCAGCTTGTCTCGCCATCGAAAACGGACACGCTGTCGCTCGTTTGGTCGGTCAGCTGCATCCGGGCACGGCCGGACGAGTCAGCGGCAACAACGTATTCCGATTCGGTCCGCCGGTCAAGGTTTTCCGAATGGGTGCGGGTTTGTTCAGTAGCAGAGAAATAGAACTGGTTGAGGCCTTTGTAGGTCTCGGCCACACGCGCCAGCAGGGCTTCGGCTGTTTCGTTGCCGGTGGGCGCGGGAGCGTCTTGCGCTAGGGCGAGTCCGCAGAAGAAAGCAGCGTTCGACAACAAAGCAGGCAGTGCTCTACAGAGGGTCTTCATTTCATGAGGCCACGAATTCATGATAAGCCGCGAGGCTGCGACTTCATGATAGGCACACCCTGGGTCGGCCCGCCGTAGCGTTTCTCAGGTGCCGAGAGTTGAGAGAAATCGCGACGGAGGCCAGTGAGTAGACAACCATGACGCTGGCTCATTTGACACTGGCTCACTTGACAAAAAATCACTCAATCGGTTCGCGCTCGATGTCGGACTGGTTGATCCAGTTCGCAGTGTCCGCCTCTCCTTTCATGGACCGCTCGTAGAAATTTCGCCACTTCTCGAGTGCATTCGGATATTCGTCGAAGACATGCCCTTGCCCGAGCACTCGTGGGTCTTGCTGGGCGCGGAGTTCCGTCAGCATCTGTTCCTTGAGAGCCGCTTTCGCGGTGGCTTGCCCGGCGGCTCCGGCCAGGTTGTTCATACATTCCGGGTCGCTCGCGATGTCGTACATTTCCTCATCGGGTCGTTTCCCGAACGAGAGCTGCCAAAAAAGCCGCCGTGGGGCCTTGATGCGTGACTGCAGGATCTCGGTCTTGGTCGGACTGCCGTCGCAGTTGAGGTAGCCGGTTTCAGGATTGCCGGCCGGCCAGCGCGAAGGCTCGTAGTTTCGTAAGTAGAGTAAGCCGCCTTTGACGATTCCGCGTATCGGATAGCCCCAGTCGTGGGGCCGCCCGATGTCGTGGCGTTCCTTGCCAATCAGGACATGGTCGCGCTCAGGGTTCACCTGCCCGGACTTCGACGAATAGAGAATGTCGGTCAGACTTCTGCCGGGTGACGGCTGCATCCTGGTGGCGTTCCAGTCCAGTCCGGCCAGCTCGATGAAAGTCGGCGCGAAGTCGATGAAACTGACGAAGTCGTCTACCACCCGGCCCGGCGATGCAAAGCCCTGCTTCCACATGATGGCGAGCGGCAGGTGGTTCGAGAGTTCATACTCCTGGCCTTTGATTCTGGGGAACGGCATCCCGTTGTCGGCTGTGACAACGACCAGAGTGTTGTCGAGCTCTCCACGGTCTTCAAGTGATTGCAACATTCGCGACAAGTGCTGATCGAAGTGCTCGATCTCGAAGGCATAGTCGAGCATGTCGTTTCGGATAATTTCGTTGTTCGACCAGAACTTCGGCACTTGGTCGATATCGGTCAGCTTCTTTCCGCCCTTGGCTATCCCGGAGCCGTATTCGTAGCGGCGATGAGGCTCGCGGCCGCCGTACCAGAAAGCCCAGGCTGTCCCATCGGGCTTTGCTTCCAAGAAATCGATGAAATTGCCCGCGTAGTCAGTTTTTGAAATGCCTTCGGCCGGCGGCGGCGTCTCCCTTTGATCAAAGGCCGTGCCAGTTAATGCCCGCGGATTGCCGTCGGCATCCTGGGCCACGCCGGGCGCCCAGCCCTTGGCTGTCTTCCCCACAAAGTAGCCGGCCTCGGCAAGTGCCTCGACGTAAGTGGTGAACTCCGGCGGGAAGAACGGCATATGATTGGCCGCCTCCTTCAACTGCCAGGAGTTTCTCCCCGTCAGGATCGAGGCCCGGGAGGGTGCGCACTTCGCGTTCGGTGTGTACGCATTGGTGAAAAGGACGCCCTCGCGGGCGACCCGGTCAAACGCCGGCGTACTGACCCACTTGGTGCCGTAAGCTCCCATGTGCGGATAGGAGGCATCGTCGGCGATGCAGAAGAGAATGTTCGGCCGCTGCGTGGCCTCTACACCGGGTTCGCCGGAGCAGGCACTTAGCAATAGGATGGTGGCAATTACTGCCGTGACACGGGCGAGGTGAGCTTTCATGACGACCTGTAGCGAGTTACTCTCTGGGTGAAAACAGGGGCTGTCGACCCTCTTTCTCGGCAAGTTTCGTGTCTTTTGCGACGACTATATGCGTTAACTGTCTACCCTGGGCGCCTTGGTGGAGGTTTCAAGGAAATTCGTAAGTTCTTTTATTTCTGTGAACCGACAACCTCGATTGCAGGATTTTGCAGATATTTTCATGATGATGGGTATCCGGTTGACTCAGGTAGCCCCAAGATGTAGTATGCCGGCAGATGGAAGATTACCCTCAGAACCTGACAGAATTCGAGTCCCGTTTTAGCAGTGAGGAGGCCTGCCGGGAGTATCTGTTCCGGCTGCGCTGGCCGGACGGTTTCCGCTGTCCGGGTTGCGGTTGTGGAAAGTCGTGGCCTTTGCGAAAAGTGCTGCTGCAGTGCGCTGCGTGTGGGCGCCAAACCTCGGTGACCGCCGGGACCATCTTTCAGGACACGCGCAGCCCTTTGCCGTTGTGGTTTCGTGCGATGTGGTGGGTCACCACCCAAAAGACCGGAGCCAGCGCTTTGGGACTGCAAAGAGTGTTGGGGCGCAACAGGTACGAAACGGCTTGGACCTGGCTGCACAAAATACGGCGTGCGATGGTGCGGCCGGAACGGGATTTGCTCGCCGGGAGAGTGGAAGTCGATGAAAGCTACTGGGGCGGGCTCGAAGAGGGCCTGCGGGGCCGAAACCTAAAAAACAAAGCATTGATCGCAGTGGCCGCTCAAGAGGATGGGCGGGGTATCGGCCGGATTCGCATGAAGAGAATCGAGGATGCCTCGGGCGAGAGCCTGTTGCCTTTCGTGGAGGAGTGCATCGAGCCGGGCAGCGTGGTGCATACCGACGGCTGGCCCGGTTACTCCGGGTTGAAAAAGGAAGGCTACGTCCATCAGGTCACAGTTGTCAGCAGGCAGGAGCAGTCCGCGTCGGAATTGATGCCCCGCGTCCACCGCATGATGTCACTGCTCAAGCGCTGGCTGCTGGGCACCCATCAGGGCGCCGTGAGCCACAAACATCTGGACTACACCTGGACGAGTTCACCTTCCGTTTCAACCGCCGCAACTCCAAAAGCCGAGGCAAACTCTTCTATCGGCTCGTCCAGCAGGCGGTAGCCGTGGATCCGGCGACTTACAAGATGATTGTTCACCCGGTTACAGAACCCAAGAAAATCCCCAAACCACAAGATATTGGGGCTACCTGAGTCAACCGGATACCCATCTTCATGATATAGCGTTTGGTGGGTATCCGGTTGACTCAGGTAGCCCCAAGATGTAGTATGCCGGCAGATGGAAGATTACCCTCAGAACCTGACAGAGTTCGAGGCCCGTTTTAGCAGTGAGGAGGCCTGCCGGGAGTATCTGTTCCGGCTGCGCTGGCCGGACGGTTTCCGCTGTCCGGGTTGCGGTTGTGGAAAGTCGTGGCCTTTGCGAAAAGTGCTGCTGCAGTGCGCTGCGTGTGGGCGCCAAACCTCGGTGACCGCCGGGACCATCTTTCAGGACACGCGCAGCCCTTTGCCGTTGTGGTTTCGTGCGATGTGGTGGGTCACCACCCAAAAAACCGGACCCAACGCTTTGGGACTTCAAAGAGTGTTGGGGCTCAACAGGTACGAAACGGCTTGGACCTGGCTGCACAAAATGCGGCGCGCGATGGTGCGGCCGGGACGGGATTTGCTGGCCGGGACGGTGGAAGTCGATGAAAGCTACTGGGGCGGGCTCGAAGAGGGCCTGCGGGGCCGAAACCTGAAAAACAAAGCATTGATCGCAGTAGCCGCTCAAGAGGATGGGCGGGGTATCGGCCGGATTCGCATGAAGAGAATCGAGGATGCCTCGGGCGAGAGCCTGTTGCCTTTCGTGGAGGAGTGCATCGAGCCGGGCAGCGTGGTGCATACCGACGGCTGGCCCGGTTACTCCGGGTTGAAAAAGGAAGGCTACGTCCATCAGGTCACAGTTGTCAGCAGGCAGGAGCAGTCCGCGTCGGAATTGATGCCCCGCGTCCACCGCGTGATGTCACTGCTCAAGCGCTGGCTGCTGGGCACCCATCAGGGCGCCGTGAGCCACAAACATCTGGACTACTACCTGGACGAGTTCACCTTCCGTTTCAACCGCCGCAACTCCAAAAGCCGCGGCAAACTCTTCTATCGGCTCGTCCAGCAGGCGGTAGCCGTGGATCCCGCGACTTACAAGATGATTGTTCACCCGGTTACAGAACCCAAGAAAATCCCCAAACCACAAGATATTGGGGCTACCTGAGTCAACCGGATACCCATCTAGCGTTTTTTGCCCCTTCAGGAGCCAACTCACCTTGTCGTTCCTATTGTGAACTGGCCTATTGTGAACTGGCCTATTGTGAACTGGCATTTCGTGAACGGGCATTTTGTGAACGGCGCTGTGAATGATCACTTGCCGATCGATGATTTCACCGCTCTCAGCATAGTGGAGCATTCGCGTTTGTCAAGTCTCGAGCGGGACCATTTGTTGATAACAATGGGATTAAGGCTCTCACAGATCCGTAAACGAAGTTTGGGTTTTGGAATTTTGGGGAGATAGGGGGGGCCGGCGTGGCTCTGACCGGCGGAGTCGGGTGCGGGGGACTACGGATGCTAGTGTAGTGCGCCAGAAATAGCGCAACACACAGATATCGGTCGAAGACATCGGCCGGGGAGAACGGAAGCCCGTGAAACGGGCTGAAGGACCCTCAGCGGTTGCGTGCACCAGCCGTAAACGGCTGGCCTAGCAACACCACGCCGCGTGAACGCGGCTCAAAACAACAGCATCACGCCGCGTACGCGGATCGGACTGTCAATCTTGCTCGGCAAGCAGGCAAAAAACCACTCACGATAAGTTATGGTCTGATTGGCGCACTACACTAGTCGCCCACATCTATGTCGGGTACAGGCAGTGACTAGATGTCGCCGGAACTGAGCTAAAATAAACCCGCTGGCCATGCCCCTCCCTGACTTCGATCCTCTGGTCGCCGAATGGTTCGAACAACGCTTCCAGGGCGCAACGGAACCACAGCGGCTGGGCTGGCCGGAAATTCGCTCCGGCCGCGACGTGCTGATCTCTGCGCCGACCGGGTCGGGCAAAACGCTTGCGGCGTTTCTGATCTGTCTCGACGATCTGATCCGCTCGGCCCGCGCCGGCTCGTTGAGCGACGAAACGGTCGCGGTCTACGTTTCCCCGCTCAAGGCGCTCAGCAACGATATCCACAAGAACCTCGAAGCCCCCCTGGCGGAGCTATACGAACTGGCTGCCAACAAGGGACTGGAGCTGCCCCGGATTCGCACGGCGGTCCGCAGCGGTGACACACCGGCCTGGGAGCAGCAGCAGATGCTGCGGAAACCGCCGCACATCCTGGTCACGACGCCCGAATCGCTGTTCATTTTATTGACGGCTGAGAAAAGCCGCGTGATGCTGAGCACGGCGCGAACAGTGATCGTCGACGAGATCCACGCCGTTGCCGATGACAAGCGTGGTTCCCACCTGGCGTTGTCGCTGGCTCGGCTGGAACGGTTGACTTGCCCCGATGCAGGCTCCAATGGAAGGCCGAAACGCCTGCAGCGAATCGGCCTATCGGCGACGGTCAAGCCCATCGAGCAAGTGGCCCGTTTCTTGAGCGCGACATTCGCACCCAACTCAACCACTCACGCCGCTTCGGGCCGCATCATCCAAGTCGGTCACCGTCGCGAAATGGAGCTGGCCGTGGAAGTTCCCAAAGACGAACTCGGCCCGATCGCCAGCAACGAAATGTGGGAGGAGATCTACGACCGGCTGGCGGAGTTGATTCGCTCGCACCAGACCACGCTGGTGTTCGTCAATACGCGGCGTCTAGCTGAGCGCGTCACACACCACCTGCAGCAACGCCTTGGCGAAGGAGTGGTGTTGCCGCACCACGGCAGCCTTTCGCGCAAACTGCGCCTCTCGGCCGAACAACGCCTGAAGGCCGGAGATCTGCGCGCAGTCGTGGCAACGGCATCTCTGGAACTTGGCATCGACATAGGATTCGTCGATCTGGTTTGCCAAATCGGCTCGCCGCGATCAATAGCGGTAGCGCTGCAGCGCATCGGCCGCTCAGGACATTGGGTCGGTGCGATGCCCGAGGGCCGCTTGTTCGCCACCACGCGGGACGAGCTGATCGAGTGCGCGGCGCTGGTCCGTTCAATCGGTGCCGGCGAGCTGGACCGGCTCGAGATTCCGGAAGCCCCGCTCGACATTCTCGCCCAGCAAATGGTTGCGGCGGTCGCCTGCGAGGAGTTTGGCGAGGACGAACTATTCAACCTCGCGCGGGCGACCTATCCCTACCGCAACCTGCCACGCGCCGATTTCGACGCAGTTCTCGAAATGCTGACGGAAGGGATTGCCAGCTCGCGCGGCCACAGCGGAGCTTACCTTCACCGCGACCAGGTCAACCACCGCCTGCGGCCACGGCGCGGGGCCCGGCTGGCCGCTATCACTTCCGGCGGCGCCATCCCCGACAGCGCGCAATACCTGGTTGTGGCCGAACCAGAAGGAGCGACGGTCGGCTCGCTGGACGAAGACTTTGCGATCGAAAGCCTGGCTGGCGACGTATTTCTGCTGGGCACGACATCCTGGAGAATTCGGCGTATCGAACCCGGCCGCGTGCGGGTGGAAGATGCCCACGGAGCCGCGCCGACGATCCCGTTTTGGACAGGGGAGGCGCCGGGGCGCACCGCCGAGCTTTCCGAGGAAATCTCGCGGGTTCGCCAGGAAATTTCCCATCGTGTCGATGAGAGCGCGCCCGACCCGAACGAAGCGGCGGTCAGCCTCCTAACGAGCGAGTGTGGATTGAACCGTCTTGGGGCCGAGCAAGCTGTGGAATACGTCCGGGCAGGGGAAAAGGCGCTCGGGGCGCTGCCGGGGTCGGAGACCGTCGTCGCCGAACGTTTCTTCGATGAGTCGGGCGGCATGCAGTTGGTGATTCACTCACCCTTCGGCGCACGCATCAACCGGGCTTGGGGGCTGGCGCTACGGAAGCGTTTCTGCCGCTCGTTCAATCTGGAGTTGCAGGCGGCGGCAACCGACAACGGCATCGTCATTTCGCTCAGCGAGCAGCACGCGTTTCCGCTGGAAGGGGTCTTCGAGTTCCTCACGCCGCAGACACTTGAGCACGTACTGACGCAGGCGCTTTTGGACTCACCGATGTTCACGGTGCGCTGGCGCTGGAACCTGTCGCGCGCGCTCGCGGTGTTGCACTTTTCCTTTGGCCGGAAAACTCCGCCGCCGATTCAGCGTATGCGTGCTGAAGACATGCTGGCCGCTGTCTTCCCCGACCAGGCGGCGTGCGCGGAAAACCTGGACGGGGAGATCCGCATACCGGATCATCCGCTCGTCAAGGAAACGATAGAAAACTGCCTATACGAAGCGATGGATTTGGCTGGTTTGCGAAACCTGATCGAGGGCATAGGGAAAGGCCGAGTCCGCACCGTCGCCATCGATACTGCTGAACCACCGCCATTCTGTCACGAAATACTCAACGCCAATCCCTATGCGTTCCTCGATGACGCGCCACTCGAAGAACGCCGCACACGGGCGATTCAGATGCGCCGCACCCTCAGTGCGGACATGGTCGAGGGCCCGGGGGCGCTCGACGCCGAAGCCATCGCCCAAGTCGCCGACGAGGCCTGGCCGCTGGTCCGTGACGCGGATGAGCTGCACGACGCCCTGCTGACGCTGATCGCATTGCCACCAACGCCGGAGTGGGAAGAGTATTTCGCCGAACTGCGCCAATCCGGCCGAGCCACGACATTGCAAGTGCCGGAAGAGTGCGGAGTGAAGCAACAGAACCGCACCCGGAAGGGTGCGGTCGAGCTGACTGACGCCCCCCGGGGTGCGCTCGATCCAACTGATGACCTCGATCCAATGGGCGACCCTAGCGACCCCGTCGCCACAAGCTCCTGGGCAGCCGCCGAGCGCCTAACGCTAGCCGCAGCAGCCTACCCCGAAGCGATTCTAAATCCCCATATCCCAGCAGTCCCACCGTCGCGGCCCATTCCAGACTCGCGGGAAGCCTGCGTCGCCGAGATCCTCCGTGGCTGGCTAGATTCATGCGGGCCGGCGACCGCTGACGATTTCGCACAACGTCTGGCCCTGCCGAGGCCGCTCGTCGAAGCCGGTCTGTTGCGTCTTGAAGCCGAAGGGCAAATCCTGCGCGGCCGTTTCTCGCCGGGCCTGGCTGATAACGAAACCGAGTGGTGCAATCGCCGCTTGCTAGCGCAAATTCACCGCTTGACTCTGGGCCGCTTACGCCGCGAGATCGAGCCGGTCAGCAGCGCCGATTTCATGCGTTTCCTATGCCGCTGGCAACATGTCGCTTCCGGCACCCGCTTATTTGGCGTGGACGGCGCGTTGCAGATCGTCAAGCAGCTTCAGGGCTATGAGATCTCGGCAGCTGCCTGGGAATCGCAAATCCTGCCCCGCCGCGTCGCCGACTACAAGCCAGAACTTCTCGACCAACTGTCCCTTTCAGGCGAAGTCACCTGGGGACGGCTCTCACCGCACCCGGCCTTCGATCGCAACGGCGGGACAGGCGAATCTCGCAACGCGGACATCAGTCGCCGTATACGCCCAACGCGTGTCGCGCCGCTGGCATTGTTCCTTCGCGAAAATGCCGGTTGGCTACTCGCGCGGTCTGCTAAAACTTCGGACTCCGACCCGCGTTCTCGTCTTTCGCATCCCGCGCGCGAGGTTCTCGCAGCGCTCGAGAGCCGCGGTGCATCCTTCTTCACCGACCTGGTGCGCAGAGCCAAACGCCTTCCCAGTGAAGTCGAGGCAGGCCTTTGGGAATTGGTGACCGCCGGCCTGGTGACCGCCGATGGCTTTGAAAACCTGCGGGCGCTGATTGATCCGAAGCGCCGCAGAGGGGAAGGCCGCGGACGGCACGCCCGTCCCCGCCATGCTCCCGGCCGCTGGGCCCTGCTGCGGGAAGCGCTGCGTTTGGAAGACGCGGCAGAAAGCGCGGCGCCCTGCGACACCGAGGCGCCAAACGCCGCCGCGTCGACCACATCCCAGCCCGGCCACGACCCGGTCGAGTCCTTCGCCAAATGCCTGCTCGATCGCTGGGGCGTCCTGTTCCGCGACCTGTTGCGACACGAAACGCTGGCTCCCCCCTGGCGCGATCTGCTGGTTGTTCTCCGGCGGCTGGAAGCGCGGGGAGAAATCCGAGGTGGCCGTTTCGTGGAGGCTTTCGTTGGCGAGCAGTTCGCGCTCCCAGAAGCCGTTGAATTGCTTCGTTCGGTCAGGCGCTCGCAACCGGACGGAGAAGAGATCGAGATTGCGGCGAGCGACCCCCTGAACTTAGTAGGAACGATCTTGCCGGGATCTCGAGTGAGTTCGGCGGCAGCCGAGACGGTCCTCTTGAAAGACGGCGTGGTGGTGGAGCCGACCGAGTCAGCGATTCTGGCGCTGGCGGGCGCGGGCATGCCTGAACCAGCAACCGTGGACTCAGCCGATTGACCCTAGTAGGGACCCGCAATCCTGCCGGTCCATCGCCGCGAAGCCTAGAGTTTGCGGCTCGGCCGATGTAGGGGCGTAGCGTGCTACGCCCGCGGCAGGCAAGGATGCCTGCCCAAGCGTGGACTTCCGTCCACGGCTTCCATGAGGAGGCTCGTCATTGTCAAGGGAGGAGTGAGGAACTTTCAGCTGATGGGATGTTTGACCGGGCTTCCATCCGCACTCGTTGGTCGTCGCTGAGGACGCGGTGCTCTATGAAGTTCGATCTAGCGGCGCTGCTCTCTCTGTCTCGGCCTCTTCGGACCGGGCGTGGACTCGCAGTCGCCGCGAACTCGGTCTGTCCCTTTGCGCTGTTACGATTCCTCAACCTCCTTCAATCCGACGTTCTTCCTTCCCTCCTTCAATCCGACGTTCCTACGTGCCTGCTTCGATCCGACGTTCCTTTTTGCGCTCGGGGATTTCGCGGCTGACAGCCGCCACACGAGTGGTCGGCAGGCGGCTCGTTCCGGTTATTCCCTTTCCCTCATATAAGTCCTGCTCTCAGATCGGCCCGGAGCAGTCCAGGGCGCGCCGAGCGCGGCGAAGCGAACCCTGGACGGCGAGGACCGATCTGGAATCCTGCCAGCAGAGGGAAAGGGGATTCGCTGCTCGTAGCGGTCTGCTAAGATTCGCATTTCTCAGCGCTAGCCTGCCGCTCGCGGGTTCGTCTGGTAAAACGGATCGAAGTCCACATCCTGACGCCACAGCAGGTGCATCAGTACAGCCAGTTTGCGCGCCACCGCCACGATCGCTTTGCGCTTCGCGCAAGGGCCGCCGCGTGCCGCCAATCCCAGTCCCCAGCGCCGCAAGTCCGAATCTTCCCCGTGATATCCCAGAATGTATTGCGAACATTGCACCAGCAGTCGCCGCAATAATCGGTCACCGCTTTTGGTAATACCTGAAGGTGGGTATCCGGTTGACTCAGGTAGCCCCAAGATGTAGTATGCCGGCAGATGGAAGATTACCCTCAGAACCTGACAGAATTCGAGTCCCGTTTTAGCAGTGAGGAGGCCTGCCGGGAGTATCTGTTCCGGCTGCGCTGGCCGGACGGTTTCCGCTGTCCGGGTTGCGGTTGTGGAAAGTCGTGGCCTTTGCGAAAAGTGCTGCTGCAGTGCGCTGCGTGTGGGCGCCAAACCTCGGTGACCGCCGGGACCATCTTTCAGGACACGCGCAGCCCTTTGCCGTTGTGGTTTCGTGCGATGTGGTGGGTCACCACCCAAAAAACCGGAGCCAGCGCTTTGGGACTGCAAAGAGTGTTGGGGCTCAACAGGTACGAAACGGCTTGGACCTGGCTGCACAAAATGCGGCGCGCGATGGTGCGGCCGGGACGGGATTTGCTCGCCGGGACGGTGGAAGTCGATGAAAGCTACTGGGGCGGGCTCGAAGAGGGCCTGCGGGGCCGAAACCTGAAAAACAAAGCATTGATCGCAGTGGCCGCTCAAGAGGATGGGCGGGGTATCGGCCGGATTCGCATGAAGAGAATCGAGGATGCCTCGGGCGAGAGCCTGTTGCCTTTCGTGGAGGAGTGCATCGAGCCGGGCAGCGTGGTGCATACCGACGGCTGGCCCGGTTACTCCGGGTTGAAAAAGGAAGGCTACGTCCATCAGGTCACAGTTGTCAGCAGGCAGGAGCAGTCCGCGTCGGAATTGATGCCCCGCGTCCACCGCGTGATGTCACTGCTCAAGCGCTGGCTGCTGGGCACCCATCAGGGCGCCGTGAGCCACAAACATCTGGACTACTACCTGGACGAGTTCACCTTCCGTTTCAACCGCCGCAAATCCAAAAGCCGCGGCAAACTCTTCTATCGGTTCGTCCAGCAGGCGGTAGCCGTGGATCCGGCGACTTACAAGATGATTGTTCACCCGGTTACAGAACCCAAGAAAATCCCCAAACCACAAGATATTGGGGCTACCTGAGTCAACCGGATACCCATCTACCTGAATTATGCACTGCCGGTGCACCTGGTGAGGGCTGAGCCGCCAGGAACCATTTGGGGACCCCCGAAAACATGGGGTAAAAAGGTAGGCTGGCAAAGATTTCAGCTTCGCCAGTCAACCCCAAGGAGGTCACCCAAATGGTTACCAAACGAAAACAGCATAGCTCCCGAAGGCCCGTCAAACAAGGCCCCGGCGCGAGGGCCCCGCGGCCCAATAAAATCGGGGCTGCCACGCCCTATCACTTCCGTGGCAAGAATCTGACTCCCTACGGCGGCTTGCTGCCCGTCGCCACCCTGCTCGAAAAACTCGGCTTCCAAGCGCTGCTGGAAGAAACCCTCACGACCAAACGGATCACCCGAGCCATGAGCCCCTACCAGTTCGTGCTGGCCCTCGTGCTCGGCCTCTATGTCGGCTTTGCGCGGCTCAACCAACTCCGCTTCATCGCTCGCGACCCCATCCTGACCGGCATCTTGCAAGTGACGCGTCTGCCGCCGCAGTCCACGCTGTGGCGCTTTCTGGCCTCGCTGCACCTCAACGTGGCGAAGCAGATCCTTTCCATTCAGCGCCAGCTGCGGGAACGAGTCTGGGCCGCGGCCCACGTGAAGTTGGAGACGGTGACGCTGGACACCGACACCACCGTGCATACCCTCTACGGCCGCCAGATGGGCGGGCGCAAGAGCTACAACCCCAAGAACAAGGGCAAGCGCAGCTACCAGCCGATACTGACCTTCCTGGCCGAGACGCGCGAATACCTGATGGGCGGGTTGCGCAACGGCGACCGGCCCACGGGCCGACAGATCGCCGCCCACCTCGAGAGCGCTTTCCGGACTTTGCCGGGCGGCGTGAAGAAAATCCTGGCGCGGGCCGATTCCGGCTTTTATTGCTGGGAGGCGGTGGAGGCCTATGAAAAGGCGGTTTGTCAGTTCGTCATCGTGGCGCGCAAAACGCGGCGCCTGGTCGAGCGCTTGCAGCAAGCAGAATGGAAACCCTCCCCCCGCTCCGACGCGGACGCGGAATGCGAATTCCTCTACCAACCGCAAGGCTGGGCGCGGGCCTGCCGTTTCCTGGTGCTGCGTTACGAAAACGAGCCCAAGGCCGGCGCGGCCGAGCAATACCAGTTGTTCGCCACCAGCGCTTACACCTACCGCGTGTTTGTCACCAATCTGGCCGAGCCGATCGCGGCGGTGGTGTGGTTTTACAATCAGCGCGCCGGAGCAGAGAACCTGATCAAGGAGGCCAACAACGACGCCGGGCTGGCGGCCCATCCCTCGCGCCGCTTTGACATGAACCGCAATCACTTTCAGTTGGCCATGCTGGCCTACAATCGCAACTGCTGGCTGCTGCTGTTCAACCGCGAAGCCCAGGCCAGCGTGGAGACGCTGCGGCACACCACCCTGGCGACGGCGCGGCTGCGTTTTCTGTTCGTGGCGGCCAAGATCTGGCGGCACGCCGGCAGAACGGGTGTCAGCTACAGCGATCATTATCAGGAAAAGGGCCTGTTTGAACGGCTGATGCGACGGCTGCGGGCGATGGGGCCGCCGGGATCGAGCTTGGCGCCGGTGGTGGAGGGTGCGCTGAGCTGAGGGGCACTCCATGCATAAAATTTCATGCACTCGCCGCAACGTACTGGGAACACGCCGCTTGCCAGCCCGCTTTTGCCCTGCCGGGATCAGGAGGCGGCTCAAACGGGGAGGGAAACAGCAGAAAAGACGACTTGAGAAATCACTGAGTTGACACGAGTGCCGCTATCGCCACAACTCCATCGACGATGGCTACGCCGAATCTGTGCATAATTCAGGTTGTACCGCTCGGCCTATGTGTTTGTATATCCCAAAGATAAAGGACTTCAGATTAAATCCCTGGATGATCCGGTCCTGCGGCGGCTCAAAATCGGCGTGCATCTGCTTGGCGACGATTACACGAATCCCCCTCCCGTCCACGAATTGGGAAAAAGGGGCATCGTGGATAACGTCGGCGGCTACAGTACCTTTTACTCCGACGAGAATTCCCCCGGCAGGATCATCGCCGCTGTCGTGACAGGTGAGATTGATGTGGCGATTGTCTGGGGACCCGTGGCGGGCTACTTTGCAAAGAGGCAGCGTATAGCGTTGGAGTTGGTGCCGGTCCCGTCCGGCGAAGGCGATCTGCCTTTTGCCTTCGATATCTGTATGGGGGTCAGGAAGGGCGAAGAGGCCCTAAAAGCTCAACTGGAAAAGGCGGTTGATAGCAAGCGAGCTGAAATCAGAAAGATCCTGGAAGACTATGGCGTCCCGCTGATGGCCGGCAAAAAGGATAAACCATGACGAGGAAGACTTTCGGTTGTCGAAATCTCAGACGGGGGATCCTCACCGAAGAGGTGCTGCCGGCGCTTGCCATGTTGGTCTGGATTCTCGGCTCTTTTGCCGGTCTTCAGGGCGTGGGGAAAGTCGCTCCCCAGGACTCTTCCGAAGTTTACAAACGTGTCTACAATGGCTGGAAATGGTGGCATGTCTATTGCGCCAGATGTCACGGAGAAAATGCGCTTGGCAGTCCCCTGGCACCCAATTTGACCGACCCGAACCACCAATCGACACGCGAAGAGTTTCTCCCGCTCGTTCGCGACGGAAGAGTTAAGAAAGGGATGCCGGCGTGGAGTCAATTACTCGACGATAAACAGATCATCGACATCTATGTCTATGTAATGGCAAGAACTCAGAGAGTGTTGCCTCCCGGAAGACCGGACGAGGTAGGCGCAAACGGCGGTCCCTGGGCCCCGCCGCAGGGTTGGCCCAAAAGGCGGATGCTCGCCGACGTCTCAGCCTTTCATGCGGAGGCTCCCAAGGCCTCCGCTGTGCCGACCTTCCCCGCGGGAGCTTCGCAAGAGGCGTCATCACCGGGGGTTGCCTCGGACAGGGCCGCCCTGGCCGGGCCAACGGCGAACGTGCTCACCGAGGCGTTTCGGAGGCGCTACCAGGCCGTTCGCCTCAACCTGATCGAGACGGCCGAGGCGATGCCGGAACAATACTACGATTTTCGCCTGACCCCGGCCCAGCGGCCGTTCGGCGGCTGGATCAGCCATACGGCGATGTTGAACTACAGCGTTTGCGCCCGAATGGGGGGCGTCCCGCGGCCGGAAACCGATCACCTGGACCGACTCAGCGGCAAAGAACCGTTGCAGAAGGCGCTGCGTGAATCGTTTGAATTCTGTGACGCGGCGCTGAAACAGATGAACGATCAACTGGCCTTAACCGAGTTGAAGATCGGTGAGAGGATGACCTATCCGGTGCGGGCCATGTTTGGGCTGCTGTCTTCGTTGAACTCGCATTACGGCAATCTGGTGGGCTACCTTCGCAGCAAGGGAATCGTCCCGCCGTCAACGGCGCGAGCTCAGGCGAGGAAGGCTTCGTCCCAATGAGCTGTTCGGACCGCCCGCTCGAAACGCTCGAAACAGGCATGGAGGCGGTCCTGTTCATCAGCGACCGAGAATCGGAGTTCCTGCGCCTGTGGCGAGCGGACCTGCGAACTAAAGCGCTGAAGCCGCTGACCGGCGAGATCGGCTGGGATGTCGAAGACGCCGTAATGTCCTCCGACGGATCCGTTGTGGCTCACGCCGTCAACGGAGGCGGCATTGATTGACCGCTTGCGGTTGCTCGATATGAGCACAGAGAAGCACCTGCCCGGCGCCCGAGCTTCCTAAGGGGACGTTGGGCCGAGGCCGCAGGGGCGGCGCCATGGCTTTTCATCCGGCGGCACGGTCAGTCTGCTGGCCGAGGGGCATCTGAACCGCAAGCTGTTTGGGGCGATGTTAGGCCGGATCTGGGCGCTGCCTGTTGTGGGTAGTCAAAACCGGATCTGAGCGACGAACCCCGTTGTGCTGCGCAAATATTCCGTCCGTGTTGAAAACGTTGAGACTATCGGAGAATACTGCGTGACTCGATTCACCGTTCATCACACTGGGATTTCTGTGACGGGTGGGGACGTGGCCGAACGACGGAGGGTACGCCGGGCTGCCGGGGACTGTGGATAATTTTCTAGGCTGTCAAGAGCACCCAAGAACCATAGGGTGCAACACGTTTCAACACGCCAGCCGTGAGTCACTGAAATTTAAGTTGTCGTGCGCAACTAATCCGTCCAGTCTCAAGCCGCCACTTTCTCCAGGAAATATTCATGATGCAGACCGCCATTGATTGGTCTTGAGCGGACAACTTCGTCGGTTGGAAAGCGGTCCCGATCGTTAATGACGAAACGATAAGAATGTTCTGCCGGGATGGTCTCCCGGAATTGCTGCAAGGTCCACTCTGCCGTCGGATGTGCGGTGACGTTGTGATGCAGAATTTTCCGCCTGCCCACTTCCACAACGACGAACACGTAGAGGACGCGGAAACTGGCGGTGACCACGACGAAGAAGTCACACGCTATGACAGCTTGAGCGTGGTTCCGGACGAACGTAAGCCAGCGCTGGGCCGGATCGGGCGTACGACCTGTGGGCCGATCACGAAGATATTTCCCTACCGTGCGTGGCGACACACTCAAGCCTAGTTTGAGCAGTAGTTCGTTGGCCATCCGCGCTTCGCCCAGGTGGGATTGTCGTCAGCCATGGCTTCGATCAGATCGCGCAGATTAGCGGGAAGCTTCGGTCGTCCGCGGGGCTTGGACTTCCACCGCCAGAACAGGCGAAATCCTTTGCGGTGCCAGCGGACGAGAGTATCGGGGTTGACAATGACGAGGGCGCTTCGCCAGTCGAAGAACCTGGCGAGAACGACCATGAGCAACCTCGTCGCGTCGACTGCTCGGCGCGGCTTGACTGCGCGCTCCTGGTACAGGGCCAACTGTTTGCGGAGAAACAGATTCTCGACGGCGAGCTCACTCCGCGACCTGAAGCTTGACGTCGTCAGGCAAGCAAGGTCTTTCAGCAGGTGAGCAGCCGTCGAAACGAGGTGAACAAGACTCGAGACGGGACCGGAACAAGCCAGCATAGAGTGTCAGGATCGCACAGCAGAGCAAGCTCCAAGTCCTTGAAAAGAAGGGCGTACATATTTTTTGCGCACGACAAGTCTCTCGGCGTCCTCCTCGTCTGCAACCAGCCACAGCGTTTCCTTAACCAGGTCGCAGTAGAGGGCGATCCCCTCACGAGTACCAGCCTGCGATCCCCTACCACTAGGGACTCCCAGCGCGATCCAAGTTTTCCCAGTTCCGCTCTCGCTAAGGGTAGACGGACACGCAGTGCCTGGACGAACCCGAATTACTTAGACGGCTCACTAGCTTGTAGCCATTAGGGCCCCGGGCCGGCCGTCATCTCGCGGACTTCGGAATCAGCCCCGACGTGGGCCAACGAGTGTGTTCCACGACTCGGTCGCATGGCCGTCCGGATAATATTTGACCTCAATGCGGACCGAGTCCTCGAGCACCTCATGTTGATGCAGCACGCCGATCGGATGGCGGTAGGTGTCCCCTGCTTGGACGATGAAAGTCTCTTCGCCGATCCGCATGCGGACACGCCCCTCTTTCTGGTAGCCGATGGACTCGTGGTCGGGATGCGCGTGTAGGCGGTCGATCGCGTCCTTCGGGCGGAAAGCCTCGAAGACGACCAGGTGGGACGTCGCCATCAGGACCTTCACGCTGTCGACGCCGTCCTCGTCCCGGGAGTATTGTGGGACGAGTGTCAGCGGGTCGCGCATGGAACTCGGCACGAAGAGCTTCCCAACATCTTGAGGGTGCATGAAAGCCACGGCGGCTGTGATCGAAACCGGTTCACTCACTCTTTTCACCTCTTGGGCTGGCTTGGCGATTTCTACGGTTCTAAGGATGCGGGCGATTATGGCGGTCAGAAATGCTGCGCAGTCACGTTTGGTGGTCTTTTCGGCAAATCTCTGGCGAGGAAGGGCTGGCACTCAGAGATTTGATCGCCGGCCCGGCTCACGACTGTCAAAGAGTCTTCAAGAACGCGATCAACGCTGCTTTGTCGTCTGGCGACAGATCGAGTCCGAACTCGTGGCCGGGTACAGCTCTGTTTTTCACGCCGTATCCAATGAACCCAGTCGGCAGGTAGTCGTCTTCCAGGCGGGCTGGATCAAACCAGTCCTCAAGTGTCCGCACGGAACCGTCGTGTCCGAACGGACCCCGATACCAAACACCCTGGAGTGAAGGAACTTTGTAATACCCTGTGCCACGCCGGGTTTCCATCGTGAGCCCAGGATCGGTCCCCACCGACACGTCCAAAATGTCGTATTTCTCCCTGTGCTCGGTTGGGATCTCGAAGCCTTGAGCCGGCGTCAGCTTATTGTTCGTGTACAGAGGAGGCGTGTGGCAACCTCCGCATCCTTGATCAGTGAAAACATCCTTGCCGCGAGCAGCCGTTTCGTCGAATGGGTTCGGATTCTCAGGCGGCTCCAACGAGTAGATATACAGAGCCAGAGCATAGAGTTGTTCATCGCTGTAACGCGTTGTCTGTCGACTCGAACCGGAGTCCGGTTCGGGTAGCTTGCCGTCAGGAGTCCGAAGACTCATCGGAATGAAACCACCGAAATTTGCAAGGTTGTCGCCCCCTTGATTCAGCGCTGCGTACCGCATCATGTCCGCGGCTCCACCGTGCTGCTGCAACCCGGTACGGTCTAAATACTTCCGATCCTTTACTCCGATCAGATCCGGTACCTGAACCGGGTGAAACGGACTTGTTCGATGCCTCGCGATCACTCCAGGCGGGATCGCCGCATGCAGATCGTAAATCTCGTCGAGATCCATCTTATCGACACTGTCGACTGGATCCGGTTCGATCCATGGCGTTGTGAAGAGAAAACGATTGGTGTTACACGCTCCTTCCACTTCTGACCCAAAGCCGAGCGCAACGTTGGGGAAGTTACCTTGAGCTCCATTGATTACGCCACCGTCGGGCATCACACGGCTATGACACTGGACGCACGAGAGCCACCCTACTTCGAGTTTGCCTTTCTCGCGGACGACTAGACGAAAGTACGGCACGATCCCGTTAGCGGGCTCCGGCAGGTTCATCTGTCCAACCCATCGGAAATAGAGAAAGATGGGTATCCGGTTGACTCAGGTAGCCCCAATATCTTGTGGTTTGGGGATTTTCTTGGGTTCTGTAACCGGGTGAACAATCATCTTGTAAGTCGCCGGATCCACGGCTACCGCCTGCTGGACGAGCCGATAGAAGAGTTTGCCGCGGCTTTTGGATTTGCGGCGGTTGAAACGGAAGGTGAACTCGTCCAGGTAGTAGTCCAGATGTTTGTGGCTCACGGCGCCCTGATGGGTGGCCAGCAGCCAGCGCTTGAGCAGTGACATCACGCGGTGGACGCGGGGCATCAATTCCGACGCGGACTGCTCCTGCCTGCTGACAACTGTGACCTGATGGACGTAGCCTTCCTTTTTCAACCCGGAGTAACCGGGCCAGCCGTCGGTATGCACCACGCTGCCCGGCTCGATGCACTCCTCCACGAAAAGCAACAGGCTCTCGCCCGAGGCATCCTCGATTCTCTTCATGCGAATCCGGCCGATACCCCGCCCATCCTCTTGAGCGGCTACTGCGATCAATCCTTTGTTTTTCAGGTTTCGGCCCCGCAGGCCCTCTTCGAGCCCGCCCCAGTAGCTTTCATCGACTTCCACCGTCCCGGCGAGCAAATCCCGTCCCGGCCGCACCATCGCGCGCCGCATTTTGTGCAGCCAGGTCCAAGCCGTTTCGTACCTGTTGAGCCCCAACACTCTTTGCAGTCCCAAAGCGCTGGCTCCGGTCTTTTGGGTGGTGACCCACCACATCGCACGAAACCACAACGGCAAAGGGCTGCGCGTGTCCTGAAAGATGGTCCCGGCGGTCACCGAGGTTTGGCGCCCACACGCAGCGCACTGCAGCAGCACTTTTCGCAAAGGCCACGACTTTCCACAACCGCAACCCGGACAGCGGAAACCGTCCGGCCAGCGCAGCCGGAACAGATACTCCCGGCAGGCCTCCTCACTGCTAAAACGGGCCTCGAATTCTGTCAGGTTCTGAGGGTAATCTTCCATCTGCCGGCATACTACATCTTGGGGCTACCTGAGTCAACCGGATACCCATCTAGAGAAAATCCAATTCCTCGCGCGAGTAAGGAATGTATGAGACCGGTGCGTCGAAAACCATCTCCGCCGGCGCGGATCCAGTCGTCTTTGGTCTTCAGCGACGAAGCATCGAATATGATCTCTGGCGCCTTGTCGAGCAGCGATTCAATGTAACCCACAGGCTCGCGACCTGGCATGTAGACTGGATAGCTCCGATAGACTGGACGAATCTTGAGTCGGTAGTAGTAGTCGGCGGAGACGTGAACGGGAGAAAACTCCGGCTTGGCCAATGGCAGCTCGAGGTCGGCCATCTCAGCGTCAACCCATGTCTTAGGGATTTTCGGACGGAACGTCTCTTGTGACGGATCCTGACCGATAGCAAACGGCCTTGAGCCGATAGCCCAAACGAGCGCCATCGCCAATACCTGTAAAGAGACAGGACGAATCTTCATTCGTGACTGAGTCTAGCTCATTGCGCCCCCTGTGATCCGAACCTAGAATCCGTAGCGAAAACCAGCGATGTCGCTCCCTATGGATCCCGGGCCCAGGTAGCCCCTGAAGGGACTCGATTTCGAGTTACTGCGCTACCGTGCAGGCGCCTGCATCCAATCGCCCAGAGCCCCTCAAATCCTCATCAACGGCGAAGTGCTGATTCAGCGCGGCCACTGGCCGTGTAGTCAAGCAAGTCGAAAACTTGCTCGGCGGATTTACGGTCAGTATGCCTCCAGTGAGTCGCGATCTTCTCTTCCCGAGGTCAGCCTTTCGGTCAGTGTCGGGTTCCTATCCATTCACCCTGGTGCTCGCCGTCATTCCAGGTTCCCCTGAGATGCTCCCCGACAAGGCGGCCTCTGAGAAAAAGTCGCGAGCTGTGATTCGGTGACCCAGGCTGCACGGCGTGCCGCAGGTCGACCTCAAAATCGTTGCCCGTCAAGGCCGCCGTGCCGACCAACTGGTGACGGTCAATCCGCAGCTTTACATTGAGGGTCGACTCTTCTGTTTCGAGGCTGAGAGCGGCACTCCCGAGGGCATCCTCCGTTTGAAACTCAAGCAGCCATTGCCCGTCGAGTTTCGCCGCTGCGGGGAGTATGCCAAGCAGGGATACCCAAAGCGTAAGAATCCGACCTAACGTGCCCATTCTGGTTGAGGATTCGCATGACTGGCTATCCTGGTTACGGGTGATGCTCCCAGGTGCCGCCGTAGCGATCGAGGCGGCTGAATCGACTGATGCGACAGGTGGTCTTGCAGCACACCCCAACAAGGAGGCCGCGGGGCGAGGTTCGGTTGACATCCCTACGACTGCTCCGAAGGTAGATTCTTTCGGAATTAAATCCCCTGTAACGGCCAACTCATGATCTAGAAGATCCAGGTTGCTGGATCAAACCGTAATTATCTACTTGACGCAGGGGTGGGTGCCGTGGTAGCCTCGCTTTTATGCTATCGCCATCCGCTAGGCAGAAAATTGCCAATGAGGCTATCAACTTTATACTTCAGGCTTTCTACGCTGGCGTGGTGTACTCCGTGTTAGCAGCAGGTGGAACAATATACGCTTGGATTACCGGAGCGGATCAGCAATGGGTTTTTTTGGGCCTAGGTGCGCTCGGAACCCTGTTTCTTGTCTTGGTGACCACTGGTGTCGTCGTTTGGCAACGCTCCAAATCAAAGCCGCTACAGACGGTTGGTCGTAAGGGATATTTGGATTTCAGAAAGGACGCGGAGGCTGCAATTCACCAACTACAAGTGGACATCCCCAAGATTACGGCAATAAATCAGCGGATGGGCGAGATCGCGTCGAATGCTTCAAAACGTCCAGATACATCCTCGCACCGCGCGATCCACGCAGGAGTCGTAAAGGTATCAAAAAAGATCAATCGGCAGGCGAGCATTATGAGGATTCGCTCGGGTCCCGTAAAGCGCAACGTTGACCTACTCATCGAAAGCATAACCGGATGGTCTGATTGGGTCCGGAAGCGGCAGGGACCAGATGAAATTCAGTCGCTTCTCCCACTGATCCGATCTATTGGGGCTCCGCTTCAACAGACTATTTCTAGTCTAGAATCGTTTCAGGCGAGTCTACAGGTGCACATTCGAGAGATGAGTCAGGAGATGGATTTGGCTGGAGGGGCATTTCACAGTGAAATGGACGCGGTTCTCAAGCGGATAAAGCAGCTCCGTGCGTGCTGTCAGCAGCAGATTTCCCTATTAGATCCTTATACTTCAGGGAGTCCGAGTTAATGAGCCGCAGCAGGGTGTCCCGAAACAAATACGGATTGTTCCGATTGTCGAACCGAAACTCGAACTCATCAAGGTAGGCAGGAAGATGCTTCACGCTGACTTTATGATAGGCACCGACAACAGACCGCTTGAAGAGCGAGAACGCGCCCTCGATCGAGTTCGTGTGGACATCGCCGCGAACCCACTCGTCAGCGGAATGGTTTACGCTCTCGTGCTTGGTTTTCTCATCGCCAATGCCTTTGTAGGCTTCGTAGTCGTCGGTATAGATGTTCTCGGCATCCGGGGCGTGCTCCTCAATGAATCCGTGAAGCGTTTCGCGATTGCGCCGCTTGCCGACCGTCAGCCGGATATTGCCATCGCGTTCGATAGCCCCGAGAACCATCGTTTTGTTCCCCGTGTATCCCCGGCCCATGCCCTTGGCCTTACCGCCGACCCAGGTCTCATCGACTTCGACGGTGCCTTCAAGGGGCTCGGTGTCGGCGTCCTTCATGGCGGCTCGGATACGATGGCAGAGATACCAAGCGGTCTTGTAGGCTACTTTCAGGGTGCGCTTGAGTTGGTTGGCCGAAATCCCTTTGCGGGATTCGCACATCAGGTAGATGGCCGCGAACCACTTGGGAAGCGGCAAGTGAGAATCATGGAAGATTGTCCCGGCGGTAACGGAGAACTGGTACCGGCATGAGTCGCAATCGAACTGTCCGCGCTTGTGGATTCGAGAGATCTTCTCGTTTTCGCATCGTGGGCACTGTATACCCTTGGGCCAGCGTAAGCCCTCAAGGTAGGAGCGGCATTTCTCTTCAGAGTGGAACCGGTCCATTAGCGTCATCAAATCGATATTTGCGGTGGAAGCCATAGCTATGACCAGAAAGAAACCAGAGAAGGATCTAACGACCGACGAAGCGATGCGGAGGATCTTCCCGAAGAAGGTACGCGAAGAACTTCACCGAGTAGCGCACGAGAAGGACGACAAAGAACTGAAAGGAAAGAAGACAACCCGATCACTAGAATAGTATACTATGGTTATGACCTTGTGTCAAGTAGATAATTACGGATCAAACGACGCCGACTACGGAGGATCTACCCGCGGCTGATCAGGGAGTCGAACGGCGCGCTTCCCATGGGCCGACTTCGCGATCCACTGCCAATGAACTTTTGCCTCGATTTAACTTTCATGGGATAACGCGCCTCACCGATCAGACGTCTTGGACATCGGCGAGCGACGTTTGGGTCCGCGGTGGACTGAGCGTGAGGGCGGGCAGCTCAGCCGAAATTGTAGATGTGCCGAGGAGTTCAGACATGAGATTTACGAAAGCAATCGTAGGGGCCATGGCCGCTGTGCTGGTTATGGGAGCGGTTCTGCTGTTGGCGCAACGCCGCGGAACACTCGGCAACCAGCCCTCGCAAAAGACGACGCTGAGAGGCTCATCCTCGATGTCAGCAAGCAAGTGCCGCGGCGCATGAATGTGCCGATAGAGGATGGAAGACTAATCCGCACACTCACCGAGGCGATCGGGGCAAAGCATGCGGTCGAGATCGGCACGTCAACCGGGTACTCGGGGCTTTGGTTCTCTCTAGGCCTGAGAGCCACCGGCGGGAAGCTGACCACGTTTGAGATTGAGCCGGACGTGGCGGCTACAGCGCGAGAAATCTTCGCCAAGGCGGGTGTCAGCGACATCGTCAACGTCGTAGTCGGCGATGCGCATGAAGCCGTTTCTCAGCTAGAGGGTCCGATCGACATCGTCTTCATCGACGCCGAGAAACCGGGCTATCGTGACTACCTCGACAAACTGCTGCCGCTCGTCCGACCGGGCGGCCTGATCCTGGCGCACAACATACGAGATACCTCGGACAACCCTAGGTACGTAGAAGCCGTTACCACGAGTCCCGATTTGGAAACTTCTCTGTTTCTCGGTGGAAATGGTCTCAGCATCACGCTGAAGAAGCGCTAAGCGCAAGCTGGAGAGGCTTCGCTCATTGGTCACGCACTAGGTAGGTCCGAGAGGATCGCTAGATCCTGGGTAACGGCCAAGTACTGATTTGGCAGGATCGGACGCCGGTGCTCACGTGGGGCGATCCCATTTTTTCCGGGCGCGGCCGGTTGTCGGGGCGCTAAAGTCCTGGCGGCTCATCACCCTCGAAATGCGGATCGTATCCGGAGAAGAACTCTGTCTCCAGGCGATCGGCCTCATACAAGATCGTGCCCGGGACTCGTTTCCGCTCGATGGCGAGATATTCCCGAAGACCGTTCACCACCCTGACGACGCTGCGATGGACAAGGGGACTCCCTTCAATCGATGCCAAGTAACGTCGAACAGCCTTGGCGAAAACGTAGAACTGAGTCTGAGGATAGGGCCCCCGGCCGGTAAGCCCCTCGGCAAAGGTGATGTAGCTTTCGACAGCCTCTTCCGCAAGTCGATCAGAATCGCTTGACGTCACCGAACCCGATCTTCGCACAGTGGTATTGCTCCGAGCCACGGTTGGCGTTCAATCGGGTCGTCGTGCTGCGGTACCGCATGCACCTTGAACAGCTTCAGTATGCGGCTTCCACGATTAACTTGCGGCTGGCAGCCGTACGACGACTAGCGTACGAGGCGGCTGATTCAGGACTGCTCAGCCCAAAACTCGCTGCCGGCATTCGCCGCGTGAAGGGCGTTCGACGCCTGGGCGTGCGGCTCGGTAACTGGCTCAGTGCTGAGCAGGCGCAGAGACTACTAAGCAGTCCGGCTCCCGAATCGCTGAGTGGCAAGCGAGATCGTGCCATGCTCGCTGTTCTAGTCGGGTGCGGCCTGCGTCGAGGTGAGCTGCTCGCTCTCACGATGGACGACGTTCAGCTACGAGAAGAACACTGGGTCATCGCGGACCTCCCATGGGAAAGCGGGCCACGTTCGAACTGTGCCGATGCCAACATGGGTGAAGGGGGCAGTTGACGATTGGACCAGCGCGGGCGGGATCACGAGTGGCAAAGGCTTCCGAGCGATCCACCGGACAGGGCGCGTCTGGGGCGATGGGGTCACTCCGAAGGTCATCTGGGAGGTCGTCAAGACGGCCGCTGCGAGAGCTGGAATCGAAGCGCTCGCACCGCATGATTTGTTGGGACGCATATGGAAATCCTGGCTTATTCTGATCTGGTGCCTGCCTTCATGCGGCGCAATCATTGCGTTCTAGTGGGCCGCGCGGTGTACACTGATCCCGGTGAAGGACCAAATTGAAAATTCCAGTATAGGTGATTGCTCGACTGGACTATTTCGGTTTCGCATGCTATTTTGCAAGACGAGGAAGCAAGATGAGACATAAGTCATACTATGAACCGACAGTTAAAAGCAGAATCTCCGGTTTCACCCAAAGAGTAGCGCGGAGGTCCGTCTATCTATGCATTGTGCTGGCGCTCATCGGGTGGGCGGCTTCTTTTGCGGCAGACGACCAACTCTTCGACCTGAAGGAAGTAACCGCAGGCGTCTACATCGCCCTGGCCCGGCCGGCACACATTCTCAATTCCAATGCCGCCGTCATCATCCTCGACGACGGCGTCCTCGTCGTCGATACGCATTCCAAGCCTTCCGCCGCCCGAGCGCTAATCAAACAGATCAAAACGATCACCGACAAACCCGTCCGCTATGTGGTCGATACACACTTTCATTTCGACCACTTCCAGGGCAACGGTGCTTACCGGGAGGCCTTCCCCGGCGCACAGGTTATCGCCTCCGAGCCTACCCGCCACGGCATCGTCCACCGCGGCATCCCGCGCATCAAGGCAGAACTTGCCGGGGGCGAAGGTTTCGGCAGGTACGTCCAAGGCATTGAACGCCGCCGGCGTGCGCTCGCCGACACCTCCGACGCGAGTGAAAAGGAGAAACTCAAACGCGATATTGCCCTCGAAGAAGCCTATCTCGACGAGTTGAAAATCATTGGAGATGTCTTACCCACGATGAGCTTTGAAAAAAGCCTCGTCATCCGTCGCGGCGACCGCGAGGTGCAGATCCTTTTTCTCGGAAGAGGTCATACCGACGGAGATACTCTCGTCTTTCTCCCCAAGGAAAGGATCCTCTGCACCGGCGATCTCGTCCATGCCTGGGGACCCTATATGCCTGACAGCCACCCCTACGATTGGATTCGAACCCTCGCGGCCGTCGAAAAACTCGATTTTGACCGCATCATTTCCGGGCACGGCGACGTCCTCCAGGGCAAGCGACAGGTCACCTTGTGGAAGAACTATTTGCAGGATTTAATGAACGAGGTCGAAGAGCTATATGCACAGGGAGCGACGTTGGACCAGATCAAGCAAGACATCGACCTCTCCAAACACTTCGGGCTCATCGATCGCCTCACTGATCCCGGACAGCAGTTTGGCGTCAGTGCCCACGTCGAAAAGGCATACCGCGAAATCAGTTGGGAACCCTAGCGAGGAGCCTCCGCAGGGCACATTCTTGGTCGCGCTCACACTGAAATGCCTGGGCCAGGCACCGCCGAGCAGCCGCGAGGTCATGGTCGTGTCGGTCATCAGCGCCGCGGCCTTGGCTATGTCGTAAGGTCCCATAACTGGAACGTCCCGGGCGATTGAATGCAAACGCACTCCGAGCTGATGTCGGGAGTGCGTTGATTAGCGTTCTCTCGCTGTCGAAATCACTAGCTGAGTCATCGAGATTGTGTAGCCTCCACACAATTCCATTGGCGCCGGGCGACGAGGCGCAGAGCGGCTTTGCAGTCGGAAGCGCAGCAACGGTCACGGGCCGTTCGGCTGATTCTACGCGGCTTGGCGGTAGTAGTAGTTGAGCATTCCACCGAGGCGTTGACGGCTCCGAATCGGAGCGGAGGGATCCGAATCGGTGGTTTCCGGGAAGATCAACTGATTGTCGAGCCCTTGGTGGTTGCGCTCACGATGGTAATGGGCGACGAACTCCTGAATCGCTCGTCGTAGTGACTCCTCGCCAAACAAAATCATTCGTTCGAGGCAGGATTCTTTGATCGTCCTGACAAAGCGTTCGGCATAGGCATTCAGGTTGGGAGACCGTGCGGGCAAGCGCAGGCTCTCGATCCCCGTCGCCGCCAACGTCTCGCGGAACTCCGCCGTAAACAGCGGATCGCGATCGTGGATCAGATATTTCTTGCCGGCAAGAAAGCCGTCCTCGACGTCCGTCAAGTTGCGGGCTACCTGCGCCATCCATGCCCCGTCCGGTGTCGTGGAGATTCCCGCAATCTCGACTCGCCGCGTCGAGAGTTCGATCACGAACAACACGACAACTCGAACCAAACCTGTCGGAGTCCAAACCTCCACGGTGAAGAAGTCAGCCGCGGCCAGAACCTCCCAATGAGCCTCGAGAAACTGCTTCCAACTCGTCTTCTTACATCGCTCCGGCGCGGGTTCTATGCCGTGTTCTTTGAGCGTTCTGACAATTGTGTTTCGTCCCACACGATAGCCGAGATTGGCCAAGGCTCCCCGAATCCGCGCATAACCCCAAGTGCCGTTTTCCTCGGCGAACTTCACAATCAGTTCTCGAATTTGTTCCATCACTCGAGGTCGTCCGGGGCCGCGCTTCCGACTACCGTCATACTTGCGGGCGATCAATTTTCGATGCCAGCCGAGCAGGGTGTTCGGAGTGAACAGCGTGTCCAAGTTGGCAAGAACCTTGCGCCCGAGTTTCTTGGCCTTCAGCGCCAGACGCCGACGTTGGTCATCAGTTAGCCGCGGACGCTTGTTGCCCAGCTGATCGCGAAGAATGCGGTTCTTTTCTTGCAAGTAGTCGATCACATCGCGTTGGTGCTGATTGATCCAGCCGGCGAAGCTGATCAGCAAGAACCGGAACGGGTCCAGAGGTTGCATGAAGCCATCAACCTAGCATGCGACGGTCCTACGAACCCAATTCGACGTTCATTGCTCGGCCACTGCAACTTGTTGCCAGCAAGCCAGTTAGACCACGGTCGAGTTTTGGGACACAACGCCATCCTGACCGTGTTGAGGATGACTCCGGCTCACGCCACAAGAACAGCGGCCGATCTCTCAAGTTCTTGCGAATTCGCCAGCCACACCTTCGTCAAAGGCGAGCTGCGTTTCCACGGGCGCTTCGCGTCGCTGAATCGATCGCACGACTTCAAGGCCTTCTTGCGGACACTGTTTCGCAAGAAATGGGTGGTCGAAGTACGGCCGCCCTTCGGAGGACCTGGGCGGGCGCTACTTGAGCCGTTACACCCACCGCGTCGCGATCTCGAATCATCGTCTGGTGTCGTACGAGAACGGACAAGTCACTTTCCGCTGGCGGGATTCGGCCCACGGCAACCAGCAGAAGCTGATGACTCTCGCCTTGTACGAGTTTCTGCGGCGCTTCTTGCTTCACCTGTTGCCGCCGCGTTTCATCCGCATCCGCTACTACGGCTTCCTCGCTCACTGCAAGCGTACTGCCTTGTTGCCGCTGTGCCGCCGACTCATTGTCCGCGTCAAGCCGTCTCGCACGATCTTCCTTGGCGACGACGAGCCCGCTCGCAGCGGCTGGGATTGCCCGCGCTGCCGCGGTCGGATGCGGGTCGTCGAGCGCTTCAGCGCCTTTGAGCTGCGCATTCGTCCGCCGCCCTCACTGGCCGCCGCCTGATGCCACCACGGTGTTAGCTTAGGTTGCCGGCCAGCGTGATAATGGAGCAGCATACCACCCTACGAGAGGATCCGAGTTGCCGTAGGGTCGGGAACTGGCGCGGTGGCCCGTCAGGACCTGGCTTGGCTGTATCCGGGGTTTCCCCCTTCGTGCCCGGTTAACCGTGTCCGTGGCTCCGTTTCCAGCTCCCGCCACCTCGCACGCAGCATGAAGATTTCCTTCACTACGCGCTCCTGCACACTTCACGACAAGGTTTATGAGACCTATCCGATCGGAGTTGCTTTCGACGACAGCTCGGAAGCCGTCACCCGAATCCAGGTGTCTGCTCTCGCCATTGACTACTCCACCGCTTCCAACCGAGGCCTTGGGTTAACGCCAAGTCCGTTCAGCCTTCCCCTTGCCGTATAGTCTTCGTCTCAGATCCTGCAGACTACCGGACGCTTTTATCATTTCGCCCCTGCCTCACTGTGTTGACCAAGACTTCATGTGCAGCAAGGCTCCTTCGCTCCACGGGCGTTACCCCGCTTCCTCACTACTACGAACCTAGCCGCCATCCTCTCGCCTTCCACCGATTTCCTGGTTTTCGCCAGTTATACGGCTTCCCTGCTCCGCCAATTTCTCGACGGGACGAGGAGGGCTTCTCCAGTTGCTTAGCATGCCCTTGTCACCGTGCTGTCCCTAGCACCCCGCCGGAGTGAACTGGCGCTGCAGTCAGTCTGCGCCAGGCCATGCTGCCTTCACCCGTGGAAAGAGGGTTCGGCCTCCGGGGTTTTAGCTTTTCGAGGCCACCTATGGGTTCACTTTTGTTACGGCCCGGTGACTTGCTCACCATCCCAAGGATGGCTTTGTCAGTTGGCTTCATCGGCTTCGTTTCCTCCACACGGATGCAACCCAAGCTACGGGGCTCTGACTTTTACCCCGGTGGGACTGTCTCCCACTGAACATGCCAGCCTTGACTGGACACACGTAGGTCGCTGCTGCCGTCATCGACTTGGTTGTACAAGATGCTGCGTTCGTCCGGGGAGACGGCCAGGCCGAAAGCAATTTGATCGCGGGGAGTCGGCAACAAGGCGATCGTTTCGACCTTGTTCGAGGCGAAGTCAAGAAACTCAAGCGAAGCATTTCCGTCCGGATCATCCGCATTCAGCCGCGGAATGAAATAAATCCCTCGATCCACGATCGAGAAGTTAAACACCGATTCGAGCACTTGAGTCTCTTCGCCCCCATTGGAGCGCCGGCAAGGCTTCACCGTGAACCACAAGAAGGTCCTGCGTCTGATGCGCAACGACAACCTGTTGGCAATTCGCAAGCGCCGCTATGTGTTGACGACGGACTCGGACCAGCACCGCGCGGCCTATCCGAATTGGGCCAAAACTCTACAAGTTGACGGCCTCGACCAGCTTTGGCAGGCCGACATCACCTACGTGCGCATGCGTCGCTCGTTCGTCTACCTGGCGGTCGTGGTGGACTCCTACTCGCGGCGGGTGGTGGGCTGGGAATTGGGCCCTTCACTCGAAGCGATCCTGGCGCTGAATGCGTTGCGCCAAGCGATCGAGTTACGGCGGCCCAAGCCGGGGCTGGTGCATCATTCCGATCAAGGGGTCCAATATGTCTCGCGGGCATACGTCGGGCTGCTGGAACAATGTGGCGCGCTGATCTCGATGAGCCGGCGTGGAAATCCTTACGACAACGCCCGCGTAGAGAGTTTTATGAAGACGCTCAAGAGCGAGGAGGTGAACCTACAGACGTACCAATCGATGGACGAAGCAAGGGCTTCGATCGCGGATTTCATCGACGCGGTCTACAACCAACGGCGATTGCATTCGTCGCTGGGATACCAACCGCCGGCGGAGTTCGAGGCATCGTTGCCGGCATACGAACAGCTCAGAAATCCGAGCTTTGAGTTTTCCGAGGCGGCGCAGCCGCGCCGGATCGCAGATCTGCGGACTCAAAGAGTCGCTGCGGCTGTCCCAGCGTGAGCGCCCGCTCGGTTGAGACGGGGACCGCCATCAGCGCATCTTGGGCCTTCCACGCAGAACGACTCCTTGCCGTCGCTGTGCCACGTGGTGAGAAAAGCGGGCTAGCTGCCCGGTCAATCTCGCTCCGGCCGGTTCGCTTCGGCCTCGATCTGGCCCCCTTTCAGACATCAAAAGCTCAAGGGCGCGGGGCGCAGTCGATGACGGTCCCGCTCGCTAAAGGGGGAATCCCCCACACCAAGAATCAGGGTGGCTGCGCGATGTGCAGATCGAGCGAGTAGGTTGGAGGCTAGACAGACGGTGAACTCAAAATTGGTAAGACGAGATCTCATGAAGCGGCACCGCGGCATCGCTCCGCTAGTACCAGCATGCGCAAGCCACGAGTTGCGCTAGGCCTGCTTCCGCCAGCCTGTTACAATTTCAATTCGGGGATTGGAGCGGAACGACGAGCAGTCGAAGCAGCGTTCCCCTGAAATGGAGCCTGCTTGTGCTGCCAAGCTTCTTGCTTCAGGTCGTGCCCGCGGACGGATAAAACTTCGTCTGGGCCAAGCAGATGGGCGGGTTGAGCAGGTCACCGATGCCCCTTTTGCAACTGCCGATTTTACGATCATAAGCGGAAAACATTCATGACAATCAGGATCCTTTCGGGGCTGCTCTTTCTGGCAGCTCGTATTCTAGTTGAGCCTGGCGCTGCTAACGCCCAGACCATCAAGACCTATAACTACACGGGGCCTGACTTCGCGACTGTCAGTGGCGCGTGATTCAGAACGTCAGACTCGATCACCGGGACTTTGACGATCGATTGCGCTTTGGCCCGAGGGAGGGGCGATTGTCGTTCGTTGCCTTTCGCTAATTATGCTGATGCAGTAACGAGTTTCTCATTCACCGCGTCTGGATCACCGGATCTGACGCTAACCTCCGCGGACGCTTTGCCAGGCTTTCTTTTTGAATTCGAGACGGATGCGAATGCCAAAATCGACGGCATGTATAGAATGATCGTTACTTTCTCGCTGGAAGGAGGGGACGGCGCTACGATTTTCCTAGACAATCGAATTAGTCAGGTGCTAGTCCTGCGGGGCGGGGTTCGATGTGCGGCCTGCCCGAGCGCAACGTCGGTATCCGGGCCGGGGGTTTGGAACGCCCAGACCATCAAGACCTATAACTACACGGGGCCTAACTTCACGGAGGTTTTCAGCGGCTCGCGATTCGACTTTTCAGACTCGATCACCGGGACTTTGACGATCGATTGCGCTTTGGCCGGGGAGACGGGCGCTTGTCGTTCGTTACCTGTAGCTGACCATGCTGCCGCGCTGACGAGTTTCTCATTCACCGCGTCTGGATCACCGGATCTGACGATAACCTCCGCGAACGCTTTGCCAGGCTCTGTTTTTGAATTCGAGACGGACGCGAATGCCAAAATCGACGGCATGTATAGAATGACCGTTACTTCCTTGGTGGAAGGAACGGGGTCGGCGGCCATTAGGATTAGCCTAAACAATGTAATTAGTCGGGTGCAAGCCGCGCCGGACGCAGCGCGCGGCGAGGGCTTTGCGGATTCCGGGCCGGGAGTTTGGCTTCTGGTCCAGCCAAACCTGGTGGATAACGGCAGTTTCGAGGATCCGGCTTTACCCGGGACATCTAGTCGCGGCGGTCTAACCGATGTTCCGGTCGGGTGGACCAGCGACGGAGATTTTGAGATCTGGCGCGGTCTCTTTGGCTTTATGGCACAGGACGGAAGCCAGCACCTCGAGATGGACGTGGCCGCAAATACTACAATCTTCCAGAATCTTGTCACCGTTCCTGGCACGACTTACCGCCTCTCCTTCGCTCTTGCGAATCGACCCAACTTCCCCGGCGGCGGTGGTCCCGGTCCCCCTCTATCGCGGATCGAAGCCTCTTGGGACGCGAACGTGGTTTTGACCGCGGAGCGAACCGAGAGCACTTGGGAGGTCTTTGAAACCTTCGTGACGGCGACAAAATCGACAACGCGACTGCAATTCCGAGCGGCTGGGACCTCTGACGGTCTCGGTGATTTCCTTGATGACGTTCAGGTCGTTGAGGCCCCCGACCTGGTGGAGAACGGCAGTTTCGAGGATCCGGCTTTACGCGGGACAGCTAGTCTAACCGATGTTCCGGTCGGGTGGACCAGCGACGGAGGTTTTGAGATCTGGCGCGGTCTCTTTGGCTTTATGGCACAGGACGGAAGCCAGCACCTCGAGATGGACGTGGCAGCAAATACTACAATCTTCCAGGATCTTGCCACCGTTCCTGGAACGACTTACCGCCTCTCCTTCGCTCTCGCGAATCGACCCGACTTCCCCGGCGGCGGTGGTCCCGGTCCCCCTCTATCGCGGATCGAAGCCTCTTGGGGCGGCAACCCGGTCTTGACCGCGGAGCGAAGCGAGGGCACTTGGCAGGTCTCCGAAACTCTGGTGACGGCAACCAGCGAGACAACGCGGCTGCTATTGCGAGCGGCTGGGACCTCTGACGGTCTCGGTGATTTCCTTGATGACGTTCGGGTCGTTCCGGCACCAGACCCTGGGCTGATGATGCTAGCGCCGATGATCACGTCAATCGAACCGACGTCGCTGATTGTCGGCGGTGACCCTACTTCCGGCCGGTGCGGCGGCCGCGGCCTCGATTGCAATATGAGCGTATCTGGTTATCCACTTTACTCTAGTTGGTGGGCTGGGGCTTGGTGATAATGTCTCGATAGGTCAAGGCCTTACGGAGAACCAACTGTTCGACGAGTCGGTGGAAGATCTTGCCTACGTGGCGGGACTTTCGACGGTTGAAGCGAAAGGTGAATTCATCGAGGTAGCCTTGCAGATGCACTTTACTCACCTTCCCTTGGTGCGTCGCTACCAACCAGCGCTTGAGCAGCGAGGCAACCAGGTGGACATGCGCGAATTCCTCGGCGGCTATCTGCGAGTCTCCCGCTGTGTGGGTGACCCGATAGCGATAGCCGGCTTTCTTCAAGCCCCGGTAACCCCTCCAGCCGTCGCTATGGACCAGACTGCCTGACGCCACACAGTCGGTCACAAAACCCACCAGACTCGGTCCCGATGCGTCGGGGACATGACGCAGACGAATTCGCCCCATTTTGCGGCCCTGCAGTTCCACCGCAACCACAACCAAGGCTTTGCCCACCAGCTCTCGCCCGCGAACGTGCTTCTCCTTGCCGCCCAAGTAAGTCTCGTCGACTTCGACACTTCCGTCCAGCCGTTCCCGACCCAGCCGAACCATCCGCCTGCCGCAACTTCTGCAACATCAGCCAGGCGGTCTGATAGCTGCCCAGACCGAGTTCACGCTGCAAACCCTTGGCGCTCAGCCCTGTTTTCTGAGTGCAGGCCAGCCACATGGCCAGAAACCAACTCCGCAGCGGCACCCGCGAGTTGTGCAGGATGGTTCCCGCCGTGGGAGAGGTCTGGCGTCGGCACCCGCTACAGAACATCGTGCCTCGTCGGGTCGTCCAACCCTTCGTGGCCGAGCAGTTCGGACAAACGAACCCCGCTGGCCAGCGGACACCGAGCAGATACTCGCAGCAAGCTTGCTCGCTGGCAAACCGTTCAGTGAACTCCACCAGATGTTTTGGAAAATCGTCGCTCAACAGACTCGGTCTTCGCCGCCAACAGCGCGAGTCCAAGGATAGCTTGATTCATCACTAGAGTAAAGTGGATAACCAGAATGAGCGTATTCGGCACGAACTTTTGCAACGAAGCAGTTGTCGAGCTACGGACGGACGGCGGAGACCCCCAAGCGCTCGAAACCCGTTTTGAAAACGAGATGGAACTCTCTGCCTCCTTGGAGCGCGGTGTGCTGCGTGTCCCGGAGATGTTCCAGGTTGTAGTGAACCATCCCGAAGAGTCGGCGTGCCCGGTGAAAGGCGACTCCAACAGCATGCCCTTTGCGGTCGTAGCGCCGGTGGCGCCGCCGGGACTCTCGATCACGTCGCTCATGCCGGACGCAGTGGATGCGGGTACCCGAACTTTCAGCATGACGGTGGCCGGCATGGGCTTCTGCTCCGACTCGCTGGTGGCTGCGGAATTTGACAGCTCCTCCCTTCGCCTGGACAACCCTCAGCTCTCGCTGCTCACCACCTTTATCGACGCGACGCAGTTGAGCGCCCTCGTCCTGGACGATCACGTCGCCAATCCCGGGACGCTGCGCGTGAGGGTGCACAACGGCCCTACGTGCGACATCAAAGGCGTTTCGGACGCGGCTCTGCTCACGGTGCGCGGGGCGGCCGGCGGGGGCCTGAGCGGTGCGCACATGAACGGCGAGATCAGTCAAACTCGCGCGGTTGCCGGTGGAGTCAGCCCCGGCGACGAGCCCGGCCTCCCAGTAACCTTGAGCCGTTCGGGCTCTTACCGGCTGACCGGAAACCTGCAGGTCGACGACGCCAACACAACGGCCATCATGATCACGGCCTCCAACGTCAATCTTGATCTGAGCGGATTTGCCATCCAGGGGCCGGTCCAATGTGAAATCCGGAACGAGGGTGCAATCTGCATCCGCACAGGTGACGGTAATGGCATCGGTGTTAAGATTCCTGGCGGCGCCGATTGCTTCGAAGGCGGCTGCAGGATCTCGACTGGATCGATCGGGGGAAGAATCCATAATGGGTCGGTCCTCGGGATGGGCAACGCCGGAATCTCCACGGAACTTGGCTGGATCATCAGCAGTATCACGACGACCGGGAACGGCGAGGTTGGGATCTCTATCTTGTCGGGCGTGATTGAGAACAGCCTCGTAACGGGTAACGGCGGGCGTGGAATCCAAACCAGTACTGGCGCCGTCATTCGGAACAACCAGGTCTTGCTCAATCGCGGTGATGGCATTTCCTCGTCCGGCAGCAATATTTTTGGCAACGTTGTGACGGGAAACGGCTCCTATGGGATTCGTAGCACGGATTCCATGGTCCGCGGCAACGTCGTGCGTGGCAACGTTGGCATTGGAATCAGTTCCCTTAACGGCACGGTACTGAACAACTTGATCGCTGACAATGCCAACCCGCAGTTGGAAATGGTACAAAAAAACTCTTGGGGCAGCAACAACCTGATCAGTGATAAGTTTGATGCTACGCCGCAGGATCTTTTTGCCATTCAGCCGCCCCGTAGTGGCCTCGTCCACGAGACAGCGCCGAATACGTGTAACGGACAAAGATGCACGGTTTTCTAGCAGCCGTTATGAGGATAGATCGTCACGAAACAGGCATCTGGGGACATTGCGGCCTGAAGAGAGAACACACGAACGCAGACTATGATCTCCTCCCAGCCGGGCCCTCAGACCAGGTCTGATCGCGGCCCTCCAGCTCCGTTAACGCCACTCAGCCGACACTTCTCCGACCTTGCCTCTGGTCAACTACCCGCTTCGGCTGCTTTTTGAGGCGCTCGACGATCTTGTAGCGGCTGATCGTAGACCAGAACACAGCGGCTCAATTCTACCCCGTGCTGGATAGATGTTGGGAATGGAGAGAGTTGTATCGGAAGCGCCCGGCAGACAGATGTGGTGCGAGGAACTTCAGCACAACCGGGCGGTCTAAGGACGTGTCCTCGGCCTTGTAAACCACGCCCATCCCGCCCTCGCCGAGCTTGGTGAGGATCTTGTAGTGGGAGATCGTTTGGCCGACCATCGACATGGAGATTGTACCGCGCTTCAGATAGATGGTGATAACAAGCCTTCCGTCCAACAAACCGATTTCTTCAGGTCCAGGTCCTTGAGCCCACTCGGTTTCCGTCTGTTTCAATTGCGGACCAAGGACTTTGGGATAGACGATTGTTGGTGGGAAGAGAGTTTTTCAGTGGCAATCCCCAGTCTTAACGAGTGCTTTCGAATCTCTTGGTCGTAGGCAGGTTGTCTCCGGCTTGAATCCGCCCTTGTCGGCTTGCGTTTGTCGATGGCATGTCGGACGCTGGTTTGTAGCTCTCAGCAGGAGTCCTTGAGTCAATTCACAAACCCTTCCGGGCTTCGAGCTTCTAACCCGTAGCGGGACCTAGCGAACACACTACGACTTCCCCGCCGTTGCCACTCGTCCTTCCCCTGCACACCCGGCGGAACGTCCGGCTAGGTTTTTCTAGCGTAAGGGACCAGTTAGCAAATGGGGCCCCAAGGATTTTCTACTGCGCGCGTTCGCAGTAATTTTTCCTTGCGAACGTTCCCCTCAGATTCTGCACAACCGTCGCCATTTGGACCGATTCCACTCTCGCCCAGGGACCTGCCAAGGCCCCACGGGCTCCGGTCCAAGTTTTTTCTTCTGAGTCTGTGGAACTCCTCCCAAGTTTTTGCTACAGACCTGGAGCCCAACTCATCTACAGGCCAGTGGTTCAGGGTAAGGGTGACTGATCCACCACCAGGCGGATCACGTTTATAGGATCATAGGCACGTTGTGGTCCGTCCGGCAAACCATAAGCCGCCCAACGACCCAAGGCCCGTGGTTCGCTCGACCGCATGGTTAGGTGTCGCGCTTCAGCACGAGCGGCGACGGATCCCCCCACTTGCCGGTGAACACGAACTGACTCAGCGGCTTTCGCTGCCTCGGTGCAAAATCGCGCTCCTTGAGAGCATCTGGCAGTCTGGCCGGGTCTCCCTTGTATCCGATCGCGATAGTCGTCCACGCCTCAGAATGCTCCGGTATCTGGTATACCTCACGCGCCTTGTCGGGTAGTATGCCGATCATCTGATGGACACACAGGCCTCGGGCCGTCGCCTCGACAAGCAAATTTCCGGCGGCCAGACCAAGGTCGTGAACGGCGGCGCGATTCTCCTTGTTGTTCCGCGAAAATCTCAAACTTACGACACCCAACGCAAGCACCGGTGCGGCCTTCGCCCACGCCTGATTTCCCTCTACGAGACAGGAGAGGAGTCGTGCGAACTCCACAGGGTTTTCCCTCGTCGCAACAAGATAGCTCCAAGGCTGTTCGTTATAGGAGGACGCTGCCCAGCGAGCCGCCTCAAACAAAGAACGTAGGTCGGCCTGCGCAACCTGCCGGTCTTCGAAGGCGTAGGGGCTCCACCGTTCCGCAAGAAGCTCGTGAATTGGATAATCCGCCGATGCTTTCTTTTCAGTCATAATCGCTCTCCATATTTCTGTGACGCCTAACCTAGATTAGTTAATTTCGTACACTTCGGTTCCCGACGACGCTCGTCCCAACAAAGACCCTAGCGCTTTCGTAGCCGCCTGGGATTACAACCCGGAAGCGCGAACTCCCAGACCGTGTTTTCGACGTGGTCGGTCCCCTAGACCGGGATCCCAGCCGCCTACGCGGTAATGACAACGAGCTTCCCCTCGGCACGGTTCTCTTCCATGAGGCGATGCGACTCCACGATCTCGTGAAGCCTCAATACTCGCCCGACCGTCACGCGGCTATGCCCCAGGGGGCAAGCCCACTCCCTTGCCTTCAAGGATTAGTTGTTTGGCC
Organism: Bryobacterales bacterium; assembly: GCA_965224215.1. Taxonomy (GTDB): domain Bacteria; phylum Acidobacteriota; class Terriglobia; order Bryobacterales; family UBA6623; genus CBDCYS01. Next base: position 47,761 of record CBDCYS010000043.1, on the reverse strand, counting down.
TGCTCTAGCACTTCCTTAGCTTCCCCAAGATCTCGGTCAATCGGCATCGCCCAATAGAGGCTACCACATGGGGAATTCGGTCAGGCGTCGGACAGCCATTTCGAAGGCTTCGAGCTGACGCTATCGAACGCCAGGGCCAGGAGGGACTCCGAGTGACTGCGAACCGGGAAACACACCCGGACGCGCACTGAACGGGTCTTGTTCTTCTACTGATGCTCCGACGACCTGGGTATCCGGGTTGAAAACCAGCCAGGCGAAGGCATAAAAGACGCCATGCTCGATCGGTTCAAGCCGCCGTCCAGCGAGCGGCCCCTCCGTAGCCATTCCAAACAAGTTCCATTTGCTGCCGGTGTCTTTGTCAACGATCGTGCCCCGCTTCTGGCGGGAACTTGAGCTGCTCGCCGTCCAACTCCGGGGAGAATACGCCCACCGCACCCACTTTTTTGGACTCAGCGATCTGTTCCGCGCCCATGGCCGTGACAGCGCTTGGATCGAAGAAGATCACACGGGAATTGGCTTCTTGAATCCCACCGGGAATAGGGTGCCGTTAGCTGATTCGTAACCAGCATACGGGCTTACTCCGTAAGGCCGGCGGTGGCCGGTCTCCTTGCTGAGGACTTTCCCGTCGGGAAAGTTCTTCACAAAGGCATCGAAAGGCACGCTCTGGCTTGAAACGATGTCTAAGCGACTGCCCGTCAGCGTGCCAACGATGCCCTCCCTGGTGAGCTGCATCCAGAGCGAGTCGGTTTGCCGGTCGAACATTACCAGGCAGTTATTCCGCAGCATCCCGGAGACGCCGAAGGTATAGACCTCCCCGTCGATCCGGCGGTCGAACGCGATGGCGCTATTACACCTGAATTATGCACTGCCGGTGCACCTGGTGAGGGCTGAGCCGCCAGGAACCATTTGGGGACCCCCGAAAACATGGGGTAAAAAGGTAGGCTGGCAAAGATTTCAGCTTCGCCAGTCAACCCCAAGGAGGTCACCCAAATGGTTACCAAACGAAAACAGCATAGCTCCCGAAGGCCCGTCAAACAAGGCCCCGGCGCGAGGGCCCCGCGGCCCAATAAAATCGGGGCTGCCACGCCCTATCACTTCCGTGGCAAGAATCTGACTCCCTACGGCGGCTTGCTGCCCGTCGCCACCCTGCTCGAAAAACTCGGCTTCCAAGCGCTGCTGGAAGAAACCCTCACGACCAAACGGATCACCCGAGCCATGAGCCCCTACCAGTTCGTGCTGGCCCTCGTGCTCGGCCTCTATGTCGGCTTTGCGCGGCTCAACCAACTCCGCTTCATCGCTCGCGACCCCATCCTGACCGGCATCTTGCAAGTGACGCGTCTGCCGCCGCAGTCCACGCTGTGGCGCTTTCTGGCCTCGCTGCACCTCAACGTGGCGAAGCAGATCCTTTCCATTCAGCGCCAGCTGCGGGAACGAGTCTGGGCCGCGGCCCACGTGAAGTTGGAGACGGTGACGCTGGACACCGACACCACCGTGCATACCCTCTACGGCCGCCAGATGGGCGGGCGCAAGAGCTACAACCCCAAGAACAAGGGCAAGCGCAGCTACCAGCCGATACTGACCTTCCTGGCCGAGACGCGCGAATACCTGATGGGCGGGTTGCGCAACGGCGACCGGCCCACGGGCCGACAGATCGCCGCCCACCTCGAGAGCGCTTTCCGGACTTTGCCGGGCGGCGTGAAGAAAATCCTGGCGCGGGCCGATTCCGGCTTTTATTGCTGGGAGGCGGTGGAGGCCTATGAAAAGGCGGCTTGTCAGTTCGTCATCGTGGCGCGCAAAACGCGGCGCCTGGTCGAGCGCTTGCAGCAAGCAGAATGGAAACCCTCCCCCCGCTCCGACGCGGACGCGGAATGCGAATTCCTCTACCAACCGCAAGGCTGGGCGCGGGCCTGCCGTTTCCTGGCGCTGCGTTACGAAAACGAGCCCAAGGCCGGCGCGGCCGAGCAATACCAGTTGTTCGCCACCAGCGCTTACACCTACCGCGTGTTTGTCACCAATCTGGCCGAGCCGATCGCGGCGGTGGTGTGGTTTTACAATCAGCGCGCCGGAGCAGAGAACCTGATCAAGGAGGCCAACAACGACGCCGGGCTGGCGGCCCATCCCTCGCGCCGCTTTGACATGAACCGCAATCACTTTCAGTTGTCCATGCTGGCCTACAATCTCAACTGCTGGCTGCTGCTGTTCAACCGCGAAGCCCAGGCCAGCGTGGAGACGCTGCGGCACACCACACTGGCGACGGCGCGGCTGCGTTTTCTGTTCGTGGCGGCCAAGATCTGGCGGCACGCCGGCAGAACGGGTGTCAGCTACAGCGATCATTATCAGGAAAAGGGCCTGTTTGAACGGCTGATGCGACGGCTGCGGGCGATGGGGCCGCCGGGATCGAGCTTGGCGCCGGTGGTGGAGGGTGCGCTGAGCTGAGGGGCACTCCATGCATAAAATTTCATGCACTCGCCGCAACGTACTGGGAACACGCCGCTTGCCAGCCCGCTTTTGCCCTGCCGGGATCAGGAGGCGGCTCAAACGGGGAGGAAAACAGCAGAAAAGACGACTTGCGAAATCACTGAGTTGACACGAGTGCCGCTATCGCCACAACTCCATCGACGATGGCTACGCCGAATCTGTGCATAATTCAGGTTACAAAGCGGGCAGAAGCTGATTAAGACCGGCAGATCGCCGATTTGGTCGTTTACCAGCTCGTGCCAAATCAGAATCTGCAGCGGGTAAGCGCGAACTTGGTCGCCGTGTTCGATGACGAGGACCGGCTCATTGGGGCTGACCCATTTTGCTGCTTCCTTGGGAGACACAAACTTGGGGTCATTGATCGCTGGGATACCGTCTTTCGGCGGTCCGCCTGAGACGAGTTCCGATAGCTTGATAGACTTCTTGGCAAGGTCAGTGCTCCAGTTGCCCCGGCCAAGCTGGGCTTGGGCCGCAACGGCAGTTAGGACCAGCAGAGCGATAAGGCGGGCCATGTCTCACCTCCTACTGACAGATTAAGCCCAAGAGCTGAACTAGTGACAAAAAAATTTGCGTCGGACAGGGGGCGTTGCCTGACCGTTTACCTCCCGCCCACCTCATACTCTTCAACCAGCAGACTCGGATGTTCCCTTGGCAGAGCAACGCGAAACCAGATGAAAGGGAGCAGTGGGTTCGGCAGCCAGTACATCCAGCCGAGGCTTTTGTCCGTGTTGGTGTTCGGGAGTACGAGATCCAGCCACACGTAGAGGAATTTATAAGGACACAGCCCCGGAATGTAGTTGGGTCTGAACGCGTCCGTTAAGAGATATTTCTTGCCGATGTAATAGTTGCCTTCAAAAGGCGTGATGGCCCAACCCAGCAGCCCCTCCGCAAGTAGTTTGCCAGTCGGCCGGTGCGTGATACGGACGAACTTCTTTGCGTTCATCTTGTTTTCTCCTTTGTCAGGTTTTGGTTTTAGACCGGCCTATACTGCATTCAGACCTAGCACGCTCTTGCTTATACGGTTGTTTCAGCAAGCCCCAAGATGTAGGGTAGGGCGTGGCCCGGCCGCCGTTTGCGAAGAGTCTGCGTCAGTTTCAGGTGGAGTTCGCGACCGAGGAGGCTTGCCAGAAGTACCTGGCTGCTTGTCGTTGGCCCGACGGGTTCCTTTGTCCTCAGTGTGGGCATCGGCAGGCCTACATTCTCGAGCAGAAACTACGGTGGCAGTGCGCGGCGTGTCGACACCAGGTCTCGTTAACGTCGGGAACGGTGCTCCACAATACGAAGACCCCGCTGACGGTTTGGTTTTGGGCTGCGTACCTGATGACAACTGATAAACGAGGTGTGTCGGCGCTGCTACTGCAGCGTCAGCTCGGCCTGTCGCGCTACGAAACCGCCTGGATGATGTTGCACAAACTGCGACGGGCCATGGTGAACGCAGCTCGCGAGCCCTTGCACGGAGAAGTAGAGGTCGATGACACCTGGATTGGCGGCCCGCAAGCAGGTTTGCGAGGCAGCCGGCAACTGAAGGGGCGCCGTGCGGCCCTTGTGATGGTCGCTGTTGAGAAACGCGGGAAGCGCTCCGGGCGCGTTCGCATGTCCGTTATTCCAGACTTCAAGAAGGTGACGATCGACAGGTTTCTTGCCCAGAACGTTGTTCCCGGCTCGACCATCTACACAGACGGTCTGAAGACCTTTACCGCCCTCGAAGAGGCCGGCTACAAACACGTCTCTCGTCCGCAACCTCACCGGACTGACTTGCGGAAAGGCGCCAAGTCGGTGGTGCCGCTGGCGGATCGTGCCATTGGCAACCTGCAGCAATGGCTGACCGGAACGTACCACGGCGTGAGCCGCGCTCAGCTTCAGGTTTACCTCGATGAGTTCGTGTTTCGACACAACCGCCGCAAGACCCCAATGGCAGCCTTCCAAACCCTCCTCGGTCTCGGAACTCAACACGCTCCTACGCCTTACGCCCACATCCGCCGCGCGCGTGACCTGGACAAGACGCCATGACCTCCACCCCAACATCTTGGGGCTTGCTGAAACAACCGTATAAGCAGGAGCACGCTAGGGGGTCATGCGTCGCGCGCCTCACAGCGCAACTGCCAGAACATTGCATGCCGACCGGTTGAGCCGCTAAGATCTTGACGCCATCACAGGAGCCATAGCCTCTTTCCGGCCTCTTGGTGAGTGAGAAAAGGATGTGGATTATTACACCCTGAATAAAAACGATGCCGGGGTTCACCGAAGAGACCACAGTGGCGAGCGTTGCAACGTCTGACAACCGCGAATTCGCGGCGCGCATCCAAGCGGGCGATCGCAACGCGATCCAGACCGTCGTCGAGACCTATCTGGGCCAGATCCTTCGTGCTGCGCGGGGCGCGGGCCTGGATCCCCAGCGCGCCGAAGAGGTGACCCAAGCTACCTTCGCTACCTTCATCGAGAAGGCCGAACAGTTTGAAGGACGGTCCCACGTCCGCACCTGGTTGTTCGGCATCCTATGCAAAAAGATCGCTGAGGCTCGCCGGGAACTGCAGCGAGAGATCCAGATGGATGACATCGAAGACGTTGTCGAGCGACGGTTCAACCCGGCCGGGAGCTGGGTGCGCCCACCTCAGTCCGCCGACACGCAGTTTTACCGCTCTGAAGTCAGTAAGTTCATCGAAGATTGTCTCGAAGTCGTCCCCACCCGGCAGAGGATGGCCTTCATCCTGCGCGAAGTCGAGGGCCTCGGCACAGATGAAATCTGTAAGATTCAGGGAGTGACGCGCACTAATTTAGGAGTTCTGCTGTATCGCGTGCGTAACCGTCTCCGGGAATGCCTGGAGGCCAAGGGTGTGAGTGATGCTCAGATGTAAGGAAGTCACGAGGAAGATCGCTAGTGATGAGCTCGTAGAGGGAGGGTGGAGAGAACGTCTGGCGGTCCGGCTCCATCTGCTCTGGTGCCGCCACTGTCGGCATTATGTGGCGCAACTGCGGGCCATCGGCGCTGCGGCCCGAAATCTCTGGGGAGCGCGCGCTCAAGACGCACGGACGATCGAGCGGCTCGAACGTCAAATCCTGGAGGGCTGTCTCGGCGGGTCGGCGGAGCCAACCAGAACCACCGAGGGCCAGGGCAGCAATGTCGATCGGAAATGAGCCCATGTGCAGGCGTTGGAACTGTTTAACGACTTACCCGCACTAAGCCTCGGCTTTGCAGACCACACTCAACTAGGCCTTGCCGATTTCTCTTCGCAATCTTGTAGTGGGGGAGGTGGGACCCGCTGTAGAACGATCAGTGTCTCATCGTCGATGGCACGCAAACCGCCGCTGAATTTATCAACCTTCGACAACAAACCTCGACCGGCTGCCTCTGGAGAGTTTGTTGGCAGTCCTTTTGCCAGTACAAGAAGGCGTTCGGCCCCGAGCTGCGCCCCGCCGTAGTTTTTCGCCTCAATCAGGCCGTCGGTGTAAAGAATGAGCAGATCGCCCGGACCCAGGGTCGCGAACATTTGTTGATATTCCGTACCGCGGATCAGACCGAGGGGCAAGCCTGAAGGCCCCGTGCCCGGCACCCCATCCACTGCAAGAACGCCCCAGAGCGCTTCTCGCCGGCGTGGAACCAAAGGGGGGCCGGGTGGCCCGCATTCGTATAGGCTATCTGGCCCAGTTCGTGGTGGAACCCGAGGACAACGGCCGTTGCGTACTGTGAGTCTTGTTGGGCTTGACCGAATGCCCCACCGAGATCGCGCATCATGTCGGACTGATCCCAGGTGTTGATGTAGCGGTGCATCAATCCGAGTAGCGATTGCGCGACATTGTCGACTCCCGCTCCATGACCGCTCACATCTGCGAGAGCAATTCGAGAAAGCCTGCCCTCGTCACAGACCGACATATAGTGCACGTCCCCGCCCGTAGAGGACTGAAAGGGTGCTGAATAGACCCAGGTGGCCAAGCCGGGCAGTTCCCCTTTGAACGCCGCCTCCCGATTGCCACTCCAGACTCCAACACAACCCAAGCTCGCCTGCGGCCGCTCTTGATGACTTGCTGGTTCGCTTCGCAGGGCGTAAGGGCTTTCGGGGTTGCTATGGGAAGTACTCGTCCCTTCCATAATTTCCTTAGCAGGAAACTGCCTATCGCTTGCGGGGCCAGACAGAATTCCGCCGGTTCCCGTATGGGTGCTTCTTGGTTCCAGATCTTCCAGCACAGTTTGCTCCGGCACAAAGGGATCTCCCCCCAAATCTGTCAAGCTTGAGGGAGATCCCCCCCTGGTCTTTCGCTAAATTGGCTAGTGCGCTTCGACCGTTCCCACTGCTTTCGCAGAGGCCGGTTGACGCTGGCTCTTCCGGCTTCGGAGCCAAGCGTAGCTCAGTCCCAGGATCGTGCCGTAGATGAGATGACCGACCAAGCTGGGAAGCATTCGGGATGCTGCAGTGGCATTCCAGTTCACCCCTAAGCTCATACCCATGAACAGCGGCATCAGTGTTAGCGGCCCCAGAAACCACCAAGCTCCACCATAGAGCAGGCCGTAGCCAAGGCCAGCGCTTGCAGCATGGACAAAGCGATGGAAAACGACCGCAAACGATACGCCGAGCAGGGCGCTAATGACTAGGTGAACGAGGAACCCGGTGATCGCTGAGGGGTGCCCAACCATCTTGCCGATCATGGGCAGCATTCCCATCATGCCCATCATCGCTCCGAAGATCACACCACCGGCCAAACCGCCGTAGGCACCGTGTTTGATTTCTGTTGAATTCATCTTGTTTTCTCCTTTGTTAGGTTTTGGTTCTAGGGCAACCTGCATCGTACTCAGCTCTAGCGCGCTGTGAGCTAGTGCGTCGCTCGCCGATCAGCGCGCCGCCCGCCGCCCGTTTAGCCTTCTAAGATCAGGACGGCTTCACAGGAGCCATGGCCTCTTTCCGGCCTCGATAGTGAGTGCGGCAAGGATGCGAATTCTTACACCCTTAATGCAAAAGCTTCCGGGAACCAGCGAAACAACGAGAGCGGCGAGTCTTGCTATGAAGATCGACGATCGCCAAGTCGCGGCGCGCAACAACGGATCGGCGCACCGACATTTGGTCTCTTGGGGTAGTTCTGTGACTCGGTCCACCAGCGGCTTTGAGGACGGCGTGCGATGGCGGCTAGATCCTGCCTTGTCGGCTAGCGTTTACCGAAGTTGGCGCAAGTACGTCGTTGGCGGGTCGACGAACAGGGTGCCGGAATGCGGCCTACGGAACTTTAGTCTGGCGGGACTCGACCAGCTCGCAGAGCCATAGCGACGCTGGCACATGCACCGATGTCCCGTGGGGGGATCCCCGCCGAGGATGACCAGGTTGGCGTTCACCCCGAAGTTCAAGAAGACAAAGCGAAGCACGCGGCCGGTCGTTGCTTTTCACGCTCTGGTTTGTCGGGATAAACGCTCTGCAGTCTGATCCCTTCAGGCGTGTGTTCCGGGTCGTCGGTGAGCCACGTCGCCGGTTGATTCTACGGTTGTCTGCTCCGCCTCGCCTCTTTGCTTGAGCTTTTCGCGAACTAGGTGGATGTGCATCCGCAGTTCGTAGAACTCATCCATATAAGCCAACGGAACCGTAACGTTGTTGAACTCCTGCTCGAGGGCATTGAGATCAGCCTGCTCGCGCTCGATGTCGAGGGACTGCTCGCGGCGCTGTTCCAGACGCAGATCCAGCGCACGCAAATGACGATACCAGCGGTAAATCTTCGAGCGAATGCGCCAGCGGTAGACCGCTGGTGCGACCTTAATCAACGGGATCAAGAGCGTCAGCAGTGGCACCAGCATGATCTTCAACCGGTCGATCATCGAGGCCCACCTGAATGGCAGGTAACGGTGCAGGAATGTCGGGCCGTTCTCGAGATAGTTGCGCGCTTGTGGCCGCAGCGGAAATTCGGTGTAACGGGACGAGGGAAACTCGCCGGGCTCCTCAAACAGCCCGCCGTTGTGATGCACACGCTCGGCCGCCTGCAGCATCAGCGTCACGAGAGCCGGGTGAAAACCCTCGTGCGCAACAAGCACGGCCGCGGGAGCCAGCAGAATCGTGTCGTGCGGCGGGACGTTGCGGACAAGGTCAATGCTACCCTCGCCCAAAGTGACGCTTGAGAGGTAGCGATGGCGCGAGCGGTAGGCCAAATCGCGGCGGAAGCTGAGCAGCTGCAGCGATTCGTCCAGAAGCAATTCGCGAATCAGAGGTCCCGAGGGTGAACTCACAAAGACCGCCGCATCGACCTCGCTCGACTGCAGTCGTTCGGCCGCCTCCGCCGCCTTTAATGAAAGCAGGTGAGCGGAATCCGCCGTGACGCCGTTCTGGGCAAGCAACTGCAAAGCAAGCGAGCGCGTACCACTGCCCTCCTCGCCGATCGCGACACGCAGCCCTTCGAGGTTGGTCAGGTATTCGATTTCGAGCGAGGCACGGTGGAAGACCCACAACGGTTCGAAGTAGAGGCTCGCCAGCGATTCGAGCGTCGCATTCGGGAATTGCGATCCTACCCCACCCTGCACAAAGCCTAAATCATACTCGCCACTCTGCAACCGCTTGACGTTGTCCACCGAACCGGCCGTCTCAACGACTTCCAACTCGATTTCTTGCCGGGCCAGGTATTCGGCGTATTGCTTCGCGAAGGCGTAGTAGGCTCCTTCCCGGTTGCCAGCGGCGATCCGGACCTGCCCCGGAGGCGGGGGCTCCACATACCGCCACGCGAAAACGAACCCGAGCAGCGTTACCAAAACCGCCGGTCCCCAAAATTTCAGCGAGGAGCGGTCTGAACGTGGCTCGGCTTCGGGTTTGGAAGTCGAATCCATGAGATCTTGTTCGCGGCTCGCACGCGAAACGGCGCGCGGCGTTGTGCCGCACTTGTCATTCTTTCAGCCCCGCTGATGGGTTACAAGCAAGGATGACTTCGTAAGGACCGGCCCGACACCAGTTGTCGTCGAGTCCATATCGCATGAGTCGAGAGGAACCTGAACGGGGCTTGAGGGACAGACCACCCGCCCAACCACAACTGCCTTGACCTAGTTTGTCGGCCACTGGGAACGGATAGATCCTCGGGAGTCGGCCAGCGTTTACGAACCGTTGGATCAACCCTACGCCGTTGCTCGGGATTTAGGAACCTCAAGGTTCCAGAACTCACTTTCAAGGACCCCTGATCCGGGACGTCTTCGCGCTTCAGTAGTCCCCGTCGTGATCCAGCGTTCTTAGAGGGTCGCCAGAACGGTCTCAAGATCGTTTACTAGCTCCTGAATCAGTTCCCCGGTCACTTGAACTGCTGGGTCGTAGGTTTCTATGCATCTGTAGAGCTTGGAGGCGATGAATGGATGCTCAGCTTCGAGGCGCTCGTGGGAGAGTCCAAGAACAAGAGGGAGCACGGCCTTTCGGCCGTTAATCTCTAATGAAAGCGCGGTTTCGAGCTCCTTGAGCGGCCACGGCTTCTTCAAGAAATCCTCTGAGAGAAACAAGAGTACTACGTCCGACTTTCCTATACCCTGCTCTATTTTCTTAACGAGCGGGTCTCCCCATTGGATCTGGGCGGCATCTAACCATGCCGAAACTCCCTTCCGCTCACATTCTTTGTAAAAGGGCTGCACGACTGCGACCTTATCCTCCGACGCATGGGAGAGGAACACCCTGCGCGGCGAACCCGTCATCTTTGGTACCGCTTCCTCTGACAAGTTCTTGAAGTCAAACTGGACTTCGTACAAACCCATGTCGGCCAATACGACGTAGGTGCTGTTCTCAATCTTGACAAGGTTGGAGCACGACGTACAGTCCAGGTCCAGCTCGACCTCCTTTGTGATGCTACCGTCCTCAGCGATCAACCACAGTGACGTATCATTTTGCAACAGTAGTCCATGTCGGAAGACATTCAAGATGTGAAAACCCGCAGAAAGACCATCTATTCGGCATGTCCATGCCACGCTACCAGTAGCTAATGACAGTTTCGTAACGAAACTGATGTGTCGGGTGCATTCAGCGAGGACAAAGTAGACGAATCCTTGCTGCACGTATATGTTCGATGCGATTGAGACTTCGCTGTATGACTGGTACCTGAATTATGCACTGCCGGTGCACCTGGTGAGGGCTGAGCCGCCAGGAACCATTTGGGGACCCCCGAAAACATGGGGTAAAAAGGTAGGCTGGCAAAGATTTCAGCTTCGCCAGTCAACCCCAAGGAGGTCACCCAAATGGTTACCAAACGAAAACAGCATAGCTCCCGAAGGCCCGTCAAACAAGGCCCCGGCGCGAGGGCCCCGCGGCCCAATAAAATCGGGGCTGCCACGCCCTATCACTTCCGTGGCAAGAATCTGACTCCCTACGGCGGCTTGCTGCCCGTCGCCACCCTGCTCGAAAAACTCGGCGTCCAAGCGCTGCTGGAAGAAACCCTCACGACCAAACGGATCACCCGAGCCATGAGCCCCTACCAGTTCGTGCTGGCCCTCGTGCTCGGCCTCTATGTCGGCTTTGCGCGGCTCAACCAACTCCGCTTCATCGCTCGCGACCCCATCCTGACCGGCATCTTGCAAGTGACGCGTCTGCCGCCGCAGTCCACGCTGTGGCGCTTTCTGGCCTCGCTGCACCTCAACGTGGCGAAGCAGATCCTTTCCATTCAGCGCCAGCTGCGGGAACGAGTCTGGGCCGCGGCCCACGTGAAGTTGGAGACGGTGACGCTGGACACCGACACCACCGTGCATACCCTCTACGGCCGCCAGATGGGCGGGCGCAAGAGCTACAACCCCAAGAACAAGGGCAAGCGCAGCTACCAGCCGATACTGACCTTCCTGGCCGAGACGCGCGAATACCTGATGGGCGGGTTGCGCAACGGCGACCGGCCCACGGGCCGACAGATCGCCGCCCACCTCGAGAGCGCTTTCCGGACTTTGCCGGGCGGCGTGAAGAAAATCCTGGCGCGGGCCGATTCCGGCTTTTATTGCTGGGAGGCGGTGGAGGCCTATGAAAAGGCGGCTTGTCAGTTCGTCATCGTGGCGCGCAAAACGCGGCGCCTGGTCGAGCGCTTGCAGCAAGCAGAATGGAAACCCTCCCCCCGCTCCGACGCGGACGCGGAATGCGAATTCCTCTACCAACCGCAAGGCTGGGCGCGGGCCTGCCGTTTCCTGGCGCTGCGTTACGAAAACGAGCCCAAGGCCGGCGCGGCCGAGCAATACCAGTTGTTCGCCACCAGCGCTTACACCTACCGCGTGTTTGTCACCAATCTGGCCGAGCCGATCGCGGCGGTGGTGTGGTTTTACAATCAGCGCGCCGGAGCCGAGAACCTGATCAAGGAGGCCAACAACGACGCCGGGCTGGCGGCCTATCCCTCGCGCCGCTTTGACATGAACCGCAATCACTTTCAGTTGGCCATGCTGGCCTACAATCTCAACTGCTGGCTGCTGCTGTTCAACCGCGAAGCCCAGGCCAGCGTGGAGACGCTGCGGCACACCACCCTGGCGACGGCGCGGCTGCGTTTTCTGTTCGTGGCGGCCAAGATCTGGCGGCACGCCGGCAGAACGGGTGTCAGCTACAGCGATCATTATCAGGAAAAGGGCCTGTTTGAACGGCTGATGCGACGGCTGCGGGCGATGGGGCCGCCGGGATCGAGCTTGGCGCCGGTGGTGGAGGGTGCGCTGAGCTGAGGGGCACTCCATGCATAAAATTTCATGCACTCGCCGCAACGTACTGGGAACACGCCGCTTGCCAGCCCGCTTTTGCCCTGCCGGGATCAGGAGGCGGCTCAAACGGGGAGGGAAACAGCAGAAAAGACGACTTGCGAAATCACTGAGTTGACACGAGTGCCGCTATCGCCACAACTCCATCGACGATGGCTACGCCGAATCTGGCATAATTCAGGTGGTACAACGTTTCGCCGTCCGGCGTTGCGACGCGAAGGGGCGGTTCGCCACCGCGATTCCGAATCCGAGGATAAGTAAACTGCCAGGACTCCTTGCCTTTTGCATCGAAGCAGATCAGGCGGTCTCCGAACCCACATATGATCGATCCGGACGCTGGGACGGGGCCGTCCCGACATGTCCGGTTGTAATTCCATACCGCTCGGGTACCCTCCTCGACATGCGATGCTTTTGCAACGTGTCTGGATTTCTCCACTCAAGCCAGGTTTGTTCCTTTCTAGCCAAGTGAAGGACGATATGTTCTTCGGTGACGCAGGGGGCGTACCTTACCCTAAGGTTCCCACCGAGCGTCGATCTTTTCTTCGCGGTGTGGGAGTATACATGTCCATATGGTGTGATCACTTTGCAGTCGCCTTTGGTGATCAACGGCTGAATCGGCGATCGGTCTTCGAATATATACAGGTCCTTGTACGGTTCCCCTTTCATGAGCGTTCGGCGGCCCACGGAAGCTGACGTGTGGTCCACGGAGATCGATTGGTAGCGTCCGTCGCGCAGCAGAGCCGCGAAAACCAGTTTGTCTTTTCCCCACCAAGTGGGCGGTGACGATTCCGCAATCTGAGGCTCCACTTGCACTTCCCAGAGGTTCGCGTAGTCATAGTCCGCGTCAAGACAGTACACGAGTGGGCCGAGGATAATGCCGATCCGAGAACCGCTGACGGCGGGTGTAGCCTTCGGACGAACAAAATAGGATTCCTGGTCGTGCCACCAGGGCTCTTGCCGCTGAATGTCTACGAGGCGGCTTGGAATCTTGGTTGTCTCTTCTGGCAACTCTGGCTCCCTCATTGGCGAGCGCGATGGGGCTCGTAGAGCCGGGACGCGCGCCTGGATGTCGAGTTCCAGGCTCCACTTGTGGAGACTTCCTTAGACGTCTTCAAGTTGGCACGACAAGTTGGTCTTCTCAACTCTGGTGATAGCTCACGGAATTATACTATCCAGATTCACGTCGGGCCGCGCGCCTAGCGACTCCCCGCAGGACTGAATCCTCCCTTGTCGGCCAGGGTTGATCCAGCGGCTTGGAACTCCATTGCTCTCCAAAGTGGCTTGCGCCCTGCGTCCTAAGCCGACCAGACGAGTGAGTTCATGTCCGCTGACGAAGGCGCTGCCGGAAATGGTCGTACCGCAGCTTCAATGCTGTCTGCGATGGCCGACGGTCAGGTGCACACCCGAGGGTTGTCCCGGTGAGGTCTCCGTACTCCGTGGTGAGATCGGGATGTAACTCTACCTGCAACCGATCTGGCTCAATCCCTAGCAAGTCCAGGTCAAACAAGGTATGGATATCTGCTCTCAGCAATAGCCCATTCTGGGGATCGTTGTCGTTTTGGCCTCGATATGGCTTGATGTGTGCAGCTTCCAGCACCGCGACGACCGTACAACCCGTCACGAGGCAGCGGTCCCCATGCCGCGCACGTAACACATCGCGAAAATGCTGCTGTCCCCGGCGTGCGCGGATCTGCCGCTCGACTAGCTCTCGCCGATCATCCTGTTGCGGACTGTAAGTCGCGTCATCGCTCGGTCCGACCTGGTCTGCCTCTTCGTCGAGCAGGCTAATCAACGATGTAGGCTCTAGCTTCGCGAGATCATGCACTCTCTCGTTATCCCAAAGCGCCCGCGCCACTTCTGGAGCGCGGTCGTCCTGAAGGTACAGGGTGGGACTCGATCCATTCATCGCGTGGTTCTTTTTTCTGCGGCCGAGTCGGCCCTGTTCCCTCAGCCGTGTGCTGATGTCCCGCTGGGCGATCCAAATGTCGAGGACTTCCGAGAGCGGCACCAATGCGGCGTACAAGATACGTCCGTCATCGGTCTGGACGAATAGAAAGTGGGTTGCGCCGTGAGATCGCTCCCTGTTGACCTTCTCCCGCAGGGTTCCCACCCAATCATCATTCTTTATCTTGGCCAGCAACTGCGCAGCCGAGTACGTCCTCGCTCGTCTTGAGTCTCGACTTCCGCCCTGACGACGCCAACAAAGACGGACCCGCATCTTCAGCCGTTCACCTCCCGGAGTTGTCGCAACGATCGTCTGCCCATTGCGTTCGCGATCGTCGGTCACATCGCCGAAACCACGGCTGTTCAGGAACGCGGGCAGCATGTCGCGCGTGGCCTGCTCAGCTGCGAGGCTCTCAGGCGTTCGGAACTGTCTGGCTTTGCTATCCCGTTCCATTTCTTCCCCCCTCGCGGGCGTGATCACAGGCAACCGTCCGCCGAATCCCAGCCTAACGTCTTTTTCGCTTGTCAATCGGTGTTCTTCGTCGCTTTAATGGGAATCCTGGACCGCCTGGTTAGGGGCACGCCAAACAGGCGTCTTGGTCTGGCGCTTACTCCGAACGCTGTACACAGATAGACGGATCCGCCTTTTGTCGGCATCGATTGATCGGGCGGCCTGGATCAACACCTCGCCGTCAGGGAGGATCTATCTGGCATAATCGAACGTATTCCTGTTGGAAGCGCTTGGGCTCTTAGCTTGGACAGACCAAACGTTGTCTACACACATCTGCTCAACCGGCGCGGGGGAAAGAGTCCGTACAGCCCCCTCGACAGTTTGCAGCAAAGCTGCCTCCGGTGAGAGCGGAGGGACTGTAAAGCCGACCAGGACCGATTCTATCCTGGTCAGGCTAGACAATAGTTGGACGGACCACGAATGTGAAGAGCAGACGTTCCAAAGCCCTTGCCGAGGTCGGCATCTCGGAAGCTCTTCAGACGCTTCCGTTGTTCGACGAACCCTACCTCCAGATGCAGGTCATGAACCTGGATGTAGTGGACGAGTTCTTGAGGAACCAGGAAACGAATCTTCTCGCTGAGTACATGGAGTTGGAGCGAACGCCGGTTCCCACAGCGGTCTTCGTTTCCGCGCTGAGCCAACTCTGGATCTTCGGGCTCTACGAGCTGCTTCGAACATGGCGCCAGCGGGCCACCGACGTTCTACGTTGGGCGAAAAACTTTCGCTTGTCGCCAGTTGTAGAACAAGGAACATGCCTGGCCGCTAAAGAACGTGAAATTGTTAGGCGGTCGGCGGCACTGTCGGGTGCAGCAGGCTTCCACTGGCCTGCTTACGAGCGGGCTGCCAAGGACGAGGATTTTGTTCGGGTTCTTCGTGAGGCAGTCGACCGCACCGAGCGACTGTTTCGTCGAATTGAGGCACTTCGCATGTCGCTTGCAAAGCATGAGCTGCCGGGCTTGAAGGGTAGCTTCGCAATGGCCCCGGGGTATGGCCGCATCGACATGAGCGATGGCTCGATCTATTGGCTGGTCGTGCTAAAAGGTAACGAGGTAGACACGCTCTCTCGTCGGCGAATCGCGGAGGATTGCGGTCGTCTCGGGTGGGGTAACACCGCCGTCATTCTCCCCGAAGGAGTGCAGGAGAAGCTCAAGAGAATTCCGGACTTTAGCTACGGGGTGAAGCGCGTAGCCGTCGTTCTCGACAACGGGATAGAGTATACCGGCGTCCATGTCGCCTGGAGAAAGGAAATCCTTCGCGTCGGTGGACACGAAACGGTCCCGTTCGATGCCAAGCGTGTGGCTGATGTAAGGCATGACCCACTGAAAAGCGAAGAGCAAGCCATATAGCTCGCCGCTCCAAGCGACCGCTCGCTGGACTCGCAGCAGCCTGACCATGAAGATTCTGCAAGAAGCCCTGGACCACGTGCTCAAGACGCTGCCGGACCAGTTCCTATCTGAACTGATTACCAAAAAACTGGCCGAGCAGGGGGCGATTCTTTCGAAGCGTCAGCGCAAACGGCTCGTCAAAGGGGTTCGACAAGGTAGAGATACCTTTGTCGTTGATGCCTGGAGCTGGTGGGATCGTGCGCAGGCCACAATCGAGTTAAAAGAGGACGAAATTGAGCAGATCGGCCGGAAATTCGCGAACTTTCTTGAGGTGCGTCTGCCCGGCCTGATAAACGAAGTTGCCGACGACTTGTCGCGGAGCATCCTCGCACATCTCAAGCGAACGTGGCGCGCCGAGTCGCGCCAACAGCGCTCGGAGCTGGCGGGCTTTAGAAAACGTCTCTATGGAAGGTGGAAGCCTCCACTGGAGGCTCTACGCATGCTGCTCACGATCTCACGAGAGAACGGCAGCAGCATCAACGAAGAACTCAGTCGGTCCAAGGACTCTTCGAAACGTAAACATCTGATCGACGTGCTGCTCAGGTCCCACGCCAGGGGCTGCCAGATCACGGAGGAGATCATCTGCCTGCTCGAAGGCGGCTTCGCTGATGGCGCTATCGCTCGGTGGAGAACCTTGCACGAAGTTGCGGTAGTCTCGTCTTTTGTAGCGACTCACGGAGAGGATCTGGCGGAGCGCTTTGTGTTGCACGATGCAGTCGAGTCCAAGAAAGCCGCGTCCGACTACCAAAGGTGTCAGCGACGCTTGGGCTACGAGCCTCTCGAAGAGAGGGAACTTGGCGCAGTGCAGAGTTCATACGACGCCGTGATCCAGCAATTCGGTCCCAACTACGGAAAAGGCAGTTACGGTTGGGCCGCTTACCACTTAGGGAAGGCCACCCCCACCTTCTGGGACATCGAGCGCGAAGCGGGCATCGACCATCTTCGTGCACACTACCGTATGGCAAGTCACAACGTGCACGCCAACCCGAAAGGCGTATTCTTTAAGCTAGGTCTTCTGGATGAGTCGCAGGCCATGCTCGCCGGTCCGAGCGATATCGG
This sequence comes from Bryobacterales bacterium, assembly GCA_965224215.1. Classification (GTDB taxonomy): domain Bacteria; phylum Acidobacteriota; class Terriglobia; order Bryobacterales; family UBA6623; genus CBDCYS01. Next base: position 30,735 of record CBDCYS010000043.1, on the reverse strand, counting down.
GCTGGGCGACCCTGGTCATTGCACAGCGCTTTCGCTGGCCCTCATTTCAGCACAACTCTTTCTGTTGCAGCCGACCCTGGACAATGGCGTGGTCCTGCGGATTATTGTTCAGCTTCGCGATGAGATCGGAGAGGCATTCCTGCAGGCGCACGAAGCGCAAAGGGGAGACCGCTCATAACTCGCGTTTTGAGTAGTCCCGCTTGCACACCTTGGCAAGTACGAACATCCTGCAACACCACACCGGCAACCCGGATAAAACGCGGTGGGACCTCCTCCAGACCAGCTAGATCCTTCCTTGTCGCCAAGGGTTGAACCAAACGCCACCAGGAGGACGTATAACGCCCTACCCGTAGAAGTGCCAAGTTCCGTCAGGGAAGTGGAGTCTTTCGGAGACAGTACTCCGTGAGCCTAGCGTTTGAATCGACCTTACTGGACCGTGAGGGTGACGCCGCGCTGACTCTCCACCGCGCCGATGCTGAACGTAACCGGCACAGCGTTCCCGGAAGCAGCGCCCTCCGGAATCCGCACATTTATCTGTATCACGCCCGCGACTAGGCCCGGAGCCGCTCCGCCATAAAGTACCCCCGCCTCGATACCCCCTATGCGCACCCGGACAGGCAGGCGCGGCTTCGGAAGCACAGTACCTGCCAGCATGCCGTCGATACCCGACGGATCGGTCTGCCCCTCTCCGGTGCCGAATAAAACGACAATGGAGCCTTTCAGGGCGGCGTTGGCGTTGGTGTTGACGGTGAAATCCTGGTTGAGAATCGCTCCAGAGCCGCGGCCTGAAGAGTCCAGCGTGAACAGGGCCGGTGCTGCTGTGGTCACCTGGATCGGCACCGGAACCGACCGGTCGCCCATATAATCGACCTGAGCCAAGGTCGTGTTCTTGCCCGCTACCGCATAGGGGACAATGGCGCTCGACTGGTTGCCCGACACGTAGATCAGCGGCGCCGGATACACGCCGTCAAAGAGAACCGTCGTCTCCGCCAGCTCAATGTCGACAAGCCCCGCAGGATTCAGACGCAGGCCGGCAAGCACCGGCGGCCCTATCGTGGAGCCGAAGATGGTAACGATCTCCCCCGGGGCGACCGGACCGCCAACGAAACTGGCGGCATTCACTACGGCTGCGGCGGTGAAGGTCGGTTGAGAGGCCCGCACCAGACGCATCTTGAACGCGATCGATGCTTCGAAGGGTGGGAGCAAGACCGCGATGTCGGCCCCCTGCCGGTGCGCGAGATCCGAGCTGACCAGCTCGCCGGTGCCGGTATCGTGAAACTCGACTTGCCAGGGCGTTGCTTGACCCGGCACAGTCAGGGTTGCGCTCAGACCTTCGAGCAGGCGGGTGGGCCATTCGGGCGCGGCGGACCTAGTGTCGCGGACCCATCCGACAACGAGCTGCTCGTTTCCCAGCGCCGCGCCTTTTAGGTCGTCGCCGGATGCCAGGTCGATGGGCTGAAACCCCGAATAGTCCACGTCACGAACGAAGCGGACCACCGGTACCGAGGCCTCTTTGTAGCGGTCCTGGAGATCGACTCCCGGATGATACTGGTCATAGCCGTCTTCGAACCAGAGCATGCGGCCGTTCATCGCGCCCGAGACCGCCGCTGCCCAGATGGCATGATTGATACCTGCAGGTGCGCTGGGGGCGACCGTGAGCGTATCCACCGGTGCCCGCGAATCCAGACCGCTCTCGCCGATGAACACCGGTTTACCGTACTGCCGGAGCCGCCGCCGAACTACGGTGAGGATCTCCTCGTCCAGGTTGCCGTTGTAGGGCTGAATATTGGCGTAGGGGTGGATTTGAATGAAATCCAATTGCGGCGCTCCGGGAAAGGCTCGGCCAGTCTCGAATCCCCGACAGAGAGGCCGTGATCGGCCGAGACAGGGGGTCCGTGGCCCGGATCACGCGGGCGGCGCTCTCCACAAAGTCGACTGCCTCCGCCTCCGAGGCGCCTGTGATCAAGTTGAGCTCGGAAAAGGGCTCCCAACCCAAGATGTTCGGACGCTGCTGCCAGCGCGTGACGAGTTTTCCCAGCCACTCGAGCCAAAGCTGCTGGGTCGGTGTGTCCCGAAGGAGGTCCGCTGGATTCGCCCCGGGCCCTCCCAGCCTCGCGTTGTAAGGGTTCGCACTCCAGCCCTGCGCCGAGTCCTCCTCATTCCACTCCGCCCAGACCGCGAAGACGGGCAGCACATACAGCCCATTCTCCGCTGCTACGTCGAACACCTGGTCCCAAAACATCGCCCAGTCCTCGTCCACCTCCCCCGGACCGGCGCGCGGTACTCGGCCGTTGGTGAGGTGAATCCGGACCACCCGCTCGCCGGACTGGCCGGCCCCCTCAGCAGCGTCTCGAACTGATCGAGGCGAAAACCCGTGGGATTGGTGCCCAGCAAAAAAGATGGTCGCCCGCCGAAGCGGAAATAGGACTCTCCCCGCTCCAGCGTGACAGGGGGCAGGTTCCCGGAGGGTGCCTGTGCCAACGCAAGACCGCTATGGCAGACGAGAATCGCCAACAGCCATCGCCTCATGAAAGCATGCCCCCCTGCAATCTACTGAACACGAAACGTATGGATGCTCCCGACCGAGTCGCCAACAACAGGCCCTTGGAGCCAACAATCCGAAGTCGCCCTTTCTGAGTTGCGGCAGCTGGATCTCGTACCCCTGCCCGCGAGTTGCTTAGCCTCGAAGCGGATCGGCTTGGAGCAACCGGATGTAAGCCAGAGTCTTCTCCGGTATTTTACACGGGTGCGTCAACAAATGGGCTGGCGTGTCAGTAACGCTTGGTGTTGGCGGAGGCGGAGCGGTGGCTCGGTACATTTCGATCTCAGATCGGCTGTCGGGCTGGAGTTTGCAACGCGCACTGATTGCCGCTTCAACACACACCTCTGTGTCCTGGCACTCGTGCATGCCACGCCGATACGCTTGGATCACGCCTGCGCAACACCGCCGTTCCGGCCCGCTTGATCCATCTTAGTTTTCGGGCCACGGGCATTGGCACGATGGTCGCAGGCCACACCCCAGGGCCAGCGCTAAGATGAGGTTACTTCGTCGATCTCTCTTGAGGCTGATTCGTGATCGGAGTACTGACTGACTACTGGGTGCGCAGCCCGTTGCTCTGGAAGGATAGCCTCGGGAACACCATGGTAGGAGTGCGCGTTTTCATCCTCGCAATCTGCAGTCTGCTGGTGCTGCCGGCGGCGGCAGAAGATGGCGATCATTACTGGCCGCAGTGGCGCGGCCCCATGGGGACGGGTGCCGCACCGCACGCGAACCCACCAGTGGAATGGAGCGAGACGGAGAACATACGCTGGAAGATCGCACTGCCCGGCAGTGGCCATTCGACGCCGATCGTCTGGGGCGATCGCGTCTTCATCACCGCAGCCGTACCTTACGGTGATCCTATGGAACCAAGGTACGACAGCGCCCATGGCACGCATGACAGCGTGCCGGTGACCCAGCATCATCGGTTTATGGTGCTCGCCATCAGCCGCCGCGGGGGAAAGATTCTGTGGCAGCGGACGCTGCATACGGAGGTCCCGCACGAGGGTGGTCATTACACCGGAACGTTCGCGTCCCACTCGCCCGTCACCGACGGCGAGCATGTCTTTGCGTTCTTCGGCTCGCGTGGGCTCTATGGTCTCGACCTGGACGGCGAGCTGCAGTGGAAAGCAGACCTCGGTGAGATGCAGACCAAGCACGCGCACGGCGAGGGCAGCTCACCAGTGCTCCACGGCGACACGCTAATCATCAACTGGGATCACGAAGGCCGGTCATTTGTGATCGCCTTCGACAAACGGACCGGCGAAGAGCGGTGGAGGGTCGCGCGGGAAGAGGTCACGTCGTGGGCAACACCGATCGTGGTCGAGCACGGCGGCAAGCCGCAGCTCATCATCAGCGGTACCAATCGCGTTCGAGGCTACGATCTGGCCACCGGCAACGTCATATGGGAATGTGGCGGGCTGTCGGCTAACATCGTCGCGTCACCCGTTTCGGCGGACGGCATGGTGTACGCCGCCAGCAGCTACCACACGCGGGCCATGCTCGCCATACGCCTCGACGGCGCCAAGGGCGACATCACCGGAACCGACCAGGTCGTGTGGAGGCGCAGACGAGGCACGCCCTACGTACCATCGCCATTGCTGTATGGAGACTCGCTTTACTTCCTCCGCCACTACCAGGGGATCCTTTCACGCGTGGACGCAAAAACCGGTGAAGAACGGACCGGACCGTTTCGGCTCGGCGGCATCCGCAACGTGTACGCCTCACCGGTGGGCGCCGCCAACCGCCTTTACATCACCGATCGCCAAGGAACAACGCTCGTGATGAGTCACGCTAACCTACCCAAGATGCTGGCAGTCAACCAGCTCGACGAGAGCTTCAGCGCCTCGGCCGCCGTCGCTGGCGGCGAGCTGTTTCTGCGCGGGCAGCGAAACCTCTACTGCATTGCCGAAGAGTAGTGTGACGGCCCATCCAGGGAACAACGGAAAGGATCCGCCTTGGCGAAGCCCGCCGGGAGCGCGAAAACAAGCCCAGGTCAGCGCGGCGCGCGTTTTAGCTTGAAGTCCTCGGCCTTATAGGCCACACTCATGGCGCCTCCACCGAGCTCCTCGGTGATCTTGTAGTGCGAGATGGTTTGGCCGACCACGACAGCCCGATTCCACGCCGAAAAAATAGCTAATGATAACAAGCGATGCCACCAACAATCCGATTTTCTCAGGTCCAGGTCCTTGAGTCGGCTCGGTTTTCGCCTGCTTCGACCGCCGACCCGGACCCCTTGCATCCGCGATTGTTGGTGGTAATGAAGTTTTTCAGTGGCTATCCGCTGTCGAAGTTGTCCGGTGCAATTGTAGGCTGGACGGCAGCGTATCGCAAAGGCCGGAGTGGCCGGAGTGGCGAAAGATCTCCTAATTCCAAATCAGCGCTTCCGAATTTGCCAGTCGTAGGCAAGTTGTCGCTGGCCTGAATCCCTTGTCGGCTAGCGTTTATCGATGGCATGTCAGACTGCTGGTTTGTAGTTCTCAGCAGGAGTCCTTGAGTCAATTCATAAACCTTTTCCGGGCTTGGAGCTTCTCATCTGTAGCGGGACCTAGCGAACACACTACGACTTCCCCGCCGTTGCCACTCGTCCTTCCCCTGCACGCCCGGCGGAACGTCCGGCTAAGTTTTTCTAGCGTAAGGGACCCAAGGATTTTCTACTGCGCGCGCGCGCAGTAACTTTTCCTTGGGTTGGAAGTTCCCCACTCTCGCCGAGAGACCTGCTAAGGCCCCATGGACTCCGGGCCAAGTTTTTTCTTCTGAGTCTGTGGAACTCCTCCCAAGTTTTTGCGACAGACCTGGAGCCCAACTCATCTACAGGCCAGTGGTTCATAGTTTCTGCTTGGGGTTGTCTTGACAGGTTCAGCTTTAGGGCGACGCGAGAGTGCCGGGCCGGTGTCGCCTGCTCGCTTTCCTTGACCTCCTGTTCCGCTGACCAACGGTTTCCACAACCCCCGTTCGTTTGGACAACTATCCTGCGGGGGACTGGCACGCGCTCTCACGGTTCGGTAAACACAGCCTGACTTCGGGGTAGCGATCCGCTATTGAGGAAATCAACCTACGAGGGAAGAAACGCGACCGTAGCCATTCCTCGGTGCTGCGCCGTGGGAAAGGATCTATCCAGATTAGGGCTCTACGCTCGAGCCAATGGGCAAGAAGGAGACCTTTTCATTCCCCAGCCGGAGAAATCAGGCTAAGTGGCTTGGTTGTAGTATTTTACGAACCAACAACCACTGATTGTTGGTGGTAACGGGATATTCCGACAGCTATCTGCGGATGGTCGCTATGCCATAGATGTTGAGGAGGTTAGTCCAGATTCAGCTCGGCGGACTCGAGGTACGTAGTTCGTCATGCTGCAGCCGGCGGCCTTCGACGCCCGGTGACGTCGAGCCGCCGTTGCCTCCGGGTGCTACCACGAATCGTCGGAAGGTTTCTACGAACGTACCTACATCTCCTCGAGCTGTCCGGCCGCCCACTGGTCTCGCAGCACGAATTTCTGAATCTTGCCCGATCCCGTTAGCGGAAATTCCTCCAACAGAAACCAGTGCGTCGGAGTCTTCTGCGGCGACAGATGCTCGCGCAGGTAGTCGAAGAGCTCTTCTCTGTCGGGTTGCGTGTCCGGGGCCGCACGGATGAACGCGCCCACGACCTCACCAAAGCGTTCATCCGGCAAACCAACAATGGCGGCTTGACACACGGTCGGATGCTGAAATAGCAACTCTTCGAGCTCGCGGGGATAGATATTCTCGCCGCCGCGAATGATCATGTCTTTCAAGCGGCCTTCTATCGTGCAGTACCCGCGCTCGTCCATAGAACACAGGTCCCCGGTGTGCAGCCAACCGGCGGCGTCCACGGTTTGCGCTGTGGCTTCAGGCATCTCGAAATAGCCGTGCATCACGTGGTAGCCCCGCGTGCAATACTCGCCCAGAGTATTGTGGGGCGCGGTTTCGCCTGATTCAGGATTGATGATTTTCACCTCAACGTGGGGCATCGCTCCGCCGAGCGTAGTGGCTTTGTCATCAAGCGAGTCGTCAGGGCGCGTCATCTGCGCGACAGGCGAGCACTCGGTTTGGCCAAACACGATGGTGAAGTTGGCGCCCAGCTCCTCTTCGAAGCGCTGCACCAGGGCCGTTGGGACGGTGGAACCGCCTGAAGTGACCGTACGCACGCTGGAGATGTCTCGTTCCGCAAAGCTCGGATGTTCGAGCATCGTGATCAGCATGGTTGGCACGCCGGCCAATGCATTCGCCTTGTAGGTCTCGATCAGTTCGAGGACAAGCCCCGGGTCGAAGGTTTCCACAATGATCTGAGTGGCGCGCTTGGACACGGCGCCCAAGACGCAAAGCACACAACCGCTCGTGTGAAACAGCGGCATCATCGTAACCCAAACATCGCCTTCCGCCACACCCATGCGATCCAGTGTGTGAGCGCCGTTGTTGACCAGACCCCGATGATGTAACAGCGCGCCTTTGGGAAAGCCGGTCGTGCCGGACGTGTACTGGATCATCGTCGCGTCGGCGGGCCGCACCGAGGGTAGGACAACGTTCGCATCGGCGGAGGCGAGGAATTCCTCCCACTGGTCGAAGGGAATGACCTCGCGAAGCTCAGGGCAATCGCCCCGCACTTGATCCACCGACTCGAGCATGCGGTTGCCTCGGTACTCGGGGCTAACGAGTATTCCTGCGCTACGCGACTGACGGAGCACGTGGGCAAGCTCATCCGGGTGGTAGGAGGGATTGACGGTGACGAGGATCACCCCGGCCATAGCCGCGCCAAACTCCACAAACACCCACTGCGGTGTGTTTGGAGACCAGATGCTGACGCGTTCGCCCGGCTCGAACCGACTCGCCAACGCGCGCGCAACTCTGAGCGATTCGTCGTACATGTCGGCATAGGTCCATTGACGACGCTCGGCGGCGTCCGGCAGACCAAATATGAGAGCAACGCGACCGGGAACTTCTTCGGCGGCTTCGCGCAGCAAATCACCGATCGTCAGATCCCTTATCGCGGGTGAATCCGACCCAATTGCGTAGGATTGGCTGGCTTGCATAGGCTTGTTGTTCCCAGACCGTCATCGGCGCCTGCAGGCGGCCACTGGTTCTTGGCCCGATCAAGTTGGCCCACAACCAGAGTTCGCGTCACCAGCCGCCATCTGGCGGTCCGGATTTCCAGAGGCTCTCTGCGTCATATTTTACAAAACAAGCCTTCTGTAAAGAGTTGTTATTGGGCCGCAAGCTCCACTGACTCGTCAAGAGGCAACCGCTTCGCCATGTCGAGCTCGAAGCTGCCGTACGCATTTATCCTAAGGTGGGTATCCGGTTGACTCAGGTAGCCCCAAGATGTAGTATGCCGGCGGATGGAAGATTACCCTCAGAACCTGACAGAGTTCGAGGCCCGTTTTAGCAGTGAGGAGGCCTGCCGGGAGTATCTGTTCCGGCTGCGCTGGCCGGACGGTTTCCGCTGTCCGGGTTGCGGTTGTGGAAAGTCGTGGCCTTTGCGAAAAGTGCTGCTGCAGTGCGCTGCGTGTGGGCGCCAAACCTCGGTGACCGCCGGGACCATCTTTCAGGACACGCGCAGCCCTTTGCCGTTGTGGTTTCGTGCGATGTGGTGGGTCACCACCCAAAAAACCGGAGCCAGCGCTTTGGGACTTCAAAGAGTGTTGGGGCTCAACAGGTACGAAACGGCTTGGACCTGGCTGCACAAAATGCGGCGCGCGATGGTGCGGCCGGGACGGGATTTGCTGGCCGGGACAGTGGAAGTCGATGAAAGCTACTGGGGCGGGCTCGAAGAGGGCCTGCGGGGCCGAAACCTGAAAAACAAAGCATTGATCGCAGTAGCCGCTCAAGAGGATGGGCGGGGTATCGGCCGGATTCGCATGAAGAGAATCGAGGATGCCTCGGGCGAGAGCCTGTTGCCTTTCGTGGAGGAGTGCATCGAGCCGGGCAGCGTGGTGCATACCGACGGCTGGCCCGGTTACTCCGGGTTGAAAAAGGAAGACTACGTCCATCAGGTCACAGTTGTCAGCAGGCAGGAGCAGTCCGCGTCGGAATTGATGCCCCGCGTCCACCGCGTGATGTCACTGCTCAAGCGCTGGCTGCTGGCCACCCATCAGGGCGCCGTGAGCCACAAACATCTGGACTACTACCTGGACGAGTTCACCTTCCGTTTCAACCGCCGCAACTCCAAAAGCCGCGGCAAACTCTTCTATCGGCTCGTCCAGCAGGCGGTAGCCGTGGATCCCGCGACTTACAAGATGATTGTTCACCCGGTTACAGAACCCAAGAAAATCCCCAAACCACAAGATATTGGGGCTACCTGAGTCAACCGGATACCCATCTATCCTAATATTCATCGAAGTGTTTGCATGGGTTGTCCTCATGGCCCTTCACTGAACTCAGGGTGAGGAGCGCCTCAGCCATTTGGATGGCGATGGAGAGAGCCTCGGACCGCTTTAGAGGTCCGTCGATCTTGTAGTGGGAGGTAGTGCGGCCGATCAAGCCGGTCCAATTCTACCCTGATTCAAATACCTGTTGCGAACAAGCCATGTCACTTACTTTCGGACATCCGGGCCAGCAAGGGCTTGATTTGTCAATGTTTCGAGTGACGAAATTTCGGTCCGGGGAGTTTTGGACGCAGATACAGAGTGCGAACGGGATATCACAACAGGTATCCGCGAACGAGTCCTATGTGGTTCGTTTCGGGGGACTTAGTCCTGCTCGCGGTCGCGGAACTCGGCGAGCCTATTTTTCGGTGATGTGGGTCGCGGGTGTGCGCCGCTACTCTTCTTCCGCAACAACGCTCTCCACCGTGACCGAGCGCCCATCCCCCGAGACGTCGTAGCGCCAAGGCTTACAGCCCAGACTAAGGTCTTTGAACAGCGGGCCGCACTTCGCGAACACCAAAGTCTTGACTCGCGTTTATGTTCGCGCGGCACCACCGTTAAAGTCTGGTTTCCCCGTGGTCCAGTTCCTGAGCTCTTTGGCGTCGCGGGAATTAGTTCGACCCGGTTATCAGCGGACATTTCTAGCCGTGCCCGCACTTGCCTGTTGAATGCGTGCTCGTCCAGGGTTAGTATCGTCATGGCGAATCGGAAACGCATGACCCGTTCGCACCAAGGAACACAGCCATGACGCAAGACAACGAGCAGACTGTCGATCCCTCAAGGCAAAACCCCCGAAGTGGCTCTCCACTCGAGTCGTGGAAAGAAATCGCTGCCTATCTCAACCGCGACGAGCGAACTGCACGCCGATGGGAGAAAGAAGAAGGGCTCCCCGTCCGCCGGCACCAGCATGGCTCACGAGCGAGCGTCTACACCTACGCGAGCGAACTGGATGCTTGGCGCGCGGCGCGCAAGCCGAAGGCTGCCGAGTCAGAGTCGCCTCTACGCGGGCGGCGGTTTGTCCCCGCGCTGGGAGGCGGCCTGGCGCTGCTGGCCCTCGCCGCAGCCATTCTGCGAGGACCGATCCTCAACCCGCCCGACCCGCTGGCCGAGGCCGCAGGCTCAGGAGTCATCGTCCGGCAGGTTTGGACAGGACCGGATGTGGACACCTTGGGAACGGTTTCGCTGGACGGTCGTTTTCTCTCTTACGTCCATTGGGCGACGGGAGACTTGGGGATGCGGGACTTGGAAAGGGAAGAGAACCGCTTGCTTACCTCCAAGGGTTCGTGGGACGTATCCGAAAACTACGCCGAATCCTCGGCGATTTCACCCGACGGCAAGCAGGTTGTCTATGCCTGGGGTAATTGGGACCCGGATGTGGGCTTCTATGAACTTCGACTTGTTGGAACTGACGGCTCCGAACCCCGGTTGCTATATCGTAACCCAGAGGTCCCCTACCTCAAGCCGAAGGGCTGGTCGGCTGACGGCAAGCTGATTCTGGCCACGTTCTTCACAAAGGACCGAACCACCCAACTCGCGCTTATATCTGCCGAAGATCAGTCTGTCCACGTTGTGAGGACGCTCAACTGGGACGATAACGTCGAGGCCAGCCTTTCGCCTGATGGACGCTATATTGCCTACGACTTTCCCAGGGATGGCCCTCAGACGGCTCGCGATATCTTTCTGCTAGCGGCGGACGGAAGCCGCGAAATCTCCTTGGTGCGCCATTCGGCCAACGACTTTTCTCCGATCTGGACCCCTGACGGTGAGCGGGTTATGTTCGCAAGTAACCGCACAGAAACGCTAAGTCTATGGGCTGTTCCGGTCGCGGACGGTCGGCCGCTGGGAGAAGCCTTGCTGCTGAAACGCGACGTAGGATTGAAGAGGCCGCTAGGTCTCACTGACACAGGCGCCCTCTTCTATGGTCTCGGCTCCGGCCGGGAGGATGTGTACGTAGCCTCGCTGGGTCTCGACTCGGAAGCTGTACCGGCAACTGCCGTCCGCGCGACCGAGCGCTTCCTTGGATCGAACCGTTCCGCTGAATGGTCCCCGGACGGCAGGCATTTGGCTTACTTCTCGCGTCGAAACGCGAAAGCCTCCAAAGTGCTCTGCATTCAGTCTCTCGAATTCGGAGATTATCGAGAACCTCCCCTCAAGCTCAGTATAAGCGACGGCGATGTCTTGACCCAGCCGCGCTGGACCCCGGACGGAAGCGCGCTGGCGATTCGGGCCAGCGACCGGCGCGGACGCCAAGGCATCTTTCGTGTCGACGTCGAGACTGGAAAAGAAAGTGCGCTGGTGTTGAGCGGACCGGGGGAACACCTCTCCAAGCATTCCTGGTCACCGGATGGGGAAGCAATTTTGTTTCGGCGGACGCGTCAGGGTTCCAAGTTCGAGCAGATCATCACGCGGAACGTCGAGAGCGGCAAAGAAAAGGAGCTCCATCGGACTCCCGATCGTTATTCCATTTCCGGGCTAGCGGTTTCCCCTGATGGCCGAGAGTTAGCTTTTATTCAGAATGCAATCGGCGAGCAAGCCTTGAACGTGATGTCGCTAGCAGAAGGATCCAGCCGCGAAATCACCCGGCCAGAGAACCGTATTTTCCAAAGATGGGTATACGGTTGACTCAGGTAGCCCCAATATCTTGTGGTTTGGGGATTTTCTTGGGTTCTGTAACCGGGTGAACAATCATCTTGTAAGTCGCCGGATCCACGGCTACCGCCTGCTGGACGAGCCGATAGAAGAGTTTGCCGCGGCTTTTGGATTTGCGGCGGTTGAAACGGAAGGTGAACTCGTCCAGGTGTAGTCCAGATGTTTGTGGCTCACGGCGCCCTGATGGGTGCCCAGCAGCCAGCGCTTGAGCAGTGACATCATGCGGTGGACGCGGGGCATCAATTCCGACGCGGACTGCTCCTGCCTGCTGACAACTGTGACCTGATGGACGTAGCCTTCCTTTTTCAACCCGGAGTAACCGGGCCAGCCGTCGGTATGCACCACGCTGCCCGGCTCGATGCACTCCTCCACGAAAGGCAACAGGCTCTCGCCCGAGGCATCCTCGATTCTCTTCATGCGAATCCGGCCGATACCCCGCCCATCCTCTTGAGCGGCCACTGCGATCAATGCTTTGTTTTTCAGGTTTCGGCCCCGCAGGCCCTCTTCGAGCCCGCCCCAGTAGCTTTCATCGACTTCCACTCTCCCGGCGAGCAAATCCCGTTCCGGCCGCACCATCGCACGCCGCATTTTGTGCAGCCAGGTCCAAGCCGTTTCGTACCTGTTGAGCCCCAACACTCTTTGAAGTCCCAAAGCGCTGGCTCCGGTTTTTTGGGTGGTGACCCACCACATCGCACGAAACCACAACGGCAAAGGGCTGCGCGTGTCCTGAAAGATGGTCCCGGCGGTCACCGAGGTTTGGCGCCCACACGCAGCGCACTGCAGCAGCACTTTTCGCAAAGGCCACGACTTTCCACAACCGCAACCCGGACAGCGGAAACCGTCCGGCCAGCGCAGCCGGAACAGATACTCCCGGCAGGCCTCCTCACTGCTAAAACGGGCCTCGAACTCTGGCAGGTTCTGAGGGTAATCTTCCATCTGCCGGCATACTACATCTTGGGCTACCTGAGTCAACCGGATACCCATCTTTCCAAAACTCGCTTGCTTGGACGCCCGATGGAAGCCGGCTGCTGTTCGGTACCTGGGAGAACAACTCGAGGAGCCATATTTGGGTGGTCTCCGCCGACGGTGGAGAAGATCCCCGAAAGCTGGATCTGGAGCTTTACAAGATCGAGGGATTGAGTGTCCACCCGGACGGGGAGCGCATCGCCTTCACCTCCGGGGTCTATGACGAAGAAGTCTGGGTCATGGAAAATTTTCTACCCGAGTTGAGAGCGGCGAAATGATGGAGAACTTCCTGCCCGAGGTGATAGCAGCAAAATGAGCGACGTGGCGGAAGAAGTGTGCCCCACGTGAGGTTGTCATATTGAAAAGAATCTTTGCTGAAGCAATGGTGGTAGTCGTGGGGACGCTGTTCTTCCTCGCGCTCGCCGCGACGGTGGGCATTCCCACCAAGGACCGTAATCCGGTAAGGGCCGTCACTACCGCAACCGAGCAGCCCTCCGCGCCCACTTGGGCGGCCGAGCCGTCATCGCCCGCGGAGCGCCATTACGCCGTCATGGGGATCCGGGAACGATGAGACAAGGTGTCGTTCGACTCGTCGCCTATCTTTCGTTGATCCTAGTCCCAGTGTCGGAGGCTTTCGCCGAGTTTCGTCCCCCGCTCGGGCTCGACCTCTACCGCCCGATCCCCGAAGACAATCCGCCTACCCTTAAAAAAGTAAAGCTCGGCAAGAAACTGTTTGGCGACAAGCTCCTCTCCCGTAACCGTAGCCTTGCGTACAGGGGTTGCCACCAACCGAAGAAGGCCTTTACGGATGGCCGCACCAAGCCGGTGGGAGTTTACGGCCGCCGGGGAAACCGCAGCGTCCCGACGCTGGTTAACCGCGCCTATGGCCGGGCGTTCTTTTGGGACGGGCGCACATCGACTCTTGAAGAGCAGGTCGTCAAGCCCATAGAAAGCGAGAGCGAGATGGACATGACGGTCCCGGAAGTCGTTGAACGCCTGAACCACAAGCGCCGCTACCGGAAGATGTTCCGGCAAGCCTTCGGACGGGAAATCAACGGCGAAGATCTAGCGCGGGCGCTGGCCAGCTACGTCCGGACGATCCATTCGGGCAACTCGCCCTTCGACCGCTACATCTATGGCGACCGGAACGCCTTGTCAAACGAAACCCGCCGAGGGTTGAAGGTCTTCCGAGGAAAAGGCAACTGCACCGTCTGCCACATCGGCCCGACTCTTACGGACGAAGAGTTCCACAACACCGGTGTCGCTTGGCGAGACGGCAAGCTTCAGGATGAAGGCCGCTTTGCGATCACGGGCGATTCCAACCAAAGAGGCGCATTCAAAACTCCGACCCTGCGCGAGGTTGCCCGCTCTGCTCCGTACATGCATGACGGCAGCCTCGCCACTCTCAGGGATGTCATCGACTTCTATAGCGACGGCGGCCGCAAAAACCCTTACCGCGACAAGGAGATCCGGCCGCTCAAGCTAACAAGTCAGGAAAAAAGTGACTTGCTCGCCTTCCTGAAGTCTCTGACAGGCCGTGTCAGCGAACGATTCTGATTAGCGACCCATCCACGGATCAGCTGATCACTTCCGTCCAATTCTACCCTGCCGCGATAGGTGGTGGTAACAAGCCTTCGCGCCAGCTATCCGGCTCAAGGCCATGGTAACTCAATAGACGAGGGGTTTTCAGCTCTTCCTACGACGTGGAGGAGGGCCTCAGATAGGCGTTTGTTGGTGGTAACGCGATTAATCAACAGTTATCGGCCCACAGGCGCTAACTAGTTCGTTTCGGAGGAGTTAGTCCTGCTCGCGGTCGCGGAACTCTTCGTACCGGTTCATCACCACGCAGAGAGGGGGACGGGGGTGCGTGGTTTGGTCGAAGCGCGATCTGACCGGCCAGCGTTTTCTATACTTGTGGGCCGAGGCGTCTACTCGAACATCCGTCTGGACGATAAGCGGCAGTGCCCACTCCGATTTTTTCACACCTTTCTTGACGTTGATTTTCTAACCGCGGCGACGCTACTGCTGCCCCTCAGGACCGGTTCAACAAAGCTACCGTATCGGCAACGTGATCGTAAAACAGCTTCCGGTCCCAAGCTCACTGTCTACTTTGATATCCCCCCGGTGCTTCTGAATAATGTTGTAGGCAGTGACCAGGCCCGCCCCCATCTTAACCCGTGAGCCCGTCTGGGAAAAATTGAAGTTAAAGATTGTCTTGAGTTTCTCCGGAAGGATCCCCCTGCCAGAATCGGAGATTTGAACACAGATCACGTCACCTCTTCGCAGCGTTCTAATGCGAATCGTGCCCTGCCCCTCAATGGCGTCCACCGCATTTTGCAACAGGCTTACGAAAACCTGGTTTAACTGTCCCGGAAAACAATGAATCTCAGGGATGTCTCCATATTCTTCAACGACCGTGATTCGATCCTTCAATTTGCCCTGTAACAAGGTCAGCGTACTCTCGATCCCTTCGTGGATGCCGGCTTTCTGGCGTTCGGCCTCATCCAGCCGCGTAAAGCTCCTCAGGCTTCGAACGATCTTGGCGATTCGGTTCCCCCCCGATGTCATAACCTTCGTGCTTTCTTGCAGGGCTTTGAAAGCGATCTGGCATTTCTCGTCGTTTCGAATTTCTTCCGGGGCGTTGTCGCCGACAAAGAGCCTTTCGAACTTCTTGACGCAAAGCATCACTACATCGGCCGCACTCTGAACAGCGCCGAGCGGGTTGTTGATTTCGTGGGCGATGCCCGCCACGAGGTTTCCCAGAGCGGCCATTCTGTCCTGCATGATCAACTGATCTTGCATCTGCCTCCGCTCTTCGGTGATCTGGAGCAGCGAGTAGCTCATGCCCACGTGCAGCGCGTAGATCGTGCCGAGCGTGTTCAACATCGACTGGTCCGTGCCGGCCACGGGGGCCATCACAAACAAAAGGGCGCCAATAGCCTTTCCCTTCATGGTCATCGGCAAGACAAACAGCAGCTCGGGACGGTCACGAAACAGCCATTGCGCGAAGCTGCCCGTCTCTTGGTCGAGCTGCTCGAAAGGTTTCACGACCCACAGGGCCCTTTTCTCCAACAGTGTCCGCTTGAGCCAGTCCGTTTTGGGAGTAAAGGGAGAGTCGGCGATCACCTTGTGAAACTTGCCTTGCTGGAAGCCTCCCACGACTTCGAAACCTCCGTCCTCGCCGCTGAGTAGGATCGCCATGCGCCGGGCGGGGATCAGCCAACGGGCGTTGTGACAGACCGAGGGCCAAAAGGTCTCGAATTTATCCTGGCTCGAAAACGCCAGGACCCCTTCATAGAGCGTGCCCAGTGTCAGACTGCTGACCGAGACTTGGAAACTGCTTAGGACCGCCGGCCCTTGGGGCAGCTTATTCATGCCGGCTCCTCTTTGCGGTCAATCAGAACACCGCTGACGTCGGCCCACGTGTCGATGAAATTGGCGAAGGCCGCAATCATGGCGGCCTCCTTGATTTCTCCCTTGCTCATACTGTACTACCGCAAGATCTTGACTTCGTCGTCGGAAAAATCGACTTGGGATCGTTGGCGACCTTGCTGGCGAACTCTGCAATCGCCAGTTGCGTAGGGGAAGTTTCGCCGGGCTGACATCCGTGGTAACGCTGTCGATCACTTCCGCGGGGGTGCCCATCGCTCCCAAAGCATTGATGTGAATCATACGACAGTAGCGGCAACCGTTATAGGTTGAGACCCGCGGGATAATCATCTGCTGAAGAGTAGAGGCAGCTCACGCTGCAAGCTTGCCCTTGTTTCCGCGCTCTAGGAGGCTTCTTCCCCCTCGATTGCGATTGCGCTGACGGCCGCCCAGGTCTCAAAAAAATTGGCGGTCGCCGCTAACATCACCACCTCTATGATTTCACCGTCGGACAAGCCCTGATCCCGCAGAGTCCGGAGGTCCTCATCGGTCACCGATTTGGGATCCTGCGCGATTTTGAGGCCGAATTTCAGTATGGCGCGTTGAGGAGGGGGAACGTCAGCCAGGTCCGGGTCTTTGGCACAGCTTTGAATCACTTCTTTGGGTACCCCCATGCTTTCCAATGCGCTCGTGTGCGCGACCGTGCAGTAGCGGCAGTTATTTTGCATCGCAATGGTCATGGCGATCATTTGCTTCAGCGTCGAGGGAAGCTCGCCTTGCAGCAAGATTCCCCTGAAAATCCCCCAGGTCTCCCTCAGAATGTCGGGCCGCTCCGACTGCGCTGTGAACAAGTTGATTGGGGCGTCCGCCCCTAAGCCGTACTCCAGAATTTCCTTGTAGAGAGCTTCGAGTTGAGGGTTGTCAGACGGATTCTTGATTTGGTTGAAACGCGACATTGTTTTTCCCTTCCAGGAAGATGTCCCTCGATCTCCAAGAGTGCCGATTGGGACTTCCGGGCATTGAGCCAGGGTTTCCATTTCGGGGCCCTGACCCGACCCAGTATACACTTCTGACGCCCCGAACAAGGGTACTGAGCAGATAACTGGTGATTACAAGCCTTCACACTAGCTATCCGATCCTAGCACCGCCAAGCCCCTGAGTCGAATCGGATTTCACCGGCTCTGGTCGCCTAAGAGGTAGCGCCGATGGCCGATTGCTGGTGGTAATGAAATTTCCTAGTAGCTATTCGCAGTCCTGGTCGGCCGGGGAACTCTACCCCTGAACGGCAGCCTGTCGGAAGACTGTGCTGAATTGTGAATGGCCGGACCTTCCGCAGGGCGTGCAGGGAAACGATGAGTGGGACGGCAAGGTTTTTCTAGCGTAAGGGACCAGTCAAAAAATTGGACCACAAGGATTTTCTACTGCGCGCGCGCGCAGTAACTTTTCCTTGGGTTCGGAGTTCCCCACTCTCGCCCAGGGACCTGCCAAGGCCCCACGGGCTCCGGTCCAAGTTTTTTCTTCTGAGTCTGTGGAACTCCTCCCAAGTTTTTGCTGCAGACCTGGAGCCCAACTCATCTACAGGCCAGTGGTTCAGGAAATCAACCCTACGAGGCAAACGCGACCGTAGCCATTCCTCGGTGCTGCGCCGTGGGAAAAAATCTATCCAGCTTAGGGCTCTACGCTCGAGCCAATGGGCAAGAAGGAGACCTTTTCATTCCCCAGCCGGCGAAATCAGGCTAAGTGGCTTGGTTGTAGTATTTTACGAACCACAACCACTGATTGTTGGTGGTAACGCGATTTCTCGACAGTAATCCGCGGAGTCCCCCGATTACCCCGCTGCGGTTCCCGCCGCAGCCCCATCACCAGTGTGCAGCAGGTCCCAAATGCCGATGGCGCCAAGAAGAAAAAGATTGGCGAACAGCATGGGAGCCAGTACCGGGGCGCCGTGAATAAAGTTTTCGTACAGGCTGGACGAGACTCCGTTGACGTCGGCAATCAAATGCAAGACAAATCCCCAAACTCCAATGACGGCTTGAAGAGCCAGCACGGCTAAACACCCGCGCAAGAACCCGCGGCTCCGTTCAAAAAGGGCCGTGGTTAAGAAGCCGACCGCCAACGCACTCCCAACCACGGGCACCCATTCCGTAAGGTGAAAGAATCCGTTTTGAGCATGATCACAGAGCGCCAGGACAAAGTTGCCGGCAAAGCCGCCCAGAGCCAGAAAGACGATCCACTGGCCCCACTCCGGTTGGGTCCGCGGCACCATTCGATTCATCAGCAGCAAAAAGCCGATCCCTGAATAAGCCAGCGGGGCGACAAAGGGAGCTGTGTAGACGAGGCTGGCGATCGTCCGCTGCGAGAAAAACTGGCCTCCAGGTGAAAGATCAGCCCTATTATGCCGACGGCGATCGAGCAGTAGCCCAGTGCCTGACCGGCCCACCGGAAGAACAGGGACTGCTGGTTCTTGTACCCGGCTCGGAGTGATGCGGCGAGCAGCAGCGCTGCCACGATAGAGAACCCAAAAGGGATCCATTCGCCCCAGTGGCGAAACCGGTTGACCGAGTGGGCAAGGTAGATGTCCAAGATAAGAAACACGAAGTTTATGAGAATGAATCCCTCTAGGATCAGGACCTTGTTGCGCTTCCAGATGTCACTTCCCATGTGTTTCTCTGAGTTGCCGGGCGATCTCCTTCATCTCGGTAAGCTTGAGCAATAGCTCATAGTTTCCGTGCCATTGGACGAAGTCGGCTCCTCCCATGAATGCACCGTGTTTGGCGGTGCGTCCGTAATAGTGCCAGAAGTCGAAATAAACGAATTCGATCGGTTCGTCGAACGGCTCGGGAGTGAGAAGGCCGTCTTTGCGCAGGCCGGCGAGCAGTTCCTGCCCCGCGCGCACTTTATCGTTGGTTGCTTGTAACACGGTCTCCGCTTCCCGGTAAAACTTCTCCACGCTGCCCCCGGCATGACACTTGAGGCAGGTTTCTTTCATCTGCACCTGAGCTTGCAAGTAGCCTGGCCGGGCCTCCGACACGGGCGCAAAAAGCCAATACGAAAGCCGCTCGGTGGTGTCGTGCGTCACTTTTTGTCCTTCCAATCCGCTCATGTGGCACGTGGCGCAGGTGGGAACGGACATATCGGCGGTGGTGAGCCTTTTGGGTTCGGCTTCCAGATTCATGAACGGCCGCTGGGCGTTAAATAACACGCCGTGCTTCGACTCGTTGTAGATCTCAACCTGAGAATGATCAGGACCCATATGGCACTGTCCGCAGGTCTGAGCCTCGCGAGCCAGCGCTATGGAGGTCGAATGCCGGGAATGACATTGCGTGCAGGTTCCGATCGAGCCGTCCTTGTTGGGTTTTCCGATGTCGTGACAACCCATGCAACCCTTTTCAAGAGCTCCCGCGCCCTCGAGCCTGACGAGAGCGTTTGGAGGGCGGTCAACTGCCCCCGGATGATATTTCTCCGCGAAAGCGACCAGCTCCGGGGCAACGTCCTCGGCGCCGTTCACGGCCGCATAAGCCGGCAAGGCGTGGCGGCTTCGGGCAAACTGTGCGTATTCGGTGGTATGGCATTGTTTGCAACTCAGCGAGGTGACGTTCTTGGCCATCGAAAACCCATGATGCGCGAGTTCATCTTGACCCTCGGTGCTTTGGTGGCAATCCAGGCACGTCACGTTTGCGGATGAATGACGGCTTGTTTCGTACTGGTGAACGATCGCCGATGTCTCCTGCCGGTGACATTCCGCGCACTTGCCGGTCGCCTTTATGTGCTGGGGCGAAGAGCGGCTCGTATCTCCCGGCGGTCGCTGATGGTTCACGATCAGCGCCGCCACGATCAGCGAAGTCCCGATAGAGATGGCTATAAAAACGGATCTGAATGACATCGACGCCTCCTCTCGGCTCCAGGTTAAAAGATCCCTTGCAAGTGTCTCTTTGCGCCGGTCCGCAGGCGCCTCCCTACTTCAGTCCTTGCCATTTCTCGCCTTGTAGACCATTTCGAGGAGCTGCAATTGGGAAGGACCCGAAGTCAGACTGGGATTGTAGATTTCGGAAAAAGTTAAAGTCCTGGAACTCTTGCTCCATCCCAGCGCGAGAAAAGCCATACTGCCTTTCATTATCAGCCCTGCCCGAACGCAATCAAGCTTCGAGTGTCAATCCTGTCGTTGGGGGGGGGGGGTGGAAGCGTGGATAAGCGCTCGCAGCTTCGATCGGGCCGCCGGACGCTAAAGACACGCTGCAACCAATCCTCTGACTTAGGCGTCATCTCTGGACCGCGTGCTTGCCCACCTGGCTCGGTGTTGGCGGTGATCTTGTAGTGAAGGATCGTTGAGCTGACCACGACGCCCAATTGTACCGCCGCCGGATAGCTGGCGAGAACAAGCCGTAGGGTCGGGAACTGGCGCGGTGGCCCGTCAGGACCTGGCTTGGCTGTATCCGGGGTTTCCCCCTTCGTGCCCGGTTAACCGTGTCCGTGGCTCCGTTTCCAGCTCCCGCCACCTCGCACGCAGCATGAAGATTTCCTTCACTACGCGCTCCTGCACACTTCACGACAAGGTTTATGAGACCTATCCGATCGGAGTTGCTTTCGACGACAGCTCGGAAGCCGTCACCCGAATCCAGGTGTCTGCTCTCGCCATTGACTACTCCACCGCTTCCGACCGAGGCCTTGGGTTAACGCCAAGTCCGTTCAGCCTTCCCCTTGCCGTATAGTCTTCGTCTCAGATCCTGCAGACTACCGGACGCTTTTATCATTTCGCCCCTGCCTCACTGTGTTGACCAAGACTTCAATGTGCAGCAAGGCTCCTTCGCTCCACGGGCGTTACCCCGCTTCCTCACTACTACGAACCTAGCCGCCATCCTCTCGCCTTCCACCGATTTCCTGGTTTTCGCCAGTTATACGGCTTCCCTGCTCCGCCAATTTCTCGACGGGACGAGGAGGGCTTCTCCAGTTGCTTAGCATGCCCTTGTCACCGTGCTGTCCCTAGCACCCCGCCGGAGTGAACTGGCGCTGCAGTCAGTCTGCGCCAGGCCATGCTGCCTTCACCCGTGGAAAGAGGGTTCGGCCTCCGGGGTTTTAGCTTTTCGAGGCCACCTATGGGTTCACTTTTGTTACGGCCCGGTGACTTGCTCACCATCCCAAGGATGGCTTTGTCAGTTGGCTTCATCGGCTTCGTTTCCTCCACACGGATGCAACCCAAGCTACGGGGCTCTGACTTTTACCCCGGTGGGACTGTCTCCCACTGAACATGCCAGCCTTGACTGGACACACTTCCCACCAGTAATCCGGTTCAAGGCTATGGTAACTCAATAGACGAGGGGTTTTCAGCTCTTCCGATGACGCGGAAAGGGTTTCCGACGGGCGGATTACTGGTGGTAAATAAATTTCCCAGACAGCTATGTCCGTCGCCTCTCGTTCTCGTTGACACGGATGCACCGTCACCGGATCTTGTCGCGCTAGTGGCCGCGGTAGGTTGAGCTGCCCGGAGGATCATCCTCTGGGAGGGCGGTTCTGATTTGCTTCGAGGGGCCGGGGGGAGGCAAGTCCATTGCACGACCCTCCGACCCCCCTGAGGCGGGGTATAGTTCCCATGCGCGTCGACCACAAGTTTTTTCTACTCGTATCGATACGAGTAATTTTTCCTTGGGTTCTGAGTTCCCGCTAGTTTTTTCTTTAAGTCGGCAGAGCGTCAATCGTCACTTGCCAGCCCAAACTGGGGGTCGCGAACGTTCCCCTCTTCGACTCGTGGAACATCCAGTGATTCAGTCTCGCTGGACTCTGACTCCTGATCACTGGAATCAAAGATCGACCTTCCCGAGCGTGAGCCGAGCACTCCAACTGCCTCCAGAAACATCTTCCGCTCTCGATGGCCGTCCGGTTCAAGAGCCCGTTTCGCAACCTTCTGAAAGATAATAGGCTGGCTAATCGCGACCAGCAGTTTCGAAACGTCAATGCCCCGGGCGAAGGCGGTAGCGGCGACATCACCCAGAAACGTCGCCGGGTCCAGTCCCACGGCCTCGCAGAGTCGCTCAAGCCGACAGCGGTTCTGTTCCCGCTTCGGCAGGGAATCCCACAGAGCAACGAGCTGACGGACCTTTTCGTTCTCAGAGTGCCGCGCTATCTCCACGAAATGGCTTCGGCCCCCTGCCAACGGCGTGATGCGGTCCAGGGTGAGTTCGAACGCAAACTTGGGGAGCTTGCCTGGCTTCGGTCGCCGACCCTGTTCCCCGACTTTCGGTGTCTTGAGTTTGTCGATCCGTTTCCGCTCCCCACGTTTCATATCTGGCGAACCTCCTACAGAGTGCTCAACACGCAAGTTGGGGCCCGTTCAGCACGTGCTCCACAGTCTTAGCGGCCTGAGCATCTAGCGCAGCACGCCGACCCGCACTCGCCTTGAAGCACCTCCGCATCAAAGCTGTCGCGTCGACGCCGCTCCGCCATAGAGTGGCGATCACCGCACCCAAGAAGTCGCCCTCTCCAATCCCATGCACTTCGCAGAGCTCTGCCAGACTGGTGTACCGTTTCTGTGTGCCGCCCAGCCTGTCCCAACAGCGCACCATCCGCCGGATCCGACAATCTGAACAGCCTCGAGCAAGATCGATCATTGCTTGTCGTCCGCCAAACGGCCGCGCGATGAACTCCAAGGTCGAAGCGTAATCGCGTTTCGGGCCCGACTTCGAGACTGAGGTACGCATTTTCTGCAGGCGGGCCAAGCTGTGCGCTCGCTCGATCCGCTCGCGTACTTCTTGCTTCATCGGACCCCTCCAGAGGTTGAAATAGCGCAGCGTTCTCCGAGTGAATTCTGAGAGTGGATCTGCAAATTTGCAGATGGTTCAGTCACCCTTAGCCACACCATGGAACCGTTCAGTTCGAGGACACTCCTTTCTTGAAGCGATGCCAACGCTTCATTGAACCGCCGAGCGCCCATCCGCCATAAGCGTTTCTGTGCTGTGCGTTTTTTCAGCCAACGACCGGCTCGCTGCACAGCCTCGAAGACGCGTACCTCATCCTCCGACCAAGTACGGTCGTCGGGCTCAACGGTGTCCTTCTCGTTTATTTTTGGCGGACTCTTCTCAACCTGCTCGGGCAACAGCCGCCTAGGGTCCGGGTCCTCTGCCCAGGCCTCGCTCAAAGGCTCGAGGAGACCGTCATCCCGCACTAAGTCGCGCGGTAACAGAGGAGCAAAATACGGGCCTGGAGCCGCAGGAAAACCTAGAGCGCAGATTTGCTCGGCCTCTTCTTTTGTTAGATGTGTTTCCCCCAACCCATCAGGGACCTGGCTAAGTTGAGGAAGCGGCTCGACCAGGCCCGCATAATCCCTTCCCGAGCTGATGCTGACTTCGACCGATCGGGAACCGTCACCTTTGCCGACTGATGCGCTCATCGAGCAAGACTCCGTAACGGACTACTTGGCCTCGTTAAGTCTCAGACCGAAGAGCAGGCGCCTCGATCCGCGAAGAATTCAGGTCTCAGGTCTCCGACAGCTACGTCTGGTGCCTAGCTGAGCGTTTGCCCATGGTGACATCGATTTTACTACGGCGAATAAATAGCGAAGAACTGTTTCGGTCGGTCAATTTTTTACGCGCCTGCAGACAACGACCCACGGTGCGGTCGCCTCCACAACAGCGACCAGAAGGATGCCATAACGCCCCCACCCAAATCGTATAGGCCTGCCGGGAAACGGACCAGCGGCCCGCTATGGCCCGCAAAGCGTCACCCGCGAGAACGGCCTTCTCAATAGCCGCCCGCTTCTTGTGGCCGCAGATTGCGCAGGTTCGAGGCATCAATCTCCCAAGGGGCTCCTGGTTGTTATCTGGTTATTAGCTGGTGAAAAAAGTGAGCATCTGCGCCGCGTCTGGACGCACCTCCGCCAAAGGCGAGCATAGCCTCTACGACTCAGATTGTTGTATTTGAATGACTTACAGGAAAGGATGTTGGTAGGCGCGGCAGGACTCGAACCTGCGACCGTCTGCTTAGAAGGCAGATGCTCTATCCGGCTGAGCTACGCGCCCGGGGAAGCCTACTCTCTAATTCTAAGGCACTCCCGTATTACATGACCCAATGGCCTTCGGAACCTTGGATAGCCGTCACGTGCCCTGATCTCAGGCAACGCAAGCCTCGCTTCAAAACTCGATTCGCAGAATCAATTGGACCTGTCTTGCCGTCTCGTTGAAAGGCGTCAAGGCCGGGAAGCCGGAGTCGCGGCCGCGGCGTCCGAACAGAGCGCTGCCGAACGTCTCCGACCCAAGAACCAGACTCGAAGGCTGATTGAGGTTGACGTGATTGAGGACGTTGAACACGTCCGCGCGAAAGGTCAGGCGGCCAGTTTCGCCGAGCCAGGCCGGCCTGAAAAAGCGGCTCACGGAGAGGTCAATATTGTAAAGCCCGGGGCCGCGAAAAGCATTCCGCCCCGCATTGCCCAGAACGCTCGCACCCGGCTGAGTGAAACCTTCGCCTACAACCGGATTTAACAAACGCACCCCTCCAGGAACTGTTGCGCCGCTGCCGGTTTCCGTGCGGCTGGGATCGGCGATATCGGCGCGCTGGTTGATGATCTGCCCGCCTCCTCCGAGAGCCCTCGATGCGGCAAACGCCGAGTAGGGAAAACCCGTGCGAAACGCCGCGATCTGAGCAAATTTCCAATTACGAAAAAGCGCAGCCGGCTTGCTGGAGCCGGGAAGACCGGGCAAGTCCCAGATTGAGTAGACGACCAGGTTATGGCGCTGGTCAAAGTCCGCGTTGCCGCGGTCAGCACTGCTGTCGAATTGGCGGGCAAACGAGGCGCGGCTGCCTGGACTGCCGGCGGAGGTCGCACCCGTAAAACTTAAATCAAAAAAATCACCCAGCAGCGGGTCACTTTGGTTGTCGATGGTGTGCCCCCACGTATAGGAGAGCTGCAAAAGGGCGCGCCCGGTACGATAGCGGCTCACTGCTGTCAGTGCATAGTAGCTGGACGATCCTTGACCGGCGCGATAGGAGAGGTCAGGGAGCGTGGGATTGAAGCGCCCGCCCGTCGTCTGCTCAAGAGGCAAGCTGAACTGGCGGTTGATGACATCCGTGGTGATTAGTTTGCGCCCCAAAGCGCCCAGGACATTGAGCTCGACATTCCAGTTTTCCGTCACTTCACGCTGCATGCCGAAGAAAAAGTTCTGCGCGTATCCAGTTCTCAGGTTGGGATCGAATAGAGTGATCTGAGGGAAGTCAGTCGAGAATGGGTTTCCCTCATAGGCAGGCAAAACGCTGGAAACGTCAGCAAGATAACCGTCCGGGTTCGCGCTCCCACGATAAGGAAAAGTTCCCAGAACAAGGTTGTTGTTACGCAGGTTCTGCCAGAGATTGTCGAACGGCCTGTCGTAGAAAATTCCATAAGCTCCCCGGACTACCGTTTTGGAATCGCCAAACAGATCGTAGGAGAACCCAAAGCGCAGGGCCAGGTCATTGCTATCCCCGTTGTAAAGCTGCTGGTCGCCACCCGACGGGAACGATAGTGCGGTGGACTCGGATTGCAGCCGCTCAGGAAGGCTCCCGCCCTGGCCGAGCTCGACGATGGCATCTTTCACGCCGCCTGTGTTGGAGGGTGCTCCGAAATTCTCGTATCTTAGTCCCAGGTTCAGCACAAACCGTGAGCTGAGCTTGAACGTGTCCTGAACGAAAAAGAAAAACTGCTTGGAGCGATATGCACGGTCGAAATCCGGTTGTTGAAACCGCGGCAAATTGCCACGGGTCAGAGACGCCGAAAAGAGCCTCGGCTGATCGAACGCGAATGAAATGATGTCGTCGAAGATGTAGCGGCCGTCCCGCCCTGCTGTCAGAAAACCATCCAGGTTCCGAAAAAGAAATCCTCCACCCAGCTTGACAATGTGGCGGCCTCGCACGCTGAGCAGGTTGTCATTGAGTTCGAAATTCCGGCTTGCGTTTTGAAATTCGTAGAACGCCCCGCTTCCCGGCAACAGCGTGGGGCGAAGGACATCCTCGGGAGCGTCGCCCTGGGATTGAAGAGTTCTGGCCACGACAAGCGTCGGGACCTCGGGATGCGCACGGTTCCAGCGAAGGTCGTCCTGGCTCCAGCCCACCCTCAGCTCATTGATGAGGCCCGGCCGCACGTTCTTTGTGTACTGCAACGCCAGACTACTCGTCGGCTGCTCTAAGCCGGACGTAAAGGCCGCATAGGGACTCCAAATAAAATCCGGACGGCTCAATCGCGCCAGGGCAAGCCGTCCCATCAAACGGTCGTTACCTCCCGGTGACGAATAGTCGAGCCTCGCTAGTGTCAGGTAGCGATTAATCGAAGTAGTCGGGCTAACGGTCAAGTTGGATGTTATGCCGTCGCCCGGGTCGGCTGCGGGTGCCGGAAACTCGGTCAACAAGCGGCGCGCCAAGCTGCCGGGCGTAGTAAATGATTCCGTAAAGCCGGGGGCGGGAACCTTGATATCGATCGATTCTTGGCGGTTGCGAGTACGCAAGGACTCAAACGCCGTGGAGAAGAAAAGCAAGTCGCGTCGGAGCGGTCCTCCGGCGTGGTAGCCCAGTTGGGATTCTTTGCTGGGGCGCCGGTCGAGCCCGCGGCGGTTACTTTGAAAGTCATTCGCGTTCAGCACTTCGTTCTTCAAATTGAAGTAGCCCATTCCGTGCCATTCGTTCCCGCCCGATCGGGTCACGGCGTTGGCCAGGTAGCCCGCTGTGCGGCCGTATTCGGACGAAAAGCTGCTGACGGAAACGCGATATTCTTGCACGGCCTCAGGCGCCAAAGCGGATAAGGGACCGGTCACCAAATAGTTGTTGTTTTCCAAACCGTCGAGCATGAAGTTCGACGCCGAAGGACGCTGCCCGTTAATCGAGAGACCAAGGCCGCGAGCAGTCGTGGTGTCCGCGGTCACGCCGGCCTGAGTCACGAGCATGGTGTAGACATCGCGGCCGGCGAAGGGCAGAGCGCGTAGCTCGAGCGGGTCAATAGCTCGCGAAACGGTTGCCTCCAGCGTGCCGCGGCTCCCGGCATTGGCGGCGAATGAACCGATGCGGCTGGTGTCGACGTCGGGGCCGTAGAAAGTTAGAACCGCCTCGGTCTCCGGGAAGAAAACGCTGCGGTAGCGGCCCTGCTCCCAGATGTCATTCAGGGGACGCAATCTGGAGTTGAGGTCGATG
Organism: Bryobacterales bacterium; assembly: GCA_965224215.1. GTDB lineage: Bacteria > Acidobacteriota > Terriglobia > Bryobacterales > UBA6623 > CBDCYS01. The sequence goes on along the minus strand of CBDCYS010000043.1, from coordinate 3,694 downwards.
CGGCCAGCGACTTGCAGCTCAAGTTCATGAACTTCCTGTGACTGGTACTGATCGGCGGCTATGCGGACCGGTATAGAGGCCCGGAGAAAGCAGCGGAAGCGTATAGTACCCCGCCACCGTGGTTTCGGCCTGGCCGCGGGCGTTGGTCGCGGGCTGTTGATAGCTGACGTGGGCTCCCGCAATCGGGCTGCCCGTTTGCGAGTCCACCACCCGCCCTGCGATAAGACCTTGGGTCGTTTGCGCGGGGCACATTCCTGGAAAGAGCGCCCCGGAAAGGAGACTCGCGAATAGGACTAGGCGCCACGGACACTGCATAAATTTCTGCAAACAGAAACGCGCTGCTCGACGCTAATTATAGCGAGGCAAGGCCGGAATCAGTCTCCTCCTCGTACTACGGTCAACGTAGTTCCGATCCAAGGGAAAGCCGTGGTGGTATTTCGAAGAACTCCCATTCATGTATGTATTCGCTCTAGGAAGGAGCCGCCAGAGATGTTAGTCTGGTCATAGATCGGGTTACAATAGAGTTGATTCCGGCGGACTCCGAATGTCGTGAAATCCCTTTCAATGAAGGTGTTTGTCTCTCCCATTCTTCGCCAAGAGCCCCCGCCCTGGAGCCCTGTGCCGGAGCCCTCGACTAGAGAACCAGACTCGGCCGCGATTACCCTGTTCAGTCGCGCCCTATCTTGCCTTCTCTGGGCGGGGTTGCTGACCAGCCACCTCGGCGCGAGCCAGCTCGAGCAGCCGCTCGGATTAGTGCTGGCTTCTCAAGGGACGGCACTGCACCGCTCCGGCGACGCCTCGGCGCTAGGAGCCAAGGTCGGGGATATTCTCTTCGCTGGCGAACTCCCTCAAAACCAACGGCGGGACAGCCACTTTCCAGTATTGTCCGCAAGGCTCGTCGCCCACATCGCACACACTGAGCGGTGACGCGGAAGTGACCTTCGACGCGGACGCTCTGCGCGTCGATGCCGGAAACCTTGAGGACACTAAGCAGCTTTCCATCTGCATTCTGCCGCCGGTCGCCAGAGCGGCTCCCGCAAGCCAACAGCACAACGGCGGGTCGCTCACGCGAGATCTGGCCGGCCCTGCTGCCGAAACGACCTTTGAATCACGGTTGCAAAAGTTGCCGGCTGAGCAGCGCACCGCCTTGCAGTCAGAGCTAGCGGCCGTCGACCGTGCCATCGCTGAGAACGCGGAGAACTTGTCCGCTCACGTTGCCCGTGCGGCGCTGCTCGACCAATACAACCTTTCGAGCGATGCCAAGCAGCAATATGGCCTGATACTCGACAAATGGCCGGACGCGGTTTGGACCAAGAGCCGTCTTTTCGTGCATGACGAAAAGGAGGCTAAAGAAGAACTGCGGCAATCCCCGCCGGATACAGATACGCCGGCCGAAGGCAGAAGCTATGCGCTGCTGGTCGGCGTCTCCGATTATCAAGACCCGAATATCAATCCACTACGCTTTGCTCATGAGGACGCGACTCTGTTTCAGCAGCACTTACAGTCGCCACGCGGCGGGGCTATCCCAAGTGAAAACATCCAACTGCTCATCAACGAGCAGGCGACGACCGCCGGGATACGCATGGCGGTTGACACATTACTTAAGACGGTAGCCGGCCCGGAGGATACGGTGCTGGTGTTCGTCGCGAGCCACGGAACCGTCGACCCCAACACGGGGCAAGGGTTCATCGTCACCTACGACAGCGACCCGCAGGACCTTGCAAGTACAGCCTTGCCCATGGCGGATTTGCAGAACCTGGTCCAGGATGAGCTGAGTTCGGTGAAACGAGTTCAGATCTATGTTGACGTCTGTCATGCGGGCAAGATTGGCACAATCCTCGACAAGAAGAATCGCATCAACCGGGTCGTTGAAAATCTTGGCGAAGCCGACGGTGAAATCATCGGATTCATGGCGAGCGAACCCAGAGAAGTTTCCTTCGAAGGCCCGCAGTTTGGTGGCGGGCACGGAGCTTTTACTTACTTCCTGCTGAACGCGCTAAACGGGGCAGCCGACTATGGACAAGAAGGCACCGTCATTCTCAACGACATGATTGACTACGTGGAAAACAAGGTGGAGGAAGCGACTTACGACCGGCAGCATCCGCGGCGCTTCGGCGATTTCGACCGCAGCGTGATCATGGCAAGGCTGGACCAGCCGGGTGTCTCGATTCAGCCGTGGAAGGGTGTGGATGAAGAAAATCTCATGGCGGCCGCCGGCACGCCTGTCGCCGAGCAGGGCAGCCGTTCGCTCGTTGCCCCGGCCGTCCCGCGGCGGCGAAGATCGGGAAATCTCGCGTCCGACATCTCGATGTTTCAGCGAGCACTCGACACGAACCGGATTCTGCCAAATGATTCCGAAAATGCGTTCACTATTCTCGGCTCGCTGAGGCGGCGGCTGCCCAAGCCGCAGTACTTGGAGCAGTCCAACGCATTGCGCGTGAAACTGGAGATCGAAGGACAGCAGGTGTTGCTTCGCTACCTCCAAGGCGAGCAGGTCCCGCAAGAAAGAGAAAACTTCTTGAGCGGAGCCGCGTTTTTTGAACAGGCGAGGGTACTCACTCCTGAGTCGCTTCTGCTGGACGCGCGCAGCTCGTTTTGCCTCGGCCGGGTCGCTATCTTTGACAAGGACTACAGCCGAGCCGTTGACTACCTGGAGCGAGCGGCACGCCTGGACCCAACCGGCGCCTATTCCTACAATGCGCTCGGTATCGCGCGGCTGGAGCAATCTCAATACGCGCAGGCCATCGCCGCCTTCCAAGACGCCATTCAGCGCGCGCAGCGCTGGGCGTATCCTTATCACAATCTAGCCCTGAGCTATGTGCAAACCGGTGACTATACAGCAGCGATTGAGACCTACAAGCGGGCCATTGAAATGTCTCCGGACTTCGCCTACTTGCACTACAACCTGGGACTCGTGTACCAGCGTCTCAACCGCCGCCGAGAAGCCGAACGCGCCTACCGCGAGACGATTGCTAAAGCGGAAAACCTCGAGCCCGAGCCACGCCGGCGCCATCTTGCTCTGGCGCACAACGCGCTGGGCTACCTCAAGGCTTCGAGTGGCCGCGCTGAAGAAGCCGAGAGCCTCTATCGCCAGTCGCTCGACTACGATGGCAATCTTCTCGAGGGGCGTCACAATCTCGCCGTGCTCCTGGCGGGTAACAGGAAAAATGGACCAGGCTCTCGGGTGGCTGAAGCCATCGATCTTTGGCGTGAGAATCTCGAAAAGGATCCCGCGTATTTGCCCTCCCTTCTGAGCCTGGCCCGCACTCTGGATCAGAGCGGGCAAACCGGCGACGCCATCGAGCAATACGAAACCGTCGTTCGAACCCGCCCGAAATATCTCGCCGCGCGTCTCGCGCTGGCGGATCTACAACTCCGCGAGAATCGCCCCGATGCAGCGCGCGAGCAATTGAACGCGGCTCGAGAGCTCCAACAAAGCAGCGCCGAAATCCACGAACGGCTCGGCGATGTAAACAGGCAACTAGGGCGCCACGCGGAAGCCGCACAGGCCTATCAGTCAGCCCTGCGATTTGCTCCCGATGGAAAAACGAAAAGGCGAATCAGAAGGAAGAGTGCACAGTGAGACCAACAGCGAAGTTGCGCGTCCTGATGCTAGCCGCGACACTGTGCCTGCTAGCGCAGGAGGCTGCGGGTCAGATCACTTGCACTGCCAGTTCGGTTCCGCCCCTCATTC
>CBDCYS010000042.1:0-37302 GCA_965224215.1 Bryobacterales bacterium | reverse complement strand
CCGGACGGGACTCTAACCAATCGTCGCAATTTCGGAAAGCACCCACTGGTGACCAGAACAGGCGACCGGATTAGAAGCGGAGCGGACGGCCTGGCGATCGACAGCGAGGGCCGCGTCTACTCAGCTTCCGCGGCGGGGGTTGTGGTCTTCAGCCCTCAAGGCGCGCACTTGGGCACGATCCCGTTGTCCAGGTCGCCTCAGAACCTTGCCTTCGCAGGTCCCGACAAAAAGACGCTCTACATCGTTGGCCGTGGGGCAGCCTTCAAGGTCCAGATGTTGTCACAGGGATACAAGGGCCAGGCGAAGTAAGAGCAACGCGAAACGGTTGGGCGGGCAAGAATCGGCAATCCACTCTTATAGTTTGGACAGCTGGGCTACTGTCCACTGCCGCTTCGTGGTTGGACCCAGAAAAGTCTTAGTAACTAGGAGGCTTCGCGGTACAGATGCCTGTACGTGACGCGAGCGCAGAGTCCTGCGCCGCCCTTAGATCCAGTGAAAGGCCTTGAGGTGGGCGGGGAGCGATCTGGACTTCTTCGGCAGGTGTCAGCCATCCCCTTCCCCCAGGGGTTGGTGCTCAGGAGCAAGCGGCTCGGACTGGCGCTTGGATTGCGCCCACCCCACGAAGCAACAACCATCCTTCTTAGAAAAGGAGCGGTCAGGTCTCCGTGATTCCTAGGGAAGCAATGCCGTTTCTCACGGCTGCCGCGACCTGCGAAAACCGCGTCACGCTCCAACTCCATGGATTCAAAGGCCTTGAACATTTTTTACACTTTTTGGATAGGAGTCTTTATTTATCAGCGCCCTGGAGCGACGGCCATCAGGAGATGGCAGGAGATCGGTGACAGGCACCGATCTCGATGATTCGTTATGAGTGGCGCGAGACTAGCCCGGTGCGGGAGGGGGACAGTCACCAGGCTTTTCCCAGGCGCCGTGGCGCTCGCACACCGAGAACTTAGCCACAAAACCTGGTGACTGTCCCCCTTGGAATCACACCGCCGGCCTTACGGCAAGCGTTTGATCTTCAGGTTGCAGAACTCGATGTCCGCAGCCGGAGCATCCTCCGGGTGCGCCAACTGAAGGCCGATCGCCCCAGCCTTCAACATCATCTTGGCATCGTGCGCATCAACTACCTTCTTGCCGTTATAGATGACGACGAAATGGTCCCCATTCACGGTGACCTCGAAGGTGTTCCACTCGCCCGGCTTGATCTTCGCATCGGCCGGGGCCTTGCCCACGTTGACAATGCTTGCCGTCAGGAAGCTGCCACCGGTATAGTTGCCGGGATCCTTGTCGCGGATCTGCAATTCATAACCCCGGGCGCCTCCACCGCCCTTCTTCCTCGTACCGTTCGGCGACCGCCGGCGCCTATTGCGCAGCATGATGCCGGAGTTGATGTCCGGGTGAGCGCGAAACTCCGCCTTCAACACGAAGTTGGCGTAGTCCTCCTTGGTCAGCATGGTCCCGCCACCGACTTTGGCGTTCGTCTTGATTGCGCCGTCCACAACATGCAAGGACTTTGCCAGTTGTGGAGTGGCGTCAAACTTATCGAGCGTCTTGCCGTCAAACAACAGCACGAACCCTTCCTTCTGTTCCTCTGGGGTCAGGGTGTTCGGTGCGGCGGCAATAGCGCCCCTCTGGGACAGCCCGGCCGAGACCCCTACCGCCAATAGAATAAGCAGCAATCGCTTCATACGTTGCCTCCGTAAGTCCCCTAGTACCTGAATTATGCACAGATTCACTTTGCGAGTGTGGCTGCGTTCGTAGCGGGTTGGCGGTCGTCGTGAGGTGGTAGCTCGGCAACTGGCCTTTTGGCTTCTCCGTGTCCGATTTCCCTTCCCGCCCAGAATCCGCGTCGTCAAAACCTCGCTCGGAAGTGACGTGTTTCCAGTGCGTTACGGCTAGTGCATAAATTTTATGCATAGCGCATAGCCAGGCTCTCAGATCAGCGCCCTCCCGACCACCGGCAGCAAGCCGCCGTAGGGAGTCGGCTTCCTGCCGCGGAAGTGGTAAGGCGTCGAAGCCCCGATTTTATTGGGCCGCGAGGCCGTCACGGCTGGGCCTTGTTGGACGGGCCTTTGGGAGCTATGCTGTTTTCGTCTGGTAACCATGTGGGTGACCTCCTTGGGGTTGGCTGGCGAAGCTGGGATCTTTGCCAGCCTACCTTTTTACCCCATGTTTTCGGGGGTCCCAAATGGTCTCTTGCGGCTCAGCCCTCCTCAGGTCCACGCCGCAGTGCATAATTCAGGTAGTATATCCCGCCCTGGCAGGCGGCCCGCAAGAGCGAGAGTCTGGAACGCCGCTATCCCTTGCTGCAACGGGTGTCCTTCGCCATAATTACGTAGCTGTTTAGATTGAAGAGCTTGCACCCAAGTTCACTTGACAGCCGAGTTCTTCTCGCCCCCGGAGATCGGCATAGTGAACAGGTCGATGTTGCGAGATGGTTGGACACATGGGCGATGGTTTTGCCGTCCGGCGAGACAGGGGGCGCAAACTCGTCACGCGGAGTGGCCGTGATGTTGACCGGCTCGCCGCCCTCGGCGGGTATCCGGTAGAGTTCGTAGTCACCCTTGCCGTTGACCACATCCGCCGAATAGATGATGCCGGAACCGTCGGGAACCGCCGAGAGCGAATGGGGCAGCAAGATGTCTTCGTAGCGATACCGTGTCAGCGGTGTTTGGACGACTATAGGCTGACTGCCGGCGGCCATGGTGCAGACTTGAGGCGGACCGCCGCGTTTAGCGATGAAGTAAATCTGCTGATTCTCGGCGCTCCAGGCGGAGTCGATCCAGCCTTCAGAAAAAGTGGGCGGGCCGTCCGCGGGACGGCGGGGCCGTTGGTGAAGCTGTCGACTGGAGGAAGCGTCCCCGCCAACCCTTGCGCCGTCCTTACTCTCTGCGACGGCTATCGTGATTTCATGAAGAAGAACTCCTTCATCAGGGGTTTTGAGCCCGCAGACAATGCTCCGGCTGTCGGGAGACCAGGCCGGCGTCCCGGCAAGCGGATAAGGCGTTTTGACCTCGCGAATCCGGCCGCTTGCAACGTGAAGAGTCATTAACCGCCCGGCGACGTTCGGCATCCGGCCCCTTGGCGGCTCTCCTTGGATAAATGCAATGGTTTCGCCGCTCGGTGACCAGGCGGGGTGAGCATGGTACCCGGCGGAAGATGTGAGTTGTTCGGCTTCCCCGCCATCCGCTGGCACTCGCCAGATGCTACCGAACAGCGAAAAGGCCAGCTCGTTGCCGTCGGGTGACCAAGTGGGGTCGGTGGCGCCCCAGGTCACGGCTTCCGAGTCAGCGGCCGAGGTCAACTCGGCCCGGTCGTGAAGTACGAGGACGCAGCCAAGAACGGCAAGGACGACAATTGTAACCAGGCGCGCTGCGGGCATGCGACAACTATACCCCAGTCACAGCTAGCCTCGCCGACCTGAACGGCTCAACTCTAGGCTGGCTGTGCGGATCTCGGACCGCGCGAGGACTCACGGAAGATCGAGTGGATATATTTTAGTCAACCCCAGTCGATCCGGCCGCCTGGAGTAAGGGTACGCCGCTACAAAGGATCCAGCGGCTACGATCTAGCCACCGGGGCACCGAGGCCCTTACAATCGCTTCTGAAGCCTCGCCCAAGTGTCCCGCAGCTCGACGGTACGATTGAAGACGAGGCGCTCGGCCTGCGATGACTTATCCGCACAGAAATACCCAAGACGCTCGAACTGATAGCGGTCGCCAGGCCCGGCACTCGCCAGCGACGGCTCGGCTTTGCCGTGGACCACTTCGAGCGATTTCGAGTTTAAGTACATCGTGAAATCTTGACCTTCTGGCGATGCATTTGGATTTGCGACGGTGAACAGCTTGTCATAGAGCCGAACCTCTACTGGAATCGCCTCCGCTGCCGAAACCCAGTGAATGGTAGACTTCACTTTCCGCGTTTGCGGACCACTGCGCGTCTCTGAATCGTACGTGCAGTGAATCTCGGTGATCTCGCCCGTAGCGGGGTCTTTCACAGCATCGTGGCATTTGATGATGTAGCCATACCGCAGTCGGACTTCATTCCCTGGATAAAGCCGGTGGTAGCCTTTTGGAGGCACCTCGCGGAAGTCGTCCCGTTCGATCCAGAGCTCGCGGCCAAAGGGCACTGATCGTCTGCCTGCATCCGCATCCTCGGGGTTGTTGATGGCTTCCACGAACTCCGCTTGGCCTTCGGGATAGTTCGTCAACACGAGCTTGAGGGGGCGCAAGACCGTCATCACGCGGGGAGACGTCTGATTCAAATCCTTCCGGATGTAGTGTTCAAGCTTCTCAAATTCCGTGAGGCCGCTCGTCTTCGTCACGCCGAGATTGCGTGCGAAATTGCGCAAACCTTGCGGGGAGTAGCCACGCCGGCGCATCCCGCTAATCGTCGGCATTCGGGGATCATCCCAGCCTTCCACCACGCCCTGTTGCACGAGCTGCAGCAGCTTGCGTTTGCTCATCACGGTGTAGGTCAAGTTCAACCGGTCGAACTCAATCTGCTGCGGATGGAAGACGCCGAGCTGATCGAGAAACCAGTCATAAAGCGGACGATGATCTTCAAACTCGAGCGTGCATATCGAGTGGGTGACACCCTCGATGGAGTCGGACTGACCGTGCGTCCAGTCGTACATGGGATAGATGCACCAACGATTGCCCGTGCGATGATGCTCGGCGTGCAGGATGCGGTACATGACCGGATCCCGCATGTTGAGATTCGGAGAGGCCATGTCGATTTTGGCGCGCAGGGTGCGCGAGCCGTCAGGACACTCGCCGTCTTTCATGCGCGCGAACAAATCCAGATTCTCCTCGACGCTTCTCTCTCGATAAGGACTGTTCTTTCCCGCTTCGGTCAGCGTGCCGCGCGTCTCCCGCACCTGATCGCCGCTCAAGTCGCAAACATAGGCCTTGCCTTTCTTGATAAGGTCGACGGCCCAATCGTACAACTGCTGGAAGTAGTCGGATGCATAGAAGGGCCGGTCGCCGAAATCGCCGCCCAACCATCTCACATCTTCGATGATCGACTCGACGTACTCGGACTCTTCCTTCGTGGGATTGGTGTCGTCGAAGCGCAAATTGCACTTGCCGCCGAACTCCTCCGGGAGGCCGAAGTTGACCATGATGCTCTTGGCATGTCCGACATGCAGGTAGCCATTGGGTTCCGGCGGGAAGCGGGTGAGCACGTGTCCGCCATGTTTCCCGCTCTCAGTGTCGGAGAGAATCCAATCACGAATGAAATTCGAACGAGGTAAATCGGCGTCGTTCATTAGATAATTCCTAAAGCGAACTCGAGACGGGTCAGCACGGTGTCACGCCCGAGCACCTCGAGCGTTTCGAAAAGCGGCGGCGCATTCTTGCGCCCGCACACCGCGACGCGAACGGGCTGGAACATCTGTCCCGCTTTCACCTCAAGTTCAGCAGCGGCGGTGCGAAGCGCTGCCTCCAGTGTTTCGTGATCGAACGCGGGCACGGTTGACAGAACTTCCTTCGACTTACCGAGCGCCCGCACAGCCAAGGCAAGATCTCCCTTTTTGGGGATCAATTCCGCAGGATCGTAGGACTGCGGTTCCGTGAAAAAGAAATCGGCGACCGTGCCCACATCGCGCAAGAAACGGATCCGCTCACGGATCAGCGGAGCTATGGCGCGAAGCTTTTCCGGTGTGGCGTTCGTCAACCCGGCTTGCTGGGCGCAGGGCATCAATCGCCGCACGAGCTCATCGACATCGAGCGCCCGGATATGCTCCGCATTCAGCCACACGGCCTTAGGATCGAAGGGTTCCTCGTCAGTGAAGTTGATGATCGCGTTGCTGCGGTTGATGCCGTCAAGCGAGAATAGCTCGCCCAGCTCGTCACGCGACATCTTCTCGCGGTCATTCTTTGGCGACCATCCCAGCAGGCAAAGGAAATTTATGAAGGCATCCGGCAGGAAACCGGCGTCGCGATATGTGGTGACGCTAACCACCGGGCCGTGGGTGCGTTTTGAGAGCTTTGCTCCGTCAGGCGCCATCAACAGCGGCAGGTGAGCCATGGTCGGCGCCTCGACGCCAAGCGCTTCGAAGATCAGCACGTGCTTGAACGTGTTCGCCAGATGTTCCTGGCCACGCAGGATGTCGGTGATTCGGAGATCGGCATCGTCGGCGCAGGAGGCCATGTGATAGGTCGGCATGCCGGTCGAGCGCAGCAGCGCGAAATCCTCGAGGTCGCCGGTAGCCTTGCTCACGGCCCCGTAGACGAAATCCGATACAACAACCTCGGGGCGTGAGTCGCGCGGCACTCTGAAGCGTAGGACGAAGGGTTCGCCCGCGTCGGCCCGGCGATCGCTCTCCTCGCGGGTGAGTTCCCGCATGCCCGGATTGAAAAGCCATCCTCCGCTCGGATTCTCAAGCACCGTAGAGGCGGGCGTGAAGTCGCGATAGGCAAGCCCCTTTTCGAAAATAGCCCAGGCGGCCTGGCGATGGAGATCGAGGCGGTCGGATTGACGGTAGAACTTGTCCCAGCCGAGTTCGAGCCATCGGAGACCTTCGTAGATGGAATCGAGAGAGGTCTGCGTGTTCCGTTCGATGTCAGTATCGTCGATGCGGAGAACGACGACACCACCTTGGTGGCGAGCATGAAGCCAATTGAAGATGAATGTTCGAGCGCCCCCTATATGAAGGTAACCAGTGGGCGAGGGCGCAAAGCGGACGCGTGTCATGCTCAGAACACTAAGAATAGCTCACTGACACCCGATCAGGACGAAGCGGCGATGCAACGCCTCCATTCCGGCACGCCGTAGATCCGCCCTTGTCGGCATAGCGGGATTCATGAGGTCTGCGACCGGCACGATTCAATGTGACCGCCCAAAGGCACTACCCGACCTCCGGCTCCAGGCGCATGGTGGAGGCATCCTCGCCAACCGGGGTGCCGAGTTCGGCTTCACTGGGTGCTGAGTTGGGTGCAATCGCGGGCGCGGGCTTGTCCGGGTTCTGCTTCGGGGTCATCATCGGCGGCCTGGCGGTCGACAAGCTAGGTTGCGGTCGGCTGGTTGTCGTCGCGTTTGTGTTCCACGTCTTATCGGCATTCGTAACCTTCGGCGGCATTGCCAGGACAGGAGAAGGTGGTTGCTTACGGTTTCCTCTACTAGGCATCCCCGTCGCCGGCACGCGCGGTATCTAGCATTCGATAAATTGCGTCGCGTGGTTCGGCTTGCCTTTTCTCCGGGCCTGGGGACCAATTGGAAGCGTCGGAGCCGGCGGCATTCCAATCGTATTTCTGTCCGATCAAGACAACCAAGGAAGCGACGATGACGACGATCGTAGCGGTACGAGTCTTGGCATCTCTTGTCACGGCCGAGTTGAACCTGAGCCGGCTGTGCTCGTATTTCCAGAAACCGGCTGGGCGGGGGAACCTCGGCGAACGATCGTCAAGTCAAGAATACCCTGGTCATCGACAATCGTTTTCTTAAGGTGCGGCAAGACCTCTTCCAGGGTTTCTAGATACAGGCGGTTTCTAGTTACTTCGCGGTTCTTTTAATACTCCGCCGTTAGCTGGGTGAAGCGGGAAGCGTCTCCGTGCGCTTCGTTGATGCTCCGTTCTTTGTACGCCAGCGAGGCTTCGATCAGTTGCTGACCTTCTCCCCGCGCGCGGGGGATGATGTCATTCGCGTAGCCCTCCAGACCCAGGCAAAACCCGCCGCCGGATCTAGCCGCGCCATCCCGTGAAGCAGACGATCCCACACATGGGACATGCTCAACCGGCTGCCGAGACTCGCGTACCAGGAGCGAGCGCCGCGAGGCCGCTCCACCTTCAGCAAACGGACCGAATTGACCATCACCAGCAGAGAGGCAATCTGGTGTGTAATCGCTGCCCCGATTGGACCGAGCAGGCCTTTTCCTGCCGCTATGATGGCAATCACGTTGACCAAGCTGGCGAAAATAATGATGTTTTGCCAGACGGTTGTCACCGCCCGGCGGCTGACTTCAATGAGCCGAGGCAGCTTTTCGAGTGACTTGTTCAGATCGACAACGTCCGCGGCTTCAGCGGCAATATCGGCTCCCGAACCGGCAACGGCGACACCTACGTTCGCCGCCGCCAAAGCCTGAGCGTCGTTCACCCCGTCCCCGACCATGACCACCGACCTGCCTCGCGCCTGCAACTGCCGCACCCGGTTGAGTTTTTGTTCTGGCAGAAGTTCCGATTCAACCCGGGAGATTCCCACCTCACGCGCCAAAGCTTCGGCGGCACTACGCCGATCCCCCGTCAGCAGGACGATATTGGTGATTCCGAGATGCTCGATCTCACGGACCGCCTGCGCCGCACCTTCGCGTGGCGAATCACGCAACAGAATCGCTCCCGCCAATTCGTCTTCGGCGGCCACCAGGACAGCCGTGGCGCCGACCTTATCGGTTTCCTCGAGAAACGCCTGAGCCCCCCCGATACCATGGTCCGCCAGGAAAGCCTCGTTGCCCGCCCGGATGATCGACCCGTTGACATGACAGTCGGCGCCCCTTCCGGGAACCACGCGCGCGTCAGCCGAGAGTTCAAAGGGAATCTCACGTTCACGGGCACTCTCGACGGTCACTTTCGCGAGGGGATCGTCCGATCCGCTTTCGAAGCGCAAAGCGAAGGACTTCGTTTTCCGAGCGTCCCCCAGCCGTGAGAATCTTGACGATCTGAAAACGCCCTGACGTCAGTGTGCCCGTTTTGTCGAACACAACCGTGTCGGCCTTCGCCCCCGCCTGAAGCACGGCACCGCCACGAACGAGGATGCCCCGCCGGGCCAAACCACCGATCGCCGGCACCATGGCCGCCGGAGTTGCCAGAATCAGCGCGCACGGGCAGCCGACGATTAGAACCGCGACAGTGCGCATCCAGTCGGAGGTCAGGTAGTAGGTGCCCCCGGCGGCTAGCAACAGCGCCGGGAGAAAATACTGTGCATAACAATCAGCGGCCCGAACGACGGGAGCGCGACTCTTTTTCGCTTCCCGCACGAGCTTGACGACCCGCGCAATCGTGCTGTCCTCACCCGCGCTGGTGACTTGAACGTGCAGCAGGCCGTGGCCGTTGAGGGTCCCCGAGTAGACCTCTTCCCCTTCGCCCTTGTCGCGCGGCACCGATTCGCCAGTGATGGGACTCTCATCCACGCTCGACTGCCTGCTGGTGACTAAGCCATCGGCGGCGATCCGCTCTCCGGCGCGAACGACGATGACGTCGCCGAGAGCCAGCTCTTCCACCGCCACCTCGATTTCTTCGCCGTCACGTAGAAGCATCGCCTTATGCGGTAGCTGCTCGACAAAACGATGGATGGCGGCTTCGGTGCGTCCGGCGGCGTAGGCCTCCAATCCCTCGCCGACCAGCATGATGAACATCGCCTCCGCCGCAACGAGATATTCGCCCACGGTAAGGGCCGCCAAGGCGGCGATACAGATCGCCAAATCGGCGGAGATCTTGTTCGCCATCAAACCGCCAATGGTGTTGTAGAAGGTTCTGTAACCGGCGAGGAAGGTCAGCAGAATCGCCGTATCGATAGCGATATCGGTGAGAGGAATAGTGATCGTCGAGAACAGGTCGGTTGCATTCAGCAGCAGCAACAGCCCGACAAATGCGGTGAATCCGATGTACTTGACCCGTTCGCCGCGGTCCCGGTTGATCGAATGGTTTTCACTAGCGACGTGCAAGGCTTGTTCAAGATAGCAGAACGGGCTCTGGGAAGGATAGCGATTGGAGGGTCAGGCTTGGGCGTGTTGTGCTCGCGGGTTGCTTGGCCGAGAGTGACCGGGAACGGCCGCCGAACTTTGCCGTTATTCTGGATGCGGAATGGACCCGAAAAGTGAGGCCAGGAAAGAAGGGACAGAGCCGTGGACGGAAGTCCACGGTCGAGATAGCGTGCAGCCGCGCGAAGCCGCGAAGGCCCGCCCTGAAACCGCGCGCCCGGGCAACAGCGTCACGACCTTTCGGACTGCCGAGTGCGGACTCCCGTCCCCGGACTCCCGATCCTGGCAGCGGCGGCAACCGCGGACTCCCGTCTGCGGCTCTGTCCGGTGACAGCAACCTCTTTAGGTTAATGAAGGCTACGTCTTGCGCCGCGCAGGCCCATGAAATAGTACATCCCTGGTAGTTGAGAAAATCGCTTTTGTGCCCAACAGGTTTCGCGAGTGATCGGCGGGTTGATGAAGCACCTAGCCCCAATACTCTTCACTTAAGCATCTTGACGCAGGATGCGAAGTCAGTCCGCTCACGGGACAGCGCGCCAGGTGGTCGCAGTTTGTAGCTGCTCATCTTGCGCTTGACGCCACGCGGACGTCGCATCCCCCGGCTCGCCTCCTCATGGAAACCTTTCCCTGTGGCCGAGGTCCTAGATCCTCACTAGTCGGCATCGGTTAATCCAGCCGCCTGGATCAAGATTTCGCAGTTAGTCGGACCGATCTGGCACAATATGCTCTCAAATCACATGGAGGTTCCCATTGAAACCCAGTGACTCTCAACAGAACACCCTTCGTGCGTCGACGACGGTTAAGAGACCGTTTCTAACGCGTCCGCTCTGGTATGCGATTGGACTGGCAGCCGTCGCAGGTTCGGTCGGAATCATGGTCGGGTTTGAAGCGCCTAAGGATCTACAGAAGGCCTTGTTCACCGGATCAGTCGGATTGATCTTCGGCGGCTTACTCACCGCCGTCGTGAAGTTGCTGGTCGAAGATCATGAACGTAAGCGCGGCGCGCTCGCTGATCAAGCTGAGTTCACGAGCAATGTATTGAGTGACTTGAAATCGGTCTATGATCGTGTTGAACGATCGAGGATTGTAATCGCGGCGCATCAGTCGACATCTACATATGGAAAGGAAATGCGCGACTTGATCGATTCGCGGGTTCAGCTGAGAAACGTTATTCGTGCCCTAGCTGGCGAAACACGGGGTTTTGGCGACAAGCGTGCCGGATGGTTGACCACGGGGGTCGAGGCTATGGAAACATACCTCGAAGCGCTTACAGATGCTTTCGAATCGAACTACTTGCAGGCGTCCAAGGCTCAAGAGGTGTATGAGGCCGAGAAGAACCGCCTAGCCAAAGGCCCAAAGGAAGACATCAGCAAGATCACGAATTTGGATAACGAGGCATGGCCAAATATCGTCAAGAAACTCCGTGAGAAGGGTTTCATGCGCGACCACGCCGAGAAAGGATCTCCCGAGGCATACAAAAAGGGTTTTGAAGACCCGCTCGATGTGGCAACGTGGGTATTGCGCGATGAATTGCGAAAACTAGCAGGCTATAGAGAGTCAGATATCCCGGACAAGTACAGGAAGATTGCCGATCGCCTGGCGCGAGCAGATCACGGGGTCGCCTAACTCGCGGCATGACCAGGGGTTTCAAGTGCCGAGAAGCAGCGAACATCCTCCTGGACGCTAGCTCCTGCCTTGTCGGCAAGGGTAGAATCAGAACGCGCAAATGACCAATGCACATTTCGGACGAGTAGTTGCCCACTCTTTCACAATGGGCGTCACCTGACCACGGTGGCACCTGAATTATGCACTGCGGCGTGGACCTGAGGAGGGCTGAGCCGCAAGAGACCATTTGGGACCCCCGAAAACATGGGGTAAAAAGGTAGGCTGGCAAAGATCCCAGCTTCGCCAGCCAACCCCAAGGAGGTCACCCACATGGTTACCAGACGAAAACAGCATAGCTCCCAAAGGCCCGTCCAACAAGGCCCAGCCGTGACGGCCTCGCGGCCCAATAAAATCGGGGCTTCGACGCCTTACCACTTCCGCGGCAGGAAGCCGACTCCCTACGGCGGCTTGCTGCCGGTGGTCGGGAGGGCGCTGATCTGAGAGCCTGGCTATGCGCTATGCATAAAATTTTATGCACTAGCCGTAACGCACTGGAAACACGTCACTTCCGAGCGAGGTTTTGACGACGCGGATTCTGGGCGGGAAGGGAAACCGGACACGGAGAAGCCAAAAGGCCAGTTGCCGAGCTACCACCTCACGACGACCGCCAACCCGCTACGAACGCAGCCACACTCGCAAAGTGAATCTGTGCATAATTCAGGTGGCACGACTGCCGCCTCCGCGACCCCGGGGACCAGATTGCCTTCTCGGTGGCGCTCTCGCTTCGCAAAGCGTTATCAGGTCGCAACTGCTTTGGCACCGCGCGGATCCCGACAATGCGTGCAGCCACTAGCTTTGTGCAGCACGCTTGGCTCTTTGACGCTCCAGCGCCTCAAGTTGGCGTTTACTGGGTTTACACCGTACGACTATTGTCCTGTCGTATGCGGGAGAACGACACATCGGACACTTGCGCTGGTCCCCTCGGTAGGATTCCCGCCAGCTGCAGGGCGGATACTCACAGATGATGATGGGATCGGATCTCATCGGCGACGGAAACGAGGGCTCTTATTTAAGTGTTTTCCTTCGTGCAGGCTTCTCGATCGGTCGACCCTGAACGGCCCCACGTCCCCGCACTGCGTTGAGCAGTTCGAGCATTTTCTCACTGCCGGACACCTGTGAACATGAATCGCCGCGTGGCAGGCTAAGTGATTGGAACCCTTACTCCAACTGGCTAGCAGCGAGAATCCACGCGTGCTGGGAGACAATCGTCCTAGAACACAAGGTGCTTCGCTAAAGAACGGATCAGACGTTCGGCAAGTCCAAAAAGGCAGTCCTCCTCCGACAAACCGGCCCCGCTCCCAGGCTGCCTTTCGCTTCGCCAGCCCACGAGAAACTCATCGTTTCCGATCCCAACCCACTCTGAACGCCTTTCTCAGGAGGCTGGGCAACGTTGCACCGGCTTCTCCACGCTCACGCGGGTGCAAGCTGGCGTCACAAGTGCATGGCAGGACTTAAGGATGCGCTTGCCGACAGCAGGATCATGGGATTCTTGGCCACCAGTCTCAGATTCACGGCCTACCGAAGCCAAAGCCTCTTGATGAAAGCAAGGCCTGCCGGAGGTTCAACCACGCCGGCGTGAAGCGGCGTTTGTCTCCTCATCGTGTCACGATCCGTGCTCCCTTCCGCTCTGCTAGGGCAGCTCAAGTCCACACTCTGCACATCTGCCAGTGAGGGTGTGCCAATGGAGGTCGTCATCTCCTATGGCCTTCCCACACCCCAGGCACTTCTGATGCCGGTCTGCCCACATTCCCCAATGGATGTTTCTGTGCCGCAAAGACTCTTTGCGGTAGCCGCCGGATATGTGCTGTTTCATGGAGATCACCTCTTGCTGAAGTAGCAGGCGCATCCTGCGCAAAGTTCCCGCCACTCGACGGTGGTCGTGGCTCTTGCTCCACAATTCCAGCAGGTCACCATCTGTCATTCACCGCTTCTGCATACGCCTCGAGGTTTGTCACCGCCATCAATCACGCCACCCCCCCTGACGCGTCCCATTGTGGTTCGCTAACCGGAAGTCGCTCCCAAAACCCAAAACGTATCGGCAAATGAGTATCGCCTCCGCCCACTGCTCGATACTGCCGTCGCTCTCCACGACAAGCGCATCACCCAAATGATGCTTGGCGATAATCAAGACGAGATTCACCGCCAGGTCATAAGGCTTGTACCTGTCCGGCAAACGCAAGAAACGCGCCGATTTCGAAGCCCTGGACATCTCGGCAGCCCGTAAGTACGTGGCAGATCAAACGGCCGATGGCTGCAGTTCCCATCGCATGTGCGTGTATGGAGTAGGCAATTCTGAGTAAAGTGATTGGGCAGGGCAGGTGCAGCGGACAGAACCACGATTCAGGCGGACGCCCACGAAGGCAGCAAGCGCGACGCAATCCCGCACCCTTGCGGGGCGAACGCCACGAGCGGATTCGGCGGACGAATGCGGACAAGCGGCAGTTTCTCGCGGTGGTGAAGCTAACGACGGCTCAGCGCTGAGACGGGCGCGATTCGCCGCTTGGGTTGATGCCTTGACGACGAGTTTCACGCTAGCCGCCGGCAGGTTGTAAGGAGTGGTTCCGTCTTCAGAGAGCTTGGAGGAAGCCAGAATTTCAACCTCATATTCTCCGGCGGCCGCTGCCGGGGCTGCTTGGCAACGGATTTCGAACCCGGTTCGCTCGGTTCCAACCTGAGCCTCCTCGCAGGTAACCCCGACAGGGAGGTTCCCGGCCTTCACGGTGACCGGCTGAATGAACTCCGCATCGCGGTGAATCGAGCCTGCCCATTCGCCCGAACCGCCCTGGGAAAGAGTTAGTTCGTTCTCGGGAGCCTGCATGGAATAACCCTCGACGACATCGATCTCGAAGGGCTGAGAGTAGATGGTCCTCTTGCGATCTCCAGAACGAATCATTGCGGTCAGGCGGAACTCCGTCCGGCCGGCGGGCGTGCGTTCATGCGCGAAAATCTCGAACTGTCCTTTTTTCGGACCGCTGTTTTCCTCGTCCCCGCGAAGCCGAACCGTGCCCGAGCCGCGCGGCACCTCGATCGGCTCCGCCAGACTCGCTCCGCCGCCGCGGGTCGTGAACTCCCATCGCGCCAAGTGCGGCTTTTCCTCCCAACACCAGGCGGAACTTTCGAGGAGTGACAATCTCGAGAACCGCCGGCTCTTCGGGCGTGATCATCGCGGGCAGCTCGTAACCCAGCCACTCGGCGCGAATCGCATTCTGCCCTTTTCCCGAAACACCCACGATCATGCCGGGTCCCTGCGCGCGGCGTTCGATCTTCTTCCCGTCTTCGAGAACTGCCCGGCCGACGACACTAAGTTCGAGTGGCCCAATCTCGGCGCCAGGTTTGGGCGTGAGAGTGATCGTCCCAGTTGAGAAGCGGGGCCGGGTGCTCTCGAGGCCTGAAGTCGCGCGAATGTACCCACCCTGAACGAGCAGGTCGCTCGGCGCATTGGGTAAGGAAAGGTCAATGCTTCCGCTAAAACCTCGCCGTTCAGCCGTTACCGTGACCACGGCGGACCCGCGCAAGGGAATATTGACGAACGGCGCATTGAGGGTCAGCAGGAAATCAGGAGGCTGTTCTCGCGCGACCAGGCGGTAGCTGAACGAAGGCCCTCCTCGCTGCAGCAAGTCCTCGACGGAAACCTCCAGTTCGCCGACTCCCACGGAACCTCCAGATTGATAAAGGGGTGACTGCTGGTCTCTCCCGTGTTACTGATTACGTAGGGACTCGGATCGCCCTGGTAGGTTCCTGCCCGCGCAATGACTTCGTTCTTATTGTTGTTCGCCGCGGAGATGGCCAAGACACCGTATAGATCGGAACCGTCCAGCTCGCCCGATTGCAACTCGAAGGCCCATTTTTCGCCCGCTTCCACGCTCAAGCGATAGCGGTCCACTTCACCTTTCATCGCCAATCGGCCATTGACGATCGTATCTTGCGGAAGCTCCTTCGGACCCGTCCCCGGCGACTCAAGCACCTCAGGCTCATCGCCAACGACGAACGGCAACTTAGAATGACTATCGGGAACGGAGACAAGCATCTCGTCAGCGGTGCTCGGAACGTGATCCAGGCTTATCTCGGAACGCCGAGGCGCCGCTAGGTTGCCGCCGAAGAACTCCGCTTCGACCGTTTCTCCCCTCCGCCAGTCCAGCGGGAAAACACCGTCGGCGTAGTTGTAATCCGCGATGGTCAACCGATAGAAGTCGGCCTTCTGCTCGCTGAATCGTTGATCATTGACCGCAAAGAAATAGTTGGCATCAGCCGCGAACTTCACCGCGACTCTGGCGTCCGGGCCTAGCCCGGGCGCGTCCCCGTTTCGTGCGAGTCTCTGGCCTGCGCCGTCGAAGACTTCGATGAACGGGTCGACCGCCGAACCAGAGCGCTCCGCGTCCACTTCGAACACGAGACTCTGTCCCTTTGCGGCATGAAAACTGTAATAGTCGCGGTCCGGACCGGCTAGCCGGCCCTGTACAGTAGCAGGCAATGAAACTAGCTGGGCTTGCTGCCGGGAATCGTTCGAGAATTCCTCGGCCAGTGTGCCGGATTCCGACTCTTCCGTCTCGGGGTAAGGGCCCACGTCGAACAACAGGACGTTCGAGAGGCCTTCGGTGGTTTGGATGCGGACAGGATAACGGCCGAAAGGCGCATCGGCGGCAATCTCGATGAGATAGAAAAGCCCCTCATCGGTGGATTTCTGCTGAGACAGCGGCGTAATTGCGGCGGGAACACTCGTGACAAGACGGGGCTTGGCATCGAGGCTGACCCCTTCTAGAGTCAACCGTGCGGCGGAACCCCGCTGACCGCCACTGGGGCTCATCTGTTCCAGAACAGGTTGCGCCGACAGAGGCGTTCCCGCAGTGGCTAGCAGTAGGAGTAAGAATGTTGTTCGTGACATTTTGGTGAGGGTGTTGCCATTATCTGGTCCTAGTTTACAACGGCGCTGGACTTTCTGGGCGGCCGGAAGTCAGGCCGCATGGTTTAGGAGCGCGTGCGTGAAACATTGTGAAAAGCCGCAGGTCTCTTCGAGCCCTGCGCTACGGATTTGTTCTACGGTACGTATCATCCCCTAGCCCCTTTCCTAGCCAATCGCCTGGCTGACAATCGCCGGGTGGCGGCTTCGGGCTCCGATAGCTCGTATGTCGTACTCTGGTTATAGGATGTCATCCGGCCCCCTCACACCAGGAACTTTCCGGCCGCAAGTCATTCAGCCATCTTCTATCGAGCCCTCGTGGAACGGCGGCTATCGGGTTGGCCCTCCGCCTCGGGTGGTGCGTAAGCCTAGATTCTGGCTCCACATCCTGTTGTTTGCGTTGACAGTTTGGACGACCTCCGCGTTTGGCGCGGTCTATTCGGTTTGCCTGATGTCGATCCTGACGGCTCACGAGTTTGGGCATTACTTCGCGGCTCGCTACCACCGGGTGCCGGCGAGCTTGCCGTATTTTATTCCGCTGCCGGCCCAGGTCTCGCTGTTTGGAACACTCGGTGCGGTGATACGAATGTCTCCGTATATTCCCAACCGCCGGGCGCTGTTCGATATCGCATCGGCGGGTCCGATCGCTGGACTCGTCATTGCGCTGCCGGTGGCCTTCATCGGAGTGGCGACGTCGGAGTATCGAACTCCCGACCTGGAGGGGTCGTTCATATTGGGCGACCCGCTGATGTTTAAGGTGATGGAGTGGATTATTTTCGGGGGTCGGCCTGAAGGCGTCGATCTCCATCTCAACCCAATGGCATACGCCGGATGGGTGGGACTATTCGTGACGTCCCTGAACCTCTTGCCCATTGGCCAACTCGACGGCGGGCATGTTATTTACGCCGTATTTGCCTCAAAGAGCCGTTTTGTAGCGGCGACAGCGTTCGGCGGACTCGCACTTGTCGCCATCTTCATGAGCCCAGCCTACATTTTCTTCGTGGTGCTGCTGTGGATCTTTCGAATCAAGCACCCGCCAACGATGAACGACTTCATCCAGCTAGATCGACCGAGACAAGTTGTTGCCGCTGGTCTGCTATTGGTTTTTGTTCTCTGTTTTACTCCAGTCCCCATCGTGAAAATGCCTTTTTAGCGGGCACGCGGAATGTGCTAACGTCCCCCCGGGAGACCGGCGCGGCCTGCCGGGAGGCGCGCCACGTTAGGCTTCGAATTCGTTCAAGATTTCCGAGGCGCCGGCCTTGAAAGCGGTGATCGTCAGGCTCGCTGTAGTTCGCTCCACAGCGCCCGATAGTATTGCAAGAACCGGTCGGGCTCTTTGCTCTCTTGGCCGACCTCGCAAAGCGTGTAGCGGTCGTATCCGGATTTGTTGAGCAAATGAAAAAGCTCGCGGTAGGGGTAGCCGCTCACTAAATCGGTGATGTGGCAATTCTTAATAATGTAGGGACCGAGAAGATCGAAGCTCTCCTTGATGGAACCGTTGACGAGATCTGTCGGATTCGAGTTCCAGCAAACACCCACCGATGGGTGGCTGCACACATTCATGATGGTGCGCATGTTCGGGGGCAGCCGCGTGCCTTGCCCGTGGACCTCAACCCAGATTTCGACGCCCTTACGCTCGCCCAACTCGCCGCACTCGCGAAGCGACTCGCCGATTCGTTGCAGAGTCACCCGCTCTGGGACGCCCTCGGGAAAGCCATTGGGCCTGACCTTGATCCCCCAACATCCGAGATCGTGGGCCAAGTCAATAAAGCGCCCGGCTTCTTCGATGTTGTCCCGGCGAACCTTTGCGTCTGGGGACTGAAACTCGCATGTCGTGCCCAAACTCAATAGCCGGACTTTGCTCCGGTTGAAACGAAACAGGACTTTCTGACGCTCCGCCGCATTGAGAGAGGGCTCGACGCCATGTTTGTGCGTCGTCCGCAACTCGACGGCTTCGAAGCGAGCCGCTTCGAGCTTTTCGATCATGGTTTCGATGTCCCAGTTGCGTCCGATGTTGTAGCTGACAA
Organism: Bryobacterales bacterium; assembly: GCA_965224215.1. Taxonomy (GTDB): domain Bacteria; phylum Acidobacteriota; class Terriglobia; order Bryobacterales; family UBA6623; genus CBDCYS01. The sequence goes on along the minus strand of CBDCYS010000042.1, from coordinate 19,016 downwards.
GTCCGAGTCTCATGGCGGGTTACCCGGCGATATCTTAGCACTATTACGCATTGAACCACCGAGTTTCGCGCCTGACAATCGCCGCTTCGTTGACAGCCGCCGGGTTGGGTGATAGTTTGAGAGTTCCCTTCGCTCGGGCATGTCAACCCCCTTCACCGTGGAGACCCTCAAGACCCCTCTGAACGCGATTCACCGCGCCGCCGGTGCGCGAATGGTCGACTTCGGCGGCTGGGACATGCCGGTCGAGTACTCAGGCATCATCGCCGAGCACATGGCGGTGCGAACCGGCGCCGGCCTCTTCGATGTCAGCCACATGGGAGAGATCGAAGTTCGCGGCCCCCAGGCGCTCGAACTGGTGAATTTCGTCACCTGCAACGACGCCGCGCTGCTCGCCGACGGCCAGGCGCAGTACTCCGGCCTGCTCTATCCCAGCGGCGGATTCGTGGACGATATTCTCGTTCACCGCATGGACGCGAGACACTATTTCCTTTGCGTGAACGCCTCGAATCAGGACAAGGACTTCGACTGGATCGTTTCCCAAAACAAATTTGACTCCGAGGTGGAGTTTGCCAGCCGGAACTATGTTCAACTGGCGATTCAGGGTCCCAAGGCGCTCGAAACCCTCGGCAAGCTCACAGCCACGGACTTGGCGAAAATCCGCTACTACTGGTTCGAGCGGGGCGAGATCTTGGACGTCCCGGCGATCATCGCGCGAACCGGCTACACGGGCGAAGACGGCTTTGAGATTTACGTTCCTCCCGAAGAAGGCGAGCGCATCTGGGCGGCGGTGGCCGAAGCCGGGCTGGAGTTCGGTCTCATCCCATGCGGGCTCGGTGCCAGGAACACCTTGCGGCTGGAGGCCGCGATGTCTCTCTACGGGCACGAAATCGATGACCAGGTCACCCCATACGAAGCTGGGCTGGGCTGGATCGTCAAGCCCGGTAAAGGGGATTTCATCGGGCGCCAAGCGCTCCTGCAGCAGAAAGAATCTGGTCTGACGCGAAGGCTTGCCGGACTGGAGATGCGCGGCCGCGGTATCGCCCGTGACGGGTACCCGGTCTTCGTCGACTCAGAAGAGGTGGGTTGGGTCACTAGCGGTTCGCCGGCGCCCTTCTTGCAAAAAAACATCGGGCTGTGTATGCTGCCGGTGTCGGCCTCTCACCCTCGTCAAAGGGTTGAGGTGGCTGTTCGCCAGCGACAAGTCGAAGCCGAAGTTGTGCCGACTCCCTTCTATTTGCGAAAGAAGTGAAGAAGACAATGTATCCGGAAGAATATAGTTACACCGAAGAACACGAGTGGGTCGAAGTCGATGGCGATGTAGCCACAATCGGAATCACTCATCATGCCCAGGATCAATTGGGTGACGTCGTTTTCGTGGAGCTTCCGAAAGTAGGGGCAAAGCTCCACGGCACGGTTTCATTCGGCACCGTCGAATCCGTCAAGGCGGTTTCCGATATTTACGCTCCGGTCGGCGGCGAAGTCATCGAAGTCAACGAGAGTTTGATCGATGCACCGGAAAAACTCAACGATGACCCGCACGGAGACGGCTGGCTTGTCAAGATACGGCTGAGTGACAAGAACGAGCTGAAGAGTTTAATGACCGCCAACGCTTATCAGAAATACATCGCCGCCGAGTCGGAGTCCTGACCGAGTGCGATACCTTCCCAAGTCCCCCCAGGAACGTGAACAAATGCTGGATTCGATGGGCCTCTCGTCTGTCGAAGACTTATTTGCTCACCTGCCGCGACAGTTGCGGCTGAACCGCGCGCTCGACATCCCGCCCGGCAAGTCTGAATACGAAATCATCGATTACTTCCGTGAGCTGGCCGAGCAGAATGCCAACGGCTATGCGTCTTTCTTGGGCGCGGGAGTCTATCGCCACTACCGTCCCGTTGTGATCGATCCGCTGGTGACGCGCGGGGAGTTTCTAACCTCCTACACGCCGTATCAGGCCGAGATCTCCCAAGGCACCCTAACGACGATCTTCGAGTTTCAAACGATGATCTGCCAGCTCACCGGCATGGAGGTCGCCAACGCCTCGTTGTATGACGGCTCGACGGCCGTACCCGAAGCGGCCATGATGGCGGTGCGCATCACCAAGCGGGACAAGGTGCTGGTGGCGAAGTCGCTACATCCGGAGTATCGCGAAGTTCTCGAGACCTATTCGCGGAATCAGGGCATGCCGGTCGAGACGATCGCCTACGATTCAGAAAGCGGACGGCTCGACCTCGACGAGCTGGAATCCAAGTTGAGCGACGGAATTGCGGCGGTTATCGTTCAGTCGCCCAACTTTTTTGGAATCGTCGAACAGACCCGCGAAGCGGCGGAGCTGGCACATCGCTACGGGGCACTGCTGGTGGTGATTTTCACCGAAGCGGTGTCGCTCGGGCTGCTCGAGCCCGCGCACGAAGCCGACATTGTTGCGGGCGAGCTGCAATCGTTTGCGCATCCACCCAGCTATGGGGGACCGTTCGTTGGAGTTCTGGCTACCAAACAGCGCTACATTCGTCAGGTGCCGGGAAGGCTAGTCGGGCAGACGGTCGATGAAGACGGCAACCGCGCTTTCTGCTTGACGCTGGCGACGCGCGAACAGCACATTCGCCGTGAGAAGGCCACGTCGAACATTTGCACCAACCAAGCTTTGGTCGCGCTGATGGCCACGGTATACATGACGGTCTTCGGCAAGGAAGGCTTGCGCGAGCTGGCCGAGCAAAACTTGGCGAAAGCACACTACCTGGCCGGAGAAATACAGAAGCACGGCGGCGACCTTGCGTTCAACGGGCCGTTCTTCAACGAGTTCGTAGTGAGCGAGAACAGTGTAACCGCTGGTCAGGTGAACGAACGGGCGAGGGAAGACAAAATCGTCGGCGGTCTCGACCTAGGCCGCTTCTATCCGGAGCTAGCCGGATCGATGCTCGTGTGCGCCACGGAAATGAATCGGCGCGAAGAGATGGACCGATTCGCGGAAAAGTTCGCCGAGTAGGCGGCCTGCAATCAAGATCAACATGAAAGTCCGCCCTCACATCACACAGAACGAGCCCTTGATCTTCGAGCATTCCTCGCCGGGCAAGATAGGCTACCAACTGCCGCCACTCGATGTCCCGCCAGTCGATCCGGCACGTCTGCTCGGTTCGGATGCGGTCAGAGAAGAGATTCCTGGTTTCCCGGAAGTCAGCGAGGTCGAGATCATTCGCCACTTCACCCGTCTGTCTACCTGGAATTACGCCATCGACCTGGGCCTGTATCCGCTGGGCTCCTGCACGATGAAGTACAATCCCCGGCTCAATGAATACGTGGCCCGCCTCGAAGGCCTGGCCATGGCTCACCCCTACCAGCCCGAGTCACTTTCGCAAGGCGTCATGCGAGTGCAAGCACAGTTGGAGGAATACCTCGGCGAGATCACGGGCATGGACGCCGTGACACTCCAACCCGCGGCCGGCGCACACGGGGAGTTGACCGGCATCCTAGTTGTCCGGGCCTACCTCGAATCACAGGGCAATCCTCGCAAGACCGTGCTGATCCCCGATTCCGCGCACGGAACGAACCCGGCCACGGCGGCGATCGCCGGCTATGAAGTGCGAGAGGTGAAATCCAACGATCAAGGAATGATCGATCTGGCCGAACTCGATCGCGAGGTCGACGAAACCGTCGCGGGCTTAATGGTCACCAACCCGAACACGGTCGGCATCTTCGAGAACGACATCGCGAAAGTGGCCGAGCTGCTGCACTCACGAGGCGCCTTGCTCTATATGGACGGGGCCAACATGAACGCCCTGGCCGGAATCGCGCGGCCCGGGGATTTCGGCGTGGACGTCATGCATCTAAATCTCCACAAAACGTTCTCAACGCCGCATGGTGGAGGTGGCCCCGGCTCGGGACCGGTCGCGGTGAAATCACAAGTGGAACCTTTCTTGCCTACGCCGCGAATGGTCGAGCGCCAAGGGCAGCTCTCCTACGACTACGAGCGGGAACAGAGCATCGGACGGGTGCGGGCTTACTGCGGCAATTTCGGAGTTCTTGTCCGGGCGCTCTCCTACATTCTGGCTCATGGCGGCGAAGGCTTGCGAAACGCCACCGCGGATGCGGTCCTGAACGCGAACTATATCCGCAAGGGAATCGAGGCGGACTTTCACCTTCCCTATTCCGCTCCCTCGATGCACGAATGCGTTTTCAGCGACGACACGCAAGCGCGCCACGGGGTCAAGAGCGGCGACATCGCCAAGCGGCTGATCGACTATGGGTTTCATCCTTACACGGTCAGCTTCCCGCTCATTATTCATGGCGCGTTGATGATCGAGCCGACCGAGACAGAAAGCAAGGGCGAGCTTGATCTTTTCATTGAGGCCATGCGAGCGATAGCCCGAGAGGCGCAGGATGATCCTGAACTGGTCAAGAACGCGCCGCACTCGACTCGCACGAAGCGAGTGGATGAAACGTTGGCGGCGCGGCGTCCGGTGGTGCGCTGGGAGCCGCCGGAAGGGGATGTGGCGTAAAACTCGGGGTTTCCCGCGTCGACGCGGGCCGAACAAACCGCCGAATCGGTTTGCTCCAATCGTGGACGCTCAGCCGCGTCCGCCGCCCTTTTTTGGCGGCGGCTACGTTGCGGCAGCGCCTAGCTGATGCAGGCCACAACCTGGCCGATACGTGGAAGCTGCCTGTGTCCTGCTAACTTAAGAATGCAGCCAGTTGATTCGGGAGATTGGGGCCCGCGCAATCGGAGTGACAAACAAAATCGCCAAACCCATTGCGTTCTTGGTTGCCGCGAGTTCCGCGTGCTACTTGGGTCTGGTGGTCTCCAGGCTGATTTGGTTCCTGCCGGTCTTGTTCGCTGGACTTTTCTCCGAAGACTCGATCTACAGCGTGTTCCCCAGCGGCGCGGTCCCGCGTTTGCGGGCAACCGCCCCCACCGATGGCCCCTGGCTGGCGTTTGCAGCGTTTGCCAGCGGTCCAATTGTTATCACGACCCTGTCCTTGGCGGCGGGCCCGGCGGTTGTTTCGCGGCTCAAAGGCTGGTTCCGTCTTGTTTTCACCTTTACGCTTTTCTGGCTGGCGATCCTGCTGGGCGAATCGGCGCTGCGGCTGGTCCAAGGAGGGCGGGGGCCACTTGGCTCGGCCGCGCAGGCGATTGGGATTTCTCGGATTGGCCCTTTCAGCACCGACATTCCCTTGGCAATACTGGTTGGCTCCCTGGCTATATTCACGTTGTGCCGCGCGGTTGCTTGCTTGGGCAGCGGACCCGACGCGACGATGCGCCGCAGGCTGTTCCAGCTGACACTGTGGTTTGCGCTTCCGGTTGTGATTCTTAACGCCTTGCCCAACGAATTGGGTCTGAGCGGCTCGCGTTTTTTCCGGCAGGGTTTTCTCTACGGCCCGTCGCTACTAGCAATTGTGGCTACTGGCCTAGCGGCGCTGCGTCCGTTTCGAAGCTCTCCGGTTCGTAACCCCGGGTTCGTGGGGGCCGGCATCACGATTCTTTTCGCGGGCATAGCCTTTTCGGCAATCACGAACTACGAGGGAAACTACCGCGGGCTCCCTGCGGACTCCGAGCCGTTCACCGCCGATGTTCAGATCACGACGCGCTGGGCTATTCACTTTGAAAAAGGGATGCTCTCGGCCACGGAACGGGCAGAGTGGGGTGGGGCCGCTGACCTGCGGCTCGAACAGTTCGCTCAGCGCCTCGACATCGATCTGGTTAGACCACCCTTGCGGGCGAATGTCTATTTCTCCGCAGAGGCCAAGAGATCGATGCTTGACGGGCGGAGACGTGCCGATCCCCCAATCAAGCTGGACGTAGAAGAGCGCTTGATTCACGAGCTGATCGATCCTTCCGGCAGGATCGCGGACCCGCGTGGGGAAGCGCTGTTGCTCATGGCCGACTATTGGGGCGAGGCCGGTTCCCCGACGATTGCCAACGCCCTCGCTCGATATGCGATCGGCACGTTCCAGGGAGACGACCTGCAAAACTATGCGCGCCGGGTAACGTGCGAAGAGCGAGTTTTCCCATTAGCGGACGTGCTGCGAATCAACGGAGACTTCCTGTCCCCGCTGGCGCGAGATGTGCTGGGTGGAGCCTGGATCGATTCGCTTGTCACGCAGCAAGGCGCGCGGATTCTGCCGCTGCTCTATCGCGGCGGCGTCCAAACCGGCGCTGAGTCTTCCATTGCCGCCGCGACGGGCCGGCCCTGGGACGAAATGCAAAACCAGTGGCAGGCGTTGCTGACTGACTCCCCGGAATGCGATGAAGCACCGGCCCTCACCCAGAGTGCTCGAAAATCTCGTTGGCATCGCGGCATCTCGCTTTCGCACGAGGTCGGCGGCAGCTGGGGATACGGGTCCGCTTTGGCGCGCGTCCAGTTGGAGCGGATTCGCGAGCTCGGCGCCGATTCGATCGCCATCGTGCCCTACGTGTTCACAAGAGCGCCCCAAGAAACAAGTATCCGATTCCGGACCGACGAAACAGATAGTCGAATCGTGCGGACGATTCAAGAAGCCAAACAAGCCGGGCTGTCTGTCACGCTGAAACCGCACCTGTGGGCAGGCCGTTTCACCGGCGAGATTGCGTTTGAAGATGAATCCCGATTCAACGAGTGGTTCGCGCAGTATCGGGCATGGATCTTGCACTCCGCCCGTCTGGCCGAGCTACACGACGTCGACTTGCTCTCGATAGGCAACGAATTGGGCGGCGTAACGACTCATGAAGCTGCATGGCGCGAGCTGATTCGATCCGTCCGCCGAGTTTATCAGGGAGAAGTCACCTACGCTTCTAATTGGGACCGCGAGCTTGAAGCCGTCAAGTTCTGGGACGATTTGGATTACATCGGTGTGAACTTCTATTTCCCCTTGGGGCAAGATGGAGAGATTCCCGCGCCCGATTCTTCTCGCTTGCGGGAACTCACTGACCGGCTGCGGACTCTTTCCCAGCGATTCGATAAGCCGCTGATATTCACTGAAGTCGGTTTTCCGTCTACCTCAACGGCAGCGATTGAGCCCTGGCGTGAAACGAACGCGCCGCTCGATCTGGAACTGCAGCGGCGTTGTTACGAGACCGTTTTCCGGGCCTTCGCCGGCAAACCGTGGTTCTTTGGAATGTATTGGTGGAAGTGGCCGACCCACGGGCGCGGCGGACCGTTTGATCCTAGCTACAATCCGATCGGAAAGCCAGCGCTGGAGGTAGTCCGCGAATGGTACCAGCGGTGGGCCTCACAGCCCGAACCAGAGACGACTTCACTTGGCATCCCGCCACGGGTTCCCGCCCGGCTCTAATCTAAAGCTCGTCTTCCGCGATTTTCCTCGGCCCCAACATCAGATAAACGTTCAAAAAATGGAGGAAAAGAGCCGCTACTCAGCGGTCCACATAGGGTGTCTGCCCTAGTCCCATCGGTACCTATTGGTCAAAAGCGACAAACGAAATCGGTACTGCCTGCCCATTGTCGAAAGTCCGGTTCCGGGGGCATAATCTCAATTATGGGCTCCCTTCTCGTATCTGTGCCGACCGCAACTTCGCGGCCTGGCCCTCTCGATGCGCTGATTGCAAACCTGGCTCCAATCAAAGAATCTCCGGCCCAACACCGCGCAATCGCAAAACCGGCAAGCAGAAAACCTCCGCAGCCGCGCTCAGCCAAACGCAAGCCGCTTCAGCGGTTCCGCCCGATTCTGTTTCCCATCCCAGTTGAACCTGGCGTGGCGCGCATGCAGACGTTTGAGTGGGCAGTACCGCGGGAAGTAGCGGCTCCACTGAACGTTGCACTGGCACCCGCGGGCGACCGGAAATGCCCTCTGCGGCCGATCAAATTGGTCGGCAAACGTCCCAAGACGACTCCGCGTCCGGCGCGAGAAATGGACGCGGACAATTTGGGAGCCCCAGCGACCCCTCGCAAGGCTTATCGTCAGGAAACGCGCGAGGAGACGCGCGACTCCTCGGTAGGCGCTTTTTCCACGAAATCGGTCGCTGCAGATCCCAGGAAGAAATCCGTCAAAGGTAAGTGGCTCCCCGCCAATATCAAAATACCAAGCCCAGCCATCGTCTTTGCTCCTTTAATGCATGGGCTGATCGGCATTCGCCGGATTGCCGTACCGGCGGCTGTGGCGGTGGTTGTTGCTCTCGGGCTCGGTTCGCTCTTCTCGAGGAACAGCGCGATACTCACGGCGGCCGAAGAGAATATCGGACCAAGAGTCGCCTTCTTGATGGAGGATGATTTCGGCGGCGAAGGCCGGCAAGGCTGGGACGCGCCAAACTCGCTGGTTGCGATCGAAGCCGGCGGGGTCCGCGTGGAGGGACTTACACTGCACACGGAAACCATGCAGCTATCGGACTACCGCATGGATTTCGAAGCCAGCGTTTCATCGGGCGCGGTCTCCTGGGTGGTTCGCGCCCAGGACCGTGAAAACTATCACCTGTACAGGCTCGAAAAAGCCCGCAAAAAATCCGCAACGCCTTATCGAGTTGTTCACTATCCGGTTGTCGACGGAAAGGCGGACACCTCGCAGGCTGCCTCCAATGATGTCTCGCAAGAACTAAATGAACAGGTCTACCACCGGTTTTCGGTTCGAGTGCGCGAAGGCCGAGTCGTCACGTTCGTCAATGGCGAAAGCGTGGACTACTGGGTGCCCCAGGAGCGGACGGTTGGAGGGATTGGTTTCTTCGGGAGCAAAGCCAAACCATCAATGATTGGTTACGTCACCACGTATTCCAATCAGGACTTCCTAGGACTGAGCCTGGCAGTCGCTCTCGATGCGATTAAGTCGTTTCAGGAGTACCTCGACCAGTCTGCTTGAGTGACGGGTGTTTCAAGCCGCACCTCGATCCCGACAAATCGACTGTATACCCCAAGGTAATCGTCTCGATCCCTGACGCGATTCCGTGATTTGATCGGCGATCACCCGTTAGGCTGTCGGTTCCGAAGACTGACCGCAAGCACCGTTCTTTTCCAGTGCGTGTCATTGCTTTCCGGTTCCCGCGATAGAGCTCCAGAGCTTCCCCTCCCCGCTTCCCGGACCCTGTGTGACGTCGGCGATTGGCTGGCCGTGCTCGGCGTTGTTTGGGACAGACAGACTGCAGCGGACCGGTGTAAACTGCGACATGGAGGTATTCATGAAAACATTTCGGCTATTGATCTCTTGTTCGCTATTGCTCTTGTGGCTCCCGGCCCTCACGGCGGGAGTCTTCATGGTCAACACCCAACAATTCCTGGGAGGTTCTAAGAAGCCCACCACCACGAAACTCCGCGTCGAAAGCGACCGAGTCCGCATCGAAACCGAAGAGACCGGCAGGGGCGAGGTCATCATTTTTCGTGGCGATCAACAAGTCATGTGGATCATCGACAACAAGGCGAAAGCGTATCGCGAGATGACCAAGGCAGATGCGGACCGCTTAGGCGGTCAGGCCATTGACATGATGGCGAAGATGCGAGAGCAGATGGAGAAAATGCCTCCGCAGCAGCGCGAGATGGTCGAAAAAATGATGAAGTCAAGAATGGGCGACATGGCGGGAGGCGCTCAACCTGCCAAGACGGAGTTCACCAAAGTAGCCAGCGGGCAGGAGATCCATCAATGGACCTGCGACAAATACGAAGGTGTCCGCGAAGGTCAAAAGCAGCGTGAAGTCTGGACCACGGCCCCCGATCAGCTCGGGCTCGCCATGAGCGATTTCAAAGTCATGCAGCAAATGGGGGAGTTCTTCAAGGGGTTTTCGCAATTTGCACGCGAGGCGCCGTTTCGCGTTGGCTCCGAAGCTGCGCAGCTAGAGGGGGACTACGCCGGTGTACCGGTGCGCCAGATCTTCTACCAGGGCGGTCGCCCAAACATGAAGACGGAGATCAACGAGGTGGGGCGTGAGGACTTCGATGCATCACTGTTTGAGCTACCCCAGGGCTACAAGAAGCAAAAAATGATGGAGATGCCGGGCGGGAAAGGGAACCCCTTTCAGCGCTAAACAGATGTTCTAGTGACGTTCGTGGAGCGGCTGCAGGTGCGCGTTTCGAGATGTCATAGGTTTAGGTCCGCTTTTCTCGCCGAAGGGCGAGGCGCGATGTGCGCGCGCCTCCTGGCGGGCCGCGTCGGCCTCCGGGCCGGACGTTCTCTCGACTCGGTCTGTCGATCACTACGAGCAAGCGCAACGAAGTCGCTTGCCCGCATCTCTTTGCGCCTGACGAGGTACGCGAAAGCCCGTCGTATGCTTGCCGGGACTGCTTCATCCTCCCCTTCAAGGCTAGCCACAACACCAGTCACGGAATTAGAAAAAGATATTCCCTGTGTTTTCAATAGACTGGTCCCCTCGCCACTTGACATCCGCAATAGTGCCTCTATTCTGAAAGGGGTGAATCAATTGACTGGCAGCCGATCGTTCCGCAAATCAAAGAGAACGCCGGCTAGGCTCGGAAAGTCGAAAAACTAAAAAACCTGACAAAACCTGACAAAACCTGCAATAGGCGCACCTCGATCACTGCAACAAAGGACTTATGATCATCCTCCAATCCGCATGGCCGCGCCTGGACTCGAGATTTAACGCATATAGTGGTCCGAGAATCCACGAAAGTCGCCGAAAAAAGGTCACTTTCTGTAATCACGCGAATCCCGCCTCTGGCAACCATCAATCTTGACAGCTCAACCGTCAGGTGGAGAGAAACGCGGTTTAGGAACGCAACGTTATACTGAAGTCGTCCCTCCGAGGGGATTCTTATGTCTACAAAAACGCTCTGGACCGCCGAAATGCTGGAGCAACTCCCGGATGACAGCTTCCGGTACGAACTTGACGACGGAGAGCTGATCAAGATGTCACCGGGAAATCCGACGCATGGCCAAGTAGGCGCGAGAATTATTGTGAAGCTCGGTTCATTCGTACAAGAAAACGATCTCGGCGCGGTTTTGGCACTCGATTCCGGCTTTGTGCTGAGCCGGGACCCGGACACGCTCCGCGCCCCCGACGTGGCGTTCGTTCTCAAAGAGCGGATTGCCGAATTGCCCCTGACAGGCTTTCCCGAAATTGCCCCCGACCTGGCGATCGAAGTGATTTCTCCGTCTGCAACGCCGCTCCACATCGAGCGCAAAATCCAGCAATACCTGGACGCGGGAACGACCGCCGTTTGGTTGTTCTACCCTTACGAGACTCGTGCTGTTGTCCACTAGCAATCGGGCGAAACACGCTTGCTCGCCGGGAACGACACGATCGAGGAGCCTGATCTGCTTCCTGGGTTTGCATTGCGGCTCGCGGAAATCTTCTGAGTGGCCCGAGGCCTGAAGCTGCCTACTCTCAGCCCTGCGACTCGCTTCTTGCACGTCTTACTGCCGGGTTTGCCCTTATAACTTTCAGCAGCATTCCGAGTTGGACGCGCAAATCGTCTCCGGGCTGGCCCTGCTCCTGACCTCTGGGGCACCCCCGTCGGAATTTAGAGCACAACTGGCGACGGTCTCGATGCCGCTGCGGATCAAGTCGCCACAGCAACCATTAACATCTTTCGTGGGCGTGATCGCCTCTATCTCAAAACGGCACTCTGTTTCTTCCACCAGTTGAGAACGCGATCGAGCATGGTTGGCGGCTGCTCTATCTTTTTCACTTTGTGTGTAAGACGAATCGCGGCGGTCAGGGGAGGCGCGGGCTCTTCGCTGACCCGATGCACACGGTACTTGATCAGGACATAGGTACGGCTGGTACGCTTTCCTTTCCTCTCGACAGTGATCGAGAAACCCGGCCCGGTACCTCGTTCGGTCTCCAATTTCGGATGGAACACCACCGGCAAATAACCCGTAAGACCGCGCTCCAATCGGATCGTTTGGTAAACGCCACGATTCCGGCTCCACATGAAAACCCGATACAAATCGAAATCATGCTGCTGCTTGCTTCGCCCGATCTGCGTCCATAGCCAGGTCTTCTTCCGGTGGCCCGAACGGTCTTCCACCTCTCCCAGCGGAAAGTAGGCGATGACGCGGCGACGCTCGGCGTACTGCTTCACTTCGTCGGTTATGCCGGAATAGACGCCCGTCGTCAGAACCCAGCCGGGCTGGCCGTTCGAGAGCCGCAGAAGGTACCAATCGTCGAGACCGGTTGGAGACGGAGGCGGCTTCCCGGGCTCGGGCGGATTCGGCAAGCGCTGGCTGACCTGGTGGCGAAGCAGTTGCGCGCCTTCGTCCTCCTGAAGCTGATAAATGGTGGGGGACCAGCGCTGCGGTTCAAGATGGACGTTGAGGGTTTGCAGAGCATGAACCGCGCCCTGCGCGGGATCCGAGGCTGTCTGATCGCTGAGCTGCTGCATCAAATCGCGAATTTCCGGGGTGATTAGCTTGGAGTCTTGCGTCCAACCCTCGACGCCGCTTGTTGTGCGAACTTTTACGAAACGGCGGCGGCGGGCGGCGATCTCGACTCGGGTGCCAAGCTTCAAGGTCGCCACGACGGGAGCGTTTGGCAGCAGCTCTTTGCTGATCTCGACCGTGTTGCGGGCGATGAAAGCTTCCGGGAGCGGGGGCTGTTCTGATTCAGGCGCACAGCCGCCGAGCAGAATAGAAAGCAGGAGGGCGTAACCGAAAATCCCCGGCGGTTGGCACGTACGTGCTGGATGCCCGCGTGGTCGAAGGCCCCGTAGCCGACCGGGCTGTGGTTGTCCGGCGTGTGGTGGGCCGAGCCGTCGTGGACCGAGCGTGACTTGATCGTATGATGAGAACAGCTTACCGTGCCTTATCGATCCAAATTCCCGCATGATCCGCCCGGTTCGGCTGTTAAGTGTGGGGACTGTCATCAGTCTGTTGCCCCAAAGTCCACCCCCCCGGAGGCGGGCGGGCGTTACGAGGGCTCTCTTCCTCAAGACTACTACTGCGCAGCCTGTTCTCGCGCGGTTTCAGAACCGCTCGCCTGTCCCGGTTGTGGCTCGATGATCTGCCTTCAATGCGGAACGCCACTGGAATTGGCCGACGAACTGGGCATCGGCTGACGTGGCGCAGGGCAACATGGTGGCGTAGGACCTTGCGAAATGTCTCACCTCGGCGAAGCTACCTCCCGAAGAATCGGGAGGCGGCACGCCAGGACGCGTACGCCACGTCGAGCCGATCCAAGACCTGACTGAAAGAGAACGCATCGCTTCCTGCAGCCCTACAGCACGACGATAGGATGATAAAGCAATGGCAACTTGGCTTCCGCGATCGCCAGCAGGCGCCCGTCGGGAGCAATCGCCTTGACCAGCTTGGCTCCGTGCCGATTTCCGAACGCGGATACCCAAAAGTCCCTCCCGTGGGCAATTCTTCCAGCGGTTATGTCATCTACGCGCTCGACTGGGATTTCGGGAAGCAACGATTCCGCCGTCAGAAATGCGTCTTCGAGTTTCCCTTCTTCGCGCAGAACTTCCAGCTCTTCCAGCGTTTGAGCGTTTTCCACCGTGAACTCGCCCATAGCGGTCCGGCGGAGGCTCTCGACATGGGCGCCGACAAGGAGTTTCTGTCCGAGTTCATGCGCGAGTGAGCGCACGTAGGTTCCAGTGGAGCAGCGCACCCGCACCTCCGCCCGGTCGCCCCGGACACCGAGCAGCTCGAACTCGTAAACATGGATCTCGACCGGTTCGAGACGCGGGGGCTTGTTCTTTCGCGTCAGTTTGTAGGCCGGAACTCCATCAATTTTCTTGGCGGAGATGGGCGGCGGCGTCTGCATCAGCTTCCCTCTGAACTGAGGCAGCAGGTCTTTGAGCTCTTCCTCGCTGAGCGTAATCGGCCGGGGCTCGGACGTGGCTTCGCCGTCAGCGTCGTATGAGTCAGTGGAAAAACCGAAGCGAATCACGGCATCATAGGCGCGCTCATGATGCAAGAAAAATTGAGCTAATCGGGTGGCGCGGCCCACGATCATCGGAAGGACTCCGGTGCCGAGCGGGTCGAGAGTGCCCAGGTGGCCAATGCGTTTAATGCCGGTCAGCCCGCGCAACTTTTGGACCGCGCCGTGGGAAGAAATACCGGCGGGCTTGTCGAGAATCAGAACTCCGTCCATCAGAGGCTATTCTACCGGGTATCGAAAATCGGGCAGATCAGCCTATCGCACGCCCGTCATTTCCGAGCGGTTTGCAGACAGCTGGCTTTTCAAAAAATCCAGGACCTCGATAGAAAAATAAGACGGCGGTTGAACTGCAAACACTGGTTTCCGTTGGAGTTGGCCCAAATCAACGCCGGGCCATCCCGCGGCACCTGCGCCGTTGCCGACCACTGCGTAGGCGCTGGCCCGGTTGAAATACGACTGATTGCTGAGCTTGAAGTCTTCGGTGTCAAACCGCAGGACGGGAAGATACACATCCGGGTCGAGAAATCCGAGAATGCTGTTCGACTCCATGATGACGAACTCACGATCGGCCAGCAGGCGGTTGAGTTCCGGCATGGCGAGGTCCAATTGACCAACTCGGGTGCGCACCCAGTAGACTTGCTCGGCGCCGGCCTTTAGGAACCGGGACGTATCGGAGCCGGAGTCCGGGTCCGCCTCCGGCGTGATGGCAAAGGGGCAGTCGGGTTCGTCGACGACGCAGTCGCAGTCGTGCCCGTTGGCCGAACAGATCCCGTGGCCGTACTGGGTGATCTTGATAGCGGTCCATCGAAGCTCCGGGCTGGCCGCAATGATCCCCACCGCGAGCGATGTCTTTCCAACGCTGCGGCTGTGTCCGCCAATGACGACGAGCTTCACTTCACTTCCCCCGCCTCGGCAACCTTCCTGAGTTCTTTTAGCTCGGAGATGATCTTCGGCAGCCGGTCCACCATCGCCAGCTTTCGCAGATGGTCGCGAAGCGGACGCGAGGGCGTGCCCCAAAGCGTTTCGCCCGGCTTGACCTGGCGAAGTGGAAGAATCCCGCACTGTCCGCCAACCACAGCTTTGGCGCCAATATGTGCCTTTTCGCCGATCCCGACTTGACCGCCCATCACGACGTAGTCCTCGACGATCACGCCGCCGGAAAGTCCCACCTGCGCCGCCAGGACGACGTGTTTCCCGAGTCGGCAGTTGTGACCGATGTGAACCATGTTGTCGAGCTTCGTGCCGTCACCTATCACTGTGGCTCCCAGCGCGCCTCGGTCGACGCAGGCGTTGGCGCCAATTTCCACATCGTTGCCGATTTCGACCGTCCCGATTTGTGGAAACTTCTCGTAGTGGTCTTGTTCGAATGCATATCCGAAACCATCGGCGCCCAGCACGCACCCGGAATGCAATATGACGCGGTAGCCCGCCGTGACGCCGTGATAAATGGATACGCCGGCGTTAACCTGGCAGTCCTGGCCTAAGCTCGAGCCGCGGCCGATGGTCACACCAGCCGCAATCACAGTGTTTGCGCCAACACGGACCGCGTCTTCGAGAACCGCATGGGGACCTACCGACACGCCCTCGCCAAGTTGAGCTGTCTCAGCCACAACCGCAGTCGAGTGGACTCCCGCATCAGGGCGCACCGGGGGGTGCAAAGCCCGCAAAACCCGGGCGAACGCATTTCGCGGCCGCGCCACGCGAATCGCTGTTGCAGCGCCGGGCCGCTCGACATCAGGAGCCAGCATCAAGCAGCCCGCATCAGATGCAGCCACCGCTGCTTCCGCCTGGTCTCCCTCCACGAAGGCGATCTCGGACGCCGTGGCCAGCTCGACGGCGTTGCAGGCCGTTACCTCGAGCGCTCCATCACCTTCGACGTCAGCTTCGAGGAGATCTGCAATTTCCTGTACCGTCATCGTTTTCGCTGTCTTGCTTACGTCGTGTCTTACCTACGTTGTCGCTATCGTCACGTCAAACCACTCTTTCTCGCATGCGGCGAAGAGCACTTTAGTATCGTAACAAGGTATGCGCTATTTCTCGCCCCCCCATTCACGCGTGGGAATTCACCGATTCTTGGTGCCGTCGATCGGCTGTGCTCTTTTGCTGGCTTGCTCAGCCCCCGCCTGGTCCTGGGGGCCCCTCGGCCATCGGGTGATTGCTCAAATCGCTGAGCAGCATCTCGGTGCCAAGGCTCGAGGACGCTTGACATTCTACTTCGGCAAAGACATGCGACTCGCCGACCAGGCCATGTGGGCAGACGAACTCCGCGAGCAGCGACCCGAGTCAGAGCTCTGGCACTACATCAATATCCCACCGCACGCAACCAGGCTCAACGCAAAACGTGATTGCCCGCAGGATGATTGCGTGACGGCCAAGATCCGTGAATTCGTGGGCATCGCGCGCCTGGCCGTGCGGGGCAAAGACGACGTAACCGACGCCGCCCGCTTTGTGATTCACCTGACGGCTGACCTTCACCAGCCCCTCCATGCGGGCCACCTCGAGGACCGCGGTGGAAGCGGAATCATGGTGAAATTCCTCGGCGAAGACAAGAACCTGCACCAGGTTTGGGATTCGGGAATCCTCAATTCGATGGGTGAGGATGAGGGCGCGCTGGCCGATCGTCTCAGCGCCCAGATCACGCCCGAGAAGAAAAAAGAATGGCTGCAGGGTCAGCCCGGCGACTGGGCCTGGGAGTCACACTTGGCGGCTGTCCAAGTGGCCTACGGTGCACTGCCGGCCGGCGAAGACAAGGTGCTAGATGCCGAATACCTGCGCCAAGCCCGCGGGGTGGTCGAGGCACAACTCTCCAAAGCGGGCGTCCGGCTGGCGGAGTTGCTGAATCAGACCTGGCCGTGAACTTTGAGTCGACGCTTCCTGCAGACACACCGATCAAATACATTCTCGGCCCAGCGAGAGAGAAGCTTCGCGGGTCAAGCTTCCTCGGGCGCAGCGCACTTCTTTTCGTGATCCAGCAGAAATCGCTTCACTTCGATTCCGCCCGCATAACCGGTGAGCTTGCCATTCGAGCCGACGACGCGATGGCATGGGATCAGAAGGCTGATCGGATTGCGTCCTACGGCGCCCCCGATAGCCCGCGGTGCCTGGGGCTTGCCCACCTCGCCGGCAACTTGCTGATAGCTGCGCGTCTCGGCGGGCGGAATCGCTGTCAAAGCTTTCCAGACCGCTAGCTGGGTTGCGGTTCCCTGAAGGTCGAGGGGAATCTCAGGAGCGTAGTCCAGGTCGCCGGCAAAGTAGCAGTAGGTAAAGGCCTGGGCGCGCAGCAGCCACGGATTGCCGTGTCCTGGTTGGCGTGAGTCTCGCGGGAAACGCTTGTCCATCGCTTCGACTTGGGAGTCGAAATAGAGCGCTGACAAACCCTGATCGCTGGACAGTATGTGAATGCGGCCAACCGGAGACTCAACTTTGGAATAGTACATCGCGTCGGCTCATTTCGAGACAGGTTTCGTGACTACGACCAGCTGAAGCAGCTTCATGCTAGCATACCGGCGCGGCCTCTTTTCGGCTATCGGCGAAGCGAGTTCGATCGACCGCAACTAAAGCTTTGCCGGCCGGCTTCGTTCAGATTCGCCGGCGCCGCCGATGCCGGCCCGCACACGAAACGATGCCCGACCTGCGCCTTGTTCCACACGTGCCGCTTCAAAGCTTTGTTCGTCAAATCTTCACGTTCGATGGGAGCCGACGAAGACGTTGCTGCTGAAGTCGCAAGCCATCTCGTTCGGTCCAACCTTTCCGGACACGACTCGCATGTCATGCGCATGGCGCAATAGGTGCGCCAGTTCGACGCCGATGTTCTGTCGCCATCAGCACGCCCCTTTGTCATCCGTGAAAGCGGAATTCTCGCGCCGGGTGAATGGGAGTTGCGAAACCGTGAACGTCGCACCGGTTCGGGAACCCGCTTCCACATGTCACCTACCGCGAACCAACCGATATCGGAGAACGGTTTGAGCTGCGAGTACCGGCCGAGCTTACGTGATCACTAAGAAGCCTGGAATGCTTGACTGACGCCCGGATGAGTCGATCGTGCCACGAAGACTCTATCGAGACAGGTAGACTCGATCGTTCCCGGTGCAATCGATCGTTCGCATTACAATAGAAGCATGCCGAAAGCAACTTGGGAAGGCGCCGTTCTGGCCGAAAGCGACAACTGTGTTCAGGTCGAGGGAAACCAATACTTCCCGCCTGATGCCATCAACCGGGACTACTTCAAACCCAGCAGCCAAAGCACGCATTGCCCCTGGAAAGGCGACGCCAGCTATTACGACATCAAGGTTGAAGGCAAGAGCAACCCGGCGGCGGCATGGTATTACCCCGAGCCAAAGGACGCGGCGAAAGAAATCAAGGACCACGTCGCGTTCTGGCGCGGGGTGAGGGTCGAAGGCTGATCGCACCCCGCCGATCGGTTTCTCACATTCAATAAAGATCAGCGGCCCCGGGGCACAAAGCGCGAGCTTAACTCTGCTTGAGATGGGTTCGGCGGACCTCGTCCCACGGAATGCCGTCAGCAATGTGGTAACCCAGGCTTCGATAGGCTTCGAACTGATCCTCGCTGAAAAACTGGTCGGCGGTCGACTCGTGGGGAAACGCTGACTTTCGAGAGCGGTAATCTCGAATGTCATCGCTTTCGTCCCCCGTGACCGAGGACTTGATATAGAGCAAGCGCCCGGTCTGTTCTTCACCGTAGTCGATCGTCGCGAGGGTCCAATGAATTTGGCTCAGGTTCTGTTCCGTAAGGCGGATTTCCGTCAAATCAATATCGATCTCGATTCCCATGTCGATTCGCGCGTAACGCACGAGCCGGACCAAGCTGCCAAAAGACAGGGCTGGGTCGGCCTCGCCATCCACTGCGATGATCAGTTTACAGCGGCGCCGTAGCAGTTCATAAACCCCCAGATTCTCCAGATGTCCCCCATCCGAAACATTCACGAACGCTCGTTTCTCATCGACCTTGCCCAGAGCCTCCTTCCACAAGCACCTCGCGCCCGCGCCGCGCAGAAAAAACCGTCTATACATTCGCTCGCGCCAAGAAGACCCCTTGAAAATGGCGGGACTTGGCAGCCAATAACCGAGCCGGATGTTGAGCAACGTCATGATGAACATCAACGATCTGACGGTCGTGACAGCCATGTTCGGGGCCGCTGCCGCTCCCGAGATAGCCATGGCCGTGCCTAGGTTGAGATGTTGGTGTTGCTTCTCCATCAGGGCAGTCTCACAGAACCCCATGCGCTCGCTGCCCGTGAAACATTTGCTG
>CBDCYS010000041.1:0-10956 GCA_965224215.1 Bryobacterales bacterium | reverse complement strand
TGGATGGAAACTCGCGCAGACGCCATCCGCCGACCCGTTGAGAAACAATATGATGACCTTGAGCGCGAACTCAAGGCGATTGTGGGATCTACCTCTGGAGTGCAGCTTGCGCTCGCGCAGTGTCAATTGGTTCGGAACCTAGCGGCCGCGGGTTTAGTATCGGTTGTTACGTTCTGGTTGTTCAGCGTAATACGCATGCGTGGTTTTGACCTTTCGGGATTGGGTTTTACGGGAACCGTAATGTATATTACCTTATTTGTTGGGGTTTTAGTCTTTCTTTTTGCAATCAGAGATGCTTTTCTGGTTCGCGAGCCAGTCGAACTGTTATTAGAGCGGTCAAAGCTGGAGCGCCGTCGTGAGGTGCTGGAGACTTCCCTTCGAAAGCTTGAGACGCTACGCTCGGCCGACTCCGAATCACTGCTCCGGATCCGGGATTCGATATAAGCGCGCGATCCCGACCTCGCCCACCTACCGGCGGGCTTACCCCCGTTCGGGGCGTGGGGCAGTATTAAGGTTCTTACCCGGGACATGGTGAGCGAACACATCAGGAGTGATACGAAGGGGTTCGGACGAGGCAGAGTTGTGTTCTAGAAGCGCCACTTGCGTCGATATGAGCGTCGCCCCGGCAGGCTGAGAGCTTGCGCCACATGGCGGGTTCGGCGATGGCAAGACATGTCGCCACGAATGGCGACACGGCACGCCTGGAGGCGCGCGCCACGTCGGGCGACCGGTGCTTGCGTTTGTCCGGAGACGGCGTGATCAGAGCGGAATGTAAGCCCGTTGAAACGGGCTGGGGGAGAGTGTGTCCAGTCAAGGCTGGCATGTTCAGTGGGAGACAGTCCCACCGGGGTAAAAGTCAGAGCCCCGTAGCTTGGGTTGCATCCGTGTGGAGGAAACGAAGCCGATGAAGCCAACTGACAAAGCCATCCTTGGGATGGTGAGCAAGTCACCGGGCCGTAACAAAAGTGAACCCATAGGTGGCCTCGAAAAGCTAAAACCCCGGAGGCCGAACCCTCTTTCCACGGGTGAAGGCAGCATGGCCTGGCGCAGACTGACTGCAGCGCCAGTTCACTCCGGCGGGGTGCTAGGGACAGCACGGTGACAAGGGCATGCTACCTGAATTATGCACTGCGGCGTGGACCTGAGGAGGGCTGAGCCGCAAGGGACCATTGGGGACCCCCTAAAACATGGGGTAAAAAGGTAGGCTGGCAAAGATTCCAGCTTCGCCAGCCAACCCCAAGGAAGTCACCCACATGGTTACCAGACGAAAACAGCATAGCTCCCAAAGGCCCGTCCAACAAGGCCCAGCCGTGACGGCCTCGCGGCCCAATAAAATCGGGGCTTCGACGCCTTACAACTTCCGCGGCAGGAAGCCGACTCCCTACGGCGGCTTGCTGCCGGTGGTCGGGAGGGCGCTGATCTGAGAGCCTGGCTATGCGCTATGCATAAACTTTTATGCACTAGCCGTAACGCACTGGAAACACGTCACTTCCGAGCGAGGTTTTAACGACGCGGATTCTGGGCGGGAAGGGAAACCGGACACGGAGAAGCCAAAAGACCAGTTGCCGAGCTACCACCTCACGACGACCGCCAACCCGCTACGAACGCAGCCACACTCGCAAAGTGAATCTGTGCATAATTCAGGTGCTAAGCAACTGGAGAAGCCCTCCTCGTCCCGTCGAGAAATTGGCGGAGCAGGGAAGCCGTATAACTGGCGAAAACCAGGAAATCGGTGGAAGGCGAGAGGATGGCGGCTAGGTTCGTAGTAGTGAGGAAGCGGGGTAACGCCCGTGGAGCGAAGGAGCCTTGCTGCACATGAAGTCTTGGTCAACACAGTGAGGCAGGGGCGAAATGATAAAAGCGTCCGGTAGTCTGCAGGATCTGAGACGAAGACTATACGGCAAGGGGAAGGCTGAACGGACTTGGCGCTAACCCAAGGCCTCGGTCGGAAGCGGTGGAGTAGTCAATGGCGAGAGCAGACACCTGGATTCGGGTGACGGCTTCCGAGCTGTCGTCGAAAGCAACTCCGATCGGATAGGTCTCATAAACCTTGTCGTGAAGTGTGCAGGAGCGCGTAGTGAAGGAAATCTTCATGCTGCGTGCGAGGTGGCGGGAGCTGGAAACGGAGCCACGGACACGGTTAACCGGGCACGAAGGGGGAAACCCCGGATACAGCCAAGCCAGGTCCTGACGGGCCACCGCGCCAGTTCCCGACCCTACGTAACTCAAACGTATAGGTGAGTTGCCGAACTGGGCCGCCGTTTGATATCGTTAAATTCTGTAGGGTCACCTTCCGTCGAGAAGCTTCCAACCTGTCGTCAGAATGTAGGATTTGACTTGCGATCTGCCGTTCGTGTGTCGCGATGAAAGATCTTCGCGGACGCGGTTTCCGGATGAAACCCACGGGACGGGCCGCTGTTGCCGGCTTGAATCTCAGCGGCAGTATTCTGGGGTGTCTTTTTATTGGCTACCTAGTTGGAGACTATTTCGACGCCAACCCGGCGGCCATCGTGATCGGGCTCTTCGCCGGTGTCGTGGTCGGGTTTTACGGCCTAGCGAAGACAATGTGGCTGAAATAATGTGGCCGAAATAATGCGGCTGAAATAATGACTGCGGCCATTGTTTGGGGTATTGTGGCCGGGGCGGTGACTTTCGGGATTTCCGAGTTGGTGTTGAAGCTGTTGGAAAAGCGCCCGGCATGCGATTTTTGGAAAGTTTCCCTGCTGGGCGTGGTCGCCCGCACTGCCTATGTTCTGGGTGTGCTGACACTGGTCGCCCTGTCTGGTTGGGCGGATCTGGCGCCATTTACGATGGCTCTTGCCGCGGTGTATTTCGCGGCTCAGGTTTTTGAAGCTTTTCGATGCCGAAAGCAGATCGAAACTAGATGATCATGCATTTCCCATTTGCCATGCTGGCCGCGGCGGCCAGCGCCGAGCACGGCGAAGAGGAGAGCCTTTCCGAGGTTCTGATGCATCACATCTCGAACCACGATTACCCTTCGCTTGCACAGTGGGGCATGTCGAAGGGCGTGGTCATGATGCTGACCGCGGCGGCGTTTCTGATCGTTGTGACCGGCTGGTTCTTTAGGAACTCCCGCGTATCGAATGGCGCTCCGAAGGGAGTGACCAACGCTCTGGAGTCTCTCGTCCTTTTTGTTCGCGATGAGATCGCCATTGCGCATATGGGACCGAGATTCGGCCGCATGTTTACCCCCTACCTGCTGACGCTGTTCTTCTTTATCCTGAGCTGTAACCTGCTCGGGCTGATCCCGGGCGCCTACACGGCTACGAGCAATATCAATATGACCGGCGCCCTGGCGTCGTTAACCCTCGCGTTAATCGTCGTTTCAGGACTGATCGTGCTGGGGCCGGTCGGGTATATCAAGCACATGATACCCGCCGGGACGCCGCTTGCCCTCGCCCCTCTGCTGATCTTCATCGAGACGTTGGGTACGCTGGTGAAGCCGGTCGCACTGACCATCCGTCTCGGCGCCAATATGATGGCCGGGCACATCGTTATTTTGGTGATGATCTCATTCATCTTTATCTTCAAGAGCATCCTTGTGGGCGTATTTTTCGCAGTGCCGCTGGCGGTAGCCCTGTATGTGCTTGAGATCATCGTCGCGTTCATTCAGGCCTATGTTTTTACGCTATTGACGGCACTTTTCGTCGGAATGCTTGTTCATTCCTCACACTAGACAGATTCGATTCGGAGGATACATTCGCACCATGACATTCAACTCAAAACGAGCAGCATTCGCCATGCTTTGCACCATCGCTTTCTTGCTGATCGCGCCGGGCGCGGCCTTGGCCCAGGATGGCGGAGAAGTTTCGCGCGGCTTGGCCTATTTCGGGGCCGCGGTCGGCGGCGGCATCGTCGTCGTCGGAGCGGGCTTAGGCATTGGTAAGTTAACCGCGGCGGCTTGCGAGAGCATCGCCCGCCAGCCTCAGGCCGCCAAGGACATCCAGTCCGCTTTTCAACTGCCTTTGTTCCTACTGGAAGGCGTTGCCGTGATCGCCGTGGTCGGCTGCTTGCTGATCATTCTGACCAAGTAAAACCGCTATGGGAAGCGAAAGCGCACTACTTCGTTTCGAGCCGGGGCTGATGATCTGGACGGTCATCATCTTCGTCGTCCTGCTGATTGTTCTGCGCAAGTTCGCCTGGGGTCCCCTGCTGGCTGCCCTCGACGAGCGCGAGCAGAACATCAAAGAGGCCCTGGAACAAGCTCAGAAGACGCAGCGTGAAACCGAGCTGGTACTTGCAGAAAACCAGCGCCGCACGGACGAGGGCTTCAAGAGGGCCGAGGAAATCGTTCAACAGGCCCGCCAAGAAGCCGAACAAATGCGGCAACGGATGCTGGAAGAGGCCAAGGCCGAGTCCCGTCGCGTGACCGAGCAGGGTCTGCGGCGCATCGAAGCCGAGCAGCGGGCCGCCATGGAAGAGATTCGCAAAATGGCAGGCGATCTGGCGATTCAAGCGGCCGGCCGCCTCATCCAGGTTTCTCTGAGCGATCAGCAGCAGCGGGAAATCGTCGACAAGTTTCTTGCCGACGTCCCGGAAAAGCGGGTCCACTAGGCTGAAGTTCCACCTAACGCTGGGCGCGGCGGGCCAGTGAGTGAAGCGTCCGAACCGGGCTGGAGTTTGTTGGCTCTCATACTGGGGCTTTATTGCTGGGGCACTATTGCTGGCCTGCGATCGATCCTGGCGCGCTCTGTGGGGTAATCTGAGGCGCTAGCAGGCCGAAACGGGGTACGAAGAAGTCCCGGTTTAACCTGAAATAAGCTCTGAAATTGATTCTATTAGACTGCTGGGGAAAAACGCCTCAAGTCGGCTCCGAGCCCAATGTTCTTCGGCTGACCATCCTACGACTAGTTGTAGGCCCCGCCGGTCGCCTGCCGAGCCCGTCAGATCGCTTTTGGGCATTCGCCGTGTGCTCATTTTGGCATGCTCACTATCTGTTACGACCCCTCTCACAGCAACGCAATAACGCGAAGCGGCGCGGCTTTGTGTTCGGCAATCGACCGGCGCTTATCAGAACCACTTCCTCGACCTAGCAGGGAGCCCAGCCTGAACCGCTCAGGACATATGTCTATAGTTTAGAGTTCCCTACGACGATAGGCATAAGTGTCATTAGATTTTTGTTTAAGGCACGCGGCCAATCGTTAACCAGCAGGCATTGCACCAGAATGCATATTGGAAGTAAAGCTTCGCGCGACGTCCCGTCCGGTGGGGCGTAATGCCCAATCACCCTCATGAAGTGCTTGCTCTGTCACAAAAGGGTCTCCCGTTTTCGCGCTGGAAGACGAAATCGGAGTTCTGTTGTGAAGATCACGCGGAAACCTACAAGAAACAGACTCTTGAACGATTGCTGCGAGACCAAGAGGAACTGATCCACAAGGTCAGTGCTCGACCGCTTCCGATTCCTGCCGATCTGTCGGAGGATGACGGCCTCGATTCGGTTCTTGACGGTGCCACCGAGAGTGACGGCCTCGATCGGTCTCGCCTGCTGCCGGCGGCCGAACCGACAAACAAGGACTTCCTTTCTACCGACGACGATCTGCCGTTTACCCCTGCTGTGAGTGGCCCTGGTACGGAGGGGCTCGACTCCATCTTGACTGGCGGCCAAGCCGAAACTCCAGATGATGTTCTTCAACAGACCCCCGAAGACGCATTGGAGGCACTGCGGAGAATTGCCAATCACCCGGAGGCAAAGCCTCTATACATCGACTCGAATGAAGCGGGCGCTAGCGGAGCAGATCAAGACGAGCTGCTTGGGCCGCTGGAGCGGCTAGCCGCTTTGCGCAACGTTGATACCCAAGAACTGCTGGACGAAGCGTCAACCAGTTCGGATCCATCCACTGAGGAGGACGGCGATCAGTCGACCCCAGGCTCTATGTTTGGCGGATCATCCGAAACGGTTGGCAAACAACGATCGTCGAGCGATAGCCCGTCCGCGATCGACCGAATCATGGACGCTGATCGGTGGGGAGAGCCTTCCCGGGCCCTGCCGATGCCGGGGATCGGAGAGCGTCTTGAGTTAGACGGGTCCCTCTCTTCTGATGGGTCCTTGGATAGCCAAAGTGTCGGCGAGGCAGTCGACTCGGTTGCCGAGGCCTCTGTGGCCGACTCCGAAGGGTCTCAGCACGAAGCGGATGTTCCCGCCGAATCCTCGATACCACTTTGGTTGAGGGAGTTCGAGTCTGAAACGAGCGGCGTGGACGATCCGATCGTTCGAGAGCTTACTGCCGGGGAGAGTCGAGAACCTGATCTAGACCAGGCTCGGTTTTCCGCTGATGAAACCTGGCAGGAGCCGCTGGACAATACTGATTTAGACATTCTCACGCTCGGGCCGGAAGAAGAACAATCGGAGTACGAAGACCAGGCCGGCGCGGGCCCGAACGATACGCTGGAGCAGGCCGATTGGACCTCAGAACTGCTCCAGGGTGGCGGCTCCGAAGCCACGCGGTTTGACGCAGAGTCGAAAACAGCCGAGCCACTCGATCAGGCATACCCGGAAGAGGACTCGAAGCTTGCCGAGAGAGCCGCGCCCGAGACAGCGCAGCCGGCGGATGAGATGGCGCCCGCCGATGGGGTGGAGCCGCGAGATCTGGACGTCGATTGGGCTGCAGTCTCTGACGCCTCCCTGGCGATGGCGAGCGAAGATCAGGAAACACTCGATTCGCTCCTTGCGGGCCTGATAGCGACCTCCGAGGATGACGAAGAATCTCAAGAAAGTGAATTGAGCTTGGCATCAGGCGAGGCCGAAGCGGCTCCGTCGGCAGAAAAAGTAGTTCGTTTCCCGGAGCCCGATGAGCTTGGCCAGTTGAAGGCGGCGAGCGCTCAGAATCTCGATGAGAATGAGCTGACAGCGACAGGCACTGCCCCTTCCGATGCGGACTCAGCATTGGATAGCCGACCCGACGATCGCCAACACCGATTGACGCCTTGGCCCGAACTGATGGAGCTTGAGCTCAGCGCTCATGAGCTGCCCTTATCTCACACCCCAGAGCAAGAGCAGGAGACCGCCGAGTACATTGCGATCGACAGCGCTCCCCGGTTTAACCCTTCTGCTATTGCCCCAATATCGCCCGCCGGGCTGTCTGCGTGGAGGGCGATGTGGGCTCAAGACGCACAGGCTTGCGAGGAGATCGAGCCCGCCAACGACGCGTTTGGGTTGGATACGAACGCGGCGCAGCCGGAAACCAGTGGTGGCGTGCGGCTTGGGGACGGTGCCCTTGGGGCAGTTCGGTGCGCCGATCGGATTCTGCCAAGCGAGGAATTGATTGCGTTCAGGCTACGGCCCACGGGTACCGAGCGCGAAGGATTCTTGGGTCACCAGGAAGATCTGCATCCGGGCGGCATTGGGAAGTACGTCAGTTTGCCCCTCGAAAGGCCTGAGACGACGTTCGCGCCTCGACTCACTCAATGGCTGGAATTGACCGTAGCCGCCCTCCCGCTGATATCCAGCGAGGGCGACGAATTCGCGTTAAAACAGTTCGAGTTAAAACAAGTCGAATCGACGACGCTTCTCGGCGCTGGCACAGCTACCTATTCCGCGCGGCCGGTGCTGCAGCCGATATCACCCGCAGCTACATTGACTGTTGCCGAGGGGCTCTTCGCGGTAGAACCGCAGCCCGCCGAGAGCTTTGGGAAAGCCCTACTTCAGCAACAGGCCGAAGTGGCTGTCCCGATTCTAGAGCTTCAATCGCCGAATCGAGTCGCGGCGCGGACTCCACTGAAGCCGATCCCGTCCAGCGGTTGCCTAGAAACCTTCGAAGGACTTTGGGTTCCGACACCCCAATTCCTGGACTTGCTGGAGCAAACAGCCGACAGAATGCATGGGGATCTGATTCGATCTAAGGTGGAATGCCGATTGTCGTCTCTGGCCGATACTCGTTACGGTTTAGCTGTAAACGATTGTCATATGACTCCGAACCGCCTGCTGCGGTGTTTTTGGCCGGCCTGGGCCGAGCCGATTCAAGAGCCAGTGGTTGATGAGGGTCGGTATTGTTCAATGGAGTCTCAGTTGGCGCCCCGCATGCCCGAAGCAGTCTATCACCGCGCTCGCCGCAGCCGCACCACCTTCCCTCAAGTGGAGAGGTTGTTGACGGCGACAGAGGAGGATCCATGGAAGATGTCGGCGATGACGTTGCAGCCGGATCTGAACTTGGACAACTTGAAGGATATGCTGGCCCATTCGGACATGCCTCTCGCCGACTTCGGCGGAGAAGTTCGGGATTGGCGTGCGGAACCGATTGGTCCGCTGCTGGCGCTACGCGGACCGGAGAGTCTGGATCCGTGTGAGTACGCCTAACGAAGCGAGAAAAGAAACAAGATAACTGAGACCCGCAAGAGGAAGAGCGATGAAATTCTTTGGAGATTTGGGCTTTTTGGACACTAGTAAGGGTGATTCAGCCTCGTCACCGCAGGCCGGAGAGGGACCGGAACTTGTCGCCCTGACTCGTGAGCCTCGCCGGGAAGAGCTTCCCTCAGCGCTGGCGAACGGGTCTGCTTCCGCCGGCTCGAGTGGCGCGGACCACTACGCCGCGGTTCGCCACTATCTAAAAGGCGAATTGGACGAGGCGCTCGAAGATCTTGAAAAGGCGCGTGCAGCCGGGAAGGAGCTGGCGGAGGTTTACACCGCGCTGGCACAGATCCAACTGGACCGCAAGAAGTTCTCCGACGCCGCCGAATACTACGTCAAACTCCTCGCGATCGAGCCCGATAACTCGGCCGCCCAGTTCAACGCGGGTTTGGCCTTGCAGGCGACCGAGAAATACGTCGAAGCCAAGAGTTCATTCCAAACCGCGATCGACCTCGATCCGGAGCTGGCGGATGCCTACTTAGGGCTGGTCGGTTGTTGCCTGAAGCTGGATGACGCCGAGGGCGCCAAAGCGGCCTACGAATCCTATCTAAAGGCGGAACCCGATTCGTATGCAGCCGTATTTGGCTTGGGCGTCGCGTACCACCTCTCCGAGGACTATGACAAAGCGGTCGACTACTATCAAGCGGCGCTCAAAGAGAATCCCAAATCCGTAGAGGTGTTACCTGAAGATGGGTATCCGGTTGACTCAGGTAGCCCCAAGATGTAGTATGCCGGCAGATGGAAGATTACCCTCAGAACCTGACAGAGTTCGAGGCCCGTTTTAGCAGTGAGGAGGCCTGCCGGGAGTATCTGTTCCGGCTGCGCTGGCCGGACGGTTTCCGCTGTCCGGGTTGCGGTTGTGGAAAGTCGTGGCCTTTGCGAAAAGTGCTGCTGCAGTGCGCTGCGTGTGGGCGCCAAACCTCGGTGACCGCCGGGACCATCTTTCAGGACACGCGCAGCCCTTTGCCGTTGTGGTTTCGTGCGATGTGGTGGGTCACCACCCAAAAGACCGGAGCCAGCGCTTTGGGACTGCAAAGAGTGTTGGGGCTCAACAGGTACGAAACGGCTTGGACCTGGCTGCACAAAATGCGGCGCGCGATGGTGCGGCCGGGACGGGATTTGCTGGCCGGGACAGTGGAAGTCGATGAAAGCTACTGGGGCGGGCTCGAAGAGGGCCTGCGGGGCCGAAACCTGAAAAACAAAGCATTGATCGCAGTAGCCGCTCAAGAGGATGGGCGGGGTATCGGCCGGATTCGCATGAAGAGAATCGAGGATGTCTCGGGCGAGAGCCTGTTGCCTTTCGTGGAGGAGTGCATCGAGCCGGGCAGCGTGGTGCATACCGACGGCTGGCCCGGTTACTCCGGGTTGAAAAAGGAAGGCTACGTCCATCAGGTCACAGTTGTCAGCAGGCAGGAGCAGTCCGCGTCGGAATTGATGCCCCGCGTCCACCGCGTGATGTCACTGCTCAAGCGCTGGCTGCTGGGCACCCATCAGGGCGCCGTGAGCCACAAACATCTGGACTACTAACTGGACGAGTTCACCTTCCGTTTCAACCGCCGCAAATCCAAAAGCCGCGGCAAACTCTTCTATCGGCTCGTCCAGCAGGCGGTAGCCGTGGATCCCGCGACTTACAAGATGATTGTTCACCCGGTTACAGAACCCAAGAAAATCCCCAAACCACAAGATATTGGGGCTACCTGAGTCAACCGGATACCCATCTACCTGAATTATGCACAGATTCGGCGTAGCCATCGTCGATGGAGTTGTGGCGATAGCGGCACTCGTGTCAACTCAGTGATTTCGCAAGTCGTCTTTTCTGCTGTTTCCCTCCCCGTTTGAGCCGCCTCCTGATCCCGGCAGGGCAAAAGCGGGCTGGCAAGCGGCGTGTTCCCAGTACGTTGCGGCGAGTGCATGAAATTTTATGCATGGAGTGCCCCTCAGCTCAGCGCACCCTCCACCACCGGCGCCAAGCTCGATCCCGGCGGCCCCATCGCCCGCAGCCGTCGCATCAGCCGTTCAAACAGGCCCTTTTCCTGATAATGATCGCTGTAGCTGACACCCGTTCTGCCGGCGTGCCGCCAGATCTTGGCCGCCACGAACAGAAAACGCAGCCGCGCCGTCGCCAGGGTGGTGTGCCGCAGCGTCTCCACGCTGGCCTGGGCTTCGCGGTTGCACAGCAGCAGCCAGCAGTTGAGATTGTAGGCCAGCATGGCCAACTGAAAGTGATTGCGGTTCATGTCAAAGCGGCGCGAGGGATGGGCCGCCAGCCCGGCGTCGTTGTTGGCCTCCTTGATCAGGTTCTCGGCTCCGGCGCGCTGATTGTAAAACCACACCACCGCCGCGATCGGCTCGGCCAGATTGGTGACAAACACGCGGTAGGTGTAAGCGCTGGTGGCGAACAACTGGTATTGCTCGGCCGCGCCGGCCTTGGGCTCGTTTTCGTAACGCAGCGCCAGGAAACGGCAGGCCCGCGCCCAGCCTTGCGGTTGGTAGAGGAATTCGCATTCCGCGTCCGCGTCGGAGCGGGGGGAGGGTTTCCATTCTGCTTGCTGCAAGCGCTCGACCAGGCGCCGCGTTTTGGGCGCCACGAT
>CBDCYS010000040.1:0-30696 GCA_965224215.1 Bryobacterales bacterium | reverse complement strand
TTCGTAGAAGCTGAGTCCCTGCAGCTCCATCAAGAATGAAAAGACATCGCCTCCTTTTCCGCAGCCAAAACACTTGTAGATCTGGAGGCCTTGATGAACCGAGAAAGACGGCGTCTTTTCGGTGTGGAAGGGGCACAAGCCCACGAACCGGTCCGTTCCCTGCTTGCGGAGTCGGACGTACTCCCCTAAGACTCCGATGATATCGACGGACGACTTGACGTGTTGTGCAAAGTCCATAGGCCGAACGGTCGTGCAACCTATCCTATCGCACTCGCTGAGGGGGCTTCAGTATCGGTCCCCATCAGGCGCGGATGTCTAACAAAGAGAGAGTCCAGTTGGTGCAATTCCGTATGGGTTGGCGGCGTGGCCAGTCATCGCCGAACCCTTGAGTCTGTCCAGACACGGTCACTTGCTGCGGGCACCGGCCGCGTCCCAGCCAATAAACAGGCTCACCGTTAGGCCAATGGCCATCACCGATGTGACCAGTCCAACGAAACTCCATTTCAACTGGTAACTAATGGCGAAAACCGCCGAAACGTTTTCTTCTGCGGCGGAATGGAGCTGCATGGCAAACACGGTAGGCACCAGCATCAAAGTGACGTTAGTGAACGCCATCCAAAATTCTGCTCTACGGTCCGTTCCGCAAAGATCTTGCAGGATGTCCTTTAGACTCGATTTCAGGTACCAGACGACGGTAAAGCTCAACGCAACCGTAATTGCCAGTCCCAGCAGAAACGTCTGAGTGTCGTGCATAATACCCCTCCTTTGATTACTGTAATTTCCGTTAGTACTGAATTAACAGTAGTAAGAAACGAAGACTTTGTCAAGGACCTGAGAGATTACGCTCAAAGTTTCGGGTGGAGAAGAGTACGAGAAGTTGCTGTACTGGTGTGGCAAGGCCCAACTCGGCAAGCCAGCCAAGTGGGCGGGCGTTTGGTCCTGCCGCCGCCCCAAAAAGAAAACCCTCCGGTCTCGGTGACAATAAGTTCACCGGCGGCCGGAGGGGAATGGAAACCTATGGCTAGTCGACCGGAGGAGCCATGACCTCGGGAATGGCTTCGTCGGCCAACCCAGCGGGGGTACTCGATTGGCGTATCATCGCCGTAGCCGGGAACACCGCGGAGATATTCGACTTCCGGCACGATCTCTTCCGGCTCATCCTCGCCGGCTATCTTGGCGCGCCGGTAAATCTCCAGACCCGTTCCGGCGGGAATCAGGCGGCCAACGATGACGTTCTCCTTGAGCCCCCGGAGATGGTCGACGCGGCCGCTGATCGAGGCTTCCGTAAGAACGCGCGTCGTCTCCTGGAACGATGCGGCGGAAATGAACGAGTCTGTCGCCAAAGATGCCTTCGTGATTCCCATCAGCAACGGCCTTCCGGTAGCCGCCTCTTCGTCCTTCTCGCGCAGGGCGTCATTGGTGCGGCGGAATCTGAACTTATCGACAACCTGCTCGAGCAGGAATTCGGAGTCGCCGACCTCCTCCACCTTGATCCAGCGCATCATCTGACGAACAATGACTTCAAGGTGCTTGTCATTGATATTGACACCCTGCAGACGGTAAACCTCCTGGATTTCGTTGACGAGATATTTTTTGCAGTTCTTTCTCGCCCAGAACCGCCAGGATGTCGTGAGGGTCTCGCGGCCCCGTCCATCAGCGGCTCACCCGCATGGACACGCTCGCCTTCTTGAACGTTAATGTGCACGCCGCGCGGCAGCGAATACTCGCGTTCTTCGCCGTTGTCGGCCACGACATAGATTTTCCGTTGCCCCTTGGCAATTTCGCCGTACCGGACGCTGCCGTCGATTTCGGAGATGACGGCTGTTTCCTTGGGGCGCCGAGCTTCAAACAGTTCCACGACTCGGGGCAGTCCACCGGTAATATCCTTTGTTTTGGTGGTCTCACGAGGAATCTTGGCCAGTACATCTCCGTCATGGATATCGTCCCCATCACGGACCATCAGATGCGCGTTTGTGGGGAATCAGATACTTCCGAATCATCCGTCCGTTGCCGCCGCGAACCTCAATCTGCGGCTGACGCTTCTCATCGGGTGAATCCGTCACGACCCACTGTGACATGCCGGTCACCTCGTCTACCTGCTCCTGGAGCGAGACACCCTCCTGCAAGTCCACGAAGTGGCACGTTCCACCATCCTCGGTGAGAATCGAGAATGTATAAGGGTCCCACTCCAGCAGGACTTGGTTCGCCGTAACCGCGTCGCCATCCGCGACCCGAAACTTCGCGCCGTAGACAACCTGGTAGCGTTCTTTCTCGCGGCCCTTCTCATCAACGACGGCCAGAATACCATTGCGATTCATGGCGACCAAATCGCCTGGTTTGTTGCGGATTGTGGTAATGCCGATGAACTTGGCGAATCCGTCCGACTTGGCATCCTGCGTGGACTGCTCACTGACTCGCGTGGCCGTTCCGCCGATATGGAACGTCCGCATGGTCAGCTGCGTGCCGGGCTCGCCGATCGATTGGGCCGCAATCACGCCAACTGCTTCTCCGCGCTCGACCAATCGCCCCGTAGCCAGGTTGCGGCCGTAGCACATGCGGCAAACGCCGCGTTCAGATTCACAGGTCAGCACCGAGCGAATATTGACTCGCTCGATGCCGGCGGCCTGGATCGCCGCCGCAAGCTCTTCCGTGATTTCCTCGTTGACGTGGACGATCGTGCCGCCCTCGTAGTCTTTGATCTCTTCGAGTGAGACCCGACCCACAATGCGGTCTCTGAGCGACTCAATGATCTCGCCCGACTCGACGATGGGCTCGACAAATATCCCCTCGACCGTATCGCAGTCGAGCGAGGTGATGATCACGTCTTGCGCAACGTCGACCAGCCGGCGTGTCAGGTAGCCCGAGTCCGCGGTTTTCAGCGCCGTGTCGGCCAACCCCTTGCGCGCGCCGTGAGTTGAAATGAAGTACTGCAACACGTTCAGGCCTTCGCGAAAGTTCGCGGTGATCGGAGTCTCGATGATCTCGCCACTCGGCTTGGCCATCAGCCCGCGCATCCCGGATAGCTGCCGGATCTGCTGTTTGGAACCGCGAGCCCCAGAGTCGGCCATGATGTAGATCGGGTTGATCGCGGCGCCGCTCTTGTCTTGGGCTTCCATGTCTTCAAACATCTCGTCGGAGACGCGCTCGGTCACCTTGGACCAAATCTCAATGATCTTGTTGTATCGCTCGCCGTGCGTGATGGCTCCGTCGAGATACTGCTGCTCGACCGCCATGACTTCCTTCTGCGCCCCTTTGACCAACCGTCCCTTCTCCGCCGGGACAACCATATCGTCGATGCCGATGGAGATTCCGGCCTTCGTCGCGTAGTGGAAGCCTACGTCCTTCAGATCGTCGAGCATCTTGACGGTCTGTTCACGGCCAAACTGCAGATAACAGTATTGAATCAACTGCGCCAGGCCCTTTTTCTTCAGGAGGCCGTTAATAAAAGGCATTCTGGCCGGCACGTGATCGTTGAGAATGATCCGGCCGACCGTCGTGATCATGTATTGCTTTCTGAACTCCACCGGCTCGGCATGCAGAATGTTCTGATTATCGAATGCGTTGACCAAATCGATCACGCGCCCGGTGTAGTAGAGCTTGATTGGAGTGAGCGTCTGGACATCGCCCATTTCGAGCGCCAAGATCACTTCTTCGGTGCTTCCAAAGGTGCGTCCTTCACCCCGCGCTCCCGGCCGCGATTTGGTGAGGTAATGCAGGCCCAGCACCATGTCCTGAGACGGCGTTGTGATGGGGGCGCCATTGGCTGGCGAAAGGATGTTGTTCGCGCTCAGCATCAAGACTTCCGCCTCGACCTGAGCTTCCGGGGAGAGCGGAATATGAACCGCCATTTGATCCCCGTCAAAGTCGGCATTGAAGGCCGTACACACCAGGGGATGGACCTTGATGGCCTTGCCCTCGACCAGGACGGGCTCGAAAGCCTGGATACCGAGCCTATGCAGCGTGGGCGCGCGGTTCAGAAGAACCGGATGATCTTTGATCACTTCTTCGAGGATGTCCCAGACGACCGCATCCTGCTGCTCAACGAGCTCTTTGGCTTGCTTGATCGTCGTGCAGTGCCCGCGCTGCTCAAGGCGTTGATAGATGAATGGCTTGAACAACTCAAGCGCCATCTGTTTGGGCAAACCGCACTGATTCAGCTTTAGTTCGGGCCCGACGACAATGACGGACCGTCCGGAATAATCGACGCGCTTACCAAGAAGGTTCTGGCGAAAACGGCCCTGCTTGCCCTTCAGCGTGTCGGAGAGAGATTTGAGCGGCCGATTGTTGGCGCCGCGCAGTACGTGCCCGCGGCGGCCGTTGTCAAAGAGCGCATCCACGGCCTCCTGCAGCATTCGCTTTTCGTTGCGCACGATGACATCGGGGGCGCTCAGCTCCATGAGCTTCTTCAGGCGGTTGTTGCGGTTAATGACGCGGCGGTACAAATCATTGAGATCCGAGGTCGCGAAGCGGCCGCCGTCGAGCGGAACCAGCGGACGAAGCTCCGGCGGAATGACGGGAATCACGTCGAGAACCATCCACTCGGGCTTGTTGCCCGACCTGCGAAACGCCTCGGCAACCTTGAGCCGCCGTGCAAACTTCAGCTTCTTTTGCTGCGACGTCTCCTCTTTCATCCGGACGCGAAGCTCTTTCGCCATGCTGTTCAGCTCGATCTTCTTCAGCAGCTCCTTAATGCCCTCGGCACCCATCACGGCTACGAATTCGCCAGGGAACTCCTGATCGAGCTGGCGCTTTCTTTCTTCGCTGAGAACTTCGCCCTCGGTCAGAGTTTCTACGTCTCCCGGATCAACCACGACAAAAGCCTCAAAATAGAGGACCCGTTCTAGCTCCCGCAAAGTAATATCGAGCAATTGGCCAATGCGGCTCGGCAGCCCTTTAAAAAACCAAACATGGGAGCAAGGCGAGGCCAACTCGATATGCCCCAGCCTCTCGCGGCGCACGCGGCTCAGCGTGACCTCGACGCCGCACTTGTCGCAGATGACGCCGCGGTGCTTCATCCGTTTGTATTTGCCGCAAAGACATTCCCAATCGGTTGTGGGCCCGAAGATCTTGGCGCAAAACAACCCGTCTCTTTCCGGCTTAAACGTCCGGTAGTTGATCGTCTCAGGCTTCAGTACCTCGCCATGAGACCAGCTCCGAATTTTTTCGGGAGATGCAAGGCCGATTCGAATACTATCGAAATCCGCCACAACGCTCGCACGGTCATACGGGCTGGATCGATACAAGGGAGCCTCCGTTCAAAGTTTCTTTCAAGAGTTAGACTTTCTTCTATCTAGCGCTAATCGCTCACCACGGGTTTGTGCGACGTCAAGCGCTCCCCGGACGCCAATCGCTCGTCCGGCTTATACGCTCGTACGGCTCAATCAGCCGCCAGCGCGGTTTGAATCACGTCTTGCTGCTGCTTGACAAGTTCCACGTCGAGACACAGCGACTGCAACTCGCGGATCAAGACGTTAAACGATTCCGGCACGCCGGGCTCCAGCGCAGCTTCGCCCTTCACGATGGCTTCGTAGATCTTTGCCCGGCCATGAACATCGTCCGATTTGGCGGTGAGCAGCTCTTGCAAAATGTGAGCTGCTCCGTAGGCTTCGAGCGCCCACACTTCCATTTCGCCGAAACGTTGTCCGCCAAACTGCGCTTTGCCGCCCAGCGGCTGTTGCGTGATCAGCGAGTACGGCCCGATCGAGCGGGCGTGGATCTTGTCGTCGACCAGATGCGACAGCTTCAGCATGTAGATGTAGCCGCAGGTCACTTCCTGTTCGAAAGCCTCGCCCGTCATGCCATCAAAAAGGACTGATTTCCCCGATTTAGGGAGTCCGGCCTTATCAAGCTGATCCTTAATTAACTTTTCTCCAGGACCCTCAAAGACGGGCGATGCGAACTTGAGGCCCAACGCCTGCGCGGCCCAACCCAGATGGGTCTCTAGGATCTGACCGACATTCATTCGAGAAGGCACGCCCAGGGGATTCAGCACGATTTCAATGGGCGTCCCGTCTGGCAAGAAGGGCATATCCTCTTCCGGCAAAATGCGGGCGATAACGCCTTTGTTGCCGTGCCGGCCCGCCATCTTGTCGCCCACCGAGAGTTTACGCTTCATGGCCAGGTAGACCTTGACCATCTTGATCACGCCGGGGGAGAGCTCATCGCCCTTCTTGAGCTTTGCGATGCGTTCGTCGGTGAGCTTCTCGAGCACCTGAATTTGGCGCACTGTCATCGCTTCGATTTCGTCAACGCGCTCGTTCAGGTCCGGACCCTTGTCCTTGATCCGCATCCGCTTTAAATCCCGAGCCCGCAGGTTCTCGAGCATCTCGCGGGTCAGCTTGTCGTCCTTCTCAAGCAGTTTTTTGTTCGTACGGTCGTCGTGCAGGTCGGCCAAAACGACCTTGCCTTCGAGCATCGCAGCCAAGCGCTTGGACCGCTCGTCGTAGAGGATGCGCTTTTCGTCATCGAGGTTCCGCTGTATCCGCGCAACGGTCGCCTCCTCGATTGACTTGGCCCGGTCGTCCTTTTCCTGGCCCTTGCGAGAAAAGACCTTGGCGTCCACGACGGTACCCGTAATCCCGGGCGGACAGTACAGCGAAGCATCTTTCACATCGCCGGCTTTCTCACCGAAGATTGCACGGAGCAGCTTTTCTTCTGGAGTCAGCTGAGTCTCCCCCTTGCGAGTGACTTTACCTGCCAGGATGTCGCCCGGACGAACTGTGGCCCCGATTCGGATCACGCCGCTGTCATCGAGGTTTCGTAGGAAACTCTCCGAAATATTGGGGATGTCACGGGTGATTTCTTCCGGGCCCAGCTTCGTGTCACGCGCCTCGACCTCAAACTCTTCGATGTGGATCGAGGTGTAGTAGTCCTCTTTGACAAGCTTCTCGCTGACGAGGATGGCGTCCTCAAAGTTGTAGCCGCGCCAGGACATAAATGCCACAAGCACGTTGCGACCTAGGGCCAGCTCGCCCATCGCCGTACACGGGCCGTCCGCCAAGACGTGCCCCTTGGTTACCAAATCGCCTTTCTTAACGATTGGTTTCTGGTTGACGCAGGTGTTCTGGTTCGACCGCTTGAACTTGACGAGTTGGTAAATATCCGCACCAACCTCGCGTGACATCTGGCCTTCGTGTCCCGCTCCAACCACCCTCACGATGATGCGCTCGGAATCGACCGAATCGACGACACCGTCGCGGCGGCAAAGAACGACGGCGCCGGAATCGTGCGCGGCAACTTCTTCCATGCCCGTGCCAACCAGCGGTGTGTCGGCGCGCAGCAGCGGGACGGCCTGGCGCTGCATGTTCGAACCCATCAGGGCACGGTTCGCGTCATCGTTCTCCAAGAACGGAATCAGACTAGCGGCCACCGAAACGAGCTGCTTCGGGCTCACATCCAAGTACTGGATCTCGGCTCGGCGCTTGAGTTGAAAGTCGCCGGCTACCCGGCAGTTCGCCAGCTCGGGCACGATTCTTCCCTTGGCGTCGACTTCGATATTGGCCTGAGCGATTGTGTAGCGATCCTCTTCCCAAGCAGAAAGGTAATGGCAAAAGGGTTCGAACTCGGCGGGCCGCTTACGCGGCCCCAGCGCCTTGTTCACCTTCTCGGCGTCCTTTCTAGTCAGCGAGTCCCCTGGCTTGAGGTCGGTGTCGCCTCCACTGACAACCCTTACTTCGCTGACCACAACTCCGTTTTCCACCCGGCGGTACGGGCTTTCGATGAAACCGTACTCGTTGATCAGCGCAAAGCAAGAAAGCGAACTAATCAAGCCGATGTTGGGCCCTTCAGGGGTTTCGATCGGGCAAATACGGCCGTAGTGGGTCGGGTGAACGTCACGTACCTCGAATCCTGCCCGTTCTCGAGACAGACCGCCTGGTCCGAGAGCGGAGAGCCGCCGCTTATGCGTAATCTCGGAAAGCGGATTCGTCTGATCCATGAACTGCGACAACTGACTCGATCCGAAGAATTCCCGGATCGCCGCCATCACCGGCTTGGCGTTGACCAAGTCGTGGGGCATCGCGGTAGCCATCTCTTGGTAGACGGACATCTTTTCTTTGATGGCCCGCTCCATCCTCACCAGGCCGATGCGGAATTGATTCTCGAGTAGCTCGCCTACCGCGCGCACGCGGCGGTTGCCAAGATGATCAATATCGTCCACCTCGCCGATGTTGCGGCGTAGCTTCAATAGGTACCCGATGGTGGCGAAGAAATCCTCTGGCTTCAGCGTCCTCTCATCGAGAGAGCTTGCGTCCATCGTGTCATGCAACTTGATGTTGAATTTCATGCGCCCGACGCGAGAGAAGTCATACTTCCTGGAGTCGAAGAACATGCCCTTAAACAGCTGCGTGGCGGTTTCGAGAGTCGGCGGGTCACCGGGCCGAAGCTTGCGATAAATCTCGACCAGAGCCTCTTGCTGCGTCTTCACCGTGTCTTTTTTGAGCGTCGTCGAAAGAACCAGACCGACCTCGTCGCGCTCGGCGTAAAACACATCGAACTGCTTTACAGGAGAATCCATCAGGGAGGCAATCTTTTCCGCGGTAATCTCGGTATTCGCCTCAGCCAGCACCTCGCCGCTTTCCGGGTCGACGATGTCGGCAATCAGGAAAGCTCCCTCCATCTCCGCGGTTGTTGTTGGCAACCGTTTTATTTTGGCTTTCTGAATCTCTCCGAGCACATGCGGAGTCAGCTTGCGACCTTTGGGAATAACGGCCTCGCCCGCGGCGTTCGTTACCGACTCGGTGAGCCGCGAACCTAGCAGCGTGTCCGAGACCGTACGAAACAGGCGCTTGCCGTCAACTGTAATCGTGTCGATCTTGTAGAAGGCCCGCAGAATGTCTTCATCCGTATTGAGCCCCAGTGCTCTCAGGAAGACCGTTCCAAGAAACTTCCGCTTTCGATCGATACGGACGTAGAGCAGATTCTTCGCGTCGTACTCAAACTCCACCCAGCTGCCGCGATAAGGGATGATCTTGCCGAGAAAGTAGGAGCGACGGTTCGCACTCTCAAAAAATACTCCCGGCGAACGATGCAATTGCGAGACAATCACCCTTTCGGTGCCGCTGATGATAAAAGTCCCGCGCTCGGTCATCAAGGGGATCTCCCCAAAGAAGACCTCCTGTTCCTTGATATCCCGAGTGCTCTTTTTCCCCGTGTCGGGATCCTTCTCAAAGATCGTCAACCGGATGGTGACCTTCAGCGGAGCCGAGAAAGTCATTCCGCGTTCTTGGCACTCTTCCACGTCGTATTTGAGCTTGAGGCCAACTGGATCACCGCATTTGTTGCAGAACGGCACAACGTTCTCGTTGTAGGAGCCGCACGCCCCGCAGGTGATTTCGATTGGCCCGTATGGGTCGGTCTTGATCGTCGCAGAGCAGCGCTTGCACGTCGAGCGCAAATGATGAAGCCCGCGCATATTGCCGCATTTGCACTCCCAATCACCAACCGAATAGTCCACAAACTCCAGTGCGCTCAATCCGCGGAAGTCGCTGATTGGAAACACGGAGTTGAAAACAGCTTGCAGTCCGATATCGTCCCGTTCACTGGGAAGATGGTCCATCTGGAGGAAACGTTCGTAGGAATTCTTCTGAACCTCGATCAGGTTCGGAATCGGAATCGCTGTCTTGATCCGAGAGAAGTCATGACGTCCCTTGAGGGAACCGTTGATGACTTGTGAACCATTGGCAGTGGTCGAAGGCATGTAGGTCAAACTCCCGAGTGGTCCGAAGTCGCCTGCTCAATCGAGCTGGGCGAGAGTGGTTAGGCAAAGTACAAAAAATTTCCTCACGAAACTCGATTGGCGCGCTCGGACCGGCCCGCGGAAAGCTTCGTCAGGAATGGAGTTGTAAAAGGTTGAATTGATCTTTCGTCACAGGAAACTGAAAATTCGACGCCATTCTACCCCGTCGCAACACCGCAACCGGCCCATGCGCCGTCAAGGCGCACGAATCGCTGGCTTGCAAGCGCTCCGGAAACAACCTTCCTAGTACCGGATACACGTACTCAGGCAGCCTCGACAAACGGGTTAAGGGGAAGAATATCGAAGAGTCCACAGGCTCCGACAGATAGATTATAGCACCTGCGTTCCCAAAGTTCAATTGTCGCCTAAGCCTTGTGCCTAAGCCTTGTGGCCCTTGAGCTTCTGGCCTTAGGCATGGAGTGCCCTTGGGCATCTTTGCTGGCCCAAAACACGATGGCCCAAACACGATGGCCCAAACACGACAGCCGAGAATACTCCCGCAGCCGCGGCGCTACTTCAGCTCGATCGTCGCGCCGGCTTCGGTCAGCTTCGCTTGCAAGGCTTCGGCTTCTTCCTTGGTTGCGGCTTCCTTGACCGGCTTGGGCGCGCTATCGACCAGGTCTTTGGCCTCTTTCAGACCAAGACTAGTGACTTCACGGACCGCTTTGATCACCGCGATCTTGTTGCCGGTGATTCCGGTCAGAATAACATCGAACTCGGTTTTCTCTTCGGCCGCTTCAGCAGCCGGAACGGGACCGCCCGCAGGCATCGCCATCGCGGCGGATGCCGCGGAAACACCTAGTTTCTCTTCCAACGTCTTGACGAGGTCGGCTGCCTCCATCAGAGTCAGCCCTTGAATCGATTCGGCAATTGCATTTACGTCCGCCATGTTGCGCTAGCTCCTTATGGAAATATCTTTTTAGAAATCAAAGTAGGTCAGCGGCCCGCGGCCGGTGAGTGTGTAACTGACCTGATTCGGTGGCTGCCGGTGAACCGAGAGGAACGCCAGTGGCCAAGAACAGGGCTAAGCTGAAAACTTCTCCTCTTTGACGCCCTGATCGATCACGATCGCCAGATCGCGTCCAGGCGCGTTGATCACGCTTACCAATTGCTGTGCCGGGGCGTTAATCAAGAACAATATCTTGGCTTGGATCGCCTCTTTGCCCGGCAGCGTCGCCAACTGATTCAGCGCGTCAACATCCAGCACTCGGCCTTCAACCACTCCAGACTTGAACTGGAAGGAAGGGTGCTCCTTCGCGTAGGCCACCAGAGTCTTGACCAAACTCAACGGGTCCTCACCGCCGCAGGCAACCGACGTCATGCCCCGCAGATTCCCCAGCGATTCCTCGAAAGGGGTGCCTTTGGACGCTAGCTTAGCGAGACGGTTCTGAATGACCCGATAGTACCCGCCTGCATCCCGTATCTGGTTACGAAGATGAAAATCATCTTCGACCTTGAGCCCTTCAAAGGCGCAAATCAATACGGTCGGATGCGTCCCGAGATCACTCTTGATCTGTTCCAGGTCGGCGTTCTTGTCCGTTTTCTGCTTCATCGCTCTAGAGTCCTTAGCTGGTCAAATCCGATACGTTGAGCTTCAAGCCCGGCCCCATGGTCGTGCACATACTGGTGCCCAGCACATAGCGGCCTTTGGCTGTCGCGGGTTTTGCTTTCACGACGGCCTCGATCAGCGCGGTCGCATTCTCGGTCAGCTTTTCATTGCTGAAACTCAATTTGCCGACCGGTGCATGAATAACAGCGCCCTTGTCGACCCGGAACTCGACCTTACCGGCCTTGATTTCGTTTACGGCTTGGGTCACATCCATCGTGACCGTCCCGGTCTTGGGATTCGGCATCAGACCTCGCGGACCGAGAATCCGGCCAAGACGGCCGACAAACTTCATCATGTCAGGCGTGGCGACCATGGCATCAAAATCCAGCCAGCTCTCTGATTGGATTTTCTTGACCATGTCCTCACCGCCAACAAAGTCAGCGCCGGCCTTTTCCGCCTCGGCAGCTTTCTCGCCGCTGGCAATCACCAGAACGGTCTTCATTTTGCCCAGGCCATTGGGCAGCACGAGTGTCCCGCGCACCATCTGGTCCGCATGCTTTGGATTGACTCCTAAGTTCATGTGGACTTCCACCGTCTCATCAAACCCGGAGATCTTATTCTCTTTTAGAAACGGGATCGCCTCGCTGAGAGGGTAAGTTCTATCTTCAATTTTTTCAAGAACAGCGATGTACTTCTTGCCTCTTTTTTTCGCCATGATTTCACCCTTGGTCCAGACGGCCGCTGCAGCGCAGCCTCCCACCGGGTCCGTGCCAACCAGTTAGTTTAAAAAGACCAAAAACTTTTACTCTCCGATTCTCAAACTATCACTACGCCCATACTCCGAGCCGTACCGCTGATCACCCGGACCGCGGCGTCGAGGTCGTGGCTGTTCAAGTCGGCCATCTTCCTTTTTGCAATCTCTTTGATCTGAGCGCGGGTGAGCTGGCCAACCTTGTTACGGTTCGGCTCACCTGAGCCCTTGGCCAGATTCGCTGTCCGCTTGATCAATACCGCCGCCGGAGGAGTCTTGGTAATGAACGCGTAGGAGCGGTCATGATACACAGTGATGACCACGGGAACAATCAGCCCTTCCAGCTCCTTCTCGCTCGTTTTGGCATTGAAGGCCTTGCAGAAGTCCATGATATTGACTCCGGCTTGACCCAGTGCCGGCCCAACCGGTGGCGCCGGAGTGGCTTTCCCAGCCATGATCTGCAACTTGATTTGCCCCGTGATTCGTTTTGCCATTGCTCTCTCCGCGCGGAACTAGATTCGTTCGTTCTCTACCTGAAAATGCTCCAGCTCGACCGGAGTGTCTCGTCCGAAAATCGTGACCATGACCTTCAACGTGTTGCGGTCGGGGTTGGCCTCCTCCACCGTGCCGGTGAAGTTCGTGAACGGTCCATCGATGATCTTGACCCGATCGCTCTTCTCGAACGTCATCTTGGCTCGAGGTTTCTCCACCGACGACGTCTGCCGGAACAGGATTTGGTTCACCTCGTCCGCCGTCAACGGTGTCGGTGTCGGTCCGCTACCCACGAAACCAGTCACGCGAGGCGTGTTCTTGACGACATGCCACAGCTCGTCGTCCATCTTGAGTTGCAACAAGACGTAGCCGGGATAGAGCATCCTCTTGCTCGTAATCTTGTTGCCACTGCGCATCTCAACAACGTCTTCTGTCGGAATTAGAATCTCGCCGATGCGATCGTTAAACCCGAAGGCCTCCGCACGAGTACGAAGACTCTCCTTCACCTTGTTCTCGAACCCTGAATAAGTGTGGATGATGTACCAATCGATCCCGGGCACGCCCGCCTGCGGGGGCGCCGCGCCATCTTCGGAGGCGGCTTCCTCGCCTGCCTCATCAGATTCACCGCGGGGCTCCGCTTCGCTATCAGGCTCAGCCGAAGCGGCAATTTCCGCCTCCGCTTCCACCACCGGCTCAGCTTCTTCTACGGCTGCGGCTTCCTCTACCGGCTCATCTTCTTCTACGGCGGCAGCTTCCTCTACAGGCTCAGCTTCCTCTACAGGCTCAGCTTCCTCTACGGCTGCAGCTTCCACCACCGGCTCAGCTTCTTCTACGGCAGCCGCTTCCTCTACCACGGCAGCGTTCTCTACCGCCTCCGCTTCTTCCACGCGTGCAACTTCCGCAACTGGCTCGGCTTCCGTAACCGCCGGAGACTCGGTGCCCGAGGGCTGCGCAGACACTATATCGCCTGCCTCGGAAACGGCTTCTGCGTCAGGAACGGGCGTCGCGAATGGTGAGGGCAGCTCCGCGGTATCCTCCAAGACGCCCTCTTCTCCATCCGATGACTCTGCTGCGAGCTCTCCCTGGGGAGTCTCTACCGAATCAGGCGCAGTCGCCTCTTCCTGCCCCGATTCGCCGAGTCCTGCCGTTTTGTCCAATTCGCTCACGGAACCGCCTCTAGCGTTACCTGCCAATGAAATGGTCGTACAGTTTGGTCTGACCGTAGGTCAGTATATAGTCGACGACACCAAAGAAAAGAGCAAAAATGAAGACCGTCACCAGAACAACAGCGGTGGTCGCTTGTACCTGGGCCCTGCCGGGCCAGGTAACCATCCGCATTTCCATTTTCAAGCCGTCCGTGTAGGTACGAAAAAGTGCAGGCCAATCCTTGACCCCGCTGATCGTACCCATCACCCCGCCCTGTGATGCCTGCTTCGCCATAGAATCGCTCTTTGTCCGGCTACTGACTATGCCCGGTTACTAAACACCTGTTGCTTTGCTACTTTTCGCCGTCAATCTCAAGAAGTGGCAGGGGCGGAGGGATTCGAACCCCCACTCGCGGTTTTGGAGACCGCTGGTCTACCGTTGAACCTACGCCCCTACAAATTTCGTCCCGCCGATATCGAATCTCCGTGGAACTCACAAACCGAGGCGTTCGAGCTGCCTCGCCCAGCTACTTCGTTTCCCGGTGCAAAGTGTGTTTGCGCAGGCGAGGCGAGTATTTCATCAGCTCCAGCCGCGCCGCACCCTTCTTCTTATTCTTGGTGGTCGTGTAGTTCCGATCCTTCGTTTCCGTGCACTCTAAGGTGATGGTCTCTCGTGCCATGTCAATCTCCTCGTTTATGTCCTGGCGCGGCTACGACCCGCTATCCGCACCGGCTGTGTCCGATGGCGGGCCGGCAGGCCCGATTCCGTCTATTCAACAATCTCCGAGACCGTTCCGGCGCCAATCGTGCGGCTGCCTTCGCGAATCGCAAACCGTAATCCCTTCTCCATCGCCACTGGACTAATCAGTTCCACGTCCATCGTCACATTGTCGCCCGGCATCACCATCTCGGTGCCTTCCGGCAGGTGCGCCACCCCCGTCACGTCCGTCGTGCGGAAATAAAACTGCGGCCGATAGCCGTTGAAGAACGGCGTGTGCCTCCCGCCCTCGTCCTTTTTCAGCACGTACACTTCACCCTTGAACTTCGTGTGCGGCGTGATCGACTTCGGCTTCGCCACCAC
This sequence comes from Bryobacterales bacterium, assembly GCA_965224215.1. Lineage (GTDB taxonomy): Bacteria > Acidobacteriota > Terriglobia > Bryobacterales > UBA6623 > CBDCYS01. Next base: position 15,942 of record CBDCYS010000040.1, on the reverse strand, counting down.
TTGCCCGCGCTCCACTTCGTCCTTCTCCAAACCCCGCACCAGCAGCCCCACGTTGTCGCCCGCTTCGCCCTGGTCCAGCAGCTTCTTGAACATCTCCACGCCCGTGATCACCTTCTTCTGTGTCTCACGGAAACCAACGATCTCCATCTCTTCGCCGACCTTCACGATGCCGCGCTCAATACGCCCGGTCACCACCGTGCCGCGTCCCGAGATCGAGAAAATATCTTCGATCGGCATCAGGAACGGCTTTTCCCTCTCGCGCGCCGGCGTCGGGATGTAGGAATCGACCGCCTCCATCAGCTTGTCGATATCCTTCTCGGCTTCCTCGTCGCCATCAAGCGCCTTCAAAGCCGAGCCCGGAATCACCGGAATGTCATCGCCCGGGAAGTCATACTTGGTCAACAACTCGCGCACTTCCAGCTCGACCAGCTCCAGCAGTTCCGGATCGTCCACCGCGTCGCACTTGTTGAGAAACACCACGACGTAAGGCACGCCCACCTGCCGCGCCAGCAGAATGTGCTCGCGGGTCTGCGGCATCGGACCGTCGGTTGCCGCGACCACCAGAATGGCGCCATCCATCTGCGCCGCGCCGGTAATCATATTCTTGATGTAGTCGGCGTGACCAGGACAATCCACGTGCGCATAGTGGCGATTCCCGGTCTGATACTCGACGTGCGCCACGGCGATCGTGATGCCGCGCGCTTTCTCTTCCGGCGCATTATCGATCGAGTCAAACGAGCGAAACGACACGCTGGAATCGTGCTTCTGCAGCACCTTGGTAATCGCCGCCGTCAGGGTCGTCTTGCCATGATCAATATGCCCGATCGTCCCCACGTTTACGTGCGGCTTACTGCGATCAAATTTCTCCTTCGCCATCGCTTGTTCTCCGGTTCGGATCTGGTCAATCAACCCAGATCGTATTTTGCGTTTCTCACCGTGCTGCGCAGACAGAACCGTGGTGGACGGGGGAGGATTCGAACCTCCGTAGGACTGAGTCCAGCAGATTTACAGTCTGCCGCCTTTGACCACTCGGCTACCCGTCCTTAACTCAAATTCAAAACTCTCCTAACAGAGACCTTCCTCTCAACAGCCGCCACCTCGTGACCGCGGAATCACATCGCCTGCCGCTGGGCAGTCTGTCGGGTCGCTGGAGCCGATGACCGGGGTTGAACCGGTGACCTCGTCCTTACCAAGGACGCGCTCTACCAACTGAGCTACATCGGCCCATGACTGATGCCCTGCGAGCCTAAGGAAGGTAGTGCCTGGAGCGGGAGACGGGGATCGAACCCGCAACCAACAGCTTGGAAGGCTGTGACTCTACCATTGAGTTACTCCCGCCGAAACCGTTCGAGTTTTACCCCCAATCCTCTTGTCGAGATTTCACTGGAAATCGTCGCTGAATCAGCGGCGTGGACAACTGGAGCTGGCGGAGGGACTCGAACCCCCGACCGTCTGATTACAAATCAGATGCTCTACCAGCTGAGCTACGCCAGCGCGGACAGACCTCTACATGATAGCTCAGACGGGAACTAAGCTCAACGCCCAAGCCGAATGCACACGCTGTCACCGCCGCAATGTCCTGGCCAATATCCGGCCCCTTGCGCTCTACAATACCGGCGGGACATCCCGATCAGTTCTTAGTATAGGTCTCGCCAAGGTCAAGGTCAAACCGCCCGACGGTTCTTGCTACAACTCGGAAAAGGACGCCCGCGCGAACGGTTCAGTGCAACGCAATTACCATTAGTATCCGCGGACAACCACTATGCAGTTTGTTTCGGGGAACTTGCTCGTGCGGGTGATCTCGGAACCCATCGTGTCGGTCAGGATGATCCCTAAGGCTGTTGCTGCTCCTGCTGTTTCTTGAGTTTTTCTTGTTTTTCCCGCTCAAGGCGGCGTTCCAAGAAGTCCGGCAGCTTGCGCGCGGCCGGCCTTGCGCTCACCAGTTTGGGGTAGATCTCGCGCAAGCGGCCAGCCTGAGACTCATCAAACATTAGGTACGCATGCCGTCCGTCAGCCGCTGTTTTGAACCCGAGGCTGCCGTCCTCTCCAACCGTGATGATGCCGGCCTGGGATTCGGCGAAATAACCAAACTCGGGCCGCACAGCGTGCAGGACCGCAGCGGATTCGCGCGTCGAAATATCGCGTGGCGGTTCGACGTACTCGCGAAAAGCGTCCACGATAGGGTGGTTTTCGGTCCAATCGAAGCCGGCGATCAATTGCTCTCCAGGGAAGCCAACTTTTTCACCGAGCGCGGCTCCGATGGCAGTGATCGGGGTCGGCCATTCGGCGAACAGCTTGCGAGCCGCTGCCACATCGGCCATCAAATGATTGTCGGGAGCCGGCGAGGGCAGATTCCCCAGTGCCGCAACCAGCCTTTTTACCTTGGAGCTGATCAGCTCTGGGCCGCCGCGCAAGCCGAGCAAGCGTGCCAAGTTCGTGGCCGGGCCGTTGAGGACGACGGCGCAGCTTTGGTCATCCTGCGCGGTCAGCGCGTTGCGCATGAGAGCCACCGGGTCGGCCGTGTCGGTGAACTCATGGACCTGCTGGGGGTAGAGCGGCTTGCCGCCGGAATCTTTCCTCGCGAGGGTTTCGGCCAAAGAAAGTTGGCTTGCGGCAATGTCCCCTGAATCGTCAAGCCCAATGGCCAGGCCGCGGTAGCGCCGGAATCGTTCCGGGTAGTTTCGCAGGGCTGCTGTCGTGTAGAAGCGCGCGACAGCTTCCGTGTAGGCCGCACCGACGCGGCTGGACCCGGTCAAGCTGAACGTGAGGATTTCCACCTCGGGCTCTTGCAGCGCGCTCAGCCCGAAAGCCGTCGCGAGCGCGATCAGATCGCTCGGATCACCCCGCATCTCGCCGTCGAGGACGAGTCCGATTGGCGCCGGGTTGTGGGGTGTCTGGGGTGCCGCTTGCATCGCTCGCCTAGCTCACATCCAAACCCTCTAAGCGGCCCGTCGTTGTCGCTCTCGACGCCCATGCGATCCATCAACGACAGGTGCAGGTTCGCCAATGGCGTTTCCCGGCGGTAGACAATCCGCTTGCCCGGCTTAATCGTCCCGCCGCCCTTGCCTACCATCATTGTCGGCAGGTCGTGGTGCAGGTGCCGGTTGCCGTCGGAGAGACCGGCACCGTAGACGATCATCGAGTTGTCGAGCAAACTCCCGTCGCCCTCTTCGATTGATTTCAGTCGCCCCATCCAATCCGCGAACTGCTGGACGTGATAGGTGTTGATCTGTGTGACCTTTTCGATCCAATCCTCTTGGTTGCGGTGGTGCGTTAGCGGATGGTGGCCGTCCGGGATGCCGATTTCGCGATAGGGCCGCGACGTGCCTTCGCGTGTTACCAGGAACGAGAAGATACGAGTCATGTCCGACTGCAAAGCCACGGTCAGCATATCTGTCATCAACTTAAAGTGCTCGGCAAAATCAGCGGGCACTCCGTAGGGTTTGTCCAAGCCGGGATCGATCTGCTCGTTCTCATGCTCGGCGCGTGCGATCTGTTGCTCGATGGAGCGGATCGAAGAGAGGTACTCCTCCAACTTGCGTTTGTCGGTGGGCCCCAAATCACGCTGAGGCTTGCGCGTATCCGCGGCGACGAAATCGAGAATGCTCGTTCGGAAGCGGTTGCGCTGCGCGCGCTGCTCAGGAGGCAGGTGGGCGTCTTTGCCGAACAGCCGCTCGAAGAAATCCCGTGGGTTCAGCGTCGGCGGCATCGGCGAGGTTTTGCTGCCCCAAGCCAAGTTGTTCGTATAGGCGCAAGAATAGCCCGAGTCACAGTCGCCCGCTTGCCGTGCGTCCTCGAGTCCGATTTCGAGCGACGGAAAACGGGTCTTCTTGCCGACTTGGTTGGCAACGACCTGATCGGCCGACACGCCGGCACGGATGTCGACCGCCGATTTGCGGACATGGGTGCCGGTCAGGTAGGCGCCGCAGCAGCGGCCGTGGTCGCCGGCGCCGTCGAGCCACCGACGGCCGGCGTTACTTGTCAGGTTCGCCAGCAGCGTCATGTCCTGCTTGAGGGGCGCCATCGGCTCAAGAATCCGAGGAAGTTCACGCAGCCCACCCCTGTAGTTCGGGTTCCAGCCATCCGCGACGATGCCGTTCGGCACGTAAACGTAGCCGATGCGCCGAGGCGAGCCGCCGGGCAGCGAGCTGGCCGCGAAGGCGGGCGTCATCGCATCCAGGAACGGCAGCGCCACCGCGGCTCCGGCGCCGCGCAGCATCGTTCTTCTAGACAGGGTTCTTCTAGACAGGCTTCTTCTCGATACGGCTTTGCGTGTCATCTGACCTATTCTTGGTCCCGCCTCAGGCGAGCCCCGCTATTTCACTCGAACCTCTATTACCGATTATCGCGCGGCTGCGACCACCTCCGCTTCGCCTCGCCGCATTTGAAACGGCATGCTCTTCACAATCGCATGGATCAAGGTCTGAAAACGGTAATCGTCGGCGGCAACTTCCTTCACTGCGTCGGTGACCGTTCGGCGGTCATACGGCTTGAGCCCACGGCCCAGCGCGTAGATCAACATTTTCTCCGTCACGGTACGCGTAAACGCCTTCTTGTCACCCATCAAAGATTCTACGCAACTCAGCGGGTGAGTCAAAGGACTCGCCGCTGGGCAGCGTGCCGCTTGCGTCTACCGGAACGTCGTTCTCGGGGGCTCGCCACCTGCCGATCGCGTCGTAGTTTTCGAGCCCGAAGCCGAGTGTGTCCATGCGCTCGTGGCAGCTTGCGCAAGCCGGATTCGAACGATGCGCCTCGAGTTGCTTGCGGACCGTCATTCCCTCGCTCGCACCCGACTCTTCAAGCGCCGGAACATCGGGCGGCGGATCAGGAGGCGGAGAGCCCAGTATGCTCCCAAGAACGAACTTACCGCGGATCACCGGCGACGTGCGCGTCGGGTAGCTGGTGACCGTTAGCACGCTGGCATGGCTCAGGACGCCGCCCCGCTGCGGAGTAGCGAGCCGGACCCGCCTGAACTCGGGACCTTTCACACCTTCGATCCCGTAGTGGGTGGCCAGACGGTCATTGAGGTAGCTGAAATCGGCGTCGAGGAGCATCGTCAGCGGCAGGTTTTCATCGAGGATGGCGTCGAAGAACAGGGTCGTCTCGGTCTTCATCGCCTCCCGGATCTCGGGTCCCCATTCGGGAAAGAGTTCGGGATCGGGATTGACGCTGTCGAGATTTCTGGTCTCAAGCCACTGCCCCGCGAAGTTGGCTGCTAGCTCTTGGGACCGTTCGTCCTTTAGCATTCGGCTAACCTGCGCTCCCAGGACCGCCGGATCGGAAAGTTTGCTTTGCTCAGCTAGGCCGAGCAGCTCCTCATCCGGCATCGAGGACCACAAGAAGTAGCTCAGGCGCGACGCCAATTCGATGTCGGAAATGCGGTGCTTCGCCTCGGAGTCAGTAGGATTCGGGTCGCGCTCGATCCTGAACAGAGAATGAGGCGACACGAGCATCCCCTGCAATGCGAGCTGAATGCCCTGTTCGATCGAGAGGCCCTCGGCCTCCGCCAAATCCACCAAGCTCAGCAAATCATCGACATCCTGCTGTAGGATCGGACGTCTGTACGCTCTCCGCGCCAACGCCGAGATGATTCGTTCGACGCACTCGCGGCCGCTGTCCGGATCGCAGATCAGAATCTTCCTCCGCGACGGCGGCTCCACGTCGCTCCCGAACGGCCCAACGAACGTGACTTCACCGACAAACTTGTTCCTGTCGCGCTTATAGATGTCCTCTTTGCACAGGCGGTCGGTGAAGTGATCGTCGATGAATCCGACCCGGAATGTTGAATCGCCCGCGGCAAGATGCAGCCGCATGGTTTCCATTGAAAAAGGCTCGAAATAAACGAGCCCGGAGGGCTCGGTCGGAGCCATGAGTTCATGGAGCTTTTCACCATCCCGCCAAATCGCTAGCCGCACCGGCGAGGACCCCTTCGGGCGTTCACCCTGCAGCCCGATCCGAATGGTGTATTCGCCGTCCCACTCCAGGCGGTGCCGCAGTTGAACGAGGCTTGGGCCAAGCTGCTCGAAGGGGCCCATATTGCTCGCGCCGCGATAGTCGTAGCCAGCTTCAACCGGCCTCTCCGGCAGCGGGTCGGCGCCTATCGCTTGCCGTGAAATCATCTCGGCTGCCGCCAGGTAGTCTTCCATCAATATCGGCGAGACGGTGAGCACGTCGCCGATGTTGTCGAATCCATAGCCGGAATCGTCGCTCGGGAACTCGTCCTGGGCCCTGAAACGAATGCCCAGCAGATCGCGGATCGTGTTGGCGTATTCTGTGCGGTTCAGCCGCTGAGCCGTCACCCGGCCCGGATCAGGGGGACCCAACCGATCGAGACGGTCCAACTCATCGCGCGCCGCATTGAGCAACTTCGTTTTCACCGTCCGGTCGAGCGGCGGAAAGCCGCGCGGCGGCATTTCACCGGAGGATACTTTTTGGACGATCCGTTCCCACTGCCCTCGCTGCGAGCCGACGCTGGCGATGACATCCAAACCGCCTACCTTCAAGCCGCCGGTCGCCTGTATTTCGTTGTGACAGGCGGCGCAGGTGGCGAGCCCCGGGCCGACCGCCTCCTTGAAGGCGCCGGGATTCGGTTGGTCGGCATCAGGCTGAGCCGAAAGCGGCAGGCCTAGGGCCAGAATCAGAATGAATCTGCGCATAGTGACGACTGAAGGATGAGCGTGAGCGCCCGCCCTCAGGTTACGCCGAGACTGCTCCACGAGCACTCAGCGCTAACTATTACTTTACCGCAGCGCCCCCGAGCACCCAGTGAGGCCCACAATCCGTCCGTAAGGCGACCTTTGCGTTGCTGAGTTGTTGGCGAATACCCGTTTTCGGAGGCAACCAGAGTCCTTACGGACGGATCTGGATCAGGCGGCATCCTGTCCGAGCAGTTTCGGCCCGCGCAATGGCAGCGATCGCACGCGCCGGCCGGTCGCGTCGAACACCGCGTTCGCCAGTGCCGGGGCCACGGCTATAATCGGCGTCTCGCCCGCCCCTGCCGGATCCAAATCCGGACGATTGAGCAGGACGGTCTCCATCGGCGGCACATCGCGAAAGCGCGGGGTGTCATAGCTCGAAAACAGCCCGTTCAGCAGCCGGCCATTGGCAAAACGGATCTCCTCCGTCAGCGCCCCGCCAAGGCCCTGGATAACGCAGCCATCCACTTGTGCCTGGAGGTTCCGGGGGTTCAGGATCGTCCCGCATTCGAACGCGGTAACGAGTCGTTCCACCACAAGCCCCTCGCCGTCCACCCGGACCTCTGCACAAATCGCCACGTAAGAGCCCTTCTCGACACCCCCTGCGATGCCCACACCGCGATTCGCGTCAAGTGGTTTCCGCCCCCGCCAGCCAAATTTCTCAGCCGCCGCTTCGAGGACATTGCGAAGTCGCGCGTCCTCCAAATTGACGAGCCGGAACTCAAGCGGATCGAGTCCCGCCGCCGCGGCCAACTCGTCCATGAAGACCTCACGCGCGAAGTTATTCCCGGTGGCCCCAATCCCGCGGTAGGAGCCTTCCCGCAACGGCGACTCGCAAGGATAATATTGCGTGCGGGCGTTGGCAATTCGGTAAGGCGTCTCGATGCCCGCCGTGCCGGGGTTGTAGGCGGTGAAGTCCCAAGCGACGATCTTGTTCCCTTCGAGTGCCGCGCGTGTTTCGAACGCCGCCGCCGGCCGGAAATACGCCCAGGCGAACTCCTCGGCCCGCGTCCAGCGCAACGAGACCGGCTTCCCGGCGGCCTTGGCCAGCCGCGCCGCTTCGATCGCGACTTCGCCCGTATGCTTGCCGCCGAAACCGCCGCCACTGTTGGGCACGATTACCCGTGCTTGCCCGGCTGACAAATGGAACGCCTCCATCAACTGCTGCTGTACGCCGAACGGCCGTTGCGTCGCGGTCCAGACCGTCAGCTGACGTCCGTTCCATTCAGCCGCCGCCGCGCGAGGCTCCATGGGCGCGTGTTGCACGTACGGAATCTCGTACGACGCTTCGAACGTTCTTGCAGCCGCGCTAAGCGTGCCGTCGACGTCGCCGTTTTCGCGCCGCCGCGGTCCGCGGCGTCCCTCCCCCGTAGTCCGCGCGTGCTGCTTGAGATACGCTCCGAGTCCGTCGCTCGACGGATGCTGGGCAAGCTGCCATTTCGCGGTCTGGGCGATCGCCGCCACCGCTTGCCGCACTGCGTACGAGGTTTTCGCCGCGCAACCGGCAAACTCGCCCTCGCGGACTGCCACCGCACCAAGCTCCCTTGCGGGTGCCAGATCAATGCTTTCCAGCCGCGCGCCGTAGGAGGGCGGCCGCAGCACCGCACCGTAGAGCATCCCGGGCCGCACGATGTCCGACGGATATTGATGGCGGCCCGACGCGATTTCCCGGGCGTCAGTCTTGAGCAGGGTCCGGCCCAGCACCGTCCAGTCCTCGACCGGCGTCAGCTTGACTCCCCGCGGCACACTCTCGTCAGCGGAGGACGTAAACCGCTTCGACCGCGCTAGGTCTCGGTAGGAAAGCTGTCGACCCCCATGCTCAATGGCGCCGTTTTCTACGCGCAACTGTCCTTCGTCCACGCCCCACTCTTCCGTCGCCGCACGAACAAGCATCTCCCGCGCCGCCGCACAGGCGCGCCGCACAACCGGCACCGTCGACGGCGTCGTTCGGCTGCCGGCCGTCGAGCCGTCGTTGGGCGTTACCGCCGTATCCGCGAGCATCACGCTGACGGCTTCGGGCGAAACATTGAGTTCCTCTGCCGCCGCCTGCCGGATCTCCGTACGCGAGCCTTGCCCCACATCGACCTTGCCGGTGAGCACCGTGATCGAGCCGTCTTCGCCCAGATGGAGCCGCGTCGCCGCCGGGATGGTGTCCTCGCTACCGTTCTGGCTATAGAGAACCGCGCCCGATGCCGACATCAAAAGGCCCGCTCCAACCGCGCCCATCCAGTCGCGCCGATCGAGCTCGAAACGGTGTCGAGGACCTTCGTCGAGTTCCTTGCGATCCGGCTCAAAGAGATCCTCTTGAAACCGCTCAGGCATGACGCGCCTCCTTTGCCCCGGCCGCTGCCTCAACCGCCTTGACAATGTTGAGGTACCCGCAACATCGGCAAAGGTGCGGGTTCATGGCTTCAACGATCTCTTCCCGGTCGGGCGAGGGATTACGGGCCAGCAAGGCGGTGGCTTGCATGATCATGCCCCCCGTGCAGTAGCCGCACTGGGCGGCGTCCGTGTTGACAAAGGCCTGCTGGACTGCAGTGAGATCCTCCCCTGAGGCCAGCCCCTCGATCGTCGTCACGCGCTTACCCGCCGCGCTCGCAACGTGTGTCAAACAAGACGGCTTCGGATCGCCGTCGATCAGCACGGTACAAGCTCGGCATTGGCCTTCGCCACAGCCATATTTCGTGCCGGTCAGGCCGAAGTCTTCGCGCAGAACTTCGAGCAGAGGACGGTCCGAGGGCGATTCTGTTTTAACCTTGTTTCCGTTGACCTCGATTGCGAATAGCGCCATCGATCGTACCTCTCGACTAGCCTATGGTGCTCTAGTCTACGGTGCCCCGGCACCGTGCCTATGATACTCCCGGCGGGCCGTGCGGCGTCGGTCACCCAGCCTGCATCAGGCCGGAGCACGTGAGCTTTTTACTGCGGCTCGCGAAACGACCGCTCGACCATATCATCCGGATCCGTCGAGGCCGGATGGTCCCTCCAAAGCCAGCGCATCATCTCCGGCAGCAGATGCCCGGGTGCTTTTCCGCTGTGGCGGCCGATGCCCCAGGTGTAGTTCACGTCGTAGCCCTTGTCGGTCAGCGTCTTGGCCAACCGCACGTTCTGGTAGAACCAGTCGTTGTCCTGCCGATACGTGCCATCGCGCATGCCGCGATTGTCGTTCCGGCCGTCCTGCAAAAACACCCGCAACGGCTTCTTGTCACTCTCTCTGACCATGTCGGCGTACTTGCTCCCCCCACGTCCCCCCAGATTCACAAACGTGCCGATCATGCTCAGAACTTTGCGGAAGTGGCCGGGCCGCTCCCACGCCACGGTGAAAGCCGCAATCGCCCCGGAGCTTGATCCCCCGATTCCATGATGCTCTGGATTCTTCGAAATGTTGTACTTCGAGTACAAAACCGGCAGAAGTTCGTCGACGATCACTCGCGCATAGCGGTCATCGAGCGAGTTGTATTCCTCGCGCCGGTTCGTGGCCCGGTCGCCCCAGTCGTTGATCGATGGCTCTGGCTGCTCGGGTGTGCGGCCGGGGTTGATGAAAACGCCGATCATCACCGGGAGCTCGCGGCGATAGATCAAGTTGTCGATCACGTTTTGCGCGCGCAGGTCCGCCTCGGGGTTCATGTAGGCCTGGCCGTCATTGAAGATCATCAGCCATGCCGGCGTTTCGGGATCGTACTGCGCCGGCAAGTGGACCCAGTAGGTATGCTGCGTCCCTGGGAAAGCCTTGCTGTCGGGTAGGGTGAACGGCCCCTCCATCTTGCCGTGCGGAACGCCCTCCTGTACCAGTGAATCCGGCCCCAAGTGATAGTGAATGTCCGTATTCGCCGGACCGTCCCGGCCCTGACCAAACGCGAAGCTCGGCAGAGAGAGAGCACTCGCCAGTGACAGAGAAAGTGACAGAGAAATGGATAAGACAAGCGACAGTTTCATGCAACCTGAATTATGCACAGATTCACTTTGCGAGTGTGGCTGCGTTCGTAGCGGGTTGGCGGTCGTCGTGAGGTGGTAGCTCGGCAACTGGTCTTTTGGCTTCTCCGTGTCCGGTTTCCCTTCCCGCCCAGAATCCGCGTCGTTAAAACCTCGCTCGGAAGTGACGTGTTTCCAGTGCGTTACGGCTAGTGCATAAAATTTTATGCATAGCGCATAGCCAGGCTCTCAGATCAGCGCCCTCCCGACCACCGGCAGCAAGCCGCCGTAGGGAGTCGGCTTCCTGCCGCGGAAGTGGTAAGGCGTCGAAGCCCCGATTTTATTGGGCCGCGAGGCCGTCATGGCTGGGTCTTGTTGGACGGGCCTTTGGGAGCTATGCTGTTTTCGTCTGGTAACCATGTGGGTGACTTCCTTGGGGTTGGCTGGCGAAGCTGGAATCTTTGCCAGCCGACCTTTTTACCCCATGTTTTAGGGGGTCCCCAATGGTCCCTTGCGGCTCAGCCCTCCTCAGGTCCACGCCGCAGTGCATAATTCAGGTGCAACAGCTCCTTTCAATTGATCGAGTTCGCAAGCTCCAACGGCTTTTCACAGGCACGGAGCACAGCGTCAGGTCGCCCACGGGATCTGCAAAAAGAGACGATCTTGCGCTCCCAACTCTACTTGATAATAGGATACCCGTTGAGCACAAGCCTTCCGTTCAGATGTTCGATGGCGGTGCTGCGGGGATTTTGAGAATGCGGCCACGGTTTCCGGCAAAGCAACTCGCCCGAACCGCTCTGCCGCGCACTCGGTCAGCGCCGCCGTTGAATGCGGCCTTGAGCTACCGCCGTTTTACTGTATGTCAGTTCGAACTGTTGAACCGGATGCGGAAGCAAGAAATACATCGTGGATTGACAGGGGGTCGCGCAGTAGTTTCCCTTGTCATCGGCCATGGCGTTGTAGGGGAATCGTTGGTGAAACCCATAGGACGTCTTGACGCCTATCGCGGGGTAGTTCTTCTTGGCGACAGTCACTCCCATGTGGCTCACCTTGAGAAGAAACGTGTCTTCTAAATTGTCGGTGTTGCCGCGGCTGGGTTCAAACTGAAAGGTTACTTCCAGCAGGGTCGGCAGCGCATTCCATTGATCTTGAGGAAGTGGCGAGAAGAAGTCACGTTCGACACCCTTGAGCACGGATTGCTTGTCCGCTATGCCAGCCCCGGTTACGCTGAAGCGGGCGCCATCTTGCCCCAGCGACGTAAGCGGCAAACACAGCAAGCAGAAAAGAATGGACTTCATCATGACTCGGCTATTCGTCCGCACAATGGAGCTATCCGATGGTAGCATTGCAGGCTTTGATTCAGCGCGGCTTTTGGCTTTTTGGGCGATGTTCGGAGGGGCTTGGAAACGACGGACGGATCGGGCGAAGACGATCTGTCCGCGGCTATCAATAAACCGTTGCTATACGGTTGCTTTGTTGTTCTTTCGTGGGATTATTCCCGCTCTTGGTCCCGGAACTCCTCATACCAGTTGTGCACGATGCGGATACGGGCCGGCGGCGCCTCGCCTATGGTCTCGACAGTCACGAAGCGCTGCCCGTCGAGCGAGACGTCGTAGATCGGGCTCTGCCACGGCCACTCCAGGTCCGGCGAGGTGAAAAGCTCGGTGGCCGCACCCATTGTGAAGGTCGGCTGTGTAGAGACAGCCACCACGTAAAGCGTGTCCTTCTTTACGTAGAACAACTCTGTGCCGGCGCGGCTCCAACGGGGTTGTGTGCCCCCATCCTGAGACGCCAGCCATTTTCCGGGGGCTCTGGAAAACGGCCGCACGTATACTTCATCCGTCCCTGACTCATTGGACCAATACGCAACAAAACGGCCGTCCGGCGAAAATTGCGAGGCTGCCTCCGGAGAGTCCCCGTCGGTGTAGCGAACAGGCTCCGACCATGTTCCGTCTTGCCGGCGCTCCAGGGAATGCAGAACTCGCAACGTTTGCAATAGAAGATGTCGTCCGTCGGGTGACCACGCATCGGGATAAGCGCCATGCGGGGTAGCCAAAACCTCAACCGCTTCCGAGCTTCCGTCGATGGCCTTGACGAAGAGGTCGACGCGCCCATTGCGGTTCGACCAAAAGACCACCTCCCTGCTGTCCGGAGACCAAATGGAGCGCGATTCCCTGGCGGGGTCGAACGTGAGGCGGGTCTTGATGGGCCGCTCGACTTCGTGCAGCCAGACATCCTCGCCGGTGCTTTCCTCTACTCCTTCCACCCCTACGTAGCGGCCATCCGGGGACAGGGATGGAAGGAAGATCTCCTTCTGCGGCTGGCCGATCTCGCCTACTTTCCGCCCCTGACGGTCTCTCCACACCAGACGCTGCAGGCCGGTCCGTGAGGGCTCGTAGTAAACAAGCGTGCCGTCGGCGGTCACCGAGGCAGGGTGGGCACCCTCGCCCACGGGGAAGGGCTCGCCTTTCGGCTCTAGATCCGCTAAGGAGAAGGGCAACGCCCAGATTGTTTCGTCCTCAAAGCCAGTTTGATAGAGGATGTGACCGCTTGGCGAGTAGACAGGACTTCCGCCGGCCCTCAGGTCAGTTTCTTCACCGTTGTCGAGGTTCCGAAGGATGATGCGGCCGGTACTGCGAAAGCTGTTTGCCACGTAGAGCAGGTAGCTCTCTCGCGGAGGCGGCAAGAAATTGAGACCCGCACCGCTCTTTCCAGCAAGGAGCTTGGGGTCGCCGCCACCGGCGGGAACTTGATACAGTTTTGCCTTCAAGCCGCCGCCGGCGCGCACCACAATCGAGGCGCCATCGGGGCTCCACGCTCCTTCTTGGATTCGGTCCAGCTTGCAGACCGTGGTCGGCTGACCGCCCCCTATCGACACCCTTTTCAGTTCAGAGCCTGTTTTGAAAGCCAGAAACCCGCTGTCCGGCGACCAGAACGGGCTTGCTTCCAGGTTGACCCGGGCGATCTCGCGGGCGGCGTCCACCGTGAGGTCGTGAAGCCAGAGTGTCAAGTCGCTCTGCTCGGAGTGAGCCAAATAGGCGATGTACCTGCCATTGGGGGAAACTGCCACGGTCGGCCAGAGTGCCGTAGGAAGCAGCCCCGCCGGTGCGATGGAGTATCGGCGCACGGGTGCTGTTCGAGACGGCTCGCCGGACCATCCGCTCACCAAGAACGCGATGGCGCTGATTAGGAACGCCGCGGCCAAGCCGATCAGGGCGATGCGCTGCTTGCGGATGGTCTGTTGCGGATCTACAGGCGTCGCCGGGGGCTTGGCTCGCTCACCTTCCGGCTGGACGCCGTCGCCCTCTACCGGCGCGAGGAACCTGTAACCTCTTCCCGGCAGCGTTTCCACAAAGCGAGGGCTCGAAGCCGAATCCCCCAGCGCCCCGCGTATTTTCTGAATGGCCGTGTTGACGCCCTTGTCGAAATCAACGAAGGTTCCGTCGGGCCAAAGGCGTTCGCGAAGCTCTTCGCGGGTGACCACGCGTCCCGGCTTGTCGAGCATCAACGCCAGAACCCGAAAGGGCTGCCCCGGCAGCCGCACCCGCCGGCCGTTCTTGCGCAACTGCCCCGCCTCGAGATCCACCTTGAAGAGGCCGAAGCGAAGCAGGTGTTGCTTGGGACCAGTCGCCATACGGGGATGGAGTAGCCGCTAAAGCGACTTCGCTCTAACCGAGTGTATCCCAGATCCGCGACGGGGTCCGGGCGACGAACAATCGTCGAGCTTACCCTTCCACGGCTACGGGTGGGCGAGCGCCGAAGCTGGACCCCGCTCAATCTCCTCCGAACTCTTCGATTACTGGAGATTTCACGGCTAAGTCTCTGTTTTTCAATCAGTTGTTTGTTTAGACGATTTCGACGTGCGATCGATCCAGCGTTGACTCGCTGTGCATTGAGGTACCAGCAAACCAGCCGCAATCTGGCTTTACCCCAATCACCCGGAGGTAAGCGCCATGACGAAATTCGCCGGTATTCTACTTTCAGCCAACATTTTGATGACCCTCGGTTCCGCGACCCCGGCACTGCCCGCCACTGACGTCGAGCAGGATGCCTCCGCTCGATTGACCGTTCGCATCTACAACTACGCCAAAGTCCACCCGGCTACCCTGGAGGGCGTCAAGCGCGTGGCCGGCCAGCTCTTCCGCCAAGCCGGGATCGAGACAACGTGGCTCCACTGTGCACTGAACGAGCAAGAACTCATTGACAATTCTGCCTGCGAGCGCGAGTTCGGCCCGGACAGTCTGTTGATCCGGATCGTCCCGGAGCGGATGGCCCGCAAGCTGAGCTCCGGCGGCAGCGAGCTAGGGTTTGCCATTCTGTCCGAACACGACAGCTTCGAAACGGAAGCTTACGCCTTCTACGACCGAGCGAAGGAACTAGCCGAGACTCGCATTGCGTCGATTACTATCGTTCTCGGGCATGTGCTGGCCCACGAGATGGGTCACCTGCTGCTGGGCGTTGGCCAGCATTCCTCCAGGGGTCTCATGAAAGCCAGCTGGAAAGAAAAGGAGCTGAGGCTGGCCTCCATCGGGGGATTCGGCTTCAGCCCCAAACAGGCCCGGCGGATACGGCGAGATGCGGGAAAGCGCTTAGCGGCGGGAAAGTCGCAGGCGGACTAATGGTCAAGCTCACGGATATGCGGATCGGGAGGTGCGGCTGGTAAGCGGAGCTGGCACATACGCTAACAATAACTGATACCTCTCTCGCTCCCGGAAGAGCTTCGTCGTGCGACCATTTGTACGAACAATATCCTTAACGAGTCGGCGGTAGAATCTAACCCCATCTGGCGCTGAGTGTATACTGATCGCGTTCGGATGCCGCATGGAAATTTTGGCTAAAACTGCCGGCAAGGTGCAGGCTCATGTCCCTTCTTTGGTTAGGGCCGGCGGAGGGAAGCTCGGTCGGTGCCTAGTGCTGCTGCTGCTGGCTCCGGCGGCGTTGCCCGGGCAAATTTGGCCGCTTGAGAAGCTCCAGCACGTGCCGAGGGTCGAATGGGTCGACGATGAGGGCCCCCTGCGCTCCATCTACTACGAGGGCGAGACTTACCGCGGCCGGCGCACACGTGTTTTCGCCTACTACGCAGTCCCACGGAACGCAACCCGGCCACTGCCTGCCGTCGTGCTCGTGCATGGCGGGGGAGGCAAGGCCTTTGCTGAATGGGCCTGGATGTGGGCGCAACGCGGTTACTGTGCCATCGCCATGGATCTGGCGGGAAAAGGCGCCGGGCGCGAGCCGTTGCCCGACGGCGGTCCGGACCAAAACGACGAGCAGAAGTTCGAAGACATCGCCGGCGGTCTGCGCGAAGCCTGGCCTTATCACGCTGTCGCCAACGTCG
>CBDCYS010000039.1:0-390345 GCA_965224215.1 Bryobacterales bacterium | reverse complement strand
TCTTTTGGCTTCTCCGTGTTCCGGTTTTCCCTTCCCGCCCAGAATCCGCGTCGTCAAAACCTCGCTCGGAAGTGACGTGTTTCCAGTGCGTTTACGACTAGTGCATAAAAGTTTATGCATAGCGCATAGCCAGGCTCTCAGATCAGCGCCCTCCCGACCACCGGCAGCAAGCCGCCGTAGGAGTCGGCTTCCTGCCGCGGAAGTGGTAAGGCGTCGAAGCCCCGATTTTATTGGGCCGCGAGGCCGTCACGGCTGGGCCTTGTTGGACGGGCCTTTGGGAGCTATGCTGTTTTCGTCTGGTAACCATGTGGGTGACTTCCTTGGGGTTGGCTGGCGAAGCTGGAATCTTTGCCAGCCGACCTTTTTACCCCATGTTTTAGGGGGTCCCCAATGGTCCCTTGCGGCTCAGCCCTCCTCAGGTCCACGCCGCAAGTGGCAATAATGCAGGTGGTACTCCTCTCAGCGATCGGTCTTGCCCTGATGCTGGGCATGGTTTGGCAGGTGCGCGGCGCCGCCGGCAGCGGACTAAGCGACTTCGCGGTTTTTTACGCTGGTGGTAAGTTTGCTGAGCGAGGGGGAACTCTACGACGCTAACCGGCTGCAACAGATCGAACTAGCCCACACGGGCAAATACGCGCCGCATCACGGCTTCGTGCGCCCTCCGTTCTACGCGGCCATATTCTGGATACTCAGCCAGCTGGATTACTCCTGGGCCTTCTACGTTTGGAATGTGCTGCTGGCCGGCGCATTGGTTGGCTTCGTACTTCTGTGGCGTCCGCCTCGTTGGGAAATCACGCTGTTGTTTACCTGCATTTCCGTGCCGGCGTTCGCGGGATTTATCAATGGACAAGATGCGGCGTTTTTTCGGTTTTGTCTAGCCTTTTGCAGCCTACTTGCACCGCTGCGGCAGTCCGTTCTTGGCCGGAATGGCGTTGAGCCTTTGCGCCGCGAAGTTTTCATCTCTTCCTGCCCATCCCACTTTGGATTGTGGGGGCAACGCGCTTGGCGTCTCGGCGGTGGCCTGGTGGCGGGAGGCTGCGGTCTGCTGTTGCTCTCGTTCCTGGTGGCGGGTTGGTCATGGCCGCTGCAGTTCTATGAGTCTGCAACTCGGGCCACGTTCTCTCCGTACCCTGGCCTGATGCCCAATCTCCACGGGTTGCTGGCTGCGGGTTCTTACGGACTATGGCTGGAAGTGTTGATTGGCGCCGGATTCGGCGGCGGCCACCTGGATGGTTGCTCGTAGAGCGGATTTCCACTATTTCGTTAGCCTTTGCACTAATGTGTGGCCTGCTACTGAGCTATCATGCGTACCTGAATGACATGCTCGTTCTCTTGCCTGCGGGACTCACTGTCCTCTCCACATCGAAGCTTCTCTGGATCAGAGTGCTGGCCGGGGTCCTGTTGTTGCCTCCGTTCTCCGTCGCCGTTCTGTTCGCGTTCCCCGGCCTCGGCGCTGACCATTGCTGGTGTGGTCTTGCTAATGATTTTGATGACTTACGAGGCATTGCGGGCCGGTCATCAGCGAGGGGAAGAAACGGAGAGCAGGCTTGGCGCTACCGAAGGCAATTGATTTCGCGGAGATCGCGATGAAGTCAAACGGGGTTTTTACGCCCGAGCCTCTGTCCCGCCGCGCAAAATATACTGACGGGGGAAGCGGGCGACACCTCGCTTGCGGCAATGGGAGGAATCAATGGCTGAACTCTATGCGGGAACTTCCGGCTTCGCTTACCCAAGCTGGAAACCCGAGTTTTATCCGGCAAAGGTGCCACAAAGGCAGTTTCTGGAGCACTACGCGACACGCCTCAATGCCGTCGAGATCAACTACACTTTTCCGCCGTACTCCGTCGGCAACAACGGTTGAAAACTGGGTGAAACACGACGCCGGAAGGATTCTGTTTCTGCCTCAAGGCGCACATGAAGATCACCCACATCCTTCGGCTCAAAAACGCCAAGGAGATGACCGACTTCTTTCTGCGTTCGATCGATCCGTTGCGGGTGACCAAGCGGCTGGGCGTGGTACTTTTCCAGCTTCCTCCACACCTCAAGCGGGACGTAGAATTGCTGGCGGAGTTTGCCGCCGGGTTGCCGGAAGACTTGCGATACGCTTTCGAGTTCCGGCCACGAGTCGTGGCATGATGACGCGGTCTATCAGGTTCTCGAGAAACACAAGATTTGCTACTGTTTGGCAGAGTCGGAAAAGCTGGAGCCCCCCGACGTGATTACGGCGGACTTTGTCTATTTTCGGCTCAGAAAAACGGACTATACCCCCGAGGACCGGGCGGCCATTTGGGAAAAAGCCCAAGGTCTGCTCTCTCAGGGGAAGACGGTTTTTCTGTTTTTCAAACACGAGGACTCGCCGACCGGCGCCATCTATGCCGAGGAGGGGCTGAAACGGTTCTCGGGTGACGCGGGCGTTGCCTAGATCCTGCGGGCGGGTACCACGCCAGGTAGTGTTCCTGCGGCGGCAAATACAAAACCGGCCCGAAAGGTGCGCGGGGCGGACCCTCCAGGCCGGCTGGCTAATCTAAACCAATACTGATGGAGTCTAGGTCAGGCTCAGGCTTTTGACCTTTAGGTTGCCACCGGAAACTTCACCGTCGACCTTGACGGTAATATTGTCGTTCTTGTCCGTGACTTCAAGAGCCTTCACGGCCTGCTTGTCGCCTTCAGCGTCTAGCTTGAGGAACTTGCCATCC
Organism: Bryobacterales bacterium; assembly: GCA_965224215.1. GTDB lineage: Bacteria > Acidobacteriota > Terriglobia > Bryobacterales > UBA6623 > CBDCYS01. Next base: position 387,649 of record CBDCYS010000039.1, on the reverse strand, counting down.
GCGGTCACAACTCCAAAACCGCTTGCCTTGCACCCGTCCATCAAGGCACACATTTTCGTGTGCATCTTGGCGGCGCCGTAGCCCTTCTCTACGATCTTGCCGGAGCACGCCTTATCCACGAGGATGCCTTCGACGTTTTCCGCCGCTAGCGGAAGGCTAACAAGAGCCAGGGCAATTACGAGTAAAACTGAAATTCTCACCATACTTTTTCTCCTTCTGGGGGTAGATTCAATGACGATTCGTGTTGATGGCACCGTTCTCGGCTGCCAGCCTTCACTTAGAACTTCGCGGGGAGGTGGAGTGCTGTAACGGTTGACCGGCAGAGTTTACGCCTGTAACCAAACGCCGCGGCGCGGCGGAGTGGCTCCGACACCGTTTGCGGGCAGTACGGATCTCGGAACGTGCTAGCCTCTTAGTCAATGCTGCGGGTTCGAAGCCTCTTCCTATTGCTATTTTTGCTATCGGGGTGCTCCGCCCAGCAGAATCAGCACCGCTCGTTAACCATCCTACACTTGAACGACTTACACGCCCGGCTTTTGCCTGATTCCGAGCATCGCGGCGGGTTCGCTCACGTTGCGGAGGCCATCCGGCAAGAGAAAGCTAAGTCCGAATTCAGCTTGGTGATGCATGGTGGCGACTTGGTTCAGGGAACCCCTGTATCCACGATCTTCCAAGGCGTCCCCGGTTTACGAGGTTGCGAATACGCTCGGCCTCGACTTCCATACCCTGGGCAATCATGAGTTTGACTACGGCTGGCGGAAGGATTAGCGAGTTTGTGGCGACGGCCAAATTCCCCACGCTAAACGCGAACGTCGTCGATGCTGAGGGAAACCTGCTCGTTCCGAAACCCTACTTGATCCGGGAGATCAACGGAATTCGCGTGGGCGTCATCGGCATTGTGACCGCTGACCTGGTGGATCTCACGAAAGCCCCTCTTCGCGGCCCCTGGAAGGCACTCCCAGCGACCGAGGCAATCAGTCGCTACGTGGACGAGATCGAGGATCTTACTGACCTGATCGTGGTCCTCTCTCACACTTTCCCGCGGGAGGAGGACGAGATTCTGCGCAAGAATCCCCGAGTTCCCCTCATCGTCGGCGGCCACCACCACGGTGGCCAGGATGAGGTGAAAGTGTTCGATGGCCGCATCTGTGTCAAGACACGCCCCTATGGCCGGGAGCTGGGCCGCCTCGACATTGAGTTCGACTTAGACAGCAAAAGCATCGTTTCACACCAGTGGAAGCGCATACAAATTGATTCGCGCAAGTACCCTGCTGACCAAGCCACCGCCAAGCTGGTGGAAAAAATGGGAGTCCAAGGTTTCTGAGATTGTGGACGTGCCGATCGGGAAGGCGACACGAAAGATCAGCCGGGGGGAGCTGAGGCCGCTGATTGAACAGGCCATGGCTGAAGCGGTCAATGCGGATTTTGGCTACATGAATCGCGGCGGCATCCGCGATGAATTGCCTGCCGGGCAGTTGCTGGCACGTCACGTCTGGAACGTACTTCCGTTTGGCAATCTCATTTCCGTAGGGGAAATCCGAGGCAGTCAGCTACCCCCGGAGTTGGCGAACGGAAGAAACATCGACCAAAATCGCGTCTACGGGGTAGCCACGAATGACTTCATGGGCGAGAAATGGCGAGGGATAGGACTGCCGTTTTCCGAGGATAGAAAACTGGTTCGCGATGTCGTGATCGAGTGGATCAAGGACCGGCAAGTCATTCGCTGAGGTAGTGTGAGCCGCTCAGCGATGGAAATCGCACTTGGTACCGGTTCGCCTCGACCCGGACAAAGCTGCCGTTACGAACCGCCCCTGCTCTACTCGTGCCGGCCGCTACCTGGTCGGCAGGCGCACCCGAAACGCGTAGACATCGTCCAAACGGCTGCCGAAAATCGTATTGCCGGCGAACGGCTGGGCCGTCTCGGGATCCGTGATGGGCGCGGGGTAGGCGCTGAAATCGCCTGTCCTCTCGGCTGCGGTCGGCACATAGACCTCCGCATGGACTCCGTTGACCAGCTCAACCAGGCCGCAGAATCTCTGATTCGCGAACGATGGGTTCGGCACGCCCGCTAGAAGAGTTGCCGGTGTGCTTGCCGGCCTACCTACCGCCAAACGGTCGCCTCCGAAGGTGCCCGTCATTTCGAACATCCAATCCAAAGGCGGCGTCATCGAAGGGAACGCGACACAGTCTTCCTCGACACCGACGATTTCGTAGGGAGTAACGGTCCAGATGCGAAAGGCGCTGTCAGCCGCCAAGCCGATGGCTGCGATTCCGCCCCCGTCGCTTGTGATTTCGACGACGCCTTCGTTCCCCGAGACTTCGGATATGCGGTCGGCCAAACAGAAGGCCTCGTGCTCGCCCGGATCCAAAGTCTTCTCGGCCGCCGTGCCGGACAGGCTTTGCCCCGCTAAGTTTCTGGCCGTCAAGGAGACCGTTTGCGCCTGAGAAGAAATGTTGGCCCATGCTACGCATGTGACGAAGCCGCCGGTATAGTTGAACGGCAGCCGAAGCCGGTCCTGCAGCGTGGGCAGGGCGGGAACCGCGGTCCGGAAGTTGTCGGCCCCAGCGCGGGTCAGAATCGCCGTCATGCCGACAAGCTGGAAGCCTGGAACTCCGACATCGTCATCGCCCTTCATCTCGAGCACCGCGTAGCCAACTCTCAAGTTGCCTGCTGTGGACGTGCGAATGGCAGTGGACCCACCGGCGTTTAGAGTAGCGTCATAGCTGCTCATGGTTCCCAACGACACGCCGCTTTCATCGAACAACTCCAGAGCCAAGGGATCACCCACGCCTTGAAAGAAGTTCAAAGTAATCTCGTGACTGTCGCCGCTCGGGTCGAGGTTGAAGATTTGAAACGCGGTCGACCACTCACCGAGGCCCGCGGCAATCTGGGGAACGACCTGCCCCGACTGTATGCGCCCTAACTCGACGATTGCCGGATCTTTGCCGAATGCCGACGACGTGAATGCCAGCAGCAGCACGGCGGACTGCAGAGTGAGCTTTCTGATGATTTGCTTGTGCATCTTTTTGTGTCTCCGTCAAATATGACTATTCAAATGCGCATTTCAGACTCGGCGTTAGCGCGGTGGTGAACGGACTCGCCAGACGAACACGCCACCGCTGCCTTGCCGGCTCACCGGTATCACGTTGTTTGGAAAGGGCGCCCCGACTAGAGGATCGAGCAGCGGCACTCCGTTTGAGGCGCTAAAGTCCCCGCCGCGCTCGGCCGCGGTCGGAAGGTAGACTTCCGCCTTATAGCCTGGCGCCAGCTCGACCAGCCCGCAGAAGCGCTGATCGGTCATCGCCGGCAGGGGTATCGCTTGAAGCAGGTCGGCGAAGTTTTGAACTCCCGGTCCCGGCGTCAAGCCAACCACCAGGCGATCGGTTGGACGATCGGACGCTGCCGACCCGCGGAATGCGTCGGTCACCTGCGCGATCGCCGCCAACGGCCTGAACGCATCGGGGAACGGAACGCATTGGGCTGACGCTCCCACGATCTCGTAGGGCAATTGCGTCCACAGCCGGAAGCTGGGATCGGCCGCCAAGGCAATCGCCGCCAGACCGCCGCCGTCGCTGCTGAGTCTCGCCGTGCCGGTTTGCCCGGCGACACCCGGCAGTCTGCCAGGATCGGTCAGGCAGAATGCAATATGCTCTCGTGGCCCGATCATGAAGGAGCTGCTGTCAATCTCCGACCCATTGGCGCCGTCTCCGGTGAGCGTGACGTTTTGTGTGCCCGACATTTGGGTGTTCGTGACCGCCAGGCAAGTGACAAAGCCGTTGGCGAAGGAGAACGGAAACGCCAGGCTTTCCTGGAGAGTCGGCACAGCCGAAACCGAGGTGCGGAATTCGAACCCTGAGGTGGATCGATTGATGACCGCTGTCAGGCCGACCTCCTGCAATCCGGGCTGCCCCGCGGCGTTCTCGGCCGTGGTACGGAAAACCGCCCAGCCCTGCTTGAGCGCTCCCGCGTTGGAAGTGCGAATAAAGATGCCGCCATTCGCCGGAACCATGGCGCTGTAGGTCGAAAACGACCCCAGGCTCACACCCTGGCTGTCAAATAGCTCCACCTGTTCGCCGGTAGGCATGCCGGTTGCCCCGTCCGTGATGATGAAATCCATTTCGAATTGATGAGCAACTCCCGCGCCATCGAGGTTGAAAATCTGGAATTCAGTCGTCCACTCATCGGCGCCCGCCACGATCCGGGGAATGACTTGACCCGAGAGCAGCCCTCCCTCAGGTGAACCGGACGCGGCGCCACGCACCGTGAACAGAGCCGCCGACGAGGTTCCTTTTACGTCGCAGGAAGACTCCGCGGCGTTGTTCACCCGGAAGCGCAGCGTGCCAGGGTTGGCGACCTGCGCGGCCGGAACAAGCGCGCTCAACTGCGTGGCGCCGATGAACGTGGTCGCCAACGGCGTCATCGTCAGTCCGTCGCTGGATTCCAGAATCACAACAGAGTCGGAACAGAAGCCCATGCCAACTAAGGACAAACTGAAACTGCCAGCGCCCGCGTCGACGGCTCCCGGCATCAGCGTCGTGATCGAAAGTCCCGGTGTCCCCATTGGCATTTCGACGGTGAACAGAAAATCGTTGGAATCCCCTTTCGAGATGCAGATAGACTCCGCGGGATGGTTCACTACGACTTGGAACGACTCGGGCACGCTCACCGCGCCGGCCGGCACCGCGGCCTCGAGGGTCATCGCGTCGACGAACGTCGTGGTCAGCGTCTCGGGACTTCCCGCATCCGGCAGCAGAACGACGACCGCCTCGTCACAGAAGTTCGTACCGTTGACCGTCATGGTGAATCCGCCGCCGCCAGCCATGACCGAGGCTGGGTCGATGGAGGTAATCATAGGCTGGAGAGACTCGATGGAGATGGTATACATGCCGGCGTCGGCGGGACTAAAGCTCGTTGCCTCGACAATGAATGTGCCGGCCGGCAACGCGATCTCGAGGAGTGAGTCGCTGCTACCCGCACCGTCGTCATCCTCTCCGATTTGGGTACCTTCGCTGTTGAACACGGCCAGCGCGGTATCGATGTTTCCTGAGGTAAGCGAGATGCGAACGGCCTCGGAGGCAGCGAGAGTGAGCGAATAGTTGTCGGCAAAGCAACCAGGACAGGCGCCTCGGCCACCCTCTGAGATGTCCGCTACTGAACGCGCATCAATCTCATCCAGCGTTCCCATGACGGTGTCGCCGACCGAGATCATCGTGGGCGCAATGGGGCCGACGCCGTAAATCAGGCTGACAGCCCCTCCATCGGCGATGGTGTTGCTGATGACGTCATCGCCGGGGCTCCCGACGGCCAGGTCGCTTGTGCCATCACCGTCGAAGTCTCCGGCCGCGAGCCCAAAACCGAAGAAGTCTCCGGCCTCCAGAGCGCCGGCCAGCGGGGCCTGACTCCAGAATTGATTCCCGTCCGCAACCAGCCCGACCGTCTCGCTGCCGTAGATCACATTCGCGGCTCCGGCATCGACCGCCGCCTGGACATTCTCCATCGGGACTCCGACCGCCAAATCGGCGAACCCGTCGCCGTTGAAATCGCCGGACGTCAAGGCACGCCCGAACTCGTCGTCCTCCTGCTCACCACCACCTTCGAGCTGATTCTGGCCCCAGATCTGATTCCCAGCGCCTGTTAGTCCGCTGTTCGCCCCGTAGATGACGTTGAGGGCGCCGGCGTTCGATATCGTGTTGCTGCTGGTGCTTTCGCCAGGGACGCCGACAGCTAAGTCGGCAGTTCCGTCTCCGTTGAAGTCTCCCGCAGCTAAGGCAAACCCGAATCGGTCCCCGTTCTCAGCCCCGCCACTGAGGTCACTTGGCCCTCCGTCTTGTGCCCAGAACTGACTGCCGGCCGCAACTAGCCTCGCGCCTGGTGCTGCACCGGCATAGATGACATTCACTGCCCCTCTTGAATTGTTCTCCAGGTGGGCGCCGACCGCGAGGTCGTCCTTGCCATCCCCGTTGAAATCGCCGGCGGCCAGGGAACTGCCGAACTGATCGCCGGCCTGCTCGCCGTCTCCCGCGAGATTCGACTGCCGCAAGATTTGGCCGACGTCAGTCAAGCCAGTATCACTGCCATACAGCACGTTGACGAGGCCGGCATTCGACACTGTATTCCCACTGACATCCTCCCCGGGGACGCCGATCGCCAAGTCGCCGAACCCGTCGTCGTTGAAATCGCCGACGGCCAACGCAGAGCCGAATCGGTCGCCGTTCTCCATGGCCACGCCGTTAATGTCGCCTTGGTCCCAGAACTCGGCAGGACCCCCGAAAGCAGCTCGACTCGCACCGCCAAAGGCCACCACTACCTGTCCCGGGTCCATCGCTCCGCCCGGAACTCCCAACGCCAGGTCCGCAAAACCATCTCCGTTGAGGTCTCCCACCGCCAAGGCCCTGATGCTGTCAGAAAAGATTTGACTCGCTTCAGAGTCGCGGGTGGCGGATCCCCAGCGGATCGTCAGCCCTCCACCGGGCGCGCCAATTGCCAAATCACTGAAACCGTCGCCATCGATATCACCTTGCGCGAGATACTCTCCCGATCTGTCGTCCGCGGCAGCCGGGCCACCGAGGACCATCTCGTCCCAGATCTGGTTGCTGGTCAGACTCAGTTGGGCACTCGCGAAATGTGGCACCTGAATTATGCACTGCCGGTGCACCTGGTGAGGGCTGAGCCGCCAGGAACCATTTGGGGACCCCCGAAAACATGGGGTAAAAAGGTAGGCTGGCAAAGATTTCAGCTTCGCCAGTCAACCCCAAGGAGGTCACCCAAATGGTTACCAAACGAAAACAGCATAGCTCCCGAAGGCCCGTCAAACAAGGCCCCGGCGCGAGGGCCCCGCGGCCCAATAAAATCGGGGCTGCCACGCCCTATCACTTCCGTGGCAAGAATCTGACTCCCTACGGCGGCTTGCTGCCCGTCGCCACCCTGCTCGAAAAACTCGGCTTCCAAGCGCTGCTGGAAGAAACCCTCACGACCAAACGGATCACCCGAGCCATGAGCCCCTACCAGTTCGTGCTGGCCCTCGTGCTCGGCCTCTATGTCGGCTTTGCGCGGCTCAACCAACTCCGCTTCATCGCTCGCGACCCCATCCTGACCGGCATCTTGCAAGTGACGCGTCTGCCGCCGCAGTCCACGCTGTGGCGCTTTCTGGCCTCGCTGCACCTCAACGTGGCGAAGCAGATCCTTTCCATTCAGCGCCAGCTGCGGGAACGAGTCTGGGCCGCGGCCCACGTGAAGTTGGAGACGGTGACGCTGGACACCGACACCACCGTGCATACCCTCTACGGCCGCCAGATGGGCGGGCGCAAGAGCTACAACCCCAAGAACAAGGGCAAGCGCAGCTACCAGCCGATACTGACCTTCCTGGCCGAGACGCGCGAATACCTGATGGGCGGGTTGCGCAACGGCGACCGGCCCACGGGCCGACAGATCGCCGCCCACCTCGAGAGCGCTTTCCGGACTTTGCCGGGCGGCGTGAAGAAAATCCTGGCGCGGGCCGATTCCGGCTTTTATTGCTGGGAGGCGGTGGAGGCCTATGAAAAGGCGGCTTGTCAGTTCGTCATCGTGGCGCGCAAAACGCGGCGCCTGGTCGAGCGCTTGCAGCAAGCAGAAAGGAAACCCTCCCCCCGCTCCGACGCGGACGCGGAATGCGAATTCCTCTACCAACCGCAAGGCTGGGCGCGGGCCTGCCGTTTCCTGGCGCTGCGTTACGAAAACGAGCCCAAGGCCGGCGCGGCCGAGCAATACCAGTTGTTCGCCACCAGCGCTTACACCTACCGCGTGTTTGTCACCAATCTGGCCGAGCCGATCGCGGCGGTGGTGTGGTTTTACAATCAGCGCGCCGGAGCCGAGAACCTGATCAAGGAGGCCAACAACGACGCCGGGCTGGCGGCCCATCCCTCGCGCCGCTTTGACATGAACCGCAATCACTTTCAGTTGGCCATGCTGGCCTACAATCGCAACTGCTGGCTGCTGCTGTTCAACCGCGAAGCCCAGGCCAGCGTGGAGACGCTGCGGCACACCACCCTGGCGACGGCGCGGCTGCGTTTTCTGTTCGTGGCGGCCAAGATCTGGCGGCACGCCGGCAGAACGGGTGTCAGCTACAGCGATCATTATCAGGAAAAGGGCCTGTTTGAACGGCTGATGCGACGGCTGCGGGCGATGGGGCCGCCGGGATCGAGCTTGGCGCCGGTGGTGGAGGGTGCGCTGAGCTGAGGGGCACTCCATGCATAAAATTTCATGCACTCGCCGCAACGTACTGGGAACACGCCGCTTGCCAGCCCGCTTTTGCCCTGCCGGGATCAGGAGGCGGCTCAAACGGGGAGGGAAACAGCAGAAAAGACGACTTGAGAAATCACTGAGTTGACACGAGTGCCGCTATCGCCACAACTCCATCGACGATGGCTACGCCGAATCTGTGCATAATTCAGGTGGCACTAACATCGCCGCGGCGAAGGCCAAAAAAGTAGTCACACCGATCGAGTTGAGTCTTCGTTGCAGTTTCATCGTTTGCTTAGCCCTGATTCTGAGATGCCGCATCGCCTGTTTCCGGCGGCAAGGGAAAGCGACGGCAGACTTCGAGTGAGTCAAAATTGTAACATGCGTTGGGGTAGTTATCGCCTGCCTGCCCAGGATCCGTCCATAAGGCGACCTTTGCGTTGCGCACCTGTTAATGAACTGGCGTAGCGCAGCGCTCCTCAGAGACCTGCGGTCTTCGTCGAACCGGACCCTCCGGGTGAACGCAACGAAGAGACGCAGGTCTCTGACGAGCCCTGCTCGACGGGTTTTCGAAACGCTTTTCCAGGCAACAAGAATCCCTACGAACGGATTGCGGCCTGCGTGCGATCCAGCCTTCTACCGACCCCGTGATAAAATGAACCGTTCCTCCCCCGTAACCCTGACCCGTGAAGCCCCTCAGAGACATTCTGCCTGACCTTTATCGGCGCGAAAAGAGCATGACCGCCGAGGACGAAGAGGAACTCGTGCGCACGTACTGGCCAAGCACGGTCGGTCCTCAAATCGCCCGGCGAACCACGCCCGTGCGCATCTTGAAAGGGCGGCTCATCGTCGACATCGAAGGCCATGAATGGCGCCGGCAGCTCGCCCCGATGGGCAGATCGATTGCCAAGCAGTTGAACGGCGCGGTCGGCCGAGACGCGCTCGAAGACGTCGAGTTCCGAGTGATGATCCCCGACCTCCGCCCCCCAGGCCGCGCGCAAATGGCAACGGGAATCGATGACGCGCATGACGACGAAGCTTCCGGGATCTCCGACCCCAACCTGCGGCGGATCTACAGGCGATCCATGAAGAGAGCGGTGAAGAAGTGAATATCACCGAGAAAGAAGTTCGCTACATTGCGGAGCTGGCGAACCTGCGGCTCAGCGACGACGAGGTCGACAAATACCGCGGCGACCTCGAGGAAATCCTCACTTACGTCGACAAGCTAGACGAAATCGACACGTCCGAAGTCGAACCCATGGCACAGGTGATTTACGCCGGAAGCGAGACTTCGACACTACGGGATGATGTGAACCGGCCCAGTTTCGATACCGAAGTCGCGCTCCGCTCGGCACCGAAATCAGGAGCAGGTCAGTTCAAGGTCCCCCGAGTCATTGAGCGATAGCCGCGGCACGGCACGATCACTGGGCCGGCCTACAACAGCGACGCAATCGAATAGGGGGCGGATTGGTCCCCGAAACCCCTAACAAGACATGCGTCTAACCTCCTCCCATTGCCGCCAACGATTTGCAAATGGATAACTACAAAAAGCTCACGATCGACGAGATTCAAACCGCTCTTGCCGAACGCACCTTCAGTGCAAAAGAGCTTGCTCAGGAAGCTCTCCGCGTCGCCGAAGCAGAGAACGACCACTACGGGGCGTTCCTGCACTTCTCCCCGGAACAGGCGATCTCCGCAGCCGAAGCCGTTGACGCAAAAATCGCGGCCGGCCAACCGATCGGGCCGCTCGGCGGCGTGCCCATAGCCGTCAAGGACGTCATCCTCGCTGAAGGTCTACGTGCCACCTGTGCCTCTCGTTTGCTGGAAAACTACGTAGCTCCCTACGACGCCACCGCCGTCACCAAGATCAAGGAAGCCGGGGCCGTCATCATCGGCAAGACCAATTGCGACGAGTTCGCGATGGGTTCGTCCAACGAAAACTCCGCGTTCTTTCCCGTGCGGAATCCCGCTGCACCGGACCGCGTCCCCGGCGGGTCCAGCGGAGGATCAGCCGCAGCCGTCGCAGGTGGTTTTGCGCCCGTTTCGCTCGGTTCTGACACCGGCGGCTCGATTCGCCAGCCCGCGTCGTTCTGTGGCGTGGTCGGCGTGCTGCCCACCTACGGACGGGTTTCGCGCTACGGCTTGGTCGCGTTCGCCAGCTCCCTCGATCACATCGGCCCTTTTTCGCGCACTGTCAAGGACTCGGCGACCGTGCTCAAGGTGATCGCCGGCCGCGACCCGCTCGACGCAAGCTCGGCGAGCGCACCAGTCGACGACTACCCTGGCGGACTCGACCGCAATGTGAAGGGTTTAAAAGTAGGAGTCCCCAAGGAGTATTTCGGTGAGGGCCTCGATTCGGAGGTGGGAGCCCGTGTTCAGGCCGGCTTGGACGTTCTGCGAAACCTCGGTTGCGAAATCGTTGATATCAGCCTGCCCAGCACCGAGTTCGCCATTGCTTGTTACTACTTGATCTGCACAGCCGAAGCCAGTGCGAACTTGGCTCGCTATGACGGGGTGCGATATACGTTCCGTTCACCCAATTCCGAGACATTGGGGGACATGTACCAAAACACCCGAGGCGAAGGTTTTGGCGCGGAAGTCAAGCGGCGGATCATCTTGGGGACCTACGTGTTAAGTTCGGGTTACTACGATGCCTACTACCTCAAAGCGCAAAAAGTTCGTTCGTTGATCGCCGCGGACTTTACCAGCGCGTTCGAGAAGGTCGACGCCATCGTCACCCCCGTTTCCCCTTTTCCGGTTTTCAAGTTAGGGGAAAAGATGGCCGATCCGCTGGAGATGTACTTGTCTGACATCTACACCATCACCGCTAGTCTCGCCGGCATCGCCGGCATCAGCGTGCCTTGCGGGTCCTCCTCGGAGGGTCTCCCCATAGGAATGCAGATTCTAGCGAATCACTTCCAGGAAGCCAAAATGCTAAAGATTGCCGATGCCTTCGAGAAGGCCGGTGGATTCGAGAGCGCCTAATTGAAAGTGTGGAAAACCTCACTGAACAGCGACGAGCGTTCGGATCGCAGCGACAGGTTTCCCACCCTTCCAACCGCCCATCGAAATCGCGAAAGCGATGCCCACCTTCACAGCCCCGACCACGATACTCTCTTACATACTGATAAACAACGAAACCAAGGGTGCACTTCCACTGCGCTACGACATATGCCCCGTCATATGCTCCGTCATATTGTTGCCCGCCGAAAGATTCTGCTATCCTGTATGCGGGATTATTTATGGACGCCCAAAACGCAACCATGAAACCTGAGAGTATTGGCGTTGCCGGACACCTATCGAACGTCAAAGAGGCAATTGCCCTATCCGACTTGGAACGCGGCACTCTGCTATTCGTTCCTGGTGACAGGGCGGATCGATTGTTCTACCTGACCTCAGGCCGAGTTAAGATCTCGGCGCCCTCGCGCGGCGGAAAGCAGTGCATTCTTCAGGTCATCGAGGCGGGAGAGATCTTCGGCGAAGCGATGCTTTTCGGCGATGGACGACGTCAAGCTATTGCAGAGGTGATTGAGAAGGCCTCCGTGATGGTGATTCCGGGCGAAGCGGCAGCGGCGTACGCCGACGCGCACCCGGAATTCTGGAAGGCTTACGCCCAGCAGCTAAGTGGACGAGTGCGGGATCTCGAAGACCAAGTGCAATGGGTAACGTTCTTGGAAGTCGAACAGCGCATTGCTCGCCTGCTGCTTCGTTGGGGGGAGTCACATCCCGCCAACCCTGTGGGCCGGATGCAGCTCCAACTGTCTCAGCGAGATGTCGCTGGCTTAGTGGGTGCTACCCGCGAGACCACATCCGCTGCTCTCAACCGGCTGCGGCGTGACGGCTGTCTTTCGATAGGCCGACGCTGCTTGGTTGTCGAGTCCGTGGATAAGCTGGCCCAGCACACCGGTGATCCCCAGGAACCCTCGATCGAGCCGGAATCCGTTGCCGCCGCAGGGCTAGTCGAATAGCAAACCGCGGGCTAGCCGGGGCCATGCCGATTTTCGGGCACGAGCCCACCTTCACCGCTAGGGCCAGCACTGCTTATCTGGCAGTTCCCCGTGGAAGACCTTTGCCATATGGCGCGTGGTCTTGCTTCGGATATCGTTGAAGGCCGCCGCACATCGACATCCGCCGGAGAAGGGAGTTGCTTTCTGCTAGGCCATTCAGGGCTCCTGCCTCAATGGGGCATTCACGCAGGGTTCCGCTTCGCGCCGCTCGAGCTCTCAGCAACAGTATCGCGGCTAGCTGAGTGTCATCTCAACGTTCGCCCGGCGATTCGGCGGAGCCACGGTTTCAACGGCCTACTTCAACGCAACCATTTGTCTAGGTTTGCGGTCACGAGCGCGTCGTCGTTGAGGTGCGGGTAGGCGGCGTAGACGCGGTCGATTTCGGCGGCCTGTCCCGGGCTGAGGGTTTCTTTGGGATCGAGGCACCAGCGGCCTTCGAGTAAGCCCTGTCTCCGCAGGATTTCGAGAACGCCGGGAACGCAACCGGCGAATCCATGCGAGGGGTCGAAGACGGCGGAGTTAACGTCGGTGACTTGTGCTCCGAGCGTGAGCATCCAGGGCGGGATCGGGATCTTCTGTTCGGCAACAATGCGCCGGCATTCGAGCCAGTAGTCGACGGCGCGCCGGGTCCAGAATGCCCAATGTCCCAGCAGCCCACCGGCTATGGTGATGGTAGCCGCCTTCTTGTCTTCGGAGTTTTCGGAAAACCGGAAGTTTGTCAGCAAGTCGGGGATGATATTGTCGTCATTACCGGTATAGAGTGCGATCTGGCCGGCACGGCCTGACTCGGCGACAGCGCGCACGACGTCTTGGGTCTGGTAGCGGTTGAACGCAGCGATCTTGATAGCAATGACGTTTTCGATCTCCACCACACGGCGCCAAAAATCATAGCCCAGAAGGCGGCCGCCGAGCGACGGCAACAGATAGAATCCGAAGACGGGGATCACCTCCGCGACCGCCCGCAGGTGCTCCACAAGTTTCGGCGTCGACGCACAGTGGAGCGCTCCCAGGCTGACCAGCCCGGCGTGATAGCCGAGATTGGCCGCCAGACCCGCTTCCCGGACAGCCTGCTTGGTGCCGCCGCAGATTCCGGCAACGCGAATCATCGGTGCTCCTTTTCTCGGTGGATGGGCGTCCAGCGTCTCGGCAGCCAGCGCGAGCACTGGCTCTAATAGGCCGACCTTTGGATCATGAATTGCAAACTGAGTGGTGTGGACGCCGACGGCGACGCCGCCTGCTCCAGCGGCGATGTAGTAGCGAGTCAGCGCACGCTGGCGCCTTTCGTCGAGTTTGCGGTTGCGGTTCAGGGCGAGCGGGTGCGCGGGGATGACGGTGCCTTTCCTGAGTTGTTTGAGGATCCTCGGAGTTAGCGCTGGGGGTCGGGGCATATTTCGTTCTTCCGTTTACGTTGTTTCGTTGAACCGTTTTGCTTCAAAAGGCGCCTATCCGTTCTTCGTAGTGCGTCGGTTTGCCCAGGCTGGCTCCTCCCCGTTTCACCCACGTCGCAACGTAATCGATCATTTGATCGAGCGCAACCTCGGGCGGGCCGAAGATCCTCTGACACTTCGCGGCGTTGCTGAGAAGTGCCGTTGGGGATTCTTCCCCTTCAAGGATCGGATCGACTCCTAAAGCTTCTCCGAAGCCATGGGCAAGCGAGCGAATCGAAACTGCGTCTGCCCCGGTCAAGTTCAGTACAAACGGTGGCGTGGAACAGTGATCGAAACAGCGCAAGACTACCGAGTTCGCACCGCGCTGCCAGATAACATTGGCGTACCCCATTGAGAGGTTGATGGGCTTGCCATCGTAGACCTGGTCCGCGACGTCGCGAAGGATGCCATAGCGCAACTCGATGGCATAGTTGAGGCGTAGGATCGCCATGGGCACGCCGTCCCGTTGCGAGAAGTAGGCAAGCATCCGCTCCCGTCCGAGGACGGACTGGGCGTATTCCCCCACCGGTCCCACAGGATCCGTTTCCGCGGGCCCTTTGCTTTCCACCGGCCAAAACGGATAGATGTTCCCGCTAGAGAGGGCAACGATGCGTGACCGGGAGAAACGCTCCGCCAACAATGCGGGAGCGTATAGGTTTGTCGCCCAGGTCAGCTCGGGATGGTCTCCGGAACCGAACTTGTAACCCACCATGAAGACGACGTTCGGGCAGTCCGGCAGGGCTTCGACGTCGGTGCGGTTGAGAACGTCACAACGAATCGTGGAGATGCCCTGCTCCGCGAGTGCTTCGCGAAGGCCAGGCTTTGAGAACCGTGCGACCCCGGTGATCTTCTTCGAGTTCCCGGCCTCATGGCACGCTCGCTTCGCCAGCGCGGCGAGGCTTGGTCCCATCTTGCCGCCGACCCCGATGATCATCAAATCGCCAGCCAGGGACGCCATGGCGGCGACGTCCGCGGCGGTTGGCCGCGAGAGCGCCTCGTCTAGTTCCGGCTCCGTGTTCATGCGTCTGTGGCAGCGTTCTGTGAACGCCCGACTCGTTTATCGCCACCTAACGTCGAACGGACGAGAAGCGGTGACAGCATTCGGGGGCCTTAGTGGTGACGGTCGAGTTCCTCGGGAAAGAGCGCAAAACCCGAGGGTGGCGGCAGAAAGCTGCGCACCAAGTTCAAGCGCCGACGGATGTTTGGACTGGCGAGCTGCCGCGGTCCGGCCTCCAGATCGATATCGCAGCAAAGGCCGTGCATATAAAGAGTGAGCGTGTCATCGAGCGCTTGGCTCAGGTAGTTGTGCAGCAGCGGGCTGTTCTTCGTCGGGTTCGATTGCCGGCGCACGAGCTCCTCTTTGAGTTGCCAGCTCCCTTCGTCGATCTCTCCATGAGCGCCATTGGAGAGTTCCTCCCGCACAAGATCGGTGAATCCATCCAGTGAATCTTCCCCCAGCTTCTCGCTAATGAGCGATGAGAGCGCGTTGTAGAAACTGTAATGGCAGTCCGCGACGTCCTCGTCACTGATCGACACGAACACGAAGGCTTCGCCTCCGTCAACGAGAGTTGCTGAGAAGAGTTGCCGGCGTCTGGCCGGCCGCTTGAAGGTGACTGAGCGTCCCGACGTTTCGGGGTGGCTCCGTCTGGCCGGCTTCCCCTGGTGCCCGTTTTTGCTTCCCTTCGTGGTCTTGGCCGACCGGCCATTGCCGGTCGCTTCTTCAATAAAAGGCACCAGCAAAACAGCGATCGGCGGGAGCAGCTTGGCGACCGCGGGCGGCAGGGCGGCAATAGGATCATGAAGCACCCGCTTGATGGCGGATTCATCGAGCGGAGTAGCAGTGAAATAGCTGAACAGGCTATTGAGGGGAATCGTTTGCGATCTGCATTGATCCACGAAAGATTCCAACGATATTCTTGAGCTGGCAGGCATTTATGATCGATACTCTTTTCGCAACATAATCTTAGCAGATGGGACTTTGAGATCTGCCGGTCAGTAGGTGATGCGATTCCGTTTGCCTCTCACGGCGGGCCTATTCACACGCGAAGTCAGTCGAGGTACATGTAGTAAAGAGTTTTGGACTCGCGATCGATCCAGACTCCTTCTCCTATCTGTGTGACCGCCGGCCGGTGGTGATACTCGAGCGTGGCATCGTCGTGTTCGGGGATTCCCCGCAACCACCAAGACGGGAAATGCTGTCGGATTTCCTGGTAGCCTCGTGGCTTGCCTTGCTCCATTTGTAGCTTGTCTAGAATCTGCTTGGCGATCTCGGGGTTACGGTAGTTGAACTTTGTATAGACCTCTTTGGATTGCCAAAACGAAACGCGACGGCAGTAGAGCTTCTCCACCGAAGCGGGGGCGGCGAAGCCAAAGGTTTGCTCAAATCCCTCACGAGCCCATTCGGTGTCGAGACCTTCCCGCAGCGAGAACGGCCAGGGCTGAAAGACGGCCAGCGCGGTGACGATCAGGACAGCCGAACCGGCCCACGAAATATGCGTGATTAAACGGGAGGCCCAGACGATTCGGCTCTCTCGAAAAGCGGAGGCGTCCGGCTGGTCTTTGATCAAAACGTGAATCATACCCGCGGTCCCGGGTATCCCGAAAAACAGATACGGCATGGAAAACGCCAAGACCACGAAAAAGAAGTCGCCGGATATCTCGAAAGACATGAAGACGAATGAAAGAGCGGCCACTCCGACGACCGCGCTGCGAAAGGCGTGGAGCTGGAAGGCCCAGCGGGTCTTGTTGTTCAAAGGCTGGTTCAAGCCGTGCCAGAACCCGGGCGCTACGCTAAGCATGAAAATCGCCGTCGCGAGCGGAACGATGCTCAAGGCGAGAGGGAGAAACTTTCCACGGGCGGCGAAAGAAGCGGCGACGGCTAGCGTCAGCAGGACCGATGCCACGGGTAGTGCGAACTTCAGTATCGTTGCCCTTGTCATCGTCGTCTTTGTGATCGGCAAGAGCCGTATATTTCTGGTCTAGACAAACGCCGGGCGCTTCAGGCAGCCAAACGGATCGAGCGCCGGCGTGGAACCGTTTTCAGTCTAAGACAATGCGACGCCCGCTCTGAAACATAAACGTTGCGAATCGTTGTTTGGCGCTATGATGAAGCAGCGGAATCCAGCAACATTACTCTAGGAGAATGGTTTGGAAATCGACGCTGATTTGGCCGTGCAAGCACTTGAGCAGGCGCTGGCTCAGTTTCCCGAGTTTCAACAGTATGGCCCTAAGCTGGAATGGCGGGCGTTGATGCAAGGTGGCGCTTTCGTTGTGTCCTACGACGAGCACCCGCCACGAGAGATGCCAAACACTTGGGATTTCCAAAACGCTTTCGCAAAGGGTTACAAGCGCCTTGCGGGCATTTGATGATGACCTCCGGCCGCTCTTTCAGGAGAAGCTACTATCCGGGTAAGGTAAGACCTGAATTATGCACAGATTCACTTTGCGAGTGTGGCTGCGTTCGTAGCGGGTTGGCGGTCGTCGTGAGGTGGTAGCTCGGCAACTGGCCTTTTGGCTTCTCCGTGTCCGGTTTCCCTTCCCGCCCAGAATCCGCGTCGTCAAAACCTCGCTCGGAACTGACGTGTTTCCAGTGCGTTACGGCTAGTGCATAAAATTTTATGCATAGCGCATAGCCAGGCTCTCAGATCAGCGCCCTCCCGACCACCGGCAGCAAGTCGCCGTAGGGAGTCGGCTTCCTGCCGCGGAAGTGGTAAGGCGTTGAAGCCCCGATTTTATTGGGCCGCGAGGCCGTCACGGCTGGGCCTTGTTGGACGGGCCTTTGGGAGCTATGCTGTTTTCGTCTGGTAACCATGTGGGTGACTTCCTTGGGGTTGGCTGGCGAAGCTGGAATCTTTGCCAGCCGACCTTTTTACCCCATGTTTTAGGGGGTCCCCAATGGTCCCTTGCGGCTCAGCCCTCCTCAGGTCCACGCCGCAGTGCATAATTCAGGTAAGATCAAAGTAGGGGTCCGCCACGGGCATTCATTGCTGACGCGGATCGGGTAACCACCATGAACAAAGAGAAGCCGACCAAAGCCGAAGGGCCTTCACTCCTCGCTGCCGATCGGATGGCCAAGATACCCAAAAAGAAACGGACCAAAGACGAGCAGGCGAAGGATCTGTGGCTTGAAGGGACTCAGCGTCTCACCGAAGGCCGCGTCGAGGAAGCTGTCGAGCTTTACGAAGAAAGCATCGAAGCCAAGCCTACCGCTGAAGGGTACACCTACCGCGGATGGGCTATTTCCTCTCTTGGGCGAATCGACGAAGCGATCGACGACTGCAAGAAGGCGATTCGGATCGACCCGGAGTTTGGCAACCCCTACAACGACATCGGTGTCTATCTAATGCAGAAAGGACAGTTGAACGATGCCATTCCCTGGCTCGAGACGGCCAAGCAGGCCAAGCGCTACGAACCTCGGCACTTCCCTTACTTGAATATGGGAAGGGTTTACATCGCAAAAGGGGAGGAAATGCGCGCGCTCGATGAGTTCGTGAAGGCGCTGGACCTCCACCCGAACGACGCCGTCGTACTCGATGCCATCAAGAAGATCGACTACACGGTCAATTAAAGTCCCGCAGAATTGCGAGACCGTCTACCTGTTTCATCTCCGTGATGCCGAAAGCGTCGTCCACGTAGCTGGGCTGCCGCATCCCGACCAAGGCGCACGATAGCCCGTCTAGACTGGCCAGGACGGTGAGAGCCAAGCGGCTCAGCGACTCTTCGGAGTTGGGGTGGCCCGCGGCGTAGAGCTTCGCTCTCACTCCGTCGGATTGTCCCTGCTGCTTTGTCCCAAGGTAGCGGCGCACGTCGGCTAAGACCGTATTGATCGCCGCTACGAAGTCCTGGAGCCAGGCATCCCACTCGGGTTTGTTCTGGAGATTCTCACGCGCCTGAACAATCCAAGCTTGGATCGGCTCGATGACATGATGGCCTACTACTTGTTCCCAGGTGGAGAGTGAGCGCAGCCCGGGAATGACTCGAAGCAGCATCTCGGAGATCGTTTCTCTGCTGGCGAGGCGCATTGGTTCCTCAAAGATTTCCTCGAACCAGGCTTCCTGCTGCCGGACGGGCTGCAGCATTCCGATGAAAGTTTCGGGGCCCGGAAGCCGGGTGCCCGGCTTGGCCCAGTCGGCCAGGCGAAGCATGCGGTTTCCGTAAAAGGCATTGAGCGGGCGATTGGCCAGGACGCCAATGCCGTTTTCCCGGCAGAACTGGAGGACGGTCTTGCCGGCGTTGTTGGGTTCGACGGCTCCTCCGGGTTCATAGAGATTCAGCGGCAGTTGGACTACCCGGAAATGGTGGCTCGGCGAAACGGCTTCAGCTTCCGCATGGCAGCGGCTGACGCTGGTCATTGTGGTGCAGGTTGCAGTTGGATCAGTTTCGGGGAAGCCAAAGGCGGGTTGTCCGAAATTGTTTGAGCTGATGCCGTACCAGCCGATCACGCTGTCGGCAACTTTTGCTTCTAGAAAGCGAAAGGCCTCGCGGATGCGGCGATAAAATTCATCGTGATCGGCGGCGGTGAGCTTTCGGCGATGGCTGACGTCCTCGAGAAAGTATTCCGGGTTGTGCAGAAGATAAACGTCGATGTAGTCGCGCTGCATGCGGTTGCACGAGCGCTCGATCTGGGTCTCGAGGAACTCGGGATGGATGCAGTGAGAGATCCCAGGCCCGTATTCGACGACTTCGGGAAAATCTCGCTGCGCGGCGAGGGCCATGTTTTGACCCTGGATATAGCCGCCTTTGGTGACCACGATGACCCGGTTGCGCGGAATGCCTCGCAGAACCTTGGCGACAAGTTCTTCCGACGATCCATCGCCGTAGTTGGCGCTGGTGTCGATGAGGTTCCCGCCTTTGGCGAGGTAGGCGCGAAGCGCGGCTTCGTGGCCAGAGTCTCCGTTCATGATTCGGTAACAACCGAAACCGAGTACATGGCAGTGGAGACCGGTGGTGCCTAGGGGACGGGTTGGGTTCATTTTGGGCTACTACTCGCCGGCCAACGTGAGGACTACAACGGACTTGGCCGGGAGCTGCAGCTTGAGGGAGCCATCTCCGAGCGTTGCTCCTGTGAATTTCGCGGGCTGAACTTCATTTGGCGCATCGGCCGTGTTGTGCGCGTCCATGGCGTTTGCGGTGAGAATGCGTCCGGAGACAGAGGAGAAACTCCGCCCCTCGATGCGCGCCTCTACGTCCATGGCAACGTTGGGATCAAGATTGACCAGGCTGATGTGCATTCGACCCTCCGAGTCGCGGGAAGCCGAAGCGCTCAGGGCCGGGAGCGCGTCACCGCCGTCGAAGCTGTATTTGTCTGTGATCAGGTCAAGCGGCACGTAGGTGGTGTCATGATGCACCTGGTACATATCGAAAACGTGGTAGGTAGGCGTCAAAATCATCTTGTCGCCTTCGGTCAGGATTAGGGCTTGCAGGACGTTGACCAACTGAGCGATGTTGGCCATTTTTACGCGCTCGGCATGATCGTGAAAAATATTAAGGGTTGCTGCGGCCACGACCGCGTCGCGCATGGAATTTTGCTGCACGAGAAATGATGGGTTGGAGCCCGGAAACGGAGAATACCACGTGCCCCACTCATCGACGTAGAGTCCTATGCCGCCATCGGGGTCGTGGCGGGCCATGATTTTTTCGGCTTCCTCTAAGAGGCCGTCGATCTTGAGGGCGTCTCGCAGAACCGCGTGCCAATCCCTTTCCGGGAAATCGATCGAGGGGAGCTTGTCTCGCCAGGCGCCGCCCAGGGTGTAGTAGTGCATCGAAATCCCCTGAATATCCCGTTTTACGCGTCCGGCAAGGACTTCGAGCCAGTTGAGCCGCGTGCCGCCTGGGCCGCCGGCAACGCGCGTGAGGGTGTTGCCCGACCAGTCGCGAGCATAGACGCCGAATCGCTTGTAAAGATCGGAGTAATACTCGGGGGTCATGTTGCCGCCGCAGCCCCAGTTCTCGTTGCCGATTCCCAGGAAGGGAACACGCCAGGGTTCTTTCCGCCCGTTCGCCTCTCGCTCCTTGGCTAGGCTGCTGTCTCCGTCGAAGGTCATGTACTCGACCCAGTCCGCCATTTCCTTGGGAGTGCCGCTGCCTACATTGCCGGCGATATAGGGTTCGGCGCCGATCAGCTCACAGAAGTCGAGAAATTCATGCGTGCCGAAGCTGTTGTCCTCGACGACTCCGCCCCAGTGAATGTTGACCTCTCGCGAACGCTCTTCGGGCGGGTCGATTCCGTTCTTCCAGTGGTATTGGTCGGCGAAGCAGCCGCCGGGCCAGCGCAGGTTAGGGATGTTGATTTTGCGCAGGGCCGCAATGATGTCGTTGCGCATACCCCGCGTGTTGGGGATCGGCGAGTCGAGGCCGACCCACAGCCCGTCATAGATACAGCGGCCGAGGTGCTCAGCGAAATGACCATAGATGTGACGGCTGATTTCCGGGCCTGATTGATCGGCTCGGATCGTGAGGGAAGCGCGCTTGGTTTCTTGCGCTTGCAAGTCGGCGGCGGGATGCGAAAGCAGCAATGCGGCCAGACCGAAGGCGCAACTCGAAATAGGGTGAATCATCCGCATGGCATTCTCCAGGTGGGCAATTTCAACGGCGTCTTGGTACGGTATCACATCGCATGCCCGAAGAAAACGCCGGGATACCTGCTCAACTTCACAAGTTTGGGTCGTTCTTTGTGACGCAAGTGAACCTCTCCCGCACGTCTTTTTCCTCGGCTTTTTCCTCGGTTGCGGGGATCAAAGCACCTCGACTACTATCAGCGAACCCTTCGCACGCCCCGCTATCAACAGCCCAAACGTGTTGTCTCAAACGGCTGGAAAACCTACTCTCAGAATGACGAAGACGGCATCATCGAGGAGATCTTTCGTCGTATCGGAGTCAAGAGCAAACGCTTCGTTGAAATTGGAGTCCATATGAAGTTGGCTTCCGACTTGGTGAACCTTTGAATAACCGCATCATCGGCAACGTGCCGCGGCGAGCTCGTTCGCCGCTTAAGTCGCGCAGGAACTTCATCGCTAGGCGAACAGTTCATCGCGTACTAGGCCAACCCACCGGCGGATGGAACAGCCTCCCCTTCTAACCACGGCCCCTAGGTTGCGCGGTCACGCACAAGACAACATCCCGAAGGCCACCCTTAACATAATAAAATCAATAAGATAAACCAAGAAATCAGTGCCATTCAAAACCCGTCTGGTATAATGACAGTAGGTAACACTCCGCGGAAAAACATCGAGTCCCCAAATCAGGGCCGCCATCCCCTGATTGAAGCCAAGCCAACCGGCACTGTTTTCGAAAAAGTGATCACCGGCCCGCGCTGACGGGGCTACTCATGGCCCCCTCGCCCCGTCAATCGGCGACGCCCATGCGTAAGGGCTGCGCCCCAACTGAGCCGTCGAAGTGGGACCGCGCGGCAGAGGAGGCCAGGCGAAGAAACAGAAACCGCCCAACTGGTGGACGAGGCAGAACCACGCCCGGCGGCCGATCCGGCACTCGATCGACCCGCGGAAATCACGTGAAGGAAAACCTTATCTTGAAGCGGGGCTTGGCCGAAACAGAGCCGCGCCCGCGAGGGGCTGTGAAAAAATGGGGACTGTACCAAGCGCTAACCGAATAGGTTCCATTGAATCTATAAACTTGGGTGGCGCGAAGTGGACTGTCCCCGAGTTTTTCACAGCCCCCGAGGGTGCGCTCGAGGGTAGTCAGCACGTCCGACCCGCGGAAATCATGTTAAGACAATATAACCGAAATCGCGAAAAATGAGGTGCACATAATAGGATAAACGCATATAGCTGAAGATGGGTATCCGGTTGACTCAGGTAGCCCCAATATCTTGTGGTTTGGGGATTTTCTTGGGTTCTGTAACCGGGTGAACAATCATCTTGTAAGTCGCCGGATCCACGGCTACCGCCTGCTGGACGAGCCGATAGAAGAGTTTGCCGCGGCTTTTGGATTTGCGGCGGTTGAAACGGAAGGTGAACTCGTCCAGGTAGTAGTCCAGATGTTTGTGGCTCACGGCGCCCTGATGGGTGCCCAGCAGCCAGCGCTTGAGCAGTGACATCACGCGGTGGACGCGGGGCATCAATTCCGACGCGGACTGCTCCTGCCGGCTGACAACTGTGACCTGATGGACGTAGCCTTCCTTTTTCAACCCGGAGTAACCGGGCCAGCCGTCGGTATGCACCACGCTGCCCGGCTCGATGCACTCCTCCACGAAAGGCAACAGGCTCTCGCCCGAGGCATCCTCGATTCTCTTCATGCGAATCCGGCCGATACCCCGCCCATCCTCTTGAGCGGCTACTGCGATCAATGCTTTGTTTTTCAGGTTTCGGCCCCGCAGGCCCTCTTCGAGCCCGCCCCAGTAGCTTTCATCGACTTCCACCGTCCCGGCGAGCAAATCCCGTCCCGGCCGCACCATCGCGCGCCGCATTTTGTGCAGCCAGGTCCAAGCCGTTTCGTACCTGTTGAGCCCCAACACTCTTTGCAGTCCCAAAGCGCTGGCTCCGGTCTTTTGGGTGGTGACCCACCACATCGCACGAAACCACAACGGCAAAGGGCTGCGCGTGTCCTGAAAGATGGTCCCGGCGGTCACCGAGGTTTGGCGCCCACACGCAGCGCACTGCAGCAGCACTTTTCGCAAAGGCCACGACTTTCCACAACCGCAACCCGGACAGCGGAAACCGTCCGGCCAGCGCAGCCGGAACAGATACTCCCGGCAGGCCTCCTCACTGCTAAAACGGGCCTCGAATTCTGGCAGGTTCTGAGGGTAATCTTCCATCTGCCGGCATACTACATCTTGGGGCTACCTGAGTCAACCGGATACCCACCTAGCTGAAAACCGCTGACAGCCCGAATCACGGAAACCATCTCAATGGACTCTCAACCCGGAATCCCAGATCGGCCCCAAGGGTTCTGGTTGCCTGCGAAAGCGTTTTGAATACCCGTAGGGCAGGGCTCGTCAGAGACCTGCGGCTTTTCGGAGCGTTCACCCGCCGAGCGCGGCCCGACGAAATACCGCAGGTCTCTGACGAGCCCTGCGCTGTGGAATTCGGCGACACCTGCTCAACGCAAGGGTTGCCTCGCGAACGGCCAGCGGCAGCCAGCCCTGTTTACGCTATAAGTAGAAACATGTCGCTATCGCTTTCCAGACTGGCATTCGCGTTGTGGTTCATCTCCGCTGTGGCCGGCCTGGCGACACCAGGCCTGCTGCCGGCCGCCGATTGGCCCGAATTCAGGGGGCCGTCAGGGCAAGGCTACTCCGACGATAAGGGGGTGCCGCTGTCTTGGAGCGAGTCGGAAAACATCGCCTGGAAAGCGCCCTTGCCCGGCCGCGGCTGGTCGTCTCCGGTGATAGCTGGTAACGAAGTGTGGCTGACCGTTTCCAAGGATCGGGGCCGATCGTTGCGCGCCATCTCCCTGGACGCCCAAACAGGGCAAGTGCGGCATGACGTCGAGGTCTTTGGTTTTGATCGTCCACCCGCGATTCATGAGAAAAACAGCTACGCCTCGCCAACCCCGATCATCGAGGGCGGCCGAGTCTATGTTCATTTCGGAACGCTAGGGACCGCCGCGCTGAATCGCGACGGCAAAATCCAGTGGAAGAATCAGCAACTTCGCTACCAGCATGGCCATGGACCGGGAGGCTCGCCCGCCCTGGCCGGGGATTTGCTAATCGTCAACTGTGACGGGACCGATGTCCAATATGTCGCCGCGTTGGACAAGAATACAGGGGCGATTCGTTGGAAAACCGATCGCCCTAGCGCCCGCATGGCTTTTTCCACGCCGCTCGTAATCGACTCGGGTGATTCCCGGCAGGTCGTCAGCATCGGGGGTGATCGTGCTGTTTCCTACGATCTCGAAACCGGCGAAGAGCTTTGGTGGATCCGGTTCCATGGCTTCTCGGGTATACCTAGACCGGTGTTCGGCCACGGGCTGGTGTACTTGACCTCGGGTTTCTACAACCCCGAGCTGTTCGCCGTTCGCCCGGACGGCCGCGGAGATGTCACCTCATCTCACGTCGCCTGGCAATCGGGCCGCGGGGTGCCGCTGACCCCGTCACCGTTGCTTGTGGGAGATGAGTTGTATTTCGTCAGCGACCGAGGTATTGCGGCGTGTTTGGACGCCAAGACGGGCCGGCAGCATTGGCAGGCGCGCTTCAGAGGTCCGTTTTCCGCTTCTCCGGTATATGCAGACGGGCGAATCTATTTTTCGAATGAGAGCGGCATGACCACCGTAATCGCAGCGGGCCAGGAGTTCAAAAAACTGGCCGAAAATCAGCTAGGCACCAAAACCCTGGCATCCATTGCAGTCTCCGGTGCCGCCATCTTTCTTCGCACCGAATCCAACCTCTACCGGATCGAAGAGAGGTAACGTCCCGGACCGAGAAGAGGTGACGTCCAGGATCGAGAAGAGGTAGTAGCAACGCGCACTCGGACCAGCCAGCATTTGTGATCCGAGTCTTAATCCGCATTTCGAGTGACCTGACTGCTGACCTGACTGCCGCGGCAATAGGGTCTAGTCCGTCTGGAACGAGACCGGCTGAGACAGCAGATCGGTCTCGGATTGAGGAGCCTGCTGGGCAGACAGATCGGCATCTCCCTCGAGAGATCGCTCGCAGGCGAGCCGCAGGCCGTGCAAAGCCAGCTCGAAGCGATCACGTATCCAGGTTTTTTCAAATATGTGCATCAGATGGATCTTGACCGTTCCGGTTGCGATGTTGAGCGCCTCGGCGATCTCCCGATTCTTCAACCCTTTGGCGACGAGAGCAGCGACTTCCTCTTCTCGAGGCGTC
Source organism: Bryobacterales bacterium (assembly GCA_965224215.1). Classification (GTDB taxonomy): domain Bacteria; phylum Acidobacteriota; class Terriglobia; order Bryobacterales; family UBA6623; genus CBDCYS01. Next base: position 362,212 of record CBDCYS010000039.1, on the reverse strand, counting down.
AAAGGCCGGTTCCGGGTTTGGCCGAGCGGGGAATCCCTTTTGAGAAACAAATTCTCGGTCCATAGTTGCTTGCCAGAGACCGCCCGCAGACATTCGAGCAAGGTGCTTGTCGAGGACGTTTTCTTGGCAATACCGCGCGCCCCCGCCCTCAGAATGCGAAAGCATTCTACATCCGAGATGACCGCCGCCCAAACGACGACTTTTGTTTGGGGAGAACTCTGAGGAACGCGCTCGACCCACTCGATCAGCTTGTGCATTCCGAAACCGCGGTCGGCAACAACGATCGTCGGTTGGAGTCGGGCAATCTCCAGGCTCGCCTCTTCCAATGAGGCGGTGGCGCCGACGAATTCAATGTCCTCGCAGGATGCGAGAACTGACTTCAACCCCTCTTGAACAATCGGCTGGGGGTCTGACAGGCACACGGAAATCATCAGTGGCGATCCTCCTGGTCATGCTCTGGCAGGTGACGCTCGGCGGCACGCTTGGGGACGGCGGGTTTCCAATGGATTGGCATCCTGAATGCTCGATCGTCATTCGAGGCAAATTCCTGCACTGGTGGCGACGAAGTGAGGTTGAAGTTGATCGCCTCTCACGATCCGCGCCGAGCTGAATTGGTGGCGGGGGTACGTCAACTCTTCGCAGATCTGAATAGTCGGCAGATTGGCTTTAAGACTTCCGTAGAGCGTGCCGATATGTAGGGAGCAACCGAATATAGTCCTTGCGGCACCGAGCTGGTTGCCAGCTTAGCGGCTTCCCGTCGCAGGTCGGAGGACTGTTCCTCGGTTGCCACTCTATCGCACTGAAAACGAGAACTGAGGGAATCCACAGATGAAAAACAAATTTAAGTTATTGCTTCATAAGGTTCGTCTTCTAGTACAGGACAACGAAGGTCAGGATCTGGTGGAATACGCGCTCTTAGCCGGATTCGTAGCCGTAGCTGCGGGTGCATTGCTGCCTGGCATCAGTGACAGTATCAGTGTCATCTTTTCCAAGATGGCTAGCGTTTTGTCGACGGCAGCGGTCTAGCCGCAGCCGACGCATTTATCGCGCGACGACGCCGCGGCGCCCCAGGCCGCGGCGGCTCGCGCTCGGTCCCCACCATCCAGAATTGAGGCATAGCATATGTTCTTATTCAGAGTTGATTTCATGATTGACAGTATCCGAAAGCTTGCTATTTGGCGGGACACGCGAGGACAGGACTTCGTCGAGTACACGCTGCTGGCGGGATTGGTCGCGGTGGGTTCCGTGCTACTCCTACCGGGCATGTCGGAGAGTATGGGGAAGATCTATTCCCGCTTGGCCGAAAAGTTGGTTGAAGCATCGGTGTAGACCCCGGACCGCGCAGCTTACTTCGCGGAAGCGATCGGGCCGTTGTCCAATAATCTGCTCACACGGCGACCACGATCCGGGGGCTGGGCAGCACCTCGGTGAGCCCGTGGGGATGCCCTAACTTCAAAAGGCCGTCAGGGCGGCGCGGCTCGTTTGTTCGCCGGTGCGCTCGGCGCCCTGCTGACGTCTTTATCCTGCACGGCCAGAGAGTCCACGATGAGTACGGCCGGAGAGTCCACGACGAAGCTCCGGCCGCCGGCGCCTGAGATTTTCCCGGCCATCCCGGCTGAGCCTGAGACGATTCGCCGGTTTCTCACTCCTGGGGTTTCCCGTCCTTCGAGTTTTCCCGTCCAATGAACCCACTATTTTCTCTTGTCCGGCCAGATAACCCTAAAACTCCCGGGAAACGTAGCCGATAAAACATACGATGAACTCACGAGTCGTACTAGCCCTAGCAATCTCAGCCGGAATGGCTCTGTTGGTCACCGGCATCTTCTATCAGGTAGCGGTCCGCGGCCGAGGCAACCCTGTCCAGCAAGTGGAAATGCTGGAGATCGTCGTTGCCAGCCAAGACCTAGAAATCGGTGCCTCGATTGACGCTCCCAGTCTCAAGATGGAGCAGTGGCCCAGTAACAAGATTCCGGACGAAGCCTTCGAAGCGATCGAAGACGCGGTCGGCCGGGTCACGATTTCCCGAATCTTGATCAACGAGCCCTTGTCCGGGCGGCGGCTGGCTCCGGTCGGCTCCGGCGTCGGTCTCTCCCCGAAAGTGACTCCCGGCATGCGGGCGATGGCCGTTCGTGTCGACGACGTCAACAGCGTCTCTGGGTTTGTATTGCCCGAGGCTCGAGTCGACGTGCTGCTCACCGGTACACCGGTTGGCCACGGCGAGGTTGGCCGTCTCACGAAAACTATACTTAGTCATATTCGAGTCATTTCGGCGGGAGAGCATCTGTCTCCTGATGAGTCTGGCCGCCCGCGAAAAGTATCGGTCGTGACTCTGTTGCTCTCGCCCGAGCAGGCGGAATTGCTGACGTTGGCCCGCTCCGAAGGACAGATCCAACTCGTTCTTCGCAACTCGATGGACGAAGACGAGACAAAAACCGCCGGTGTACGTCAACCGGATCTTTTCTCCCTCGACTTCAAGCCCGCCCCCAAGCGACGCTCAGGGCTCCCGGCACCTCCCAGAGTGACTCGTGTCCAAGCCCCTACCCGCCCATCGCAAGACGTCGAGGTGTACCGCGGGAATGCGAAGTCGGTGCAATCGTTCGTCGCCGGCATGCGGCCTTGACCTTGCGTGTTTAGCGGATCGCAGGCTTTCGACTTACCTTTAGGCCGCTTCTACGGCTACCGCGAGATGTAATGCGTGAACGAATTAGCATCAGACCCGGCCAAGCGTCTCAGCTCGATTTTGATCAGCCCAAACCAGGATCTTGCTCAGCAGGTTGGGGCCGCGCTCCAAGGTCTCGAAGGGCTCTCAATCGGCGCCCATCTCGCTCAGTATCCATCTAGCCGCGAGCTGACCGAACGCGTCCGGCGGATGCAGCCCGACGTCATTCTGATCGACGTCAGCTCCGATCGCGATCCAGCTCTTCAGCTGATCGCACAGGTAGTTGACTATTGGCCGAACATCTCCGCGGTAGGCATTAGCCGCGGCAACGAGCCGGAATCCATCCTGCAGTGTCTGAGAAGCGGCGCCCACGAGTTTCTTGGTAGTCCGTTTTCGCAGGATGACGTCCACCAGGCGGTCCAGCGCATTCTGCGCCGCAGGACGGTCGAAGCACCGGCGCCGGCACCGAAACAAGGGCGGCTGCTGACCTTTGCATCCGTGAAGGGTGGAGCCGAAAGCACTCTGATTGCGGCTAATGCCGCTTGCCAGATCCAGAGAGTTACCAAGGGTCGCGTATTGCTGATCGACTGCAATCTGATCACGGGCCTGATTGCGTTTCTATTCAGGATCAATCACTCCTACAGCCTGACGGACGCACTCAAACATTCGAGCCAGCTTGACCCGACGCTGTGGGGCGCGCTAGTGACTAGCCGCAACGACATCGACATTCTGACCTCGCCCGAGCAGCCCGAACTCACTCCGATTGAGCCCTACGCGGTGCAAGAAATGCTCGAATTCTCCCGCTCGGCTTATGACCACGTGGTGGCGGACCTGAGCGGCCTGTGGGGTGGCGTCTCGCTGGCGGCATTACCACTGGCGAATGGCGTCCACCTGGTGTGTGGCAGCGATATGCCGTCTCTCTATCTGATGCGCCGCTCGATTCAGGTGTTGCACGAGACCGGCTATAGCCCCGACCAGCTTCGAGTGATCGTAAACCGCTTCGAGAAACGGTCTGAGTTGAGCGTCGAAGATATGCAAAAGATCTTCCGCGCGCCAGTTCACATGACATTCCCGGATGACAGAGCGGGCGTCGATAAAGCCCTCCGTGACGGTGTTCCCTTGGCCGAGAACAGTGAATTCGGGAAGAGCATGGGCCGCTTCATCAAGGGGCTGCTGGCCGACCAGACCAAAGCGGCCCCTGAAGCACCCGGAGTCCGGGCGTTCAATGAACTTGTGAGAGGAACTTAGTTCGCCATTCTCATCGCGTTCTTCGATCGTCAGGCGGTGAGAAAAGCGCTCGAATCGTCATCAGCATCGTGGTCAACCTTTCAGTGTTCCGGCCGATAAGTGAGGCGAGGTTTTCATCCCAGGAGGATTCATGCCGGTCTTAAAATCACCAGCAGTACCAGCCGTTATCCGAGAGCGGTTGCAGCGTCCCGAGCCGCTCGCGCCGATGCACGGTCTGGGACAACGACATCAAGATCTCAAGTTCACGCTTCATCGGAAGTTGCTGGATAAGATCAACCTCGACGCCCTCGCGACGATGGAAACTCAGAAGATGCGTAACGAGGTGCGGTCGGCCCTGACGCAACTGATCGACGCCGAGCAGACCCTACTCAGTGCCGTCGAGAGAAACCAGATCGTTTCGGAAGTCCTCGACGAAGTTTTCGGCCTCGGCCCATTGGAGCCCTTGCTGCAAGACCCAACCGTCAGCGACATCCTGGTCAATACTCACAAGCAAGTATACGTCGAGCGGAAGGGGAAACTCGAGTTGACGAACGTTACGTTCAAGGACGACTCCCACCTCTATCGGATTATCGACAAGATCGTTTCGCAAGTCGGCCGCCGCATCGACGAATCGTCCCCGATGGTCGACGCACGACTAACGGATGGCTCACGCGTCAACGCCATCATCCCGCCGCTCGCCGTCGACGGGCCGCTGCTCTCGATTCGGCGCTTCGGGACCGACAAGCTGATGCCCCAGGATCTGGTCGACCACCAGTCGATGACGCAGGCGATGCTGCAATTGCTCGAGGCAGCGGTCAAAAGCCGGCTGAATATCATCGTGGCCGGAGGGACAGGCTCTGGTAAGACGACTCTGCTCAATGCGCTGTCGGCCTTTATATCGCCCCGAGAGCGTCTGGTAACGATCGAAGACACCGCCGAATTGCAGCTCAAACAGCCCCACCTGGCGCGGCTCGAAACGCGCCCGCCCAACATGGAAGGCGTTGGCGCGATTCGTCAGCGCGAGCTGCTGATTAACGCCCTCCGCATGAGGCCCGACCGCATCATCGTCGGGGAGTGCCGCAGTGAAGAAGCACTCGATATGTTGCAGGCAATGAACACCGGCCACGACGGGTCGATGACGACGGTTCACGCCAACTCTCCCCGCGATGCCATCGCCCGGCTCGAAGTCATGGTGACGATGGCCACTTCCAACCTCAGCCTGGTGTCGATCCGTCACCAGATCTCGTCCGCCGTTGACGTCATTGTCCAGACCGCCCGATTGGGCGACGGCTCGCGCCGGGTCATGTGTGTCACCGAAGTCGGCCACATGGAAGGCGATGTGGTCACGCTGCAGGATCTATTTGTCTTTGAGAAGCGCGGAATCTCTCCCGAAGGCCGCGTTCAGGGCCGCTTTGCCGCCACCGGGATTCGGCCGCGATTCTACGAGAAGGTGCTGGCTTCGGGAATTCGCCTTCCTGGCGAGGTGTTCGAGTCGGTCGTTGAAGTCGATTAAGTTGTAGTCGATTAAGTTGCAGGAACCCGAATTTGGCTTGCGGAGGCCCAATGGACTCCAGCCGGCCAGTTGCACTTCGATCGCTTTGGGCCGCGCGATTCGCCTGGATTCCAAGAGGAGCGGACATTGATTCTAATACTTGTTCTTTTCGTGCTGACAATGACTCTGACAGCGGGAACATACCTGCTGGTCAACCGAACTCTGCTGAACAGGGAAACCGCCAAGGTTCGTGACCGGCTGACGGATTCAAAGCAGCAGGCGGTCTCCGCGGCCGGCTCAGAGTCAGCGTCGCTGTTTCTGCCGGATTCGAAAGACAATGAACACCTCTTCCAGCGAGCACTTCAAAAGTTGAACCTAGACGAGCGCCTGCAGGGGCTCATCGAGCAGGCCGGACTAACCTGGGCTCCGGGCCAAGTTTGCATGGGAAGCTTGTTGCTGTCCCTGGCCGCGTTTAACGCGATTTGGTACACGACACCCTTCGGTCTCCTGTTCGCAGGGGGCGGCGCGGCTGTAGCCGGGGCGCTGCCAATGCTCTACATAAAGCGGACCCGCAAGAAACGCATTGAAGCGTTTGAGGGCCAGTTTCCAGACTCTCTACAGTTTATTGCCCGTGCGATGCGAGCCGGCCATGCATTTTCGGTGGCGCTCGAAATGGTGCATCACGAATTCGCTGACCCCCTGGGCGGTGAGTTCCGCCGCACTTCCGAGGAGCAGAACCTCGGGCTTCCTGTCGACGTGGCACTTGCAAAACTGAGCAGCCGCTTGCCGCTGATGGACGTACAGTTTTTCGTGGCCGCCGTCCTGCTTCAGAAAAGGACGGGTGGGAATCTGGCGGAGATTCTCGACAAGCTGGCGAGCCTGATCCGTGAACGCTTCAAGCTGCGGGGCCAGATCCGCACGATCAGCGCCCACGGAAGATTGTCGAGCTTGGTGCTAACGGCTATCCCCATGGCCGTCGCGGTGCTGATGTACATGGTGCATCCGGAGCATATGGGATTCTTCGTCGAGAACGAAATGGGGCAGTGGATGGCCGGGTTGGCGCTCGGACTCCAGGGGCTGGGCTATTTCATCATGCGTCAAATCGTCAAGATCGAGGTTTGAGGAATTTTCACTGAGGCAAAGCCATGGTTCTGTTGATGTCGGTGTTTTTATTCGTTGCGGTCATGTCGTTGCTGTACTTTTTCGGAATGAAGTTCTGGGTCAACCCGAAGACGATGCTCGAACGCGTGACGGCAGACGGGCTGGGTCAGCAGTCGACCCATTCGAGTTTGGCGTTTCATGAAATCTTGGCCAAGGTCGGCAATCTGGTTCCGGCCTCGCCAGTCGATCTGACGAGCGCCGAGAAGCGGCTCTACAAGGCGGGCTACCGGTCTTCCTCCGCGCCCAAAGTTTTCTACGGCATAAAGGCTGTCTTGACGGTCTTGCTGCCGCTGTTGGCCTGGATTGCATTGGGGCCGGCCGGAGTTCAGGGCGAGAACCTTTTTGGTCTCGTTGCACTGGCGGCTGGGCTGGGATATCTCGGCCCGAACGAATTCGTCAACCATATGGCGAAGCGCCGCAAGCACCGCATTAGTCGCGCCCTGCCGAATGCACTCGATTTGATGGTCGTTTGCGTCGAATCAGGACTGGGGCTCGATCAGGCGGTTCTGCAGGTGAGCCGCGAGCTTCAGTCCCACTATCCGGAGATCAGCAGCGAGTTCGCTATCACGAACCTTGAAATGCGGCACGGAAAACAGCGTGCCGAGGCGCTGAGAAACCTAGGCGACCGCACGGGTGTGGACGACATGAAGAAGCTCGTGGCCACCCTGATTCAGGCCGACCGCTTCGGCACGAGCATCGGCCTGACCCTGCGAACACATTCCGACTTTATGCGCATGACCTCGCGCCAGAAGGCGGAGGAAAAGGCCGCGAAGATGGGGATCAAGCTCGTATTTCCGATCTTCTTCTGCATCCTGCCCTCCCTGTTTGTCGTCACGGTCGGCCCGGTGATTGTCAAGATCATGTTCGAGCTGCTTCCAATGATGAACGGTTGATGATGAATGGTTGATGACGAGCCTCGGATGACAAACAATGGCTGACGGGCCGAGGTGGCGATCAACAGAAGGGAACGAACGACGAGCCCGGATGCTTTCTACGGACAGGCACAAGCAGAGCTCACGAAATTCATGGGAACAGGAGGTTCATCACTATGCTTAGAATGGTTTGCGTTGCTATCGCCGTTATTTTGCTAGGATTGATCATCTTGCGCAGAAAAGGAAAGGAGTCCGCTTAGCCCAATCCCATCGTCTATCGCGGCCGTCGGTCCTGGCGGCTGGTTTTCGAGCGATGGTTCTCAACAAGGCCGCACCCGCGCGACGGTGCGACTGAGTCGGCATTCCGATGGCGGCCAGAACGCTATCGGTTCGCTCGATCGCACCCTTGCTGGCGTGGCGCTGTCTCTGTCCTGGGAAGTGTTGCCTGCTTGCTTGGGCTCGCTCATGTGACCCACGCCCGAGGGGCGCCCCGGTGCCGGATTCGGCCGCGGCAACCCGCTTCACCCCAACCTCGCTACATTCAATCGCTCCATCAACCGCTGCATCCAACCGCCGCAACCAACCGCCGCAACTAATCGCCGCAACTAATCGCCGCGTTCATGCTGTAATATCTAGAGCACGCGGTGGGAAGACCAAAGCTGATAGCGAAGTCGTCGAGGGCGCGGGAGCTCGACCCTGTCGGAACCGGGCCAAACGTTCCTTGTCTAGACAGCTCGTCGATGCGGGTCCGCCGCTGACGAAGGAACGCTGCGGCGCCTCGCCCCAAAATCTTCTCCCCCCGAGCTGCCAATTCCAACCGACACCAGGCTATTCATCATCCGAACCAGCCTCCACCGACAACCATGAAACTGTGTACTTTTGAGCACGACGCCCGCCCGCAGGCGGGCATCATCCGCGACACCTCCCTGCTTCCGATTGCCGAGATCAACGCAGACGCTGGCACCGCGATTCCTGAAGAGCTGCTGGCGTTGATCGAAGCCGATTGCTTAGACGAGCTTCGGGATGCAGCGGCCGGCATCGAGGCGACGCTGCCTTTGGGCGAGGTCCGCTTGCTGCTACCCTACGCCCGCCCGGGAAAGATCTGGTGCATTGGACTTAACTATCGCTCCCACGCCGAGGACATCGATGCGGTCCAGCCCGAGGAGCCCGGTAGCTTCATGAAGCCGACTTCCGCCCTTTTCGAACCCGGCGGGACGATCGAACTGCCACCGCCCGAGCTTACTAAGGACGTCGATGCCGAGGGCGAGCTAGGCCTGGTATTCGGGAAGAAATGCCGTGACGTGCCGCTCGAATCGGTGCCCGATGTGCTTTTCGGCTACACCACGACGCTCGACATGACGGCGCTCGACGTGCTGGCGCGAAATACGCGCTACCTACAGCGGGCGAAGAGTTTCAACACGTTCTTCAGCTTTGGCCCCGTGATTGTTACAGTGGATGAAATTGACGATGTGACCGCGCTCCAGGTAGTCACTCGTCACAACGCCGCGGATTTTTCACGGGACCTCGTGCGAAATATGAGGCATGGGCCTTTCTCGCTGGCCAGCTTCCACACCGACGTGATGACGTTCCATCCCGGTGACATTCTCTCGACGGGTTGCCCCAAGGGCGCGCGCATTCAACCCGGAGACACAGTCGAAGCTTGGATCGAAGGAGTTGGCCGGCTGCCCGCGCGAGTGGCTCAAAGGGAGCGGCAACCTTACCGCTGATAGCAGGATCAGGGAACGGGCTAGCGGACTCGCCCGTCGTCTTGATGAGAGAAACGCGCGCGGTCATGAGAAACGCGTGGCTAAGAGCGCAACAGCTTGACCGCCTTCTCGATACCGTTGCCGTTCTTCTTCTGGGCCGCTGGTGCTTCGAGCAGATCGGGGATGAATACCGAAAGCGTCTTCGCGAGGTTGTCGATATCCGCACCCTCTTCCACCATCACTTCGTGTTCCACCCAATTGCAAAGTGGGATGTTGCGGAAGTACATTCTCTCTTGAATGACGAGCGACTTTCCAGAAGCAAATAGTACTTTCTGCTCACGAACAAACTGGCGCTGCTCCGTGCGCAGCTCGCCCAGGAAGTCGTCGAGCGATTTGCGGCGGGCGACCTCTTCTCGTAGGTCGTTTAGTTCTTCGATATGTTCCTTTTGCGCCTCGATCGAGGCGCGCGCTTCGCTCAGAGATTGCCGCTCTCGCGCCAGCTGCACCTCCAGCCGTTGCTGCATGATGTAGATAGCGAGCAGCGCCGAACCAACGGCAATGAAGATGGGCAATAGAATCCAGAGGACCGTTGTCATAAAAGTTAATTGTCAACGCCAAGTAGAAATGTCCTAATCGCTGCCAAGTAGAAATGTCCGCTTTGGGGCAGGTGGCTGGAGAGGCGATGGTAGAGTGGTTGGCGTTGAGGGCAGGGTCGCGCCTGCTCTTGATGCCCAAGGCCGAAGCGATGGAGCTGGCTCCCAAGCAATCGGCTGAAGCAGACGACCCTCTGGCCTCCCGGTCAGAGGGTTTTCTGTTCGTGACAGAGATTGCTTTGGTGAAGCTTCGGAGCGGAGGCCTTGGGCTTCGCCAACGCGACGATCGCTGGGCGCCGTTTGCCCGGCGCTCCCCATAGCGTCTTGGTTTGGCAGCGACTGCCAACTCAGCGCATCGGCCCGATGGGCGCTCCGCATAGAGTCTTGGTTTGGCAGCGACTCCTAGTCCTGCGTATCGTCTCGCCGAGCGCCGGATGCCTGCGCCGCTTGCCACACAGGCGGGCTGTCTTTCAGATCGAAGTCCTTCATCCAGTCGCTGCTTTGCTTGCCGGCAGCTTTGCCGCCAGCCTTCTCGGCCGCTGCCGCAGCGGGTTCCGCCTGGGCGCTCTTGGGCTGCGGGCGCTCCGATTGGGGCTGCGCGCCGCAGCGCTTCAGCGCCAGTTCGTGCTTGCCGCAGCGCGCGGCCAGGACGCCGTCCAGGCGTCTCTCCACCCGCACTCGGCTGTTTCGCAGACCCGGCACAATCGCCTTGCGGTCGATTTGATAGCTCTTTCCCCGGAAGCGAATCGTGTAGTCGTTGGCGACCCGCCGCGTCTCGACCTGGCTCAGCGCCGAGTCCAGATCGTGCTCGGGACCTAGCTCGCGATGCGCCTCGTCGGGGTGAGCCGGCTGCACCCGCAACGTGGCGTTCCACCAGGGCAGAAACTCGCTTTCCAGGTAGGCGTTGGCCTGTTCGATCGTCGTGGCCCCGGCCACCCGCAGACCCTTCACCAGGCGGTCCTGGGCGGTGCCAAAGCTGCGCTCGACGCGGCCTTTGGCCTGCGGCGAATAGGCCGTGATCGATTCGATGTCCAGCTCCTGGAGCGCCCGCCCGATCTGCGTGGGAGGCAAGAGCTTGGGATCCTCGCCGGCGCTGTTTTTGGGCGTGTTGACAAACAGGCTGGCGCGGTCGGTGTAGAAGGCTACGGGTCGGCCGTTTTGTTCCAGATACGTCTTCAGCAAACGGCGATTCTCTTCGCCCGAGTCGTGCCGGACGAAGCGCGCCAGCAACTCGCTGCTGGCGTCGTCGATCATGCCGATCAGGTACAGCTTCTCCCCGCGTCCCTCCAGCCAGTCGTGCTCGGAGGTGTCCCATTGCACCAGCTCGCCGCGGCAACTGCGGCGGGGCCGCCACGGATGCGGGCGTCCTGACTTGCGGCGGCGGGGCTTCCACAGGCCCGCGGCGGCCATCCAACGGCGCAGCGTTTCGCGGCCGACTTGGACGCCGTGGCGCTGCTCGAGATACTCCGCCGCCAGAGTCGGGCCAAAGCCGGCGTAGACGGGTTGGGAGAGGATTGCCACGGCTTGTTTTTCCGCCTTGGCGCTGAGCTTGCGGTTGGACGCGCGGCCCCGCGCGGCATGGACCACGGCCTGGTCGCCTTCGCTGCGAAGCTTCGCCAGCAGCCGCCTCAGATGCCGTTCGCTGAGGCCCGTCTGCTGGGCGGCCTGCTTTTGCGTGATGAGTTTTTTGTCTGCTTTGCGCAGCGCCACCAGCCGGTCGCGCTCTCGTTGTGTCATTAGTAGTTGTCCTTGCTTGCTCACCCCTCCAGGCTGACCTTGTCAATAGGACATTTCTACTTGGCACGTTTAGGACATTATCACTCGGCAGCGACATGTCATAAAAGTTAATACCCTCGCGAACTACACAGCCATTATACTCGCGTACAACGCGATTCCAGTCCGAACGCTGCGGTTGAATAGCTACTAGGTCAAGAAATCGGACAACTTCGGGGAAACCCTTAGCGGCCGCTAGTGGCAAGCTGGAGATGACGATGTGGGCCAGCTTACGCAGGTCCATCCGGCGGAGGCAAAGACCCTCTCCAGCCCTCTCGCAGCATCCCGGAAAGGCCGTTTACCAAGCTCAGGTTGCGAGGATGGTTTGCAATGTTGAAGTTCTCGAGAGGGTCCATCTCGTAGTCATAGAGTTCAGACGTCTGCGAACTCGTGCCGGCAACCGTCCACTCGGTGTAGCGGTATCGGCGTGTCCGAATCGAATGCCCCATGCCCGGGCCCGCACCAGGAATCTCTCGAGGGTACTGGCTGAATGCCGCGCGCTTCCACAGACGTTCGGGATCGTTGATCAAGGGCACGAAGCTGGAGCCCTCCAGCCCCCGCGGCCGGCTGACGCCACAGATCTCGCATAGCGAAGGGTAGATGTCGACGAACTCTGTCAGCGCGGGTGTTTTCCTGTCCGCGTTGCGCTGGCCGGGGACGCTGACGATCAACGGCGACCGCGTCGCCGCCTCGAAATTCGTGTGCTTATTCCACAAGCCGTGCTCGCCCAAGTGATAGCCGTGATCCCCCCACAGCACGATCACCGTGTTGTCGCGAAGGCCAAGCTCATCCAGCGCATTCATGAGCTTTCCGATCTGTGCGTCGACGTAACTGATCGAGGCGTAGTATCCGCGAATCAGCTCTCGCGCTTTGTCCTTCGGGATTGGCCCAGCCGGCGGGATGTCGTCGTAGAGGCGCAGCTCTTCTGAATCGTGCATCGCGAAACCGGGCGTGTCTAGGGGAGACTCGGTGTTCTCGGTTAGCTCGATCTCGCTCTCGGGGTAGAGGTCGTAGTATTTCTTCGGAGCGACGAAGGGCAAATGTGGTTTCAGAAATCCGGCTGCCAAAAAGAACCGCTCACTGCGTAGCTTCCGCAGTGCCGCGATGGCGGCGTCCGCCGTCTTGCCATCGGGCAATTCGTTATCCGCGACATCGCGCGCTTCCCAACTCGGCATCCCCCAGCCATGCTGGCCATCGGGCCGGGGACTACGCTTCGCCGGGTCAAAGTAGTAGTGCTCCGTGGAAGACAAATTGGCCTGTTGCAACTCGTTCCACTTCTGTTGAACGGAAGCCCGATTGGCTTCGCTCCCCCATTCGTGGTTGTCGGCCATCCACGGCGGGATGCTCCACGATCGCGGATCGTCGAGTTGCGGCTTGTGATAGATTTTCCCGAACGCGGTCGTCGTGTAGCCATGCCGCTTGAACTGTTCGGGCAGCGTATTCGTGCTAGGCAAGTGCCGGCGGAAATGAGTTTGCAGATCGTAGACACGCGTCGTATCGGGCCGCATTCCCGTCAAGAGGGAAGTGCGTGAAGGACTGCAGACCGCCTGCTGGCAGTAAGCTCGGGTGAAGGTCAGCCCGCGGGCCGCCAGCTGGTCAATGTTGGGTGTCTTAACAAGGGGATGTCCATAACAACCCAAGGCCGGACGCAGGTCGTCGACCGCGATGAACAAGACGTTCAACTCGGGCCCCGCTTTCTTTTTTGCGCCGAATAGAGGTGTGGCTTGCCCGGCGCCCCCGGCAACCCATGCGCCTAGGTGGGCCGTGCCAAGCCCCTGGCGCAACAGTTCTCTTCGGGAATAGGTGCTCATCAGCGGAATCCGCGGCCCCACAAGCCCGCGGAATGCTCAACTTTGTCTCTTCAGCCTACCCTACTTCCTGGTTACGGCTTACATCGAGCATGGGTAGACATTGAAGAATAGCAAAAGCTATCTCATAAACTTCATCCGAACCAGACCAACACCAGATCCCCGCGGGTGCAGGCCACGCCAAGATCCCATGAGACCAACATGGAATTGGCCATACGAGTGAATGTGGAAAAGCTCCCGGAAGGGGTCTATTTTGCAAGCTCGGATGAGCTGACCGGCTTGGTGGCTCAGGGTCGAACGGTAGCCGAAACTCTTGAGATCGCGAGGGACGTCGCCAAGAAGCTTGTCGAGGCCCGAACCGAGCGCGTTCGGGGCGCTTCCGATGTCCGGCGCTAAATATCAGCGGCACTCCGTCGCAACCTAGCACAAGCCCACCCCGAAAAACCGCAAAGAGCTGATGGATGAATTAGTGCATCTGGTGAAGGCCGGCCGCTCGCGCTGAAGCGCTGGGCGTGCGGCTGCAAGTCAAAAGAATCATTGGTCATCCTGTGAAGTCGGCGACTCCGAGGCAGGCGCCCAAAGCGTCGTCGCGTGCTCAACTAGAATGGTGAGATGGGGTTGAGTCGCGTCCATTCTCGGTTACTTTTCCTCGCCCTGACCGCGCTGATTCTACTCCTTACCGGTTGCCAGGGCCGACCCGATCCAGAAGTTGCTGCCGAAGTCAGCGGCTACAGGATTACTTTTTCCGAACTCGAACGCTACCTTCAAACCCAGGTTCCGGACCTGACCGATCCGGCTTCCGAGGACCAAGACCAGATGTTACGGCTCACCGTTTTGAGGGAGTTGATCGACCGGCATGCGATCCTTCAGCGTGCGCAGAAGCTCGGTCTCATGGCCGTCGACTCCGAGGTTCAAGCAAAGCTGGACGGCCAACGGGCGCCTTTTGATGATCCTGCCGATTTTGAGAAGCAGCTTGAAGAGCGCGGTCTTACCTTGACCGAGTACGAAGCCGAGCTGCGCCGCACGATTACCATCGACAAGCTCTTCAACAAAGAAATCACATCGAAGATGGCCGTCTCCCAAGCCGAGATCCGCAAGTATTATGACGAGAACAAGGCCAGTTTCCACCAGCCGGAACAGCAGATTCATTTAGCGCAAATTCTGGTCACGGCCACGCCGGAGAGCCCGGTACCCAATTACAAAAACGATGACGCGCAGGACGAAGAGACCGCCAAAGCAAAAATTGAAATGCTCTTGCAGCGTCTGCAAAATGGAGAAGCGTTCGATATCGTAGCGGGCAACTACTCAGAGGACGAGGTCTCAACGACCAATGGAGGAGACTTGGGGTTCATTCCCCAGTCGGCGCTGGAGAAAACTGACATCGTTTTGCGGCGCGTCGTCGCTTCGCTTTCACCTGACGAAATCTCGCCGATTCTCCGCACCGGCAATGAGTTTCGCATCATCAAGCTGGTTTCACGAGAGCCCGCTGGCCAGCGCGAATTCTCCGATCCGCGCGTGCAGCAAAGTATCCGGCAGACCTTGTTGAACCGCAAGGATCAACTTCTGCGCACTGCTTATATGGAGTCGGTTCGCAACGAAGCCGACATCACAAATCATCTCGCGAACCGTGTCGTCGAGAGCTTTGCCGTTTCAAACTAGCCCCTTCAATCCCTCACTGGATTAGTTCCACGGTGGTTGTGGGTTCGCAAGAATCTTACGTGTTTCCTCCACCCGCGTGAGTAGTTCTGCCCGATGGTTTGGCTCGGCGAAGATCAGCGACGAGCTGCTGTAGTAGGCGGCCTCTTTTTCCCAACGAATACGTACCGACTGGCGGTCAGCCGCGATGTGAACCGGATCGCCTTCTTTGAGAAAGTAGACCGGATTGGTATGGGCCCGGATGTCCGGCTCGTCTTCTATGTTTTCGGCTTTTGCTCGGGCGGCGACCCAAGAGCTTCTTTCTAGAACAAGATCGAACGTGAGCGAGAGTTCGGTCCGCGCACCGTCTCCCGATTGCGACGCGACAACCTTGCCGTTGACGACGATTTCGAGTTTCTGAATCGGCCGATAAAAGGTCGCCGTGGCTGCACCCCGAATGACTTTTTCCGCACCTTGCCACGACACCACTTCGCCGGAAGTCTTTTGGCCGGCGCTGAACTCGAGCAAAGGTCCGTTGGATACAACCGCTGCCCCCTTGCGGATCCCTTCGGCCCAGGCGTCATAGGCGGAATCGCCGGCTGGAGCCTTGACGAGCGCGCGTTCGGGTCCCAGCAGGGGTATCGCGCGGGGGTAGGGATCGAGCCGTGGCAAGTTGGCCGGGAAATCGCTGCCAGCGTTGCCGACGACCCTGAATCCTGCGTTGAGCAGCTCGTACCATGGCTCTGTTTGGAGCTGGCCGAATTGAAGCAGCTCGACGAAGTCAATCTTGTTGCGGGCCAAGTTCATGATCAGGGTCGAGTTGGGCTGGCTGCCGTAGAAGTGCGCGAATCCGACGATGCCGCCGAGCTTGCGTCCCTGTTCAAACAGAAGCGCGGGGAACGGGTAGGCTTCCGGCGAGTTCGCGTAGATGCTGCCAACGCTCAAGGGGCGCACCATCTTGTCGGGGCCCAGGAACATCGTGTGCCCGTAGAAGTTGCTGCGGGACTCGTGTCCGGAGCGGATGGCGTAGCCCGGCAGGCGGGCTTCTCCCTGGCGTCCGAAGGCGTACTGCAACGCCGCGTGCTGCTGGCGCTGCAGTTCCAGGAAATTGCCGACGGCGAGGTCTTCGGCTTCGAGCCACTTCAGGAAGACCGCGTCGTCCTGCTTGCCTCGCATCAGATGGATGTGATCGTCGGCGGCGAGCCAATCGTCTTGGCGGGCCGGCGCAATCGGCTCTACTTTGAGAACGATACGGCGCTTTTCGTCCGCGCTCAGTGAGAACGTTGTGACGGCTGGCTTGAAGAAGGTTCCGTGATAGGCCTCGATGCGATAGTCAGCGGAGGCCGGCAGATCGAATGTCGCCGCGCCTTCGAGCAGGATGAAGTGCGACTTGTCCAGCGCGGTGATTTCAAGCGTTTTGGGGTTGGGGGTATTGGACCACAGGCGTTCGCGGTAGAAGAGGTCGGACCGCAGCGGCAGAAACGCGTCGACTGGACTGAGGCGAAACGGGCGGTCTCCCTTAAAGAGATAAATGCGCGCGGGGACCGTCTCGCCGGTGTCAGCTCGCTGGACGACCACTTCGAGCTGAGCGGCGTAGTCGGGCCGCAGCGACTCCCGCACCTGAGCGGCTGCCAAGGCCAGCAAGAAGCCCACGACGAGCAAGGCGCGGATGGGCCGCTTTCGCTTTGATCGGGGTTTGTTTGATCGGGCTTTATTTGAACGAGGTTTCATGGTGACCTCCGTGGGCCGATTCTAGCACTTGGCCGTGGAACCATCTTGTTGCTGAAGCAGGCGTGAGTGGGCCACAAGGACTGCCGCTTGGATTGAAACGTTTGACGGGAAGGGTTGTGGCTGATCGGGCAATGCGTACTGCCTGCGCCTGGCCTAGGCCGTAACCGCGCGCCCCTGAAACTCACGCACCTTCCGCCGCTGCAAAGCGTAGAGAACGCAGCCCGTTGCGGCGGCGGCGACAAAGTGCTTGAAGGTGTGGCCGCTCCACACCCCGGTCAACTCGTAAAGCGGGCGGTCGAACACCTCACAGATCTTGGCAACCCCATAGAGCGCCCAGGTCAGGAAGAACATCCACCCGAGCGTGTAGCGTGTTCGGAAGAACGCAATGATGAACGGAATCACCAGCACCGGATAGAATTGCACGATCAAATAGAGACGCAGGTCTCCCTGTCCCGACAGTTCTGTCCAGTGCCACCACAAGACACTGAAGATCCCCATCAGAACAGTTGGTGCAAGCAGAGCCCGGCCCGCGCGCCGGCTGACAAACTCGGCGAATATGATCAGGAAGAAGGACGTGAGCAGAAGGCTGAAAACCAGCCGGTCCCAAACCAGGGTCGCGTTGCTGGGCGCTGCGTGGTAGTAGGCCGATCCAAAGCAGGTAAGAAATTCGCCGAAGAAGAATGTGAAGTAGGCCGCTCGTTCCCAGCGCTCGCCAAAGGCCGACGATTGGGCGGACCTGCGCACCAACCACACACAGCCGGCCAAGCCGATAATCGCGAACGGAAGATTCGAGATGACGTTCCAGAAATGTGGAATCCCGGCGAGGTGCCGCTGATCGGCGAAGTCGTGATACTCGGCCGGCTGCGGGATCGCTGGTGAGAGCAGGGCTGCAGCGAGCAACGGAACGCTGATCCCGATCAGTAAGGCAGTTCTCCAGCGCCGATCCTTCCGGCTGTTTGATGTGGGTGGTTCGAGTTTTGGTTTCGCTGGGGTCATATCCCGAAGCTTAAAGGGGAGAAAGTGTTTTTCCTAGCGCTGACGTGACAGTTTGTGAGGTGACACAATGATCTGGTCGTGGCAGGCGAAATTCAGATCAACCGCGCGGCCGGTGTGCCGATCCACGAGCAGGTTGCTGCTGAACTCCAGGGGCAGCTACGCAGTGCGCTACACTGTCAACCGGGCACCGGAGGAACTACGATGTCACGAAAGAAAGCAACTGATTTTCATCCGCGGGTTTTGAAGCTTTTCGATCAGTATGTTCACGGCGGGATCAACCGCCGGGAGTTTCTTGATCAAGCTGCTCCTTTCGCTGTTGGCGGGACGACCGCGGCGGCCATCTTCGCGAGCTTGAGCCCGAACTATGCCTGGGGCCAGCAGGTCCCTGAAGGCGACAGCAGAATTCAGACTAGCCGTATCGAGTATGAGTCGCCGAAGGGGCATGGCTCGATCAAGGCGTTGTTGGTGCGTCCGGCGGGCGCTACCGGCAAGTTGCCCGGCGTCCTGGTGATTCATGAGAATCGCGGGCTCAACCCCTACATCGAAGACGTGGCTCGGCGAGCGGGCGCGGCGGGATTCCTGGCGCTGGCTCCGGATGGCCTGACGCCGGCGGGCGGGTATCCCGGAAACGATGACGACGGGCGGCGGATGCAGCGCGAGCTTGACGGCGCGAAACTGCTCGAGGACTTTGTGGCCGCCGTCCGCCACCTTCAATCACACAGCGATTGCACGGGCAAGGTGGGTTGTGTCGGGTTCTGCTATGGCGGAGGGATCTCGAACGCTCTGGCGGTGCGCGTGCCGGACTTGGCGGTGGCGGTTCCGTTCTATGGCCGGCAGGCCGCGGCGGCGGATGTCCCCAAGATTAACGCTCCTTTATTGCTGCACTATGCAGGACTGGATGAGCGAGTCAATGCGGGGTGGCCGGCTTATGAGGCGGCTCTCAAGGCGAACGGGAAGCGGTATACGGCGCACGTTTATCCGGAGACGAACCACGGTTTTCACAACGATACGACTCCACGTTATGACGAGGCGGCGGCCAAGCTAGCTTGGAGTCGTACTCTGGAGTTTTTCAAAGCGCATCTGTCGTAGGCGTTGTCAAAGCACAAGCGAGGGGTTTTCAGAGCCCAGAGCGCCGGTCAGAGCCCAGAGCGCAAGCGACGGGTCAGCGAACGAAGCGGGGGCCCGGGTTTAACCTGGGGTGCCCTTGCGCGCTTGCTGACCCGTCGCTTGCGTTGTCGGCTCTGATTGCTTCGATGGTCTTCACTACGTCCAGGTAGAGGTTGTTGACTCTCTGTATCGTAAAGCCCGCTCTTACCACGTTCTCCACCGTAGGACGGTTTACTTCCGGGCCCGTCAGGCGGGTGATGGGTGTCATCAGCTCCAGCAGCAGGTTGAAGGGAAACCAGCGGCTACCAGTGTGTTCGAACATCCGCAGTTGCCCTCCCGGTTTGAGGACGCGGCGCAACTGCTCTAGGCCGTGAACCGGGTCTGGGACCGAGCAGAACGTACACGCTGTGAAGATCTGATCGAAGCTGGCGTCAGGGAAGCTGAGGTTGTCGACGTCCATTTCTCGCAAGTCGATCGTGCCCTTGTATTGCTTGGCCCGGGGAGCGGCCTTCTCGAGCATTTTGGGGCTAATGTCGATAGCGGTTATGCGTTGGTGCGGCGGGAAGAACTGGAAGTCGAGGCCGGTTCCGGCCGCCAGAAACAGCACTTTGCCTTGCATGGGCGCAAAGAAGGTCTCTTTGTAGTCTGCCCAGCGGAGTTCGGGGCCACGGGCGAACAGATCGTACCTCGCCGCCCCGGCGTCCCACTTTTCTCGGTTCACGCGGTCCATCGGCTCACCTCCCCGCCCAGAAATGCGTTTGCCAGGTAGGTGAGCGCGAGCGTGGCGATTCCCAAAGCGGTTCCCCATTGGATGGCCTCACCGACGGGCAGCGGGCCCATTGCCGCGAGCATGGCCACGGCCATCCCGGAGATCATTCCGGTCAGCATCAGCGGAATCATGATTTCGAAGGCTCCGAAGTAAATACCAAAGACAATGGACGCGACAAATGCGAGGATCATGCCGAGCAGCATACCAACGAGCATCGCGAGCAGCGGGATCCAGTTTTCACCGACGAAGCCAGCGCAGACAAGCGCGGTGAGTGTTCCCAGCGAGGCGTTTGCGAACAGGTCGCCTAACAGGAAGCGGAGGCGGGTTTCCACGGGTTTTCATGGTAGCTGAGTTGCGCTTTGCGGAACAGTAAGGTTGGGGCAAGCGGGGCGTTGCGCAACAACAAAGGGACAAACTGGAATGGACCCGAAAAGTGTGGAATGGACCCGAAAAGTGAGGCCAGGAAAGAAGGGACAATGGACCAGGGAACGGAAAGGAGGTTCGATTGTCTAGAAGACGATTCACAAAGGAATTCAAGCTGGCGGCCGTCAGTCGGCTCCAAGCCGGCGAGTCGGGTTCGGCCTTGGCGCGCGGTCCCGGACGCCGCCCCAACGGCAGCACCCGGGTCGAGCCCGGAGGCGAAGCCCAGGCCCGCGTTGCCGAGCTGGAACGCAAAGTCGGCCGCCAGGCCATGGAGATTGATTTTTTGTCCGCAGCCTTGCGGCGTGTCGAGGATCTGCGCCGGCCGCGCATCGTCAGTGGAACCAGCGTGTCACTGGCGAAGCACGGGCAGCAAGGCGGCAAGGCAAACGAAGCAAAATGAGCACACGCGATTTGTGCCAGTTGAGCGGGCTGGCTCGCGCCGGCCTCTACCGCAAGCCGAAGCCCGAGAGCGAGCACGCCCGACGAGTTCGTCAGGCGATTGTCAACGCTGCCTTGGAGCATCCGGCCTACGGCACGCGGCGGACGACCCATCAGTTGCGCCGCCAAAAACTGACGGTCAACCGCAAGCGCTGGCGCTCGAGTTTCGGCCAACGGGCCCGAACCAGCTGTGGGGCTCCGATATCAGTTATGTGCGATTGAGAAATCACTTCGTCTATGTGGTCGTGGTGTTACCCAGGATTTCCATTTTGACCCTGGCACGGGCACAGTATACACCACGCCGCTCCGAACAACACGTCTTTCCCAGGCTGAACACTGCGCATCACCGTCACCGGTAGCCGCCAGCGCCTCGTCCCACCGTTCACAGACGTTGATTGAGCGGGTTGAACCCCGCTCCGGCCGAGACTGTTCCCTGCAAAACGGTTTTGAGCCAAAAGCTGTTGATCCTCGCCCGGTCAAGGCTACCCGCTCGGCAGCGGCAGCGCCCAGATCCTGTGCAGCATGTCAGCGAACAGCCGCCGGTTCAGATGCCCCTCCGCCAGCAGCAACCAGTAGTAGCGGGCATGCTTGACCAGCCGCCCACCGGTCTTCATCAGCCGGTGCTGCAAGCTCGTTAGCGACTAGCTTTTGATTCGCTGCGGCAACCCCAGCCGCCGCCAGAGATTACCCAGGTTGTAGGCCAGCACGCTGAGTTGCAGGCGGACTTCGTTGGCCCGGAAACGATGGCATGACAGCCGTGTCCAGTGTGTCGCCTGTTTGCCTTCTTTGATCCACTGCTCGGCCGTCCCGCGCTTGTTGTAGAAACGCACCACTGAGCGACTTGGCAAGCTCATGTTCGTGACGATGAAGCCAATGCGGGGAAACAGCTCACCTAGATGATGCTCGACCTTGGCGACAACCCGTCGCGCCTTCGACCAGCTCGCGGCCTGATAGCGAAAACTCTTGTAGTGCACCAAGGGCTTGCGGGAGGGCCTTCCCGGTGGACGAAACAAGATGTCTTCGATCTCCAACTCCAGGCTCCTATTGGCCGGAATGCGAATGGCGTATTGCACTCCGCGTTCCTCGGAAGACTCATAAATCTCCGGCTTAGCAAAGGCCGCATCGCCCCGGAAGGTGACCTGTTTGGCCGCAGTCTGTTGGCGCTCGATCTCCGGCAGCAGCAACTCGTTCCAGTCCTCAGCACTGTGCACGTTGCCTGGACGCAGCTTCGCCGCCAGACAATCACCATGCTGGTTGAACAGCAATAGCGGGTGGTAGCAGACCGACTCGAAGTGCCCGTTGTAGGCACTGCCTTCCTGCTGTCCGTGAACCGGGCTCTCGGTCGAGTCCATGTCCAGCACAACGCGCTCGCAGTCGTCCGTCGTCTCAGCTTGCGCGACCAACTCGCGGTTCACCGCCATCAATCCCAGCAGATTCTCCTCACTCGCGAGCAGCCCTGTCTCGAAGCTCTGTAGCCGCGAGGTGAGCGTCCCGCCGCGATCCCAGTTCTTCTGCGAGCCGATCAAGCGAAAGGTCGGATCGGCGGATACTCGAACAGCGTCATTGAGGTCCTCGTAGCCGGCGAGTCGGCTGTAGACCGACTGCCGCAGCAGATCGGCCAGCGGGAACTTCTTGTTCAAGCCTTGTCGCGAGTCGCTGAGATGCTCCTCGATCAGCTTGCCGAGCCCGAGCCGTTCGTCCAACTCCCGAACCAGGATCAGCCCGCCGTCGGAAGTGACACGCGATCCTTGGAAATCGACTTTCAATAAGCCGTTGAAGCTTAGCTGGAACGGCTTGTTTTCTTTTTCACCCCTTGGGTGTTGATCTCCTCAGCGCCTTGAGTGCTTTCCAACCCGCATAAATAAAGGCGTCCGAGCCCACCCGATGGTTAGCAGAATCGAAACTAAAGTGGAAATCCAGGGTTAGACGTGTTTTCGCGGCGCGTCGTGGGTTGGGCTGTCGGTCCGAACATGAAAACCGAGTTGCCGCTGGCGGCGCTCACAGAGGCGTTGAGCAGCCGCTGTCCGGCGCCGGGTTGGATGCATCATTCTGACCAAGGTTCGCAGTACGCTTCGGAGGCTTATGTGGCCACATTGCGGCAAGCCGGCGCCAAGATATCGATGAGCCGCAAGGGCCGGCCGCAGGACAACGCTTACGTGGAAAGCTTTTTCAAGACTTTGAAAACGGAGGAAGTCGAATGGAACGAATATGAAAGTTTGAGCGAGGCGCAGGCTCAGATCGGCGCCTACATTGAGCGGGAATACAATCGCACGCGCTTGCATTCTTCGCTGGGCTATCGGCCGCCGGAAGAGTATGAGCGGCTAGGGGAAGAGGCGGCTGACGCCGCCTGAGTTTTCTCAAGGCATGAGCAGATCTAACGATCCGATGACGAAGGACAAGGCGGGATACGGCCCTCGAGCCGCACCCCGCACTCATCGTCTCGATGAGTCTGCAGCCGGGTATTCCTTGGCGGGTTGGTCTCCACCAGAGCCCGCCTCCGCTTCCCCGGCTGCTTTGATCATGCCCTGTTTCGGTTGGATACGCTATGCTTTTTCAGTCAACTGCAACACGTCCCCAATTTCTTGGCCTCGCCTCAGGGGTCCACTCCAAACAGAGGACAAGGGCCACCCGCATGCGCGAGAATCTAAAGAACAACTATGCCCAACAACAACGAAGTCGAGTCCGAACTGAAACGTTTCATGAACGGGTTGGCGCGCCGCAACCCTGGCCAACCGGAGTTTCACCAAGCTGTCCGCGAAGTGGCGGAGACGATCTTGCCCTTCACCATGGAAAATCCGATTTACCGCAAGGAGCAGATCCTGGAGCGGCTGACTGAACCGGACCGCATCATCACCTTTCGCGTCACTTGGAAGGACGATGAGCGCAACGTGCGCGTCAATCGCGGTTTTCGCGTGCAGTTCAACAATGCCATCGGGCCCTACAAAGGCGGGCTGCGGTTTCATCCTTCGGTGACTGTCAGCGTGATGAAGTTTCTCGGATTTGAGCAGACGCTGAAGAACAGTCTGACGACGCTGCCGATGGGGGGCGCAAAGGGCGGGGCGAATTTTAATCCCAAAGGGAAGTCCGACGACGAGGTGATGCGCTTTTGCCAATCGTTCATGGCGGAGTTGTGGAAGTATATCGGCCAAAACCGCGACATTCCGGCCGGTGACATCGGCGTCGGGGGCCGTGAGATCGGATATTTGTTCGGCCAATATAAGCGCCTGAGCAATGAGGTGACCGGCGCGATGACGGGCAAGGGGGCGACCTTTGGCGGCAGCTTGATCCGAACGGAGGCTACCGGCTACGGCGCGGTCTATTTCTTGCGCGAGATGCTGCGGGTTCGTGGCGAGAGTGTCAAAGGCAAGGTGTGCTTGGTATCGGGCTCGGGGAACGTCGCTCAGTTCGCGGCGGAGAAGCTCATACAGCTTGGCGGCAAGGTGGTCACACTTTCCGATTCCGGGGGATTCATCTATGATCCCGACGGCATTGATGAGGAGAAGCTGGACTACGTGATCGACCTCAAGACGGTCCGGCGCGGCCGGATATCCGAGTACGCCGAAAAGTTCGGCTGCGAGTATCACGCTGGCAAAAGGCCCTGGAGCATCAAGGCGGATATCGCCATGCCCTGCGCGACGCAGAACGAGATCAGCCACGAGGATGCGGCCGAGCTCGCGAACAACGGCGTCATGGCGGTGGTCGAGGGGGCGAACATGCCGACCTCTCCTGCGGGCGTGGAAGTTCTTCAAAAGGCGAATGTGCTCTTCGCGCCCGGTAAAGCGGCTAATGCCGGTGGGGTTGCGGTCTCGGGATTCGAGCGCACTCAGAATGCCCAGTTCATGACCTGGACCCGGGCTGAGGTTGACGCGAAGCTGCAAGAGGTCATGAAGCGCATTCACTCGACGTGCGTGCAGCATGGCCGTGACGGCGAAACGATCAACTACGTCAAGGGAGCCAATATCGGCGGCTTTATTAAGGTCGCCGATGCGATGATCGCGCTGGGCGTTGTCTAGAGTGGGCGGTACGGACCGCCGCGCGAAAGGCTCCTACTTGAGGTGCTTTTCCAGGTACTCCTCTATCCCCCTGAACAGATGCAACCGCGCCTTCTCGCCATGGATCGAGTGGGTCTTGCCTGGGAAAAGCTGCAGATCATAGGGCTTACCGGCGGCAATCAACGCGTCCACCATCTGCATCGTGTTTTGCACGTGGACATTGTCGTCGCTGGTGCCGTGGACGAGCAGCAACCTTCCATGGAGGTTTTTCGCCGCCGCGACTGCTGACGTTTCTTTGTAGGCGTCCGGCTCTTTCTCCGGATGTCCCATATACCGTTCGGTGTAGATCGAATCGTAGAGGTGCCAGTCCGTTACCGGCGCTACGGCAATGCCCAGCTTGAAAAGCTTGCTGTTAGTGAGGGCCAGGCAAGTGCTGAAACCGCCGCCGCTCCAACCCCAGATCGCGATTTTCTGCGGGTCGATGAAGTTGAGCGACTTCAGGTGCTCGACTGCCGTGTCGTAGTCTTTCACCGCGACTTGGCCGTATTTGCGGGCAAGGGTGGTCTCGTAGCCGTGGCCTAGAATCGAGGACGCACGGTCATCGATCTGAGCGACGATGTAACCCTGTCGCGCCAGGCGCTGATGGAACAGGAAACGGCCACGGCTTCCCCAGGCATCTCGAATCGTAGGGGCGCGCGGTCCGCCATATACGTAGATGAGGAGCGGGTACTTGCGGCCGGGGTCGAGCTGCTTCGGTTTCATCAGCATCACGCGGATCAAGGCGTTATCGCCGGTCCCGACTGCGCCGGTCCTGACTCCGGCGGTCCTGACCTCGCCGGTCCTGACTTCAATGACTTCCGGTTTCACGAGCCCGTATTCATCCACTGAATTTGCTTCGTGGACGGTAGTGCGCCGGCCGCTCGACAGGTGCTGAACGCTCAGGCTCGGTACCCTCATCAAACCCGAGTCAGTGTCGGCAAGCGACTGCGCCTTCGAGTCCATCGAGATGCGATGAGTTCCTTTTTCGCTCGTTAGCTTTTCGCGCTCAGCGCTGCCGTCGAGCTTCACGCGGTAAAGATCGTTGCCGAGAGGATTGTGTTCGTTTGATGTGTAGTAAACCCAGCCGCCTTCCTTGTCAACTCCCCCGATCGCGCTAACTTCCCATTCCCCTTCGGTCAGAGTTCTTTTCAGCTGACCGTTCGAGCCGTAGAGGTAAATGTGCCGGAATCCGGTTCGCTCGGAGGTCCACAGGAATTCGCCGGATCCCTCGAGAAAGGTCAGGTCGTCGCTCACATTGACCCAATGAGGGTCGCGCTCGGCGAGTATCTCGCGGACGCCTCCATCTCCTGCGTCGGCGAAGATCAACTGCAGCTCGGTCTGAGAGCGATTCATGAACTGAACCGAGACCGTCTCCTCATTAGCCCAGCCCAGTCGCGGGATGTATTCCGCTCGATGCTTAACCCAGACGATGCGGGCCTTGCGCCTGTTCCCGGGTTTCGTCTCGACAATGCCGACCCGCAAGCGCGGATTCGGATCTCCTGCCCTGGGGTAGCGCTGCAGGTCGACGCTGGGTTTTGCGGAAAGCAGATCCGGAATCGGATAGGAGGGAACGTCGGTCTGATCGAGTTCGAGAAAGGCGATCCGGAGGCTGTCGGGCGACCAGAAATAGGCCGAGCGAACGCCAAACTCTTCGGGGTAGACCCAGTCCAGGTCGCCATGGAACAGGTTCTCGGTCGCGCCGTGGGTGAGCTGCCGCTCCTCGCCGCCGCTGGATGGAGCGAGCCAAATGTCGTGCTCATTAACGAAAGAGATCCAGCGTCCGTTAGGAGAAAACTTCGGGAATCGAACAGCGGATTTGCCGGGCGCAATCGGCCGCGATCGTTTGGCGGCTAGGTCGTAGAGGTAGAGTTGTCCGGCGCTCGTGAACAGGATGGATTTCGAGTCCGGGGACCACAGGTAGGCTGCCACGGAATAGCGCAACCGCCTCTCACGCTCGCGTTCATCGTTGGTAGCCTGCTCGGTTGTCGGCGCCAACTTTTGAAGTTCCGAATGAGTGACGAGGACCCTTTTGTTGCCCGTCGCTGGTTCGACCGCCCACAGGTCGCGGTCGCCGTTCGGTTTCTCCAGGATGTAGCTCAGCATCCGGCCGTCGGCGCTCCAGCGCAACTGAGTGGGTTTGGGGCCCGTCAGGCCGTGCTTCGAGAAGATTTCTGCCAGCAGTAGCGGCTTGTCTTCGGCCTGCGCGGGAAGGGCGGCCGGCGCAAGTTGGACGAGCGCTAACAGAGCAAGGCTAACGAGTTTTCTATCCAGTTTCATGAGCGATTCGACACAGCGATCAGGGACTTCGTCAAGCCTAGCACCCGCTCCTTCCAGATTTCCGCGTGAGGGAACAACGATTTGAGTTCGCGGGCCGTCAGCAAGCGGACCTCATCGACGAATTCGTCGCACCCTTGCTGAGTTGGCCGGACCAGCCAGCCCCAAACCGTGAAGTTCCGCAACAGCCGCTTTTGAACTGCCGCGGGCAAATAGTGGATGAACGGGGTCCACAGATGGGGCTCGACCGGAAACCTCTGGTTGGGTGTCTGAACGTAATAGCGTTTGCCGACCCGCGCTACTTCGGTGGCAAAGGTTTGGCGGCTTGCTTGATCGCCGACGTGCTCAATGATCGAGTTTGCGAAAATCACGTCAAACGCCCCCTCGGCGAAAGGCAGTTGGCGGGCATCCGCGATCACCCAGTCAAAATCGGGAGTGCGGTCGACGGAGCGGTCCATGTTGACCATCGTCACGCGGGGTACCTGATCGAAATAACGCCAGTAGTACTCGTATCCGCCGACGTCGAGAACGCGTGTTTCCGCCGACAGCCTGAAAGCACGCCAAAACTGCCGAAACCTCTTCTGCCTGAAATAACGGGCGAAGGGCTGATGCAGCTTTGGAATTGTGAGCCGGATTTTAGTGCTCCTTGTGTGAAATGCGCGTATCCCTTCGCGCGGGCCGGCTTAGTTTAGCTGAAGAGTTTTGCGAAATACGGGGACGTTGACACAAAAAAACATAAACAATGTCGGTTTTCTCGTCTCGATCGCGTATACCTATATAGAGAGCAAGGAGAACGAGATGACGCAGCCGATTCCAGGACCCGGTCTATCCCTACGAAGTCAAGCGGGCAGCCTTGACACCCAAAATCAGCAGCCGACAGTCCAACATAACACCCTTGGCCCCGATCGGTCGCTTAGCCCGAATGTATCAGCCGTGTCTTCCTTCTTCCCGGACGATATCCCTGTACTGCGGTGGGCGCGATCAGGCGTTTCCATCATTCAGTTCCTTGGAGACGAGATCGACAGCTCCGATTGCGACGCCGGTGAGCTGGATGGCGTCGCGAGAAACACCGCAATTCACTAGCCTCACAGCCAGACACTGCGATTCATTAGCGTCACAATCAGATCTCACAACCATGAGATCACTAGCCGCTTGGTCCACACGCTGAGGCTGGTTTGGGCGTCTCTGGTATGCGGTTCGTCCGAACGTGGTTCTCAGCCCCCGCGCAATTCTCGATTAGGTAATGTGCGCTCCCTGGGTCTCAACATAGACCGAATAGAGCGACTGGCTGCCGGTCATGAATAGCCGGTTACGCTTGGTTCCTCCGAAGCACACGTTGGAACAGATCTCGGGCAACCGGATTTGGCCGATGCGGACTCCGTCGGGTGCGAAGATGTGCACTCCGTCGTAGCCGTCGCCAACCCAGCCGGCGCTGGCCCAGATGTTGCCATCGACGTCCGCACGGATGCCGTCGGCGATTCCCGCTCCCACGCCGGGGAGATCCATCGAGGCGAAGCGGCGGCCGTTGCTCAGTTTCTTCTCGCCGCCGATGTCCCAGACTTTGATGTCCTTGGGCGCTTCGGGGTAGTGCGTGGACCCGCTGTCGGCAACGTAGAGCATTTTGTAGTCCGCCGAGAAGCACAGGCCGTTGGGTTTGAAGATGTCATCGGTGACCATTTCCATCTTGCCGCTCTTACCGTCGACACGGTAGACGGCCTCCTTCAGGTGCAGCTTGCTCTTTTTGCCTTCATAGTTCATCAAGCTGCCGTAACCCGGGTCGGTGAACCAGATGTCCTCCGTATTCGGATGGACAACGGCATCGTTCGGCGCGTTGAGCGGCTTGCCGTCCCATTTGTCGGCCAGAACGGTGACGCTGCCGTCGTGCTCATAGCGAACCACGCGGCGGTTGCCGTGCTCGCAGGCGATTTGGCGTCCTCTGTAGTCGAAGGTGTTGCCGTTGCTGTTGCCCGCCGGGTTGCGGAACACGCTGACGTGACCGTCGTCCTCGAGCCAGCGCCTCTGGAGGTTGTTCGGGATGTCGCTCCAGAGCAGATATCGCCCGACTGCGTTCCAGGCGGGTCCTTCGGCCCAGAGCGAACCGACGTGAAGACGCTGGATCGGCGTATTGCCCAGCTTGTATTTGGCGAACCGGGGGTCGATGACGACGATATCGGGATCGGGATAGCGAACTGGGTTTTTACCGCTCCAGTCACGCTGGGCGTTCGCGGCGAAGGGGGCCAGAAGGCCGCCGACTCCGGCGGCTATCAAGCCGGCTCCGGTGGTCTTTAGGAATGACCGGCGGTTTACGATCGGGAGGTTTAGGCCGGTAGTTTGTTCACTCATTTAAGTCAGGACTCCTTGTGATTTGTGAATGCAATCGCTGTAGAACATCGTACTCCAGCACGAGGCAGCGCCGCTGTATCGCGGAAAGGTGCGACACGTAACAGCAGAGATGAAATGAGGAGGTTCGTCATCCGGGGAGTGAGCTAAACTCCCCAAACGGGCTTCGCCGCCTGCGGCGGCGATCCCAGGTTTTTTCCATTACGAAAAAAAGGAGGATGACGAGCCATGAAAAACAATAGCAAAACTTTCAGAGAAGTGTCGAAACGGAAGATGATCGAACAAGGCCTGAACGTCGTGGCCGGGGTGGATCTGGGCGATAAGCACAGCCATGTCTGCTTGATCGATCTGGACGGCAACATCGTCGAGCGCAAGAAGCTGAGCACCTCGCCGGCAGCGTTCGAGCGCTACTTCGGCGGCTGGGCCGCGATGCGGGTGGTGCTCGAAGCCGGCTGCCACGCCAACTGGATCTACCGCTTGCTCGAGCGGCTGGGGCACGAGCCGCTGATGGCCGACACGCACCGCCTGGCGCTGATCACCCAATCGCTGTCGAAGGACGATCGCAGCGACGCCGAACGGCTGGCCGAGTTGGGGCTGCGGATGCCCGAGATGCTGAACGCCGTCGAGCCCCGTTCGCTGGCCAGCCAATGCGACCGCGCCGTGCTGAAAGCGCGGGAAACCCTGGTCGAGACACGCACGAAACTGATCAACAGCGTGCGCGGCACCGTGAAGAGTTTCGGGGGCCGCTTGCCGGCTTCGCGCAGCGAGGCCTTCGTAAAGAAAGCCAGCCCCCAGCTGCCCGACGAGCTGCGGGTCGCGCTCGAGCCGTTGCTCGAGGTGATCCAACACGTCAGCGCCGCAATCCTCCGCTATGACAAACATATCGAGAAGCTGGCGGAGGGAAAATATCCCGCGACGCAAGGTTTACGCTCGATCCGCGGAGTGGGACCGATCACCTCGCTGGCATTCGTGTTGAATCTGGACAACGATCCGCAGCGGCTCGGGAGCAGTCGAGACGCCGGACCCCGCATGGGGCTGCGGCCCAAGCGCCGCGACTCGGGCGAGTGCTCACCGCAGTTGAGTATTACCAAAAGCGGTGACCGATTATTGCGGCGATTGCTGGTGCAATGTTCGCAATACATTCTGGGATATCACGGGGAAGATTCAGACTTACGGCGCTGGGGACTGGGATTGGCGGCCCGCGGCGGCCCCTGCGCGAAGCGCAAAGCGATCGTGGCGGTGGCGCGCAAACTGGCTGTGCTGATGCACGTGCTGTGGCGTCAGGATGTGGACTTCGATCCGTTTTACCAGACGAACCCGCGAGCGGCAGGCTAGCGCTGAGAAATGCGAATCTTAGCAGACCGCTGCGAGCAGCGAATCCCTTTCCCTCTGCTGGCAGGATTCCAGATCGGTCCTCGCCGTCCAGGGTTCGCTTCGCCGCGCTCGGCGCGCCCTGGACTGCTCCGGGCCGATCGGAGAGCAGGACTTATATGAGGGAAAGGGGATCACCGGAACGAGCCGCCTGCCGACCGCTCGTGTGTCGGCTGTCAGCCGCGAATTCCCTCCCGAGCGAAAAAGGAAGGCGGCATCGAATGCCAAATGGAATCAGGCCCGGGACGGCAGGAAGAACGTCGGATCGAGGCAGGCAAGTAGAAACGTCGGATTGAAGCAGGGAAGTCAGAACGTCGGATTGAAGGAGGTTGAGGAATCGTAACAGCGCAAAGGGACAGACCGAGTTCGCGGCGACTGCGAGTCCACGCCCGGTCCGCAGAGGCCGAGACAGAGAGAGCAGCGCCGCTAGATCGAACTTCATAGAGCACCGCGTCCTCAGCGACGACCAACGAGTGCGGATGGAAGCCCGGTCCAACATCCCATCAGCTGAAAATTCTTCACTCCTCCCTTGACAATGCCGAGCCTCCTCATGGAAGGCGTGGACGGAAGTCCACGCTCTCGAGTTTGGCCTTTCCGCAAGGGAGGGGGCCGGGGCGGGGCCAAAGCGCTAGCGGGAAGCGTAGAGCAGGGCTTGGGGAAGCGAGTGCTGGAGTTTCTGGGGCTTCATGCCGGCCTGGCCGGGGAAGGGGAAGCTGCAGAAATGTCGCAAGCCTTCGCCCCACAGCTCGGCGCGCAGTCGCTGGAGCAGATCCTGCGTCGTGGCGCGCGGCTTCTTCTTGCCCGCCTGCCACTTCGGCGGCGGCAAAGCGTCGGGGGAATTTTCCGGCGCTGCGGCTCTGCGCGCCGCCAGCAACAACCAGCTGTAAGCCGCGACGATCATGCGCGGCACCTCGGCCACCGAACGCGGATACCGCACTTGTGCCTCGCCCACTCCGAGCAGCGTCTTCTGGTCGCGAAAGTTGACTTCGATCTCCCAGCGCCGCACGTAATGCTGCACGATGCTCTGCAGCGAAAGATCCGGATCGCTGACGATCAGATAAGCCGGCTGGCGATAGAGCAGCTTGGCGCCCGGGCGCGGCCGGTAGGCCAGCGGCGCGATCACCACCAAGCGCAAATTCCGCTGCCCTCCGGCCGGACGCCAGCGCAGCGGCGACAGCGTCTTGACGCGAAAGCGATGGACTTTGCCGGCCGCCCAGGCTTCGACCGTTTCCCACTCGACGTCTTCGTCGCAGCGCAACTGCTGCGGCGTCGGAGCGCGCTCGCCATAGAGTCGTCCCCGGCGGCGGGCGGCGGCGCGGGCAGATGGTAGAGCTTGGCGTCCTTGCGCACACGTCCGATCAAAACCGTGTTGGAGGGCTGCTGCCGCAACACCACGCAGTTGGTGAAACGGCCGTCGACGACGACCTCGAGCGGCCGCTGCGCCGAGCCCGAGTCTTGATCCAACTGCTGCCGCAGAAGCTGCAGCCGGCGGGCGCCTTGGGCCGCCATCGAGTCTTTGCGGCAAGCCTGCCGATACTGCTTGCGTTCTTGGTCGGAGGCGTTGATCAAGTTGCGTGGCCGCCGCGGCGTGGGCGCGTGTTGATAGTCGACGGGGATGGCGCGGGCCGGGCCGAGCTCGTCGGCGCCGGGCAGGGCCGAGATGGCCAGCACGCGCTGGGCGCGGATGAAGTTGGTGTGAAAGGGCGGTCCCAGCGGATCGCGGCGCCAGGCGACGCCGGGGATTTTCGGGCCTCGTTTGGGCAGCAGCGAATCGTCCATGGCGACGACCAGCGGCGCGGCGGGATCGAGTTCTTTGACGACCCCGCGGCGGGTCACCGCAAAGAGCGAGCCGGGGTCGAGGCGGGCTTTGAAAAAGAGGCGATAGACGGCCGACCAATCCTGGAAGCCGGCGCCGCAGGTGTGCAGCATACCGGTGACGGTGCGGCGGCCCAGCCCCACCAAAGTAGCCAGCATCAGGGTTTCGATTTTTTGCTTGACGCGCCGCTGGCCGGCACGGCCGAAGGCCTCGTGGGCGAGGGCTTGGAAGGCGTCGAGGAGCCGGGCCGAAGAGTTCTTTTTAGAACAGAAGGCGGCGCCTGCGGACGGTTGAGGACGAGCTGATTTTTACTTTCCACGAACCACTCGACGAGTTCGCCACGGGAGAACTCCATGGCCTGGGCGAGAGCGGAGGGGAAGTTGATGTACCACTGCCGGCTATTCTTACGGTCAATGAGCTGAACTTTGGTGGGGAATCCCATGGGTCTCCTGGAGCAGAGAGAGCAGAAGATGGCCTGCTCTATCGGGCGAAAAAAGAGAATGGTATATCTAGTTGTATCACTAGATACAAGAATACACCAAAATGTTTCCGGATGCAAGGGTTTTCTGCCCCCTGTCAACGCCAAGTAGAAATGTCCTAATCGCTGCCAAGTAGAAATGTCCGCTTTGGGGCAGGTGGCTGGAGAGGCGATGGTAGAGTGGTTGGCGTTGAGTGCAGGGTCGCGCCTGCTCTTGATGCCCAAGGCCGAAGCGATGGAGCTGGCTCCCAAGCAATCGGCTGAAGCAGACGACCCTCTGGCCTCCCGGTCAGAGGGTTTTCTGTTCGTGACAGAGATTGCTTTGGTGAAGCTTCGGAGCGGAGGCCTTGGGCTTCGCCAACGCGACGATCGCTGGGCGCCGTTTGCCCGGCGCTCCCCATAGCGTCTTGGTTTGGCAGCGACTGCCAACTCAGCGCATCGGCCCGATGGGCGCTCCGCATAGAGTCTTGGTTTGGCAGCGACTCCTAGTCCTGCGTATCGTCTCGCCGAGCGCCGGATGCCTGCGCCGCTTGCCACACAGGCGGGCTGTCTTTCAGATCGAAGTCCTTCATCCAGTCGCTGCTTCGCTTGCCGGCAGCTTTGCCGCCAGCCTTCTCGGCCGCTGCCGCAGCGGGTTCCGCCTGGGCGCTCTTGGGCTGCGGGCGCTCCGATTGGGGCTGCGCGCCGCAGCGCTTCAGCGCCAGTTCGTGCTTGCCGCAGCGCGCGGCCAGGACGCCGTCCAGGCGTCTCTCCACCCGCACTCGGCTGTTTCGCAGACCCGGCACAATCGCCTTGCGGTCGATTTGATAGCTCTTTCCCCGGAAGCGAATCGTGTAGTCGTTGGCGACCCGCCGCGTCTCGACCTGGCTCAGCGCCGAGTCCAGATCGTGCTCGGGACCTAGCTCGCGATGCGCCTCGTCGGGGTGAGCCGGCTGCACCCGCAACGTGGCGTTCCACCAGGGCAGAAACTCGCTTTCCAGGTAGGCGTTGGCCTGTTCGATCGTCGTGGCCCCGGCCACCCGCAGACCCTTCACCAGGCGGTCCTGGGCGGTGCCAAAGCTGCGCTCGACGCGGCCTTTGGCCTGCGGCGAATAGGCCGTGATCGATTCGATGTCCAGCTCCTGGAGCGCCCGCCCGATCTGCGTGGGAGGCAAGAGCTTGGGATCCTCGCCGGCGCTGTTTTTGGGCGTGTTGACAAACAGGCTGGCGCGGTCGGTGTAGAAGGCTACGGGTCGGCCGTTTTGTTCCAGATACGTCTTCAGCAAACGGCGATTCTCTTCGCCCGAGTCGTGCCGGACGAAGCGCGCCAGCAACTCGCTGCTGGCGTCGTCGATCATGCCGATCAGGTACAGCTTCTCCCCGCGTCTCTCCAGCCAGTCGTGCTCGGAGGTGTCCCATTGCACCAGCTCGCAGCGGCAACTGCGGCGGGGCCGCCACGGATGCGGGCGTCCTGACTTGCGGCGGCGGGGCTTCCACAGGCCCGCGGCGGCCATCCAGCCCCGCAGCGTTTCGCGGCCGACTTGGACGCCGTGGCGCTGCTCGAGATACTCCGCCGCCAGAGTCGGGCCAAAGCCGGCGTAGACGGGTTGGGAGAGGATTGCCACGGCTTGTTTTTCCGCCTTGGCGCTGAGCTTGCGGTTGGACGCGCGGCCCCGCGCGGCATGGACCACGGCCTGGGCGCCTTCGCTGCGAAGCTTCGCCAGCAGCCGCCTCAGATGCCGTTCGCTGAGGCCCGTCTGCTGGGCGGCCTGCTTTTGCGTGATGAGTTTTTTGTCTGCTTTGCGCAGCGCCACCAGCCGGTCGCGCTCTCGTTGTGTCATTAGTAGTTGTCCTTGCTTGCTCACCCCTCCAGGCTGACCTTGTCAATAGGACATTTCTACTTGGCACGTTTAGGACATTATCACTCGGCAGCGAGAGGGTTTTCTGCCCCCTCATCCCCCCAAGCTTCTCCAATGTCGGATTTATCTAGTCAAACGCCAAACTTGAGGGCGTGGACGGAAGTCCACGCTCAGGCAGGTGTGCGCGGCATTTGGGCATGTGTGTGCGGCATTGGAGGCATGTGAGCGCGGCATTGGAGACATGTGAGCCCGGCATTGGAGGCATGTGAGCCCGGCATTGGAGGCATGTGAGCCCGGTCGCGGAGCGTGGACTTCCGTCCACGCCTTCCATGAGGAGGCTCGTCATTGTCAAGGGAGGAGTGAGGAACTTTCAGCTGATGGGATGTTTGACCGGGCTTCCATCCGCACTCGTTGGTCGTCGCTGAGGACGCGGTGCTCTATGAAGTTCGATCTAGCGGCGCTGCTCTCTCTGTCTCGGCCTCTTCGGACCGGGCGTGGACTCGCAGTCGCCGCGAACTCGGTCTGTCCCTTTGCGCTGTTACGATTCCTCAACCTCCTTCAATCCGACGTTTCTACGTGCCTGCTTCGATCCGACGTTCCTTTTTGCGCTCGGGGATTTCGCGGCTGACAGCCGCCACACGAGTGGTCGGCAGGCGGCTCGTTCCGGTTATTCCCTTTCCCTCATATAAGTCCTGCTCTCCGATCGGCCCGGAGCAGTCCAGGGCGCGCCGAGCGCGGCGAAGCGAACCCTGGACGGCGAGGACCGATCTGGAATCCTGCCAGCAGAGGGAAAGGGGATTCGCTGCTCGTAGCGGTCTGCTAAGATTCGCATTTCTCAGCGCTAGCCTGCCGCTCGCGGGTTCGTCTGGTAAAACGGATCGAAGTCCACATCCTGACGCCACAGCAGGTGCATCAGCACAGCCAGTTTGCGCGCCACCGCCACGATCGCTTTGCGCTTCGCGCAAGGGCCGCCGCGTGCCGCCAATCCCAGTCCCCAGCGCCGCAAGTCCGAATCTTCCCCGTGATATCCCAGAATGTATTGCGAACATTGCACCAGCAGTCGCCGCAATAATCGGTCACCGCTTTTGGTAATACTCAACTGTGGTGAGCGTTCGCCCGAGTCGCGGCGCTTGGGCCGCAGCCCCATGCGGGGTCCGGCGTCTCGACTGCTCCCGAGCCGCTGCGGATCGTTGTCCAGATTCAACACGAATGCCAGCGAGGTGATCGGTCCCACTCCGCGGATCGAGCGTAAACCTTGCGTGGCGGGATATTTTTCCTCCGCCAGCTTCTCGATATGTTTGTCATAGCGGAGGATTGCGGCGCTGACGTGTTGGATCACCTCGAGCAACGGCTCGAGCGCGACACGCAGCTCGTCGGGCAACTGGGGACTGGCTTTCTTTACGAAGGCCTCGCTGCTCGAAGCCGGCAAGCGGCCCCCGAAACTCTTCACGGTGCCGCGCACGCTGTTGATCAGTTTCGTGCGTGTCTCGACCAGGGTTTCCCGCGCTTTCAGCACGGCGCGGTCGCATTGGCTGGCCAGCGAACGGGGCTCGACGGCGTTCAGCATCTCGGGCATCCGCAGCCCCAACTCGGCCAGCCGTTCGGCGTCGCTGCGATCGTCCTTCGACAGCGATTGGGTGATCAGCGCCAGGCGGTGCGTGTCGGCCATCAGCGGCTCGTGCCCCAGCCGCTCGAGCAAGCGGTAGATCCAGTTGGCGTGGCAGCCGGCTTCGAGCACCACCCGCATCGCGGCCCAGCCGCCGAAGTAGCGCTCGAACGCTGCCGGCGAGGTGCTCAGCTTCTTGCGCTCGACGATGTTGCCGTCCAGATCGATCAAGCAGACATGGCTGTGCTTATCGCCCAGATCCACCCCGGCTACGACGTTTAGGCCTTGTTCGATCATCTTTTGCTTCGACACTTCTCTGAAAGTTTTGCTATTGTTTTTCATGGCTCGTCATCTCCTTTTTTTCTTAGTGGAAAAAACCTGGGATCGCCACCGCAGGCGGCGAAGCCCGTTTGGGGAGTTTAGCTCACTCCCCGGATGACGAGCCTCCTCATTTCATCTCTGTTGCTGCTGCCCGCGAAGGAGGAGACGCGGCTGTGATAGAATCGCGGCCATCATGCTGACTAGACGTGAATGGACAAGCACGATCGCGGCCACCGTTGCGGGACTAGTGGCGGCGTGCTCGCCAGCCGGTGACGAAGCGCCTTCCCAAGAAAACGCGGGCCAAAGCGCCTCGCCTGACGCCGACCTGCTCGCCCGCACCATCGTTTTCGACGCCCACTGCGACACGCCCGGGCGGATGCTCAGCGACGGGTTCCAGCTCGGCGAGCGCAAGTCCTATCATCAGGTCGATATCCCCCGCATGAAGGAGGGCGGCATTTCGGCGTCCTTCTTCGCGGTCTTCACCAGCGCGACCGACAAAACTGAGCTCGAAGCCGTCAAGCAAGCGCTGGAAATCACGGACCTGATCGTCGAAGAGGTCATGCGTTATCCCGGCGACCTGGTTCTCGCCACGTCCACCGAGGAGATCCTGCAGGCCAAGATGGACCACAAGATCGCCATCCTGCTTTCAGTCGAAGGCGGTCACATGATCGACTCGAACCTGGCGGTCTTGCGTCAGCTCTATCGGCTGGGGAACCGCTCGATGGGTCTCACCCACAGCGATTCGACCCCTTGGGCCAAATCAGCGGAAAGCCGCGAAGGCCCCGATGGACTGACGGATTTCGGCAAGGATGTCGTCCGTGAGCTGAACCGGCTAGGGATGATTGTCGATCTCGCGCACGGAGCGGTCGAGACGTTCTATCAGACCATCGAGACTTCGAAAGCGCCGATCATCTCGTCCCATACCGCCTGCCGGGCGGTCGCGAATCACCCTCGCAATATGACGGATGAGATGCTGAAGGCGCTTGCCGGTAATGGAGGTGTGATTGCGATCGGTTCCTACAACGGGATGCTGGTCAATGACTACGGCCAGCCGCGGCCGGATCTGTCGGACCTGGCCGCAAAGCGGACCTCGATAAACAAGGAGTTCGCTAACGACCGCGAACGCCGGCTGACCGAGTTGTGGAACGTCGATGCGGAAGAGGCCGACCGCATCGGACGCCTGCCGCTGGATCGTCTGCTCGACCACTTTGAGCATGCCGCGGCCACTGCCGGTCCCGATCATGTAGGATTCGGGTCCGACCTGGACGCCGCACGGCACCTCTATCCCGACGGCGCCAGCGACATCGCCGATACGCCGAAGCTCATTCCGGGACTTCGAGGCTGCGGCTTTTCCGACGAAGACATCGGAAAAATGCTCGGCGGAAATTTGATGCGCGGGTTCAGGGAAGTCGAAGCGGCCGCAGCGGCGAGTTAGGTGGGGAGTTGGTCCTATCGAAGCCACAGGAAACTCGCGAGCGTGCCGCTGAGTCCGTTGATCATCGCGTCCGATAGGGAAGGGTGTCGGGAAGAAGTGGCGAACTGCAGGCCTTCGCTGATGAACCCGATCGCAAAACACGAAAGGGCCATTAGGATGACTC
Organism: Bryobacterales bacterium; assembly: GCA_965224215.1. GTDB lineage: Bacteria > Acidobacteriota > Terriglobia > Bryobacterales > UBA6623 > CBDCYS01. The sequence goes on along the minus strand of CBDCYS010000039.1, from coordinate 324,149 downwards.
GTCTGCGCTTTTCGGCTTGCAGACACGGGACCAGCAAGCGGCTCAGGACAACGAAAGGAGGACGTGGTAGGCCTTCTGCGCGAAGGTACGGACCTCGATCTTCGGCGGGCTATCAACCGCTCCCAAGAGAGCCTCGTAGACGCCGTGTGCCCAGTCGATTGCCAAGTCGGAGGAAGAAAACAGAATCCATCCAACCCAGGCCGCGAGTAGAGCAGCCGGAAGGCGGGAAGAAAGAACGTGGGGAAACCAGCTCACGGTGGGATTCTACTACCTTCTGCACTGCTGATCGGCTGCTTGACCCGGGCACTGTCAACTGTGTGGTTTCGGGCTCACGCGGTTTTCACTCTGTTCCGGATCCAGCGCTTGCGGCCAACGTGGCCACGGCCGCCGGTAGCCGAGCTAGCGCAGGTTGTGGAGACGAAGGACAAGCGGCGGCGGCGAATGCGTGGAGCGCCGTGGGCACCGAGTTCCCACTCCGCTCGATGGCGTAGCGGTAAATCCGCATCAATTCCCCGAAGTTCTGCTGCGGCGTGTATCGCTTGAGGAATGTCTGGCGGGCGTTGTCTCCCAGCGTGTCCGTCAGGCGAGCGTTTCCGAGGATCTGATCGAGGGCGCCGCTCAGCTCGGTGACGTCCATTGGACGGGTGCTCAATCCGTCGCTTCCATGATTGACGAGTTCGGCTAGTGCGCCGACGCGGGATGCGATCACCGGACGCCCGTGCGAAAACGCTTCGATCACAACGAGGCCGAAGGTCTCATACCAGATTGACGGGGCGATTAGGACGCGGGAGTTCTTCACAAGTTTCTGAGCAGCTTCCGGGGCGAGACCTCCAGTAAACGTGACAGCCGGAAAGGAAAGGCCAAGACCCCCAGCAAGCCGTTCCAGCTCAACGCGCTCCGGGCCATCGCCGACGATGACCAGCCGGCGGTAGGCTCCCAGCTTGGATAGGACCCAAGCGCGGAGGAGCACGTCCACTCCCTTTTCGCGGGAGAGTCTGCCTACAAACACGGCATAGTCCGACGTGGAAGGGGCTGAGACTGGGTCACCGGGGTCGTCCACGCAATTCGGCTTCACAAAGGTCCGCTCCGGCGGCAAACCGGAGGCGAGAAGCTTGCCACGCGTATGATCGGATGGAGTCACGAAGGCGCCGGCTTCTCGCGTCCACGTCTGGCGTACGCGGTTGGCGACGATCATGCCGGCCACGGCGGTCGACGCCCAAAACGAGTTGCGATAGCAACGATGCACTGCGCCGCGCCAAGGAACTTTCCCAAGGCAGGATTCGCAACCGCTGCCCTTTCTCAGCAGCACCGCGTTGACACAGGCGATCCGATAGTTGTGGAGACTTTGAACGGTTGGAACTCCTGCGTCACGGCAAGCGGCATGAACCGACGGGGACATTCGCAGCCAGAAGTTGTGAACATGAGCAACGGCGGGCCGGTGGATTTCACAAAGCATTCGGACGCGCTCGTAAGAGTCCGCGGACCAGGCCGACTGAGCGACCAGTTCGAAGGTTTGTCTTAGGCGGTTTCGCGATGGTACGACGTTCTGGAAATCGGGATCGACTACCTGAATCCCGTTCCGGCGCAACAGGGCGGCCTCGACGGCAGCGACACGGTCTTCGCCTCCGGGCTGCCGGTAGCGGTTATGGAGGAGGAGTACTTTCATTGGAATACGCAGCTCGGAGGCTCTTACTGAACGGTACTACCGCTTGAGCCCCGTTGATTCTCGGAGCGGTACCGGAGTAAACCCATCAGTTGCAACCCCCACATCAGTAGGAATAGCGGATTCAATAGGACGTATCGCCGCCAGAGCCTGGCCGGTTCGTTGAGCAGGCGGAAGAGCCATTCCAGTCCGGAACGCTGCATCCAGCGAGGCGCTTGCGGCACTCGTCCGGCATGAAAATCGAAGGCGGCGCCTACCCCGACCATCACAACGCCCGATAGTTGGTCGTGGTGGTCAACGATCCATTGTTCTTGGCGCGGCTGCCCGAATCCGACGAAAACGATGTCGGCCCCTGATGCCCGAATCGCATCGATGGATTCCTTGTCAACTGGAGGGGACGTCGGCGGGTTAGGGCTTGCGTAGTATCCGGCAATTTGAATTCCCGAGAACCGCTGGACAAGTGTCTGCGGCAGCAGTTCGACGACCTCTTTTCGCCCGCCGAATAAATAGATGCGGTGGCCAAGGCGAGTGGCCTGGCCGCAAAGGGCGAGCATGAGATCAGGCCCATAGACTCGCGGCTGTTTCCGGACTCCGAAAGAACGCAAGGCCCAGGCGAGGGGCATGCCGTCCGTCGTCGCGAGGTCGCCGGAGTTGAGAAGTGATCGGAAAGCAGGTCGCAGCACGGCGGTCATGACGGCGTTGACCGTGCAGATAAAGACGGAGTGGCCTTTGGCGATCTTGGTTGGACGGTTGCGGCGTTGTTCGACCCATTGGCGACAGAGCCGCAGAATTTCCCCGTAATTTGTGGCGGAGATTCCGATGCCGAGGACGGCTTGTTTCGGCGGGAGGGATGATGGCTGGGTCGTACTCATGAGGGCTTTTCTGGTAGGCAAGATCCAACTTCAAGATCTCGCTTCAAATGCGCTGACCCCTGGCACAGTTCCACTCGCTCTGCAGACTTGCACCCCAGGCTCCCGCCTGGGGCTCTGAGTTTGTTTCTGAGCTTGCTGTTTCGGGTCGCGGGAAATTCACTTCATGGGTGCTGAGGTTCCAGGCTTTTTCGGCGCAGGAATTCGGCGCACCCAACAACTGCGAGAAATAGTAGCGCTGGGTGCCAAACGAATTTCACCGTAAACCACGAGCGCGTCGTGAGAACTCCCAGGACGCCGATCGCCTCAAGGGCGAGCTGGCTTTCGAGCAACCGGTTTGCTCCCGTTTGACGGGCTGCGCGAAGCAACACACGCCATGTCCAGAGACAGGCAGTCAGGAGTGGGATCAGTCCCCAAAACGACGTCCCAAGAAGAACCTCCAGATAGGTATTCAGAACCGTAGACGAGCCGGCGCGCGTGTCCGCGTTGAACCCGGCGAGGGTGACGAAGTGCCCACCCGCATAGGCGCCAAAGCCGGTCAGAGGCCGGTCCGAAAGCTGCGCAAGACCGTGCTCCCAGAGCGGCACGCGGCCACTGAGCGAGTAGAACGCCTGATCGTCTTGTCCTCGCATGAAGTAGCGCTGCGCCAGATCGCCGGCGCTTGTTTGCGAACCGATCAGGAGTGCTAAGGTTGCTAGCGCCAGCAGCGCCCTGGTCCGGCGCGCGGCAAATAGAACGGCCGCGAACCCTAGCAGCAGGCCGGCGATTGAGCTTCTCGACGAGGATAGGAGCAGAGTCAGCAATCCGGCGGCTGCAGCAACCCCGTAGATTGTCCCGCGCGCCCGACCCCGGGGCCGAAACAGGAGCCTAGTCAGGCAAACGATCGAGACAAGCGCCGATATCTCGCCTACCGTGTTCCAGCCCACGGCCGGAAATACGCCGTTGAGGGCAAATCCGAGTATCCCAACTCCGTGTTCGCGGCGGATCGCCAGACGCGGCCAGATCAGCACTCCAATCCAAACGGTGCCAAGCAGGGCCGCGTAGAGGGTCCATGTAAAGTCGAGCAGGACTTTGTAGGTTCGCGTGGAGGTGGCCGTCCACATGAGCATGGCAAGGACCGAAACCTGAGTCAGGTATTCGATGGATTTGTAAAATGTCCACGCGGGCTGTGCCGACCAAAGCGAGGAGGCGACGCAAACGAGGGAGTCAACGGCCAGAGGGGCGATGATTCCTCTTAGCAGGAAACGGGGAGCGACGTCAGCACGAAACAGCCAGCCCGCTAGCAGCAGAAAACTCAATCCCACTAGCGCGACACGGTAGATCGCCCAGGCGTCGAGCGGCTGCTCGCGAATCGAGTCGACCCCACGGCTGCGAAACACCAACCCGCTCAGGAAGAGCAGTAGCCAGAGCGCGTGGCTCCAGTTCAGTCCAGCGAAGAGCCCCTGTAGTTTCGCGAACGCTTGCTCCAGGCACAGGGGCGCAACAAGCAGGCAGGGTGTGAGGGCAAGCAGGACCCAAACCGCCCGGTCCATCGGCAGGTATTGCGAGAGGCACAGGGCCAGTAGCCCTTGCGCCGAGCCCAAGGCCAGCCAGGATGGCAGTTCGCGGGCATGAGAGTGGGTCATGCGCTTTGCCCACATTCCTCAGCGCTAGAGGTCCGAAGCAGGCGCGGGGAAAGGCGGGATTGCGGCCTCCCGTCAATGATGGCTTCGGAAATGTCGCGGTAAAACTCCCCTTTCGTCTCCCAGCAAAAGTGAGTTCTTACGCGCCGCCGGCCCGCTTCGCCAAGCTGGGCACACAAGGGCGGATTGGCCGCCAGACGGGCAAATGCGGACCTTAGATCACCGACGGTTTGGCGAGGTTCGATGGCCGCTACCTTGATACCCGTACTCATGGTGACCTGGAGGGCTGGTCCGCCCAGGTCTAGACACACAACCGGCCGGCCGGCCGCCATCGCCTCGAGGCAGACCCATCCTCCGGAATCATGAAGACTGGGGTGCGCTAGAGCGTGGCATTGCGCCAGTTTTTCGAGCACTTCGGCCCTGGGCAGCCGGCCCAAGAACTTGACCCGAGACTGCAGGCCAAGATCCGCGGCTAGCCGCCCCAAGCTTTCCCGCTCTGGCCCATCGCCGACGATCCAATACTCGCTGGCTGGAAAGGAACTCTGAAACTCCCCAAAGGCGCGAATCGCTAGAGCAAAGCCCTTCCAATGCAAGAGCCGCCCGACGCTCAGTAGGCGAAAGGCGCCGTTCGATGCCGGCGGCAAGGCGGCCAATGTCGAGATATCGGCTTCGGTGAGTGCCGCTTCCGATGCCACGACAACGCGGTTGCAACCCAGACTTTGCAACTTTCGCCAGGTGTCCTCGGTCGTGGCCAAAGCCAGGGCGGCGCGATGCGCGGAAAAAATGACAAAAGGATCGACACGACTGCGGATCCTGGCCACATCACGGAGAGCCTCATAGAGCCTATCCTTGGGATTCGGGAATTCCTCAAACGCAGCGGGCACGGACTCACCGCCTCCCACCGGCCCCCACAGAAATGGCACCGGCAGAAGCGGCAACAAGCTTGGCTGCCAATAATTCACGAACGTGACATGGTGAGTCAGATCGAAGCAAACGCGGCGATGCAGTTTGCGGGCCGATAGATAGGCGCCAATTTGCCACAGGTAGTAATAGAGGTGAAGACCGCGTGTCCCGCGCTTCCAAAAGCGCGCCCAGCGAGGCAAGTCGAAATAGGCGAAGCGGACATTCTGAAGCGCGGCAGTTTGTGGTGCACTCTCAATGAGCTCCCGGTTGTTGGCGCGCGTGAGCACCCAGACTTCGTGAAAGCGGGCGGCCTGAAGAATACAGTTCCAACCGACACCAGCCTCGGAACCGCAGCCCGGCTCGCAGGCATAGGCGGAGACGAGCAGTTTCACGCCGCCGCTCCGCGAAAGGTCCCGTCCGTGGCCAAACCCAGCACCTGATGGACGAGGGACCCGAGACGTCGTGCCGACGCTTGCGGCGTGAAAGGGGAAATAATTTTCTTCGATTCCGCGCCGAACCGGCGAATGAGATCCGGCTCATTGACAAACCGCGCCATGTGGTGAGCGAGTTGCTGAGAGTCGTTCGGATCGAAGACGAATCCGTTCCTGCCGTAGTAGACCATGTCCTTGGCTCCGGCTTGGTCCGAGTAAAGGACGGGCTTGCCAAAGACCATCGCCTCGGGAACCACCATTCCGATGATGTCCTCCAAGCTGGGAAACACAAAGACGTCGCTGGCTTGGTAGCAGGCACCGAGCTGAGAGTAGTCGACGGCGCCGACCCAACTGATCCGGTCATCGACTCCGAGGTTTCGCGCCACCGCTTGAAGACGTTCTTTTTCCGGGCCGCGCCCCACAATCGCGACCGAAAAACTACCAGCGTTCTTTTTCGCCAGCAGTGAGCAGGCCTCCATCAGGGTGTAGAGACCTTTTTCGCGAATCAGCCTGCCGACGAAGAGGAACACGGGCCGTGACAGCGAGTCGAATTCTCCTTTGATAGGGGCGGCGGGGCTGAGGGGCTGTGAAAAAATCGGGGACTGGAAGGTGTGAAAAAATCGGGGACTGCCACAAGCGGCCATTCCTAAGTCCCTGTTTATCAGCGATGCGATTGGCGCGGCTGGCTGTCCCCAGCATTTTTTCACACCTTCCAGTCCGCTTTGCACCTGGGCGAAGCTTTTGAAATCAGCCTCAGTTGAGGTCGGCGCTGGGACGGTGTCCTTTTTTTCGCGACCGCTCAGGGTCCCACGGTCGGCGGGCTGGTAAGGGTACTGGGAGAGTTTGCCGGGGGAAATCTCGACAACCTCCCGAAGGTAGTCAACTCCGTCTTTTGTATGACTCATGGAATGGTCGAACCAGCGTGCCGTCAGGCGCCGCAATGCCAGGCGCACGGGGCTGTCGAGATAAGTCACATGGGGCCCGACTCCGCCCCAAAGCAGGACCAGCGAACAGCGGGTCAGAACCTTGAGCAAAATGGCGTAGATCGTACACAGATCAAACCCGCGTACGAAGACCAGGTCCGGGCGGAATCTCCACAGCGCAAAGAAGATGAGAGGAGAAGCCGTGATAAAGCCCCGAGGATTTCCGGGAGATGTTTTTGGCCTAGGACGAAAGCCAACACCGATCAACTCGCGGACTCGGAATGAGTCTCGGCACCCAGAGACGAAGCCGGGCCAGCAACCGGTGAAGATAACCGTACCTGGAAAGCGCTTCGCAAACTCTCGGAATAGAGGCTGCATGAAGTAGCCGCGCTCGAGCGAAGGCGTCACCCAGGCAATGCGGAGATCGGAGGCTGCTTTCGGAACTTTCCGCGCATCGCCATTCGGCTGGGCTCTATGGCAGGTTCCGGGCCGCTCCCATTTTTCCTACGGGAGAGGGACGTTTTCAGTTGGAGTGATTTCATTGACCGCATACGTTTCGTTGCTGTCGAGCCGGCGCTTGGGGTTCTCTCGCCGATGTACCCATCGCGGGCGAAGGGCGTCCTAGGACGGGACGGTGCGAGACTACGCAACGTCGTCGGCGAAGCGAAGTCGGCCCGGAGGCCGACACGGCCCGCCTGGAGGCGTGCGCCACCTCGCCTCGTGCCGTTCGGTGAGAAAGTAGTTGGCTGCTTCAATACCCATAGCGGCCAAGCAGAGGCCAGGTCAGTGCCTTGACCAGGCTCCTGTGGGCCAGCGTCATCGCGTCTTGCCACTCGTTGTCGGGCCGCAGCTTGACCATGCCGGTGCGATAGCGAGCTGGATTGCCTCCGATGGTATGACTGGGGCCAAGCCGCACCATCTGGCCGGAAACAAAGGGCAGAGAATCCCGCGGCTCCCCAACGAGCGAAAGAATCAGTTGCAAAGATTCCCCGGGACTCTCGACAAGATCCTCATATCGAAGGCGGGTGTAGCGCGTTGGATCTCGGCCCAGCAGACTGCGGGCAGCGAAGTTCCAAAAGTTCCACATGATGGAAGTCTTTGCGGGATGAGAACGAGACTGCCAAACGCGGTCGCGCCGCCCGTGCAGGCGTCTCGATCGTTGACCTGAAAAGGCGACGCCACGGGGGTCCTGCACCAGGTGGACGAAATACACCTCGACCGGCTCGAGCGCGGTCAGCGAGAAGCCGAATAGCGGATCTTTTGAAGAATCGATCAGGACCGCGCACCCCGTCTGCCGCTGTGCCGCGTCGTAGAGGTTCGCGATGGCCGACCGCGACTCGACGGTTCGCTCCAGCACTCGTTTGCGGCCGGGAGAAGTGAGCAACAGCGGGAGATGGCGAGTTCGGACCGAGTGCAAGCGGTGGTGAAGCCGGCGAGCTGCCGTCCGATCAAAACCTCCGAATGCACGATCGAGAATCGCCTTCCAGTGGCCACAAGCGTCTAGGGGCTCACCACAACCGCAGCGATGCTTCTCCAGGTAGCGGCGGCCAATGGAATAGAGTTCGCCCAATGGCTGAAAGCCTTCCATCTCGCCAAGCATATTCTGGAGAATGGTACTGCCGCTGCGTCCGCAACCGGCGATGTAAAGGACTTTCAGTCGAGTGGTCATGTGCTTTTTCTTGCGCGGAAGCTCCGAGCAAGAATGTTCCTCAACCGACCGTGCTGATATGAACCTTGCAAGGCTTGCACCTGAGAAGTATTAGCCCCAAGTCACTTTCGTAGCGCTGCTGATGTTCTTTAGATACCGCCGGCTCCAAAGGAGCAACTCCCCTGGCAGCAGCTCGCAAGCACGGTCAAGCTGGTCCCAGATCGGGGTGAGCGTCATTGAAGTTTCTCCGTCCGGGCGAAACCAAGCTGGTGATCCAGGCGAGCAGGCGCCGTTCCTCCGGATAAAGCCCGAAAGCAGCCAGCGCTAGCGCGAAGGCGGCGTAGGAGGCGAGCGTCGCTGCTGCCAGCAGCGAGAAACCTGTCAAACCGCTGAGCGGAACGAGAGCGAGAATCGCGGCGCTGACCAGCGCTGCCGCCGCGCTCTTGCCGTAGCGGCGGTCGTAGGGCCAGATGCCGACTTTCGCTCGGACTTGCCATAGGGCTGCGGAAAACGTCAGCAGCGTCGCCAGTGCGGTCGCCGTGGCTGCCCCGGCAATTCCCGCACGCGGGATCAAGATCAGATTCAGCCCTAGGTTGGCGGCCACGGCGGAAATTGTGATGGCCAGCCATCGTTTCGGGTATCCCGACATTGTGAGGACCGAGCCGACGGCTCCAGTTGCGATATTGACGAATTGGCCGCAGCTCAAGATCACCAGCGAGGCGGCGGCATTGCGGTAGTCAGCTCCATAGAGGACGTTCAGAACATCAGGCGAGAAAACGACTACGACCAGGAGCAGCGGCGTGACGGCGTTCAAGCCCCATCGCGTGGTTAATCGGAAGAGGCTTTCCAGTCGTTGACGCTCCCCGAGGTGGTGCAGGTCGGCGGCCATCGGAACAAAGATCGCGTTGACGGCCGCCAGCAGGGATCCCAGAACAAGTGACGTCTGCGCCGCAACCTGGTAGACGCCGACGTCCGCCGGAGTGTAGAAGACTCCGATCAGCAAGCGGTCCATCGAAAAGAGGAGCGCGCTTAGGATCGATGCCAGCGCGGTGGGAATCGAAAACGAAAGCAGTTGCCAGGCCGTTCGCCGGTCGTATTGATGACCGGAAACACAGCCGGGAAAGAGCCGTCGCAGCAATCGGAAGGCAATCGCCAACGCCACGCCAACCGACAGAACTCGTGCCGCAATCGCGCCGAGGAGCTGCTCGCCTGCTAGCCAGAAAGCGACGAGCAACAAGAGGTTCGCTGCCCCGGGGGTAATTTCGCCCGCCCAAACCGAATACTGCGTGCGCAGGGTGACGCGGGTCGCCGCCGCGACAACGCGGAGTAAGGCGAGTAGCGGCACGGCAGCGGCAAACCATCGGATGACCACCTCCAAAGACACGTTTTCGAAGACTTCCGACGCAATCCACGGGGCGAGCATCCAGAGACAACCGGCCACTAAGAAGCCGCAGCCCCCGGTCAGTGTCATCGCCGCCGTGAGGACCTGCCTCAGAGCGATCGGAGCATCGCGGCGATATTTCGTCCCCAGGCGGACAACGCCGCTCGACATTCCAAGGCGGGCAACCCCTTCGAACATCTGAAGCAGTGCCATGTCAATCGCATACAGGCCGAGGGACGCCGGACCCAGCAGGCGCGCCAACACCGCGTAGGTCAGAAAATTGAGGCCGCGCCCAGTGAGGCTTCCGCCGAGCGAAATGGCGGCTTGGTGCGCCAGACGGGCCTGGTCGTCTGAGAGCTCAGCGATTCCTAGGTCGCGGCTGTCGCTAGCACGGCTGTTCCCGGCCGTAACAGCTAGCGGGTAGGTGCCGAGAGCTGCTTCGCGGCTGGTAATAGCCCAACTTGGCGGGAGTGGAGAGTTCATGAGTTTCTTGTCTAGTTCTCCTGCAGCGCTCTAGATAGGCTCGTGTACACCGAAAAGTCGCATGGATCGTGGCCGGCCTGAAACAGAGCCGCTCCCGCAACGGTGCGGTCGAGGGTCGTCAGTCCGCTGTGACCGCGATCGGAATGCGTTCACTGAAGAGGGATCGCACCCTTGTGTGCGGGCCATGTTTGAAGCGACGCTCGAAGCTGACCGCCGCAAAGCCGCGGGATTAGCCGCTGGCGGTAGCGCAGTCCTTTCGCTTCCATGCCGTCGTCATAGCCATCGCAGAGCGAGTTCAGAACATACAGAGTGAAAAGCGGCCGCAGCGATTCAGGAAGGCTGCCGGGTAGTGGCGTTCGAAATCGAACCCCCAAAGTCGCTTGCACTTGGGTTTCGAAATGAAACCAGTCCCAGTGGATCGGTGCGTCCCACTTGGCGCTCTCCCAGTCGAACACGCGCAGATGTTCGCCATAAACGCGCAGGTTCCAGGGGGCGAAATCCCCGTGCGATATTCCACACGGAACGGAAGTCGAGGCGAGGCGCTCCGCTGCCTGATCCAGCGCTAGCCCTCCGGCCTCAAGCCAATCGCTGTCGTGTTCACCCGCCAATTTCCGCCAGCGGTCGCCGGTCGCGGCAACCAAGTCCTCACCATTGCGAACGTTGCGGCTGGCGGCGTGCAGCTTTCTCAGGAACCGACGATGGGGAAGCAAGAGGCGGTGGCCTGCGGGACCGCCAGGGAGGGGAGTCTGCATCAAGACGTAGGCGCCATTCAAATTTCCCGCAAACAGGACTTCCGGAACGTGGGACCGAAACCCGGGATAGCACGCCAGCCTGCGAAGTGTGAGTGTCTCGTGCCGCGTGCGCCTGGCGGCCCCTTGCGTCAACGCAACTTTTAGAAAGCCAAGAATCGCACCCTCACGGGACATGATCTGAACGGTGGCTTTGCAGTTGCGCCCGGGCGTCGGAATCGACACGGCGAAAGCCGGGTTCTTGACGCCGAGGGTTTCAGCGGCAAGCTCTTCCAGCGCCGCTAGCGATTCACTAAGAACATCCATTCGGCCGAACAGTAGGTTCGAACCGCCAGCCCGGATCGGAAGCCGCAGCAAGTTCTTCAGGAGTCTGGCTCGCCGCGAATAGGCTCTGCAAAGCTCGAGGCTGGTCTCAGCCGTTTTGGCTGAATCGAGAGCTAGCAGGCATCGAGGATTCTTGGACGATGGAACGACGGCGAACGTCCTCGATAGAAGCTTTCGTCGGCCGACTGCAGCACCATCGGTCGATTGGGGCAACTGGGGGGCGGACGGCCCCGCGGTCAAGATAGCCACTGTGCGATCGAGGCACTCTTTTCTCGAAACCGCTGGCGTATTGGTGGGGACCGCCGCCTGCTTTGATGCGTTTCGCGGTTTCGCGATCCACTGCTCGTGCTGCGTCCGAAAGCGCGCCGCGAGATGGCCAACGACGATTCGAGTGGCCTGGTCACTGACGTGTGCTGTACTTTGTGCCGCGTCAAGAATGTGTGCGGCGGGGATTCCTTCGACAAGGCTCAAATACGAACAGCGCTGACGTTCGGCTTCCGCGGGTTCGACTTCGCGTTTGCGGGAAAGCGTCACGGCAGGCGCAGCGTCCAGCAGCAGGACGAGATCCGGGTTAGGCACAACTTGACCCAGGGTGCGTACCAGCCAGGCCGAACCGCTGTAGCGAAATCGCCGAGGGTCGACTAGGAGGTCTTGGTAGTAGCGATCGAAGATGACAAATCCGGATCGGGCAACGAGCGGGCGGATCACCACCCGGTAGCCCGCGGCATAGTCAATCACGTAGGCAACTAACTTCAGTAACGAAACCAGGGTTGAACGCGGTGCCTGGCCATGCGGATCGGTCACCGGAGCGGCCGACTTACTCTTGCCCAGCAACATCGGCCGCAGGTGGAATGATCTGTGGCGGCGGAACGCGCCGTGCACCGAGTCGGGCAGCGCCGTGGCCAGCGTGCTCTTCCCCGCCCCGTCAGGTCCAAGGATTGCCACGGAAAGTCCCGTCGGCGAACGCCAGCGCCGAATGACACGCAATGCGTCGGCGGCGGCGTATCGAATCGGGTTCGAGCCGTCTCTGGCCAGAGTAGTCAGCCGCAGGCGCCTCCTCATCGTAGGAAGCAGTTTGGCCAACTGGGGGGGGACGGAGGAAAGCCGCCCTTCGGCGCAGGCGTTAACCACTTCTGTCCCCGTTCGTTCTCCAAACAACCCTCGGGCGACCTCTTCGGAGCGCTCCCTTCCCAGTTCATTGGAAAGTTCACGCAGCCGGGCCGCGTGCCTCCGCGAAAGCAGACCTTTGAACGATCTCTTCGTCAGCAAATAGCCGAACTCAATCTTCGGGGCAGGAACCCAAAAGGCGTCGCGCTTCCGCCGCCCGGCTATTAGCTCCGCGCCTGATGACAGAATGAGTCCACCACGGCGGTGCTCGGTAATGAAGTCCAAAGCGATTGTTCTGAGCTAGGACCCTTCGAACCAGCCGAAGACAAGGTAGTGGCCGTCAACGGCGTATTCGAAATACTGTAGTGCCTGGTAGCCGTCCCCTGTTAAGTCGCTCAACACGCCGGGGATCTGGTCAGAGTCATCTGGATGCACGGCCATATCCAGATCGCCGCTTACGCAGTAGGGGAGCCGGTCATAGCCGTGGAGCACGCAGTAACGGACCTGGTGTTCTTCGAGCAGTCCGAACAGAGACCCGAGAAAGTGCGCGCTGGAAGGGGCTCTCAAGTCCGGGACATTGGCGGCGGCCGCGGAGAGCGGGGCAACGAGGTCGCTGGTCTGACTGTTCATTGGGTAGGTGCGCGTGGCTGGAGTCCGGTGTGGTGCCAAGACATGCCGCCAGGATGGCGACACGGCACGCTGAAAGCGTGCGCCACGTTAGAGCACCGCGCGGCTTTGTTCACGTTCAGTAGGCGCCTCGGCCGGAGAGAACAGCGCGCGGCGTCTCCAGCAGTACCCTCAGATCGAGCGCAAAAGACCAACGCCGGATGTAGTCCAAATCGAGTTCAACCATATCCTCGAACGGCAAGCTGCTGCGGTCGCTCACTTGCCATAGCCCCGTAATGCCCGGCAGAACGTCCGATCTTTCTCGTGCCCAGGTTCTGAACTCCCGGCTCTGGCCGTCAGGCTCAAGATCCTCCGCCGGCAAGGGGCGGGGTCCGACCAGGCTCATGTGCCCTGCCAATACGTTGAACAGTTGCGGTAACTCGTCCAAGCTATAGCGCCTCAGAAAGGCTCCCACAGGCGTTATGCGAGGATCATTTCGAATCTTGAAGAGGTGCCCTTTTTTTTCGTTTCGCGATTCAACGGTGGATCGCCCACCAGATTCGTCATACATGGAACGAAACTTATAAAGAGTGAAGTAGCGCCCGCCTTTGCCGACCCGAAGTCCGTTGTGCAGCACCGGGCCAGGACCGCTCAGCTTGACCATCACGGCCAGCAGAATCAGCAGGGGACTCGACAGCAGCAACAGCGCGCTTCCCGCCACTATGTCGAAAACTCGCTTGACTACGTCCCGAGGCTGGGCAAAGGCGCTCGGACGTATTTCGAGAACCGGACGCCCACAATACTCGCTTAACTGCATCTGACTTGTATCGGCAAGAGGAGCCAGCGAGAAGGCTGCTCGAATACCCATCCGCCGTGCCACCTCCAGGCCATCATGGACTACGCTCCTTTCAAGTCCTTCATCCAAGAATATGAGCCGGTCAATCCGGCAGCGATTGACTATCGCGGCAAGCTGATCGGTGTCTCCGAGCACCGTCCTCCCGGAGGCGAAACCTGAGCTGCTTCCACCGGGGCTGATCGGAGCCGAGCCGCGTTGACCGGAGCCTACGCCAACCGAGCTGCGGCCATTTGGAGGCACGATCACGCCGGCCAACTGGCCGCCGTCGCTTCCGAAGTTTTCCGCAAATTCAGGGGGCACGTCGCTGGCGACGACCGCGAGCCGCTCCACTCGCGGCCATCCCCACTGAAGAATCGAACTAGCAGCAGAGGCCAGCAAGCGCGATGCTGTCAGAGCCGCGTACGCCGAGATTGCCAATGAAATCGCGAGGGACAATGGGAGGCTATCCCCAAGTCCAAGAGACACGCTGCTGCCTCCTCCAATTGTTTCGACTCCAGCAATGACCGGGGCAATCCTCCACGCAATCAGTAGCCCGGTAACACCGATCAGCAGACGCAGCGGCCGGTAGCCTCGCGGGCGGAAACCGCTGTCCGGAAGCCTCGCGGCCCGGGGCGCGAAACGCGCACGGCTAGCCGAAGCGTCCCGCTGGACTTCGGGCTGCCAAGTGGCTGCGTCGGCAGACGGCAATTCAGCAAGAGTTACAAATGATGAGGCGCGCATTGCGTGATTCCGAGCGAATTCTTGGGAACCGGCACCTCCTCCGATTGGGCTTGCCGGCTTCAGCTATGTTCAAGCTGCAATGTTCAGATGACACGGGGAGGGCGTCCGGCAGGCGAACGTCCTCTGGAACACAACAGACTGGGGCGGGTCAATGCGTCCAGATCCAGCTCACGAAGAGGACCCGGCAGCCGCGATCTGGCGCGGATGGCGCTGGGTAAGGTGGCTCCGGTAGTAATAGACGGAAGCCGCCTGCTTCTGCGAGTCCGGGGTATCCCATTGATTGAGAATCGTCCCGAGCACGGTTGTCCCGTCTTCGGCGAAGCGATCGGCAGCGGCCCTCGCATCCTCCCGATCCGTGCGGCCGGCGGAGAGGACCAGCACGACCGCGTCACTCAATTGACCGAGCACGCGCGCTTCGCAGAACTCCAGCACCGGGGGTGAATCAAATATGACCACATCGAACTGTTGCTGCAAGAGTTTCACCAGTTCCGACGCCGAGCTGGTGTGGAGCAGAGTTGCGATGCCCTCCGCCGATGGCCCGCTGGGCAGCAAGAACAGGCCAGGGACGTCGGTCCGAAGCGACAGGGCATCGACATCGTAGTCCCGAGACATTTGAGATTCTTGCAGCAAGTTCGACAGTCCCCAACTATTAGGCACTTCGTAAATTTGGTGAAGCCGCGGACGCCGCAAATCAGCATCGACCAGCAGCACGCGGTTGTGAACTCCAGCCAGCGTGATGGCTAGGTTGCTCGCCACCGTGGTCTTGCCCTCGTGGGCGTGTGAGCTCGTGATCACGAATGTACGCTGATTCGACTTCACGGCAGGGGCAAAAAGGATCGACGTGGCGGCAACCCGAAAGCACTCGGCAAAATGTGACGGCGGCTGCTGCCAGCTCATCAGCTCGACCGGCCCGGTTCCTTTCCTTGGCCAACAGTCGATGTCATTCGCGTGGGAGAGGCTAAGTCTGGCCGTCTTAATCGTTGTCTGAAGTCGAAGCCACACGCTGCGCTTCCAGCGAGCGCCCAGCCGATCGCGATTCCCGCCAATCGCCGGCACGACTCCAAGTTCCGGCAGTCCCAGGCAATCGCACGCGTCGCCTGGTTCTCGCAAAGTGCGGTCTCTGCGGTCACCTATGAAAGCGAAAGCTATTCCACTGAGAAGCCCCGTCAAGAGCCCCAGCAGGGTGTTCGACATGTGGTCGGGACGGATCGGCTTGCTCGGGACAATCGCCGGGTCAACAATCCGAATGTTGCTGGCGCCTATGGCCGACAGCACGCCGGCTTCCTTGACCTGTCTCAAGAGATGGTCGTAAAGCTGCTGATAGGATTCGACTTCCCGATTGAGGATGTTGTACTTGATCGACTTCCCGGTCTGATCCGATACCAGCTCGGTCTGCTGTGCGTAGTCGGCCGCGAGCAGCCGCTCACGCCGCTGTGCCGATTCGAACTCGTTGCGAATCTGATCGAGCCTGTTTGCTCGCTCCGTTTCGATCGTCCGGTCGAGCTGGCCTAACTGCGCCTCCAATCGTTTGACCTTGTAGTGCGCCGGCGTGTAGGTCGTCTGCAGTTCCGCGAGCCGCTGGCGCAGGTCATTCCGCTGGATTTGGTAGTTGACGGGATCGATCATCTCGCTCAACTCATCTGGAGGGTGGGTCGTGACCAGTTCGAAGCGCGATTGCATCGTGATTCTCTCTGTTTGCGCTCGCAGAAGCTCGGCTTGGAGCTGGCTCAACCGCTGTTCGGACACGTTTTCGTCGTCTGAACCAAACATCAGCCCGCTCTCGCGAGCGTACCGCCGCAGATCCTCTTCGGATTGTTCGAGCTGAATACGGAGCTTGTCGAGCTGCAGCCCCAGCCACTCTTCACTGCGTTCGGCCGCCTGCCAGCGCGCCTCCAAGCTAGACTGAATGAACTCTTCGGCCAGGGTGTTCGCGAAGTCCGAAGCCAAGCGTGGACTGGGCCACTCCGAAACTACCTCGACAATTCCCGTGTTCCTCGATGGAACGATCTTGTAGCTAGTAGCCGCCACTGAGAACGCACTCTCGTAAGCCGACACGGTCGCCGCCGGTGGCAGGTCCAGCGCCTTGCGCCAAGCCGAAAAGCGGTCCGTCGAGTAGTGGAACTCGGGCCTGGCGTCAAGCTTCAGTCTCTCTACGACGCGTCGCAGCAAGGCCCGGCTTTCGAGAATCTCGACCCGCGTCGCTATATAGAACTCAGCCGAGGACGGACTGGGCATCGCGGCCGTGCCGGACGATTGCGGGCGCAAAGGGTCGCCGTTGGGCGTGTCAACCTCCAGCGAGGCGCGGGCCTGATAGATCGGCGTCCGGGGAATGCTTAGCAGCAACGCTGCGATCGCTCCAACGACTCCGACGAGTAAAATGCGATATTTTCGGCGGGCCAGGATTGTCCAGTACTCCCCAATCGTCGGTTCAACCCGGTCATGCCCAAAGTCAACCTGTGCGGGGACGCCGGCTGTACTCCAAGGACCGCGTGCGGCCGAATCGACGATTCTAACCGCCGGATTGGAGCTGATTCTCTGATGACCATCCATTGTTCAACCCACCCATGTTCAACCCACCCGCTTTCTAATCCACTAGCGTCGAAAGATGGCCACGCCTGTAGCCACCCGAATGGCTGCATCGGCAGCCCGCCCGGCGGCCGTCTTGCCTGAGCTATTCGGCACAAACAGGATGTCCTCGGGCTGCAACGCTACGTCCTCGGCAGAGCTTGCCATGATGCGCTTCAGATTGATCGGCAGCTCGGCCCTCTCGCCGCCACCGTGTGCGGGACGGAGAATCCGCGCTCTCTTGACGGCCGCAGTTCCATGAACCCCGCCCGCCAGGGCCAAGGCCTGCAGAACAGAAATGCTTTCCCGCTCCCGAAGCACGAAGCCGCCCGAGCGGTTCACCGCGCCGATCACGTAAACCATTTCCGCCCTCGGCACCGATATCACGTCATTCGGCTCAATGATCACGTTGTCCGCCGGGTTGTTGGCCTTCAGGACATCTTCGATATTCGCGGACGCCACGTTGAAGCGCCCTGTCGAGTCGTCTCGCGCCGTGGCGAGCGGGATCGGACCCTGTTCCCGCCTTCTGGTAATCTTGACAACGTGACCGGCATCCTCTCGAAGCCCTCCGGCCAGGGCCAAAACCTCGATCAGCGACTTCCGGCCCCGCAACTGATGCAGACCCGGCTGCTTGACCGCCCCAATTACCGAGACAGGCTGGCTGTTGAAGTTGACGATACGAACAATGACCTGGGGATCGTGAATGTAGGTCCGATACCGTCCGGTGAGAAGCACGCCGACCTCGCCAACACCCAGTCCCTCCACCGTGACCGCACCGACCAGCGGAACGTGGATCACACCGTCGGCGCCAACCGGGATCGGCGATCGTGGAATCTCTTCCTCCCCGATCACCTCAATCGTGACCTCGTCGCCGGGGCCCAACCTGTAGGATCCGTGCGCATTCTGCCCGCCAGAAAGAGGGGGTGAGATCGGCTCCTCGAAGGTAGAGTCCGCTCCAACAGTGGTGGCGCTGGCAGTCATGAAACTGGCGGCGTCGGCCGATTGATCTCCGGTGGACTGAGCACGGGCTAGGGATCCGGCCCACAACAGCAAACCAAGCCCTGCGATGGGGAGCATAGCCAAACCAAGAGCTTTCTTTCGTCCCTTCTTCAGCACAGGCACCTTCGTCGTCTTTTTGGCGTCCAGCCTTGACACATCGCGGGGGATGTCTAGCTTTGACGTATCGAGGCGATTCATGACCATCGGAGTAACACTTTCTTGGGAGGTCGTGACCAGCCGCTGTAGCCAGACAGCAAGCCAAAGCCGCGTCAACCGCTGCCGATCCGGTGAGCGCGGGACTTCTGAGGAATCTGATCCACCCACGATCGGTTGATTTCGACCGCCACGGACCGCTTCAACAACGTCACCGAAACAACCAGGCGGTGCGAATCGCGGTGCCGTTGCAGGACACCCTCCAAACCGCACAGCGGTCCCTCCTTAAGACGAACGGTGTCGCCCACTTCGATCGCTGGATGGGGTTCGGCGGACAGCCCCGACTCAACGATGGCCCGCACGGCCTTGATCTCCTGATCGTTCACGGCAATCGGCCCAGCACCAAAGCCGACGATCGCGTTGACTCCGCCGGTCTGCAGAATCGGCAACCGAAGTTCAGCGTCGAAATAGCAGAACGTATAACCGGGAAAAAGCGGTTCCTTTACCTCCTTGTAGCGGTCCGACCAGCGATGCATAGCCGAATAAAGCGGCAGAAACTCTTCGTAGCCCTTCATCCTGAGAGCCGAAGATACGCTCTTCTCATGCCGCGGTTTGACTTGCAGAGCAAACCAGGCTTCACTTTGTCGTTGGCTCATGTTCTTAGGATGGGTCTGATACTAAATACGTTGTCGAACTCCGGGATCTGGCGCCTGCTTATTGCAGCTGAGCGCCCTTGGGCCGTGGCCATTCCGGCACACACTAGGCTGCTGTCGGCATCCCGTTAGGGGCCGAGAAGAGCAAGACTCGTTCCGGGACGGTGCTACCGCAGGCTGGGCCCCAATCTCGGCCCAACGGAGAAACTGCCCGTAGACCGAGTGCAGAGCAGAACAGCCGAACAGCGTTGAGCCAACCGCTGCACAGTGCTGACTCAGCACTAAAGCGAGAAACCATTGTACATAATCAGTATGGTTTTTTATCTATATTCATAATAGTTTTATACCTATTACGAATCCACTGCGACCGTAATATACCCAGGACTCTCATGATTCGGTTTGATCCGCATCGTGTTGTGAAACTGCGATGACTCGAGCACGGTCGGCTCTCGACAACATTCGCTATGACGAGGTCGTAATGAATCGCACTTGGTCCAGTCGTTGCCTCGCCACGAGGTCCGTTAAGGTAAGTAGGAATGAGAAGGCTCTGGCCAAGTCTGGCATTTCTCGTTACAAGCTTGACGTCCGTGGCGGCGCAGAGCTCTCACGGCTACATATTCTTCGCCCCGGGCGGGGTGAGCGTGGCAGGCCAGACGAACTCCTCGGTTCAGTTCGGTGGCGGCGGAGAGTTGCTACTCGCGAAGGGTCTTGGAGTGGGCGCGGAGTTGGGTGGAATCAGCCCGACCGGCAATCTCGGTGGCGCGGTCGGCGTCGCCTCCGGAAATGCCTACTATCATTTCGGATCGGACCGTAAAATCGACCCCTACATCACTAGCGGGTATTCGCTCTTCTTCCGCGGCAACTCAGCAAACTCCGGGAACTTCGGCATCGGCGTCAATTTGTGGCTGTGGCGCAGCTTGGGGATGAAGGTGGAGTTTCGCGATCACGTCGCATCTCCCGGTGGCGTCACCGCTCACTGGTGGGGTGGCCGAGTTGGACTCAACTTCTGAGCTGGCGCGCGCCGCTCGGACATCACGCTCTGCGTGAGTGCTGCAGCGACTAGGCCACGGCCGGCAGTGCAAGCCTTTTCACCCGCTCGGATATTCAAGTCACTCTGTCAAGAATCCCACCCTGGCGTGACTTCCGTCGCAGAACGGCTTGTTCTCGGAAGCGCCGCAGCGACACAACGCGCCTTTTGCGGAGTGGGCTCCGTGCCCGCTCGGGCCCGCCAAATGCAAAGGTCCGTCGAAAAGCAGTGGGCCATTCGGCAGCGGGGTGAGCTTCACCTTGCCGTTGACGTCGCTTGCCGGGCCTTCGTCACTCGGTTGCAGCTCACCCGAATCGCGAAATTCGGCCTTCGCGTGGGCGCCGTCACACAGTGGTTTGTTCTCCGAAGACCCGCAGCGACACAAAGCGACCCTGGTGTCTGCCAAAAGAACCTGTCCCTGCGGCGTGACAATCTCGATCTGCCCATGAACGTAAATCGGCCCATCGGCCTCAATACTCGCCTTGTTCAGCTTCGGCGTTGACTCGCCCGGCCCACCGTCCTTTCGCTCCAGGTGCAGCGCCCCGGTCGGACACTCGATCACAACCCGCAGCAGCTCATCGGGACCCGCCGCGTCCGGTTCGATCCAAGGCCTGCGATTGGGGTCGAAGACGCGTGGCAGGCCGTGAACGCACTCCGCCGCGTGAATGCATCGGGGCAACTCGTAGCTGACCGAAACCTTCTCTCCGTTGTATTGAAGCTCTTTGCTCTTCATCGTTCGCCCCTTTTCGGATGGATGCACGCCGGAGCACCCACCGTGCGCTACACGCGCTCGACGCCTACGACAGTCACATCGTCGAGGACACCTTCGGCGCCGCCGTAGGCCAGGGCTTGCTCGACGATCCCCTCGACGACTTGGCGGCCTCCGCTGCCGCTGAGATCCGTCAAAGTCGCCATGAGCGGACCATCCTGGAAGAACTCTTCGCTGTTGCCGGCGCCGCGCCGGCGAATTTCCCCTAACCCATCGGAGGAGATAAGCAGCACCTCGCCGGTATTCAGCGCAAGTTCGCGCGCATCGAAATTGTCCGGCGTTCCCGCGGGAAACAAGCCCAGCGGCAACCCTGCCAGCGGAATTTCCTGAACCTTTTTCCCTGAGTTGGCTGAGAGCAGCATCGGGTAGGGCAGACCGGCATTGGCGAGTCGGACCATGGACTTCCCTGCGTCGATCTGAAGGACGGTCGCGGCGGCGAACATCCCGCTGGGCAGGAACTGATGCAACTCGGCGTTCATCCGCGCAAGCAGTTCCCTGGGGTCCTGAATGTTCGCCGCCGTCTGGCGAAAGATCGCTTTCAACAGCATGCTGGTCAGGGCAGCCTGCACACCGTGGCCGCTCATGTCCGCAATCAGCCAAGTCGCGCCTGTCCCAATTTGAATAACGTCGTAGTAGTCGCCCCCGACGGCATCGGACGGCCGGTAGTGGGTGTTGATTTGGAAGCCGTCCACTTGAGGAAATTGCTCCGGCAACAGGCTTCTCTGAACAGTCGCCGCCATCTCCATTTCTCGTTCGAGGCTGCGATGCTTGTCGGTCAAGTCCGTGTGTTCTCGAAGGAGCCGGTCCAGGTCCTTGGCCTTTTCCGACAGTTGGCGCCTCAGGCTCTTCTCCTGGAGCGCGTTTCGCATCAACAGCAGGAGGTGATCATTCTCCCAGGGCTTCTCCAGATAGTGGTAGAGGCCGACCTCATTGATGGCGCGAATTGCGTTCTGCTTATCGGCGAAGCCGGTCAGCAGGATTCGGGTCGCCTCGGGCTGCAGCCGGCGAGCTTCAGCCAGAAATTCCAAGCCGTTCATCTGAGGCATCAAGAAGTCCGAGATGACAAGGTCGACGGGGTTCTTGACCATGTGGCCAATCGCTTTCGTAGGATCGTCGAAGAACTCCACCTCGTAGTCGGTTTCGAGCGTCAAGAGCCCCTTGAGCGATCCCAGTACGAGGGAATCGTCATCGACGGCGATCACGCGCGGCGGTCTGGTTTCGGAGGAACTCATGTTTCAGCACATCGAGAGAAAGTGCATCGATACAAGGGTGCATCGATTCTGTAAGGACGATTCTAGTGTAGTGTGCCCCATCACGGCGCAACAATATCGATTTCCCGCGCAGAACCGGAGCCGATTGAATGGAAAGCCAGTTGTCACCACAAACGACGACACGGCACGCAGGATGAGTGCGCCACCTCAAAGTAACAATTAGAGCGCGACTCGATATTTCGATCGTGTCCGCGTCGAACGTCAACCCGAGCCCGCGACCTCGGGCCTCAGTAATTGTCGAGAAAAACTCGGCGAGAAACGTTGGTTAGTACTCTACTTGGAGGAGAAATAGGCCTCGGGCTGGAGCCGTTGCACCGGCCTCGGAGCGCTGCTTTGATTCCAGAATCTGGCTGATGTCGTCTGGTTTGAGATTTCCGCGGCCGACATCCAGCAAGACTCCTACGATATTGCGAACCATGCGATAAAGGAAGCCGTTGCCGCACACTTGATAGACAAGGCAATCGCCGTCTCGGCGCAGTTGAGAAGAGAAAATTGTGCGAACGGTGGTTTGCTTCTCGTCACCTCCCGCCCCTGCGAGAGAACGGAAGTCACGCGTTCCAGCGAACAGGGGCGCCGCTTGCCTCATGCTGTCTTCATTCAAGGGGTAGGGATGGGGGTAGACACAGCGGCTGAGAAACGGAGGACATATTTCTTCGCGCCAAATTCGGTATTCGTAGGTCTTCGACACAGTCGACCATCTCGCATGAAAATCAGGCGCCGCTTCTTCGACGCGCAGCACGCGGATGGAGTCCGGCAGTACGTGGTTCATCGTTCGAGGAATGTTTTCCGCCGGCATCGGATTGTTCAGCTTGAACGATGCGACCTGTCCGAGGGCATGGACACCGGCGTCGGTCCGGCCGGAGCCATGAGCGATAACCGGGGCTCCGTCGATCTTGGTGAGAATCGCTTGCACCGTGCCCTGCACGGTGATCTGATCTGGCTGAATTTGCCAGCCGCAAAACTCGGTGCCGTCGTAGGCGAGAGTCATTTTGAGCTTTCGCATACTAGGGAAGGGCTCTGGTTCACATTCCCGGCCCACGAAAGAGTCGGGATGCTCTGCGGCCGCGCTGCACTTATATCCTGATGAAGATCCGGCGCTGATAGAGCCAGTAGCACAGATACCACATGGCGAGAAACGTGGACGTGGCTAGGAGGACCGGCGCCCACTTTCCGAAAAGGACATAGCCGCCGGTAAAGACAGTGACAGCATCCCGGGTCCACCCCCACAGCAGGATATCCAGACAATAAATGAACATGGAGTTCATGCCCACAACCACAAGCGCGAAGGCAGCTTTGCGATAGCCTTTGACCTCAATCAGCCAGTAGAAGGCCAGCAAACTCAACAGCACCCAGCCCAGACTGGCAAACGTGAATGATGTGGTGTGGATACGCTTGATTATCGGAATGATGGGGCTCAACCCATACCCGGCCACGAGCAGGGCCGCGGCGCCACCCATCAGAATCTTCATCCGCTGGGCATGGGGCCTGGGTTCGATCATCAAGCGACCGCACCAGACTCCAAGGAGGGTAACAAACACGCTCGGAATGAAATTCGTATTCGCCCAATGTCCGGGATTAGCCCTGCCGAATAAGAACACGTCGACCCGCTCGCCGATATTGTCACCCATCGAATAGGGTCCATCGGAGCCGGGAAGGGCAATAAACAACGCCGTGTAAGCCGCCAGTATCATTGCTGCCGCCACTACCTGTGCACGGAACGAGAGCTTCATCAGCCAATAGCAAATGAAATAGGTGAAGCCGATCTGTGCCAAGACGTTGATTAGCTGGAAGTGCAGCCTCCCCGCCGAGATCGACATCAGAACGTTGCTGATCACGATCAGCATGACGGCACGATAGGCCACATGACGCCAAACCGAATCTTGCCCTCCACGGCGCGCGCGAGCAGCGAATGCAAACGGCATTGCGAGCCCTACCATGAACATAAACGCCGGCTGAATCAGATCCCAGAACATCAATCCTTCCCAACGTGCGTGCTCGAATTGGAGGCCTAGCCAAGCCCAATTCTGGTCCTCGCCGAGCGCCGCCAACCCAAAGGCGTGCGAAGCGAGCATCGTCATGATGAAGCCTCGAAAGGCGTCCAGGGAGATGAGCCGGTCGGCCGCTGTCGCGCTTTCGGGCCGTTGCGATTCCGCTCCCGGTTGAACGGGAACTCGCTGAGACTCTTGGGGCTGGGTGCTGATTTCAACGGGCATGTCGACGGCCTCGACCCAACAATTCGCTCGCGTTTTCCCATCATCCGACGAGCAACGCACGTGGTGAGAAAATCGGGCTAGACGAAAGTCTACCACGCCTCACCTCAAAGAGATTCGGCGTCTTCGGCGGACTGCTCTCTCCCCGTTGGAACCTCCTCTATGTGGGAGTTGACGCCGGATTAGCGCGGCACCTTCAGCGGCCTGCTAGGACGAATTTGTGAATCTCGTCTTTGGGGGACTACTAGTGCGAAAGGCGTTCACGCGGGGTGAGCGGCATAGATGTAGGGGCTTCCCGGAGTTATTGCCGTAGCGAGTTACTGTCTGGGCGAAAACGGGGGCTGCCGACTGTCCTTCTTGATTGGCATGTTTCGTGTCTTTCTTGGCTAGTTTCCTGTCATTTGCGACAACTATATGCGTTAACTGTAGACCCTCCTCGCCTTGATGGAGGCTTCAAAGAAACTTGTAAGTCCTTTTATTTCAGTGAACCGGCAACCTCGATTACAGTATTTGGCAGGTATTGTCATGAAATCGCGTTTTTGTCCCTTCACAGCCAACTCACCCTTTCATTCTTTCGTGAACGGGCCTTTCGTGAACGGGCGCTTGTGAGCGGCCTGTGATTGATCGCTTGCCGGTCGAACATTTCACCGCTCTCAGCATAACGGCACATTCGTGAATGTCAAGTCTCGGGCGGGCCCATTTGCTGATAACAATGGGATTAAGGCTCCCGTAAATCCGTGAACGAAGTTTGAGGCGTGGGAATTTTGGGGAGATAAGGGGGGGCCGCCGTCATGGCTTTGACTGGCGAAGTCGAGTGCGGGGGACTACGGTTGCTAGCGTAGTGCGCCAGAAATAGCGCAACACACAGACATCCGTCGGGGAGGGCGGAAGCCCGTGAAACGGGCTGAAGGACCATCAGCGGTTGCGTGCACCAGCCGTAAACGGCTGGCCTAGTAACACCAAGCCGCGTGAACGCGGCTCAAAACAACAGGATCACGCTGCGTATGCGGATCGGACTGTCAAACTTGCTCGGCAAACAGAAAAAAAAGCGACTCACGATAAGTTACGGTTTGATTGGCGCACTACACTAGTCAGTCCAAATCTATGTCGCGCACCCGTTCAGCCCGTTCAGGCATCGCCACTTGATGAGAAATGCCGGTTAGACTAGAATCAATAAATCCTAAGATGGGTATCCGGTTGACTCAGGTAGCCCCAAGATGTAGTATGCCGGCAGATGGAAGATTACCCTCAGAACCTGACAGAATTCGAGTCCCGTTTTAGCAGTGAGGAGGCCTGCCGGGAGTATCTGTTCCGGCTGCGCTGGCCGGACGGTTTCCGCTGTCCGGGTTGCGGTTGTGGAAAGTCGTGGCCTTTGCGAAAAGTGCTGCTGCAGTGCGCTGCGTGTGGGCGCCAAACCTCGGTGACCGCCGGGACCATCTTTCAGGACACGCGCAGCCCTTTGCCGTTGTGGTTTCGTGCGATGTGGTGGGTCACCACCCAAAAAACCGGAGCCAGCGCTTTGGGACTGTAAAGAGTGTTGGGGCTCAACAGGTACGAAACGGCTTGGACCTGGCTGCACAAAATGCGGCGCGCGATGGTGCGGCCGGGACGGGATTTGCTGGCCGGGACGGTGGAAGTCGATGAAAGCTACTGGGGCGGGCTCGAAGAGGGCCTGCGGGGCCGAAACCTGAAAAACAAAGCATTGATCGCAGTGGCCGTTCAAGAGGATGGGCGGGGTATCGGCCGGATTCGCATGAAGAGAATCGAGGATGCCTCGGGCGAGAGCCTGTTGCCTTTCGTGGAGGAGTGCATCGAGCCGGGCAGCGTGGTGCATACCGACGGCTGGCCCGGTTACTCCGGGTTGAAAAAGGAAGGCTACGTCCATCAGGTCACAGTTGTCAGCAGGCAGGAGCAGTCCGCGTCGGAATTGATGCCCCGCGTCCACCGCGTGATGTCACTGCTCAAGCGCTGGCTGCTGGGCACCCATCAGGGCGCCGTGAGCCACAAACATCTGGACTACTACCTGGACGAGTTCACCTTCCGTTTCAACCGCCGCAAATCCAAAAGCCGCGGCAAACTCTTCTATCGGCTCGTCCAGCAGGCGGTAGCCGTGGATCCGGCGACTTACAAGATGATTGTTCACCCGGTTACAGAACCCAAGAAAATCTCCAAACCACAAGATATTGGGGCTACCTGAGTCAACCGTATACCCATCAATCCTAATGTCGGAGTGCCCAATGTCTGCTGAGATTCCCGAACAGTACAAAGATCTATTCGAGAAGAAAGCTTTTGCTAGCTTGGCGACCGTTATGCCAAATGGTCAGCCCCAAGTCACGCCCGTGTGGTGCGACTTCGACGGATCACACGTGATCGTCAATTCCGCCAAGGGGCGGCGGAAGGACCGCAATATGCGGAGCGACCCGCGAGTCAGCCTCGCCATTTCGGATCCAGACAATCCGTACCGCTATCTGGAGATCCGCGGAACGGTTGTCCGGATCACTGAAGAAGGCGCGGATGACCACATCGACAGCATGGCCAAGAAGTACATGGGCCTTGACAAATACCCCTATCGGCAGCCAGGGGAAGTGCGTGTCGTTTATAAGATCGAGCCCCAACGATTCAGTTTCATGGGATGAGTCGCGCGGCAGTTATGTCGGATGGCGGCCCGACCGGAGACGATCCACATCCCCAAGAAGGTCGCCGGTCCTCGGGCCGGTGTAGGGGCGTAGCGTGCTACGCCCGCGAGCGTGGACTTCCGTCCACGGCTTCCATGAGGAGGCTCGTCATTGTCAAGGGAGGAGTGAGGAACTTTCAGCTGATGGGATGTTTGACCGGGCTTCCATCCGCACTCGTTGGTCGTCGCTGAGGACGCGGTGCTCTATGAAGTTCGATCTAGCGGCGCTGCTCTCTCTGTCTCGGCCTCTTCGGACCGGGCGTGGACTCGCAGTCGCCGCGAACTCGGTCTGTCCCTTTGCGCTGTTACGATTCCTCAACCTCCTTCAATCCGACGTTCTTCCTTCCCTGCTTCAATCCGACGTTCCTACGTGCCTGCTTCGATCCGACGTTCCTTTTTGCGTTCGGGGATTTCGCGGCTGACAGCCGCCACACGAGTGGTCGGCAGGCGGCTCGTTCCGGTTATCCCCTTTCCCTCATATAAGTCCTGCTCTCAGATCGGCCCGGAGCAGTCCAGGGCGCGCCGAGCGCGGCGAAGCGAACCCTGGACGGCGAGGACCGATCTGGAATCCTGCCAGCAGAGGGAAAGGGGATTCGCTGCTCGTAGCGGTCTGCTAAGATTCGCATTTCTCAGCGCTAGCCTGCCGCTCGCGGGTTCGTCTGGTAAAACGGATCGAAGTCCACATCCTGACGCCACAGCAGGTGCATCAGCACAGCCAGTTTGCGCGCCACCGCCACGATCGCTTTGCGCTTCGCGCAAGGGCCGCCGCGTGCCGCCAATCGCAGTCCCCAGCGCCGCAAGTCCGAATCTTCCCCGTGATATCCCAGAATGTATTGCGAACATTGCACCAGCAGTCGCCGCAATAATCGGTCACCGCTTTTGGTAATACTCAACTGCGGTGAGCGTTCGCCCGAGTCGCGGCGCTGGGGCCGCAGCCCCATCCGGGGCCCGGCGTCTCGACTGCTCCCGAGCCGCTGCGGATCGTTGTCCAGATTCAACACGAATGCCAGCGAGGTGATCGGTCCCACTCCGCGGATCGAGCGTAAACCTTGCGTGGCGGGATATTTTTCCTCCGCCAGCTTCTCGATATGTTTGTCATAGCGGAGGATTGCGGCGCTGACGTGTTGGATCACCTCGAGCAACGGCTCGAGCGCGACACGCAGCTCGTCGGGCAACTGGGGACTGGCTTTCTTTACGAAGGCCTCGCTGCTCGAAGCCGGCAAGCGGCCCCCGAAACTCTTCACGGTGCCGCGCACGCTGTTGATCAGTTTCGTGCGTGTCTCGACCAGGGTTTCCCGCGCTTTCAGCACGGCGCGGTCGCATTGGCTGGCCAGCGAACGGGGCTCGACGGCGTTCAGCATCTCGGGCATCCGCAGCCCCAACTCGGCCAGCCGTTCGGCGTCGCTGCGATCGTCCTTCGACAGCGATTGGGTGATCAGCGCCAGGCGGTGCGTGTCGGCCATCAGCGGCTCGTGCCCCAGCCGCTCGAGCAAGCGGTAGATCCAGTTGGCGTGGCAGCCGGCTTCGAGCACCACCCGCATCGCGGCCCAGCCGCCGAAGTAGCGCTCGAACGCTGCCGGCGAGGTGCTCAGCTTCTTGCGCTCGACGATGTTGCCGTCCAGATCGATCAAGCAGACATGGCTGTGCTTATCGCCCAGATCCACCCCGGCTACGACGTTTAGGCCTTGTTCGATCATCTTTTGCTTCGACACTTCTCTGAAAGTTTTGCTATTGTTTTTCATGGCTCGTCATCTCCTTTTTTTCTTAGTGGAAAAAACCTGGGATCGCCACCGCAGGCGGCGAAGCCCGTTTGGGGAGTTTAGCTCACTCCCCGGATGACGAGCCTCCTCATTTCATCTCTATCCGGCCATTTGAAGTTTCCTGGGATTAGGATTGTTCGGGGACTTCGACAGTGAGCGGATTGCGGGCGAAGACAAACTCCTCAACCGGCCGGCCTCCGATCACGTGCTCCTGTAGTATGCGCTCGACAATAGCCGGGGTCGCCGAATGATACCAAATGCCGTCGGGGTAAACAACGGCGATCGGTCCCTGTTTGCAAACGCGCAGGCAGTTGACCTTGCTGCGATAAACACACCCCTCTCCCGAGGCAATTCCAAGCTCATCAAGGCGATTCTTGAGATAGCCCCAAGCGCTGTTGGTCATGTCGCGAGGGGCGCATTTGGGCTTCGTCTGGTCGGCGCAAAGCAAGATATGACGAGCGTAAGGCCCCGTTGGTATCCGTAGTTTCCCCGCGGACTCTGCAGTGTCTGTCGTTGCCTCGGGGTACTTTGTATCCGCGCTTTCCGGCATGCCCGCGTATTATAACGATTGGCGACGAGCAGGAACCGACGATCTTGCCCGTCTGTCAACGCCAAGTAGAAATGTCCTAATCGCTGCCAAGTAGAAATGTCCGCTTTGGGGCTGGTGGCTGGAGAGGCGATGGTAGAGTGGTTGGCGTTGAGGGCAGGGTCGCGCCTGCTCTTGATGCCCATCCCTCTGGCGCAATGGACGGCAACCTGTGAAGCCCCGCGCCGCGGAGAGACACGGTTGTCGGGCCGCTATGCCTGCTACGGCCTCTATGAAACAAGTGATGGCCGCTGGATGTCGGTTGGGGCGCTCGAGCCTAAATTTTGGGTCGAGCTTTGCAGCGAGGTGGGCCGCGCCGACCTCATCGCGGATCAGTACGCTGAGGGCTCGCGTCAGCAGGAGCTTAAGGACGAGCTCAAGCGGATCTTCTTAGCCGAATCTGCCGCAGAATGGGAGCGGCGTTTCACTGGCAGGGATGCCTGTGTGGCTCTCGTTCGCGATATTGAGGAAGTGGCGCGCGACGAACATGTCCGCGACCGGGAACTCATCGTTTCCATTCCTCATCCGGAAGGCGGCAGCTTCGACCACGTCGGGGTCGTGCCGAAGCTGAGCGCAACTCCTGGAGAAATCGGAGGAGAGCCGCCGCGACTTGGCGAACACACGTTGCCAGTGCTGCGAGCCGCGGGAATAGACGAGGATACACTGGCCGAACTTCAGCGCGAAGGGGTAATTGCGTGACGCAGCAACAGAGCCGCGGACCGAAGTCCGCGGTTGGACCGGCTTAAGCCGATCGCTGGCAGGCAAGGATGCCTGCCCCACCTTGGAAGTCCAGAATATAGAAACTCCAGGGCGTGGACGGAAGTCCACGGTCGCCGCGAGCGTCGATCCGGCGGGGAACCCCGCCGCTCCCTCTAATCTCGACCGCACCCTTGCGGGCGCGGCTCTGTTCAGTTAACCCCACGGACTCAGCCCGCGCGCATAATGTGGCTGCTCGAAATCTTATCGATCGACGGCGTGCCTGCTTGCCGCATGACCATAATTAGCTCGGCGCGCAGCATATCCAAAACAGCGCGAACGCCTTCCTGCCCAAACGAGGCCAATCCCCAAAGGTAGGGCCGGCCCACGGCAACCGCGTCAGCTCCGAGAGCCAAAGCTTTGAATATGTCGGTGCCCCGGCGGAAGCCGCTATCGATCACCACCGGTATGCGGCCCTGAACCGCCTCGACGATTTCGGACAAACATTCGATCGTGCTACGCCCGCTTGCTTCGGCCCGGCCACCGTGATTGGAAACGATGATCCCGTCCAGGCCGTTTTCGACACAGAGTTCGGCGTCTTCCGCGGTCACGATCCCTTTGATGAAGAGCTTCATGCTGGTCGCGTCTTGGACTCGTTTGGCGAAATCCCACGTCAGGCCGCGAGAACGACCGGAAACCCGCTTGGACACGTCCAGGCCGTCAAACATGGGTTTTCGCCGCAGCCGACTCTGAGGGGTGCTGCGGTCATGACACAACGTGCAATCTCGCTTATCCGTTCTGGAGAACCGCTTCAGCGTTTCGCGATTACTGCCGCCCTGCAAATCTACCGTCATCGCCACCACAGGACAACCCGCCTGCTCGGCCCGCTGCACTAACGCCTGCGTGATGTTCCAGTCGCCACTGGCGTACAACTGAAACCAAACTGGGCCACCGCGCTCACGGATCACATCCTCGACAGAGGTGGTGGTCACTGTCGAGAGAATTTGCAGGCTCGAGGTTTCTCGCGCGGCTCGTGCTACAGCGGCCTCCCCTGACGGGTCGAAAGCCTTCTGATGTCCGGCCGGCGCCAGGGCAATCGGCGAGTTCCAGCGCGCCCCCATTAGCTCCATCGAGGTGTCGACGTCGCGGACGTCAACGAGACGCCGTACACGTAACTGGAACCGCTGAAAACCTTCGCGGTTGGCCCGCAAAGTGACATTGTCTTCCGTGCCCGTCGCCAGGTAGCCGTAGTGAGCAGGCGGCAGTTTCTTGCGCGCCACAGCCTCGAAATCGAACACGTTGATCGCTTCGTCAATCGACGAGATGACATCAGCCAACCCTGGCGCTGACGGCTTTCCTTCCTCGGCAGCCGCCAATATCCCACGGATCGGCGCCAACGCTCCAGTGGCAAACAACGGACTTCCGGCCAGGTACCTAAGGAAAGTCCGACGAGCCTGAACGGATTTCCGAGTTTTAGTCATAGTCAATGCCTTTCAGTTCCGCCGGTCAGTGTACCACCTGAATTATGCACAGATTCACTTTGCGAGTGTGGCTGCGTTCGTAGCGGGTTGGCGGTCGTCGTGAGGTGGTAGCTCGGCAACTGGCCTTTTGGCTTCTCCGTGTCCGGTTTCCCTTCCCGCCCAGAATCCGCGTCGTCAAAACCTCGCTCGGAAGTGACGTGTTTCCAGTGCGTTACGGCTAGTGCATAAAATTTTATGCATAGCGCATAGCCAGGCTCTCAGATCAGCGCCCTCCCGACCACCGGCAGCAAGCCGCCGTAGGGAGTCGGCTTCCTGCCGCGGAAGTGGTAAGGCGTCGAAGCCCCGATTTTATTGGGCCGCGAGGCCGTCACGGCTGGGCCTTGTTGGACGGGCCTTTGGGAGCTATGCTGTTTTCGTCTGGTAACCATGTGGGTGACTTCCTTGGGGTTGGCTGGCGAAGCTGGAATCTTTGCCAGCCGACCTTTTTACCCCATGTTTTAGGGGGTCCCCAATGGTCCCTTGCGGCTCAGCCCTCCTCAGGTCCACGCCGCAGTGCATAATTCAGGTACCCTCTTCGTTTTATGATTCATGTAGTCCATCAGCAGGAATTGCCCCAGGTTGTGCGGCGTCGTAAAGTACGCCTTGCCGCGGCAGATTTCGGTGACCTTGCGGACGAATTGCACCAGCGAATAGTCGCGGGCCAGCATGAAGGTATTGATCAAAATACCCTGGCGTTTGCATTTGTGTACTTCTTCCAAAGTGCGGCTGATGACGAGCGGGTCGAGCCCAAACGGATTCTTATAAACTCGGCCATCGTCGAGAGTGAGCGCCGATGGCTTGCCGTCTGTGATCATGATGATCTGGCACATGTCCTTGCGCTGGCGCTTGAGAATTCGCTGCGCCACGATCAGTCCTTGGCGTGTGTTGGTATAAAACGGTCCGACTTGAACGCGGGCCAGCTCTCCGAGCGGCACCTCTTCGGCCGAGTCGTGAAACAACACCAGATTGAGGCTGTCACCGGGATACTGCGTCCTTGTTAGGTGAGCAAGGGCAAGGGCGACTCTCTTCGCGGGCGTGAAGCGGTCTTCTCCATAGAGAATCATGCTATGGCTGCAGTCGAGCATCAGCACGGTGGCGCAAGAGCTCTGGTACTCGGACTGGCGAACCATCAGGTCGGAGTATTCCAGATCCAGCGGTGTCTTCAGACCGTTGCGCTGGATGGCTCGCGACAGCGTTTCGCTGATGTCGAGATTGAGGGTATCGCCAAACTCATAGGGCTTCGTGGACCCGGACGTTTCGACTCCCGTGGCCATCTCTCTCGTGTCGTGGCTGCCCAGATTGGCTTTTCCGAGCGACCCAAGCAGGTCCTTGAGCGTCTTGTAGCCGAGAAAGTCGACGCCTTTGCCGGTCAACTCGAACCGCATGGACTTCTCCGAGCGATCGGACCCGACACCGCCTCTCGGCACGCCATCCGCGCCTGGGTCGCGTGAGCCCGGTTCGCCGATGCTCACGTAGTTGTCGTCGGCTAGCTTCTCGGCCAAACGGTCAACCAGTTGCTCCATCTGCTCGGGCGACATTTGACGCAGCTCGTCCATCATCTCTTCGAGGCGCTGGTCGTCAAAGAGCTGCCCGCTTTCGAGTGCTTGCTGGATGGCATCGTGCAATTCCTCGATCGATCTTTCGTCCATCTCGGAGAAATCGAGGTATTGCTGCTCAAATCCGCTGCGGAGGAAGTAGTCCGACAATGCCCGGGCCAAGTCTTCGGAGGTGATCCCGAAATCGTCGCCGGTGTAGCGCGTGTATTTGACGAACTTCATGACACGGTGTGAGACCAGTTGGGGGATGAATTGACTTTGCCGCGCTCCTGAGGAGCCACGCCTCGACTCCTGTCTACGGCCACAACCCGCTCAGGAGGCTCGCTCATGCCTTGCTCAATTGTATTGCCGTTGCGCAGTCCCCGCGGGCGTGGGCTTGCGTTCCGCTGGGTCACGCTTTTTTTCCTGGGCCACATAGCCTAGCTCCTCGTTACGGCTGATTCGGCGGTAGGCGTAAAGACCATCCAGGAGAAACTCTGCCGCCGAGGCCAGAACAGCAGGATCATCCGCCTTCTCCTCGACTGCGCCGGCGGCCAGCTCTAACAAGCCCTGAATCTGCCCAAGCTGCTCGACGACGCTCTCGGCCGGCTCACCATCGGTCAATTTGAGAGTCCCACCCAGCTCAAACCATTGGACAATTTGCGACGTATCCGCGTTCCTGAAGTAGTGATCGTAAATCCGCGCGACGGCCGCACGGATCAGCTCGTGGGCCACTCGTTCGCCGCCGCGAAGCTCGCCCTCGTACTCCAACTCGAACTTGCCGGTGATCGACGGGAGGGACGCGTAGATATCGCTGACGCGGGGAACAATGACGCTTTCGCCGCAAATCAGCGCGCGCCGCTCCGCGTTGGAGACGACATTCTCCAGGCACGAAATTGGCAGGCGTTGCGACACTCCCGATCGCTGATCGATCTTCTTGTCTTCGCGGGCGACGAACGCCACGGATTCAACAATTTCCCGAATGTAGTCGGGGACGTAAATCTCTCCGTCTGGAGTCGAGCGATTCCACCAAGACTCCTGCCGTGTGATGGCCATTCCCTCCTCGAGGCCAAGCGGGTAGTGTGTGCGGATCTCGCTGCCGATGCGGTCCTTGAGAGGCGTGATGATCTTGCCGCGAGCCGTGTAGTCTTCGGGATTGGCGCTGAAGACCAGCATCACGTCCAAGGGCAACCGCACCGGATATCCCTTAATCTGGACGTCCCCTTCCTGCATGATGTTGAACAACCCAACTTGAATCTTTCCCATCAAGTCCGGCAGCTCGTTAATCGCGAATATGCAACGGTTGGCGCGGGGAAGAAGCCCAAAATGAATGGTCAACTCGTGGGAAAGGTCATGGGCTCCGCGCGCCGCTTTGATCGGGTCCACGTCGCCGATCATGTCCGCGATCGTGACGTCGGGCGTGGCGAGCTTTTCAACATAACGCTGTTCGGGAGTCAGATAGGCGATGGGCGTGTCGTCCCCTTGTTCCTGGACTAATTTTCTAGCGCCGTAGGAGAGCGGCCTATACGGGTTATCGTTGATCTCGCTGCCGGCGATATACGGCACGTGTGGATCCAGCAGCGAAGTGAGTTGCCTCATGATGCGGCTCTTAGCTTGGCCGCGGAGACCAAGCAGAATAAAATTGTGCCGCGAGAGGATGGCGCTCACGATTTGAGGAATCACTGTGTCGTGATAGCCGACGATGCCCGGGAAGATCGATTTGCCGCTTTTGAGAAGACACATGAGATTCGCGCGCATCTCATCTTTGATCGAGCGTTGGGCCACCCTCTCTGCCGGGAATCGCGATGTCGCGCGCAGCTCGCCTAGGGTTCCAGGAAGTTTGTCGATGTCTGTCATCCCGCGAGGCTCCGTGGTGAAATACCTGTAGTCTGAATCCCGTCTCTAGCGATGCGTCAAAGAAGGCCGCGTGGGCATTGTAGCTAGTTGTATGCCGAACCGCCGGTATCGCTGCCCGGATTCGTTGGCCTGGTTTTTCCGTTCTTTAGCTTTCCGTCCAGGTTTTCGTTGATACTGTACCGTGCGGTCGAACGAACTGGTGTATCGGAAACGACCGAAAAGACGCTACGCTCCGGAGCGCCGCGCCGGTCCTCGAAGAGTGTCCGGACGAGCCCATCAACGAGCGCTGAAAACGGCCGCGACCATGCAAATCTTCGCCGCATGATAACTTGAAAGTAATGGATCTCGAAGCCGAAGCCCGCCGACTCCAGCAGATTGGCTTGAACGCGTACGAATCGAGGGCTTACATTGTCTTGATCGGGCATCCCCGATTCAAAGCCCTGGAGGTAGCCGGTCCGGCCCGCATCCCTCGCCAAAAAATTTATGAAGTACTCGATAGCCTCGTTGAGAAGGGTTTCGTTCGCGTCGTTCAAGGCAAGGCGAAGCAATTCTCCGCGGTTGAGCCTCGGCTGTCACTGCAGAGTTTCTTGGCGCGCAAGCGGGAAACCTACGAGCGAGAATGGCAAGACCGGCAGAAGCTGGCAAACGCCCTGACCGCCGACCTAGCCGGGGTTTTTACGGATGGCAATCAAGGGCACGGCCCGCTGAACTACCTCCGAATCGTCGCGCATACAGGCCAGATTGCCGACGAGTACCGCACTCTTCTCGCCGACACAACGGAAGAGTACTTGGAGTTTGCGCGTCCACCTTACGCTGTTGATCCCGTGCAGGAGCCGATGGTCCAGCGCCTTCTGGAGACGGGCACGGCTTGCCGGCTGCTTTATGCCGCCCCAGCTCTGGAAAAGGAGCAACTTAGCCAGCTCAAGCTTCTTGAAAGGGCCACAGCCAAGGTGCGGCTTGTCGAGGATCTGCCGATGAAGCTAGCTTTGTTTGACAACCATCGGGGAATGATCTCGTTGGACGACCCTGTCGTCAGCCACCCTCGAATCACCGCCTTAGTCTTCGAGCACAAACAGCTTGCCTCGGCGATGCACAGCCTATTTGACGACTTTTGGAAGCGCGGCACTGATTTGTAGGTAGGCTGATCCGTCTTGGCCTGACCGGTCAAGCCCAGCTGGGCTTGACCGGATAAACATTGGACGGCTGAGCGGATAACCCGGAGATGCGGGCACCTGAAAATCCCGCCCGCGGCAACCGATAGACGCGCAGCCCTTGAGCATCGATTCACATCCCGCCCGAGTGACATTCGAGCCCAGTCCATCATCCGGTTTCGAACCCACTTTTTCGAGCACCGGCATAAAGAAGATTTATACCCATAACTGACCATCTGCTGTGGTAAAATCGGTTGTACTTTGTAGCAGTAATCATTTCGTTCAGCACGAATCCGATGGAAATATCCGACTGGATCTGGGCCGCCGTGGGGGTAGTCGAACTTGGCTGGGCCGCGCGGCTTTGGCTATTGGGTTTGGCTTGTAGCTACCCCTTTCTGACGTCGTATTTAGTGTTTTCGGCTGTCCATTCGGTCGTCAGTTTCGCGGCCTACAACACCTGGGGGCAGAACTCCGCTGCCTATGGGCAGCTCTGGGCGGTTACCCAGCCTGTTTTATGGGTGATGCTGTTCTGTGTCGTGATTGAGGCCTATAACCACATGTTGAGAGGTTATGAGGGTCTTCTATGAGGGTCTTCAACGATTGGGGCAGTGGGGTTCGCACATCGCGCTCGGCACGGTTGCGTTAATCGTTCTTGCGATGGTCGTTTTGGACCCCCCGGTTGACGGCGCCACCTCTCCCTGGGGGATCTTTTGGGTCCATCAAGAACGAAGTGTTTATCTTGGACTAACGGCCATCTGTTTGGTGCTCGTCTCCGTAGGCGCCTACTACGGAATAGTTATCTCCCGAAATGTCGCGACGGTGTTCGCGGTATTCGGCCTCTTTTTCTTGAGTCAAGCTGGGTTATTGGTCTTTCGGGATCACCTCGGCGCTGAGTTCTACCGGATCAGGCATACGGTCACTCCTATTCTCTACATCATGTGGGTCATAGCAGGTGCAGCAGCTTTTACCCGAGTTGGAGAAGAGAGGCCGGCTGACGAGACTTCGGCGGCGTGGGTTGGTGCGTCAGGTACGACAGGACATCTTACCCAGCAACTTGAGAGCGTGAATCAGCTTCTATTGAGGGTACTTCGGTCATGACGACATTTCAGATTCTCCTTGGGGTATTGTTTCTTGCTGCTATTGGATTGGGGTTGGCCTTGAACCTGCTGCGTCCTAATGGAGAAGGCGCCGCGGCTTCTCCCAACTCGATTGCGGGGAAATCGGTCGATGAATTCTACCGGCCGATGGCTCGCTTGTTTACCGCGGGGGACATTGAGTTTCTGCACAAACAGGGCGGGTACAGCCGTACGATGGATCGCCGCCTGAGACTGCAAAGACAGCAGGTCCTCCGGCTGTACTTGGGCCAGATCCGCAAAGACTTCAGCGCGCTGCTGGGTTACTGCCGTCGGCTAGCGCGCAGCACCCGTAACTGGGAACTCAGCTCTTTGGCGCAACGCCAAATGGTGGTTTTCTACGGCGTCTACTTCGCCCTCCAAATTCGGTGTCTGCTCGGTTCGTTTGTACACGTTCGTGTCGACGCGAGCGAGTTAGTCTCTTCGCTGCAGAACTTGCAGGAAGGCCTTCGATCCGTTGTGAAGTCACCCGAAGGCGGCATAGAGGCAGCCCGCGGATAACCGAGAGTCACAACTATTTAGCGGCTCGCCGAACCTCGGCGGATAGACGGGCGACGCCCTTTTTTGGGGCCTGGCGAGTTCCAGGCGGGGACGCAGCTCATGCTGTCGGCGCCCGAATTTCGTCGATCTAGGCGAACCTTTCGTAACTTTCCGTTTGATGGGAAGCTCAAAAGCCCGTGCAGTCATGCCTGCTGCGGCCGGTAGGATCATCACGTTACCAGGGTGAACGGCTACCGATCGATTCGTGCGATGGCGCGTTCAGATCCGCGAAGCAACCCAGCTTGAAGCGACAGAGGGGCCAAGCTAGGTCAAAAAGTCCTGCTTCTTGGCGAAGCCCCTTCTTTCAGCCCCCGATGAGACCTACCCAGCATAAAACTTTTCAATCGGCACGATAGCCCTGACCGCAAGCCACACCGCTTCTGAAGATACAATTGCTCCCAAAGCAAGGGTATTCGCAGACTCCTCCACGTTTTCCCGTCCTCCAGGCCAACCGATAGAAATTTTCAATCGGCCTCATAGAAACCTTCTTCTTGGTTTCTCTGGTGAGACGTTGCAATATAGGACTCTCGCTGCTGCAACGCCTGTTTTGGCAGTGTCCCCGGCGTAGACCGGAAAAAGGAGTCTGGAAATGAAGGTTCGGTCCTTATCGAGATTACTACTAGGTGTGTTGGTCTGTCTGCCGGCAATGGCACAAGGTACGGAAGAGGCTGTCGCCAACCTAACGGTGGCGGCGGACACGCTCTGGGTACTGATCGCCGGGTTCCTGGTGTTCTTCATGAACGCCGGATTCGGTTGCGTCGAAGCTGGATTCTGCCGGGCCAAGAACGCGGTCAACATCTTAGGCAAGAATTTCGTTGTTTTTGGCTTGTCGTCCATAGCGTTCTGGGCGGTCGGTTTCTCCATCATGTTCGCCGACGGCAATCCTTTCCTCGGATTGACGGGATGGTTCTTGGGTGGGGCCGACAACAGCCCGCTGGCGAATGACGCCTATCAAGGTGTGTACGGGTCCATCGCTTGGACCGGCGTGCCGCTACTCGCCAAGTTCTTTTTCCAGCTTGTGTTTGCCGGCACCGCAGCGACGATTGTCTCCGGTTGCGTTGCGGAACGCATCCACTACAAAGCTTATATGCTGTTTACGCTTGTGCTCGTAGCGATCCTGTACCCGATCTCGGGTCACTGGATCTGGGGCGGAGGATGGCTGGCGGAGTTCGGCTTCTGGGATTTCGCGGGATCGACTGTCGTCCACTCTGTCGGTGGCTGGGCCGGGCTGGCTGGAATCATCATCCTTGGTCCGCGCGCTGGGAAGTATAAGTCCAACGGCAGGGTGCAACCTATTCCGGGACACAGCATGGCCCTGGCTTTCCTGGGCGGGCTGATTCTGTGGCTCGGCTGGTTCGGTTTCAACCCGGGCAGTACGATGGCTGCCGATCCTGGCGCCATCTCGCATATTGTCGTGACTACCAACATGGCTTGTGCCGCGGGTCTGTTGAGTGCGACGGTTCTCGCTTGGGTTTGGCTAGGCAAACCGGACTTCAGCATGACCGTCAACGGCGCACTGGCGGGTCTGGTCGCGATTACCGCACCGTGTGCCTTCGTCGACATCTGGGCATCTCTCGTGATCGGCTTGATCGGCGGCCTTCTGGTCGTCCCGGCCGTGGTTTTCTTTGATCGCATCAAGATCGACGACCCGGTTGGCGCTCTGTCCGTCCACTTGGTCAATGGCATTTGGGGAACGCTTTCGATCGGCCTGTTCGCGACCTCCAGTGCTCCGGGCGGAGGCCCCGACGGGCTGTTTTACGGCGGCGGCTTCACGTCGCTATGGGCGCAATTTGTCGGAGTGGCAGCGGTAGGCGCCTTCACCATTGTGCTTTCGCTCATTGTATGGACCATCATTAAGCAGGTTTGGGGAATGCGCGTCAGTCATGAAGGAGAGCTTCGCGGACTCGATCTGAGCGAAATGGGAATGGAAGCCTATGCGGGCGACGCCATGCACGACCGATAGTTGGCTTCGGAAAGGCAACGCCGCTCAGCCGAGTTGCCCTTTCCGCGAGCTTGGCGATAGTATGTAGCCCACGGTTTCCGCCCCACGACGGGACAAGCGGGGTTCAGCCCCAGAAGGAGTGAGGAGATGAAAACTAACGCGATGATGCGTTTACTACTGTTTGGATTATTGACGTCCGTGCCGATGTGGGCACAAGAGGGAGATCAAATCGATACCGGAGACAATGCCTGGATACTGGTCTGTTCTGCTCTCGTACTACTGCTGACCGGGCCTGGTCTGGCACTTTTCTACGGTGGCCTCGTAGGCAAGAAGAACATTCTAGGAACCATGATGCAGTGCCTGGCAATGATGGGCGCGATCACGCTCTTGTGGGCACTGGTCGGCTACAGCCTCGCGTTTGCCGATGGAAATGCCTTTATCGGCGGTTTTGACTACGCACTCTTAAACGGAGTTGGGCAGGAAGCAAGCGGTTCGATTTCACATTTGACTTTCATGGTGTTTCAACTCATGTTTGCCATCATCACTCCCGCGCTCATCACGGGGGCGTTTGCCGAGCGAATGCAACGTTTATCATCTTGAAGGTGACCGACGCCATCGTTGGGCTGCGCGTCTCCGAAGAGGACGAAGTCAAGGGTTTGGATTTGAGTCAGCACGGTGAGGAAGCCTACAGCCTGGAAAGCTGATCGAGGAGGATCATACCATGAAAAGAATTGAAGCCATTATTCAACCATTCAAGCTGGATGACGTGCGCGAAGCCCTCAAGGCCGCCGGTGTCAACGGCATGACGATCTACGATGTCCGCGGCCATGGCCGCCAAAAGGGCCACAAAGAGGTCTATCGCGGGCAGGAATACGAGGTAGACCTGCTGCCCAAAGTGAAGATCGAAGTAGTCATCGACGATGCACGCGTGCAGGAGACTGCCGAGGCGATCATCGGTGCTGCCCGAACCGGCAAGATTGGAGACGGCAAGGTCTTCGTCTTTCCCGTGGAAGAAGCAATCCGCATCCGCAACAACGATACCGGCGACGCCGCTCTCTAGCTCGTCGACGGTGCACTTGCGTTCAGTGCCCGCGCCGCCTCCTATATGGCGCGGGCGGGCGTCGGGGTAGTTGGATCACTTGGTAACCTAAGTGTTGGGGTTGGTACGACAGGTACAGCAACCTGTTCGTCTCCTTTCTGATTCGCTCGTCTTGAGCTCTTTCGCCTCGGAGTCAAGCCCGGCTCTGCTATGTCTGAACCGTCTGCAGCAAGCGCGGAGCCGGTCGATCATCTGCGAGAGAGCTTCTTCGCGGACGGTGATGGCCTGCGTGACGTGGCAGCGCGTTCCGCAGAGACCGACGAAGTCGTCCGGGGCTGCTTCGGCCGCTCCTTTCTTGACGCGGAACGCTCGGGTGTGGCTCTGATTGCGGTTGGGGGTTACGGGCGCAGCCAGCTATTTCCCCACTCCGACGTTGACCTGCTGTTGCTGGTCGAGCACCCTGGGCGGACGGCAACCTACAAGGAGCAAACCTCACAACTGCTAGCACAACTTTGGGACGCAAAACTCAGGGTTTCGCACTCCGTGCGTGTCCCTGCCGAGTGTGCCCGCGTGGCGCCCGACAACGCTGAACTCAACATCAGCCTGCTCGACACCCGTTATCTGGCGGGCGATCAGACTCTCTACGAGGACCTGCGCTATCGCCAACTGCCACGATTTTATCTGCGTGAGCAAAAGGATCTGCTCAAGAACCTCTTGGAACTAGCTCAAATCCGCCACGCTCTTGCCCGCGAAACAATCTACCATCTCGAACCCGACATCAAGGAAGGGCCTGGCGGACTGCGCGACCTTCAACTGGCCTGCTGGATTTCTCAGCTCACCAATATGTCGGCCGTTCGGCTGCCGGAGAGTGAGGAGTTTCTACCGGCGGAATCTCGCGATAAACTCCAGTCGGCGAAAAAGTTCTTGTTCGCCCTGCGCTGCTATCTGCACTATTTCAACAAGCGGGACCTCAACAAACTGACTTTCGATCTCCAGGAAACCGTAGCGAGCGAAGGGGCGGGCAGGGCTTTCCGCCAAACGCAGCGAACCTCGGAATGGATGCGCGACTATTTTCGGCATGTGCGGGTTATCTATCGCCTCGCCGACCGTCAGATTGAGGAATCGGCCGGCACCGGGCAATCGCTCTTTACGCTTTTTCGTGACCGTAAATCTCGCTTGTCCAATGGCGATTTTGTGGTGCGGCGCGGTCGGCTCTATCTGCGCAGCAGTCAGGCCCTGGCAACCCAGCCTGAGCTCGCACTGCAACTATTTGCCTTTGTCTCCCGGCACGGGATACCTCTCGCCGTAGAAACCGAGCGGCGGGTTGAAAAGGCACTTCCGGTGATCACCGAGCAGACCCGTTCCGGCGGCCCTTTTTGGCCGATGATCGCCGACACTCTCTCGTTGCCATTTGCCTACGAAGCCCTGACAGCAATGCGCGAGACGGGGGTACTGTTTGCAGTATTCCCGGAGTACGAGCTGATCGACTGCCTTGTCATTCGCGATTTCTACCATCGCTATACGGTCGACGAGCATACCTTTGTCGCGATCCAGATTCTTCACGACCTCTCGGCGGACGGAGATCCCCTCTCGGAACGTTTCTCCCGCCTGCTATCCGAGCTGGAAAAGCCCGAACTGGTTTATTTCGCTCTGCTATTCCACGACGTCGGCAAGGGTATGCCGGCGGGAGCCCACTCCCAGCACAGCGTTGATTTGGCCACGAAGGCCATGGATAGAATCCAGTTGGATCAGGAGGATCGAGAAACCGTCCTGTTCCTAGTCCGCCACCACCTGGAGATGTCGGCAACGATGACAGGCCGCGACATCAGCGAGCCCGAGACGATCGAGCAGTTCAGTAACGTTGTGGGCACGGAGGCACGGCTCAAAGCGCTGACCTTGATGACCTTTGCCGACATCAGCGCCGTGAATCCCAAGGCGATGACGGCCTGGCGCAAGGACGTTCTCTGGCAACTCTACATCTCGTCTTATCGGGTTCTCAGCCGTGACTTTCAAGAGCGCCGCATTCACGTTGAGCGCTCGGAAGCTCTACTGAAGAGGACCGCTTCTGACGAAGAAAAAGCTGAGATCACGGAGTTTCTCGAAGGCTTTCCGCGCCGTTACCTTCGTACCCAGCCCTCCGATCAGATCTTTTCTCAGTTTCAATTGAGTCGGAAACTCGCCACGAGTGCTTCAGCGGTCAGCATTTCCAAACGGCACTCGCTCTATGACGTTGTCGTTGTGACTCACGACCGGCCGTTCCTGTTCGCCTCGCTGTGCGCCACGCTATCGAGCCAAGGCCTTAATATCGAAAAGGTCGAAGCGTTCGCAAACACCCAAGGGATGGCCCTCGACACATTCGTTGTTTCCGACCCACAGCGTTCGCTGGAGCTCAACCCGCCCGAGATTTTGACTCTAAAGAATGCCTTAAAGAAGGCCGCTGAAGGCCACGCTGACATCAGCGAGATCGTCGGCCGCCGCCAGTCGGCGTTCGCCGTCAAGCGGAAAACACACGTCAAGCCGAGAGTTTCTTTCGACAATGAATCATCGCCCAGCGCCACGGTTTTTCACGTAACCGCGCAGGATCGCACAGGACTTCTTTTTGATCTTGCCAGCAAAATTTCGCAATTTGAATGCAGTATCGAAGTCGTTCTGATCGACACCCAGGGCCATCGCGCCATTGACGTCTTTTACCTGGCCGGTCCAGGCGGCGAAAAGCTAGAGCCCTCGAAGTGTGAAGCGCTCAAAGAAGAGCTCGAGGCTGCTTGCTCTTCCTCCACATCGTCGTAATCCCGGTAGCAGCGACACTTCCGCCGCACGCCGCAGGCGGCGCGCGATCGTAGCGCGGTGGTGAAGCAAAGCGGACGCTCCGAGGAGTGTGAACCCCTGCGCGAACAAACGCCTCCCGGCCGGCAGCGTCGGCCTCCGGGCCGACCTGGTAGCGTAGCGTGCTACCCGCGCCGCAGGCGTGAGCCCGCTTCCGAATCCTGGTCCTTTAGTTCCAGTTGTGGACCGTGCCGGGGAGCTAGGTCGGTCGTTTCTCCCCCTGGGGCGTGAGGTTTTTACATCATAGCTCGGCCGAGCATCTCGGGTTAGACTTCCGTTAGAAGTCCAATTAGAGTTCGCCGAGGCATGTGGCCCCGTACCCGAAAATTCGCAGCGAATCTCGTCATCGCCGGCTTTCTGGGCCTGAGTCTGATTGATGCTACCCCCAGCACTTCGCCCGCGTACCAAAGCTTGAAGGAGTGGATCGATCCCGCCTTGGACGCAACTGGGTTGTGGCAGGAGTCATGGCAACTGTTTGCGCCATCGCCGAAGACGATCAATCCGACCATCACCGCAACCATGCGTTTCGCTGACGGCTCTTCCTACATATGGGAGTCTCCTCGCTGGGGAGAGCTGACTCCATGGCAGAAGTTCGGGCAGGTGCGCCATATGAAATTCTACGACCGGCTCCGCTTGAACGCGTATTCGTCCGC
Source organism: Bryobacterales bacterium (assembly GCA_965224215.1). Taxonomy (GTDB): domain Bacteria; phylum Acidobacteriota; class Terriglobia; order Bryobacterales; family UBA6623; genus CBDCYS01. Next base: position 280,308 of record CBDCYS010000039.1, on the reverse strand, counting down.
GTGGGGACCGTTCATCGACTATCGCGTGCGCCAGCGGCCGACTGTCCACTTCGACAAGAAGGTTGTCCGCGTTGAGTTGCGACGGCACTGGACTGTTGTACCGGATCCATTGGATGGAGCCTGGAACTGGTTAGGGGATGGACGCGTTCCGCGGCAAGAGTACCTCATGTCCACGAAATACTACCGATTACTACCGATGATAACTGCTTTACCAAACTTGCGGGGTTTCGGCGAATCCTGGGACCGGTTCTTTTTTCGGCAAGTCGACGTTCGCATCTGCGGGGCTTTCCGCATCGGATTCGCCCTGCTATTGCTGGCGAACAGCCTGGGATACTACGCATACTTGGATCAATGGTTCGGCGGGTCGGGCGTGCTTCCCTTCGATGCTTCCCGGCTCGTGGTCGACCCCGACACACTGACGATCTTTGCGTGGCTTCCTGAGAAAGCCACAACCCTATGGATCTGTTATGGGATTTTCAACGCCCAGATCCTCGCGCTTCTGATCGGATTCCATTCAAGGATCCAGGCGATTTGTCTGTTTGCCTGGTTGGTTGCATTCAGCATCGCAACCAACTGATTCTCGACGGAGAGGACACGCTATTCCGCGTCTTCTGCTTCCTGCTGATTCTGTTGCTGCTGTCGGACTCGTTGTCGCTGGACGCTTTCCTCAAGGCGCGGCGAGCGGGCCGGCGGGGCGCCGTAGCGTTGAAGCCGGCTTGGGCGTTGTGGCTGATCCAAATACAAACCACCCTCGTCGTGCTCTGCGCCGGGTGGGAAAAAGCGCGCGGCACGGAATGGATCGACGGTACGGCAATGTATTATGTGGCTCGCGGTGAGGACCTTTTCGGAAGATTTCCCGTGCCGGGATTTTTCTTCGAATTCATGCCCGCCACGAACCTCCTTACCTGGTCAGTCCTGGTTGTCGAGTTGTCGTTGCCTGTGTTGATCTGGTTTAGCCGCACCCGGCGCTCTGCACTCGCCGTAGCCCTGGTTTTCCACCTCTCGATCGACTACACCATGAACCTATTCCTGTTCCAGTGGATCATGCTGCTGGGATGACTGACTTTCATCGAACCGGCCGATCTCATTGCGCTACGGCAATCTTTCTGGAAGCTTGCGGCCAGCGTGCAAGGCGCGCTTTCCGCCGGGGCTCAACCCGACCCTCTGGCGGCGAGAGTTCAAGTTCCGCCTGAGCCGACGAACCTAGCCGCGAAGTAACTCGCGGCGAGGCCGCTCATCCGACGTACGCGGCTCGCACTCGAAAAGCCGCGTAAGGGCGCTGCCTTTGATACCGCCAATTTCCGGGGTAAAAAGCCGATAGAGGCTTACGAGAATCCCGCGAGATGGTCCCTGGGGCTTCGCCGGTTCCGCACATCTCGCCCGACCCTCAGAGCCCCGTGCGTAGGCACGGGGTCGAGGGGATTCGGCCCGAAAACACTGCAATATCCCAGAAATACCTTGACACGTGCATTACAATAAGATCAAGAGCGCCGGTGAAGGATAAACAAGGCACGACAGTCTGAAATCCCAACGTATGATGGTTCAAATGGAGTTTGCATCAAAGAGCGACGGACGACGAGCTTGCCGTGTTCCGATCTTTGGATCACAAACGCTGCGACAAAGGCGAATAAAGGACGAACGCATTTCCTGAAATGCGCTCAAATCCGCTCAAACCCGCTTACTGACACACCAATTAGGTGGGTCACGCGCCGAACTCCCGAAGGCTGAAGCGGAACTGATCGCGTTGCTGCTGCACAATGCAGCAGACCACAATCCGTCCGTAAGGCGACCTTTGCGTTGCTGAGTTGTTGGCGAACACCCGTAGAGAAGATGGAGTGACCTGTCCAACCGCGAGAGTCGCGGGTTACGCTTCAAACAGATGCGCAGAGCCGCATCGAGGAGGACAGGTCATGAAGGAGTCTAGCGAGTTCAACAAAGAGATGAACAAGTGCAACAGTTACGACAAATACGTCGGGATGGACGTTCACAAAAACAGTATCTCGGTCGCTGTCGCCGCGGCGGGGCGGGGCGAGGCGCATTTCTACGGCAAGATCGACAACCGGCCTGAAGCCATTCGTCGCTTGATTTCCGCATTCGCCCCGTCTGGTCAGAGGCTGCACTACTGCTACGAAGCCGGCCCCTGTGGCTACGGCATTTGCCGGCAGATTCGTGACACCGAACACGATGGCGACCTGGTCGCGCCGTCGCTGACCCCGCGCAAATCCGGCGATCGCGTCAAGACCGATCGGCGCGACGCGCTGACCCTGGCTCGGCTCGATCGCGGCGGCGAGCTCAGCACGGTCTGGACGCCCTCTCCGGAACACGAAGCGATCCGCGATCTGAGCCGCGCGCGCGGCGACTGCAAACTCATCGACAAACAACTTCGTCAACGCCTCGGAGCTATGCTGCTGCGCCACGACAAGCGTTTCCCCGGGCGCAAGAATTGGACGCAAGCGCACTTTCGCTGGCTCGAGACGTAACGCTTTGAGCAGCCGGCCTCGCAGATCGCCTACGAAGAATACGCCGAGGCGATACGCCAGGCGCAAAGCCGAACGGCTCGCCTCGAGCAGCAGTTGCATGATCAGCTGGAAGGCTGGAGCCTGGGAGGGCCAGCGCAGGCGTTGACGGCGCTGCGGGGCGTGGACTGGCTGGCGGGATGACGTTGCTGGCCGAGCTGGGCGATCTCACACGCTTCGACTCCCCGCGCGAGCTGATGGGTTTCGTCGGGGTGACTTCGTCGGAGAACACGAGCGGAGCGCGACGCCGTCAAGGCGCGATCACCAAAGCAGGCAACGAGGAAGCTCGCCGTCTGCTGGTCGAATGCTCCTGGGCGTATCGCTTCCCGGCACGCCGCTCGCGGCTGATTCAACGCCGTGCCGAGAAGGCGTCGCCCCCAGTCCAAGCGATCGCCTGGAAGGCGCAGGTGCGGCTTTGCGGTCGCTTTCGCAAGCTGCGCAACAACGGCAAACACGCGAATGTCGTCGTGACCGCGATCGCGCGGGAACTGCTGGGATTCATCTGGGCAATCGTGATCGAACAGACCCGAACACAACAGGAGAAACAGGGATTGAATGCTTGCTGAACGCTCGAGACGGCCGACAGGGAGACGGCCGACAAGGAGACCGCCAGGGAGACGGCCGACAAGGAGACCGCCAGGGAGACCGCCATCGCCCTCGATTGACGTCGTAGGCGACCGGCCGAAACCTGTCAAGGGTACGCTTCGCCGCGGTAACCCGCGCCCTTGACAGAACCCGTCCGGCCGCCAAGAGGCACCTTATACGAGGGCGATGGCTAGCTGCCGAGGACGATGAGCTGCCAGCAAGCGGTAGCGATAACGATTTTGGTTGCCGGCTTCGGGCGGCAGCCTCACAAGGTAGGACAAGGAGGACGGCTGACTGGAAACTGAGCCTGCCAGGAGAACCCTCGACTGCGCTAAGAAGCGCTTGATGGAGCGACCTTCGTCAAGGAAGCGCTCGGTTGAACGACCTTCGTCCGTAGAGTGAGGCAGCTCCACGACGCAGACTACTCTGGCGAGAACCCGCGAATATCAGATGGATCCATCGTCGTAAACGCTCTCTTCCACAGGCTGTTCTTCTTGTCCTCGTTCGTTGGCCAACGCGGAGTTGAGGCTCCGCGCGACAGCAGTCGTGCGCGCCAACTTGACAGGTCACACCATATCAGCGCAGGGCTCGTCAGAGACCTGCGGCCTTTCGTCAGGTCGCACTCGGCGGGTGAACGCTCCGAAAAGCCGCAGGTCTCTGACGAGCCCTGCGCTACGGGTATTTAAAACGTTTTCGGAGGCAACCAGAGTCTTTACGGACGGATCTGGGGCAGACCCGCGCAAGCCAGCCCGTGCCATAATCATTGGTTCAATGTCCGGATACGGTCTTCTGAAAATCTTCGTTCGGACGTGGTTCCACCATCCGGGTACGGGCAAGACCAGAAGAGCAATACCAGGAGGTAGCATTCCCATGCGGTTCGGCGTCAACACTATGATTTGGTCGGGAGCGTTTGATTCATCCATTCCGCTTGAGGCAATCAAGGAAGCCGGTATCGACGGTATTGAGATTCCAGTCTTCGACCCGTCGGATCTCGATACGGTGGCATTGAAGTCGGCGCTGGCCAAGCACGAGTTGGCCTGTACGTTTTGCTCCGTCAACCCATCGGGGAAAAACCCGATTAGTGACGACGCCGCTGTCCGCTCCAGCACGGTCGAACACTGGAAAACACTCATCCTCACCGCGGCGGATGTCGGAGCCGAGATGATCGCGGGACCGACGTACTCTCCTGTTGGACACTTGCCCGGCCGGCGGCGCACCGACGACGAATGGAAGTGGGGTGTCGAGTTCCACCAGCAAATCGGCACAACACTGGAAAAAACCGGCATCCAGCTTGCCGTCGAGCCCCTGAATCGCTTTGAAACCTATTTCCTCAACACGGCCGCCGATACAGTTCGTTTTATCGAAGAGGTCGGCAATCCGAACATCGGCATTCTCTTCGACACGTTCCACTCGAACATCGAGGAGAAGAACGTCCCCGACGCCTACCGCCTGTGCGCCAGGCATCTCAAGCACGTACACACCTGCGAGAACGATCGCGGCACTCCCGGCACCGGGCACACCGATTGGGCCGGTGTGCTGGGTGTACTGAAAGAAATCGGCTACGACAACTGGCTGACTATCGAATCGTTCAACTCGACCATTGCCGAGTTGTCCGCAGCGACCGCGATTTGGCGCGACCTTGCCCCCACCACGGACGACATTGCTTTCGAAGGAACCAAGTTCCTCAAGCGGCAGTGGGCGGCTCTTTAGTCGCGCCCCAAGTCTCGTCTAGTTCTGTGTCGTACGCCCACCGGCTCCGAACAATTTCAGAAGTGGTCGCCTGATAGACATCGCCGCCCCCCGCCCGGTATGCTGGAAACGGTGGGCCCTGCGATCGAAATCGAAAAACTCGTTGATGGGTATCCGGTTGACTCAGGTAGCCCCAATATCTTGTGGTTTGGGGATTTTCTTGGGTTCTGTAACCGGGTGAACAATCATCTTGTAAGTCGCGGGATCCACGGCTACCGCCTGCTGGACGAGCCGATAGAAGAGTTTGCCGCGGCTTTTGGATTTGCGGCGGTTGAAACGGAAGGTGAACTCGTCCAGGTAGTAGTCCAGATGTTTGTGGCTCACGGCGCCCTGATGGGTGCCCAGTAGCCAGCGCTTGCGCAGTGACATCACGCGGTGGACGCGGGGCATCAATTGCGACGCGGACTGCTCCTGCCTGCTGACAACTGTGACCTGATGGACGTAGTCTTCCTTTTTCAACCCGGAGTAACCGGGCCAGCCGTCGGTATGCACCACGCTGCCCGGCTCGATGCACTCTTCCACGAAAGGCAACAGGCTCTCGCCCGAGGCATCCTCGATTCTCTTCATGCGAATCCGGCCGATACCCCGCCCATCCTCTTGAGCGGCCACTGCGATCAATGCTTTGTTTTTCAGGTTTCGGCCCCGCAGGCCCTCTTCGAGCCCGCCCCAGTAGCTTTCATCGACTTCCACCGTCCCGGCCAGCAAATCCCGTTCCGGCCGCACCATCGCACGCCGCATTTTGTGCAGCCAGGTCCAAGCCGTTTCGTACCTGTTGAGCCCCAACACTCTTTGAAGTCCCAAAGCGCTGGCTCCGGTTTTTTGGGTGGTGACCCACCACATCGCACGAAACCACAACGGCAAAGGGCTGCGCGTGTCCTGAAAGATGGTCCCGGCGGTCACCGAGGTTTGGCGCCCACACGCAGCGCACTGCAGCAGCACTTTTCGCAAAGGCCACGACTTTCCACAACCGCAACCCGGACAGCGGAAACCGTCCGGCCAGCGCAGCCGGAACAGATACTCCCGGCAGGCCTCCTCACTGCTAAAACGGGCCTCGAACTCTGTCAGGTTCTGAGGGTAATCTTCCATCTGCCGGCATACTACATCTTGGGGCTACCTGAGTCAACCGGATACCCACCAACTCGTTTATGGTGGCCAAGGCCTTGGTCGGCTCGACGGTCATGTCGCGCTCGTGCCGTTTGTGCTTCCCGGCGAGCGGGTGGAAATCGAGCCGTTCCACCAAACACCGAAGCTGATCCGCGCTCGCGCGTCGGAGTGGCAAGAACGTTCCCCCGATCGAATCACCCCCGCATGCCCCTTGTTCGAGAGCTGTGGCGGATGTCAATACCAGCACATTCCGGCTGAAAAACAGCTTGAGTACAAGGTCCAGATTCTTCGCGAGACGCTCTCCCGCGTCGGCAAGATCAACTGGACCGGTCCGATCGCAACGGTTTCCGCTGACCCCTGGGGCTACCGCAACCGGACGCAACTCCACATTCGTAGTCGTGGCACCAAGCGCGAGAAGAAACTCGTCGTTGGCCTTCTCGCAGCGGGTTCGCACTTGCTGATTGAGGCGGACGCGTGCCCGATCAATTCCCCCGCACTCAACCGCGCTCATGCCGGCCTGCTGGAGATGGTCAAGGATCGCCGCTTTCCGTCGTTTGTGCGGGAAGTCGAGTTCTTCACCAACGAAACCGATGTGCAGATGACCGTCTCGGCCGACGGACGCCCGATTCCGCCGGCACTATTCGACTTGTGCAGTGAGAACATCGATGGATTCGCACCAGAGGGAACCATCGATTATTCGTGCGCAGGCAATTCCTTTCAAGTTGCCGGAGGCTCATTCTTCCAGGTCAATCGATTCTTAGTGGACAAGCTGGCGGAGCTGGCCGTTGGCGACGTATCGGGCCAGACGGCGGTGGACCTCTACGCGGGCGTCGGACTGTTCAGCCTTCCCCTGGGCGAGCGATTCAAAGAAGTGATCGCCGCCGACTCCAGCGCCAAGGCGATTCGTTCGCTGCAGGTCAACGCTGAGCGATCGGGCCACCGGGTCCGCGTGATTCACGCTGACGTTGAGGAGTTCCTGCCAAGCGTGACCGATCCAGTCGACTTCGTCATAGCCGATCCACCACGTGCGGGGCTCGGGCCGCGCGTGACGGCGGAGCTGGTGCGGATCCAGCCCGCCAGTCTAGCGATTGTGTCGTGCGACCCAGCGACGCTTGCGCGGGACCTGAAAGTATTGATCGCCGGCGGTCTTGAGATCGAGTCGATCACCCTTGCCGACCTGTTCCCGCAAACCTTTCACCTCGAATCGGTGGTGGGGCTGCGTCGAAAGTAGAGCGGTAAAATAGCCCTCATTCGCGGTGAGCTTGCTGCCTGGCCGCCAGAACCGCGCCCGCGCTCCGCACGGGTCCTCTGGTGGCGCTATCGGTATTGGCTCATTGCATCCGCATTGCAGCCGCATGACAAAGGAGAACCAGCATGTCGAGTTCCAACAACTACGAGGTGTACGCCCTCAGGTACGCCGAATGCACTGCGCGCACACGTGGAGATTCCTTTATCTTCGACACCACCCACGATGTCCCCTACGACATGGACTACTTCGTTTGGGTCCTGCGGAATGAGCAACGGACGATTCTTGTGGATACCGGATTCGACGGCAGCGAAGGGGCGCGGCGTGATCGTCCGATCCTGATCGAGCCGGCCCAAGCGTTGGCGGAGATCGGCATTGCACCAGAGAGCGTCGAGACCGCAGTCATCACCCACCTGCACTACGATCACGCGGGTGGCCTCGATCAATTTCCTAACGCTCGCCTCCACCTGCAAGAGGCCGAGATGGTTTACGCCACCGGCCCGTGCATGTGCCACGGAGTCCTGCGGAAGCCCTTCACCGCCGAGCACGTCTGCCAGATGGTGCGGCGCGTCTACGAAGGCAAGGTGGAATTCCACGATGGGGATGCCCTGATTGCGCCCGGTGTCAGTGTCCACAAGGTCGGCGGACATAGCCGGGGACTGCAGGTGGTCCGCGTGGAAACAGCCAACGGTCCGTTGGTTCTGGCATCCGATGCCGCGCACTACTACGAGAACTATGAAACCCGCAACCCGTTCCCGATCGTCGTGGATTTGGAGGATATGCTAAAGGGCTACGATCTTCTCACGGAATTGGCTGGAAAGCGCCAGTTGGTAATCCCAGGACACGATCCGCTGGTACGCCGGAGGTTTCCGGTCGCGTTTGAAAACGCCGGCCCCGACGTGAGGCGGCTAGATTTGGGCGTTACGTAGCGGGAAGCATCGAAAGCGAAATCCTCTCTAGCCGGCCGCCTCGAACGTGAGCTTCCGTGACGTGAACTTCAGCTACACAAGACACGGACCGTCCTGTTCCGCCCAAAGAGTCCGAACGCCGTTGCATCGCAGCCGGGGCTCGGCTATCCTACCCTTCCCAGGACGGGCTACACACAATCCTTTAACGGGTGACCGGCGACCATTCGAGAGTGACAGCGCGGAGTATTGTCCATGGAAAGAAAATAGGTATCGGCGTCATTGGTATGGGTTGGATGGGGCAGGTGCTCCGCCGCGCCTACCGCCAGGTTCCCCTGCGCTTCCCTGACGCTTGTATCGAGCCGAGACTGGTCATGTGCGCCGACGAAGTTCCGGTGCGGGCTGAGCAGGCCGGCAAAGCCCTTGGGTTCGAACAGTCGACCACGGACTGGCTGAAACTCGTCGAGCACCCCGAGGTCCAGGTCGTCAACATCGCCGCACCCAACCATTTGCATCTCGATCTGGCCCGTGCCGCGGCGGCCAACGGCAAGCACATCTTCTGCGAGAAGCCGGTGGGGCGCGGGCCCGAAGAGACTGCTCAGATCGAGGCCGACGCACGGAAGACAGGCGTGCTCTCATTCGTCGGCCTCAACTACCGCTGGGCACCGCTGGTGGTCCACGCCCAGCAGTTGATCCAGCAGGGCAGGCTCGGTGACGTCACTCACTACCGCGGCCGTTTTCTTTCCATGTATGGAAGCAACCCGCGCAGCCCCTTGACCTGGCGCTTTGACCGCAACCTGGGCGGCTACGGCGCGCTGTGCGATGTGATGTCTCACGTCGTCGATATGGCGCATCATCTGGCCGGGCCGGTCAAGCGGCTGGTCGCGAACCGCCACACGTTCATCAAGCAAAGGCCGCTGCCGATTCGGGGCCAGGGAACCCACTATTCCCTCGGTAGTGCTGACGACCCCAGCGGTGAGGTCACCAACGAGGACTACGCCGGCGCTCTGGTCGAGTTTGACAACGGCGCGCGCGGGACGTTCGAAGTTTCGCGAACGATTCTCGGACCGAAATGCGAGATGGCCTTTGAACTCAATGGCACCCAGGGCGCGGTGGGTTTGAACTTCGAGCGCTTGAACGAGCTTGACCTCTATCTGCCCGGCGAGGATGGTCTTCACGACGGCTACACCAAGCTACTAGCCGGGGACAAGCATCCCTATCACGGGAACTTTAATCCCGGCGACGGAAACTCGATTGGCTACGAGGACCTGCGGACAATCGAGGCTTACGAGTTCTTGCGATCCGTTGTGGACGGGGAGCAGCGTCAGCCGGGACTCAGCGAGGCGCTGGCCGTGGCCAACGTGCATGCCGCGATGATACGGTCCTGGGAAAGCGGGGGTTGGGAGGATGTCACAAGCCTACGGACGGAGTGACCTGGAGGTTGGCTGGTGCTTAGCTGACCGTATCGAAGGCCGTTTCAGAGACGGTCCCGCAGCGGGGCATTGGAGCAGCCCGTTAAACAACATGAATTCGCGGTGAGGTTTCGGCGACAACTCTGCCCACTTTTTTCGCGGGCACATCGGCGGCTTGCAATTGTTCCAGCAAACTCTCGGTATCCGCCGGGTCCACGGAAATCAGCAGTCCACCTGAGGTCTGCGGATCAAAGAGCAAGCCTGCGATCTCCTCGGGCACCTGCTCCCCCATCTGAACCGCGCACTCGGCGAAGTTGCGGTTGTTTTTCTGCCCGCCGGGAAACGCCCCTTGTTCGGCATACTCGAGGGCTCCCGGAATGAAATCGAACCTCGTGTGGTCGAACTCGATTCCGACCTCGCTGCCGGCGGCCATTTCGCGCGCATGCCCGAGCAGTCCAAACCCTGTGACGTCAGTGGCGGCATGAACGTTGAACTGCCCGATAGCGTCGCCCGCCGCCGCGTTTAGCATCGTCATTGAATCGACCATGGCCTGTACGTGATCGTCGGAGGCTAGCCCGCGCTTGAGTGCGGTGGAGATGACGCCGGTTCCGAGCCGCTTGGTGAGCACCAGATCATCGCCCGGCCGCGCGCCCGAGTTCGTTCGGATCTTATTCGGATCGATCGTCCCGATCACGGCATACCCGAACTTAATTTCGTCGTCAGCCACGCTGTGCCCGCCGATGACCGCGCAGCCGGCGGCCATCAGTTTTTCCAGCCCGCCCCGCATGATCTGCTCGAGGGTCTCGGGATCCCCCTTGGCCGGATAACAAGAAACCGCCAGGGCCGTGATCGGCTTGCCGCCCATGGCATAGATGTCGCTGAGCGAATTGGCGGCGGTCACTTCTCCGAACGTTGCCGGGTCATCGACAATCGGGGTGAAGAAATCTACGGTTTGGACCAAGGCAGTCGTTTCGTTCAGTAGATACACTCCGGCGTCGTCGGATTTGTCGAATCCTACAAGGACGTTCGGATTTACCTGCCGCGGCAAACTGCCGAGGACCCGGTCAAGAAGAGCGGGATTGAACTTGCTTGCTCAACCAGCGGTCTTGACGGTCGTCGTCAGGCGAACTTTGTCTTGGGCCATAGAAATCAATTATGCCATGCGGGGCATATCGGCACTGGCCGTTTGAAGCCACTTGAAGCCAGAGAAGGGTGGGGCGTTCGCAAACGAGCCCCCTCGCCCAGGGTTTCGGCCCTGCTTCGAAGAACAGGCGGACCGGACCCGCTCCTGACTTTACTGAGAGCCTGCTCGCAAGTGCCTGTCAGCAAAGCGGAGGTACTGCTCCCAATCGTAATCGGTCACGTCATGTTTGCCGCTTCGATTGTGGTAGCGAATGGTCTCGCCGACAGGCTGGTTGAGGGCGGGCATCTGGTCGGTCCCTAGCCCGGCTGTTCCCAGCAGGCGGTAAACCGGGTCAGCGTGCTTGGCGCCAAGAAACTCTCCACGGGGGTCGGACCATTGATCACCTTGAGCGCTGGCAACGTAAATCGGACGAGGAGCAATGAGTGCTATCAGCATGTGCTGGTCGAGAGGAAGAGCTGCTTCATTCTCGTTGTATTTCTGAAAATTGTCGCAGAACCAGTGCGGAAATGAAGTGTTGATGCGCTGTACGGTTTCGCCGAAACGGCGGCGGCTCAGGGCAGCGCCACCGCAGCCGGACTCGTTCGAGATGACCAGCGCGAAGCGTGTATCTCTCGCCCCGGCCCAGAGAGCGGTTTTCCCGAGCCGCGAATGGCCGATGAGCGAGACGCGCTTGTGGTCGATGTCGTCATCCGTCTCGAAATAATCGACTGCCCTGCTGAGGCCCCAGGCCCAAGCGCCGATCGAACCCCACTCGTCGGGACCAGGCTTGCTTTGCCCATTCTTGTAGGAAAGCGGATGGACGCCGTTCTTGAATTCATCGTCGAAGTCCGGGTCGAGGTCGCCGCAATAGATGGTGGCTAGGCCGTATCCATGGGCCAGAATCATTTCCACCGGCCAGCGGCTGGCGGCGGCGCCACGTGAACTTTCGTTCGCGCGGTTATTGACCACACCGCCTTCGGGGCGATTGCGCACCCACCGGCTCGAGAGCTTGATGCCCGGATCAAGCTGGACCGTCTGATTGCCGTCGAAATTGAGTCCCACGAAAATCGGCACGGGACCTTTTTGTGAACGGGGCAAATAGACCAGGATGTCCATGGACGGGCCCTTCTCATCGCTTCTGAATTGGACCGTGATTTGCTTGCGAATTGCCTTCCCGTCGAGCGCTTTTTCGTCGCGGTCGAATTCTTTGAAAGTCATGCCGGCTGGTTTGCGGGGGCTGCGCCCGTAGACTTGTGTCGTGAAGAGTTCTAGGATTTCGGACCGGCGCCTGTTCCAAGTTCGAGCGTCCTTGACGGGCTCGCCGTTTGCAAAGATGAGGGGGTCGGGCAATGTGTACTCGGGGACTTTTGATTCGTCGTAGTTGAAGACCTCGGGTTGTGCCCCCAGAGCGCCTGCAAACAATAACACGACTACCAGGGCGTGCAGCAATCGTGTGAGCGTTTTTCTCATAGCGAAGTTCTCTTCTTTGACCGCACCGTTGCCAGAACAAGGGGACCAACTAACCTAACCTTAAGTTTCCGTGGGCTCCCACCGATCTTCCTTGTCTATTGTAGGGTAGACTGTCAAATCTTGGTCATGGTTAGCTTAGGCGTAGCTTGGGTTTTCAAGGGGCCGGGAACGCGCTGATCGGCCCGATCGTTCCAAGTTATACTCAACAACTGTGCTGCCATCCGTAAGAAGCGAAACCTTTCGTCAGGGAGTAACGTGGGCGCTTGTTGTCCTGGTGATCTACCTGCTTTATCAGGTTTCCAAGGACTTCCTGGTACCGCTGGTTTGGGCCGCCATTCTGGCAATCTTCTTTTTTCCGGTTCATAAATTTTTCCTTGGAAAAGTGGAAAGCGCCAACCTGGCGTCTCTTTTTTCGGTAACAGCCGTGACGGTATTGCTGATAGCGCCGCTAGCGTGGATCGTGCCCGCGTTCGTCGCCGAAGCTGGCTCAGTCATCGGCCGGTTTCGCACCGAAGAGCTGCTTCCTCAGGCGACTGCCTGGATTGAACGCCAGTTCGTGCAGCTTCCACTCCCGCTGGGAACCTTTGAGGATATGGTCAACAAAGTGGGCCAAGAGATAGGAGGGTTCCTGGCGGCACAGTCCGCCCGGCTGGCCGGCAACGTGGCGGTGTTTCTGTTTCATATCTCCGTGATGCTGCTGACCCTGTTCTACATGTTCCGCGACGGTTCGAAGCTGGTTAATTTTTTGAAGGACATTTCGCCGCTGGGTGGGGACTATAGCGAACGGATGAGGAAAGAGGTCAGCGACCTAATCTCGGTGACCCTATCGAGCGGTTTCGTGGTTTCGGCGGTGCAGGGGATTCTTGGCGGGCTGGTCTTTTGGTTTCTGGGCATGCCGTCCCCGCTGTTTTGGAGCGTGATCATTGCTTTTCTCGCATTCTTGCCCATTGTCGGCCCCTGGCTTGTCTGGATACCTGCCGCAATTGGATTGGTCGTCAGCGGGGATGTCGCCGGCGGTATCGCCTTGGCGTCGCTCGGCCTGGTGCTTATTAGCGGCGCGGACAACGTACTGCGGCCGATACTGATCTCGGGCCGCTCGCAGCTCAACGGTTTGTTGGTGTTTATCGGAGTCCTTGGCGGCATCAGCACCTTTGGGCTACTAGGCATCGTCTTGGGCCCGTTAGTGATGGCTACGGCCGTTGGAATGCTCAAGGGATACCAAGAAGGCGTCAGAGAGCAGCAGATCGAATCGGCCGAACCCAAAGAAGCAGCTCAGCTTCTCTAACTCTTGACTCGGTTTCCATCGCCAAATCGACGGCCAACGCCCTTCAACCCCGTAGTTTCGAGCGGGCCTTCTGAACAGAGCCGCGATGTGGCTTGAACCTCCAGGTTTGCCGGTCCCCGGCCTTATGTTCGCAACTCAGGCAGATCCTTGAAAAAATCAAGCGCCCGCGGGTTGGATAGTGTGTCGCGATTTTTCACCGTCCAGCCGTGGATGACGTTGCGTACCGCTAACTCAGAGATCTTGCCGCTCAGCGTTCGCGGCAAATCAGCTACTTGAATGACCTTGGCGGGGACGTGCCGCGGGCTGACGTTTTCGTGGATTCCTCGCTTGATCGATTGAGCCAACTGTTCGTCCAGTATCAGGTCTTGACGGAGTGTCACAAACAAGATCACCCGAATATCGCTCTGCCACACTTGGCCCACTGCAAGGGCCTCCGAGACTTCGGGCAGTTTCTCAACGGCACGGTAGATCTCGGCGGTCCCAATCCTGACGCCCCCGGGATTGAGGACGGCATCAGAACGTCCCCAGAAGACCATGCCGCCCATGGCGGTCAGCTCGCAGTAATCACCGTGATGCCAAACGCCCGGGAACCTCTCGAAATACGCACTTCGATACTTCCGACCGTCAGGATCATTCCAAAACCCGACCGGCATCGAAGGGAAAGGCGCGGTGCAAACCAACTCACCTTTTCCCTGCTCGAGCGCCTGCCCCTCTTCGTCGAAAACCTCGACCTTCATGCCCAGGCCGCGGCTCTGTAATTCGCCGCTATAGACGGGCCCGATCGGATTTCCTAGAGCGAAGCACGAGATCAGATCCGTGCCACCCGAGATAGAGGCAAGGCAGACGTCCCTCTTTACCTTCTCATAGACGTAGTCAAAATTCTCCGGCGCGAGCGGAGAACCCGTCGACAGCACGGTCCGCAGTGCGGTGAGGTCGTGCGTGGCAGCCGGTTGCACGCCAGCCTTTTCCGCGGCGGCGATGTACTTGGCGCTTGCGCCGGCTCGGGATGGAAGGGTGACCCGTCGTAGAGAACGATCGTGGCTCCGACGGCCAGGCTCGAGACCAGCCAGTTCCACATCATCCAGCCGCAGGTCGAGAAATAGAAGATGCGGTCTTCACGCTTGAGGTCGGTGTGGAGAACCAGTTCCTTCAGGTGCTGAATCAGCGTTCCACCCGCGCCATGGACGATGCATTTGGGGGGACCGGTCGTCCCCGAGGAATACATGATGTAGACGGGATGATCGAACGGAAGTTGCTCAAATTGAATCCTGGAAATAGGCTGCCGACTCACGAAGTCTTCATAGAGCTCGGCTACGCCCAGGCCGTCGAGCGCGGGATCGGGCCGAGTGTAGGGCACGACAACGACCCGCTCGATCGAGGGAACCTCACCGCGCAGGCGCGATACCCGTGCGAGTGAATCGTGAGTCTTGCCGCCGTAGAAGTACCCGTCCGCGGTCACCAGAACTTTCGGCTGGACCTGTCCGAAGCGGTCCAGCGCCCCGGCCAACCCGAAGTCGGGGGAGCAGGAGGACCAGAGCGCTCCGATGCTCGCGGTAGCCAGCATGGCCACGACAGTCTCGGGCATGTTCGGCATGAAACCCGCAACCCGGCCCCCTTTTGCTACACCGGTTGCGCGCAAACCCGCAGCAAACGCCGCGACCTGAGTATCAAGCTCTTGATAAGTCAGTGTCCGCTGACAGCCCGCTTCGTTCCAGAACACGATCGCCTCGTGGCCGTCGGCGAACCGCAGCAGGTTTTCGGCGAAGTTGAGCCGAACGCCGGGAAACCAGCGCGCTCCCAGCATTTGGTTGAATTCTTCAACAACGATCCGGGGTTCGGTGTCAGCCTTGATCTCGCAAAAGCGCCAGACCGATCGCCAAAACTGCTCGGGATAGTCGATCGACCAGCGGTAGAGGTCTTGAAAGCTGGACAAGCCAGGCAGGTTCCAAGTTTCGCGGGCGGTACGGATAAAGGCAGTCAGGTTCGCTTCTTGTATAGTCCGCGGGCTGGGGTTCCAAAGTGGCGTCATGTCCGCTTCCCTACCCATTGAACCAATCACAAATGAGGTCGATGGCGCGCAGCGAGTTGCCGCAGTAGTTTCGCAAGAACTCCTCGTCCGGTGGCTTTCCGGCCGGCCTGAGCTGTGCCTCCGCCAATGCCCGCGCACCATCGAAGTTAACGTACGCGATGCGAGCGGTGAGCTCGTCGTCAGGGCGTCCGAAATTTGATCCTGCCAGTATGGCGACCCCGGTGTCTTTGAGCCTACTTTCTGATCGGAGAAGTTACGCGAGCGGCCGCCGCCGTGTTTCGCCTTCCGCGAAGTCGACCGCCGCCGATCGGCTCAGCAGCTCAAAAAGCCGCCAGCCGGTGGTCTGTTCCTCGTAAACAACCACCCAGAGAGCGGAAAGCGCCGCGTCCGTCTCATCGGGAAATAGTCTCCGGACTTGCGTCGCACCCTGCTGGTTCAACTGCGAGATGACGTGGTCCCGGACTGTATCCGGTGACGTATCGCGAAACTTGAATTGCAGTTTCATTCTCAGGCGTTTCTTCCGAACAGCAACTGACGACACTATTGTCATTGAAGCAGTCCTGTATAGGCAATCAACTGAGCCGTGGGCCAGGACCCGAGGCATGGGACGCGCACTTTCGCCCTATCACCCCGCGAATGTCTCCTCACGGTTCGCGCGGAAAACATGGGCCGCCTCAGCAGGATTTCGGGCTCTCAGCCCGGCTGTCAGAAAGGGCTTGTTTCGTCAAAATCGATTGCGGCGAGTTCCAGCACAGTCATGAGATTGCGAAACTGATCGGATCTCCTCCAGGATACCTTGGACATCGCGAGACCCACCCGTTGCTCAGTCAGGAGGTCCTGCACCAATCCCACACGGAGCAGCACAAGATTTCATTCGTTCTGTTCGACGAAATCGAGAAGGCAAGTGACGCTCTTTGGAATCTGCTGCTAGGGATTCTCGACAAGGCGAATCTCACGTTGGGCGATAACCGCCGCGTCGACTTCTCAAAGAGCTTGATCTTCATGACAAGCAACTTGGGCGCGGATGAGATCAGCAATGTGATGAGCCCCGGGCTCGGATTCGCCGGTCCCAAGCGGCACGATCAAGACTTCCGTTCCGAGGGCATGACGAGCCGAATCGCCAGCGCCGGCATGTCCGCCGCACGGCGCAAGTTCACCCCCGAGTTCATCAACCGGCCCGACAAGGTTGTCGTATTCAAGCCGTTAGGGGAAGAAGAGCTCGAACGGATCCTCGACCTGGAGCTGGCGCAGGTACACCAGCGCGTTTTCAATGGAACCCCGTTTCTTTTCCAGCTCTCAAAAAGTGCCCGGCGCCACATGATGGAAGAGGGGACTGATCCGAAGTACGGCGCTCGGCATCTGAAGCGAGCCATCGAGAGGTCGCTCGTCCACCCCATGGCCAATCTGATTGCGACCGAGCAAATCCGTGCCGGCGATCTAGTCGAAGTCGATTTCGACTCCTCGCGGCATGCAATGGCTTTCGAGCGCACCGACGAAGGGTTACCAGTCTATGCAATGGTGCGGGCCGCCGGCATCGACGTGCCAGAGGACATCGACTCCGCGGCTGCCACGGCTTTGACGGAATACGCGGCAGCCACTCAAGGTCGGGTAAACGGGAGCAAGTAACTCGGGGCGCTCCCGGCCTACCCAGACGAGCTAACCATCAGCGCTGAGCGGCGATTACGACGGTTCGAAAGCCTCGAAGATTCGATCCGCTGTCTTTGCGACATACGAGATTTCCTTCACATCGCTGACGCGGATGATCTGTGCACCAGCGAAGACGGCAACTGCGGCGGCGGTCGCCGTCGCGAAAAGACGTTCGTCGACCGGTGACCGAACGGATTCGGTAAGAAACGGCTTGTCCGCAAGATCAACAAGTATTGGCCGATTCAGCGACGATATCAAAGCCAGCTCAGCGAGAATCCGGAAGTTCTGAAGCCCTCGTTTACCCTGCTCCAGGCCCGGATCGATGACGATTCTTCGCCGGTCGATCCCCATCCCGGACGCGCGTCCCATTGTCGATTGCAGGTCACGCATGATCACGGAAATCACGTCAGGCAAAGCCCGCTGCTTAGCCCAGGTGTCCGGCGTGCTCCTAACATGGCCTAGGATCAGTCCCGTATCCGCCTGTTTGGCTAGACTCGCCATTCCAGGGTCAAAAGTCAGACCGCTCCAATCGTTGATAATCTCCGCGTCCAGCTCGAGTGCCCGTTCCGCAGTTTCCGAGTTACTAGTATGCACGGAAACGGGAATGTCGAGATTGTGGCGTAACTTCCGCAGCACGGGAACCATCTGGCGGAGTTCTGCGTCGGCCGTTAGCTGTCTAGGGATACCGCGATGAGGTTGGGCGCTGACATCAATGAGGTCCGCGCCTGCCGCCTGAACGGCGAGAGCCTCTTCAAGCAGGGTGTTTACCCCCTGGGTACTGCCCGCCCCTTGAGCGCTAGACACGTCCAGCACACCCATGACCAGCGTCCGCGCCCCCAATGTCAGTTCATGGGTTCGCAGCTTCCATGGATAGCGGTCACGAATGAGTTCCATTTGTGTTCGTAATCTCCGGGCCCCGGTGGCAACAAATGTTTGTCAAAGCCCGGAAGCAAATCAAAGGACTCTGAGGACGACTTGCAGTAACGTCATCGAGGACGCCCTAGGTCGCCCCCGTTAGTTCGTCTCGGGGGCTAGGAACCAAATTCTCCGTGCAGCCTGCGCCAAGTCTCTGAAAGCTCCTCGGGCAGCACGCGGGTCTCTCCCACCACTGTAACGAAGTTGCTATCCGCTACCCATCGTGGAAGGACGTGCATATGGATATGTCCAGCGACACCGGCACCAGCCGCTTTACCGATGTTCATGCCGATGTTGATTCCTTCGGCGCCATACAATTTGCGCAACGCTTTCTCGACTCGCTGTGTTAGGTGCATCATCTCTTGGGCAGTCTCGGGCGATGTTTCCTCAAGCGTGGCGAGGTGCTGAAACGGGATGACCATAGCGTGACCGCTTGTGTAGGGGTATCGATTGAGGATGACGAAGTTCGACTCTCCCCGATGAACCACCAGGTTTTTTTCGTCATCCGTGGAATGGACGATCTGACAGAAGACACATCCTGAATGACTAGCAGCGCTCTTGATGAACTGATACCGCCACGGGCTCCAAATGTGATCCATTGTGTTCGTTTCTCCGCGACCACAAGCCCGCGGCCGAAGGATTCCGGCGAAAGGTTATTGGGGCGAACTCGGCGTGGTCCTTCGAACGACGAACAATGCCGGGGTGGCCTGACCCTCTAGAAGCCTGCTGACCGTAGGTAGAAGCAGGGGGCGAGAACGCTCCAACTATTTGGGGTTGACTGGCAGCGCCGGCGGGGGCGGGCCACCGTTAACGACGTCGCGCAGTTCTTTGCTGGGTTTGAAAAAAGGGATCGTCTTGGGAGGAACATCGACACGTTCACCCGACTTGGGATTACGCCCAATCCGGCCATCCCGCTCACGAGTTCGGAAACTGCCGAACCCCCGGATCTCAATCTTCTCACCGTTTTGAAGCGATCTGACGATCGACCCGAAAATTGTCTCGACGATCACCTCAGAGTCCTTGCGGGTGACCTCCACAACTCGAGCTACCTCTTCTACTAGATCCGCCTTCGTCATCGTACTTATCGATCCTCCCATTTCGGCGCCATCCACAAGTTGCGTCTAGTCAAGCTTATCGCCGGATGATACCACGACTCTACGGGCTTTCGCTGTTGATCAGGCAGGCGGTGCCTAACAAACGACTCGGTCACTTCGCCGCAGGCTCTTGCGCGTCCGGTGGAACATCCACTTCGACGGGATCGATTCCCTGGGTTCGCTCGGCCGCAGGCTCAGCCTCGATCGGCGGAGGCTGGCCTTGGGATTCCTCAACCCGTTGGGTTTCCTCAACCCCTTGGGGATCATCAATCGATGACACGTCAACGTCAACTGCCGGAGCCCCATCCGCCGGCACAGACACCGGCACTTGATGTAGTGGGCTGGATTCTGTCGGTTGATCCGCCTCAGTCTCTGTCGCGGCCGAGGTTACCAGATCTGTCTTGGAATCCATTTTTGTGGCAACCTGAGCGTCCCCACTCGTCTCTTCGGAGCCTTCGGCTGGAACTGCCGTAGCCGCGCCCGAAACCACGCCCTCCGTCTGATCAGCAACGGCAGCGGGATCAAGCTCCTTGCCGCGGGAGCTCGACCGAGCCCTCTTGCGTCTCCGTCGCTTAGTTGCGCCTTGCGGCCCCGCAGCTGAAGACGCCACCGATCCCTTCAAGCTCACGGCCTCGGCTCGATCCGCGTCGCCATCTGGCTTTGCAACTCCAGCAGTCTCCTCGACACCACTGGATTCAAGCTTCTGATTCGGCACTCCGTGGCGACTCAAGCGAATCCTCTTTTCGAACTCAGAGAGGCGAGTAATCTTAAACGAATAGGACTGCCCGACGCGCAGCGCGCCTTTCGATTTCTTCCCCGAGCTGCTCCGCATTTCGGAGCTGTGACAGAGCGCTTCGACTCCCGGGGCGAGTTCCACGAATACGCCGTATTTCGCTTGACTCGTCACGCGGCCCGTAATGATGTCGCCGACCAAATAAAGGCCGAAGAAGGCGTCCCAAGCATCGGGCTCGAGCTGTTTGAGACCAAGTGCAATTCGGCGCGCCTTCGTATCCACTCTGAGGACTGCCGCACGGATATTCTGCCCTTTCTTCAGCAGTTCCTTGGGGTGCCCCACCTTTGAGTCTCTGGTCAGATCGCTGAGGTGCACAAAGCCATCGATTCCCTCTTCGATTTCGACGAACGCCCCGTAGGCCGCAATATTCAGCACTCGACCTTCGACAACCGTCCCCTTCGGATAGCGTTCGAGGGCAGTGATCCACGGGTCGGGTTCGAGCTGCTTGAGGCTGAGTGAAACGCGGCGGGCTTTACGGTCGACCTTGACGACTAAACACTCTACGTCTCGGCCAACTTTCAGTCCCTTCGCCTGACGCTTCGTCCGCTGTGACCAGCTAACCTCACTGCTATGAATCAGCCCCTCTAGCCCCTTCTCGAGTTCAACGAAAACGCCATACTCCGTGCTGCTGACGACCCGTCCCTTGACGCGTTGGCCCTTCTGAAAACGCTCCTCGGCGCCCTCCCATGGATCCGGCTCGAGAGCTTTCAGACTGAGCGACACTTTCTCGCGCTTCGCGTCAAACTTCAAAACCTTCGCTGAAATTGAGTCGCCGACCTTGATGACATCGGAAGGATGCTTCACGCGACTGTAGGAGATGTCAGTGACGTGCAGCAGCCCGTCTAGCCCGCCAAGATCAATGAACGCACCGTAGCTGGTCAGGTTCTTGACCGTGCCGCTGACCAGCGCGCCTTCGCTGAGCTTCGCGAGGGTCTCTCGCTTGAGACGCAGCAGCTCCGCCTCGAACACCACGCGTCGAGACACCACGACGGTGCCCTTCGCCTTGTCGAACTTCAAAACCCTGACGTCAACATCCTGTCCGACCAGCGGCTCGAGGTCACCCGGCGATTTGATATCGACATGGGAGACGGGCAGGAAAGCGGCAACTCCCAGATCAACCGCCAACCCTCCATTCACCTGGCCGGTGACTTTCCCAGTCACCACCGCGGTTTCACGATAGGCTGATTCGATGCGGCCCCAAATGATTCTATGCTGTGCGCTCCGATAGGAAAGTGTCGCTTGCTCGCCCAGATTGCCCAGGCCTGTGACAATGACCTCAATTGTGTCTCCTGGCGACGGCGGACCTGCGTCAGCAAAATCCGAAAGTGCGACTACACCCTCTGTCTTTCGGCCAATATCGACGAAAACGCCGTCGGGAGAGACGCCGACCACCTCGCCCTTGCACAAGTCCCCCTCTTTGACGGTCGAGGGTTCGGCCGACTCCTCGAAGACCTTTTGGTAGGCGGGTTCCGGCTCGGGGATGCTAAAGTCAGCTTCTTCCGCCTCATCCTCGGAGCTGGACGGGGTCGGCAGACCCGGCGCCGACGGGTGAGAGGCCTCGTCAACCAGCTGTGAAGAGGATGAACCCGCATCAGGCACCTCTCTGACGACGATCTCCAGCGGATTTTCCATTGTGATGATGTAGGGAACCCCAGTATCCGAACAATTACCCCGAGGCGGATTCCCGCGGTACGCCCTTCAAACCCACCCTCGGTACCATTATGCCAATTCCACGGAGGCACACTCGCGCAGAGGCCAATCCCGTCCCAAATCCAAGGCCGTGTGAGCGGTGAAAAAGCGGGACACCTACTTCCATGAATCCTCGCCTGACAACGGAGCACTTCGGTATTGCTCGAACCCGTCAGCAAACCACGAACCAATCGTTGTGCAAATCCGGTTTATTGTATGACAGCTCTTCGTCACTTCCATGGCGCAGCACTTTGCGGCCGGCGGCCGAAGCAACGGCATGAGCCGCCGCTGTGTCCCACTCCATCGTCGGGCCAAATCGCGGATAGACATCAGCTCTGCCGTCGGCGACCATGCAGATCTTGAGCGAGCTGCCCATCGCGACGAACTCGACTTCCTTGTATTTCGCACGGCTCTCGGCAATGAAAGCATCCATTTCGGGAGTAGGATGCGAAAGACTGCCGACAATGACCAGGCGATCTCCAGCGTTTGTCTGCGCAGGGTTTTGCGGTGGAGCCATCAGGAGCTGAGGAGCCGCAGCACCCTCCTTCTTGAACGCGCCCTGGCCTCGCTCACCGTAATAGAGCAGGTCCAGCACCGGTGCGTAGACAACCCCGGCCCGGGGGCGGCAGTCTTCGATGAGGGCGATATTCACCGTAAATTGACCGTTACGCTTGACGAACTCCTTGGTGCCGTCCAGCGGGTCAACCATCCAGAACTGCGACCAATGCCGGCGAAGTTCGTAGCCGGCCTGTTCGGTACTCTCCTCGGAAAGGACTGGAATCTCAGGGTAGCGCTCCGCGAGACCATCCGCGATGACCCGATGGGCGGCAAGATCCGCTTTCGTCAACGGAGAGGCATCGGCCTTTTTCTCGACGTCGAAGTCCGTGTCGTAAACCTCCAGAATCGCCTCTCCGGCCTCGCGTGCGAGGGCCTGGAGGTGCTCGCCATCCACAACATCAATATGGTTCATAGATGACTCCTTGGCTAGCCCGTTGGCGAGCCATCAGGTTCAGAGCAAAGCCCTTCCCTCGATCACCGATCCAGTCCGAAGGCAAACTACGCGGGCTGCAGGCCAGCATACTTTTTCATCAGCTTCTTCATGCCGTATCTCTGAAACAAAACGGTGAGCTTGACATCGTCGCCGACGGATTCTTTTCTCATCACCGTCCCCACTCCGTATTTCGCATGGCGAACCTTCGCGCCTAGGCGATAGGGGTTGCCGCCCAGAACCCGCGGGCGCGCCTGACGCTGGGCCGGGAATTCGGTGACTACAGCGGAGCCGGTTTTGTTGCGTACCGGCGCTTGCAGCGGCTTCTTCCCGCCCGCCTGCGTTGGCCGTTGAGAGAACGGAAGGCCACGCTCTGAAAAGAAGTCTGCAATGTTTTCAACCGAGTTGTAAGTTTTCTTGTCGCCGATCCGATTGCTAACGTCTTGCCGCACTTCGTGCCGTTCGACGAGCAGGTCAACACCGTCGCTCTCCCATTCGTCTTGTAGCCCGCCACGACCAGGGGAGCGATCGTCAAGCAGTTCCAGGGGAACTTCTTGTAAAAACCGCGACGGTGCCATGAGCTGTGGCGCCCCGGCGCCGTAGCGCCTCCTTTGGCGCGCGCAAGTTAGAATCAGCCGGCTACGGGCTCGCGTCATACCGACGTAGCAGAGGCGGCGTTCTTCTTCTAAAGCCGATTCGTCCTCGAGACTGCGGCTATGAGGGAATAGGCTCTCCTCCATGCCAACCATGGCTACGAGAGGAAACTCCAGACCTTTGGCGGCGTGCAACGACATGAGCAACACCTGCGCCTGCTCGTCGATCTGATCGGTCTCCGACACCAGCGCCGCATGGTCCAGGAAAGCGTGGACATCTTCACCACGTGTAGCAGCGTCGGCGGCAGCGTTCATCAGTTCATCGATGTTTTCGAGCCGTCCCGGGGCCTCCACAGTGGTGTCATTCTCGAGCATCTGGCGGTAGCCGCTGCGGACGGCCAGATACTCGAGCAACTTGTCTACTCCCAGCCGGGACAACTCTTGCCGTGCATCCTCGATCAATCGCCAGAAGCTAAGAAGCGCGCTATGGGCGCGCTTGGAAAACGCCTTTTCATCAAGCATGCGCTCGATCGTTTCCCACAGCGAGATTTGGTGCCGTTGGGCATGGCTTTCCATCTGCTCGATCGTCGTCCGGCCGATGCCGCGAGCCGGCGTGTTGATGACACGTAGTAAATTGACACGGTCGGTCGGAGTCACCGTCACCTTGAGGTAGGCCACCAAGTCCTTGACCTCAGCACGCCGATAAAAGCTGAGTCCGCCGACGACGACATACTTTCGGTTGTACCGCCGCAGAGCCTCTTCTACTTGCCGAGATTGAGAGTTTGTGCGGTAGAGGACGGCCGCTTGTCCTCGGGCCTCTTCGTTTAGGTAGCGGTTGATATGATCGGCCACATAAAGTGCTTCGTTTTCGCCGTCCGGGCCGCGATAGAAAAGGATTTTCGCGCCCGGCTCCCCATCCGTCCACAGCGTTTTGCCCTTGCGCGCAAGGTTGTTCGCAACGACACTGCTCGCGGCCGCAAGAATCTTTTTTGTCGAACGATAGTTTTGTTCGAGGCGGATAACGGTCGCCCCAGGGAAGTCTTTCTCGAAGTCAAGAATATTGTTGATATCCGCGCCACGCCAGCTATAGATCGACTGATCTTCGTCTCCGACGACACAGATGTTCTTGTGCGGAGAGAGAAGCCGCATCAGGTCATATTGGGGACGGTTCGTATCTTGGTATTCGTCCACCATGACAAAGCGGTAGCGCAGACTCATCGCTTCGCGCACTTCCCCGCTATGGCGCAGTAGCCGCACGCCTTCGAGCAGCAGGTCGTCGAAGTCCAGCGCATTCGACCCCTGTAGCGCCCCTTGGTACCGCTCAAATATCACAGCCAGCTTCTCGGCTTGCGGCCTCGTTGCGGAGGCATAGAAGTCGCGAGGCGTGTTTCCCTGGTTCTTCCCCTGGCTGATCGCCGCCAGCGCCGCCCGATACTTCATGAACGTCTCGTCGAGGCCCAGCTCTTTGTAGACGGACTTCACCACCGAGAGCTGATCGGAGTCGTCGTAGATATTGAACCGTGTCGTGAACCCCGGACGAACCTCGCTCAGCGGCGCCCCGTGACCTCGCAGTAGGCGCACACAGAAAGAGTGAAATGTAGAAACGACCGGCAGCGGGCGTGCCGCGCCTTCCGGCTTCTCGAGCAGGCGAGCGACCCGATTGCGCATTTCCTCCGCCGCTTTGTTTGTAAACGTGACAGCGAGAAGCGAATAGGGCGGGACCGCTTTCTCACGGATCAGGTAGGCCATCCGAGAAATGATGACGCGTGTTTTTCCGCTGCCGGCACCGGCCAGGATCAGCAGCGGCCCGTCCGCGTGGATGACTGCTTTCTTTTGCTGGGGATTGAGCGCCTCAAGAAAGTCCATGGAACCCACTCATTCTAGCCTAGGACTTTCCTTGCGCAGTTTAGCGCGAGACGGGGGTGTCGGAATTGGACAACCTCATCCCATTGCTTCGAGGTCGGCCCCGCTCTAGGCGGCTGCTCGAAGTGAACGCGACAGCGTCGTCGTTGGCTCGTCCCTAATTTGGCTCTGAAGGCGCGGCTGCGATCCCGATCGACGCATAGTCGTTGATGCGAAAGTTGTCGATCCGAACCTCCGTGCGGAATTCGCCGCGAGGAACCCATTCGAGAAAGACCAGCTCTGCAGCGGCAAGCCAGTTCCGATCGATCTTGATCGCACCGCCGGTTCCCGAGTTCAGCTCGAGAGGATAACGCAGAGTAAGCTCGAGGCTGTTCAACGCTGGAGCATTCAACACATTCGAGCAATCCAAAAACCAAAGCGGTGGAAACACGTGGGGGCTTGCGGCCAGGTAGCCTGGCTGGTTGATCTATACTGAACCTTTGGAGGACGATCTGATGGCCGATAACAATGGCGGTGCCAATCTAGCTTGGTTTTTGGTAGGAGCCGCGCTAGGCGCGACTGCCGCTTTACTGCTTGCCCCGCAGACCGGTACGGAAACTCGCGAGTACCTTCGCCGACGCACCGAAGACGGCCGAGGCAGACTGGCTGAGTCCGGGCGTGAAGCGATGGAGAAGGGTCGCGAATATTACGATCGCGGCAAAGAGATTGCTGATGATGCAGCTGATCTATTTGAAAAGGGCAAAGAGGCTCTGAGCCGGGTTAAAACCGCCAGTGCGTCGCGCGGCCCTGAGGGCCCATCGGAAGCATCCAGCTAGGTCGACACCTCGCGTCTGAAACCGGTCCTGAGGTGGATCTGCCTCAGGGCGCATCTCTGCGCAGGCAGCTCCGCGATTCCGCGCGCAGAGGTCCTGTCTTGAATTTTCAGATTTGGGCTGACCTTTCACCTGCCAAGGGCGAAGTAACCGAGACAGATTGGCTGTAGAACGCACTCGCCCACCCAAAGACCCCAGTACCTTTAACTTCGGTAAGAGCGTGCCCGCTCGGGCGGCTCATCGTTTGCCGAAAGTTCCTCCTGGCAGGTAACGCAGCGGCTTGCCCAGCAGACCGCTTCCAGCCGTTTGAGGGAGATCGGCTCCTCGCACTCCAAGCAGGTTCCGTAACCGCCATCTTCGATGCGATCGAGCGCTTCGTCGATCTCGCGCAACAACAAGGCTTCGATATTGTTGCGATTGAGGAAGATCCATTCTTCGTGACTCTGTCCGGGCAATTCTTCAAGGTCCGGTGGCTCGTCGCCTCGCGCCAAGGCTTTGGCGGCAGAAGAAGACTGCAAGTTGGCTCTGATTTCGAGAGCCTTGGCATCCAGCATTCTTTTGAATCTGTTGATCTGGGTTTTCGTCAACCCTTTGGTAGCAGTACTCGTCATGATTCACCTTCCGTTGTTAGTCCACTCGAATCAACTTGGACTATATCGTCCCTTTTAGTTAGGACTATTAGACTCCTGATGCGCACTGTCCGTTTACACCTGAATTATGCACAGATTCACTTTGCGAGTGTGGCTGCGTTCGTAGCGGGTTGGCGGTCGTCGTGAGGTGGTAGCTCGGCAACTGGTCTTTTGGCTTCTCCGTGTCTGGTTTCCCTTCCCGCCCAGAATCCGCGTCGTCAAAACCTCGCTCGGAAGTGACGTGTTTCCAGTGCGTTACGGCTAGTGCATAAAATTTTATGCATAGCGCATAGCCAGGCTCTCAGATCAGCGCCCTCCCGACCACCGGCAGCAAGCCGCCGTAGGGAGTCGGCTTCCTGCCGCGGAAGTGGTAAGGCGTCGAAGCCCCGATTTTATTGGGCCGCGAGGCCGTCACGGCTGGGCCTTGTTGGACGGGCCTTTGGGAGCTATGCTGTTTTCGTCTGGTAACCATGTGGGTGACCTCCTTGGGGTTGGCTGGCGAAGCTGGGATCTTTGCCAGCCTACCTTTTTACCCCATGTTTTCGGGGGTCCCAAATGGTCTCTTGCGGCTCAGCCCTCCTCAGGTCCACGCCGCAGTGCATAATTCAGGTTACACGGACAGTCGTCGCTCAAACAATCATCCGCACAAAGGTCTAATGGGGTAAAACAATGTGGCTGCCGACCGTTGCTGGCCGACATGTTTAGATGTCATCGCTGAAGCCACCAGAGCTAGGCTAACGAACCCACCCGTTCGTCAAACCATCGCTTCAGGTACGAATATTATACGCGGATCAACAGCGCTTAGCAAGAAGAAAGTTTTGGAAAATTAACCTAGCAAGCCACTTGGGGAGCCGGGCGTTCACGCCACGGAGCTCAACCACAGCCTGCCCCGACACGTATAGGGCTCGAACACAGGCCCCCAAAGCCCGGCGACCGCGGGCCACGGCGCTAAAGGGCGGGGTCGCTCTTTTCGCTACTATAACGATGGCGGAGGAGAATGGTCGGACGGCAGCTAGCAGTTCTGTCCAGTGACGATGTAGCTGGTCAGCATGGATCTGATGCCGAATCGAGCGACGGGCTTGGCAGCTTGGACGCGGCTTGTTTCAACTCAACGCTGAACTTCGTACAACGGCTGGTAGAGTGGTCTTGGCCTGGCTAAAAAGATCAGCGCAAACGGCTTCGTGCGCAAGCAGTCGTAACCATGTCGCAGCGCGATGCGAATGAACTGGATGTGGCAGCTAGTTACGCCGATGCGCTTGCGCCGTCGTGGTGTGGGGTGAAGGCGGCAAAAAATGTGAGCGGCCCCGGAAGTGCGGCTATCTCGCCCGCCGAGAAGGAGGCCGACCAGCTCCAAGAGCTGATGCTGAGCTACCAGAACGCCGATCCCGACGCCGCGAATCAGTTGGTTGAACAGCTATCCCCGATGTTGCTTCGTTTCTTGGCCGTCCCGATCTATACCCGAGGGTTTGCCGAAGACATGCTGCAGGATTGCTGGCTTCGGCTTCACCGTGCCAGGCACACCTACCGCCCAGGAACACCGGTGCTGCCTTGGGTCTTTGCAATTGCCCGGCACACACGCATCGACGCCTACCGGCGGCGGCGGCGGATTGAAACACGCGAATCGGCGCTCGAGAACATTAGTGACACCGACGGCCGCGCTTCAACACCAGCGGTGACGCCTGAGATTGATCTTTGGCGTTTCGTTCGACACTTGCCGGCTAGCCAGCAAGAAGTGATCATCATGCTCAAGGTTACGGGGATGAGCCTTGAAGAGATAGCGCGCGCAACCGGCGGCACCGTGGGCGCGGTGAAACAGAAGGCTCATCGAGCCTACGTGAAGCTTCGAGAGATGATCGATGGGCAATCCAAAGGGTCACGGCCGGAAGGGTCAAGAAAATGACCTGCGGCGACGTCAGCAAGCATATTGACAGGGCGAACAGCCAAGGCTGGGGCAACCTGCCGGCTCAAGTGCACGAGCACCTCGGGCAGTGCCAGTCGTGTAAGGCGCTTTGGAATTTCCTGACCCGTCAAGACCCTACTGAATTGACACCGGAGTCACGATCGCGGATCAACCGCACTGTCCAGCAATCCCTGGAACCCGTCAAGCCGCTGCCCAGCACGCGCTTGCTCACCTTGGGATTCTTGTTGATTTTTGGCGCGATGTCGGCGGCCTTCGTTGGGGTATCGGGCGTAGGTGGAGTGAACAAGGTGGGCAACATGGAATTCGCGGGCATGCTGGGCATTGTCGCGGCAGCCGCTTTTCTGGTTGCTCTTACCTTGAGCCGCGAAATGGCGCCTGGTGAGAAAAGAGTCCTGACTGCGCCGAGATTATTCCTGCTGCTGCTGGTACCCCTGTTTCTCTCGGTATCCCTGCTATTTCCCTGGGATCTCAGCCACAACATCCTGCCCGACAGTTGGAAATGTTTTCGCCACGGTTTCATGTTTTCCTTGCCGGCGGCCGGGCTCGTCGTGATGCTTCTGCGGCGAGGGGCAGTTTTATCTCTAGGCGTTGTGGGCGCCGGCGCTGGGTTGCTGGCAGGACTCGTCGGCGTGGTCGTACTGCACTTCGGCTGCGGAATGAACAATGCCGCACATGTGGCTCTCGCCCATCTCGGAGTCCCTCTGGTAGGCGCATTGATCGGGGCGGCGATCGGGCGACTGCTGCGCGCTATGCCGCCCTGGCGCGGAACCGCTGGGGAGAACACCTAAGCAGACCTTCAGCGCCCGGAGCGCAAGTGACAGGTCCAGCCCACCAGCAAGCACGTCATCCCGAAGGAGCACGTGCGCCCCGCATTCGTTTGGGCTGGTCCGCAGTGCGGCAGCCTCAAGAATCTTCGGCGGGAACCGTCAGCAGATGACGCGGCGCCCATTTTTCGGGATCCCACTCATGTTGATCGGCGAACTCCAACCCAACGAGATAACTGTATTCGCCAAGGTTGCAATAGCGGACCCTCGCTGTCCCTGAAAACTTTTCCATTCGCAGTTGGATCTCTTGGCCCTTCGGCAAAGGGATGCTCAGGCTGATATTCAATCCCTGTGGGCTGACATCCTCCAGTAGACCGGTATCTGAGACGGTCCGGCCATTTTGGTCTGCGAAAGATACTTTGACGAAGTCGGAGCACATCTGACGTGTCGATTGGCGTTTGTTGTCGATAGGCGGCATAGCGAATATCTCTTTGCCCCTTATCGTTCACGCGGAGGCCAATACAGCATCGGTCGGGTGGAATAGCAGGTCCAGTGGGTTGTCGATCCGCAGCGGAGTTGCTCGATAGAGAATCACAAGTCATTGGTATACTGATCGAACTAGAGGGGATTCGTGGACCAGAAGACTTTTTGCATCGAAACCTTTGGCTGTCAGATGAATGTACATGACAGCGAAAAGGTGCGCGGCACTCTGGTTTCCAAGGGGTATCAGGAGGTCGAGGAACCTGAGCACGCCGGCCTCGTTCTCTACAACACTTGCAGCATCCGGGATAAAGCCGAGCAGAAAGTTTTCTCGCGCCTGGCGAATTTCAAGAAACTCAAGGCTCAGGGAAAAACATTCGGAGTCCTCGGCTGCGTTGCACAGCACAAGGGAGAAGAGATCTTCGAGCAAGCTCCGCACGTTAGCCTGGTCTGCGGCTCGGCAAGCTACAACGCCCTCTCAGGCCTGATTGACCGCTTGGAAGCCGGTGAAAACCGCGTCACCGGCCTCGACCTCGACACCGATGAGACGTTCGAAACTCCCCTGACGCGGCGGGATAATCCCCACCGCGCCTATATCACCATCATCGAAGGATGCGACAAGCATTGCGCCTATTGTGTTGTGCCGTTTACGCGCGGCCCCGAGAGGAGCCGCACCAGTGAAAGCGTTCTCGCCGAAGCACGGCAACTGGGGGCGAACGGACACACCGAGATTCAACTACTGGGCCAGAACGTCAATAGCTATCGAGACTCTTCGAGTGCCGGATGGAACTTCGCTCAAATGCTGGCCGGGGTGGGTCGGGTGCCCGGAATACGCCGCGTGCGCTTTACGACCTCACACCCCCGCGATTTCACACCCGACATTGTTACGGCCATCGAGGAAAATCCTGTCCTGTGCAACCACGTTCACTTGCCGGTGCAGTCAGGCTCTAGCCGCGTGTTGACCCGCATGGAACGGCTCTACAGCCGGGAAGATTACCTGGAACGGATCGCCAATATAAAGCAGGCCCGGCGTGAAGTCGCGCTCAGCACGGACATCATCGTAGGATTTCCAGGCGAGACCGAAGAGGACTTCGCGCAAACGCTCTCGCTGCTAGACGAAGTCGAATATGACTCGGTCTTTTCTTTCAAGTACTCGCCGCGCGCAAACACTTCGGCTGCCGCCTACGACGATCCGGTGCCCGAGGAAGAAAAATCGCGCCGTCTGTTGACTTTACAGGAAAGGCAGCGACGGATTCAGATCCGCAAGAACGCCACGCTGATCGGCCGGGACGAAGAAGTTCTCGTCGAGGGTTGGCGCGAAAAATTCAAGCAGTGGGTCGGCCGAACCACTCAGAACCGGGTGCTGAATTTCTCTAGTCCGGCGATGACGTCCGTTGGCGCTGATTTGCTCGGCTCTTATTGCCGTGTGAGAGTGACCGCGTCGGGACCGAACTCCTTGAGAGGCGAGTTTGTGTCTGAGGTGGCGCGGCCACAGTTTCACGGTTTCAAAATTCTGCAGTAGGATAATATCGTACCGAAGGACGAATCGTAACGGGAATACAACACCGGGGGCAGGTGATGGAAGTCGAGATGAAAATCCGTGGGTTGATGATGGACCCGGTGACCAACATGCCGATCGTCATCCTAAAAGACGTTGAGGGTAAATCGGTCTTGCCGATCTGGGTCGGCGTCTATGAAGCCAACGCTATCGCCCTGGAAATTGAGAAGGTGGCCACGCCGCGGCCGATGACGCATGACTTAATCAAAAATATTCTGAGGGGAACGACGACCGGAGTCCGCAAGGTTGTCGTCAGCGAGTTGAAAGACGATACGTTTTTTGCGCTGATCTGGATCGAGCACAACGGTGAGATGATTTCGATCGACGCCCGCCCGAGCGATGCTCTGGCCGTGGCTCTGCGTCTGGACTGCCCAATCTATGTAGACGATGATGTGCTGAAGTCCTCAAAAGTCAGCAATGCAGTGAGCGACAAGGCCAATAGCGAAGAATTGCGCCGATGGCTCGAGAACTTGAACGACGAAGATCTCGGCCAGTACAAGATGTAAGTCCTCCGCCGACATCTGACCATTCGCCGTATCCGGAGGCCGCTGACGAAGCTGCTTTACAGCATCCTGTGCGCCTGTTTGTTCGCATTCGTGTTGGCGGGGCAGCAAAAGTCGCCCTCTCCAGCACGGGAGGAAGCCCTCTCTTCAGAGCAGTTCAACAAGGCACACGGCTCGCTTCTTACTCCCTCGAAGGCGAACCAGGCGGGTGCGCTCACGGGGACCGCCCTCGCGCTATTCTGATGAATTCCATGCCTGACTCGCTTGTCACGATCGCGACCTTTCCCACTGCCCAACAAGCCCACCTCGTCAGGGGCATGCTCGGGGCCCACGACATTCCAGCCGCCATTCTGGACGAACACATGTCGAACATGGTTGGTCACACGGGCTACTCCGATGGACTCCGCTTACAAGTGCGCGCCCGCGATGTGCGGGACGCTCTGGAACTTCTCGATATCGCGGACGACCTTCCGGACGAGGAGCCGCCAGATGGCGTCCCAGAATCGAGAGACAGCTTCACCCAAGCAGATATTTGCCCGCTATGCGGAAGCCCTAAGCCCGGTTGGACCGATCTGCTGTGGATCCGTATCGGCGCGGCTTTGTCGGCTACCGGCTGTCAGTGCTGTTCGGCCTGTGGAACTATTCGTGACTATTAGAAACTCGAATCGATCGGACAGAGGCGTGGACGGAAGTCCATGCTCCGCAAGCCGCGCAAGTCCGCGGCTGGCAATCTGCAGCGTCTCGCCGCATTATTCCTTCCCTGCCCCGTAAAGAATCGTCCCAGGACGAACCGCCGTCATCTTGCCGTCGTCTAGCACTACTTGCCCGTTCACGATCACGAAGTGCACTCCGTCCGGGTACTGATGGGGCTTTCCGAACTCCGCGCGGTCGATGATCGTATCGGGATCGAAGATCGTCACATCGGCTTTCATGCCCGGCCGCAGCAGTCCGCGGTCGAACTGCCCAATGCGCTGCGCTGGCAAGGACGTCATCTTGCGCACGGCGTCTTCCAGCTCTAGCATGCCTTTCTCTCGCCCATAGCGCCCCAACACACGCGGAAACGTCCCGTAGGCGCGCGGGTGCGGCACCCCGTCGCCAAGCCGAAAGATCCAGCCGTCGGAGGCGATCATCGTACCGCGATACTTCATGATGCGCTCGACGTCTTCCTCGACCATCGCGTGGTAGACGGCCGCGCAACCTCCCTCTGTCTCGATCTCCATGGCCGTTTCGGCGGCAGTTTCGAAGGTGACCTCGCGGCCCCGCTCGCGCGTCACGTCGGCGAGCGTCTTGCCATTGAGTCGCTGGTCCCACTCGCAGAGAACCAATTGCACATTCTTTGGATCACCCCCGCCGCGGTCAATCTCGATGCGGCGGGCGATCTCGGCTTTGATGCGCCCCCGTGTCGCTGGATCGCGTAACCGCTGGAGCAACCTCTGCCGGCCTCCTGCCTGAGCCCAAGGAGGGAACATAGCGACCGTGCGCGTACTCGACGCCGTGTAAGGATACTGGTCGATCGACACGTCGACCCCGTTTTCTCGAGCCCGCTCCACGCGCTTGAGAGTCTCGATACTGCCTCCCCAATTGGGCTTGCCGACGGCTTTGTGGTGAGTGATCTGCGTGGGCAGTCCGCCCTCTTGGCCGATGCGAATCGTCTCGTCGACGCTGTCGAACAGCTTCGCGGACTCATCCCGCATATGAGAGATATGCATACCCCCCGAAGCCGCCACGATCTTTGCCAGTTCGATCACTTCGTCGGTAGGCGCGAAATTTCCGGGAATGTAAAACAACCCCGTGCTGAGTCCCAGGGCCCCCTCTTTCATCGCTTGGCCGACCAGTCGCCGCATGCGATTCAGCTCCTCGGGAGTTGCGCGACGATCCTCGGCTCCAATCACTTCGTTGCGAACGCTTCCGTGACCGACGAATGCACCAAGGTTAACGGCGATTCCCGTATCGAGCAGCTTTTCGAAGAAGCCTCGTATCGGCAAAGGCGAGCTGCCGTCATTTCCCTCGATGATCGTGGTCACTCCTTGGCGGACATAGTTTTCGGCGCTCGGCACCTGAAAAATTCCCCGCCGGCCGTGGTTGTGGATGTCGATGAACCCCGGCGCAACAACGTTGCCGCCCGCGTCGATCGTACGCTTCGCCTTAGCGCCGGGCAGATGCCCCATCGCAACGATGCAGTCTCCGAGAATGCCCACGCTCCCTCGCACCCAGGGATTCCCCGCTCCGTCGACGATGCGTCCACCTGTAATAAGCAGGTCGAAGGGCTGCGAAGTCTGGGCACTTAAAGTCGGGAGGCAGAGAGCCGGCAAGCAAAGAGCGAGCAAGATCGCGCTTGACAATGAAACGGCGATTCCGCCAGCCGAGTTGTGGTTAGACTTCCCTATCATCCAATGCTCCTAGCCTCTCATTGAAGGCATCCAGCTGGGTCCATCGACAGGATAACAGCCCCGCCAGTAAGCGGACAGCCAACTCCGCAATCGTCCAGGTTGGGCTCTTGGCCATCTGTGGGAAGGCTCAAAATTCCCGCAGCCAAGGCTCGAAGTGACCCGCGTTTCTTGTTGCGCCGCCGAGTTTCACTTGCATTCGTGACCGAAATGTGTAATTATTCTTCTAGATGAATAATTATTCATCGGGAGGCGCCTATGTCTGCTGCCTTGAAAGAGCCACTGACCATACCGGCTATTGCCGCATCGCACCTGTTGACGGACCTCGACCTGACCGCCGCGGAACTCCGTGATCTGATCGCCTTGGCCAGCCGCGTCAAGGCTGCCCCGTTGGAATACGCCGAGACCCTGAAACATCGCAATATTGCCGTGGTGTTCGAGAAAGCATCGCTTCGCACGCGAGTCACCTTCGAGCTGGCGGCCAAACAACTTGGCGGGGACTCAATCTTCCTGGACCACCGTGACGGGCGAATCGGCGAACGCGAGCCCGCACGAGACATGGCCCGCAATCTCGATCGCTGGGTGGACGCGATCGTGGCGCGAACTTACGAACAAAGCACGCTGGAAGAGCTGGCGCGATGGTCATCGGTTCCCGTGATTAATGCCCTCAGCGGGCGCTACCACCCTTGCCAGGCCATGGCGGATTTCCTGACGCTCGAAGAGCACCACGGCAAGCTCGCCGGCCTCAAGATGGCGTTTGTCGGCGACGGCAACAATGTGGCGCATTCGCTGATGCTGTGCGGCGCGCGTCTCGGCGTGTCGGTAGCGCTGGCACACCCGCCCGGCTACGAGCCCGACGCCAAGATCACGGCTCAAGCCAGCGAGATGGCTAAGGAAGCAGGCGCGGAGATAACTCTCACCTACGATCCAGTCGAAGCGGTGAAAGACGCGGACGCAGTTTACACCGACATCTGGACCAGCATGGGCTGGGAGGCGCAAACACAGCAACGGCGCATGGCCTTTGCCGACTTTCAAGTGACGGACGAACTGATGGCCCTCGCAAAACCCAACGCTGCCTTCATGCATTGTCTGCCGGCTTCGCGAGGAGAAGAAGTCACCGATTCGGTGATCGAGTCGGTCGGTTCGGTCGTCTTCGACCAAGCCGAAAACCGCTTACACGCCCAGAAAGCGTTGCTGCTGATGATGATAGGGGGAAAGCAGTAACAGAGCCTCAGACGGAAGTCTGGGGTCAAGTGTCCCGCGCATTGCGTCCGGCAAAGGGGAAAAACCAATGGCCGAGCTGGCAGGAATCTACATAGCCGAAGCAAAAGCCGCCGAGCTGCTGCCCGTGCCCGAAGCGCGAGCAATCCCCGGCTACGGCCTAGAAGGCGACCGCTACTGCAAGCACGAAGGCACGTTTAGCAAGTCTGGAGAGCCCGACCGCGAAGTGACTCTCGTTGAAGCAGAAGCCGTCGAAGCCCTAGCGCGCGACTACAACGTCACGATCAAAGAAGGAGAGGCCCGCCGCAATCTCGTCACGCGGGGCATCGCGCTGAATCATTTAGTCGGAAAGGAAGTTCTTGGGGGGGGATGTAAGGCTTCGAGGCATTCGTCTCTGAGAGCCGTGTGGCCATCTTGAGAAGCTGACCGTTCCGGGCGTCCAGAAGGGGCTGATTCATCGGGGAGGCCTGCGCGCGCAAATTGTAACGGAAGGTTTTTTGCGAAACGGTGACCCGATTCGATTGGTGACGTGACAACTTTCTGCCTCTTTGGAGCAACTTCGAGAAACAAGGAATCAAACTTCATGGCACGAAAACCAAAGAAAGTAGCACTCGCCTATTCGGGTGGGCTCGACACATCCATTATCATTCCGTGGTTGCGTGAGAACTACGGCTGCGAGGTTGTAGCGGTCTGCGGCGACGTCGGTCAGGGCGGCGGCGAGCTGCAAGGAATCGTCGAGAAGGCCAAGAAAAGCGGTGCGGTTGAAGTGTTTGTGGAAGACATGCGCGAAGAGTTCGTTCGCGACTATGTATGGCCGATGGTGCGCTCCGGAGCCGTCTACGAAAACAAATATCTGCTCGGAACCTCGATCGCCCGGCCCTTGATCGCCAAGCGTCAAGTCGAAGTCGCGCTCGAAACCGGCTGCGACGCACTTTCGCACGGGGCCACCGGCAAGGGCAACGACCAAGTGCGCTTCGAGCTGACCTACAAGGCATTGGCGCCGCATCTGCCGGTCATCGCTCCTTGGCGTGAATGGTCGATCACCTCACGCGAGGATGCCATCGACTACGCCACGGCGCATGACATTCCGATCGACGTGTCAAAGGCCAAGATCTATAGCCGCGACCGCAATCTGTGGCATATCTCGCACGAAGGCGGTGAGCTTGAGGACCCAGCCAACTTTCCTTCCGACGGCGTTTGGATGCTCTCAAAAAGCCCCAAGGACGCGCCTAATACGCCTGCGGATGTTGCAATCGAGTTCGATCAAGGCACACCAGTAGCCCTCAATGGAGAGAAACTGAGTCCGGCGAGCATCGTCGAAACATTGAATACTTTGGGAGCTGAGCATGGAGTCGGCCGCATCGACCTTGTTGAAAATCGCTTCGTCGGGATGAAGTCGCGAGGTTGTTACGAGACGCCCGGCGGCACGATTCTGATGGCCGCTCACAGCGAGCTGGAAAGCCTGACGCTCGACCGCGCGACTTCGCATTACAAGCAGAAGATCGCCCTGGACTACGCCGACCTCGTCTACAACGGGCAATGGTTCACTGCCCTGCGGGAAGCGCTGGACGCATTCATCAATGAGACCCAACGGCGTGTGAGCGGCGAAATCGTATTGCGGCTCTATAAAGGGCACGTCGATGTCGTCAGCCGTAAGTCGCCGTATTCGCTCTATTCAGAAGAAATCGCCAGTTTCACAATGGGAGCCGACTACGACCAGAAAGACGCGGCCGGCTTCATCAACCTGGTCGGCCTGCCGATCAAAGTCGGCGCCGCGGTAGCGGCAAAGCAGCGCTAGCAACGGCAAAAGCTTCAAACGGCCGGACAGAGGCGCGGACGGAAGCCCGCGCTCCCACCGCCCGACGCTTCCGAGGGAAGGCCGCGAATAGCTCAACCGGTCAACAGACAAACTGATCAACCGAAAATGGAAACGCCATGAAACTCTGGGGAGGCAGATTCGAAACCGGACCATCCGAGCTGTTCGAGCAGTTTTCGGTCTCACTCGATTTCGATCGCCGTCTACTCGGAGCCGATATCGCCGGGTCCAAGGCCTTCGCGTCGGCGCTCGAGCGCGTCGGCATTCTCTCTCAACAAGAGCGCGACCAAATCCGCACGGCCTTCGACCAAATACTAGAGCAGTCCGAGCAGCCGGATTTCTTTGAAGGAGCCACCGACGAAGACATTCACACATTTGTCATCCGCAAGCTGAAGGAGACAGCGGGAGACGTAGCCGACAAGATCCACACAGGCCGCAGCCGCAACGAACAAGTAGCCACCGACTTTCGTCTATGGCTACGCGAGGAAATCGCGGCTACCCGTGGGCGCTTGGCCGGCTTGATGGACGCCCTCGTGGGCTTCGCCGAGCGTGAGCCCGATGCGTTGCTTCCAGGCTACACGCACCTTCGAAGGGCGCAACCCATCCTGTGGTCGCACTACTTGCTGGCCTACTTTGAGATGTTCGCCCGCGACTGGCAACGGTTTGGTGAAGCGCACCAAAGAACAAACGTCCTGCCGCTGGGTAGCGGCGCCCTCGCTGGAAGCGGTTTCCCCTTCGACCGCCAGGCGATCGCTGACGAGCTGAGATTCGACAGCATTTCCAACAACAGCCTCGACGTTGTTTCGGACCGCGACTTTGCGCTGGACTTCCTCTATGCAGCCTCCGTAACGATGCTGCATTTGAGCCGGCTAGCGGAGGACTGGATTCTCTATTCGAGTGAGGAGTTCGGTTTTCTGGAGCTGGGGGATGAGGTTACCAGCGGTTCCAGTCTGATGCCGCAAAAGAAGAATCCCGACGCTTTCGAATTGGTCCGCGGCAAGTCGGGAAGAGTTGTCGGCGATCTGACCTCTCTGTTGATGACGGTCAAGGGTTTACCCCTCGCCTACAATCGCGACTTGCAGGAAGACAAGCCGCCGGTCTTTGACGCGGCGGATCATCTGGCTGGTTCGCTCGCAGTCACGAAACTCTCGATTGACACCACGAGAATCAACGCGGCTGCGATGGAAGAGGCGGCGGACGCGAGTTGGACCTGCGCAACGGAACTCGCGGAGATGCTATCCAAACGCGGCGTGCCGTTCCACCGGGCGCATCAGGTCGTCGGCGTGCTGGTTCTTGAGAGCGTCCGGCTGGGCAAAAGGCCAAGTGATTGGAACGAGCAGCAGCTTCATGCAATTGCTCCCGAATTTGACACCGAGGCGGTAGAGTTGCTTTCCGCGAGGCGTGCGTTGGGGAATCACACGCCGCCTGGCGGCACCGCCCCCGAGACCGTCCGGCGCGCTGTGGAGATCGCCCGGCAGCGTTTGTCCGATATGCGTGAATCGTCATGAGCAAAGGGTTTCGCCAGACCCAGATTCAGAAGCTGATCCGGGTGTCCGCGATTCACACCCAAGAGGAATTGGCCTCCGCGCTGGGCAAACTAGGAGTCGAGGCAACTCAAGTCACGCTTTCCCGGGACATACGCGAGTTAGGGATCATAAAAACGGCCGACGGTTATCAAGAACGAGCTGCCCTAACGGCAAGCAATACCCCCGGCAATGGCTCGCATAGTGGAGCAGCGCTGGAAGTTCGCGACAACCTCACTCGAGTCCTGCAGGAGTTTCTGCGCGACGCTCAAGTGGCCCAGAACCTAGTGATTATCAAGACCAATCCCGGTAGCGCTGGAGCTGTCGCGCTCGCGCTTGATTCGGTGCGTTGGCCTGAAATCGTGGGAACTGTCGCGGGCGATGACACCATCTTTGTGGCGACCCCAAGCCCGGCGAAAGCGCGGCAGCTGCGCCAGAAATTGTTGGACCTGGGATAAACACCCGCCCGACACTGCAGCTGCAACGATAGAGCGGCGGTTCTCGACAGAGCCGCGTCCGCAAGGGTGCGGCCTAGTCTGCCAACGGCCTCATTCCGGAAATACGGTCACCCACCAGCAGATGATTCAACGTGCGATGAATACTCTGGAAGGATCCGAGGCGCTCTTTGCGATACTCCCGGTCGTCCAACTCTCCATACAAAGGGTAGAGGCGGACACTGACGAGCTGGTTGTAGCGGCCCAGCATTCTGAAGCGGTCGACCAAAGATTCTGATGCCAAACTCAGCCTCCTAATCGATAACTTAAGCCCGTCGACAGCGGCAGGTCAAATCCTGGTATCCCCCATACTTGGCGGCTAACCTGGTACTATTAGCATTCGGGCTCCGGTCTACGCAGGCGAGGCCTCGGGGCTCGGCGAAAGCCCCAGCAGGGCCGTTCACAAACTCCGCGGCTGGCTTACGCGGTGACGCGGCAATACCTACACGCAAACTGACTTTGATGAGAGCTGTGCTCGCAAGCATACACGAAGCCGCTCAGGCTGAGACATGGGCTCCTCTTGAAGTGCGTTAGAGGGAGAGAGCAACACCATGCGGGTACATCTAATCAACCCCAGCGACGTTTCATTCGGAATATCCGTCATCACGCCGCGCTGGCTCTACGTTCTTGCTTCGGCCACGCCGCGCGAATTCGGGGACCCTCATGTTGTCGATGAAACTCTGGAGTTGATCGATCCGGAGGAGATTCAGGCAGGGGATGTCGTCGGCATCGGCATTCACACCTCCAACGCCCTTCGCGGCTATGCGCTTGGCCGGATAGCGAGAGAGCGTGGAGCCTATGTAGTCTTCGGCGGCATTCACGCTACCCTCTTCCCCGAGGAGTCTTACGAGCGCGGCGGCGCGCACAGTGTCGTCAAGGGCGACGGCGACGTGGTCTGGGGCCAGGCCGTGACGGACTGTGTCAACGGCAACCCCAAGCCCCTCTACGACGGCGGCCGTGTCGAGTCCGACCAATTTCTTCCGGCGCGCTGGGATCTGATGCCCGAGAAGAGCTACCTTTTCGCCTCGGTGCAGACCGTGCGTGGATGCCCCAAACATTGCTCGTTCTGCTCCGTCTGGCGCACGGACGGTCAGGAACCACGCCAGCGTAATTCCGACATTGTGATTCAGGAGATCATCGAATTGAGGCGGCTCGGATTCAAGATCGTTGTCCTGGCCGACGACAATTTCTACCCTGTCACGCTGGAGGACCTGCGTCTGGCAAAAGAGCAAAAGAATGAGAAGCGGCTGGCCGAGTTGACGGCCCTGCGCGACGAACGATTCGAACTCATGCAGCGCATGGCTGATTTGCCGAACGAAATGATGTTCTTCACGCAGATTACCATGGAAGCCGCTGAAGACCCCGAGTTTCTCGACGCCATGATGAAGGCCCACATCCGAGGCGCGCTGGTTGGCGTCGAGTCGGTCACGCCGGAAGGGCTGAAGGCCGTTTTCAAAGATTTCAACCAGTCTGGAGAAAGTCTGGTAAATCAGCTCCAAACCTTCCGCAAGCATGGTCTGCACGTATTGGGAAGCTTCATCTTCGGTCTGCCGACCGACCGGCCCGACACCTTCGACTCCACGGTGACGCTGGCTCAGGCGGCCGGCGTCACGTTCGCGCAGTTCGTGACAATGACGCCGTTTCCCGGCACGGTCGACTTCATGCGCTGGGAAAAAGAGCAGGCCGCAAATCCGCAGAAGATTGACGGCATACCTCTCACGCGCTACTGGCTCATTCCCCGCCATCGGCGGCCGCGGCTCTACATCCCCCATCCCACCATGTCCGTCGAGCAGATCCGTCAACAGACGCATGGGGCCTGGAAGAGATACTACAGTTTTCCGCTGATTTGGAAGCGGGCGCGGGGTTGCACCAAGAGGGTGCGCGCCCGGACGGCCTTCGTGCTGATCTCGAAGCTTTATCTTGAGATGTACGGCAACACCGGCATCGCCACCGACAGCGCACGCATCGGCAAAGCGGCAGGCTGGGCGCGCTGGCTGGCCAAGAAGTGTTTGCCGCTGTTCCGCACGACCCCCATGCCGGAACTGAAAATGCCCGATTACGCTCCCTCACAGATAGCCAGCGCCGCTCGCGCCGAGCAAGAACAGGCCGTCTTCTAGTGTCGATGCCGCTGCAGCCGCCGGCCTGAGCTGCGCGCGAAACAGCGGGCCGAAAACTTTCTGGGTGCTTTTCTTTTCAATGTCACGTAAGTTCCTGTCAAGTGTGTGCTGTAGCCTTTTCCTGTTGGCTGCGTCGGCCGTTCTTCTGTCGGCGCAGGTGTCAAAGGAAGCCAACAGCGGTTATCAAACCAAAGAGCAGCGGGAGCGGGTTGCCAGTAATCTCGACCGGCCGGAACGCGAAAAGAGCCAGAAACCTCGTGAGTTGATCGCCGCAATTGGCGTCAACAACGGCGATGTCATCGCCGACATTGGCTCAGGCGTGGGCTTCATGCTGCCTTACTTTCTCGAAGCCGTCGGCCCCGGCGGGAAGATTTACGCCGAGGACATCCAGCAAGACTTCCTGGATACCGTCGAAGAGAAGAAACGCGAAAATAATTGGGCGAACGTCGAGACGATCTTGGGAGATCAGAAAGACCCCAAGTTACCCTCTGACCAGGTCGACCTGGCTTTCGTCCTCGATGCTTTCCATCACTTCAGCTATCCCGTCGAAACCATGCGCAACATCCGGCGCTCCCTGAAGCCGGATGGCCGGCTGGTGATGGTCGACTTCTACCGTAGCCGACACCACCCAACGCGCGGGAAAGAGTGGTGCGAAAAGCATATCCGGCTCGACCGTGATGGGTTTGCCGCGGAGATTGTCTCCGCCGGATTCAAGCTCGAAAGACATTTCGACCATCTGCCCCACCAGTATGTCCTGGTCTTCCGAAAGGACAGGCCCTGATCGTTCGCCACATTTCCTGCGTCCTTTTCGAGATGCCTCCGTCTGATTGGATAGAAGAAGCTATCTGATCAAATGGAGGCATCAACATGAAAAACGAATCCGCTGTACAATTTGACACACAGAGCCGTGTTCACATCGGGCTTGCCGTCGCGGATCGTGAACGTTCGATCGCGTTTTACCGTGACCTATTTGGACAGGCGCCCACCAAACTCAGGCCGGGCTACGCCAAGTTCGAGGTGGCCGAACCGCCCTTGAATCTAACGCTGAACGAGTGCTCGACGAAGACAGAGGGCTCGACGAAGCCGCCGCATCCCGGAACGGTTTCGCACTTCGGCGTTCAGGTCAAATCAGGCGCAGAGGTGAAACGCATGACAGAGCGGCTCCAGCAAGCCGGCATGAAGACTAGTAGGGAGGAAAGCGTTGCCTGCTGTTATGCGGTTCAGGACAAGGTGTGGGTAAGCGATCCGGACGGCAACGCATGGGAGGTTTTCGTTGTGCTCGATAATGAGGCAAGCGACTATGCACCCATCAAAAGGGAGGCGGGCCCGGAGACCACTTGTTGCGAGCCGGCGGACTGCAACCCCGCGCCCGGACACAGCGATTACACCTGTTGCGCCGTCACAACCGCGGCCGAAGTGAGCACATAGGTGGGACTATCAACGCAACAGATCTGGGAAGACTTCCGAGCTCCGCTGCGGAGCTTCATTCGGCAGCGTGTTCACGATGAGGACGTCGCCGACGATCTGCTGCAAGAGGCCTTCCTCAAGATTCACAACGGGATCGGGTCACTGAAGGACGATCAGCGCTTAACCGGGTGGCTCTATCGCATTGTGCGAAACACGATCACGGATCATTTCCGCAAGGCCCCTTCGAGGAACTGAACACGAACAACGTTGCGAGCCACACGGAGGACGTCGACGATGCCAGCCAGGAACTTGCCACATGCGTCAGCCGAATGGTTGCGGAGTTGCCCGAGAAGTATCGCCATGCAATCGAGCTTGCGGAACTACAAGGGACCACGCAGCGCCGAATAGCCAGCCAGCTAGGGCTAAGCGTTTCCGGAGCCAAGTCGCGTGTTCAACGTGGGCGCGAACAGCTCAAGAGAAAGCTGCTCTCTTGTTGCAATGTAGAGTTGGACAGCCGCCGGAAGGTCTTGAACTACGAGCCGCGCAACGAAGGTGAAACTTGCGGGTGCGGCTCGCGTGCCTGTAGGTAGGGGGTTGGCGTAATGCGTAAGAGCGGGGGTTCCTCCCTGCGAGCCGCCTTCGGTCCGACGTAGGGGCGTAGCGTGCTACGCCCGCTGGAGCTTGAACATTCCGCGGCTGCGACACGTTCCGTGGGAATTTCAGGCTGCCTCAGCCAAAAAACCGTAATACGAATACGATCATTTGAGCGGTAAAAGAGGGCAAATGAGCGGCAAGAGACGGCTAAATGAGAGTGGAGCTCCATCTATCGCTGCATGAAACTGGAAAGCTTCCAAACGTCGGGCCGCAGGCCGGGACGCTGTCCGCCGAGAGGCGTGGGCTACGTCCTGCTACCTCAGTCCACGTATAGAAATTCGTTCGAGCTTAACAGCATGTGGACGAGGTTCTGGAGGGATTTTTCAAACGCCTCGCCCTCTGAGGCATTCGCTCTCGCATAAAGCCGCTGCTGCGAGGCGAGGTGATCCAGGGCGAATCCGGCCTCTGGCGCTGACGGCTGGCGGGAGAAAAGTAAATCGTACGTCTTGTTGACAACTGCTTCCGGTTCGGCGTTTTCACCAGCCAGTGAAACGGCCCGTTGGGCCGCCGCCCGCGCGTTTCGCAGGATGAACTCGCTGTTCATCATGGTCAGCGACTGCAGCGGCGTGGCGGAGGGAACGCGGCGGCTGCAAGCTGTATCGATGATCGGAAAGTCGAAGACCGAGAGAAAAGTCAGCGGCCACGTCCGCCGCGCGAGCAGATAGACGCTTCGCCTCGTCG
Organism: Bryobacterales bacterium; assembly: GCA_965224215.1. Lineage (GTDB taxonomy): Bacteria > Acidobacteriota > Terriglobia > Bryobacterales > UBA6623 > CBDCYS01. Next base: position 236,335 of record CBDCYS010000039.1, on the reverse strand, counting down.
ATCCGTTTTCGCCCTCGGCATCGGAAACCACTTGTCGGCCGTCATGGAGAGCTGTCAGCCCGACCGGGGGGCCGCCGAGCGTGTTGTCCAGCCTGCCTGCCACCGCCAGAACCGAATCTCGCAGCGCTTCCGCCTCCAGTCGCCGCATGGGCATCCGCCATAGCAGCCGGTTGTCGTGGTCTTCCGTCGCGGCTCGTTCGCTGTGGGGATTGTCAGTCCGGCTGGAGGACTGCCGATAGACCGACGAAGTCATGATCATCTTATGCAGGCGCTTGGTTGTCCAGCCGTGCTTCATGAAGTCGACGGCCAGCCAGTCGAGCAGTTCGGGGTGGGAGGGCGGCGCGCCCATGCTCCCGAAATTGCCCGGGGTCGCCACAATGCCCCTTCCAAAGTGGTGTTGCCAGATACGGTTGACGATTACCCGAGCGGTGAGCGGGTGATCCGGTCGCGTCAGCCATTCAGCCAGGGCGAGGCGGTAGCCGCTCGTCTTTCCAGCCCGATTCACCGAGGGCTTTGAAGTGCAGTCTTTCTCGCCTCCACACAAGACCGTGAGGAAGCCGGGTGTGACTTTGGGTCCGGGCGACTCCACGTTCCCCCGCTGCAGCAACCGGATTGTCGGCATGCCCTCTCCGTCCCAGAGAGCCTGGACGTGCTCCAACTTGCGACGGTATCCGTTCCAGGTTGCAACCCGATCTTTGAGCCCCGACAGCGAATCTTTTTGATTCCCGGTGATGGATTCATCTAGCTCCTCATCGGTGATTTCAACGAGCGGCCCGAATTTATCGATCAAGTATTTTTGAACTTCGCTCCGGTCTTCTTTGGCCGTTTCCACCGCGAGCGCTATGTCAGCGCGCACTGGCTCCGGCACGTCATGCAGCTTTGTCGACAGAAGCTTCGCGCGGTACGGCTCTCGAATTCGCTCCATCGATTCAGTCAGCTTCTCGACCTCGGCGTCGATTTCCTTGTTGTGGTTTTCGATCTCTTCTTGTTCCGGCTTCGAGACCGTATACATCAGCCGCTTCTTGGGCTGGATCCAGGCGGAAGGGTTGTACGCCGCCGTGAAGAGCGAAAGGAAGCGGTAGTAGTCCCGTTGCGGAATCGGATCGAACTTGTGACTGTGGCAGCGGGCGCAGTTGAGGGTCAGCCCCAGCGTGCTGGAGGAAACCTTGTCAAGCAAGGCAAATAGCGCTTCATAGCGGTCAGGGGGGCGGTCGGAAATGTTTTCGTTGGTCACGTCGAGCACGGTGCGCAAATAGCCGGTGCCCACCAGTGCCTCAATCATCTCTGGAGTGTAGGTCTTGGCGCTCCGCCAATCGAACAGCTCATCACCGGCAAGCTGTTCGGTGAGAAACCGGTCCCAAGGCTTGTCTCCGTTGAACGACTGGATCACATAGTCGCGATAGCGCCACATTCCCTTGGCAATCGCGACCTCCTCCGCGGCGAAGTCTTTCCCTGTCGTGTCGACATATCCGACCGCATCGAGCCAATACCGGCCCCAGCGCTGGCCGTAGTTTGGCGAGTCCAGCAGGCGCTCAAGCAGTCGCTCATAGGCGTCCGGGCGGGCGTCGTTGAGGAATTGCGCCGCCTCTTCAGGTGTGGGAGGCAGGCCCCACAGATCGAAGTACGCCCGCCGTAGCAGCGTGTGCCTCGAAGCCGCCGGGGACAGCTCGAGACCTTGCCCTTCCAGCTTCGAAATGATGAACGAATCGATCGCGCTCCGCACCCGATCTTGACTCTTCACGCTAGGAGGAGCCGCAGCGATCGGCTTGCGAAACGCCCAGCTCTTGCGATCCTCCGCAGTGACTTCGGGCACTTCTGCCTCGGTAAACTCGCGGTCGAGGGATATTTCCACCTCGACGTAGTCCGCAAAGTTTCCCTCGTCAATCCACTCTCGAATGAGTTCCACTTCCGCTGCGTCGAGAGGCTTTCCCGCTCCCGAGGGGGGCATGACGCCACTTTGAAGCTGCCGGATCAGAACGCTCTTGTCCGAAAAACCCTCAGCGATCACGGGGCCGTGTTTGCCGCCCTTCAGGGCACCGTTGAGTGTCCGCAGGTCCAATTCCGATTGCGGAGAATCTCCACCGTGGCAGGCCGTACACCTGGCTTCAAAGATTGGCAGAATTTCTTTTTCGAAGCGGGCGATCTGGCGTTGCGCCGCCTCGGGAATCTGACCTTCGGGCTGAGAGGAATGCGCGCCGCTCTCGATCCAGCGCCGAATCGTCTCGATATCCTTTTCGGGAACGATGCTCTCGAAGGCCGGCGGGGGCATCATCTGCTTCGAAACCAATTGGAACAGCCGGCTCTCGGTTGGCGACCCCTGCTCGATGACGTGGCCGTTGTGGCTGCCTCGAAGAACCGACGCAGCTGTCCGAAGGTCCATGCCTAGTTCCGGCGAACTCTTGCCGTGGCAGGTAAAACAATAGGTCGAGAAGATCGGAAGGACGTCTTTTTCGAAAACGGGGGTCTGAGCGCAGAGGCAGGCGGGGAGGAGCGCCGTGCAGAGTGCGCGGACAAGCCGTTGCCGAACGAGGCCGCGTTGGCCGCCCTCGGATGATCGCGTCATTGGGGAAACCGCTCCCTTACGGTCGCGGCTCCGAGTCTGCTGCTTGCAGGGTTTCGGCGAAAAAATGTGTTCAAGCGGCTTGCACCTTGTTCGACACTAGATCGCCGATGACTCGGGCCCCGGTTACGGTGACGTCGGACGGCGTTTCCACGCGGCCACCGTGCGCGTACTGAGTCTTGCGGTGGTCGAGCCCGAGCTGGTGCAAGACCGTTGCGATCATATCGGGAACGCTGACTCGGTTGACCACGGATTTGTATCCGAACTCGGCGGTTTCGCCATAGATGAAACCGGGCTTGAAGCCGCCGCCGGCGAACCAAAGGGTGAATGCGTTGCGGTTGTGGTCGCGGCCGTCGGCGTTCTGCGTAGTCGGCAGGCGCCCAAACTCGCCGGCCCACATGACGATTGTGCTGTCAAGCAGTCCCCGCTGCTCCAGGTCCTTGACCAATGCCGCAGCGCCTTGGTCTGTCTCGGTCGCGATTTGCGGCAGGCCTTCAGTCATCTTGCTGTGCTGGTCCCAAGGCTGCCCCGGTTTGGTCGTGACCTGCACGAACCGCACGCCGGCCTCGACCAAACGGCGCGCCATCAAGCAGCGCATCCCGTAGGCTCCCCGAACTGGATCGTCGACGCCATAGAGTTTCTTCGCCGCCGCCGATTCATTCTTGATATCGAGGACGTCCATTGCCTCGACCTGCATGCGGGCGACTAGCTCGAAATTCTTGATTCGTGACTCCAACTCGTTCTCGCCCGGACGGCTGTCACGGTGCAGCGCATTGATCCGCGAAAGGTAGTCGAGGTTGTCCCGTTGAACGCCGGGGGGCAGCGGCTCGGCGGGCTGCAGGTGGTGAACCGGCGACCCGTTCATATTGAACTCCACCCCTTGATAGAGAGCCGGCAGGTAGCCGTTGGCCCAAAGTTGCTTTGCGCCGATGGTGTAGCCTTTCGGGTCGCGCAGGACGACGTAGGCCGGCAGGTTCTGGTTTACCGTGCCCAAGGCGTAGCTAATCCAGGCGCCCATAACAGGCGTCCCGGAAAGATCTTGCACGTGAGCAGCATGTTCAACCCTTCCAAGTGGTTGTTGTGCTCGGTGTGCATGGAGCGGATGAAGCTGAGCTTGTCGACGATCTCTGCCTGGTGGGGCAAGACCTCGGAGACATCCATTCCACATTGGCCGTATTTGCGAAATTCAAACGGCGACGGCAGCAGGGTATTTTCGTTGCCGGGCTGGTGGATCTCGACCCCGTTGGGGTGAGGCTGCCCGGCCAGTTTCGCCAGCATCGGCTTGGGATCGAACAGATCCATCTGGCTGGGGCCGCCGTTTTGGATGAGCTGGATGACGGCTTTCGCTCGGCCGGGAAAATGACCCTCGCGCGTGCGGAGATCGTTGTAGACGGGAATTTCGGAGGTGGCGGAGGTTCCGGCTGCTGCTGCCGCGCCGTCGGTCAGCAGCTGCGAAAGCGCAATCCTGCCGAAGCCCAGGGATGTCAGCTCAAGGATTCTGCGGCGAGATAAAACCGGTACTTTGGCTCCTATGCAACCCGGTCGTCTGCTATTTGCGGCCACTCCATTATTGCAGGACCGGATCGCGTGGCGGCAATGCGGCATCAAATAGCAGGCCAGGCGCCGGGAGCAGGGGCCAGGCGCTGGGCTAGGAGTCTGTCCCACAGAAATGCGGCACGAAGGTAATACCGTGCCCGCTTCCTGGAGTTCTTGCCACAGCGAGTTGCTGCCTGGCGGAAAGGCCCTCTTTCTCGGCGAGTTTCTTGTCTTTCGCGACTACTATATGCGTTAACTGTTGACTCCGCGCGCCTTGTTGGAGGTTTCGGAAAAACTCGTAAGTTCTTTTATTTCAGTGACCCGGTAGTCTCAATTGCAGGATTTTGCAGATATTTTCATGATGGTGGGTATCCGGTTGACTCAGGTAGCCCCAAGATGTAGTATGCCGGCAGATGGAAGATTACCCTCAGAACCTGACAGAGTTCGAGGCCCGTTTTAGCAGTGAGGAGGCCTGCCGGGAGTATCTGTTCCGGCTGCGCTGGCCGGACGGTTTCCGCTGTCCGGGTTGCCGTTGTGGAAAGTCGTGGCCTTTGCGAAAAGTGCTGCTGCAGTGCGCTGCGTGTGGGCGCCAAACCTCGGTGACCGCCGGGACCATCTTTCAGGACACGCGCAGCCCTTTGCCGTTGTGGTTTCGTGCGATGTGGTGGGTCACCACCCAAAAAAACCGGAGCCAGCGCTTTGGGACTGCAAAGAGTGTTGGGGCTCAACAGGTACGAAACGGCTTGGACCTGGCTGCACAAAATGCGGCGCGCGATGGTGCGGCCGGGACGGGATTTGCTGGCCGGGACGGTGGAAGTCGATGAAAGCTACTGGGGCGGGCTCGAAGAGGGCCTGCGGGGCCGAAACCTGAAAAACAAAGCATTGATCGCAGTAGCCGCTCAAGAGGATGGGCGGGGTATCGGCCGGATTCGCATGAAGAGAATCGAGGATGCCTCGGGCGAGAGCCTGTTGCCTTTCGTGGAGGAGTGCATCGAGCCGGGCAGCGTGGTGCATACCGACGGCTGGCCCGGTTACTCCGGGTTGAAAAAGGAAGGCTACGTCCATCAGGTCACAGTTGTCAGCAGGCAGGAGCAGTCCGCGTCGGAATTGATGCCCCGCGTCCACCGCGTGATGTCACTGCTCAAGCGCTGGCTGCTGGCCACCCATCAGGGCGCCGTGAGCCACAAACATCTGGACTACTACCTGGACGAGTTCACCTTCCGTTTCAACCGCCGCAAATCCAAAAGCCGCGGCAAACTCTTCTATCGGCTCGTCCAGCAGGCGGTAGCCGTGGATCCCGCGACTTACAAGATGATTGTTCACCCGGTTACAGAACCCAAGAAAATCCCCAAACCACAAGATATTGGGGCTACCTGAGTCAACCGGATACCCATCTTTCATGATTTAGCGTTTTTTGCCCTTCCGCCCCAACTCACCTTCTCGTCCTTGCCTGAACTGGCGTTTCTTAAACTGACCGCTTGCCGGTCGATCATCTCACCGCTCTCAGCATAGCGGCACATTCGGAAATGTCAAGTCCCGAGCGGGCATGTTTGTTGATAACAAAGGATTAATACTTTCACAGATCCGTGACTGGAAGTTGGCTCGCTGGAATTTTGGAGAGATAGTGGGCCGCCTGCGCGGCACTGAGCGGCGGATTCGGGTGCGGGGCGTCACGAAAAAAGAACCCAGCTAGCCTTCAGCTAGCCTGCATTTCTCACCACGTGACGAGGGAAGAGACAATACGCCCGGCGTTCCTTCGTTGCGCTTGCTCGCCGTGATTGATTCAGGCGCGGGCGTAGCACGCTACGCCCCTACGGGGGCGGCGGATCGCTCCGTAGCAGTAACCGCTCCCTCACGGTCGCGGCTCAAGCGCTCTCGGGGAGGCTCTAAGTTAGCAGTACTAGGGCTAACCGGGTGAGTCGCTGACAGGATGGCTAGCTAGGAGTGTCTCGATGCCGACCAGGTCGGTCGGGTAGTTGCCGGTATAGCAGGAGTAGCAGTAGTCGCCGGAGTTGTCCTGAACGGCATCCTTGAGGCCTTCCATTGACAGATAGGCGAGCGAGTCGGCCTCGGTAAACTTGCGAATCTCTTCCAACGTCTGATTGGCCCCGATCAGCTCGCCCTTGTCAGGGGTATCTACCCCGTAATAGCAAGGGGAAATCGTCGGCGGGCATGAGATCCGCAGGTGAATTTCACGGGCTCCGGCCTGGCGCATCATCCGGACAATCTTCCGGCTGGTTGTGCCTCGCACCAACGAATCGTCCACAAGAACGACGCGCTTGCCTTCGATCAATTGCCGAACCGGGTTGAGTTTCAGCTTGACGCCGAAATCGCGAATCGACTGCTTCGGTTCGATGAACGTCCGTCCAACGTAGTGGTTGCGAATCAGCCCCATTTGAAACGGTATTCCGGATTCAGAGGCGTAGCCGATCGCGGCGGAAACTCCCGAGTCCGGGACGGGCACGATGACGTCGGCCTCCACGCCGGATTCCCGAGCCAACTGTCGTCCCAACTGCTCACGGGATTCTTGTACGGAGCGGCCGAAAACCGTCGAGTCAGGGCGAGAAAAATAGACATGCTCGAAGACGCAATGGCACTGCTTACGCTCAGGAGCGAAGCGTTCGCGATGCAGACCTTCGGAGTCGACGATGATCATCTCTCCCGGTTGCACGTCGTCAACATAAACGGCGCCGATCAGATCGAAGGCACAGGTCTCGGAGGCAAAGACGTAGACGTCCTGGCCTTGGTGGACCAGCTTCCCCAGGGCCAGCGGCCGAAAACCGTGGGGGTCCCGGGCCACAATCAAGCGGTCTTTCGCCAGCAGCGCCAACGAATAGGCCCCCTCCATTCGTAGCAATGATTCCCGCAAAGCGTGCTTGAGCCGCCGTTCGCGCGAGCGCGCCATCAGGTGGACGATCACCTCGGTATCGCCGGTTCCCTGGAAAATCGAGCCAGCCATCTCAAGTTCGTGCCGCACGTCGATCGCGTTGGTCAGGTTGCCGTTATGGGCGACTGCGATTTGTCCCTTGCTGCACTCGACAAAGAACGGCTGGGCGTTGAGCAGGGCGCTCTGGCCGGCGGTTGAGTAGCGCGTATGACCGATGGCGCTCTTGCCGGACAATTCCGCGAGGACAGCCTCGGTAAACACCTCGGCTACCAGTCCCATGCTCTTGCGGCAATGGAGTTTCTCGCCGTCGCTCGAACAAATGCCGGCGCTTTCTTGGCCGCGGTGCTGCAAGCCGTAAAGGCCCAGGTAGGCTAGGTTGGCTGCTTCCGAATGGCCGAAGATTCCGAAGACGCCACATTCCTCGCGGAAGCCGTCGAAGGGTGTGGAGTCGCTATTCTCTTGAGCGCCTGAGCCGTTGAAGCGTTGAGCTGCCGCGGGATCGAGCTGCTGACGATTGACGGACGATACCGCAGGGCTATTCAGGGAAAGAGGACGCTCGTGATCGTGCTGGTGACGATTCATTCCTGCTCCAAGACGTAAGTCTGATCTGGATTTCTAAAGCTTCGCTCTACTTAGTGATGGTTCGTTATTGCGTAAACTTTGTCAGCTCCATCCGTCTGAAGCAGTTGCGTGTTGCCTTGCCGGGATGTCCCTCCCGGTCGTGTTAGCTAGCAACTCTCTTGACTGCGTTATCTACCTTGACTCTAGCAACTCGTGAAGCGTCCCGTCCCAGGACGCTTTCAACTCATCCATCTGGTGCCCAATCGCCTGTTCGCCGTTCAAGAAAATCTCAATCCGGCTCGCGGCCGTTTCGCCCCCGACTGTTTCACCAACGACTGTTTCACCAACGACGGGCGCCTCGACGTCGAACCGCGCGGCGATTTCCAGAACTCTTGCCTCCGCGCCGCTCGCAAGCGACAACAGTATCCGCGACGGAGCCTCGTGAAACATCACGTAGTGCGCGGGCAACTCTGACTCGAGCCGCAGGCGTGCGCCAACGCCACTTGCACCGAACGACGACTCGGCTACGGCTACAGCAAGTCCGCCATCGCTGAGGTCGTGGGCCGACTCCGCCAGAGCTGCCCGCACGATCTCGCGCATCGCATCGTGGACCCGCTTCTCATAGTCCATGTCCAACGCAGGCGGCAGGCCCCAGGTTTGACCGAGCACCACTTTGGCGAACTGGGTGCTGCCGAAACGGCGGTCGAGTTGATCTTCGGAACCCGGCAACAGCCCCCCGAGCAAGACCAGCTTACGACCAGAGTGCCGGAAGTGAATCCCCAGGGGGACTTCCATTCCGGGGAGCAGGCCAACAATTCCAAAGACAGGCGTCGGGTAGATTCCCTCGCCGAGGGTTTCGTTGTAGAGGCTGACATTGCCGCCCGTGATCGGCGTCCCAAAATGGCGGCAAGCCTCGCCGATTCCCTCGATGGCCTCGATAAGCTGGGCCATGATCTGCGCCTTTTCGGGATTGCCGAAGTTCAGGCAATTGGTCGCGGCCACTGGGTCGGCTCCCACGACCGCTAGGTTACGGCAACATTCGGCAACCGCCAGTTTGACCCCTTCACGCGGATCAAGAGAACAATAGCGTCCGTTACCGTCAAGTGACATGGCCAGGGACACGCCGGCTTCCTTGACCCGCACGACGGCGGCGTCCGCGCCTGGACCAGCCGTGGTATTCGTCCTCACCATGTAGTCGTACTGCTCATAGATCCAGCGCTTGGAGCAGAGATCGGGCGACGAGAGCAGCCGAGACAGAGCATCGTTGAGTTTCTGCGAGTTGTCAGCAGCGGGAGATGGCCCATCCAGGGGCGCCGACCGCATCGGCTTCGTCGCCGGACGGTCGTAGATGGGGGCATCGTCGGTGAGCAGCAAGTTAGCGATCTCGGCAACAACTTCGCCGTGATTCTTGACCCGTAACAAGCCATCTTCGGTCACCACGCCGATTTCGGCGGCGTCGAGTCCCCATTTGGCGAACAGCTCGAAGACCTCGTTTTCGCGCCCGCGTTCGGCAACAAGCAGCATGCGCTCCTGGGATTCCGAGAGCATGATCTCGTAGGGCGTCATGCCGGTTTCGCGCTGCGGCACGAATTGCAAATCGATCTCAATGCCCATGCCGCCGCGGTCGCCCATCTCGCAGGTGGAGCAGGTCAGCCCGGCCGCACCCATGTCCTGAATGCCGAGGACCGCCCCGGTTCCCATCGCCTCCAGGCAAGCTTCGAGCAGCAGCTTTTCCAGGAACGGGTCGCCGACTTGGACATTAGGCCGCTTTGCTTCTGACTCTTCGTCGAATTCGCTCGACGCCATAGAAGCGCCATGGATGCCATCGCGGCCGGTTTTCGCCCCGACGTAAATTACGGGGTTGCCCGTGCCCGAAGCTTTGCCGAAGAAGATGGCGTCCTTGCGAAAAATACCCAGCGCGAACGCATTGACCAGCGGATTGCCGTCGTAGCAAGGTTCGAAAACACATTCTCCGCCGACGGTCGGCACGCCAAAGCAGTTGCCGTAGTGAGCGATCCCGCCTACAACTCCGTCGACGATACGCCGGTTTCGGCTGCCGGTTTCCGGGTCGTCGAGCATGCCGAAGCGAAGCGAGTCCATCACGGCGATGGGCCGCGCGCCCATCGTGAAGATGTCACGCAGAATGCCGCCGACGCCCGTTGCCGCACCCTGGAAAGGCTCAATGAAACTCGGGTGGTTGTGCGATTCGATCTTGAACGCAGCCGCATACCCGCCGCCGATGTCGATGATCCCAGCGTTCTCGCCAGGACCGACCAGCACGCGGTCCCCGGTCGTCGGCAGGTTCTTCAGATGAATCCGGGAGCTTTTATAGGAGCAATGTTCGCTCCACATGACGCTGATGATTCCCAGCTCCGTCAGATTGGGTTCGCGCCCCAGGCGGTCGACGATGCGATCGTATTCGCCCGTGGTGAGGCCATGCAGGGCGATGACGTCGGGTGTAATCGCGGCCATGACTAGCGGGAGGGCACCAGCGCGTTGAGCATCGATTGGAAGACGAACAGCCCATCGGTGGACCCCATCGCTGGATCCGAGGCACGCTCGGGGTGCGGCATCATACCGAGAACGTTACGGCCCTCGTTGAGGATGCCGGCGATGTTTCGCAACGAGCCGTTGGGATTCGCCGCGGACGTGCGGTTGCCGTCTGCGTCGGTGTAGTGGAAAGCGATGCGGTTCTGTGCCTCGAGTTGATCGAGGGTTTGCTCATCGGCGAAATAGCGTCCCTCGCCGTGAGCGATCGGAATCGCCAGCGCCTGGTCAGCCTTGCACGAGTTCGTAAAAGGAGAATCGAGCGTCGCTGGGACTAGATGGATCGTGCGGCATACGAATCGTAAGTTCTCGTTGCGCATCAGAGCCCCTGGCAGCAGCCCGCTTTCCACCAGGACTTGAAAGCCGTTGCACATGCCAATGACCAGGCCCCCACCGTCGGCGAACCGTTTGACTGCCTTCATGACCGGCGAGAATCGAGCGATGGCGCCCGCGCGCAGGTGATCGCCATAGGAGAAGCCGCCCGGCAGCACAACAGCGTCCAGTCCCGAGAGATCTTCCGACTGATGCCAGACGAAAGAGGCCATTTGGGCGAGGTTATGTCCCAGGGCGTAGTAGGCGTCGTGGTCGCAGTTCGAACCAGGAAAGACGACAACGCCGCATTTCATCGGGACAGCTCCGGGGCCTTAGCGCGAAAAGGAAGCAGGAAATTCGGCCCAACGCGGCTAATGGAGGAGCGGGTATCCCGCCCTCGTAGCGCGCCGCAAGAAAGCTTCGATTTGTTGGCGCGTTCGTATACCCGAAGGTAGTTTTGCACTGAAAGATGTTCCGGAACGCTTCGGGGAAACTCCTAGTTTAGCACCCCTGGATCGTCCGCCCAGAGTCACCGGATTACCGGGTTTGCCGCGAACTTCGATGACAGCTCATGACAAGCTAAATCTGGTAGGGTACGACGACAAAATCATAGCGCTCGGGTGGAAAATCACGTGTATTCCTTGTCGACAGTTTCAGCCTGTGCAGCTTCGCCAGCGCCGCTTGAAATGCGTCCGGAAGCCGCCAGCGCTCCTCTCGTCGCAGCCGGGCTGCAAGGTCCGCCGCGTCCCGCTCTATTGGAAGCATCGGAAAACGATCGAGTAGCGGCAATGCTGCCGCAGCTTGCGCGGCATCAAACCCTGTTAGAACCTCCGCTCGAGTTATTACGGAAATCGCACTGTGACCCCGCATTTCCCGCAGATACGCTGTCGCCGGCCCAATCCCGTTGAAGTGGTCGATGAGTAGCACAGAATCCAGCAGAACTTTCACGGCCACTCCTCGCGCAGTCGATGCTGATAGGCAAGCCCGTCCTCTTCGCTCCAGAGGCCGCTGGTTTGCTCAAGCAATTGCTCGAATGACATCTCGTCCTGCCGGCGCATTCTCCGAATCGCTTCTCTCACAAGTTCGGTCATGGGTACGCCAGCCGCCTTGGCCTTTCGTTCCAGCCAGATTTTCTCATCGGAGTCCAAGCTGATGATGGTACGGATCATCGTTATCACCTATCGATATCATATCACGATCGACGCCTCACCCTGAAACGCCTTGGCTACTCGAGTCTCCATTTTCTGCCCGGATGAGGCTGACAAGCGTTTGCCCCACTCGAGGTTTCAGCGGGCTCGCCACGGTCGAAACGACAACGCCTCGTGCCTCGCTGATTGCGAAAAGCGGCAGCGCCGATTCTCCATAAACTTTCTGAAAAGCCGAATAGTCAAACTTTTCGGTGAGCCGAGTTGTCTTTAGACTGGCACCCCTCTCAAAAAGCTGCGCCAGACGGCTGTGATTCGCATCGGAGCCGAAAAGGAAACGGCCGTTCAAGTGTTCCCTGGCCGTACCCTTGCGACTGCCGGGTTCGCCGTCGCCCGGCGGAACCTGATAGACTTCGGCCCGCCCGAAAATCTCCGCAAAATGCAAAGCCGCCAGGGAATTCGCTTCGTCGTTCGAAGTCAGCGCCAACAGCCGGCTGATACCGTAGAGATCGCTCTCGTCGAGAACCTGCTCAGATAGGATTCCCCCGTAATGAGCAGGCAGCCCAGCCAGCCGCGCGGCCGCCACGTTAGTGCGATTGCTGTCGACCAGTACAACGCGAATATTTTCCCGTTGAAGAACTTGCGCCAGCGACCGGGCCCAGGAATGTGCTCCAACGATCAGCGCGCCCTGCGGGCTGGACTGCGCAAGGCCCAATCGCCGGGCGACGGGAAAAGCTCCCAGGCCATAGATCGTCACCGTGCCGATGATCACGACGAAAGTCACCGGGACGAGCTGCTCGGCCTGAGTGTACCCGGCTTCGATCAGGCGTTCGGCGAATATCGACGAGACGGCCGCCGCTACAATTCCCCGGGGCGCCATCCAAGCCAGGAACGCGCATTCCTCGAAGCTGAGCTTTGTTCCAACGGTCGCCACCAGCACCGCTGCTGGCCTCGCAACAAACATCAACACCGCCAGAAACAACAAACCAGCGACACCCACATCCGCTAGATCGCTTAGCTCCAAACGAGCCGCGAGAATAATGAAGATGCTTGAAATGATGAGGACACGCAGGTTTTCCTTGAACTCGACAATGTGTTTTACCGCGCAAATGCGCTGATTGGCGAGCACAACCCCCATCACCGTGGTCGCCAGCATGCCTGATTCCGGCTTCCAGATGTTAGACACCGCAAAGACACTGACGACCATCATCAGCGAGAAGGCGTTTTGCAGAAAATCCGGGATCCAGTAGTAGCGCAGAAGAACGATAATCAGCGCCGCCCCCACGAATCCGACGAAGCACCCCGCCGCCAGTGACTCGAAGAATTCTTGCGCCACTGCCCTGGGTCCATCGTGGAAACCGCCCGCCAAGATGGCCTCGTAGATCAAGACTGCCAGCAGCGCACCGACCGGGTCATTGAGGATGCCCTCCCACTTGATGACGCTCCCGATCTGTCCTTTGGGCCGAACGTGGCGCAGAAGCGGAATGACAACCGTGGGACCGGTCACCACCAGGATCGCGCCGATCAAGAGGGCAAGCGTAAAATCGAACCCCAGTATCCAGTAGGCAGCGCCAGTGCTGATCGCCCAAGTGACGACAACACCAAGAGTCACCAGGTTGCGCACCACCGAGCCGATTTCTCGGAGGTCAGCAATACTCAGACTCAGCCCGCCCTCGAAAAGAATGACCGCCACTGATATGGAGATAAGCGGAGTGAGAAGATCACCGAAGATCTCATCCGGACGAAGGAAACCCGTGACCGGGCCCACTACGATCCCGCTCAGCAGCAACAACAGGATGGAAGGAAGATGCAGCCTCCACGCGATCCAGCGAGCCGTGATTCCCAGGACCAGAATGAGGGTCAGACCGATGAATAGGTGTTCAGGCAAAGTTGTCCTTCGGTGGGTGTCGGCACAGAGTTCATCGGCGCAGAGCTCATCGGCGCGGAGCTCGTGGGCGCGGAGCTCGTGGGCGCGCAGTTGGTGGGCGGGAGTAGTTCACCGCGCGTAGCTAATAGGATAACGGGGATTTGGTATTGCCCCGGCTACCCACAAACTACTGAAGCAACCCACGCCACAGCTACTCCAGCTCGAAACCGACGTACATGAGCTTGCGGTCTCTCTCGAGTTGAATGACAGCGGCGGACCCTGCCGGCAAAGCGTCGATCGCCCGCCTCACCTCCCTCAACCCGAGAGTGAGTTTCGTATTGACTGAGTAAATCACATCGCCAGGCTGAAATAGCGAACTCCACTCGGGCCCTTCGGCCAGTCGCGCCGCCACGACAACCCCAGCCGTTCGTCTTAGCGGAGGCAGCATTTCGCGGATTTCCTGGTTCAACTCGATCCCAAGAATGCCGAGCTTCGAAATCATGTTTTGGTCGCGAGTCGCCATCTCAGCCAGACGACCCGGATCATCTTCGCGTTCGAGTACAACGACGGTCGCCGCGATCTCCTCGGCTGCCCGTAGCGCCCTGATGTTGACGATGTCACCAATCGCTCGCTGGTAGATATTCACATTGAACTGCCGCGCGTTCTCCATCAGCTTGCCGTCAAGGAACTGCACGATATCGCCCACCTTGAGACCCCCGATCTCGGCCGGGCCGCCGGGTTTGACATCGGCGAGCAAGACGCCCCAATCCCGCGGAAGGCCCAAGCCCGCCGCGAGGCCGGGGCTAATCGTTTGTGCCTGGACTCCGATCTCGCCGCGCCGGACGTGGCCATGATCACGGATTTGCTCAAACACCGCCCGCGCGATGTTGCTGGGCGCAGCAAACCCGATACCCTCGTTCCCGCCGGATTGCGAAAAGATCAGAGTATTGATTCCAACGACCTGCCCCTCGGCATTCACCAGCGGTCCGCCGCTATTGCCTGGGTTGATGGCGGTATCGGTTTGGATGTAGATCATCGGGTGGTGGCGCTCGAGCTGGCGCGCCACGGAACTGACAATTCCCATCGTGACGGAATTTTCCAGTCCCAGCGAACTGCCCAGAGCGAAGACAAGCTGGCCGGGCCGCAGAGCATCGGAGTCACCAAGCACCAAGAAAGGGAGGTCCGCCTCATCGATCTTGAGGACCGCCAGATCGGTTTCCGAATCGACCCCGACGATCTTCGCGTCGCGCAATTTCGGTTGCGGCTTCAGGATCGAAGCTTGGCCCGGCAGCGGCTCCACCCGGGCCGCCAGCATCACTCGCACACGGCGTGATCCGGCGATTACGTGAGCGTTCGTGAGAATGTATCCCCTCGGGTCGACTATGACACCTGAATTATGCACTGCCGGTGCACCTGGTGAGGGCTGAGCCGCCAGGAACCATTTGGGGATCCCCGAAAACATGGGGTAAAAAGGTAGGCTGGCAAAGATTTCAGCTTCGCCAGTCAACCCCAAGGAGGTCACCCAAATGGTTACCAAACGAAAACAGCATAGCTCCCGAAGGCCCGTCAAACAAGGCCCCGGCGCGAGGGCCCCGCGGCCCAATAAAATCGGGGCTGCCACGCCCTATCACTTCCGTGGCAAGAATCTGACTCCCTACGGCGGCTTGCTGCCCGTCGCCACCCTGCTCGAAAAACTCGGCTTCCAAGCGCTGCTGGAAGAAACCCTCACGACCAAACGGATCACCCGAGCCATGAGCCCCTACCAGTTCGTGCTGGCCCTCGTGCTCGGCCTCTATGTCGGCTTTGCGCGGCTCAACCAACTCCGCTTCATCGCTCGCGACCCCATCCTGACCGGCATCTTGCAAGTGACGCGTCTGCCGCCGCAGTCCACGCTGTGGCGCTTTCTGGCCTCGCTGCACCTCAACGTGGCGAAGCAGATCCTTTCCATTCAGCGCCAGCTGCGGGAACGAGTCTGGGCCGCGGCCCACGTGAAGTTGGAGACGGTGACGCTGGACACCGACACCACCGTGCATACCCTCTACGGCCGCCAGATGGGCGGGCGCAAGAGCTACAACCCCACGAACAAGGGCAAGCGCAGCTACCAGCCGATACTGACCTTCCTGGCCGAGACGCGCGAATACCTGATGGGCGGGTTGCGCAACGGCGACCGGCCCACGGGCCGACAGATCGCCGCCCACCTCGAGAGCGCTTTCCGGACTTTGCCGGGCGGCGTGAAGAAAATCCTGGCGCGGGCCGATTCCGGCTTTTATTGCTGGGAGGCGGTGGAGGCCTATGAAAAGGCGGCTTGTCAGTTCGTCATCGTGGCGCGCAAAACGCGGCGCCTGGTCGAGCGCTTGCAGCAAGCAGAATGGAAACCCTCCCCCCGCTCCGACGCGGACGCGGAATGCGAATTCCTCTACCAACCGCAAGGCTGGGCGCGGGCCTGCCGTTTCCTGGCGCTGCGTTACGAAAACGAGCCCAAGGCCGGCGCGGCCGAGCAATACCAGTTGTTCGCCACCAGCGCTTACACCTACCGCGTGTTTGTCACCAATCTGGCCGAGCCGATCGCGGCGGTGGTGTGGTTTTACAATCAGCGCGCCGGAGCCGAGAACCTGATCAAGGAGGCCAACAACGACGCCGGGCTGGCGGCCCATCCCTCGCGCCGCTTTGACATGAACCGCAATCACTTTCAGTTGGCCATGCTGGCCTACAATCTCAACTGCTGGCTGCTGCTGTTCAACCGCGAAGCCCAGGCCAGCGTGGAGACGCTGCGGCACACCACCCTGGCGACGGCACGGCTGCGTTTTCTGTTCGTGGCGGCCAAGATCTGGCGGCACGCCGGCAGAACGGGTGTCAGCTACAGCGATCATTATCAGGAAAAGGGCCTGTTTGAACGGCTGATGCGACGGCTGCGGGCGATGGGGCCGCCGGGATCGAGCTTGGCGCCGGTGGTGGAGGGTGCGCTGAGCTGAGGGGCACTCCATGCATAAAATTTCATGCACTCGCCGCAACGTACTGGGAACACGCCGCTTGCCAGCCCGCTTTTGCCCTGCCGGGATCAGGAGGCGGCTCAAACGGGGAGGGAAACAGCAGAAAAGACGACTTGCGAAATCACTGAGTTGACACGAGTGCCGCTATCGCCACAACTCCATCGACGATGGCTACGCCGAATCTGTGCATAATTCAGGTGACACCGGACCCGCCGCTGCGCTGCCTGCCTAACACCGCTACTTGTGAAGCGCCTCCTTCAACGGGTGCAAGGCCGGAAGAGATGATATGAACAACAGCAGGGCTGACCTTCTTAGCGAGGGATTCGAACCCGCTACTGAGTTGAGCCAGAGTCGGGGGTGAGGGTGCTGACGAGGGACGCTGGGCGCAAGCAGGAGAGGCTGCTAGAAGCAGGCCTAGCAGGATGAGTTTCATTTGAAGCTGCGACTTGGCTGGCGACATGGGAGTCTGGTTCGTGTGCGAAGAAATCGACCCGGGCCAGTTTATTCTACTCCCCAGCGTCGTCCGCCGATAATACCGCAACTTAACTTATTGATTTCCGTTACCGACGAGAGTCCACTGATAGGTCGAAGCGTGGGCTTCCGTCTACCCTTCTGTTTCTCTAGGTCGGGGTGTCGCACTGCCGACCGCTTGCCCGAAACCTTTTCGGCTGCCTACCATGAAGAGCAATCAGATAGAGGGTGATTTGTCGAATCAAGGAGCCAGGGTACTCGTCGCGGGTGGTGCGGGATTTCTCGGGAGCCATCTATGTGACCGGCTGATCGCTGAAGGCGCCGACGTAATTTGTCCCGACAACTTTTTCACGGGATCAAAGCGAAATATTTCCCATCTGATCGGCAAACCCCACTTCGAGCTGATCCGCCACGATATCGTGCAGCCGATTTTCCTCGAAGTCGATCAGATCTATAACTTTGCGTGTCCGGCGTCTCCCGTTCACTACCAGTACAACCCCGTCAAGACGGTGAAGACCAGCGTGATGGGTGTCATCAACATGCTCGGCCTGGCCAAGCGCGTCAAGGCCAGGATACTCCAAGCGTCAACGTCAGAAGTGTATGGGGATCCGGAAGAACATCCGCAGACCGAGAGCTACTGGGGCCATGTCAATCCCATCGGGATCAGGAGCTGCTACGACGAAGGCAAGCGCATCGCGGAAACCCTGATGATGGACTACCACCGCCAGAACAAAGTGGACGTCAAGATCATCCGCATCTTTAATACCTACGGCCCCAGGATGGCGGTTGCCGACGGAAGAGTCGTCAGCAACTTCATCGTTCAGGCTTTGCAAAACGAACCGATTACCATTTACGGGAACGGCGAGCACACGCGGTCCTTTTGCTACGCCACCGACTTGATCGACGGTTGTTTTCGCATGATGAACAGCGAGAATTTCACGGGGCCGGTCAACCTCGGAAACCCGAAAGAATTCACCATCGCTGAGTTGGCGGAGCTGACACTCAAGATGACCGGGTCCCAATCGGAAATCGTCCACAAGCCGCTGCCGCAGGACGATCCAACGCGGCGCCGGCCTGACATCTCCCTGGCACAATCCAAGCTCGGATGGGAACCGCAAGTGAATCTCCAGGAAGGACTGTCAAAGACCATCGACTATTTCCGAACAATGGTCGGCGCGTAACGTACGCTCGTCGCACTGTTGGCGACTACGGTCCATCGCTCCGCCAACGCCAGGCCCCAAAGCTCAAAGCACCTTCGAAAGATAGCGGCCAGTATAGGACTCCTCGCAGGCAGCGATATGCTCCGGCGTGCCCTGGGCTAGGACCCGGCCCCCTCCCTCGCCACCTTCCGGTCCTAGGTCGATCACCCAGTCCGCATTCTTGATGACGTCAAGATTGTGCTCAATGATGAGAACGGACCCTCCACTATCGAGCAGCTTTCGGAAAGCCGCGAGCAACTTGGCGATGTCGTCGAAATGCAGTCCTGTCGTCGGTTCGTCGAATAGGTAGAGCGTCCCATCGCACTTCGACTGTGCGATATGGCTGGCCAGCTTGACTCGCTGAGCTTCTCCCCCAGAGAGTGTCGTGGCGGATTGCCCCAGCCTCAAATAGCCCAGTCCGACCTCGGTAAGACAGAGTAGTTTATTGACGATCTTTGGCACGCGAATGAAAAACTGCAGGGCCTCTTCGACGGTCAACTGCAGGGCCTCATAGATGTTTTTCCCCTGGTAGCGAACATCCAGGATGTCGCTTTTGTAGCGCTTACCGTCGCAGTCTTCGCAGACTAATGCAACGTCAGCGAGAAACTGCATTTCGACCGTTACGGTACCTCCCCCCTGGCAGGTTTCGCAGCGCCCGCCTGGAATATTGAACGAAAAATTCCCTGCGGTGAGACCGCGCCGGCTGGCGTCATTGGTAGAGGCAAACAGTTCGCGAACGGCGTCAAAGGCTTTGACATAGGTAATAGGATTCGAGCGCGGCGAGCGGCCGATCGGTGACTGGTCCACCAAGACCACTTCATCGACCAACGAAGCTCCGCTCACTCGGCGACAAGGCAGCCGCAAATTCTGCTGATCGCTCGAAGAGACCGCCTTGTTCCGGCTGAGCGCCTGGAGAGCCTGATACACCACATCGTGAACGAGCGTCGATTTGCCGGACCCAGATACGCCCGAGATGACGGTCATGACGTCAAGAGGAATCGCAACGTCAATGTTCTTGAGATTGTGGGATACCGCTCCTTCGAATTTCAAGCGCCGGCGGGCCTTGGGTTTTCGCCGAATTGTTGGCACTCCGATCACGGCATCGCCCCGTAAATAAAACCCCGTGAGGGAGTCCCCGCCGCTGGAGATAATCTTCTTATAGGACCCGCTAAATACGACTTTGCCGCCGCGTTCTCCGGCCCCAGGACCGAGGTCGACAATGTAATCGGAGGACCTCATAACCTCGGCATCATGCTCGACGACCAAGATCGTATTTCCCAGATCACGCAGATGTTTTAGGGTCTTTATCAAGCGTCCGGTATCGCGGCTATGGAGGCCGATCGAGGGCTCGTCCAGCACGTAGCAGGCACCGACAAGGCGAGACCCCAAGGAGGTTGCAAGCTGGATCCGCTGCGCTTCCCCGCCCGACAGGGTCGAGGCCAGCCGGTCGAGTGTCAGATACTCCAGTCCCACGTCGTTGAGAAAGGTCAGGCGGTGGCGAATGTCAACCAAGATTTGCGCGGCGATCGCGGCTCGTTCAGCGCTCAAGGTCAAAGAGTCAAAGTATTGCCGAGCTCGGTCGAGACTCAACCCACTAACGTCTCGAATCGTCTTATCGCCGACTCGAACGTTCAGAGCTTCTTTCCGCAACCTGCCCCCTCTGCAAGATGGGCAAAGGGTGTATCCGCGATACCTCGAGAGGAAGATGCGGACGTGCATTTTGTATTTCTTGCGCTCGAGGTAGGCGAAAAAACCGTCGACTCCCTTGAAGCCTTTACCGCGGCTTTTGCCAGAGATATTGCCACGGACAACGAGCTCCACTTCGTCCGGGCGCAGCTCGTGATAAGGAACGTTCACGCGAACGCCCGCCTCTTTGGCGAATTCCAACAATTCTTGCTCGTACTTTCGATAGCGCGGTTTCGTCCAGGGATCGACCGCGCCCTGACGAAGCGTCTTGTATCTATCCGGGACAACCCGCTCCATGTCGTAGTCAATCGTATTGCCGAAACCCTGGCACTGCGGGCAGGCGCCGAAGGGACTGTTGAAGCTGAAGAGGCGCGGCTCCGGTTCGGGATACTCGATGTTGCATTGGCGGCACTCGAAGCGCTCACTAAACCAAAGCCGCTCCGGCGGAACCTCGGTCGCTTGCTCGAAGACAACTTCCCGGGATTCGCGGTAGCCGATTTCGATGGCATCGACCACTCGCTGGCGAAGATCGTTCGTGATAGCAAGGCGGTCGATCAGCGCATACAGCGGTTTCTTGAAATCGACGTCTAGCAGCGACTCAGGCGTCGAGAATTCGAAGAGTTGTCCGCTCTGGTAAAGGCGGTTGAAACCCTTGCCGCGCAGGTCGGCCAGCTTCGCTTTCAGCTCCGCCGTCAGCCCTTTCACACCCGTTCCATGAACCGGGAACAGCACATACCAGCGCGAACGATCCGGAAGGTCGAGAATGCTCCGCGCTACGTCATCGACGTTGTCCTTCGAGACAGGCCTTTCGCACTTCGGGCAAATCGTCTCGCCGACGCGCGCGAATAGCAGCCGCAAGAAATCGTGGACTTCGGTCGCGGTTGCGACGGTCGAACGGGGGTTGCGCGTCGTGTTTTTCTGCCTAATCGCAACGGCGGGGGCGATCCCGATCATCTGATCGACGTCGGGTTTTTCCATGCGCTCCAGAAACTGGCGGGCGTAGGCGGAGAGCGACTCGACATAG
The DNA here is from genome assembly GCA_965224215.1 of Bryobacterales bacterium. Taxonomy (GTDB): domain Bacteria; phylum Acidobacteriota; class Terriglobia; order Bryobacterales; family UBA6623; genus CBDCYS01. The sequence continues at coordinate 215,550 of CBDCYS010000039.1, read as the reverse complement.
CGTCGCTGTCCTTCGGCGTAGATGGTGTCGAAAACGAGCGAAGACTTGCCGGAACCCGAGACCCCAGTGATGACAATCAGCTTGTCATGGGGCAGCTTCAGGTCGATGTTCTGAAGATTGTGGACTCGCGCGCCGCGAATCTCGAGATAGTCCTGTGGCAAGGCTTGACTCTCGGAAAAGGGGAGTTGGCTAAAGCCCGAGCAGGCGTCAGCGTCCTCATTATAGAGGAGGCGCGATCAACTATCGCGTCCCGTTTCCGAGGGCAAGCCTCCCCATAGCCGAGCGGAATGAACTCGCTGGGTCAAAGGCAAAGAGGGCGACCATGAAAAACCTTGGAGACCGTGCCCTCATCGTGCACGGGCAGAAAAAGCGGCCTCCAAGGGCAATGCAGGAAATACTTCCGATCGGCCTGGCGTCAAGCCAAATCAGTTCGGCCATCTGGCCTATGTTTTGACTTCCTCGCACCGGCAGCAACACTGCGGATAGACGTTCAGCATGGTCATCCGATGAGTCTCCTTGTTCCAGCAGAAGTTGATGCACTTCATGTGAAATGCCGCTTTCTCGAGGATCTCGCGAAAGTCGTTCACATTTTCGCCGCCGTAGCCGGCGCCATCCATGCGTATCTCCCTAAGATCCTCGCTTCCCGTTTGATACCGCATGTACTCAATGCAGCCTCGCCTGACTCCAACGGACCCTCCTATTCCAAAGTTGCCCGCTGGTTCAACCGGCAGAATTGAACCGACGCCAACGAGCACCAAAGTACCGTTGTTGGCATTCCTCACGTCGGCGGCGCTCAAGCTGATTCCGGGATTCGCCCGGGCAATTGCGGCGAGCTGATCCGAAACCTGAAAACTGCTCGCGGTCTGACTATCTTTTTTGTCTTGTGGCATTGTCTTATTCTCCTTTTCCTTAATCGAAGGACTCCATGATGAGCCCTACGTTTATGGATAGCGGTAGATTAAATCATCAGAGGCCACAATTATCAATAATTTATTAAAAGTTCTCCACGAATATGTGCTGTTACCTGAATTATGCACTGCGGCGTGGACCTGAGGAGGGCTGAGCCGCAAGAGACCATTTGGGACCCCCGAAAACATGGGGTAAAAAGGTAGGCTGGCAAAGATCCCAGCTTCGCCAGCCAACCCCAAGGAGGTCACCCACATGGTTACCAGACGAAAACAGCATAGCTCCCAAAGGCCCGTCCAACAAGGCCCAGCCGTGACGGCCTCGCGGCCCAATAAAATCGGGGCTTCGACGCCTTACCACTTCCGCGGCAGGAAGCCGACTCCCTACGGCGGCTTGCTGCCGGTGGTCGGGAGGGCGCTGATCTGAGAGCCTGGCTATGCGCTATGCATAAAATTTTATGCACTAGCCGTAACGCACTGGAACCACGTCACTTCCGAGCGAGGTGTTGACGACGCGGATTCTGGGCGGGAAGGGAAACCGGACACGGAGAAGCCAAAAGACCAGTTGCCGAGCTACCACCTCACGACGACCGCCAACCCGCTACGAACGCAGCCACACTCGCAAAGTGAATCTGTGCATAATTCAGGTGTTACGAACAATCGCAGCCGGTGGTATTACTGGCGCATTATTACTAACTTGCCAGTACTTAGCGCCGGCCTGAACAGATCTTTTCTCTAGTACGCTATAACTGCTGCATCCATGTTGATCTTTGACGCCAAGTCGTTGAATCATCAGGAGCGCCTGACAGTGTTCAATCATCCCAGACACTCAAATCACCTGCAAGATTTACGAGACGATACGCGCCAAAAGTGTGGGGGAAACCATACGCACGACCGCCGTCAATCACGATCGATAGCAATCCCTAATTCAGTCGATACTTGCAGCTAGTACCTGTCAACCTTAAAAGGCGGAGGGCCTATGCCGTGTAGATTATTTCCGGCAAGAGCCCGCCCTCGCCGCCGCTAGGAATCAGCTGCGTGGGGTTTTCGGGAGAAGTAGCCGCGGCAAGCCGGGTGGAGGAGGCATCCACGTGGACTCCGCGCGAGCGGCCGCGAAAATGTTTTGTACGAAACTTGCCGAATGCGACCTACACCAGAATATTCTTCACAACCTCGCCATGCACATCAGTCAGCCGGAAATGCCGGCCCTGATACTGGAAGGTCAGCTTGGTGTGGTCCACCCCCAAGCAATGCAGAATCGTTGCCTGCAGGTCATGAATGTGGACGGGGTCTTTGACGGTGTTGTAAGAGAAATCGTCGGTCTCGCCGTGAACCATACCCGGCTTGATCCCTCCACCCGCAGCCCAAACGGAATAGCAGCGCGGATGATGGTCTCGACCATAGTTGTCTTCAGTTAGGCGGCCTTGGCAGTAAACCGTTCGGCCGAATTCCCCGCCCCATATGACGAGGGTCTCATCGAGCATGTCACGATCTTTAAGATCTTGGATGAGGGCCGCCGCACCCTGGTCGGTTTCCTTCGCCTGCTTGGGCAGGTCGGTGGGCAGTCTCCCGTGCTGGTCCCAACCGCGGTGGAAGAGTTGAATAAAGCGCACGCCCCGCTCGGCCAGCCTACGGGCCAACAAGCAGTTGGCGGCGAAGGTCCCGGGTTTCTTCGAGTCGTCGCCGTAGAGCTTGAAGATACGCGAGGGCTCGGTGGAGAGATCGGTCAGGTCCGGCACCGAACTCTGCATCCGAAACGCCATCTCGTATTGCGAGATTCGGGTCGCGATTTCGGGATCGCCGAATTCATCGAGCTTCATTTGATTCAACTGGCCGAGTGCATCCAGATAAGAACGCCGGCTTTTCCGCGTGAAGCCCTCGGGATCGGAAAGGTACAGTACCGGATCGCCAATCGAGCGGAACTTGACGCCCTGATACTCGGTGGGCAGAAAACCGCTACCCCACAGACGGTCGTAGAGCGGCTGCCCCCCGCTGCCCTGCGTCACCATGACGACAAACGCCGGCAAATCACTGCTCTCGCTGCCGAGCCCGTAAGACAGCCACGAACCAATACTCGGACGACCCGCGATTTGGGCGCCAGTCTGAATGTAGGTGACTGCCGGGTCGTGGTTGATCGCCTCGGTCTTCATCGACCGAATGATCGCGATGTCGTCGACAACCTTGGCGGTTTCCGGCAATAGTTCGCTCAGCTAGGCTCCCGACTGCCCATGCTGTTTGAACTTGAAGATCGAATCGACCATCGGAAAACTCTCCTGGGTGGAGGTCATGGTCGTGAGCCGCTGGCCCTTGCGAACCGATTCCGGGAGGTTCTCGCCACGCACTTTTTCGAGGCCCGGCTTGTAGTCAAACAGATCGAGCTGCGAGGGGCCGCCGGACTGAAATAGCCAAATGACGCGCTTGGCCTTGGGCGCAAAATGCGGCAGGTCGGGCAAGCCAGGATACGGCCGATCGGAAGCTTCGCCTGTCGGAGCGGCACCAAGGTCATTCGCCAGCAGAGACCCCAAGGCGGCCGTACCGATGCCGGCAGCCGTCCGTCCGAAAAAGTGCCGGCGGGTCAAGTGTCGCTTGCGTTCCAATCGAGGATCCATGGTTTACTCCATTACCCGTTGCGGAAATGCCGGCTGCCGAAATGTCCGCGGGCGATACTCGCCAAAAACAAGCGCTCAGTGGGACTATTCCTTGCTAATCGTCTCGTCCAAATTCAAAATCAAACTGGCGACGCTACTGTAAGAAGCCAGCTCCACTGGATTGAGCGATTCATCCAGTTCCGACTCGCCTTCGCCGAGCATCTGCTCGGCGGCTTCCGGGTCAGTCTGAAAATCATCCAAGAAGTTGCCGTAAGCCTGTCGCAAGACGCTGGTTTCCTGTGAACGCGGCGGGCGTGCCGTGGCCAGGGCGAATCCGTAAGCGATGCGTTCGGCGGGCGTCTCGCCGCCCTCGTTCATCATGCGTTCGCCAAGCTTGCGCAAGGCCTCGACGTAGGTCACATCATTCATCAAATTCAAGGCCTGAAGCGGCGTATTCGTACGCACCTCCCGCACCTCACAAGTCTCACGGTCTGCCGAATCGAAGGTGACCATCGACGGGGGCGCAACTGTCCTGCGCCAAAACGTATAGAGGCTGCGGCGGTAGAGATCTTCGCCTTCGTCGGGGACATAGCCGTTATCGGCAAATGTCAGCTCCGCCCAAAGCCCCTCGGGTTGATAGGGCTTCACCGACGGGCCGCCCACCTCTTCGTTCAGCAATCCCGAAATCGCCAAAGCTTGATCGCGAATCGTTTCCGCGGGCAACCGAAAGCGCGGGCCGCGGGCATACAAACGATTCTCGGGATCGCGTTCGATAAGCTCCGGCGTCGTCTTGGAGGACTGGCGGTAGGTCGCGCTCGTGACAATCGTCTTGACGGTCCCTTTGAAGTCCCAACCGTTTTCCATGAAGTCAACGGCCAGCCAATCCAGGACGTCCTGGTGAGGCGGTTTTTCACCTTGCGAACCGAAGTTTTCGGTCGTCTTCACCAGCCCCACGCCGAAAAACATCTGCCACAGGCGATTCACCGTAACGCGCGCCGTCAACGGGTTCGAGCGGTCGACCAGCCAGCGCGCCAGTCCCAGCCTGTTTTTCGGCCATTCCGGTTTGAAGGACGAAAGAATTGACGGCGTGCCAGGATCGACCTTATCGCCGTGCGCGTCGTAAGAGCGTCTCTCGAGAATGTAGGCTTGGCGAGGCTCTTCGCTATCCATCATGACCATTACGGTCGGGATGCTCTCATAGAACAACCTGCGTGCTCGGCGGGTATCGTAGAGCTTCTTCCGGGCGATCCCAATATCGGCGGGCGCCGCGCGATCGAGAAACGCGCTGCGAAGCTTGCTCGCCTCGAGCGCCGTGCGCTTCCCGGCCTTTTTGCGGGCAATCTCAGTCACTGTCGTGCGCACGGGCAGGAGCTTGGCTTCCTCCGGCGGCAAGGCGCGGTCATAGACGCGGACATCATCGATCAGCCCCTGGAAGTTTGGCTCACCGCCGCCGGCGCCAATGCGGAAAGGCTCTTCCGACCCAAAGGGGAAGATCAGATCGTTCCACTCGATTTTCTGGCCTTGCTCTTCGCCATTGACATAGAGATGGACGCCTCGGGCCTTGCGTCCGCCGTCATAAGTCACGGCAACGTGGTGCCAGCGATTCATCTCAATCGGCTTGTCGGCGTAAAGCCGCAGGCTGATGTCGGTCCAGCGATTGTTGATGTAAAGAAAGACCTTGCCGTCACGTAAGTAGAGCCCATGACCGGCTTCTTTCGGGAGAAGTTTTGTCTTGGAGAGAATGGCTCCGTTCGGCGACGTCGGGTGAATCCAGGCAGAGAATGTAAACGGATCGAGAAAGCTAAATTCAAAACCCGGACCTCCTTCGACGTGTGTTTTGCCGTCGAAGCGGCCTGCTTGACCGAGCGGTCCTTTGTCGAAAGAGAGCTTGCGGCCCTCGTCCCGGCGCTTGACCTCGTCCTTGTTTCCGTTCTCGTCATAGACCACGAACGGGCGGGGCGGGGGATCCGGGTCGGGGTTTTTCAGAGGATTGTGCGATACGTGACGGCGGTAGACCCCGGTTTCCTCGCGCAAAGTGCCACCCAAGGGGAAGTGCAGAATCAGCCCGTCGCCGGGGGCCCAATCGGGGGCGCCAGAAGCTTGAACCCATTTCTCCCAACTTCGCTGTGTCCTGTTGATCTTGGCGTCGAGTTTCTTCCAGGCCTTTTCGGCGGCGGCCTGTTCTTCGTCGAGCATAGCCAGCTTGGTTTCGTCTTCGGGAGTCGGGGCTTTGATCAACGGTTCTTCGTTGCCGAAGTTATAGACCAATCCTCGCTCTGGAAGGTGATTAAAGAAGGCGAAGAGCTGGTAGAACTCTTTCTGCAAAAGCGGGTCGTACTTATGGTCGTGGCAACGGGCGCAACCAACCGTTAGCCCTAGCCAAACCGTGGCTGTCGTCTCGACACGGTCGGCTACGTACTCGACCCGAAACTCTTCCTCGACCAGGCCTCCCTCGGCGCTGGTGCGGTGGTTACGATTGAACCCGGTGGCGATGATCTGATCACGCCTCGCGTTCGGGAGCAAGTCGCCGGCGATTTGCTCAACCGTGAATTCGTCGAACGGTTTGTTGTCGTTGAAAGCGTCAATCACCCAATCCCGCCAGCGCCACATATGCCGGTAGCCATCGCTTTGGTAACCGTTGGTGTCGGCATAACGCGCGGCGTCGAGCCAGCGAATCGCCATACGTTCGCCGTAGCGCGACGAGGCGAGCAGGCGGCCAACCACTTTTTCGTAGGCATTCGGAGAACTATCGTTAACCAAATCCGTGACTTCGGCGGGCGTCGGCGGAACCCCTGTTACGTCGAGTGACACACGCCGAATCAAGGCGCGCCGGTTGGCGTCGGGCGACGGTTTGAGACCCTCTTTTTCGAGGCGGGCAAGTATGAAGTTATCGAATCCCACTTGAGACCAAGCAGGGTCGCCGACGGCCGGTTCGCTCTCGCGGCGCGGAGGGATAAATGCCCAATGCTTTTCCCATCGCGCGCCCTGCTCGATCCAGCCGCGAATGAGCCCAATCTCTTCTGGGAGAGCTTGTCGTGTCCGAGGTACGCCGGCGGCATGCGCAGCACTTCGTTGTCGGAAACCAGCCGCTGATAAAGAATGCTGTTTTTGACATCGCCGGGTATGATGGCTTTTCCGCCGGCCTTAAGGTCGACCAGCGCGCCTTCTTCGTTGTCAAAACGCAAATCGGTTTTTCGGTGGCCTTTGTCGGGGCCGTGACAGGCATAGCATTTGTCAGAAAGGATCGGACGGATGTCGCGGTTGAACGTGACCGACTCGGCCGCAGAGGCTAGCCCGGTCACGGTCAAGACAACACAGAGGAGAAGACACCGCATAGCAAGGCGTGTCCATTTAAGTAGCTCTTCCGGCATTTTAGTGGCTAGGGAGCGAGGTTCAGCCCACCGCAGTGGAAGTAGATGGCATTGACGAAGTTCTGTTTGTTTCGGAAACCCCGGGCGGTGTACTTCACCCACTGAATTTTGGCGTTCAAGGATTCGCTGGTCGCGTTGGTGACGCGGTGGCGCAGGTAGGTCACGATGTTTGCAAAGCGCCGCTTGAGCATCCGGCCCACTTCAATCATCGGTTGCAGGCGGCTCCTCACCGCCCAGTTGTGCCACCAGCGAAAGTGTTTTCGGGCTGGCCGCTCGTAGCGGTAGTCGAAGAACGCCATCATCGTTTCCTTCAAAGCCCAGGCCCGCGCCGTTTTCAAGCCGCTGTCCCGCAGGGCCGCAAACGCTCGCCGGTCTTTGGGCTCCATCCGTGCCGGGTGCCTTAGCCAGTCATAGCGCGTTCCCACCAGCGTGTCGTCTCCGGCCGCGCGCAGGATCTTGTTCTCCTTCCGGCGCACTTTGTCCACCGCGCCTCCCAGATGCTGGGCGATGTGAAACTTGTCGAAGACGATCTTGCCGTCGGCTTCCGGCAGGTGCTCCCGCACCGAGGCGATGTAGGGATTCCACATGTCCATGGCCACCGCCTCGACCGCGCCGATTTGCTCCGGCGTCAGGGTCGCCCAGAATCCGTCCAGGCTACTCTGTTTGCGGTCTTGAGCCACGTACAGCACCCGCCCCCGTGCCAGATCGTTCACCAAGGTTAGATAGTGATGGCCCTTGCGAAAGGCCTTCTCATCGACACCGAGTTGCGTGACCGGCTCGGCTTGTCGGCGCTCCAATCCCCGCTTCACCGCTCGCTCCATGATGCCGTGAATCTCGTCCCAACTTAGCTTCAACAACCCGGCCACTGCCTTCTGGCTGGCCGCCTTGAGCCATTCAATCGCCAGCGCTTCAAACAGCGTCGTGAAGCGGCTGGAGGGCTCGGCCCAGGGTAGTTTCACCACGCGCACTCCGTGCTCGGGGCATTCACTGCGGGGCGGGGTGGCGTGCAGGATCGTACGATATTGGCACGTATCCAAGTGTCGCCACTGCCGCTCGGGCTGATGGTCGTGGAGTTGGCAGGAGGCGCCGCATTCCGGACACGGCCAATCCATCCCGTCCGGATGAGCCAGATGAACATGGATCTCTCCCGCCTCCAGCTCTAAGTCCACCGAGTCCACCTGCCAGGGAGCCTCGATTCCGAGGATGCGCCGATACAACTCGTGATCTTGCATCCCGGAATTGTCGCATGCCGGCCTGGGCAGGCCGCCATCCACCCACTACAAACCCGGAATTCCCATTTAAGTAGGGAGATGACTTCCATGATGGCTGGCTGCTTCAATATTGATTCTCTCTAGTTCTATGACCGGCTGAAGATTTTACAAACTAACATGTTCGGACGAGAATGTTTTGGGGCATACTTGAGGCATGGGTCGCCCCGCTCTGCGTCTGAAGGTTTCCAAGAAGGATCAAACGGCGCTGAAGAAGCTTCTCGGCGGCGGAGTGGAACAGGTTCGCGTGACGCTGCGAGCGGTGGCGTTGCAAAGGCTCGGAGAAGGAATGAGCGCGCCGCAGATTGCCGCGGTGCTGCCGCTGACGCGGCAATCGGTTCGTAATCTCGCGCGGCGCTATCAGCAAGGCGGCCTCGAGCGCGCACTCTACGACAAGCAGCGGCCGGGCGCAGCCAGTTTGCTTTCGGCCCAACAACGTCAGCGCATCATCGCCATGGTTTGCAGCGACCCGCCCAAGGGCCGCGCCCGCTGGACGGTGCGACTGGTCGCCGAAGAAGCCGTCAAGCGACGACTGGTCCCTCGGGCGGGCCGAGAAACGATTCGTGTTTTGCTCCTCAGCCACGACCTCAAGCCGTGGCGGGAAAAAAATGTGGTGCGTGGCGGAGCTCAATGAAGCCTACATCGCCTGCATGGAAGACGTGCTGGAAACGTACGAACGGCCCTACGATTCGACGCAGCCGATGATCTGTTTCGACGAGAAGCCGGTCACGCTGCATGCCGACGTTCGTGCGCCGACGCCGGCCGAGCCGGGCCGCAAGTCTCGTCGGGACAGCGAGTATGAACGTCGCGGGACGGCGAATGTCTTTTGCGCGGTCGAGCCCAAAGCCGGTCGCCATTTCACGTTCGTGACGCCGGACCGTTCGGGTGTTGAGTTCGCCAAGGCGCTGTTTGAGGTGGCGCTGGCCTATCCCGAGGCCGAGACGATTCACTTGGTGATGGACAATCTCTCGACGCACGGCCGCAAGTCGCTGACCGATCTCTGCGGCGAGGAATTCGGCGGGGAGATTTGGGACTGCTTCCCGCCGCACTACACGCCGAAGCACGGCAGTTGGCTAAACATCCACCGCCTGAAAGGCGGTGGGTTACGTTTCGACTGAAAGTCGGGGTTGCGGCTCAAGCCGCCTGAAGCTGTCCGGCTCACAGCCGGCTCAAGGCTCGGTGGGCGCTGTAATCTTGAATCCTTCCCCGTCCTCATCCCATTTCTGGCTCTCAATGTATCTCTTGATCGTTTCTTCATCTACCGCGCCCACCGTCGCACAAAAGTAGCCGCGTGCCCACAGATGTTGGCCCCAATACCGTTTCCGCAACTCTCCAAACTCGTCCTGTAATCGCCGCGACGACCGCCCCTTCAGGTACTGCACCAGCTTCGACGGCGCTAGTTGCGGCGGAGCCGTCACCAACATGTGCACATGATCCGGCGACACCGCGCCCGGGATCACCGCCACTCCCTTCGCTTCACAGCTCTGCCGGATCAGATCCCGCACCCGCTCTGCCACCCTGCCCCGTAACACCTTGTAGCGGTACTTCGTGATCCATATGAGGTGATATTTGATGTCGTAGACCGAATGCGCTCCTCGCCGATATTCTTCCATCCCCCCATTCTCATCCAGAACTGCTTGAAGCTGACCGCCTGAAAGGCGGTGGGTTTAGACCTGGTGATTGAACTAAACCAGGCGGAGATCGAGATCGGACTCTTCTCCAGGCAATGTTTGGGCAAGCGACGCATCCCGGACCTGGCGACGCTGCGACGCGAAGCGGCTGCCTGGAACCGCCGGGTCAATCGTGAGCGAGTGAAGATCGACTGGCGCTTCGACCGCAAAACCGCACGCCGCAAGTTCGGCTATAAAAGATCAACTATCAAGCGGTCAGAGAACTAGCAGTAATTCTAGTAGCAATTATAGTTGGCGCGCCTTGAGCCGCGCGCGTCAGCAAGCGGTTATTTCAAGCGAATCAATCGTCCGCAAGCAAACCCTATAGATCCACCGCGTTCGCACTTGTTCGGGCTGTGCCATGGATTGACCCATCCGCAATAACCGCTTGCTTACGCGCGCGGCTCAAGCTCAATTCGAACTAACCGGACGGCGGCCACACGGCCATCGCATCCCCTTGTCCTTCGACGACGTATCGAATCACCTTGACAAGCTGTTCGCGGTTCGCAATCCCCCTGATGCTCCCGTGCCGCGCCCAGCGTTTGTTCCGCTTCGGGCCTCGTTCGTTCAGAGCCCGGCTGGCGTACGCCTTGAAGTCATTCATCAGCTTTTCGCCCGCTGCCTCCGACGTCACGACAACATGGACATGCGTCGTTCTCACGTGGCAAGCGACGAGGATCCGGCCGCGATATTCACACACTTCACGAATCGATTGAAGAACAGCAAGACGCTCTTGATGCGCGAGTGAATACGCTGGTTCCCGCAGCAACGCGACTTCGGACTTGTGTCGTGGCTCGTCCAGAGGGAGAATCCGGGTTCCCGGTTGATTACTCAAGCGGTCCACAGAATCCCGCTCGTCGCCGTGCAGGTGCTGACCGTAGCAAGAAAAAGTAAGAAGGTAAGTCGCCGAGCCGCGACTAACAGAAAGCGGTTTCGTCGGTGATCCCAAGCTGCTATCAGAATAGCGTCTCAGCAGCACACTGCCCAAGCGCTCTGACCGCCGCAGCTTTGAGCCGCGTGCGTCAGCAAGCGGTTACCGCAAGCAAGTCAATCGTCCGCAAAGAAAACCCAATAGATCACGCGCGTTCGCACTGTGCCATGGATTGATCCATCCGCAATAACCGCTTGCTCACGCGCGCGGCTCAAGTCGTCGTTATACCGCGCCAGAAAGCGGTTTCGTCGGTGATCCCAAGTTGCTATCAGAAGAGCGTCCAGCAGCACCCTGCCCAAGCGCTCTGACCGCCGCAGCCTTGAGCCGCGCGCGTCAGCAAGCGGTTACCGCAAGCAAGTCAATCGTCCGCAAAGAAAACCCAATAGATCACGCGCGTTCGCACTGTGCCATGGATTGACCCATCCGCAACAACCGCTTGCTCACGCGCGCGGCTCAAGTCGTCGCCATATTCCGCCCACCAACCACGGCCACTCCGTCGCGGACGCTACCACCCTTTGTGGTTCAATAAGAAACAGTCGTTCGCCCATCTCATCTACCCGTGCTTTGGTTCTTGATCCTAGCGCTATTCTCCGGGTTTGTCTTTCCTCAGCCCGCCGTCCCGCAAACACCCGCCGGCCTGCTGACCCTGGGTCCGCAGGAGCCCCCCCTTCCCGCCAATCGCGATTGGGACAGGCTCGGCGTCTCCAACTACGAGCTTCGCGTCCTGGAGCGGTTCTACCGGGACGAAACCGGTGTCGAAGGCTTCCACATCGCATTTGAAAGCGGTGACCTCAATATGACGGGCGTTCTCGTACAGCCGCACATCGAACTTCCCGACCCTGATGCGCCGCCCACGATGGGCATCAATCCGAAGACAGGCAAGGAGGAAGAAGAGGAAATCAAGTACCCTCTCATCGTCCTCAGCCACGGATCCCGCTACGGGGTCAGCCCTGCCTATCGGGAAATTGCGATCGAGCTGGCGCACCAAGGCTACGTCGTGGTGTCCCCGACATTTCGCGGACGGGCGGGATTGGAAGGCAAATCCCAAGGACTGGTCGAACTCGCGAAAGGCGAGGTGATCGACCTGCTGCAATTGACCCAGATTGCCCGCCAGATTGAATACGTCGACTCGCTTCGCATGGGCCTTGTGGGTTTCGGCGACGGCGCAACGACCGTTCTGCCAACTATCGAACGATCGAACGTCTTCCAGGTGGCCATCGCGGTCTCGCCGACTCCGTTTGGAGGCTTGGCGGAATTTGGCTACGCCGGTTACGGGGTTCTCCAGCGCCGCTCCCAAGAGCTATTCGGGCGAGAACTTTCGCGCAACGAACTACTGCGCGAACTCTATGCACGGGACGCCTTCCGCAACGTGGATCGCATCACAACCCCGCTGCTGATGATCATCACCGGAGACGACCCGAGCCACAAGGACCAGCTCTACTTCGTTACGAATCTTCAGAACTACGCCGTCGACCACCGGCTGCTGGAGTACCCAACCATGTCCCCGGACTTTCTCACGGCAATCGACGACGGCACCCGTCCCCAAAGCTGGCACGAAGTGCGCGACGCCGCGTGGGGCCAGATCTTCGCCCTGCTCGATGAGCATTTACAATTGCCCGAAGAACCCGAAGAAGATCAAGAGCCGAAACGCAGGTAGACCGGACTTCTTTCCGACCACCCGCAACTTGATATCCTCTATCGATCGGAGGGACCGAGGGAACCACGACCGGTAACGCCCCAAGCAAGCACCCATGACGCAGTACAACTACGAAGGACCACGTGAGTCGGTCAGCCTCTCCAGGCACTTCAAAGCGCCGCTGGCGCAGCTTTTCGATGCCTGGATCGAGCCCGAGACAGCACGCAAGTGGCTATTCAACACCAAGACCAGCAAGACGGTGTGCGAACTCGATGCCCAGGTCGGCGGCTCCTACAAAATCACGAGAACCAGGGGAAACAAGAAGTACGTTGCCATCGGCGAGTATCTCGAAATCCGTCGCCCCAAACGTCTGGTCTTCACATTCGGGATGCCTCAGTTCGCCGCCGATTTCGATACCGTTACCGTCGAAGTTAAAAAAGATGGGGATGGTTGCATCTTGAAGCTGACGCAAAGCGGCATGCGGCCAGGCTATGAAACTTCGACCGTAAACGGCTGGAGCAAGATGTTCGACCTGCTGGAGAGAGCACTCGAGCACGATACGAAATAAACGACACAATCGCGCCAGAATAAACGCCCGCACCAGTCCCCGTGCACGGAGGAAATCATAGCCTTCCAACTCCAAATCGAAGCCTTCGAAAACGGACACACCATCCCGCCTCGCTACACATGCGACGGGACGAACCGTTCTCCCGCTATCTCGTGGAGCGGCGCGCCGGAGGGCACCGAGAGTTTCGCGCTCATCCTGGACGATCCCGACGCACCGTTCGGGCATTGGAATCACTGGCTGCTTTACGACATCCCGGCATCTGCTCGGGAGTTGGACGAAGCGTTTGACCCTTACCAAGTCGGGCTAAGCGGCACGAACGACTTCGGGCAGCCCGGTTACGGAGGCCCCTGCCCCCCACCCGGCGACGGACCGCATCGCTATTTCTTCAGGCTATTCGCCTTGAACCTTGCATCGCTCGGTCTACCGCAGGGCGCCAGGCGCAGCGTTCTGGACGCCGCCCTCGAAGGCCATGTGATCGACGAGGCTAGCTACATCAGAATCTGCGAACGCATGGCTTGACCTTGTGCCTTTTACCGCTCGGAGCTCTGTAGGGCAACGCGACCCGCCGAGCCCCGTTGCGCAAGCTCTCAGCCTGAGCTAACACCTCGCTGGAACTTCAACCCGCCACTTGAATCGCGGGATCTGTCCTAGCCAAGCAGCGGCTTCACCACGTTCCCCTGAACATCGGTCAGCCGGAAATGCCGCCCCTGATACTGGAAGGTGAGTTTCGTGTGGTCGATCCCCAACTGATGCAGCAGCGTGGCGTGCAGGTCGTGGACGCTCACCGCATCTTTGGCGATGTTGTAGGAGTAGGCATCTGTTTCGCCATAGGTAACGCCGCCCTTGATGCCGCCTCCGGCAAGCCAAATGCTGAAGCAGCGCGGGTGATGGTCCCGCCCGTAGTCGTCGTCGCTCAGTTTGCCCTGGCAATACACAGTGCGTCCGAACTCCCCGCCCCTGATGACCAGCGTGTCATCGAGCAAGCCTCGCTGCTTGAGGTCCGAAACCAGCGCGGCGGACGGCTGGTCTGTGTCGCGGCACTGTTCCGCGAGTTGTTCAGGCAGCTTGGCATGCTGGTCCCAGCCGCGATGGAACAGTTGAACAAAACGAACCCCCCGCTCCAACAGCCTTCGCGCCAGCAGGCAATTGGCCGCATAGGTTCCAGGTTTTCGCGCGTCCGGGCCATAGGCTTCAAAAATGTGCTCCGGCTCGCTTGATAAATCCGTCAACTTCGGAACCGAGGTTTGCATACGATAGGCCATCTCATATTGCGAAATCCGCGTCTCGATCTCGGGATCGCCGAAATCGTTCAGCTTGATGCGGTTGAGTTCAGCCAAATCGTCCAGATAATGTCTGCGGTCGGTCTGGTTGAAGCCCGGCGGGTTCGACAGAAACAGCACCGGATCCGTGCCCGAGCGGAATTTCACTCCCTGGTAGCGGGAGGGCAGGAACCCGCTGCCCCAAAGACAGCTGTAAAGAGGTTGTCCGGCGCGGCCCGAACCTTGCGAGACCATGGCCACGAAACCGGGCAGATCCTGATTCTCGCTTCCCAGTCCATAGGAAAGCCAGGAGCCGATGCTGGGCCGGCCGGCGAGCTGGTGTCCTGTTTGCAAGAACGTTATGGCCGGATCATGGTTGATGGCTTCGGTGTGCATCGAGCGAATGATACAGATCTCGTCCGCGATTTTCGCGGTGTAAGGCAGCAGCTCGCTCAGCTCATTGCCTGACTCACCATGCCTTTTGAAACCGAACTTGGATGAAGCAACCGGAAAACTGGCCTGCGCGGCTGTCATCCCGGTAAGGCGCTGGCCCTTCCGGATCGACTGCGGCAGCTCGCTTCCCTGGTGGCCACGCAGATCGGGTTTATGGTCGAAGAGATCCAGTTGCGCCGGCCCGCCCGACTGAACCAGATAGATGACGCGCTTGGCCTTGGGAGCAAAATGAGGCAATCCAGGCAATCCCGGGTTCGCGGACTTGCCGGCGGTCGCTGCGGCTGCTTGCGCGTTCGCCCCGAGCAAGCTCGCCAGAGCAGCCGTTCCGATTCCGGTGCTCGTCAAGCCGAAGAAATAGCGCCGCGTGAGTTGAAGCTGATGCTCGAGCCGGGGATCCATGGGAGCTATCCTTAATCCTCTATGTGCTGCAGTCCTTTATGTGCTGCAAATTCTCAAGAGCGCTTAGAAAAATTACAAATGAAGCAACAGAGGCGTGGACGGAAGTCCACGCTCAGCCAGGGATCGAGACATTTTTCAGCCCGTGTTCTAACCCGTGTCCTCACCCGCCTGCCAACCGCGTTCGTCCCTCACTCCTTCGTAATCGTCTCATCCAGATTCAGAATAAGGCTAGCCAGCGCCGCATAGGCCGCCACATCAACCGGTTCAAGAGTCTCATCGCGCGGGTGTTCGCCCGTGCTCAAAAACTCAGCCGCGTCGTCAGGATTCGTCCGGTATCGGTCTGAGTAGCGACGAAAACTTCGCAGCAGGATTTCGCGCTCTTCGTCCCTCGGCTCACGCGCCGTCGCCAACTGAAACCCGTAAGACAATCGGTCGCCTGCGGTTGATCCGCCTTCTTTCATCATCCGCTCAGCGAACAGCCGGGAGGCCTCCGTGTAAGTCACGTCGTTCATCAAGTTGAGCGCCTGCAGCGGAGTATTCGTGCGCGTTTCCCGCACCACGCAAGTCTCGCGGTCGGAGGAGTCAAACGTCATCATGGCAGGCGGTGCAATCGTTCGCTTCCAAAAGGTATATAGACTGCGGCGGTAGAGACCCTCACCGTCGTCGTACTCGTCCCAATTGGAAAGCTCTTTCCACAATCCGGCGGGCTGATAGGGCAGGACCGAGGGACCTCCCCGTTGATCGACCAGCAATCCTGAAATCGCCAACGCCTGGTCACGGACGCTTTCGGCCGCGAGCCGCATCCTGGGGCCGCGCGCCAAGAGCTGATTCTCCGCGTCCTTTTCGAGCAATTCCGGCGTCACTTTCGACGACTGCCGGTAGGTTGCACTCATGAGAATCTTTTTCAAAATTCCCTTGATGTCCCAGCCGTTTTCCATGAACTCAACGGCCAGCCAATCGAGCAATTCCAGATGGGTCGGCCAATCACCTTGGGAGCCGAAGTTTTCGACGCTCTTCACCAGACCCGCACCAAAGAGCATCTGCCAAAAGCGGTTGACGGTCACGCGAGCCGTGAGAGGATTGGAGCGGTCGACCATCCATCGCGCCAGTCCTAGACGATTGTTCGCCTGGCCTTCCGGTAACGGGGGCAGCACGGCCGGCAGACCCGATTCGACGCGCTCCCGTGGAGCATCAAAGGCTCCTCGCTCGAGAACGTGAGTCGGCCGAACGTCGCTTCGCTCATCCATCACCATGACAGTGGGCAGCGAGTCGAACAGCTTCTCGCGCTCGAGGTAGAGCCTGCGCGTCTCGCTCCAGAAGCGAGCGAGTTTTTTTGGAGCGAAACGGGAAAGATAGGCCCAGCGAAGTTTCAAACTTTGGCCAGGCGATCTCGACGCGGCGCGCAAACCGGCGATCTCGCTCAAGGACTCCGCGGTTGCGACGACCGACACTTCGTCGTCGTTCAGGGCACGGTCGTAGACTCGTGCGTCGTCAATCAGCCCATGGAATCCACTATCTCCGTCCGGTCCGAAATCGACGCGCAAGGGAGCTTTCGCGTTCGTCGAGTTGAGTGACTCGTCGATCAGTACCGTCAGCGCCTGCTCTTCCCCGTTAACGTAAATCTTCATTCCGGCCGCCACGCGCGAGCCGTCGTAGGTGGCCGTGACATGCGTCCACTCGTTCAGCGGAATCGGAGCTTGTGTCTCGACTCGCATGCGGTCAGAAATGCTAGACGTGTCCATGCGAAACTGCAACTTCCATCGATCAGGAAGAACCCATAACCCTTGGGGGTCGGTAGATAACGGGAGATGATCCCGCCCGTGGAGCCGGCTGGACGCACCCATGCGGCGAGAGTGAACTTGTCGTAGAAATCGTAGTCAGCGAGGTCTCCTAGCTCCGTCACCTGGTCGGCGGCAAAGACAGCCGCCCGCCCAACCTTGCCCTCAGCAGCTCCTTCATCAAACGACCGAACGGACGCCAATCGTTCGTCGAATGACCAATCCAGTGACTGCGATTTTGCCTTCCGCGCCCAACTGCGCATTCCCTCGCCGATCGCCCCTTCCAGTGCTCAAGTTCCCGTGCGGCTACCGCTATCTTGTTGTCGAGCTCAGCTAGCTCGGCCCGCTGCTCGCGGGTCGGCGCGCGCACGATCGGCGGCGTGTTTCCGTATTTGAAATAGCGGCCCCGGTCCGAGACGTTATTGAAGTACGCAAAGAAGCGGTAGAACTCCTTTTGCGTTATTGGGTCGTACTTGTGGTCGTGGCAGCGAGCACAGCCTATTGTTAGTCCGAGCCAGACCGTCGCAGTCGTGTCGACGCGATCCACCGCATATTCAACCTGGTACTCGTCGGGATCGGTGCCATTCTCGGCGTTGCCCCGGTGATTGCGGTTGAATCCCGTGGCAATCTTCTGATCGAGGGTCGCGTTCGGCAGCAGGTCCCCGGCGATCTGTTCGGTGGTAAATTGATCGAACGGCATGTTGTTATTGAATGCCTCGATGACCCAGTCTCGCCAGCGCCACATGTATCGCGGACGGTCATTTTGGTAGCCATTCGTATCGGCATAACGGGCCGCATCGAGCCAGCGATAGGCCATGCGCTCGCCGTAACGCGGTGACTGGAGCAGACGGTCGACCACTTGCTCGTAGGCGTTGGGTGAAGTGTCGCTCAGAAACGCATTCACCTCGGCGGGCGTCGGCGGCAGCCCGGTCAAGTCGAGCGTCGCCCGCCGGATCAAGGTCGTTCGATCGGCTTCCGGCGACGGCTGCACTCCTTCACGCTCGAGCCGCTGAAGGACGAAGAAGTCCATCTCGCTCTTGGGCCAATCGGTCTCGCGGACGCTAGGACGTGCGGGCCGCTCGGCAGTGATAAACGACCAGTGCTTTTGCCATTTCGCACCTTGATCGACCCAGCGCGTGATGAGGCCGATCTCGCGATCACTTAGCTTTTCGTGTCCAAGATATTCGGGCGGCATGCGGAGCGCGGCATCATTGCTCGCCACCCTTTGCACCATTTTGCTCGCCGCCGAATCCGCGCGAACGATCGCGAACCCGCCGCTGGCCAGTTCGGCGAAGGCGCTTGCCTCACTGTCAAATCGCAACTCATTCTTGCGGTTGGCCTTATCCGGACCATGACAAGCGTAGCAGCGGCCGCCCGATTCTCGTCGCATTCGATACGATGGTCATGGTGCACCGCACCGCTCCTTGAATCCGACACCCATGCCTCTTCGATCGGCGATCTTCCACTTTCCATTTTCCGGCCCGAAATCCCGGTCGTTCTCGGGGGTGGCTTGTCTGCTGCTCTGCGCCCTGCTTAGCCTCCCCCTTGGCGCGCAATCCCCGCGGCCGACCCCGCTCACCGGCGCCGCCGAACTCTCGCAGACGCTCGACCAGCTCAACACGCTGGGGAGCGTGCTCATGCTCGGCGCCCATCCGGACGACGAAAACACCGCTGTGATCGCCTACTTTGCGCGCGGCCGGCACATGCGCACAGCCTATCTCTCCGCCACCAGGGGAGAAGGCGGGCAAAACCTGATCGGCACCGAGCAGGCCGAGCAGATGGGTTTGATCCGCACGCAGGAATTGCTGGCTGCCCGCCGTATCGACGGGGGCGAGCAGTTCTTCACGCGGGCAATCGATTTCGGCTTCTCGAAAAGTCCCGAGGAAGCACTCGAGAAATGGGGCCGCGAGCAAGTGCTCAGCGACATGGTCCGCGTCATCCGGCGCTTCCAGCCCGACGTCGTCATCTCGCAGTTCTCACCGGTCCTGAGCGGCGGTCACGGACAGCATACTGCCGTCGGCCAGCTTTCAATCGTGGCGTATGAAGCAGCCAGCGATGCTACCCAATTCCCCGAGCAAATCCAGCAAGGGCTCAAGCCTTGGAAGGCGAAGCGACTTTACTGGAACACGCACACGTTCACTCGACGAATGATGGAAGCCGAATCAGCCAGGGGCGATCGGCTCCGCGTGAACGTGGGCCGCTACGATCCCGTGCTCGGCAAATCCTACGCTGAGATCGCGGGTGAGAGCCGCAGCCTGCACCAAAGCCAAGCTATGGGCGCATCGCAGCGCAAGGGGAACCAGCCGGCGTTCTTTGCCCACATCGCCGGCGAAACCGCTGAGAAAGATCTTTTCGAGGGTATCGACACCACTTGGGGACGCGTGCCTGGAGCCGCCGCCGTGAGCCGCCTGCTCATGAAGGCAAGAGAGGAGTACCGGCCCGAGCACCCCGAAGTGATCCTGCCGCTCTTGATCGACGCCTATTCAGCGCTCGAAGGTTCAAGCGGCTACTGGCCGCAGGTGAAACGCCCACAGTTGTTGAAGGCAATCGCGCTGGCGGGGGGGCTGTGGATCGACGCGAGCGCCGAGCGCTGGGATGTCACTCCCGGTGGCGAAGTCAATCTCTCTTTGTCCGCCTTGAATCGCTCGCCACATACTTTCACCTGGACGCGCACCGAAGTCGCCGGCGTCGCGAAAGCAGGCGATGCGGAACCGGTTGAGTTGGCATTCAACGAAACCGCCACCAAGAAGCTGAGCCTCCGCATACCGGACTTCGCTCTCTATTCACAGCCGGAGTGGTTGCAGCGACCTTCCAATGGCACGCTCTATAACGTTCATGACCCGCGCGTGATTGGGATGCCGGAAGCTCCGCCGGTTCTCGAAGCGACGTTTTATCTCAAAACAAGCAAAGGCGTCGAGCTGCCTTTTCGGCGTCCAGTCGTCCATCGCTGGGTTGACAGAGCGAGTGGTGAGCGGTCTCGTGATTTGCAGATCGTGCCAGGCGTCGCCGTCAGCTTCGCGCAGGCCAATATGATCTTCCCGAACAGCTCAGCACGCGAGATATCCTTGCAGCTCCAAAGTAATGTTAGCGATGCCGGCGGATCAGCAAAATTGGACGTCCCTGAGGGCTGGAAGGTCAGTCCGGGCTCGGCTCCTTTTGCTATCGAGCGCTCGGGCCAGCAGACCACGTTGCGGTTCGAACTGACGCCCCCCGCGAACCCGTCGGGAGGAGAGGTCATTGCAAAGGTCGATCTCGGCGGCAAGAGCATCTCTCACGGTATGCAAGAGATTTCGTATCCGCACATACCGATTCAGATGTCCTACCCAAGGGCACGGATGCGGGTGGAGCGTGCAGACGTCAAGCTGTTGTCCAAGAGGATTGGCTACGTCATGGGAGCGGGCGACAAGGTGCCCGATGCGCTAGAGCAGCTTGGAGCCACCGTCAGCTTGCTCTCCGAGGGCGACCTGCTGTCGGCGGACCTGTCGCAATTCGATGCGGTCGTGACGGGGGTACGTGCCGTCAACACACGGCCGGACCTGGACGCTGCCCGCGAGCGGCTGCTCGAATACGTCGAGGAAGGCGGCACACTGGTCGTCCAGTACAACACCCTTTCCTACCGCTCGACGACGCAAGCCGTGCTGGGGCCCTATCCCGTAACGCTTTCGCGCGAGAGGGTCAGCGTTGAGGAAGCGCCGGTTACTTTCCCGTCGCCGGATCATCCGCTGCTGCATGCGCCCAATCGTATCACCGAACAAGATTTCCAGGGCTGGGTGCAGGAGCGCGGACTCTACTTCATGAGCGAGTGGGATGAGCGATATGAGCCCGTCCTTCAAAGCAACGACCCGGGCGAGCCGGCCAGGTTGGGAGGCATGCTCTATGCCCACCACGGTAAGGGCGTCTACATCTTCACGGGCTACTCCTGGTTCCGCCAACTGCCCGCCGGAGTGCCCGGCGCCTACCGCATCTTTGCCAACCTGGTTAGCGCAGGCAAGGTCAGCGCAGGCCTGATTGGCGCAGGCAAGGTAAAGTAGCGTCCGGTCTCAGGCGTTCAGAAGAACGCAGGCACGGCGGTCGTGACGGTCGATCGCAGTGGACACGGCGGGTTCGGCGCGGACACGTTTGAGTAGACACGTTTGCGCGGACTGGAGACCCCAGGCTTCCGCCTGGGGGTCTCTTTCTTATTCCCGGAGTGCAGAGTGCGCTCCGGCTCACAGTTTGCTACGATTCGACGCAATGAGAGTCACTACCCCGCTGATAGCTCTTTCTGCCCTGTTTCTAATCATGTGCGGCGGCGACTCCCTGCCGACCGACGACCCGCCGCCGCCCATCACCATCCTCGGAGCCAAGCTGATCGACGGTTCCGGTGGTCCACCCATCGACGACTCGGTCGTCGTCATTCGAGGGACCCGCGTCCAAGCAGCCGGACCCCGCTCGCACACCCCTGTCCCCAAAGGCGGAGAGATCATCGACGGTACGGGAAAGGTCATCATCCCGGGATTGATCGATCTGCATTGCCACTACTTTGGCGGCCGCGCGGAAGTCGAGCGGGCGCTCCGAACGCAGCTCTACTTCGGCGTGACAACCGCTCGCAGCATCGGCGCCGATCCGCTCGAAACCCTGGCCGTCTTCGCGGACGGCCGCGCGGGCAAAATCCCCGCTCCGCGCTTGTATACGGCGGGCCTGGGATTCACCCATCCCCAGGGGCACCCGGTAGATCTGATCGTCAACCGCCCCGCGACCGAAGACGAAGCGCGCAAGATGGTTCGCGAGCTAGCGGCCCAAAGAGTGGACTTCGTCAAGATGTGGGTCGAGTCGATCAATCAGACCGTTCCCAAGATCAGCGCGGAAATACAAACGGCAGTCGTTCAGGAAGCCGCCAAGCACGACATTCCCTCAGTTGCCCACATCTCTGATGAGGAAGACGTTCACCAGCTTGCGGCCCTCGGCGTGACCGACTTCCTGCACACCGTACGCGATCGCGAGGCGGTGGACGACTCCTTCGTCCAGATGTGCAAAAGCAAAGGACTCACTTTCACGCCGACGCTCAGCGTCGCGCAGTCCGGGTGGTATTTCGCCGAAAACCCCGAGGCGCTCAATGACCCGGAACTGCGCCAAGCGTTTTCGCCGGAAGTATTGGATGGCTTGACGCAGGCGGAGGCTCGGGAGCAGATCCTCGCCAACCCGCAACTTGCCCAGAGCAAAAAGGAATACGCCACCGCCGAGCGCTTCGTCAAACAGATGCAGCAAGCGGGGGTGAAAATTGGCGCGGGCTCGGACAGCGGTGCCGGCAACGTAGCCACCGGTTGGGGCACGCATCGCGAGATGGAACTGCTCGTCGCCGCGGGGCTTTCTCCTATGGACGCAATCGTCGCCGCAACAAGCGCCGCGGCCCAAATCGCCGAGCGGCGCAAAAGCCGCGAGAGCGGCTTCGGTCAGCTAGCCGCCGGTCAGGCCGCGGACCTGCTGCTACTCGAAGCCGACCCGCTAGCCGACATAAAAAACACCCGCAAGATCGACCGTGTCATGCAAGCTGGAAAATGGGTAGAGCGGAACGGACCGGTCACAAAGTAGAGACCGGCTTCAGTTGGCCCTGCGCCGCGAAACCGGTGACGAATGATTCATCGATGTTTTTCTATCAAGTGCTGACGGTACTCTTCGAGACTTCCAGTGCGGAGAACGCCCCTGATTTCATCCAAAACAGGCAAACATTCAACAGGGTTCAGCGGCCTCGTGATTCCGTCGAGGTAACGCTCTACGAGTCTGGAGACTGAAGTGCCGTTTTCTTTGGCGAACCGCTTCGCGCGCACAACAACGTGATCGTCGATGCTCAGAGTTAACTTGGACATACAACTATGTCATCGTCTCTCGTCGCGCCTTCCGCGACGATGGACCGGTTCAAGCAGGTTCCTAGCCGCTGGCCTCGCCCGCCTAAACCGCAAACCCGTGCTGCTTGCGATGATGCGGGCCGTCGAAATTCTGACTGGACTTGAACAGCTCATGGCGCCCGCCCGAACCCTCATCGGCCGACATCGACAGCAGCCGAGTCTTGTCCGAGTCCGATAGCGGTTTGAATCCGCGGGCAATATTAACACTCTGCATCAGGTCTTTCATCGACCCCAGGCCGACAACCAGCGAAGAAACCGGCAGGCTCAGAGAATACCGGATACACTCCTCCGCGGTAATGTCAGTTTCGGTGGGAATGCGACCGGGTGAGCCGCCGGCCAAACTCTTCATGCCGATGACTCCGACGTTCTTCTCAAGGCATACCGGCACGACGTCTTTCTGGAAGCTGCGGTAGTGCGCATCCATGATGTTGATCGGCATCTGAGAAGTGGCCCAGTCGTAGGGCTTGTTGAGCATCTTGAGGTGAATGCGGGGATCCTTGTGTCCGGTGAAACCGATGTAGCGAACCTTACCGGCTTTCTGTGCTTCGAGCGCGAACTTCAGGCCACCCTTATCGAAGACCCAGTCCGGGGCGTTGTCGTAAACCATCTCGTGGAATTGCCATAGATCAACGTGGTCGGTCCTTAAGCGGCGCAGGCTATCTTCCAAGTTGCGCTTGCTGCCCTCATAATCGCGCTCGCAGTTCTTCGTCATCAGGAAGACCTTGTCGCGGCGGCCGCCCGAGGCCAGCGCTTCTCCCATCACATCCTCGGACCCGCCGTCGTGATAGTCCCAAGCGTTATCGAAGAATGTCATTCCTTCATCGATCGCGGTGTGCATGATGCGGATAGCTTCTTTGCGGTCTTTGTTGGCGGCGTCACCGATGTGCCAGCCTCCCAGACACACGATCGAGACCTGCTCGTTCGTACGCCCTAGTTTGCGTGTGGGGATACCGTTGGGGCTGTCCTGTTGTGCAAGCGCCTGTTGCGCCAGAGCGGCGGTCATCGCGCTGCCGAAACTTGTTCGGAAGAAGTCTCGCCGTGAACTGTCTTGTGCCATGTGGCCTCCTGTCAGATTTCCTCCATCTTACACCTGGAAGGACGAGCCTCGCTGAAGCGCCGCCTTTTTTGGTCAACGGAAGCCGATTTTGCCCATCAACGCAACTCGGCGTGTCAGCCGTGCCTCAACCATGCCGTGCCTCAACCATGCAGCACCTCGACCATGTAGCACTTTCCACACTGGTGGGAAAAATTACAAACTCGCCCAAAGGATGTGCGATGCAAGACGAAAAGGAATCGAGGCGTGAAATTTAATCGTTGGCGCATAAGTCTAACAATTAGGACGGGTTTCGTAAAGTTGACGCAGCGTAGCTGAAGGTCGATCCCATTTTGGCCCTCAGATTGCATCCTAAGGCAGTGAAGGTTGCTCAGGGGGTAAAAGATGCGGCTTCGACAACTTCAATGGACCAGATGGGGAATCAAACTTTGCGTGGCGGCACTCGCCGTCCTGCCGGTCTGTGCGATTCAGCCGGAAAACCAACTGGTCAGTGCGATCGAGCCAAGCAACCAACCGCCGGCGCCCGCCGCCGTTCTCGCAACCGAGCCGGTCTCTGCAGATACAGAGCAACTCGAGTGCAGCTTCAATGACAGGCAGATAGCGCTGCTGGAAAAGCTCAACCGTTCAGACCGCGGCAATCTTACTCGGCTGAAGAGAATCGTCGTCCCTGATCGCTGGGATCTGGACGAACTAGCCTACAGCCCGCTTCCCATCACCTATCAACCAGCCCTAAGATTCCCGAAGGCGATGGTCGTCTACATACCCGGCCAGGTTTTCGGAGCCTATCAGCGCGGCAAGCTCGTCCGCTGGGGCCCGGTCAGCACGGGAGCCCGATCCAGCCGGACGCCCGGAGGGCTGTTTCACTTCAACTGGAAAGCGACGCTCAAGCGCAGTACGGTCAACCGCAATTGGCTCCTGCCGTGGTACTTCAACTTCCAAAACCAGCGCGGACACTCATTCCATACATACGAGCTGCCGGGCCGCCCGGCCAGTCACGGTTGCATTCGGCTGCTGGACCGCGACGCGTCCTGGATCTTCGACTGGGGTGAGCAGTGGGATCTGGGGCCGAAAGGCTGGGAGATCCGCAAACAAGGGACGCCGGTATTGATCGTCGGCGAATACGATCACGACAGTACCGCCATGTGGCGCACGGCGAACTATCTTGAAGCCGGCGGCCGGATTCCACCGGTCGAGCAGGAAATCTCCCTGACTTTCGCCGAGCTTCTCCCCGACCAGAACAAAGACGAGAAGAGCGCCGAAAAGGCAGCACCAGCTGTTGCGGACGACTGAGCCCAGCCGCGATGGGCAATGCGCTTCGGCCCTGCTGGACACGCTGCCTTGAGCGCCCAAGCTCGACACCAACCGATTCGGCGGTTCGTTCGGCCGTCGGCGCGGCGCTCTACTCTCGGACGCTGGTTGTGTCTGGCCGCGGGAAGTCCGCCGGAACCTTCTGGGTCACCCTTCCAGTAACGGCCCATTCGGCGCCGCGCTGCAGGGTAGCGATGAACCCGACGCACTGCTGCGATACGACCCCGTGGCCGAGCGTCGTGTGAAAGATGCGGCCCTTGCCGTAGTCAATGGTCATCAGCATCGGCTTGTGCTCTCCGGTGCCTTTCGTGGAAGGCTCGGAGTAGGCCGTGGCGAGCACGGTCAGATTCTTGGCGGGACCCCGCAGGCCGTCGTACAACTCATCTTCGGTATGTAGCCATTGCGTGGGCAATCCCTTCGTGATCGGGTGGTCTGAGTTTCTGACGACGACCTGGAATTGGTGACGCGCACCGTGGCTGCCACCTCGCCCCGGAGTCGTATCGCGAACGAACTTGTCGTCACGGAACCGAACATAAGGTCCCCATTTCTCGTTGCGATTCCCCCAACCGCCAACGGCGATCATTTCGTTGTAGGCGGGCCATTCGGGAAATGCGTTGTTCGCGCGTGTATTGAACCTGAATTATGCACAGATTCGGCGTAGCCATCGTCGATGGAGTTGTGGCGATAGCGGCACTCGTGTCAACTCAGTGATTTCGCAAGTCGTCTTTTCTGCTGTTTCCCTCCCCGTTTGAGCCGCCTCCTGATCCCGGCAGGGCAAAAGCGGGCTGGCAAGCGGCGTGTTCCCAGTACCTTGCGGCGAGTGCATGAAATTTTATGCATGGAGTGCCCCTCAGCTCAGCGCACCCTCCACCACCGGCGCCAAGCTCGATCCCATCGCCCGCAGCCGTCGCATCAGCCGTTCAAACAGGCCCTTTTCCTGATAATGATCGCTGTAGCTGACACCCGTTCTGCCGGCGTGCCGCCAGATCTTGGCCGCCACGAACAGAAAACGCAGCCGCGCCGTCGCCAGGGTGGTGTGCCGCAGCGTCTCCACGCTGGCCTGGGCTTCGCGGTTGAACAGCAGCAGCCAGCAGTTGCGATTGTAGGCCAGCATGGCCAACTGAAAGTGAGTGCGGTTCATGTCAAAGCGGCGCGAGGGATGGGCCGCCAGCCCGGCGTCGTTGTTGGCCTCCTTGATCAGGTTCTCGGCTCCGGCGCGCTGATTGTAAAACCACACCACCGCCGCGATCGGCTCGGCCAGATTGGTGACAAACACGCGGTAGGTGTAAGCGCTGGTGGCGAACAACTGGTATTGCTCGGCCGCGCCGGCCTTGGGCTCGTTTTCGTAACGCAGCGCCAGGAAACGGCCGGCCCGCGCTCAGCCTTGCGGTTGGTAGAGGAATTCGCATTCCGCGTCCGCGTCGGAGCGGGGGGAGGGTTTCCATTCTGCTTGCTGCAAGCGCTCGACCAGGCGCCGCGTTTTGCGCGCCACGATGACGAACTGACAAGCCGCCTTTTCATAGGCCTCCACCGCCTCCCAGCAATAAAAGCCGGAATCGGCCCGCGCCAGGATTTTCTTCACGCCGCCCGGCAAAGTCCGGAAAGCGCTTTCGAGGTGGGCGGCGATCTGTCGGCCCGTGGGCCGGTCGCCGTTGCGCAACCCGCCCATCAGGTATTCGCGCGTCTCGGCCAGGAAGGTCAGTATCGGCTGGTAGCTGCGCTTGCCCTTGTTCTTGGGGTTGTAGCTCTTGCGCCCGCCCATCTGGCGGCCGTAGAGGGTATGCACGGTGGTGTCGGTGTCCAGCGTCACCGTCTCCAACTTCACGTGGGCCGCGGCCCAGACTCGTTCCCGCAGCTGGCGCTGAATGGAAAGGATCTGCTTCGCCACGTTGAGGTGCAGCGAGGCCAGAAAGCGCCACAGCGTGGACTGCGGCGGCAGACGCGTCACTTGCAAGATGCCGGTCAGGATGGGGTCGCGAGCGATGAAGCGGAGTTGGTTGAGCCGCGCAAAGCCGACATAGAGGCCGAGCACGAGGGCCAGCACGAACTGGTAGGGGCTCATGGCTCGGGTGATCCGTTTGGTCGTGAGGGTTTCTTCCAGCAGCGCTTGGAAGCCGAGTTTTTCGAGCAGGGTGGCGACGGGCAGCAAGCCGCCGTAGGGAGTCAGATTCTTGCCACGGAAGTGATAGGGCGTGGCAGCCCCGATTTTATTGGGCCGCGGGGCCCTCGCGCCGGGGCCTTGTTTGACGGGCCTTCGGGAGCTATGCTGTTTTCGTTTGGTAACCATTTGGGTGACCTCCTTGGGGTTGACTGGCGAAGCTGAAATCTTTGCCAGCCTACCTTTTTACCCCATGTTTTCGGGGGTCCCCAAATGGTTCCTGGCGGCTCAGCCCTCACCAGGTGCACCGGCAGTGCATAATTCAGGTTGAAACAAACCCGCCTCCGCCGTCGACGAAGGCTTCGAACGCGGTTTGCACATCCGCGGACCAGGGCTCGCCATTGTAGTTTGAAACGACGAGAGCGTAGCCCGAAAACTTGGGTTTGAAGAGGCTCATGTCGCCACCAGCCGGCGGAGTGGTGGCGACATCGACCGTGAACAGGCCGGTTTCTTCCAGGTAGCCCTTGATCATCTGAGTTGTCTCGGGCCATACCTGGTGATTGTTCTGCCCATCAACGATGAGCGCCTTGTGCGGGGCAGCGGTGAGCGGAGATGCGGACGCGAACGAAAAAGCCAATGAAAAAATAACGGCGGCGAGAAAACGGTGTCGCCTGTTCATCGCATGGTTGTTCACCGGGTGGTTGTTGATTCCGGCCTTGTTCAAAGCGGTCTTGTTCATTGGGATGACGACCTCCTCGACTTATTCGATTACGATTCTAGCAACTGAGCTTGTATTGGACTGACTTACAGTGGTTGGCGATACGAACATAATAGAAAGAGGCGGGTTGCCTGGGTTCCCTCGAGCGCATACAATCCCGCTGGGCTCCGTATAGGACCAATGACACCTGAATTATGCACTGCGGCGTGGACCTGAGGAGGGCTGAGCCGCAAGGGACCATTGGGGACCCCCGAAAACATGGGGTAAAAAGGTCGGCTGGCAAAGATCCCAGCTTCGCCAGCCAACCCCAAGGAGGTCACCCACATGGTTACCAGATGAAAACAGCATAGCTCCCAAAGGCCCGTCCAACAAGGCCCAGCCGTGACGACCTCGCGGCCCAATAAAATCGGGGCTTCGACGCCTTACAACTTCCGCGGCAGGAAGCCGACTCCCTACGGCGGCTTGCCGCCGGTGGTCGGGAGGGCGCTGATCTGAGAGCCTGGCTATGTGCTATGCATAAAAGTTTATGCACTAGCCGTAACGCACTGGAAACACGTCACTTCCGAGCGAGGTTTTGACGACGCGGATTCTGGGCGGGAAGGGAAACCGGACACGGAGAAGCCAAAAGACCAGTTGCCGAGCTACCACCTCACGACGACCGCCAACCCGCTACGAACGCAGCCACACTCGCAAAGTGAATCTGTGCATAATTCAGGTGACATCGGGCAAGATTACCGTTTGCTGCGTAACGTTGGTAGCCGCTCTCGCTGTCCTCGGTTGGTCACAAGAGTTCGACACCGCCATATTTCGCGGCGATAAGAGCAGCCTCACGCTCCTCGATCAGGTCGAAGATCCCGTCGAACGAAAAGCTTTCAGCGCACTTTTCAAAGAGGGCGACCCGGCTATCAAGTGCCGCCTCGCCGACGAATTCCTGGAGAGCTACCCGAAATCCTGGTTGCTCTCGCATGTGTACGAAATGGCCAGCAAGGCCTCGATTGACTTGGACGACCTGAAGGCCGCTTTGGAGTACGGCGGCAAATCGCTGCGACTGCTTCCCGAGAACCCGTTTCTGCTCGTATCGTTAGCGAACGTGCAGATTCACCGAAAGCTCGCCGACCAGGCGGTCTCAAGCGCGACGCTGGCTCTCGAATACCTGGATCGCTTTGACCGGCCGGTGCGCTTTTCCGAAAAGGAATGGGCCAAGCTGGAGCCGGAACTGCGGGCGTCTTGCTACTACGTCCTGGGCAGGGCGGCTGTCACCGAAGGACTGGCGGCGGTGGAATCGGAGCGCGATGCTCACTACCGCAAGGGGCGGGATTTTCTGGCGGAGTCCAGACGGCTGAATGCCTCCGATACTTCGGCGGCCTATCTTCTCGGGATCGCGCATCTTTCGTTGCGGGAGACTCACGAGGCGGCCAGCCATCTGGCGGATGTTTACCGCCACGGCGGACCGCTGAAGGAGTGGGCTGAGGCGCAACTGAAGCGGTTACAAGAACAGTTGGGGACAGCGCAGTCGGGGACGGCGGCCCAATCGGCCAAGGCAGTCCACTCTGAGTTCGACGCTTTCGTGGACTCGATCGACCCACCCGCGGCGCCGAAAGAGACCACCGCAGCCAAGCCAACCAAACCCTCGACACCCGCGAACTACGCGGGCTCCGCTTCGTGCGAGGGTTGGCACGGCGAGGTCTTCGGGTCTTGGAAACTGACGGGAATGGCGCAGATGTTCCGTCCCTATCAGCCGGAAAACGTTTTCGGCGATTTCACCGATCAGAACCAGTTTCCGCTGTCGGGCGGTCCCGCGGCGGCGCGCATGGGAATCGAGGACGATCGCCACTACTTTGAGTTTCACGACGAGCAAGGCGCATGGCAACGTTACAAGGTCTTGTCGCTGCCGAGTGATAATGTCCTAAACGTGCCAAGTAGAAATGTCCTATTGACAAGGTCAGCCTGGAGGGGTGAGCAAGCAAGGACAACTACTAATGACACAACGAGAGCGCGACCGGCTGGTGGCGCTGCGCAAAGCAGACAAAAAACTCATCACGCAAAAGCAGGCCGCCCAGCAGACGGGCCTCAGCGAACGGCATCTGAGGCGGCTGCTGGCGAAGCTTCGCAGCGAAGGCGACCAGGCCGTGGTCCATGCCGCGCGGGGCCGCGCGTCCAACCGCAAGCTCAGCGCCAAGGCGGAAAAACAAGCCGTGGCAATCCTCTCCCAACCCGTCTACGCCGGCTTTGGCCCGACTCTGGCGGCGGAGTATCTCGAGCAGCGCCACGGCGTCCAAGTCGGCCGCGAAACGCTGCGCCGTTGGATGGCCGCCGCGGGCCTGTGGAAGCCCCGCCGCCGCAAGTCAGGACGCCCGCATCCGTGGCGGCCCCGCCGCAGTTGCCGCGGCGAGCTGGTGCAATGGGACACCTCCGAGCACGACTGGCTGGAGGGACGCGGGGAGAAGCTGTACCTGATCGGCATGATCGACGACGCCAGCAGCGAGTTGCTGGCGCGCTTCGTCCGGCACGACTCGGGCGAAGAGAATCGCCGTTTGCTGAAGACGTATCTGGAACAAAACGGCCGACCCGTAGCCTTCTACACCGACCGCGCCAGCCTGTTTGTCAACACGCCCAAAAACAGCGCCGGCGAGGATCCCAAGCTCTTGCCTCCCACGCAGATCGGGCGGGCGCTCCAGGAGCTGGACATCGAATCGATCACGGCCTATTCGCCGCAGGCCAAAGGCCGCGTCGAGCGCAGCTTTGGCACCGCCCAGGACCGCCTGGTGAAGGGTCTGCGGGTGGCCGGGGCCACGACGATCGAACAGGCCAACGCCTACCTGGAAAGCGAGTTTCTGCCCTGGTGGAACGCCACGTTGCGGGTGCAGCCGGCTCACCCCGACGAGGCGCATCGCGAGCTAGGTCCCGAGCACGATCTGGACTCGGCGCTGAGCCAGGTCGAGACGCGGCGGGTCGCCAACGACTACACGATTCGCTTCCGGGGAAAGAGCTATCAAATCGACCGCAAGGCGATTGTGCCGGGTCTGCGAAACAGCCGAGGGCGGGTGGAGAGACGCCTGGACGGCGTCCTGGCCGCGCGCTGCGGCAAGCACGAACTGGCGCTGAAGCGCTGCGGCGCGCAGCCCCAATCGGAGCGCCCGCAGCCCAAGAGCGCCCAGGCGGAACCCGCTGCGGCAGCGGCCGAGAAGGCTGGCGGCAAAGCTGCCGGCAAGCGAAGCAGCGACTGGATGAAGGACTTCGATCTGAAAGACAGCCCGCCTGTGTGGCAAGCGGCGCAGGCATCCGGCGCTCGGCGAGACGATACGCAGGACTAGGAGTCGCTGCCAAACCAAGACTCTATGCGGAGCGCCCATCGGGCCGATGCGCTGAGTTGGCAGTCGCTGCCAAACCAAGACGCTATGGGGAGCGCCGGGCAAACGGCGCCCGGCGATCGTCGCGTTGGCGAAGCCCAAGGCCTCCGCTCCGAAGCTTCACCAAAGCAATCTCTGTCACGAACAGAAAACCCTCTGACCGGGAGGCCAGAGGGTCGTCTGCTTCAGCCGATTGCTTGGGAGCCAGCTCCATCGCTTCGGCCTTGGGCATCAAGAGCAGGCGCGACCCTGCCCTCAACGCCAACCACTCTACCATCGCCTCTCCAGCCACCTGCCCCAAAGCGGACATTTCTACTTGGCAGCGATTAGGATATTTCTACTTGGCGTTGACACAACGTTACAAGGTCGACTACACAATCGGCTCCAAGTGGCAGCAGGCCTATGCGACTCGATTGCCGGACGGCGCGATCCAGGTGTTCCCGATTCAATACAGCCGGCTGCACCTGAAATGGGTCAACTTCTGGAAGGTCATCGACCCGCCAGGCTCCGAACGTGCCGACCTAAGCACTTTTCACCGGTTGACATCCGCGACGAACTATCAGGTCAACTGCGCCATGTGCCACACCAGCCAGTTGTCGACTGACGAAGAGAGCCGGTGACCAACCGACTTCATCTATCACGAGTCTGGAATCAACTGCGAAATGTGTCACGGGCCGTCGGGAGATCACGTGGCGACCAGGCAAGCCGGAAGGCCTGAGCTGACGCCGGCCGACGAGCCACCAATTCGTTTCGGGAAGATCGGCCATGTCCAATATGTCAGTATCTGCGCCCAGTGCCACATGCAATCGACTGTTGTGGACTTCGGGGCAAAAGGGGAAGTGAACTTTTCCGGCGATTCGACTTCGTTCTTTCGGGAAATCGCCAGCCGTCCTTACCCGGAGTTTTCGCGGAAGGCTTTTCATGGGGACGGGAGATTCTGCGAGTCGACTTTTATCGTCGAATCGTTCCTGCGATCGGCTTGTTTCAGAAAGGGCGAGGCGCACTGTGGGCACTGTCACGACCCGCACCCGGCGGATGCGGCGTCGAACCCGAAATCACTCAAGTTCCGAGATGAACCTGATCGCATGTGCCTGCAGTGCCACGAAAGCTACGGCGGCGATCTGAAAGCTCACACCCGCCATGAACCGGAGTCAGAAGGCAGCCGCTGCACCTCCTGCCACATGCCGAAGATCATGCACAGTTTGCTATTCCAGGCCGGGACCCATCGAATTGACGACATCCCTGACGCGGAAATGACAATGCACTTCGGGCAGAAGGAGAGCCCAAATGCCTGCCTGCAGTGCCATGAAGACAAGGGCGC
Source organism: Bryobacterales bacterium (assembly GCA_965224215.1). Taxonomy (GTDB): domain Bacteria; phylum Acidobacteriota; class Terriglobia; order Bryobacterales; family UBA6623; genus CBDCYS01. Next base: position 182,990 of record CBDCYS010000039.1, on the reverse strand, counting down.
GACTTGGGCGCGCGAGCAATTGGCGGCATGGTGAGGTCAGTTTAGTGAGGTTCTCAACAACGACAGTCCTCTTGTCAGTAGGACGTCTCTGCCTTTCTTTCACTAGCCTCTTTGTCAGAGTCCAGTTTGTTTACCCGCCAGCGGTCGAGACTAAAGCCAGGCGTGCCCAGGCTGCTAGCGCTACTGTTCAGTCACCGGGCCATAAAGTGCGTCTTTACCGCACTTATTAGACGCGCCGCCGGCAGGCACTTGACACGTGCCTTACAATGAAAACAACAGGGGTTGAACGATTCGCGCCCGGCGTGGCGCAAATCTTGACAGCGCTGCGTAGGGCTCCCAGGGCCCGCCATCGCAGCGGTCATCACGGGCGAACTTAGCCGGGTCGTCCAGAAAAGCGAACAAAAGGCGCACGGACTTTCTGAAATCCGCTCAAAAGCGCTCAAATCCGCTCAAAAGCGCTCGGAAGCGCTCACAAAAGGGGTCCGTGGCACGGGCTAGCAAAAACTTGCCCAGGGCCAGTTCGGTCTTGCCCAAAGCCAGTTCGGTATTGTTGTACTTGACAGCGGGGCGTCCCGGGACGCTGCCGCCGAGCCTATGAGTGAACCCAATCAGAACCAGCGGCCCGTGGCGATTGTCACTGGCGCTAGCCGCGGCATTGGCCGCGGCATTGCTGCGGATCTAGCCACGACACATCACGTGATCGCGACTTATCGCGGACGTGAAGACGCGGCGAAGTCATTGCAACAAGAGCACGGCGTCGAGATCTTTCGCATCGATTTGGCATCGGGCGCGGACCGCCAGGGGCTTATCGATTTCTGTCGTGAGAAGTTCGGAAGGCTCGATCTGCTGGTCAACAACGCCGGGATGGCGCCTCGTGCTCGGGCCGATCTGCTGGAGGCCTCCGAGCAGAGCTACGACGAGGTGATGACTGCCAATCTCAAGGGTCCTTACTTTCTAACGCAGCTCGCGGCTCGCTGGATGGTCGAGCGGCAAGCCGGGCGAATCATCTTTATTGGCTCGATTTCAGCTTATGCGTCATCGCCGAACCGGGGCGAGTACTGCGTTTCAAAAGCCGGGCTAGGGATGGCAACTACTTTGTTTGCGCACCGTTTGGCGCGCGAAGGAATTACCGTCTTCGAGGTTCGTCCCGGTATCACGCTCACGGACATGGTTGTTCCGGTAAAGGAAAAGTACGACAAACTCATCGCCGACGGCCTGCTGCCGCAACCGCGCATGGGAGTGCCCAGCGATGTGGCTAAGGCTGTTCGCGCGATCGCGGATGGGCTGCTGGACTACTCGACCGGTCAAGTGATTGATGTGGATGGCGGATTTCGCCTGCGGACATTGTGATCGCGTCAAGCAGTCGATCGGTCGAGCCGAGTTGCTCCGCCGAAAAACGGCTTGAGGGCTCAATCACTCAACGGGACAATCACATCCACCCCAATCGCATCGTGGTCGGAAAGTGGCACCGCGCGCCCTTCCCGCAAGTGATGGAGCACCACAGGATCCTTGCAACGAATGCCCCGTGTGGCGAACCAGTCAATCTTCAGCGGGCATTTGCCATCGTGGTTGCGCAGCGCCCAGCGAATGAAGGCAAAGCACCAGGCCGGCACCCACTCGCGAAGATTCTTATTGGTCTTGATATCGTCGGCGTCGTAGGAAGCCGTGCGCTCGCCAAGAATATTGGCTTGGCGGTAGTCGAATCCCCGCGCCTCGATCAGCCCGAATAGCTCTTTCTCAAAGTAGTTGTAGGGATGCAGATAGTGGTTGTTGATGACGTTGTCGACTCCCATGAAGACTCGCAGCCAGAAGCCCATGATGGCGGTGGACGCGCGCGATGAATTGTAGGTCATCGTGTTCCAGTCACCACCGATGATCGTGGGCCGCTCGGTCGCTAGACCGTCGAGAACATCGCCCATTTGGTCGTGCCGATGGCGCTGAGTCGATTGCGCGTCGAGGTGAATCGAGGCGACCGTGACCGGAAAATTCGGCAGATCGATGTCGGCAACAACAGCCGTCTGCGTTCCAAGCCGTTTCTCTCGCCCGCTCATCTTGTCTTTGCCGTTTTTTAAGTGAACCGGTCTGACGTTCTGAATGGGGTAGCGGCTCAGGACGGCGTTTCCATGTAAGCCCAGTTCGTTATCCTCGGCGTGATCGCGTTCAATACCCGCTCCTTTCGCCAGGTTGAGATAGCACGGGACGAACGCATAATGAAGTCCCAACTCTTGGGCTAGCTCTTGCGCTACAGCCCGATTGCGCGAGCGGGCCATACCGACATCCGTCTCCGTCAATAGCAGGACGTCCGCCCCGCTCAAGTAGGGATCGGATCGCAATGCCTCAAGCTGCCCGTCGAACTGGATGCCGCGCTCCAGGTTCCAAGCAACGAATCTATATTTCGCGCGAGCCGGCGCGGCGGAGCGACTACAATCGCCTTCATCCGCTTGGTCGAGCACGTCCCTCACGAGCGGTTCAAGTGACACGTAGAGCGGCAGAGCTTGGAGCTCGCTGGTCGAGTTGCAGCGGGCTAGTTCACTGAAATGGGGTCTGAGTCCTTCACGAATGGTCCGATAAGTTTCTTGTGTGGAGGAGGGCGCCAGCGGCATCTCAGCGCTCGTTCCTGATATCGGTATTGATGGAGCCATACTGCATAAACTTATTGTAACCAAAGACTTTGAGGTGGACTGCGAGACTTTGAGGCGGCTGTAAAACAGGGACCCATGGTATTGGCTTGCAAAATCGGGTCGTTCGATTAGGGGTTGAGCACTAGCTTGCAAAGGTCCTTTCGTTTCGTCGCTTCCATCAAACAACGTAGGACCACTAGGGCGATATCCGCATGGCAAAGCAGGCACAAGCAGGGCTAGGATCGATTCCTATGATACAATCGGACACCTTTGCGGAACCCGCCGCACCGATCCTGGAATTGAACGAGCCAGCAGCAGCGATTTTTCGGCAAGAAGCCGCGTCGAATACTACGATTACCTCGATTGGGCTGGTCCTATTGTGCACGATCATCGGAGCAGCAGCCCAAGTGCTGATGCGCATGGGTGCGGTTGGCATCGAGAATAGCAGCCTCGTCGACATCATCACCAACTGGTCGTTGCTGGGCGGCTATGTCTGCTTGGCGGCAAATACCGGGCTGTTGATTTTGGCTCTTCGCGACGGGCAGCTGTCAGTCCTCTACCCGATCATCGCTCTCACTTACGTCTGGGTCACCATTCTGTCACCGATTTTCTTCGACGATGTGATCAACGGGTTCAAAGTGGCCGGAGTCGCTTTGATCGTCTTGGGCGTGTCCTGCATCGGACTGGGGAGTCGCTCATGAAAACCCCGCTCTCTTCGATGGTCTTGGTTCTTGTGGCCAGCTTCATCGGCTCCATCGCCGCGGTCCTGCTCAAGGCCGGCGCCAATCGCCTGAAGCAAGGATGGTCCGCGGCGGCCGTAAAGCTCGGCGCCGGGATCGGACTCTTCGTCGTGTCGTCGATTCTCTATGTTTGGGGGCTGAAAGACGGAAGCCTGACCGTTCTTTACCCAATGGTGTCGCTGGGATACGTGTGGACCTTGGTTTGGTCGCGCATATTCTTCGGTGAGCCGTTCAACCGGCCGAAGGTGGTGGGATTGGCGCTGGTGCTACTCGGCGTCTTCTTCATCGGCGCTGGAAACCAGTAGCCCTCCCCTCGGTTGGCCCTAAGCGCTTGGCCCTCGCAAGAGTTTGGCGCAGCGAGCCTTTCTGCAATCAAAGGCGCGTTCAACTTTTCTGGGTTCAGCTCTTAGAAGACGCGGCAACTTGCGATGCCAGGTTCGCGGCGGATTTCGTGCGCTGTTTGTCCTCATACATCCGCTTGTCACTCAGGTAGACGAGTTCTTCAGCTTCGGACCCGTCGACGGGGAAGACCGCCGCGCCAACGCTAATCGAAGTATGGATCGTCGCATCCTTATCAACTCGAAATGCGGTTGTCGCGATCGCGCCCTTGAGCACTTGCATTTTGCCCTCGAGCTGGTCCTGCGGGATTCCGGGTACAATGGCCAGAAACTCGTCTCCTCCGACACGGCCCAAAAAATCATAGGGTCTTAGACAACGTTTCAGAGCCCGCCCAACCTCCAGAAGCAGCGTGTCTCCGGCAGCGTGACCGAAAGAGTCATTCACTGGTTTTAGGTTGTTGAGGTCCATGAAAAGAACAGCAACGGGCTCGTGCTCTCGCTGCGCTCTCTGTAGTTCGGTTTCGAGTTTACGGAATACGGCTCGGGTGTTTGGAAGGCCGGTTACGGTGTCGGTTTCGGTCTCGAGGTATATCCTTCGAAGCGTCCTCGACGAAAGAACCGTCGAGGCCACTTTGCCTGTCAGCAAACTCATCAACTGACACTGGTCCGGGTGGAACCCCTTGTCTGTCGTGGAACAAAGCAAGATCGTTCCAATCACCCGGTCGTCCGCAATCAGGGGTGCCACTAGGCTGGAGCGAACATCGTCCAAATATCGAGGAACCTGACCGTCCGGACCGTCCCCAACAGCACCGGATCCGATCATGATCTGCTGGGACTCCACGCATTCAGCCAAGAGACCCTGCTTCGATGAGACCGCCAGCCGCGAGGCACAGTGATCTGGAAAACCGGCGCCTTGCATCAGCACGAAGCTCTCGCCGTCCAGAATGAAGATGCCGACTTTGTCGCAGGGCATCGCGCGGCACAAAATACTCACGCACTCTTTGAGACTCTTGTCAAAATTTAGGTCGGCCCCAAGAATCCGAAGAATGTCGTAGAACGCGACAAGCTGATCGGGCGTACTCGTGAGCTTCCTCAGGCTGTGCCGGTTGCGCGACGCCAGGTCACCGGCGGTATCCATCCAGTCTTGCTTGATGGCTTTTTCCCGGAGACTCACCGCATCGTCCGAGGGAGTCGCTTGTGGCGGTTCCGCATCGAGAACGGTTTCCCAAAGAGTCGAGAGTCCATCTGCCAGCTTGTCGAGCAGCTCGGGATCAAAGATCTTCCCCCGCTGGAGGCTCATCAGATCCACCGCTTCTTTAGGGCCGAGCGCCGGCCGGAAGGGCCGATCGTTCACCAACGCATGAAAGGAATCAACGATGTTCAGGATACGCGCCAACCGGGGGATCTCAGCTCCCTTTAAGCCGTCGGGATACCCAGAACCGTCCCAATGCTCCCGATGCCGGAGAACAACTTCTTGCACAGCGTCAGGCAACTTGGCCGCGCGCAAGATGGCGGCTCCCACAGAAACGTGGGAAGCGACTTGGCTAAACTCCTGCGAGGTCAGAGCCCCCGGTTTCATCAGAATGTGATCGGGGACGCCAACCTTTCCAATGTCATGGAGAACCGCCGCCAACTGTATGGTGCGGATCTCCTCCTCCGAACATGCACATTTCTCCGCGACAGCTCTTGCAAAACTCCTCAGACGCCTTGTAGCGGCTAGAGAGCTATGGTTTTTCGCACCCGCCACGGCGGTTAGGGTTTGTACGGCGGTTTGCACTACTAGATCCTGCTCGCGGGCAGAGTAACTACTTTCGGCCGATCCAGATGCGGATCGATAACGGCTCAGGGAGATAACCCCGGCCAGAAAGAGAACAGACCCGAAAGCTCTCTCTAGGATGCTCGTGCCTTCCGTCAACAGTGAAACAACGCCCAGCGCGGCGGGAATCAGCAGCCAAACAGGGATTCCGCGGAAGAATACTTCGCTCCAACGCTTGAGGGCGCCCCGATCCTGCTTGAGGTCACCCCGGCCGGCTAGAGCCGCGGACGGGACCGCCAGGCCAGCGCTAAAAATCAAATAAAACAGAGTTGCCGCTGCCAGAGTGGCTGGCAGGCTGTCCCAGCCAGACTGAAAAACGAGGTACTGATTGCCGATCCAGACCGCACCCACGGCACTCGCCAGAGTCACAAACGCAACTCCGCAGCGCGCCAGACTCCAACCCCTGCGGGCCTCGCTCACGATCCCGAATGCCAGCGGCACGCTGGATACCAGGTACACAGGTCCCGGAAGGCCGTAAGCGAGGGAAACCGCCAAAGGAAGAAAGGAGACAGCGGACAGAATGGTACTCGAAGCATGATGCGGCCGATGGGTCACAGCCATGGCCGCAAGAACGAAAGAAGCCGTCAGCGCTGCCCAGGCCGAGCTGACGAGCCCGAATTGGGAAAACACGACAGTGCAAAGGCCGGCCAGAACGAAAGTACTAGAGCTACTAGCGGAGAATCGGCGGATAGCGGCTCTGAGCCTCGCAGCCAGCCTGAAAACACCCTTTTCGCTCATATGCAGCCTTCGCAGGTCTCTCTGAACTCGCCAAGTGCCACAGGAGGAATCAACTCTTTTCGTAAGTCATTACTAATAAACAGCTTATGGAAAAATATACCCGCAGCGGCCGTACTGGGACACCTCTGGAAAGTTACTGTCGAAGCGTACGTTATCCCACGCACTCCATCTAGGTACTTACCAGTACTTCCACTACTATACTTGGACTAGACCTAGAAATCAATCACATTTAGGACCCAAGATGTTTTCCGGGGCGAAAAAACTTGCTCGCGCCCTGTCCACATCATACCTGCCCATGACTGACAAGCGTAACCAGGCCCAAATCGGGGCCACAACAAGACAAGAAGTTTCCTGAGCCCCTCTTTCCGGCGTCATCGGAGGCATCGCTCATGGAATGGGTTTCACCGATCAAACCTTTGACACCACATTCCCGGACCGCCACAATTAGAGCGTGCCTCAGCCAATCCGAATCATCGAGTTCTCCGACTACCTTTGCCCCTGGTGTTACCCTGTGGCCGTGCGCCTGCAGAAGCTGCAAGCCCAGTTTCAGGAAAAAATCTCGGTGCAGGTGCATCCCTTTGCTCTGCGGCGGGAGAAATCCGTTGCGCCTTTCGAGTTCCAGGGAAGCTACGTCGAACGCGGCTGGAAGAGCGCGGCATTGATGACGCGCACCGACGGGATTAGCTACCAGATGTGGGATCAACGCCCGTTGCCCCGCTGGAGCCTCCCAGGACTTTACGCCGGGACCGCTGCACAGCGCCAGGGGTCTCAGCTTTTCGAGCGTTTTCACCTGGACATGTTCGCTGCCTATTTCGGTCGCAGCGAGGACATCACGAGCAAGGAAGTCGTGGTCGAGGTTGCTCGGCGTGGCGGACTCGATGTGGACCGCTTTTCGCGGGATGTCGACGATGAAACCTTACAATCCGAGGTGTTCAAAAAAGTCGTCGATGCGATGAGCATCTACCCAGTCAGCGCGGTTCCAACCGTCATCATCGGCGGCGGTATTTCGCTGCAGGGCGCTGTACCAGCGGATGACTATCTTAGGGCCCTCGCCAAAGCCGGTCTGGATATAGACGAAGCCGCTTTGAACGCGGACTCAGCTAATATGATCAGCTCCGGCTGGGTGGGGCTGGACAAGGTTGGGGAATAGCCTTCTCGAGCGTTCCCTAGCGGCTCCAACCCGGCCAGGTCCGCCCGGAGCGAGAATCTTGCAAGAATAACTACTTCCCCCCTATGCGCCAGTATCTCGACCTGTTGCAAGACATCCTCGACGACGGCGTGGTCAAGAGTGACCGCACCGGCACGGGGACCCGCAGCCTCTTCGGGCGCCAGATCCGCTTCGATTTAGGCGGAAGCTTTCCAGTCCTGACGACAAAAAAGTTGCATCTTCGCTCGATCATCTACGAACTGCTGTGGTTTATCCGCGGCGAAACGAACATCCGCTATCTAAACGAAAATCGCGTCAGCATTTGGGACGAATGGGCTGACGGCGACGGAGAGCTCGGCCCGATCTACGGATACCAATGGCGCTCTTGGCCCAAGCCCGGCGGAGAGACGGTCGACCAGCTCTCGAGCGTCATCGAGCAAATCAAATCGAACCCTAATTCTCGGCGGCTCATCGTGAGCGCCTGGAATGTAGCGCAGATACCGGACATGGCACTGCCGCCTTGCCATGCGCTGTTTCAGTTCTATGTCGCCGAGGGCAAGCTGAGCTGCCAGCTTTATCAGCGCAGCGCCGACGTCTTTTTGGGAGTACCGTTCAACATTGCTTCATATAGCTTGTTGACGGTGATGGTTGCCCAGGTAGCGGGCCTCGCGCCGGGGGATTTCGTCCATACCTTCGGTGACGTTCACCTTTATCTCAATCACATCGAGCAAGCGCGGCTTCAGCTCACGCGGGAACCACGCGCGCTGCCGACCATGAATATCAATCCTGCCGTCAAGAGCATTTTCGACTTTCGCTACGAAGACTTTTCGTTGGATGACTACGACCCGCACCCCAATATCAAAGCGCCGATTGCCGTATGACGCTTTCCTGCATTGTTGCGGTGTCGGAGAACGGCGTTATCGGCAGGGACAACGGCCTGCCCTGGAAGCTGTCCGCTGATCTGCGCCGATTTAAACAACTCACCACGGGACACGCAATCATCATGGGCCGCAAGACGTTCGACTCCATCGGCCGTCCTCTGCCGAACCGGACCTCGATCGTGCTGACCCGCGATCTTGACTATGCCCCTCCCGGCGTGATGGTGGTTCATTCGCTCGACGAGGCCGTCGCCGCTTGCAAAGACCAAGAAGAAGCGTTCGTGATCGGAGGCGAGGCCGTTTTTCGGGAAGCGCTTCCCCGGACGGAACGTCTTTACTTGACCCGCGTTCATGCCAGCGTCGAGGGTGACGCTTATTTTCCGGAGCCGGACCTTACGGATTGGAAGCTTGTGCAACAAGAGCGCCACTTGGAGGACGATAAGAACAACTACGCCTTCACCTTTCAAGTTCACGAGCGGCCTTGAACTGCCCGCGGCAGCGTGGCCTATCTCAGAACGACCACGTCCACACGGCGATTCTTGGCCCGGTTCTCGGGACTAACATTGGGGACAAGCGGACGAAATTCCCCATAGCCGGCAGCGGATAGCCGGCCGGACGGCATGCTTCGTTCATTGATCAGAAACTTAAGCACGGTGATCGCTCTCGCCGTCGAAAGTTGCCAGTTTGACGGGTAGAGACGCGTGCGGATCGGCGTATCATCGGTGTGCCCCTCGAGGCGAATTTGGCCTGGAATTCGACTGAGCGATACCCCGACTTTTCGCAGGATCGGTATCGATCGAGCCTGAAGGCGGGCTTCGCCGGGTGGAAATAGCGCTGATTCGCTCAGGCTCATCACCAGGCCGCGAGGCTCCTTTGACAGTTCGATCTCGCCGCTTTTGATTTTCGGCCACAGGTCTGCTTCTAGTTGTTCGAGCGAGGTCTGAACCTCTCTGATATTCAGATCCTCGTGAAAAGTCCCAGGGAGCTGCTCTTCGTCACCGGTTCCCGAGTGGTCCATGTAGTTTTCGAATCCAACCGCAAAGGACTGCATCTTTTTCTCGTCCACGTTGGAAGCGGCGAACAGAACGACGAAAAAGGCGAATAGCAGAGTAATAAAGTCCGCGTAGGAAACGAGCCAGCGCTCGTGGTTTGCTCCCGTCGTTGATCGGTTTCGCATGGCGGCTCTTCCTTCTCATCGGCCACAATAGGGGCTCATCGGCACACAACAGTGGGATTCGAAATGAGGGTCGCCCAAAGCGTGGCTTGACCGAAACAGAGCAGCACCCGCAGGGATGAGGTAGCGGGCAGTCGGTACGTCGTGGCCGCGGTCGGAATGCGATCACTGCCAGACTTGACGGCGCCCTCGCGGGCGCGGCTCTGTTCAGACGAACGGTCGGACGGTGTAGCAGGAGAGACGAAGTTCAACCCTCGCTTGAATCTGACCGCCTGAAAGACAGCGAGATTCCATTTCCCCCTCGCGATTGAAACGAATAACCGGTAAAGAGACAGCGTCCGCGCCAACCTCGTACAATAGATCCACGGGCGTGTAGCTCAGTGGATAGAGCGTCTGGCTTCGAACCAGCAGGTCGGGGGTTCAAGTCCCTCCACGCCCGCCATATTTTTAGCTTTTTTCATATCCTCAGCGGTCACCAGAAATTCCTCTATGCATCTGGTGCACGGTTCTCGGTGTCGTCTGGAACCATGCCCACAACCTCTGCGTGGAGCGCCACGTTCTCGCTCGTCAGAGGCACGTTTGATAACACCTGAATTATGCACTGCCGGTGCACCTGGTGAGGGCTGAGCCGCCAGGAACCATTTGGGGACCCCCGAAAACATGGGGTAAAAAGGTAGGCTGGCAAAGATTTCAGTTTCGCCAGTCAACCCCAAGGAGGTCACCCAAATGGTTACCAAACGAAAACAGCATAGCTCCCGAAGGCCCGTCAAACAAGGCCCCGGCGCGAGGGCCCCGCGGCCCAATAAAATCGGGGCTGCCACGCCCTATCACTTCCGTGGCAAGAATCTGACTCCCTACGGCGGCTTGCTGCCCGTCGCCACCCTGCTCGAAAAACTCGGCTTCCAAGCGCTGCTGGAAGAAACCCTCACGACCAAACGGATCACCCGAGCCATGAGCCCCTACCAGTTCGTGCTGGCCCTCGTGCTCGGCCTCTATGTCGGCTTTGCGCGGCTCAACCAACTCCGCTTCATCGCTCGCGACCCCATCCTGACCGGCATCTTGCAAGTGACGCGTCTGCCGCCGCAGTCCACGCTGTGGCGCTTTCTGGCCTCGCTGCACCTCAACGTGGCGAAGCAGATCCTTTCCATTCAGCGCCAGCTGCGGGAACGAGTCTGGGCCGCGGCCCACGTGAAGTTGGAGACGGTGACGCTGGACACCGACACCACCGTGCATACCCTCTACGGCCGCCAGATGGGCGGGCGCAAGAGCTACAACCCCAAGAACAAGGGCAAGCGCAGCTACCAGCCGATACTGACCTTCCTGGCCGAGACGCGCGAATACCTGATGGGCGGGTTGCGCAACGGCGACCGGCCCACGGGCCGACAGATCGCCGCCCACCTCGAAAGCGCTTTCCGGACTTTGCCGGGCGGCGTGAAGAAAATCCTGGCGCGGGCCGATTCCGGCTTTTATTGCTGGGAGGCGGTGGAGGCCTATGAAAAGGCGGCTTGTCAGTTCGTCATCGTGGCGCGCAAAACGCGGCGCCTGGTCGAGCGCTTGCAGCAAGCAGAATGGAAACCCTCCCCCCGCTCCGACGCGGACGCGGAATGCGAATTCCTCTACCAACCGCAAGGCTGGGCGCGGGCCTGCCGTTTCCTGGCGCTGCGTTACGAAAACGAGCCCAAGGCCGGCGCGGCCGAGCAATACCAGTTGTTCGCCACCAGCGCTTACACCTACCGCGTGTTTGTCACCAATCTGGCCGAGCCGATCGCGGCGGTGGTGTGGTTTTACAATCAGCGCGCCGGAGCCGAGAACCTGATCAAGGAGGCCAACAACGACGCCGGGCTGGCGGCCCATCCCTCGCGCCGCTTTGACATGAACCGCAATCACTTTCAGTTGGCCATGCTGGCCTACAATCGCAACTGCTGGCTGCTGCTGTTCAACCGCGAAGCCCAGGCCAGCGTGGAGACGCTGCGGCACACCACCCTGGCGACGGCGCGGCTGCGTTTTCTGTTCGTGGCGGCCAAGATCTGGCGGCACGCCGGCAGAACGGGTGTCAGCTACAGCGATCATTATCAGGAAAAGGGCCTGTTTGAACGGCTGATGCGACGGCTGCGGGCGATGGGATCGAGCTTGGCGCCGGTGGTGGAGGGTGCGCTGAGCTGAGGGGCACTCCATGCATAAAATTTCATGCACTCGCCGCAACGTACTGGGAACACGCCGCTTGCCAGCCCGCTTTTGCCCTGCCGGGATCAGGAGGCGGCTCAAACGGGGAGGGAAACAGCAGAAAAGACGACTTGCGAAATCACTGAGTTGACACGAGTGCCGCTATCGCCACAACTCCATCGACGATGGCTACGCCGAATCTGTGCATAATTCAGGTAACATCGAAGTCACCGAGCGGCCCACCCGGTCATCCATGCCGGGCTGGTGCGCTAGCCTCAACTGCACCCCTATGTCCGAGCAACTATCCATGGCGCAAACCGAAGATATGCTCCAGGCTTGGACCCGCCTCGATCCCGCGGAGTTGATACAAACCATTTTCCGTGAGTACGGCGAAAGAGCCGCCATCGGCACCTCTTTCCAGAAGACCGGGACCGTGACAATCGACATCGCCTCGCGGGTCTCCAAGAACTTCCGGGTGTATACGATTGATACCGCGAGGCTGTTTCCGGAAACCTACGCTTACATAGAAGAGCTTGAGCGGCACTACGGATTGAAGCTCGAAAGCTATAAACCGGATGAAGCAACGACCCAGGCCATGGTCAAGCGGCATGGAGAACACCTTTTCTACAAGAGCAAGGAATTGCAGGACTATTGTTGTCACGTTCGAAAAGTTGTGCCGAATTATCAGGCGCTCAAGACACTCGACGTTTGGATCACTGGCCTGCGCAAAGACCAGTCGCACCACAGGAGTCAACTGGGCAAGACGCAGGTCATACCATTCGAGGGGCGCGAGATTATTAAAGTCGCACCGCTGTTCGACTGGACGGAAGAGCAGGTCGATGAGTATGTGCGAGAGCGCGAACTGCCGGTTCACCCCCTCTACACCAAGAGCCTCGAAGCGGGGCAGGTATACAAGAGCATCGGCTGCCACACCTGCACTGTTCCCGTTCTCCCCGACGAGGGGGCTCGAGAAGGGAGATGGCCCTGGCAACGTGACGACGCCAAGAAAGAATGCGGCCTGCAACTGACCGGGGGATTGGGGATTTAGATTCTCGTCGGCTGATTGGGCGGCTTCTATTCGCCAGAAACGTTTCGCTGCATGTCAGCGAACCTCCGCCGTAGCAGCCGAAAGCTGCCTGATCTCAAGTTGCCTGCCGCTATCGCTCAGTTGGCGTACGATCCCCGTATCACCCGCAAGGTGCCCGGCGCCGACGACAACGAACCACGTTCCGCCCGAGTCGAGCATGGCGCCCACCTTGCCCGTCATGTCGTTGTTGCGGCTCTCGAAGAGCTTGTAAAAAAGCGGCTTCAACTTCTCATCTTTACGAACCACCTCGACGATGTGCTCTTCAATCGTATCGACATCTCCCGACTTCCAGGCGCCAATCATGTCTTCGATGACCTCGGTCCCCTCATCAGCCTGTTGAACCGTATAGAGCAGAAACCGGTCCTGCTCTTCATCTGGAAAGCCGGCAAGCAGCTCGATTTGAAAGTCGGCGGATTCCAGCGCGCGGACAGGCTTGCCCGCAGCTTTGGCTTGGTCCAGAAAGTGCTTGTCAATACCGAACTCGGGGGAATAGCCCTGTCTCATCATCTCCGCCGCGGTGATCGCCATCGCCACCAGCCAGGGCTTCATGGCGTTAAAAGGCGAAAAGGGGATCGCCCGCGCATCGAGAAACGACCTCAGGTCGTCAAGGGTTTCAGGGGATAGCTCATCTTCCAGCTTGCGTCCGTCCCCGTAGACGCCAGCGAAAAGGGCTTTTTGCTGCAATGCACCTTTTTTGATCTATTTCATTGAGGTCGACCTCGACCACGAGCGTGTCGGACTGCATGAAAGCGTTTTCGATAGTTTCGTCGAGTGGGTATAGATCTTGGCGAGCCAGGTGGATTGAGCCCAGTAGATAGGCTTTCCCTTTTTCTCCGACAACCTCCCACAGGAAAAGCTTGTTGCTTTCAGCGGCCGGCGCCGCCTGACCAGCGACCAGAATGATCGCTAGCGAAAAGACAAACAGGAGTTTCCAGATTTTGATCAGCGCGGGCTGACTTCGATGTCTGGGATTCGGCACAGGGGAATTCATCTACCTATTTTGCTGGTATTCGCACGGTAAGTATCAACCCGCAACTCAAGGTCTGCCCGAGCCGTTGTATCGCTATCCGGCGACAACGGACAGGGCGCGGATCGAAGCCGGCACGTTGTCCCTCGGAGCTAAGAGGCTTTCACCGCCGCGCAGCAACTGCTCGAACACAGACGCTTCGATCGGACGGCTCGCCAGATACCCTTGAACCAGATCACAGTCGTGCAAACGAAGCAGAGCCAGTTGGTCATGGGTCTCCACACCTTCGACGACAACGTCCAAATTCATGGAATGGGCCAAAGACATCAAACCCGTCACCAGAGCGGTGGCGTTGGGATCAGTTGGAGTCCCATCAAGGAAAGTGGAACTAATCTTGATGGCATCGAAATTGAAACGCTTCAAATAGATCAGAGAAGAGTAGCCTGTGCCGAAGTCATCGATCGTCAACCGAATACCCAAGTCATAAAGGGCGTTCAGGCACGTCCGGGCTTGCTCCTCGTTATCGATCAGAGCGCTCTCGGTCAACTCCAGCCGCAAGTATCGGGGATCCAGTCCGGTCTCGGCGAGGATGCACTCAACGGTATCGGCGAAGTCAGCTTCTTTGAGTTGATTCGGGGAGACGTTTACCGACACGCGAAATTGAATCAGCCCTTCGTCCCGCCAGGCCCGGATCTGGTGGCAAGCGTTCCGCAACACCCACCGGCCGACATCGTGAATGAGGCCGGTCTCCTCCGCCAACGGTATGAACTCGGCTGGCGATATCATCTTGCCCGATGGATGATTCCAGCGAACCAGCCCCTCGGCGCCAACGATCTTCCCGCTAGCAGCCGACACAAGGGGCTGATAGTGCAGCACGAGCTCGTCTCTTTCCACAGCGCGCCTTAGATCGTTTCGCAGCTTCCAAAGCTTGACGGTTTGAGTGTGCATGAGCTGACTGAAGATCTGGAATTCGCCGAAGCCTTTCCCCTTGGCTTCGTACATAGCGATGTCAGCATCGCGAAGCATATCGGCTGCTTTTTCGTAGGGGCCGGAGCTGAGGGTGATCCCCAAACTCGCGGTGGTAAATAGTTCTTGGCCATTCATGTGAAATGGAGCCGCCAGCGCCTTCCGCACTCGCAGTGCCGCCTCGCGGGCCTCTTCCTGCGTTTCCACGCCCTCCCACAACAGGACGAATTCGTCGCCGCCGAAACGAATTGCCAGGTCAGAGTCTAGCGTGCATCCCCGCAGGCGCTCGGCAACGGCGGCGAGCAACTGGTCGCCAACTAGATGGCCGAGGTTGTCGTTCACTACCTTGAACTGATCGAGGTCCAGGAACGCCACGGCAAACCGATAGCCACGGTCCACTTTCTTGCGTTCGAGAGCCCTGCCGAGATGGTCCGTGAGGTAGTTTCGATTCGGGAGACCGGTGAGGTGATCGTTATAAGCGTCGTGGAGCAGACGGGATTCCGCCCTCTTGAGTTGGCTGACGTCGGTCAGTGACCCTGCAAATCGGATGGCCTTCCCCTCCGCGTCCCGTCCAACCAGACCGCGGCCGATTACCCACAAGTAGCTCCCGTCCTTATGGCGAATCCGGTACTCACTTTGAAAATGGGCTGTTTCGCCGTTGATGTGGTTGAGAATATCGAGTTTGAGGCGCTTCAGGTCGGAAAAATGGACCCGACCCAGCCAGTCGTCCGGACGATTGCCCATCTCGTCCTCCTCGTATCCGATGATCGCATTCCAACGGTGCGAGAAATAGAGTTCATCCGTCTTGAGGTCCCAGTACCAGAGGCCGTCGTTGGCGCCGCTGACCGCCAGCACGTATCGTTGTTGAACTTCTCTGAGTTGGAGTTTCCCCTGCTCTTCCTGTAAGCGCGATTGGATCAAACGCCTGTAGGTACGCGCGCGGAAAAAGTACGCACCCAACGAAATAGCTGTCGACGCGAATAAGAGGTTACCCAGCGGCACCCACTCCAGAGATTGAGGGTAGAGCCCGGCCAGCGTGGCGCAGGCGGCCAGCGCCGTTACGATTGTCGCGACAAGCCATGGGAGGGATAGAAACGTACAACCGGCTCCGATCATTAGCAGGACGATTCCGGTGGCGTCGCTCGGCTCAAGATGATACCCCAGTTGGGCAACGCCATTCGCCAAGACAGCCAACGCAGCGACGAATCCGGTTGCATTGGCCCATTTTGGGTGGATCCAGTTCTTCCATACGCTCGCGGTCAAAACGACGCAGACAGCAGCGCTGAGCGAATTTACCCAGGTAAGCGGCGCTGTCAGCGTCCACCCAAGCAACATGAACTGCGAAACCGTGACGACCACATAGAGCAGCCCTGCGAGAGGTAATAAGGTCTTCAGGCGCAGCAGTAGCGCCGAATCGAGCTCCTCTCGAATACGCAGCTCGTGCCGACGGGACTCGTCTGAATCGATGACTTGAGCGGAACTGCTCACTCTAAGAACTCTATGGGAAAAAGCCTCTAGCGAATATAGAACGTGCGGTCCATTCTTCGTTTCGAGAAACCTGACATCTATAGTCCCTTCGGGCCAAGGGACCTAGGGGGAGTCCCCGCCGACCCGTAGTACGAATCCGACGATAGTACTATTGATCCGGACTGCGTGCCCGTCGCGTTCAGCGACGCGCCGCACCGGCACGTGGCACGTATCAGATTGAATTCAAGCGAGTTATGTTCAATTCATCAAGCGAAAACCCTACCTCTAGTACAGGTGCGGTGCTTGACACCTGAATTATGCACTGCCGGTGCACCTGGTGAGGGCTGAGCCGCCAGGAACCATTTGGGGACCCCCGAAAACATGGGGTAAAAAGGTAGGCTGGCAAAGATTTCAGCTTCGCCAGTCAACCCCAAGGAGGTCACCCAAATGGTTACCAAACGAAAACAGCATAGCTCCCGAAGGCCCGTCAAACAAGGCCCCGGCGCGAGGGCCCCGCGGCCCAATAAAATCGGGGCTGCCACGCCCTATCACTTCCGTGGCAAGAATCTGACTCCCTACGGCGGCTTGCTGCCCGTCGCCACCCTGCTCGCAAAACTCGGCTTCCAAGCGCTGCTGGAAGAAACCCTCACGACCAAACGGATCACCCGAGCCATGAGCCCCTACCAGTTCGTGCTGGCCCTCGTGCTCGGCCTCTATGTCGGCTTTGCGCGGCTCAACCAACTCCGCTTCATCGCTCGCGACCCCATCCTGACCGGCATCTTGCAAGTGACGCGTCTGCCGCCGCAGTCCACGCTGTGGCGCTTTCTGGCCTCGCTGCACCTCAACGTGGCGAAGCAGATCCTTTCCATTCAGCGCCAGCTGCGGGAACGAGTCTGGGCCGCGGCCCACGTGAAGTTGGAGACGGTGACGCTGGACACCGACACCACCGTGCATACCCTCTACGGCCGCCAGATGGGCGGGCGCAAGAGCTACAACCCCAAGAACAAGGGCAAGCGCAGCTACCAGCCGATACTGACCTTCCTGGCCGAGACGCGCCAATACCTGATGGGCGGGTTGCGCAACGGCGACCGGCCCACGGGCCGACAGATCGCCGCCCACCTCGAGAGCGCTTTCCGGACTTTGCCGGGCGGCGTGAAGAAAATCCTGGCGCGGGCCGATTCCGGCTTTTATTGCTGGGAGGCGGTGGAGGCCTATGAAAAGGCGGCTTGTCAGTTCGTCATCGTGGCGCGCAAAACGCGGCGCCTGGTCGAGCGCTTGCAGCAAGCAGAATGGAAACCCTCCCCCCGCTCCGACGCGGACGCGGAATGCGAATTCCTCTACCAACCGCAAGGCTGGGCGCGGGCCTGCCGTTTCCTGGCGCTGCGTTACGAAAACGAGCCCAAGGCCGGCGCGGCCGAGCAATACCAGTTGTTCGCCACCAGCGCTTACACCTACCGCGTGTTTGTCACCAATCTGGCCGAGCCGATCGCGGCGGTGGTGTGGTTTTACAATCAGCGCGCCGGAGCCGAGAACCTGATCAAGGAGGCCAACAACGACGCCGGGCTGGCGGCCCATCCCTCGCGCCGCTTTGACATGAACCGCAATCACTTTCAGTTGGCCATGCTGGCCTACAATCTCAACTGCTGGCTGCTGCTGTTCAACCGCGAAGCCCAGGCCAGCGTGGAGACGCTGCGGCACACCACCCTGGCGACGGCGCGGCTGCGTTTTCTGTTCGTGGCGGCCAAGATCTGGCGGCACGCCGGCAGAACGGGTGTCAGCTACAGCGATCATTATCAGGAAAAGGGCCTGTTTGAACGGCTGATGCGACGGCTGCGGGCGATGGGGCCGCCGGGATCGAGCTTGGCGCCGGTGGTGGAGGGTGCGCTGAGCTGAGGGGCACTCCATGCATAAAATTTCATGCACTCGCCGCAAGGTACTGGGAACACGCCGCTTGCCAGCCCGCTTTTGCCCTGCCGGGATCAGGAGGCGGCTCAAACGGGGAGGGAAACAGCAGAAAAGACGACTTGCGAAATCACTGAGTTGACACGAGTGCCGCTATCGCCACAACTCCATCGACGATGGCTACGCCGAATCTGTGCATAATTCAGGTGTAACAGCGAATGACGACGACGCGGTGCGGTCGAGATCAGGACGAGCTGATAAGCACAGAATCGTTGGCAATACGCCTGGGTGGGCTTAGCTGCCCTGCGTTGTGGGAAAAGACACAAGCCGGGGGGTTCTGTTCCGGAAACAAGTCAGTAAACCATCAACGGCTCCGTCTCGTAGGCCGACTGAAGTTCATCCAATCCGACATCCGAAGCATCTCCGCGATGGATCACCATGCGATAACGCAAGATCAGCGGCTTGCCCAGTGGAAGCGGGACCGCCCGATTGCCGGGATAAACCGGGTTCTGCATGCTGCGCTGGGCGCGTAGTATCCAAGGCTGGGGAAAATTAGCTGTTGATGGGTGTACCAGTATCGCCACCCCGCTCTTTTTTCCCGAGGAATCGTAGGATCCCGAAAAGTCCACCCATGGGCCGGCCTCCATCTGCATTGTTTGAGGAGTCAACTTCCCTGCCCTGCCTGTGAAGCGGATATCGCTTGGCATGCGAACTCGGGCCGAAAAACCGCCGTATCCTTTGTCGTCCTCCGAGCCACCAATGCTGACCCCGTCCTCGAGAGCCACCAAGCGGATGTCGAAATCGATCTTGCGAATCTCGTCCTCAGCGCGGTGGATCCGAACAACAGCCGTTTCCTCGACAAAAGCTTTTTGCTTCCCGTGGCCGTCCAGCCACTTGGGTGATTTCCAATTGAATGCGACTTTGATAGCCGCCGACTCCGAGCCGACTCGAACGATCTCCGTGTCAACGACTTCCCAAATCGAGTTCTCGGTCGTCCATTGGTCCGAGACACGTTTGCCCTGGACGAAGACTTGATGCCACGCCCAAAAGATGCCCCGTTGATGGAGATGGTCCGCCGGAAAGTCTTCGGTGAGAACGCCCCCATCCAAGTCGTGGAGCGGGTGGATGTAGTTCGACCTTGCATACTCCCCGTTCAAGGATTTCGGTGCCAGCTGGTAGAAGAGAACAGCCTGGCCATTCTCAGTCACCAGAAACCCTTCTTCGCTTCGAGTGATCTGGATTGGCAGCTCGTCCTGGGTCGCCGCACAGGTTGCGATTCGCGTAGCGAACGCTAGCACTAGAAAAAAAAGAGCCAATCGCATTTCACATCCATCGTCGGTGATTCGACCAGGAAGTTGCAACGAACGAAACGAGCGGCCCGGTTTTTCTGGCAGAATGTGTCAGGCGGTAATGTGTCAGGCGGTAATGCGTCAGGCGGGGAGTGCGGCGACTGGAGACTAAACCGGCTGGCGCTGTGAAAAGTGCACTCGCATTCTTGACAGCCCCGCTGGCCACCGGATCTTTAGCGACGCAAATGGCCCAATCGCAATGATCGAATCCACCGAATCGCCGCCGCGGCTTCGTATCTACGGCGCCCGCAAGTCCTTCGGGCCGACCAAAGCGCTGGATGGAGTCGACCTGCAGGTGGCTCCTGGAGAAGTCCACGCCCTGATCGGTGAGAACGGCGCGGGCAAGAGCACGCTCATGAAAGTGCTCAGCGGGGTGCATCAGCCCGACGACGGCCGGATCGAAATCGACGGAAAAGCGTTCGCTCCCTCCGACCCACTCGATGCTCGAAAGCACGGCGTGGCGATGATCTACCAGGAGCTGGCCCTGGCGCCGCATATGACCGTGACCGAAAACATCATTCTCGGAGTCGAGCCGAGCCGATCGGGATGGCTCGATTCCACCGAGAGCGAAAGCCTGGCCAGGAGCGCGCTGGAGCGTCTCGGACATCCCGAGATTTCTCTAGACGCCATCGCCTCGACGTTCAGCATCGGCGCTCAGCAACTTATCGAAATCGCCCGGGCGCTGGTCACCGAAGCGAGAATCATTGTCCTGGACGAGCCCACCAGCAGCCTTGCGGGTCCTGACGTCCACCGCCTCTTTGAGGTAATCCGCAAACTTTGCGAGAGCGGCGTTCCGGTCGTTTACATCAGCCACTTTCTTGAAGAGGTGGAACAGATCGCGGACTCCTACACTGTGTTGAGAGACGGACAATCCGTAGCGCACGGCCGCATGGGCGACAGCTCCCGCGATGAGATTGTGCAAGCCATGGTAGGCAGGCAGCTCACCGAAATGTTTCCCCAGGTGCCACACGCGCTCGGCGAAACCATTCTCGAAATCGCGAAACTAGGGGCGCCCGGAGTCGACTCCGCAAGCCTCTGTCTCCACCGTGGCGAGATCCTCGGAATCGCGGGTCTGATCGGAGCCGGACGCACCGAGATGCTGCGCGCTGTCTTCGGCCTGGCGCCGGTCACCAACGGAGAAGTTCGCCTGGCAAGCTATCAGGGCCCCGCGTCCCCAGCCGAGCGTTTACGACAGGGAGTCGGTCTCCTCAGCGAGGACCGTAAGAATGAAGGCCTCGCGCTGTCGCTGGCGGTCGAAGAGAATCTGGTTTTGAGCCAGATGGGGCGCTATACGCGCCGAGGCTGGCTCGATCGGGGGGCAGTTCGCAAAGCGGCAACGGATTGGATCGAGAAACTCGACGTTCGAACCGTAATTATCTCCTTGACACAAGGTCATAACCATAGTATACTATTCTTGTGATCGGGTTGTCTTCTTTCCTTTCAGTTCTTTGTCGTCCTTCTCGTGCGCTACTCGGTGAAGTTCTTCGCGTACCTTCTTCGGGAAGATCCTCTGCATCGCTTCGTCGGTCGTTAGATCCTTCTCTGGTTTCTTTCTGGTCATAGCTATGGCTTCCACCGCAAATATCGATTTGATGACGCTAATGGACCGGTTCCACTCTGAAGAGAAATGCCGCTCCTACCTTGAGGGCTTACGCTGGCCCAAGGGTATACAGTGCCCACGATGCGAAAACGAGAAGATCTCTCGAATCCACAAGCGCGGACAGTTCGATTGCGACTCATGCCGGTACCAGTTCTCCGTTACCGCCGGGACAATCTTCCATGATTCTCACTTGCCGCTTCCCAAGTGGTTCGCGGCCATCTACCTGATGTGCGAATCCCGCAAAGGGATTTCGGCCAACCAACTCAAGCGCACCCTGAAAGTAGCCTACAAGACCGCTTGGTATCTCTGCCATCGTATCCGAGCCGCCATGAAGGACGCCGACACCGAGCCCCTTGAAGGCACCGTCGAAGTCGATGAGACCTGGGTCGGCGGTAAGGCCAAGGGCATGGGCCGGGGATACACGGGGAACAAAACGATGGTTCTCGGGGCTATCGAACGCGATGGCAATATCCGGCTGACGGTCGGCAAGCGGCGCAATCGCGAAACGCTTCACGGATTCATTGAGGAGCACGCCCCGGATGCCGAGAACATCTATACCGACGACTACGAAGCCTACAAAGGCATTGGCGATGAGAAAACCAAGCACGAGAGCGTAAACCATTCCGCTGACGAGTGGGTTCGCGGCGATGTCCACACGAACTCGATCGAGGGCGCGTTCTCGCTCTTCAAGCGGTCTGTTGTCGGTGCCTATCATAAAGTCAGCGTGAAGCATCTTCCTGCCTACCTTGATGAGTTCGAGTTTCGGTTCGACAATCGGAACAATCCGTATTTGTTTCGGGACACCCTGCTGCGGCTCATTAACTCGGACTCCCTGAAGTATAAGGATCTAATAGGGAAATCTGCTGATGACAGCACGCACGGAGCTGCTTTATCCGCTTGAGAACCGCGTCCATTTCACTGTGAAATGCCCCTCCAGCCAAATCCATCTCCTGACTCATCTCTCGAATGTTCACCTGTAGACTCGCCTGAAACGATTCTAGACTAGAAATAGTCTGTTGAAGCGGAGCCCCAATAGATCGGATCAGTGGGAGAAGCGACTGAATTTCATCTGGTCCCTGCCGCTTCCGGACCCAATCAGACCATCCGGTTATGCTTTCGATGAGTAGGTCAACGTTGCGCTTTACGGGACCCGAGCGAATCCTCATAATGCTCGCCTGCCGATTGATCTTTTTTGATACCTTTACGACTCCTGCGTGGATCGCGCGGTGCGAGGATGTATCTGGACGTTTTGAAGCATTCGACGCGATCTCGCCCATCCGCTGATTTATTGCCGTAATCTTGGGGATGTCCACTTGTAGTTGGTGAATTGCAGCCTCCGCGTCCTTTCTGAAATCCAAATATCCCTTACGACCAACCGTCTGTAGCGGCTTTGATTTGGAGCGTTGCCAAACGACGACACCAGTGGTCACCAAGACAAGAAACAGGGTTCCGAGCGCACCTAGGCCCAAAAAAAACCCATTGCTGATCCGCTCCGGTAATCCAAGCGTATATTGTTCCACCTGCTGCTAACACGGAGTACACCACGCCAGCGTAGAAAGCCTGAAGTATAAAGTTGATAGCCTCATTGGCAATTTTCTGCCTAGCG
The DNA here is from genome assembly GCA_965224215.1 of Bryobacterales bacterium. GTDB lineage: Bacteria > Acidobacteriota > Terriglobia > Bryobacterales > UBA6623 > CBDCYS01. The sequence goes on along the minus strand of CBDCYS010000039.1, from coordinate 160,431 downwards.
GATGGCGATAGCATAAAAGCGAGGCTACCACGGCACCCACCCTTGCGTCAAGTAGATAATTACGCAAGAAACCCGTTGCCGGCGCCCAAACGTCCAACGCCCCTCAATCCAAGCCGCACCCGAAGTCCCTACGGAGATGGCAATCCGCCGCACGTCATTTGGGCTAGAATCAATTCCATGAAATCCCTCCACGCCCTACTGGCCGTATGCTTCATTTCCGCCGGCCTTGCTACAACCGCGCTTCGTGCCGCCGAGATTCCCGAGCGCGACCAGCGTAACGTGGTGTTCCGCCACACCGACGCCACCTACGAAATGCCCGAGTACTCCAGCCTGCGGCGCTGGAAAGAACGAGCCGCGGTCCTGCGCGAAGAGATACTTTTCAGTTCCGGGATGCTGCCTCTACCGGAGAAGACCCCGCTCAATGCTCAGGTCTTCGGCAAGATCGAGCACGACGACTACACGATCGAGAAGGTGATCCTCGAGACTTACCCGGGATTCTTTCTGGGAGGCAACCTCTACCGCCCCGTCGGCAAGTCCGGACGGTTGCCGGGGATCGTCAGTCCCCACGGCCACTGGCGCTATGGGCGCTTGGAAAATCAGTCCCTCAATTCCATCCCCGCCCGGGGGATCAACCTGGCGCGCCAGGGTTACGTCGCCTTCACCTACGACATGATTGGCTACAACGACACGGTGCCGCAGATCCCCCACCGCGTTCCGTGGGGGAACAGGGCCCACATGTGGGGCATCGGCATTCTCGGCACGCAGTTGTGGAACAGCATTCGCGCGGTGGACTTCATCGCATCGCTGCCCGACGTCGACCCGGAACGGATCGGGGCCACGGGAGCCTCCGGCGGAGGAACGCAGGTTTTCGTGCTGGCCGCCGTGGACGACCGCATCAAGTACTCGGCGCCGGTCAACATGATCTCCTCCATCATGCAAGGTGGTGACTACTGTGAGAACGCGCCGAACCTCCGGCTGAACGCGAACAACATGGAGATCGGAGCCATGATGGCGCCGCGCCCCATGATGATGATTTCGGCGACCGGCGACTGGACCAAGAATACCCCCACGGTGGAATACCCCGCAGTCAAGTCAATTTACGAACTCTACGGCGCCGAAGACGAGGTCGAGCAAGCACAGTTCGACTCGCCCCATAACTACCACCAGGATAGTCGTGAAGCCGTCTATACGTTCTTTGGCAAGAAGGTCCTAGGAGACGATGACGCCTCGCATTTCAAGGAGAAAGGTATTCGCATCGACCAACTCGGAAGCCTGCTGAGCTTCTGGGGACGGCCGGCTCCGGAAACTCCGAAAGACACGGAAAGCTTTGTCGAGGCCCGAATCCGCGAGGCCGACAAGTGGATTGAATCGCTTCGGCCTCGTGATAGCGCCTCCTTGCAAAAGGCCCGCGACGTCTTTCGCAAGTCGCTTTCGCTTTCGATCGCCGCGCGCTTGCCCGAGGCGAACGAGCTGGCGTCGGATCTCACCGACACGCTGCGCAACGGAGAAGTACTTCTGATCGGGCGGCGCAAGGAGGGCGACCGCATCCCGGCGGTGATGTTGCGTCCGCGCCGCGCTAGCGCTTCTGTCGCGCCCACCTTGATCGTGCATCCCGAGGGAACAGCCTGGACGCTCAGCTCCTCGGAAAGCCTCGACGGTCTCGTGCGCGGGCTGCTCGAACGTGGCGGCTCGGTTGCCGCGATCGATGTCTTTCAGACGGCGCAGGCTCGAGATACTAGAGATATTGCTAGGGCAGGGAACTCGGCTGAAAAGCACTTCACGACTTTCAACCGCACCGACAGCGCCAACCGAATTCAGGACGTGCTCACGGCGATTACCTACTTCCGAACACGGTTCAACGTTCGCGAGATCAATCTGGTCGGCATCGGCGAAGGCGGCATCTGGTCGCTATTTGCCCGAGCGCTGGCTGACGAGGGCATTCGCTTGATCGCCGATTTGGACCAGTTCGACGCTGGCAACGATGCGGAATTCAATAGCAAGATGTACATCCCGCACATTCGCAAGGCCGGGGACTTTCGGGCGGCTTCCGTGCTGGTTGCCGGGTACAAGACGCTCCTGCACAACGTGAACACCGCGTTTCCAAATGACTGGATTGAAGGGGGTTTCTCTGCAGCCGAGGCGGACGGCATGCTGGAGCTACAGTCCGCGGCTCTTACTGAGCCGGAGCTGATCGAGAAGATTGCGCCTGGCAGAAAGCGGCGGCGCTAGCCCGCGCCAGCCCGACGCGGCGCAAGCTCTCAGCGTGCAGCATCACCGCTCGTGGCAACGTTCCAGTGACTCGAAATCCTCTATTGCCGCCGGAACTTCTGCACTCGCTTGCCATTGACTTCCGCGACGTAGAGAGTTTGGCCGGGACCCAGAGCCATCAAGTGAGGCAGCCCAATATCACCCGGCTCGCCCCAGGTACCGGTGACATTGCCTTTCATGTCGAGCTGGATCATCTTGTTGTCATCGCCCTCCGACACCAGCAAATGCTCGCCGACCACCTGGACACCAAAGGGGTTGCCGAAGCCAGACCAGACGTCAGCGAGTTTTCCATTGGATTCGAAGATCTGAATACGGTTGTTGCCCCGGTCCCCAACGTAGATCCGGTCGCGGCTGTCGATCGCGAGTGAGTGGGCCAGCTTGAATTCTCCTGGCTCTGTGCCTTTCTTGCCCCACTCGTCGAGCCACTTCCCGTTGGCTGAAAGATGCACGATTCGACCGTTACCGGCGTCAGCCACGAAGATCTCGCCGGTCGAGCTGAAGACTAGATCGTCCGGTGACGAAAGTGTGTCTTACCCGCGCCGGGGACATCCAATTCACCCAACGTCAGCAGCAGCTTGCCTTCCGGCGTAAATTTGCGGATGACGTGAGAGCCGTTGTCGGTCGTCCAGATGTTGCCGTCGCTATCGGCCCGGAGACCGTGGGCGACCTTGAACATGCCACCGCCCCAGCCGTGCGTGTACTGCCCGGCGGGATCGAAAACGAGAATAGGCGGCTCTCCGCGGTGCAGGACATAAATCACTCCGCGCTGGTCCAGGGCTACGGCGGAGACCGCACCCAGTTCAACCGATGCGGGCGTCTTGACGAATCCCACGGATTTGTAGGGCGCCTTGTCGGCAGCCCAGGCGAGAGTCGTTGAGGCCAGCAGAAACGCTAAGCGGGCAAACGAGAGATGGCGTCTCAGAGCGGGTACTCTTGTTTTCGGACCAGGGGCTCGTTCGGTAGCGGGATTGATTGGCCCGTACAGATGGAAGCATCTCTGTCCACCAGCCGGTCGCATTTCCAGAGATAGATTGGGAGTAGGCAGCATATTATATTGATCCTTTGTGATTGTGATTGCAGTTTAGCGAATGCAGGGACCGGGGACCGCCCGCCAGAGTGGAAGTAGATGGCGAGGATGAAGTTCTGCTTGTTCCGGAATCACGGGCGATGCCGCTTCAGCATCCGTCCCACTTCAATCGTCGGTTGTAGGCGCTTCCGCACCGCCCAGTTATGTCACGGGCGGGTCGCTTGTAGTGGTAGCAGAAAAACGCCATCATCGTTTCCTTTAGAGCTCCTTGAAGCCCACTCTCGCGCCCGCTCCCGGTTGACCCTGTGGTTGACGCAGTTGAGATGCGGTCAGCGCCACCTTGGCGTCCCGGGAATTTCACAGGGACGGCTTCACCCAGTTCGTCTGCTCATTGGCTCATTCGGCAACGACGGCGGACATTACGCGAGATAAAAACTCGGGGAAGTAGTCCGGCAAGCGGTCTAGGCGTGGTTTGAGTCCGATACGAACGATCACCATATCGAGACTGGGGATAATCCAGCAGGCCTGCTTGCCTAAGCCGGACATGAAGAAGGTGTCTTTTGGAACCTTCGGCCCCAGTGCTTGCTGCGTGCGGTTGGTCCAGAACAGATATCCGTAGTAGTTGGGCGCCCTGGGGTCTTTGACGAACACGGAGGTCTTAAACGTCGAGTTTTTCAAGAACTCGGCTGGTTGGGAGAGCATCGAAACCTGCTGAGCGCTGACAATCTGTTTCGGTCCGTTTCCTTCGTTCCAGATACCCTTTTGCAGCAACAGGTAGGCGACGCGAGCCAGTTCTCTTGCGGTGTAGCGAGCACCTAGGCCGGGACCGCCCGAGCTGCCCGTGTGCCCTTGGTAGCTAGGCCAGGTCACTTCTTGGCCGCCAATCGCGGCGCCAATTTCCTGGTTGAAAAAATCCCGTTGCGTTTTCCCTGTGACCTTCTCGATCTGACTCAATAGGTCGACCGGAGCTGACGAGTATTCCCAAACCTCGCCGGGTGGTGCCACGACCCGCCGCGTGACGACGGTCTCAGCGTAAGCGTCCAGATCACCATAGGGGCCGTCATAGGCATCCAAGCCCGACGACATAGTCATCAGATGCCGAATCTTGATGCTCTTTCGCTCCGCCTCTTCCGCGGCCCAGGACGCGGGCAGATATCGGTAAGCATAGTCGTCGATGCCGATCGTTGTGGCGAACCGGCCGCTATCACTCAGGTCAAATAGCTTGGCCATGGCTACGGCGGTCAGGGACTTCGTACACGAAGCGATCGCCATCGGCCTGGGAGAAGTGGACCATTCGGCAACAATCCAGCCGCGCCGAATGACCATGATGCTGTCCCTTCCGACGAACCTTCGGGCGTAAAGCCAGGCGTCATTCAAGCGGTCCCAATCCAGCCCTGTCTCTTCTAGAACCGCCGTTTTCTGGCCGGGCGTCGCGTCTGTGTTCGGCGAAACGAGAGTTCGCCAGCCCCCTGCGTTCGCGGACGGAGGGTAATAAGCTTGTTGCCCTGAGAGAGGTTCGGGAAGAAAACAGAAAAGCTGACCCGTCAGAAGCAAAATAGCCAAAGTTCGAGTGCGCATGTGGGAGTTCGTGGCTCCGGAGGCGTATTCGGAAGACCGCACAGTCAACTCGAGAGCCGCCGAAGGCGGCTCAACTATAGGGGCGAGCAGAAAATATGAGTATAGTGGGAGGGCTACACTTTGAAATGAACGGCTTGGGTAGGCACAACGCCGTAATCAACGGTCGCGCATCAACCCTACGGGTTCGCATGATGTTTGTCACTATGAGTTGCAATAATTGATGGTTCGAACAACTAAATTACTACTTTTTTCGTTGGCGATTTCGAGCCTCTGGGCACAACCGAATGTCATCGACCGGTTGGCGTTTGAACCGGTCATGACGGATTTGCAATTTCCTGTCGCGGTAACGCATGCCGGCGACGGCTCGGAGCGGCTCTTCGTATCTACATTAGGAGGCGAGATCTGGGTCTGGAATACCGAAACCCAAACTCAGCAGCTTTTTCTAGACCTCGGTGGGCTCCCCCCAGTGCTGCGACGGGATGTCCGGCTTCTACAGTGCCACTTTCCACCCTGACTTCGAGTCCAACGGGCGGTTCTTTGTGGTGTACGCCATTCCAGTGGAGGGCCAGTTGACCACCACTGTCTCGGAGTTTCAAGTGTCAGGGGAGGACCCCACCCGCGCCGATCGCAGCTCCGAGCGCATAATCATGCGAATCGAGCAACCTCAGTTTTCACACAATGGCGGCGACCTGGAGTTTGGACCCGATGGATATCTTTACATCGGACTCGGTGATGGCGGCACCGAAGGAAGTGGCACGTCGGCGATCGGAGACCCAGAAAATCGGGCTCAAGACATGAGCCAGTTATTCGGCAAGATGCTGCGGATCGACGTCGACAGCGGCGACCCCTACGGGATTCCTCCGACGAATCCCTTCCTCGATCAAGAAGGTGTTCGTCCCGAGATTTGGTCGAGCGGTATCCGCAGCCCTTGGCGCTTCAGCTTTGACCGTGAAACGGGCGACATGTTTCTCGGCGATGTTGGGCACAATCTTTGGGAGGAGATCAACTTTCAGCCCTCCACGAGCTCGGGAGGCGAGAACTACGGGTGGAGTTTGATGGAGGGGCCGGATTGTTTTCGGCCGACGCAAGATTGCAACGATGGCTCGCTGGTCTTGCCGATTATCGAGTACCCGCACGAAGGAGATGGCTGCAGCGGTTCGGTAACCGGCGGGTTTCGTTACCGCGGAGCGGGTATCCCGGAATTGCGTGGCGCGTACGTGTTTGGAGACTTTTGCGACAATCTGCTCTTTGTCGCAACCGAGAGCAACAATGAATGGACAGCACTCAGTCGGCGCTTCCGGGGTGTCACGTTCGTCAGCTTTGGAGAAGATGAGCAAGGCGAGATCTACGCGGCCTCATTCGCCCGTACAGGCGCCGTTCATCGTATCGTGCTGGGAAACCCGATACCGGCCATCTCGTCCCTGACGCCCTCGAGCGCCATAGCCCGCGGTGCGGTCTTTCGTATGACGATCAACGGTTCCAGTTTCTTCCCCGGCTCGGTCGTTCTTTGGAACGAATCAGAGCGGCCGACAACCTATATCGATCCAAATCGGCTGCAAGTGGAGATTCCGGCCAGTGACCTCGCCAGGCCAAACCGATTCCGAATCTCGGTTCGCAATCCGGAACCCGGCGGGGGAACGGGCGATTTCACGATCTTTGAGGTAGAAACGTCGAACCGGCAGCCCCGCATCAATTCAGGCGGGGTGGTCAGCGCGGCCAGCTTTGCGGGTGGTGTTCCTTTGGCTCCGGGTATGATCGCCTCGGTGTTCGGCCCCGCGCTGGCGGTGCGCTTGGAAGAGGCCGGTTCTACACCGCTGCCGACGCTTCTCGGCGGAACAACGATGAGCTTCAACGAAACTATCGCGGCGCCTGTGTTCTTCGCTTCGCCCTTGCAGAGCAATATTCAGGTTCCTTGGGAGCTTGCGGGGCTGCAAGAAGCCACCTTGACTGCGCGAATCAGCGATGACATCAGTGAACCTGTCCAAGTAGCATTGGCGCTCTACAGCCCAGGGCTGCTGACGGTGACGCAAACAGGGGTGGGTCAGGCGGCGGTGCTGATCTCAGGTACGAGACTGCTCGCTGCCGCGAGCGGAGCTTTTCCGGGCGCCCCGTCTCGTCCAGCGGTCAAAGGTGAATTCCTCGAAATGTTTGCCACAGGCCTGGGACCTGTTAGTCATACTCCGACGAGCGGTACCGCGGCGAGCGCGAATCCGGTCTCGGAGACATTGACGATGCCGACCGTTCTTATCGGTGACGCACAGGCGCGCGTGGCCTTCGCCGGACTAGCCCCCGGCTTTGTGGGCTTGTATCAAGTCAATGCGCAGGTCCCCGCCTCATCGCCAAGCGGAGAGAATGTGCCCCTAGCGATTTCGATCGGCGGCGCTGATTCACTGGTGGTGACGATTGCGGTCGAATAGTGGGTGTTTGGTCCGTTGAGCCATTCCCAAGGGCTAATACGGTTGACACTGCAGGATAGGTTTCGGGAGCCAAACTATTGCTGTTGCTGGATACAGATTCGAACCTCGAAACGCCCGTTGTCACCGGACTTAAAGGGCACAAGAGTCCATGCAGATTTGATCCCGGAACGAGTTGAGAAGTTCTTACCGTAGACGACCGTGGGAAGGGTCAATCCAAGGGGACCAGTGTGAGATTGGAGGCTCTCCTTCAGGTTGCCAAGAACCATGTTGGCAACTTCTCCCAACCCATCCAGTACATCGCCGTTGATCTCGGAAACTTCGGTCATCAGCATGGCCGATCCGATTTTGCACGCGAACAGCTCGTCACAGAAGAGAACCCCGGTACCGGCCCATGGCCCGGTTAACCCCAGTAGGGCGACGACCCCGTCAACCGGGTCGGGCTGAGGCACGATCTTGTGCGGCTGGATCTCCACTGGCAGGCCAAGCATCATAGAGAAGACGCTTTCGGTGGCCTGTTGAATGGCGCCGACGATCACGCTCGTATCGATGCTTGTTCCCACTGGGGCTAGTTCCACTGGCATGGCTATGGCGGTCCCCGTCCGGCAATAAGGCGCTAATGAGGCATTACTTTCGCCAGGGTGGACTCCATCTGCTGAGGGGTGAAGGGTTTCCGAATGAAACCTCTCGCTCCTAAGGCGATCGCCTCCATGACGGTCTTTTCCCCGCCTTCGGTCGTGACCATAATCACCGGCACGTCTTTGTGAGGCGTCTCCTTCAAGCGCCGCAGAAAGTCCAAACCGTTCACGTTCGGCATGTTGATATCGGAGAAAACGACTTCAACTGCTTTCCCCTCCAGCTTGGTCAGAGCCTCGGCGCCGTCCCCAGCCTCGAGCACCTCGTCAATCCCGGTCGGAACGGCTAGCCGCAGACTCCTTTCCAGAATCTTGCGCATGACTGAAGAATCGTCGACTATCAGAATATTCATACCCATTGCTTTTTACAGGACTGCCCACTAACAAGTATCGGCTCGTCAAGAAGCATTCGTTAGAAAAATCGCGGACCTTTGCCGCGGCGATGGTTCGAGGTTGACGGTCTTGCCACAGGTTGGCGAAAAGCTCCGAAACGCGATTCCCCCTTGCCGAATTTTGCTTTCAAGCAACCAGGCGGGCTCCAGGGCGCAAGCCTGCTCGCCCGGAGAAGGAGCCGATCACGGAAGAGTCCGCTGCACGAGCCATCCGCTGGGCCTGACTGGAAAGGCGGCCGTCGAAACTCAATGGCCAGGCGAGTTGACGCTCGATCGTGTGGAGGCGACAATGAAGGGGTAGATGCGCCCGTAGCTCAGCTGGATAGAGTGCTTGCCTCCGGAGCAAGAGGTCGCGCGTTCGAATCGCGCCGGGCGTACCAATCCCTTCAATAACTTACGAAGAGTCCACCCTACTCCCTATTTTCCATGTGATCAGAATGTGATCACCGGGTTGTATTTGCAGTGTGCGATCCCCTTGCCGCCGGGTCCCCGTGGGTCCCATTTTGGCGAACGACGGGACCAAGAAACGCGATTGCTGGCAAAAAAACCTCGCCCCGGCCTGGGAGTAGTTTCTGGTGCGAAACTCTAGGCTCACTAGACATAACCTCAACGCCTCAGTCATTACGATCGCCTTCCCAAAACCCGTGGCGCAGTCAGTGAGAAACCCTTACGTACGCGGGCGAGGTCTTTAGAACCTAAAGACTGGCATCCCACCTGACCGCGATTCCACTCGCACCTGATCATACACCTCACGGCGCATCCGCTCCGTCAGGAACTTCTTCAGCTCCTCGTTACTGAGGACCTTGACTCCTACGTCCTGATTGCGGTCGAGCCTTGCGATCACGAAGCCCTCGAACGCCTTGTCGAAAACGTATCCGAAGTTCTGGAGCGTATTCGCTTCGGCGGTCTGCCGTATCTTCTCATCGCTAATGGCGTCACCCTTCACCTGCTGGAAGAAAAGCTCGTCCTCTTTCGTAAAGTCCGTGCCGAAGCGGTCGTTGATCAGCTCGATCAGGCTCGACAGCTCCACTTCCTCTTCATGGGCTTGCCCGCTGCCAACTTCCGTCGGCCCTTTCACCTCGCCGCCCTTGCCCTTCTCTAGCTCGATCGAGCCCTCGCTGATCTTTTGCAGCCGGTAGTATTTCAGCGTCACTTCGTCCTCGAACTCGTACCGTTGTCCAAAAGCCGTCCTTCGAGAAGCTCGACCCAAAGACAATGCGGTCGATGTTCTGCCCCTTGATGAGCATGTCCGAGCCGCAGACCGCGTAGGACTCGGGGTTGTGGTCCTGCCCGAAGGCGACGAGTGAGGCGTCGGGGTTCAGTTCCCGCAGGTACTCCTCGGCGACCGACAGCATCCCGCCGGTCCCCGCTGCCGGATCGAACAGCGTGCGGACGACACCCGGCTGCTGGAGAGCGTCGCCGTCAGACCCGAAGAGCAGATTCACCATGAGCCCTCCAGTATTCAGACCTACACGATCGACGAGCAACTCTGGGAGTTAACCGCCGCTCTCAAAGAGCAGTACCCTCGTCACTGCTTTATAAAAATCCAGCAGCAGAAGACTCAGCCAATGCTAGTGCCCTTCGTCGGGCCGTACTCTCCGCCGGCGGAGAGTCGCGGCTGGTACATGGACCAGCTTGCGGGTGATCAGCACGGGCGTTCTCCTGAGGAAGTCGATCGCTTGATCGAATCTGCAAATTCTGCTTTAGTACAAGAGACTGCCGGCGACGTAGAAGGGGGCAAGAAGCAGAAACCAAAAGCCCGCAAGCGCGGCAAAACCCGCACCAGCGCTTTCGACGACATCGAGAAGAATCTCGATGACCAGTCCGTCCCGCGACTTAAACACAAAAAGCATTAACACAAAAACTTCATGCCACAGCAGCGGCTTCCCCGCTTTGAGCAACACCCAGACAAAGTAGACCTCGGGCAAATCAGCGAACGCTGCCTTGACATCATCGCCACGATCGAAAACTACGGGGTGATCTCTACCTCCTTGCTCGAAATTCTGGTTGGCGGAAACACCAGGCACACGCAAGAACTCCTGCAAAAACTCTTTCACCACGACTACCTCAAGCGCTTCTCGCTTGGAGTCTTCGGCCTCAGCCGCAACGAGATTTTCTGTTACCTGGACAACCGTATGGCGCTGCAGCTGCTGATTGAGCGCAGAAAAGTCAAACGCGAGAAACTGAACTGGAGCCGCTTGAGTCAGAACAAGCGGCGGCCTTACATGGATATCCATTCCAAAGATCGTCTCAAGCGCATCGCCGCGTTAGGACGATTCACTTTCATCAACCACCAGATCACAATTTCCCGCTTTCACGGCATGGTCCAGCGTTACTGCCAACAATCAGGCGGCCGTGTCAAGTTGAAGCGGTGGCTGCAGGGCCCTCATAAAAACGTGAAAGTATCCGCGGCGCGATACAACCGAACAGACCGCGACTGGGAGCTTGACGACGGCAGCAGGTGGTTACCTTGGAAACCCGATGCCTTCTTCGTCCTCTCATTCCACAACGCAGCAGGCGGGGAAGGACTTGAGCTGGGTTTTCCCTACGAAGCCCAGCACACGACCGAAACCGCACGCATTGACTTGCTCGACAAGTACCAGGCCCACTACGAATTTGTCCGTCAGAAAAAGCATCAGGAATATTTTGGGATCTCTCGGATTCGCGCTGTGCTCACCGAAGCGCCGAACAAGGAAAAAGCGGAGTACCTCTTGCAGCTCACCAAGCACCCTGTAGTTTTGGGCACGCGTAATCCCTCGTCACTTTTTTGGTTCACCGTTTCCAAATTTTTCACTGAGGTGCACGATATCGAACAAGGCCGCAGCAAGCCGGCCCAGCTTCCGCGCTGGCTGTTTCGTCCCGAGACCGTCGCGGAATTCTTTTTGTGTGACGCCCGTAGACGACGCCCCGCTAAGCCTTTTTCACAATTAACAAAACACCCTCGCATGCTTCTAAAATGTGACCGCTGCAAACGCTCGCTCGTGCGTAAACGCGTCGGCGACAAAGTCAGCTGGCGGTGCCGCTACTCCCACAGCCGGCGCAGTTTTGCTCCCAGCACCACAAGAACCTGCCCGCAATGCCGCAAACGTCCTGTCTCCTCAGAGAACCGCTGCGCGATCTGTCTGCTGTACCGACGATGAGGGCGGTTCACTACTGTCCGGTTAAAAGTCGAATAGAATCAGCTGGTTAGGGTCATCGAGTAAGTTTTCGTGGGAGTCGGACGGCTGCAAGGCCTGTAAAATGGGCGTTTTCTCGAAAAGGGTAACGCTGAGAATCTGTAGAATTTGGTAGCGACTCGCCTCCAGGCCCAACCTCTTGCGCGCGATCGCGACCAGTACGTAAACCGAGACCGCGATCCAGATTTGCGTCTTCACGGCGTTCTCGCTGGTACCGTAAAACTGCTTGATCCGCAGGAGCTGCTTGATCCACTTGAAGAACAACTCGATCTGCCAACGCGACTTGTAGATGCGGGCGATGGTCAGCGCCGGGAGCGCGAAGTTGTTGGTCAGGAACTTCAGCCGCTTGTTCGTCGCGGCGTCAAAGTAGCTGATCCGCCGCAACGGGTCCGGATACGCCAGGGCCGACTCGATGGCAGTCAGTAGGACGGTCTGATCCGAGCGCACCCCCGTGGACTTGTCGACGGGATGCGAGTAGCGCCGTTGGCGCAAGATGTTCTTCTTGGTTCGCACGACGAAGAACGACGAGCAGAGGGTGAACACGAAGAGACGTTCGAAATCGACGTAGGCCCGATCCATGACGTAGAAGGCGCCGGGCTCGGGGAGGAACTCGTCGAGGATGTTGACGTCGTGCGTTTTGCCAGCGGTAATGCGGATAAACGTGGGGATGTTACCCCGCAGGTCCAACAGCGTGTGCATCTTCAGGGCGGCCTTGTGCCGGCGGAACTTGGCCCAGGGGAACAGCGAGAGGCACAGATCGATGGTGGTCGAGTCCAGAGCGTAGAGACTTTGATCGAGATCCACGCCGATCGGATCGCGGGCGTACAAAGGCCGCGCGATGCGAATCAAGACCTGGGCGAAATCGGCATAGATCCGCCAGTCGCGCGACTCGTTGGCGTCGGCCAGTGTGGAGCGCGCCACCTGGGAGCGGAATCCCATGTGGTAGAGCTTGGCGTCGAGCGAACGCAGGCACGCTTCGATGTCGCGCAGGCTTTCGCGGTAGGTCAGCTGGGCGAACGCCATGCAGAGGAACTGATCCCAGCAGGAAAAGCCGCGCCATCTGCGATCCCCGTCGTAGCGGCTTACGCAGCGGCGGAATTCGCGATCCGGAAGGAAGCTGATCAACTGGGAGAATACGGTGCGGCCGAGGTTCATGAACCATTGTCGGCCGCCTCCGAAGTCGTTCCAGCCGTCCTTCGCCGTTCAAATCGCGGCAAGGGGAAAACAGCCCTAAGCTATGCTGGAACACTCAGTTGCCGCTCGCCAGTGAGTCGTTAACCGGACAGTAGTGAGGGCGGTTATATAAACTTTCAGATGGGTATCCGGTTGACTCAGGTAGCCCCAAGATGTAGTATGCCGGCAGATGGAAGATTACCCTCAGAACCTGACAGAATTCGAGTCCCGTTTTAGCAGTGAGGAGGCCTGCCGGGAGTATCTGTTCCGGCTGCGCTGGCCGGACGGTTTCCGCTGTCCGGGTTGCGGTTGTGGAAAGTCGTGGCCTTTGCGAAAAGTGCTGCTGCAGTGCGCTGCGTGTGGGCGCCAAACCTCGGTGACCGCCGGGACCATCTTTCAGGACACGCGCAGCCCTTTGCCGTTGTGGTTTCGTGCGATGTGGTGGGTCACCACCCAAAAGACCGGAGCCAGCGCTTTGGGACTGCAAAGAGTGTTGGGGCTCAACAGGTACGAAACGGCTTGGACCTGGCTGCACAAAATGCGGCGCGCGATGGTGCGGCCGGGACGGGATTTGCTGGCCGGGACAGTGGAAGTCGATGAAAGCTACTGGGGCGGGCTCGAAGAGGGCCTGCGGGGCCGAAACCTGAAAAACAAAGCATTGATCGCAGTAGCCGCTCAAGAGGATGGGCGGGGTATCGGCCGGATTCGCATGAAGAGAATCGAGGATGTCTCGGGCGAGAGCCTGTTGCCTTTCGTGGAGGAGTGCATCGAGCCGGGCAGCGTGGTGCATACCGACGGCTGGCCCGGTTACTCCGGGTTGAAAAAGGAAGGCTACGTCCATCAGGTCACAGTTGTCAGCAGGCAGGAGCAGTCCGCGTCGGAATTGATGCCCCGCGTCCACCGCGTGATGTCACTGCTCAAGCGCTGGCTGCTGGGCACCCATCAGGGCGCCGTGAGCCACAAACATCTGGACTACTAACTGGACGAGTTCACCTTCCGTTTCAACCGCCGCAAATCCAAAAGCCGCGGCAAACTCTTCTATCGGCTCGTCCAGCAGGCGGTAGCCGTGGATCCCGCGACTTACAAGATGATTGTTCACCCGGTTACAGAACCCAAGAAAATCTCCAAACCACAAGATATTGGGGCTACCTGAGTCAACCGTATACCCATCAACTTTCAAATATTCAAGCGCTTCAGATACGTGCGGAGCCAAGGGCAGGGAAGTGACTTATTCCCTGTGGATCACCAGCCCTTTATAGATTCCCTGATCCCTGCTACACTTCACCTCACCGGCTCCGTTGGATGTCGCAGTTTGCGACATCCAAATCCCTCTAACCTTAACCCTCAAAACTGCTGATGGCAAAAAATCTACTCCTTCAAAACCCACACACCTCCCGGTACCCGTCGAGATGATCGAACGGCGAATTTACTTGATCCGCAGCCACAAGGTCATGCTCAGCCCCCACCTGGCAGAACTCTACCAGGCGGAACCTCGCGTTTTGGTACAAGCTGTCAAGCGCAACATCGAACGCTTTCCGCAAGACTTCATGTTCCAACTGACCCGCGCCGAGTTCGACAACTTGAAATCACAATTTGTGACTTCAAGTTGGGGCGGTCTCCGCCGGGCAACCCCGTACGCCTTCACCCAAGAGGGCGTAGCCATGCTTTCGAGCGTCCTGCGCAGTAAACGAGCGGTAGCCGTCAACATCGCCATCATGCGGGCCTTCGTGCGGCTCCGCGAAGTCCTCGCAACCCACAAGGATTTGGCCCACCGCATGGCCGACCTGGAGCGAGAGCAGAAAGCCCAGGGACAGCAAATCGGCGAGGTTTTCAAAGCAATTCAAAAGCTTCTGGAGCCCCCGAAGGACAAGCCGAAGCGACCTATAGGCTTTCAGCCGCCGAAGAAGTAGCGCTGTCAACCAGGGCAGGGAAGCGATCCGCTCAAACATCCATGAAAAAATCCGCTTGCAAAAATTGTTGCCGCCTGCTTACTGCGCCGGCTGAACCAGAAGCCGGCCAGTGGATTGTTCGCTGCTTCAGTTGCGCGGCCAAAAACATCATCGCGATCGCCAGACGCCGACGCGTGCCGGTCCTCTCGATCGCTGGATGGAGGGAGTAGGTAGCCAAATAAAACCTCACCACGGGCCAAACCCGCGCCTGTGGCGGGGGTTTTTGATTTTCGGGTACTTGCCCCTTCCGAGACAAGGGCAAGGCGCTCTGAGTGTCTCGTTGAGCCCGCTTTTTCTGCGCATCGGCAGCAGGACACGAGCCCAGCGCTAGCTGTCGTCTTTCGCCTAAATATTGCGACACCCAACTAGGTTCCACGACCTGCCACCTTCTCGTTGGGTCAACAAGTTGTTGAGGCTCCGGTGCGCTACGCGCTACCATCAGGGTGAGTTTCATGAGTCTCTGGCAGTGGATTTTCAGACGGCGTAAGTCGATTCCACGCGGTGCTCAAGTAGAGCAGCCGCCCTCGAAGGCATCTGTCACCCCGCCTCGCGTAACAGTCCCACCCCCACAAAACCCTGAACCCATAAGCGATTCCACACTCTGCCCGAACTGCGGCAAGGAGCACCCCGACAGGATTAGAGGAGCCGTCACGTCCCGGGTGGTGGCTTGCTCCTGTGGCAACGTCATAACTATAACGAGGCACGGACGTCCCATTGAAGCGACCAATCTTCAGCGCTGGAAGGAATCAAGTGGGCCCAGGTCTTGGCTCAAGATTAATCATGGCGGCTGGAGTGCGTCCGAGTTTCAAGCTCTTCTCCAAACCTTGAGTTCCTCCGACTTCTGGCCCATGAAGGCCACCGGGGTCGCCGACGTGCTGAGGGAGGTGATGGCCGGGCTGGCTGTGGAACGGGCAGAGGAGAAGGTAAAGGACGAGACGCTTTGGCGACAGCGAGAGGAAGCGGAAAGACAGCATAAGACCCAAAAAGCCAGGAGAGCAGGCAGGAAATATAAATGTAGGTGGGTATCCGGTTGACTCAGGTAGCCCCAAGATGTAGTATGCCGGCAGATGGAAGATTACCCTCAGAACCTGACAGAGTTCGAGGCCCGTTTTAGCAGTGAGGAGGCCTGCCGGGAGTATCTGTTCCGGCTGCGCTGGCCGGACGGTTTCCGCTGTCCGGGTTGCGGTTGTGGAAAGTCGTGGCCTTTGCGAAAAGTGCTGCTGCAGTGCGCTGCGTGTGGGCGCCAAACCTCGGTGACCGCCGGGACCATCTTTCAGGACACGCGCAGCCCTTTGCCGTTGTGGTTTCGTGCGATGTGGTGGGTCACCACCCAAAAAACCGGACCCAACGCTTTGGGACTTCAAAGAGTGTTGGGGCTCAACAGGTACGAAACGGCTTGGACCTGGCTGCACAAAATGCGGCGCGCGATGGTGCGGCCGGGACGGGATTTGCTGGCCGGGACGGTGGAAGTCGATGAAAGCTACTGGGGCGGGCTCGAAGAGGGCCTGCGGGGCCGAAACCTGAAAAACAAAGCATTGATCGCAGTAGCCGCTCAAGAGGATGGGCGGGGTATCGGCCGGATTCGCATGAAGAGAATCGAGGATGCCTCGGGCGAGAGCCTGTTGCCTTTCGTGGAGGAGTGCATCGAGCCGGGCAGCGTGGTGCATACCGACGGCTGGCCCGGTTACTCCGGGTTGAAAAAGGAAGGCTACGTCCATCAGGTCACAGTTGTCAGCAGGCAGGAGCAGTCCGCGTCGGAATTGATGCCCCGCGTCCACCGCGTGATGTCACTGCTCAAGCGCTGGCTGCTGGGCACCCATCAGGGCGCCGTGAGCCACAAACATCTGGACTACTACCTGGACGAGTTCACCTTCCGTTTCAACCGCCGCAACTCCAAAAGCCGCGGCAAACTCTTCTATCGGCTCGTCCAGCAGGCGGTAGCCGTGGATCCCGCGACTTACAAGATGATTGTTCACCCGGTTACAGAACCCAAGAAAATCCCCAAACCACAAGATATTGGGGCTACCTGAGTCAACCGGATACCCATCTAAATGTAACTCATGCGGACTTGTAATAGACCCTGTGGAATACTTGGAATCCAAGGGAACTACAATGGAGGAGCTCCTAAGAGCGAATCTCCCCGGGGGGCTTCCACTTCCCCCGGGTGTAAAGTTTTCGGGCAGCTGGACATACAAGACATGTATGCGCTGCGGCTCCGAGGATGTGGAACCATTTACTGCGTAGTCGGAGGCCTCTTTCCCGCCAAGCCCTCCAACGCCATTTGGTGGTCAGGTTTTTCCCCCTTGCCGCCGGGGCGGTTTTGAGGTCAGCTTGACCTAGAAATCGCTCATTTAGACTTAATGGTCTTTTCCATACTGGCTATTATCCCACCTTGGCCCTAGCCTTCAGTCCCCGCACGACAAAACCGCTTACGGATACGGGCCTTTCTTTGCTGTCGCCTTCCCCCCTTAATCGCGACGCTGCCACAGCCGCACCTTCACTAAGTTCTTTATTTCCTGTACGATGCCCGTGTGAGATTGCGACAGACTGCCGCGATCCTAGAGAATTTACGGCAGCTGGACAATGCCTCTATGCGCTACCAGTACAAACGTGAACCTCTTACCGCAGATGAAGCGACCCGTTTGGCCAACGCCTGTAATCCCCACGAAGAGAAACTCGTTGGCTGGGTCCTTCTCGACACGGGACTCCGGGTCTCCGAGCTTGCCAACCTCAAACGAGCTAATCTCGACTGGCAGACTCACCGCCTGATGATCTACGGCAAGGGCGGACCATTCGGCTCCAAATCCAAGCGCCGGGTCATTCCTTTGAGTGCCCGTATCCAGCCCCTCATCGAGGGCTACTTTGCATTACAACGAAACCTTCCGCTTCAGTGTTCGCACTATCCAGCGCATGCTGAAGCGCCTTGCTAACCGCGCCCGCATCAGCCGCACAGTCTCCCCTCACGTGCTGAGGCACACCTTTGCCGTCACGGCAATCCAGAAAGGGATCTCCCTGCCGGCGCTACAGCGTCTGCTGGGGCATGACACGCTCCAGACGACCCGAGATCTACCTCAACCTCTCGCCCGAGCATGTGGTCGAAGAGTTCCAGCAGAAGTGGTGACCTCGGTTGTCTCCTGTGTATGTTACAGTCCAAGGATCATCAGCCGGGACAGGGAGGCAACCATAAACCGGCACATCACCAGGTGCGCCAGTTGCGGCAAGCGACACACCGGCCACCTGCGCTCCGGCGCGAGTCAGAAAACCATCGTCTGTTCTTGCGGTTCGCTTGTCCCCTTCGCCAAGGGGGTGACGGCTCGCCAGACTCCTTCCCCAAGGACTGCTGTCTCGTCGCCCGGCAGGAGTGGGACCGCTAGCGCGGCAACCGCAAGCTCGACCATGATTGCATGCCCGCAGTGTGGGAGACGGCACGCCTTCGAGGACGAGCACTGGTTTGATGAGATCAAGTGCTCATGTGGCTATACGTTTGAAGCACTGGAGGCTGGTCGGGGCCAGAGCGTTACTTGTCCGCACTGTAAGGCGTCGTTCACGTGGAACGATTCCATAGACAGAACTGGCGACTTGCTCATTGGAAAAGCCGGCTACGCCATGGAAGAAGTAAACTACCACGTGCGCACCGTACACTACCCCCAGTGTGACAGTATGGCGCTGTACGGACCACCCGACGATGACGCACCTGTATGGATCTGGGGGCCCGGCTTCAAAGCCGCTAATCCTAACTCCATCCTTCCACCCGGTGGCGCTTTCACATTAGGGAAACCCGGGTCGAAGCTAACCCCTCGCGAATGGCGGGTTCAGATCTCGGCGATCGACGAACGTTTCCGGGGCACGGTTGTAAGGCGTCGTCGTTCGAGGAGCGACTCGTCTTTCGAGAGCCTGGCCTAAATCACCGGAGTTCAATTCGGCCGCCGCATCCGGGACAGGGTAACCTAGCGGCCCAAGTCGCGAAGTTCGGGGCCTGACTTCTTCTGAATTGCCCACACAGCGGCCACTCGCGGGAAATCGCCGCCGTCATCTCGGGCGAGCTTCTCCATCTCCAGCATGAACCGCACGAGCGATATTTCACGCTCTGCAACTGCGAGTGAATTATTCGACCCTCTCCCAACAAAAAGCGAAGACGGAAACTCCTCGCTCGTCGCTACGAAGCCGCGAGATGTGCCCGCAGCAAGGAGCGAAAAAGCTTCCCGTGATTCGGGACCTTCAGGTGTATCAGTTCCTCAACAATCACCCGCTTTCGTGCATCCGCCGGAGCGTCGAGCAATTCCGAGTTGAACGAAACACGCCCGTTGGACGAGCAGCTTCCCCACTTCCGCCGCATCGGGCGGATGTGAACTTCCTTCGGTTCGACGCCGATGCGCTTGGCCCAAGCCGACACTTCAGCCTTGAAATCTCCCTTTGGAATTGAGTGTGCGAGGGGCGTCCACTGCCCCAAAGCCGGGCTCGTCATCCCGACGCCTTCCGCAGCATGTCCATCAAATCCTGTGCGATGTCCACGACGCCGTCCACCTCCGCGTTAATCAATGCCTTGTAGAGTGATTTGCGAAGCTCCTGCTCGTGGCGGGCACTGGTGCGCCAGTACGGATGGCTCTCAAAGGCTATGGCCGATTCAGCGGCGACCTGCTGAGCCTTCTCGACACCTGCTCGCTTGAGCAACCAGTAGACCGCGAACGCTTTGGGCGAAAGCTCTGTTTCGTCGCGGCGCTGCCTAGCCTCCGCCAGTTCCGCGACGAGCGGCTCTAGCTCCTGTAACGACTCCTGCGTCGTCTGCTGGCGCTCCTCAAACGCCTGGGCGATTTGCTCGGCCTTCTCCTCAATGCTGATGAGATAGGGTTCTTTATCGGCGTTCTGTTGCACCATCTCGTGAAGCGCCTTCAACAAATTGAAGACCTTCACAGCGTCGGGCTTGTCCGAAGCGGCAATCTGCTCCAGGGTTTTGGCAGTCAGCTTGTGGACTTTCTCCGGCGCTTGAATTTCACCCGAGCGCGTGTGTTCCTGAACAAGCTGGGCTGTCTTGCGAAGAAAGCTCTTGTCTACGAGCACGCCGCGGTCGTAGTTCGTGCGGCACACCTCATACATTTGGCTGAGCTGCGAGTAATCGCCCATGAAGGGGCGCAGGAAGGCGTCGGGCGATAGAATCTCGTAGACCTCCTGAAGCTCGCGGTAGAAGGTGTAAAACTCTTCGCGCACCTCCTTATCGCGGAAGTGCTCAAGGACGGCCTCCACTTCCTTGTCGCCGGTTTTGCCCGCGATGACTGGGAGAAACTGGGCGCGGCCATTGTCCATCAGCGCTGCAAAGCTTTCCTTGAGAACGTCGATGCCCACGACGACTCCCTTTACGTCTTCGGAGTCAAACGCGAGCGCTTTCTCAAGATTGTCGAAGATGCCGACGAAGTCGAGTACAAACCCGGCTGGCTTCCTGCGGCCCGCCTCGTCCTCGTGAGGGCGATTCACCCGTGCGATGGCCTGAAGCAGCACGTGGTCGCGCATCGGCTTATCGAGATACATCGAGTAGAGAATCGGCGCGTCGAAACCGGTCAGCAGCTTCTCGGTCACGATGAGAATCTTCGGCAGCCGCTCGGAGTCGCGAAAAGCTTTTCTAACTTCCTGCTCTTCGCTGTCCGAGAGATGATAGCGCCGCAGTTCCTCCGGGTCGTTATGCGCCCCGCTCATGACGACTCTCGAATAATCGGCGGGAAGGTGTTTGTCGAGCACTGCTTTGTAGAGGGCGCACGCTTCGCGGTCCACGCCAACCAAGAACGCCTTGTAACCCATCGGTTCGATGGTTGTTAGGAAATGGTCGGCAACGAAGGCAGCGGCCTTCTCCACCCGTTCGCGGTTCTTGAGCATGTTCCGCAGGTTCACCGCCCGCTCAAGAACACGGTTTAGCTCTTCGATTTCGCTGACTCCCTCGGCCTCCTTGAGGTCGAGAAACTCCTGTTCGAGCGTCTTGCGGTCAACGAGCAACTCGTTAGGAGCAAGCGAGTAGTGAAGCGGTACCGTCGTGCCGTCTTCGACCGATTCGCGAATGGAGTACTTGTCGAGGTAGCCTGTGGCGTCGTCGGTGCCGACGACCTTGAAGGTGCACTTGCCGTATTGCGTCTTGTCGATGGGCGTGCCGGTAAAGCCGAGGTAAGTGGCGTTTGGCAGCGCACCCATCAGGTAGTTTCCGAGGTCGTCTCCGGTGGTTCGGTGGGCTTCGTCAACGAGCACGAAGATATTGTCTCGGGTGTTGCTATCACCGGGGATTTCGTCGAACTTGTGAACCATCGAGACGATGAGGCCGCAGTGGTCGTCTTTCAGCAGTTGGCGCAGATGCCGCTTTGATTGCGCAACGACCATGCGGCCAAAGCCCACGGCTTCAAGGTTTCCAAAGAGCTGGGCTTCCAGCTCGTTCCGGTCAACCAGCATCACGACGGTGGGGTTCTCGAAGAGGGGGTCTTCGATAAGCCGCTTGGCGACCGTAAGCATGGTGTAGGTCTTGCCAGACCCTTGGGTGTGCCAGACAAGCCCGCGGCGCTTCTTGGGGTCGCGAGCCCGCTCGACGCCGCGCTCAGCGGCTCGCATCTGATGCGGGCGAAGAACGGCTTTTGAAAGTTCGCCGTCGATGCGCGTAAACAGGATGAAGTCGTTGACCGCCCGGAGCACCCTACGCGGTGCGACGAACGTCTTGACGAGCGTTTCAAAGTCGCCTGCTTGCTCTTCCCTCCAGTTGAAGAGGTTCTTTCGCGACAAGCCCCAAGTCGTCCCGTAGTAGAACTGGACAAGGTGAGTCAGCGTGTGAAGCTGGAGCACTGCCAGCAACTCGGGACCGTCTCGCTGGTAGCGCCTGAGTTGGTCAAGCGCCTCGGCAATGCCGTCTTGGCGCTTGGCGGATTTCAGTTCGCCCACGACAATCGGCACGCCGTTCACAAAGAGCATGATGTCGGTGCGGATATTGGGCGGCGTGTCGTTTGAGAAGGTGAACTCGTCGGTGATGTGAAAGGTGTTTGCGTCTACGTTTTCAGCGTCAAGGAGCTGCACGTTCCGCTCGCGGCTCTCAGACTCGACGAAGACGGTCTTTAAGCCCTTGAGATACTCCCAGGCGTCGAGGTTTCCCTCGATGTTGGGGCGGACGCGAACGAGCTTGTCTCGAAGCTGTTCGGCGCGGAGGTTGTCAACAATTCCGGGATTGAGCCGCTGGAGCTGGTCGATAAGAACAGCATCGAGCAGCGGGCTCGTGAGACCGCGGCGAAGGTTCAAGGCGTCGTCGGGCGATAGATAGCTCCAGCCAGCCGCTTCGGCGTAGCGGATGAACGGGTTTTGAACTGCGCCGCGTTCGCCGCCGATGGCCACTAGGCGACCTCCGCGGCGGGAGACTTGACTAGCTCATGGACGCGCACTTTGCCCGTCATGAGGTGGTGGAGAAGGGATTCAAACAAAGCAAGAAAAGCCAGTTCCTGTTGCGCTTCGGTTTCGGCCTTGCGGTCGAGAGCGGCTAGAACACGCGCAATTCTTCGCTGCTCCCCAATAGGCGGCAATGGGACGCGATAACCTTTGAGGAAGCCACAGGTAAGCGCACCACGGGTACTACCTCCGGCCCGGCTCACCTGTCGCAGTTGGATGCAAGCCGCGCTTACGCTGCTTGGCTTGTATTCGGGTGCGGGCAACAAGACCACGATTCCTAATCTCTCCGGCGCACGCCATGCCCAGAGCTGCCTCAAGTATTTGATCTCCGGCGCCAATCGAGAGCCCCTTCTCAAAAGCCGCGATCGCCTCTGGCGTTCGTCCCTGTGCGGCTAAAGTGATGCCAATCTGGTAGTAGATCGGATGGAAGTCCGGGCTGAGACTCAGCACGGTGTTACACGTCGCCAATGCAGCTTTGTGGTTTCCCTCCAGCACATACGCAACGACCAGACATCGGCTGCCATTCAGGTAAAGAGGATCATTCGCAACGGCTTTTTCCAGCATCTCGCGGGCTTCCGTTACTCGCGAGGGCCGCCACCAGCACATAAATTCTCCCAAGTAGCGGCGCGCCGCGGAATCGTTAGGGTCCAGTTCTATCGCCCTCCGAAATTCGCGCTCCGTCGCTTCCCAGTTCCACTCGTAAAAAATGAGATACATGGCCATCGCAAGATGGCCCGCCGGCGCTTCTTCATCAAGGGCGAGCGCGCGGCTTGCGGCCTGTTTGACTTTCGGCATCAATTCATGGGGCCGGCCCCCAACCACTGCCGCACTGATCACGTACGTCTCTGCGGTGTAAGCATGCGCCGCCGCGAACTTGGGATCAAGCCGGATCGCCTCCTCAAAACATTTGAGGCTTTGCTCAAGCGACTCGCGGCGATACTGATTCGCGAGGTGACGTCCTTTGAGCACCAGGTTGTAGGCTTCCACGTCCGTAGTGCCCCGCCGCGCCAGCCGTGTACCGGCATCGCCGAGCAGCTTGACTTTCAAGGCATCGGCAACCGCCCGCGAGATTTCATCCTGCACGTCGAAAATGTCTTCCATCACGCGGTCGTAGCGTTGGGTCCAGAGCTGCTCTCCTTCGGTGGAATCGACCAGCTCGACGGTGATCCGCAGCCGATCACCCGATCTGCGGACGCTACCTTCAAGAACATGACTGACCTTCAACAGGCCCACGACTTCGCTCAGGCTGGGGCGTTTTCCCTTGAAATGAAAGGCGGAGGTGCGCGGAATAACGCGCAGGCCCTCGATGTTGCCGAGCGCCGAAATGATGTCTTCGGTGACGCCATCCGAGAAATACTCGTCCTCTTCATCACGGCTGCGGTTCTGAAACGGCAGCAGATGCGTTTGGGCATTCGCATGTCCTTGGAAACTCAGCCCGTTGCAGAGAGTTTCTATGCGTATAGGCGTCCTGCCGTAGCTAAGGTAACAGTTAAAAGACAAGACAAATGCACATAAAAGAACAAAGTGGGCCTGCGTCGGGTGATTCTATGCAGTTCAGAAGCGTGGAGTTCAGGAACGGATCAGGATGTTCCTGAGTCTTCATTGGGGGGGGGTAGGGGGGCCTCGGGGCAAGGGATGATGGCTTGATAATCTGAGAAACACAAAGAAAAGAAAAGAAACACACGGAGCATCACTTTAGGGGAATTCCGGGTTTGTAGTGGGTGGATGGCGGCCTGCCCAGGCCGGCATGCGACAATTCCGGGATGCAAGATCACGAGTTGTATCGGCGCATCCTCGGAATCGAGGCTCCCTGGCAGGTGGACTCGGTGGACTTAGAGCTGGAGGCGGGAGAGATCCATGTTCATCTGGCTCATCCGGACGGGATGGATTGGCCGTGTCCGGAATGCGGCGCCTCCTGCCAACTCCACGACCATCAGCCCGAGCGGCAGTGGCGACACTTGGATACGTGCCAATATCGTACGATCCTGCACGCCACCCCGCCCCGCAGTGAATGCCCCGAGCACGGAGTGCGCGTGGTGAAACTACCCTGGGCCGAGCCCTCCAGCCGCTTCACGACGCTGTTTGAAGCGCTGGCGATTGAATGGCTCAAGGCGGCCAGCCAGAAGGCAGTGGCCGGGTTGTTGAAGCTAAGTTGGGACGAGATTCACGGCATCATGGAGCGAGCGGTGAAGCGGGGATTGGAGCGCCGACAAGCCGAGCCGGTCACGCAACTCGGTGTCGATGAGAAGGCCTTTCGCAAGGGCCATCACTATCTAACCTTGGTGAACGATCTGGCACGGGGGCGGGTGCTGTACGTGGCTCAAGACCGCAAACAGAGTAGCCTGGACGGATTCTGGGCGACCCTGACGCCGGAGCAAATCGGCGCGGTCGAGGCGGTGGCCATGGACATGTGGAATCCCTACATCGCCTCGGTGCGGGAGCACCTGCCGGAAGCCGACGGCAAGATCGTCTTCGACAAGTTTCACATCGCCCAGCATCTGGGAGGCGCGGTGGACAAAGTGCGCCGGAAGGAGAACAAGATCCTGCGCGCGGCCGGAGACGACACGCTGGTGGGAACGCGCTATGACTGGCTAAGGCACCCGGCACGGATGGAGCCCAAAGACCGGCGAGCGTTTGCGGCCCTGCGGGACAGCGGCTTGAAAACGGCGCGGGCCTGGGCTTTGAAGGAAACGATGATGGCGTTCTTCGACTACCGCTACGAGCGGCCAGCCCGAAAACACTTTCGCTGGTGGCACAACTGGGCGGTGAGGAGCCGCCTGCAACCGATGATTGAAGTGGGCCGGATGCTCAAGCGGCGCTTTGCAAACATCGTGACCTACCTGCGCCACCGCGTCACCAACGCGACCAGCGAATCCTTGAACGCCAAAATTCAGTGGGTGAAGTACACCGCCCGGGGTTTCCGAAACAAACAGAACTTCGTCAATGCCATCTACTTCCACTGCGGTGGGCTGAACCTCGCTCCCTAGCCACTAAAATGCCGGAAGAGCTCACTTTAGAGGCACTCCAGCCCGCGACGAGTCCCGTACCTGGTCGCTGCCGGAGAACGCTCCCCTCACCTGACACCCGTAACCTGCGCATAGAATAGAGGACAATGCCGATTGGGCAGAGAATAGTTCGCACCCTTTCGCTAAGCAGACGGCTTCTTACATAGCGGGCTGTCCCGGCAGCTCCCGCATGGCCAGGGCCTCCACGACTCCGGCTCCGCCGATGAACTTCAGAATCACCCGCTCGATGCGCGGTTTGCCTTCGAAGTAGTCCGGATTCGCTTCCAGTTCAATGAAGCGATCGGGCGCATAGCGCACGAATCGGAACGGCCCCGTCCCAACGGGCTGGGTCCAGAAGTCCCACTGCCATATTTCGGTTGCTCTGCCCCGAGGTTAGCACTCGCCCGTGCCGCGATGGACGATCGGGTAGGAGCCGCTAAAGAACTACACCGAGGCCCTCAACAACATTGATGTTACTGCCGGAATGAAAGGAACAATGAAGACGACTGATTTAGCTGCTACCCCCTGCCGCCACGGCTCACAGGGGGCTCGTTGATCAACTCCAGTAGTCCCGTGCTTGGCCTGAAATAGGGAACGCGCTTGGGGGGAACTTGAACCTGGCTGCCGGTCTTTGGATCGCGCCCGA
The DNA here is from genome assembly GCA_965224215.1 of Bryobacterales bacterium. Lineage (GTDB taxonomy): Bacteria > Acidobacteriota > Terriglobia > Bryobacterales > UBA6623 > CBDCYS01. The sequence continues at coordinate 134,767 of CBDCYS010000039.1, read as the reverse complement.
CACGGCCACGGCGCTGCCGGATGGCAAAGGTGCCAAACCGGCGGATTTGGACTGGACTGCCCTCACGCATTGCCCTGGAGAATGCTTTCTAAGACGGTCTCCACGACAGCAGCCCCCTCTCGATGTGAGATCTCAACGACTCGCGACACTTCTTCAACTAGTTCTATGACCGCCTGAAGATTTTACAAACTAACATGTTCGGACGAGAATGTTTTGGGGCATACTTGCGGCATGGGTCGCCCCGCTCTGCGTCTGAAGGTTTCCAAGAAGGATCAAACGGCGCTGAAGAAACTTCTCGGCGGCGGAGTGGAACAGGTTCGCGTGACGCTGCGAGCGGTGGCGTTGCAAAGGCTCGGAGAAGGAATGAGCGCGCCGCAGATTGCCGCGGTGCTGCCGCTGACGCGGCAATCGGTTCGTAATCTCGCGCGGCGCTATCAGCAAGGCGGCCTCGAGCGCGCACTCTACGACAAGCAGCGGCCGGGCGCAGCCAGTTTGCTTTCGGCCCAACAACGTCAGCGCATCATCGCCATGGTTTGCAGCGACCCGCCCAAGGGCCGCGCCCGCTGGACGGTGCGACTGGTCGCCGAAGAAGCCGTCAAGCGACGACTGGTCCCTCGGGCGGGCCGAGAAACGATTCGTGTTTTGCTCCTCAGCCACGACCTCAAGCCGTGGCGGGAAAAAAATGTGGTGCGTGGCGGAGCTCAATGAAGCCTACATCGCCTGCATGGAAGACGTGCTGGAAACGTACGAACGGCCCTACGATTCGACGCAGCCGATGATCTGTTTCGACGAGAAGCCGGTCACGCTGCATGCCGACGTTCGTGCGCCGACGCCGGCCGAGCCGGGCCGCGAGTCTCGTCGGGACAGCGAGTATGAACGTCGCGGGACGGCGAATGTCTTTTGCGCGGTCGAGCCCAAAGCCGGTCGCCATTTCACGTTCGTGACGCCGGACCGTTCGGGTGTTGAGTTCGCCAAGGCGCTGTTTGAGGTGGCGCTGGCCTATCCCGAGGCCGAGACGATTCACTTGGTGATGGACAATCTCTCGACGCACGGCCGCAAGTCGCTGACCGATCTCTGCGGCGAGGAATTCGGCGGGGAGATTTGGGACTGCTTCCCGCCGCACTACACGCCGAAGCACGGCAGTTGGCTAAACATCCACCGCCTGAAAGGCGGTGGGTTACGTTTCGACTGAAAGTCGGGGTTGCGGCTCAAGCCGCCTGAAGCTGTCCGGCTCACAGCCGGCTCAAGGCTCGGTGGGCGCTGTAATCTTGAATCCTTCCCCGTCCTCATCCCATTTCTGGCTCTCAATGTATCTCTTGATCGTTTCTTCATCTACCGCGCCCACCGTCGCACAAAAGTAGCCGCGTGCCCACAGATGTTGGCCCCAATACCGTTTCCGCAACTCTCCAAACTCGTCCTGTAATCGCCGCGACGACCGCCCCTTCAGGTACTGCACCAGCTTCGACGGCGCTAGTTGCGGCGGAGCCGTCACCAACATGTGCACATGATCCGGCGACACCGCGCCCCGGGATCACCGCCACTCCCCTCGCTTCACAGCTCTGCCGGATCAGATCCCGCACCCGCTCTGCCACCCTGCCCCGTCCGCTTTGTTTTTGGGGCCCCCCGCGCGCGCCTGCCGCAACGACGGGTGCCGAGACCGACACTTAGCGCAGTAATACGAAACCGAGGAAAAAAAAGATGGCGCCGTTCACGAGCCAGCCGATCAGGCAAACCCCCACAGCACGTCCGGTGCTGGTATAGTCAAGCGCCTGGCGCACGGCCACCACGAAGGCGGCGAGCATCCAAACACCAGCTACAAAGAAGACGGGGACAGTCAGTCCCGGCACAATCCCCAAAATGCGGAGCATGCCCGGAGCTGCGGCGAAACCTGTCGTCCGTAGCAGTTCACCCCAATCAGCATGTGTTTGTGGTGTTGGGAGAATCCGGGTGCCAATGAAGTAGGTCAGCCCCGCCCAGAGGAGCCAGCCCAAGAGGGCAGCCACCAGGCCCCCAATCAGGCCCGGTGTGCCCTCTCGACCGACAGCACCGATACCGGCCGCCACGCTGGAAAGTGCCACAACTCCCATCGCCTGACCCATGGCCGTAGTGTCTGCCTCGACTTCTTCGTAGATGTGAACATTCAGTTTTGCTGCGCCGATCAAGCGTTGAGTAAAGGACGTCATGACAGTCGTCTCCTTTTGGAAATGATGCAGTTCGATTTTAGGCCATCAAGAATTTTGCTAGTAGCCTGCAAGGCAGGCTGACGCAAGACATACATATCAGGAGGGTTCTATTCCTGAACCAGACTCGCGCAAGCTGAACTGAAAGTCAATGCTCTTCGAGGGATTTGGGCCGCAAGTCCGCTAGACTTTACCCCGATTTGTGGCTCCGAACAGTGGGTCTCGCGCTAGACTCTCCCAATAGGAGGTGGGCCATGAGGTATCCAAAATCCCATCTGAGTACAGTAGTACCTGAATTATGCACTGCGGCGTGGACCTGAGGAGGGCTGAGCCGCAAGAGACCATTTGGGACCCCCGAAAACATGGGGTAAAAAGGTAGGCTGGCAAAGATCCCAGCTTCGCCAGCCAACCCCAAGGAGGTCACCCACATGGTTACCAGACGAAAACAGCATAGCTCCCAAAGGCCCGTCCAACAAGGCCCAGCCGTGACGGCCTCGCGGCCCAATAAAATCGGGGCTTCGACGCCTTACCACTTCCGCGGCAGGAAGCCGACTCCCTACGGCGGCTTGCTGCCGGTGGTCGGGAGGGCGCTGATCTGAGAGCCTGGCTATGCGCTATGCATAAAAGTTTATGCACTAGCCGTAACGCACTGGAAACACGTCACTTCCGAGCGAGGTTTTGACGACGCGGATTCTGGGCGGGAAGGGAAACCGGACACGGAGAAGCCAAAAGGCCAGTTGCCGAGCTACCACCTCACGACGACCGCCAACCCGCTACGAACGCAGCCACACTCGCAAAGTGAATCTGTGCATAATTCAGGTAGTATTGCTCTTTGTTGCCATTGCAATCGTCGCCTGCGAACCGGCGGCAGAGCAACCGCAACCCGCGGAGGAAATATATCATGTCGGACGAAACGAAGAAGGACGAATCAGCGGCATGATAAACCATCGACGTGGTGATGCACGCCGCCAAGGCATGCATTAGATGCTCGACCGGGTTAGCGCCGTTGTCTTCGCCCAGCAAGACCGAGGGCTCATCCGCGTACAGCGTGAACGTTTTATCCCGTTCGATCTCTTCTCCGGCCCCGTTAATCCAGTGTCCGCAGCGGGGTCGAGGCATGTTTTCTAGACGCCGTGCAGTCTGCCGCTTTTTCCGTCTTCGCTAGATTAAGGCCTACACGTTGGTCACCGCGGTGGTAGTCGTCGATGCAAGGGTTGGTGTTTTGGCGATCAAGTCGTCCTGAGCGTCCGTGAGATTCTTAGTCGAAATCTTGCCGTCCAAAAGGCTGGGGTCCACCGACACCCTAGTGAAATCCACGCTCCTGGAAATCCCTCCCGAAGCGTCTTCAAGCTGCTCATCGCTCAGTTCTTCTTGCTCTTCGCTTTGCTTCTCTTCCTTGTTCAGTTCATCTGCCATGATTGTGTGACCTCCATGGATCAATTGCAAAGCCGCTGTGCAACTGCTTTGCCAATCAAGCATAAACCGCAAACCCCTTTTTCGCAACAGATGATGTCTGGAATCGTCGGGTAGGCGGTGTTGACAGAGTGGGCAGTTCTCTAATTCCGGGACCTGGACCGTCGCCCTACCGGGGGTCACCCACCCAGCTCCCTTCGAGGAACGGTTCGCTAGCGAGGGGTCTGTCGAAGACTACTTGTTTCGGTACAGCCAAGCCAACGTCCTGGCGGATCACCTCGCCAGTTCTCGACCTACATCGCGTTCCCACCAGCTAACCGCTCTTCCGGTGGTTTGCCGGATCGTGGTTTCGCGATGTCATAAGTCACTCCACAGCGCCCGACGGTACCGCGATTGAAATCTTCTTTAGTCGATTCTCCTCGATATGTCGTGTTGCGCCAACGTTTTTCGTAATACCAGTTGAAAGCAAATAGAGGAGACCACAACCGTGACTACAACAACCCAAACCACGAAACTGAACGGCGTTAACGTCGATGAGCTGTGCAAGACGATCGATACAGTCAAAACTGCTCCGGAAGTTGCGAAGTTTAAATTTCGCCTCCGAAACCAGTGGAAAGACGGCGGTCACAACCGTTCGATGGTCAACGGCTTCTAAAGTTTCAATCTTGTACCTGGTGAGGTTTGCGGCTTCCTCAATTCAACCGTTGAAGTCTAAGTTTCAGCCTTGTACCCTCGTTCTGTGCTCCTTTGGAGTCATGGTGTCACGCGATTCACGCGTTTTTTCTACTTTCTTTGGTACTGCCGAATGAAAAAGAAAATGAAATAATCGCGTGAATCGCGTGATGCTCGTGTGAAGTGTGAGGAAGCTGGGAGGTGGAACTGGCAGGTCATCCAGATACCAGGCTGGCCCTACCGAAGGGAAAGGCGACGCCTCGACTCGTAGAGAACCCGCTACATCAAGAAATACGAAAGAGATTCCGCGCAGCTGGCACCAGAGATAAGTATGCCGGTCGGCGGAAAGAAGTAGCTCTGAACGCGTTGCAAAACGTCGTCCGGCTCGCGGCCCAACAACCTGCAACAGAAATCGAAGCTAAAGCCACCCGTCGTTTTGCCCAGCATCCAGTTCAGCGCCTCTTGGCGCTCCCGCTTCGATCCCCGCGTAAGATCTCCTAATGCCTGTATGAGAACCGCAGCGGCCAGCCTGCGCAGCGCGGGATCCGGCGCATCGCTTCTCGAAGACATTGTTGTCGCAGGCTGCAATGATTCCTCTGCTTCATCTTAGGCACCTGCAATATCTCAGCGGTATGGAGCCTTCGTACCGATCTTCGCTAAGATGGGCGCACTACTCCAGCGGTGAGAACAGAGCGAATCTTCAACCGTTGAAGACTTCCTGCGACCGAAGCAGGGCAAAGAAGCAGAGCAAAGAAACGAGGTGAGGGAAGCCTGGGAGAGGGAACGGAGACAGCGGCAATTCTATGGCGCTAGAGCCGCAAAAAGGAGACCCGGGCGGCAGCGTCTTGTGCTGGGCGCTACCTCCGGTCTCGACTCGTCAAGAAGAGCCGATCAGCATCTCGGGAAGTCATCTCCGGTCTTCGACTGCTTCGTCTACTTCGAGTTCTTCGTCCAGCTCTTCTTCCAGATGCTCATCCACCAGCCGCTCGATGCGTTCGTGAATCTGCTTGTCGGTGAGATTAGGCTTCTGAACCAGCGCCTTGACTAGGATTGGTTTGATGGCCTTCTTGAACTTTTCTGCCAGCCTTAAGCGGTCCAAGACATCCTCGAACTCGATCTTGGACTCACCCAGTTCTCGAAGGTAGTCATCCACATGCCCGATCTTCCAGATAACACAAATCCCGGCCCGCGAGAGAGCTTCCTCAGCGTCCCTCTTGCGGCGGGCTTCTTCTTCCTGCTTACTGCGCTCTACCTCCTCAGCCTCCCTCTTGCGTTGGGCTTCTGCCGCTTGTTTCTGCCGTAGCGCTTCTGCTGCCTCCTCCCTCTCGGCAATCGCTTTCTTAACGGGTAGCAGAGCTTGATCCCGCGCCTGCTGCATCATTTTCTCCGAGCAGCCCATGGGCAATTGTTTGAGCGCTTGAGCTACAGCCTCCTCCACCAAATCCTGTACTTCCGAGGTCTCTCCTCTCAGGTGGGTCCAGACAAGACTGGCAATCCTGTCGCACTGCTTCTCGTGCTCCTGCCTGACTATGAAGGGTTCGATCGCTTCCTTGGCAGCCAATTCCAGCTCTTCCCGAGTTGCCTCCGAACGCAGCTTGCTGATTGCTTCGGCTGCAGCTCTGAAAGCCATGGGCTGGTAGTCGGTGTACTTGATGGAGTAGGGCAAAGCATCCTCAATGATCTTCTGGATTTCCTGTTGCCTCCTCCAAGGCTTGAGAGCTTTCTTTGTTGCCACCTCCACCAGTTGCCGGACCACTCCCCGAGTCTCGCCAGGATTCAGCCCGGCCAAGGTCTCGCTGACCTGCTTGTGTACCTGAAGCTTCATCTCCTCCGGTGCGTCATAGGGCATCGATCGGAGCGCATGCTCAACCCATTGGGACTGCCATCTCTGTCTACGTCGCTGTTCCTGAGCCTGAACCTGCTCCCGTTGCTGTTGATGCCTCTGTTCCTGCAACCGAGTCCGGCGTTGCTCCTCGCTGTCTTCCTCCTCTTGCTCCCGCTCCCGGAAGAAATCCATTTCCTCCTCGATCTGGCGACGAACACCAAGCTTCTGTAGTTCGAGCTTTTTACGTTCTAGATCCTCGGCATCGGCAATGAGTTCCTCCGATGGAGTAGCTAGCAAACCCTCGGTCCCTGGTCCATTCCCTCTCTGGGGACTTCGGACGGAGCGGAGGCGGTCTTCCTCCATGGCTGGTAGTGGTGGGAGACCTTCTCGCTGCAATCGCTGGATCTCTTCAGCCGGAAACCTCCACTGAGAACCGGTGAAGTCGGCATCCACGAGACCCGCTTCAGCCAAGCGCCGGAGAGCGTGAGCGGACACTCGCAGAATCTGTGCAGCCTGTCCCGATCGATATGCAGTTCCAACCGTCATTTCAACCTCCTCTAATCGTCGATCCTTCCACGAACAATCAACGAATCGACGAAATATCAACAAACGACCGACGGAATCCACGATCCGTGCCAGTTTCATCCACAGTTCGTGAACGGTCCGTGGACGAAAGACACACCGTCACTCGAATCCGGCGGTGATTTCTTCTGCTTCCTCTCGTTGTAGCAGGTGGGATTGCGGATGAATACACAATCCGGCTGGAATTCAGCTCGTGCCGCCTGTTAAAAGCACTCCGGCAATTTCGGCAGACTGAATCAGTTCCGAAGAGCGATGATCATCTCATGCCCATCCGGGTTGTGAACGAGGAGAGGCGAGAACTTGAGGGCTCTCTCTTGCCACCAATGGTGCGCAACACTACTGTCCGGTTAACGACTCACTGGCGAGCGGCAACTGATTGTTCCAGCATAGCTTAGGGCTGTTTTCCCCTTGCCGCGATTTGAACGGCGAAGGACGGCTGGAACGACTTTGGAGGCGGCCGACAATGGTTCATGAACCTCGGCTGCACCGTATTCTCCCAGTTGATCAGCTTCCTTCCGGATCGCGAATTCCGCCGCTGCGTAAGCCGCTACGACGGGGATCGCAGATGGCGCGGCTTTTCCTGCTGGGATCAGTTCCTCTGCATGGCGTTCGCCCAGCTGACCTACCGCGAAAGCCTGCGCGACATCGAAGCGTGCCTGCGTTCGCTCGGCGCCAAGCTCTACCACAGGGGATTCCGCTCCCAGGTGGCGCGCTCCACACTGGCCGACGCCAACGAGTCGCGCGACTGGCGGATCTATGCCGATTTCGCCCAGGTCTTGATTCGCATCGCGCGGCCTTTGTACGCCCGCGATCCGATCGGCGTGGATCTCGATCAAAGTCTCTACGCTCTGGACTCGACCACCATCGATCTGTGCCTCTCGCTGTTCCCCTGGGCCAAGTTCCGCCGGCACAAGGCCGCCCTGAAGATGCACACGCTGTTGGACCTGCGGGGTAACATCCCCACGTTTATCCGCATTACCGCTGGCAAAACGCACGACGTCAACATCCTCGACGAGTTCCTCCCCGAGCCCGGCGCCTTCTACGTCATGGATCGGGCCTACGTCGATTTCGAACGTCTCTTCGTGTTCACCCTCTGCTCGTCGTTCTTCGTCGTGCGAACCAAGAAGAACATCTTGCTCCAACGGCGCTACTCGCATCCCGTCGACAAGTCCACGGGGGTGCGCTCGGATCAGACCGTCCTACTGACTGCCATCGAGTCGGCCCTGGCGTATCCGGACCCGTTGCGGCGGATCAGCTACTTTGACGCCGCGACGAACAAGCGGCTGAAGTTCCTGACCAACAACTTCGCGCTCCCGGCGCTGACCATCGCCCGCATCTACAAGTCGCGTTGGCAGATCGAGTTGTTCTTCAAGTGGATCAAGCAGCACCTGCGGATCAAGCAGTTTTACGGTACCAGCGAGAACGCCGTGAAGACGCAAATCTGGATCGCGGTCTCGGTTTACGTACTGGTCGCGATCGCGCGCAAGAGGTTGGGCCTGGAGGCGAGTCGCTACCAAATTCTATAGATTCTCAGCGTTACCCTTTTCGAGAAAACGCCCATTTTACAGGCCTTGCAGCCGTCCGACTCCCACGAAAACTTACTCGATGACCCTAACCAGCTGATTCTATTTGACTTTTAACCGGACGGTAGTGGCGCGCAACATTGCACGGAAGGATGAGACCGGAGGCAGCTGAGGAAGAACGCAGCGTCCGTGCCGCCGAAAACGAGGAACCGGAGAGAATCTTCAACGCTTGAAGACAGGAGGACGGAACGTGGTCTAGACGGCAGCGGCGGCAATTTCAGTCCTTGGGTGAACGCTGCGCCGTTAGGTAGGATCTAGCCGCTCTCAGTGAGAGACACCTGCACGAACGCGCTACCAAGCACTTCTACGGATATGACGTATATACGACCTTTTGGTGGGGTTTGGCTGGCCGAGCCGACTCAGGCAGAAATCGATGTCCCGAGCGAGCGGAGTAGGATGGAGAATAAGAAGAAAAGGATCAGCTTCTGTGCGGTGTGATGAACACCTCGACTACGTCCGCGGTGCCGAGTGTTTCTGAAGCGCAGCCCCCGGGGGGCACGAGAGTGATTTACTCGGATCATGACGATGGAAACACGGGCTTATCGTTTCGATCGGTGTTCAATAGCTTTCAAGCAGAACTCCCAGTAGTTCCCATATTCCGCGTCCGTCATTTCTGATCGCCGGTGCCCGTTGGACCAAATCGCCACGTCGATGTCCACGAGGTCTTCAAGTCGGCCGAGTGGAGCGGCCCGCGAACCCCAATCGTAGTCGTCGTAATTGAGTTCTTGAAAGATGAAGGGCATTATGCAAGCATCGAGCTTTCGTTTGTTCGGCAACGGTAGCCCGAGTTCTTGGACCGTGATGCGTAGGTCAATCAGAAAGCGACGCCGCGACGCAGAAACTGGATCGGTGTGACCGTCACGTCTGGCCAACGCTTCGTCGATCATGGTCAGAATGTCGTCGGAATCTAACGGCACACGCGTTCTCCCAAGAGTGTGGCAGTTCCTACCAAGCCGTAGGGTCGGGAACTGATGCAGTGGGGTGGGACTTTTTGAACCGGGACCAGACCTTTCAGTGACCTCTAAACAACGGCATGGGTTGATCCAGCGGCCTGGATAAAGACTTCGCCGTTAGGCAGGATCTAGAGAGATTAACGCTCCACCGCCGAGCCGGGAAAATCAGACCTAAGTGGCTTTGTTAGAGTGTGTTAGGAATCAAAGACCCGTAATTGTTAGTGCGAACGCGATTTCCTGACATGTTTCCGAGGACACGTCCTATGTAGTTCATTTCGGGGACTTAGTCCTGCTCCCGGTCGCGGAACTCTGTGAAGAATCAAGGTCAGGCAGCGGCCCGAAGTGAAGGGCGCTCGGGGGGAGGGGCCGGACGAGGATCTGGTAGAGGGGGACCCGGAACAGGCGGAGGTGGTGCTGGCTTAGGCCCCTGCAAACGAATGAGGCTGTGGATGCATCCACCTGACAACGGAACTAGACCTAGGATCATCGATTACCAGTGAGTTTACACCAGCTCCTACGCCCGCGTCCATTCGGTAGGCCCTAAGGTAGCGAAGCCCGAAATTACGGCAAGGTAGGCTGGGTATTGCACTCAAAAACGCTTCACGACCATTCCACACAGTAGCGGGATCGTTCCGCAAGAGTTCTCTTTTTCCGTTCGACCGCGAACTCGTACCTGATTTCCTCCCTTCGCGCTTCGGTAGTCCGGCGAGCTGTTTCTGTGAACTTCCGCCCGCCCGAAGTGCCGTTTTGGGCGTCTGCTGAGAAGCAATGGACGCCTACCCGGTCGAACGCAGCATCCAGAGCGTCCTTAACCTTGCCGAAAAATCGCCGTTCGCTAGGTTAGGGCCTACTCGCGTATTAACCACATTCGCCCAAAAACCTCCGTTAGGCATTCGTCTGCTTCCTAAACTTTGAATTAGATGACCGGCTGCGCCAGTGGGAAGTTGCCCGTGAACTCCCAAGGGCGGGGTGAAAGCCTTTGCTGGTAACAAAGCAGGGAATGCAGTTGATAGGCCCCTAGCCCACCCCCTGTTTCAGAACGCTGGCCTCGGGGTTTTCGTGATGGGTAGGGCTCGGAAATTGCGTAATACGGTCTTATCTGCCTTTGGGCGGGTTTGGTTTGGTCACCATGTGGTAAAATCTGAACGTCTATCACGACAGAGGCAGCGCCGCCAGGCGCTAGGGCGGGCGCGTCGGGCTTGAGATGGCCTGGCGCCCCGCTTTGTTTATGGGCTCCCCCGCACCTGCCGCAACGACAGGTGTCGAGACCGACACTTAGCGCAGCAATATGAAACCGAGGAAAAAAAGGATGGCGCCGTTCACGAGCCAGCCGATCAGGCAAACCCCCACAGCACGTCCGGTGCTGGTATAGTCAAGCGCCTGGCGCACGGCCACCACGAAGGCGGCGAGCATCCAAACGCCGGCTACAAAGAAGACGGGGACCGTCAGTCCCGGCACAATCCCCAAAATGCGGAGCATTCCCGGAGCTGCGGCGAAACCCGTCGTCCGTAGCAGTTCACCCCAATCAGCATGTGTTTGTGGTGTTGGGAGAATCCGGGTGCCAATGAAGTACGTCAGCCGCCCACAGGAGCCAGCCCAAGAGGGCAGCCACCAGGCCTCCAATCAGGCCCGGTGTGTCCTCTCGACCGACAGCACCGATACCGGCCGCCACGCTGGAAAGCGCCACAACTCCCATCGCCTGGCCCATAGCCGTAGTGTCTGCCTCGACTTCTTCGTAAATGTGAACATCGAGTTTTGCTGTGCCGATCACGCGTTGAGTAAGGACGTCATGACAGTCGTCTCCTTTTGGAAATGATGCAGTTCGATTTTAGGCCACGAACGCCGTGGGATCGGATCGGCTCTCGCGATAGGCGGGCAGCAGGTCCCGCAACCGTTCCCAGACCACAAGCAACTCCCTTCCGCTCTGGAAGATCAGTTCCTGTTGGAGCACACCACCCGTAATGAAGGATGCCGCCATGTCCCAATACGTAACGACCATCCGAAACGAAGAGTTTTCGTTGGCACCGGGCGGACAAGTCTCGTTCAACTTCTCCAGGCTCTTAGCATGGAAGTTAGCGACGGACCAGGCTCGTCGAGCCTCGCGCATCCTTTCCTCGCGGCGGAGATCATAGAGACGCAGCACCAGATTGACGTCATCGTAAGTCGCGCAACTTGTCATCGTTCGTTCCTGTTTTCACTTTAGTTCAATCACCAGGTCTAAACCCACCGCCTTGCAGGCGGTCAGCTTCAAGCAGTTCTGGATGAGAATGGGGGGATGGAAGAATATCGGCGAGGAGCGCATTCGGTCTACGACATCAAATATCACCTCATATGGATCACGAAGTACCGCTACAAGGTGTTACGGGGCAGGGTGGCAGAGCGGGTGCGGGATCTGATCCGGCAGAGCTGTGAAGCGAGGGGAGTGGCGGTGATCCGGGGCGCGGTGTCGCCGGATCATGTGCACATGTTGGTGACGGCTCCGCCGCAACTAGCGCCGTCGAAGCTGGTGCAGTACCTGAAGGGGCGGTCGTCGCGGCGATTACAGGACGAGTTTGGAGAGTTGCGGAAACGGTATTGGGGCCAACATCTGTGGGCACGCGGCTACTTTTGTGCGACGGTGGGCGCGGTAGATGAAGAAACGATCAAGAGATACATTGAGAGCCAGAAATGGGATGAGGACGGGGAAGGATTCAAGATTACAGCGCCCACCAAGCCTTGAGCCGGCTGTGAGCCGGACAGCTTCAGGCGGCTTGAGCCGCAACCCCGACGTTCAGTCGAAACGTAACCCACCGCCTTTCAGGCGGTGGATGTTTAGTTCAGAATGCCGGAGCGGACCCACTGCTGAAACCGCCGATGGCACGTTTGATACGAGGGGAAGTGGTTGGGCAGATCCGCCCCAGGAGCCTCGGTCCGTAGTACCCCACAGAGACAAGAGATACAGTTGGAGCAAGTCCCATCGTGAGGCTCGCGAATCGCGGAGACGGCGCCAGTGGCCAGCACCGAAGGCGGCGCAGCGGTGGGTAGCCACAGGGGGTGGGGCCCGTCCGGCAACTGACGGAAAGACCACACGTGTTCTGCTGTCTGGCGCGCCGAAGCACGACGCCGAGTTCCTACGTTTACGTTCACGACAACGTCGCCATGTCAGTAGCACTCGGCTTGACGAGTGCACAACTTGCCGACTTCTCGGAGCGGCCTATGATCCGTAGTTTGCCGATGTCTACTCCACCGATTCTTTGCCGCTACCTCCTGCGCGAAAATAAGGACGCCATGAACGAGACCACTCTAAGAAACAACGGCTTTGTCTCCAGCTCTTCGAGCCAATGTGCCGGTCTTTGCAGCCCTTCAGGCAGCTCCGTGTCTTTGTCTCCCTATGCTTCGTTGATCTGCTCCTGGGTTAGACCTGTCACTTGGGTCAGGTTCGCCCTGTCGAGCAGTGTCCCGTTGAGGTTCGCCTCGGCAAGGGTCGCCCCGCGGAGGTCGGCCATGGAAAGCTCCGCCTCACGCAGGTAAGCGCCGCTGAGGTCGGCCTCACGGAGGTTTGCGAAGGCGAGGGTCGCGCCCCTGAGGTCCGCCTCGCGGAGATCCGTCATGAACAGGTTCGCCCCCTTGAGGTCCGCATCGGCCAGCTCCGGCTGTATTTCCGGATTCTCTGGCCTCCACTGATTCCAGGCCTCAACACCCTGCTTGAGGATGTCGAGATGCTCCGGTTTTGCCATAGCTCGACTCTTTAGTTGGTCCGAATGTTCAAGATCGCGAACTGACGCAATCAGTCGCCCTCCGGCTCCTTCGTGCAAGTGAAATCCGCCAACCAAATCTTGCCGCTATGTAGGGTTTTGTGTTGCTCGACACTCGAAACTTGCGGCTAAGATACGGTCTTGTCTAACGGCGAGTGGGTCTCTTGCCCTCAACGTCGCCCTCGTAGAACCGAATGTCGTCGCGTGTGTATTCCTGGCGGGCATTGCAGTTGGGACAGGTGAACGAACCTTTGAAGTCGAGATCCCGAACATCGTGCTCCCTCGGAGCTGGCCGTATCTCATCAATGGCAAGAATTTCGTTGCAGGTCTTGGACATAATGCCTCTGTATAGCATGAACTTAAAGTTACTAACAATCTCCTCCAGCTGCAAGCAGGTCCTCCTCCGTCCTCTGAATTCTCGATCCAGTGTGCCTGCTACTTGAGGCCATAGGGCAGCTTTGCATCCTTGCCTCGCCGGGCTTGGTTGATCTGCCCTTGAGTGAGACCTTCCGCCCCTCTGAGGTCCGCCTCGCTGAGGTCTGCCTGCAGGAGGTCCGCCAGGAAGAGGTTCGCCCCGGAGAGGTCCGCTCCGCGGAGGTTCGCTCGGTAGAGGTAGGCCCGGCGAAGGTTCGCCCCGCTCAGGTTGGCCAGCCCCAGGTTCGTCTCGCGGAGGTCCGCCTGTGTGAGATCCGGACGTATTTCGGGATTCTCCTCCCTCCACCGATTCCAGGCCTCGACACCCAGCTTAAGCACGTCGAGATGTTTTGGGTTTGCCATGGAGTCAAGGTGCTTTCAGAAATCAAGTCTAGATGTTCACGACAGTGCACGTCGGTCTGATCATTGTGCCTCCGCCCTGTCCAGCCAGGGCGCCGGGCGATGGAGCCCGTCGGGCAGCTTTGTACCCTCGTCTCCGCGTGCCTCATTGATCTGCGATTGGGTAAGACCCCTTGCCTTGCTGAGGTCCGCCCCGCCGAAATCTGCACCACGCAGGATCGCACTACTGAAGACTGCGCCGCGCAGGTCCGCTTGGCGGAGATCGGCGTCAATGAGAGCCGCGTCGATAAGGACCGCTCCGATAAGGTCACCCTGGATGAGGTTCGCCTCCCGGAGGTTAGCCGCGATCAGGTCGGCGCCACGGAGGTTTACGTTCTTGAGGTTTGCCTCCCTGAGCGCGGCCCTGCTGAGGTCGGTGTCACTGAGTGTCGCCCTGCTGAGATTTGCCCCCGTTAGGTTCGCTCCCCGGAGTTTTGCGATGCGGAGGTCCGCCCCGCTCAAGTTCGCTAGGACCAAGTTGGCCCCGCGGAGGTCCGCCTGTGTGAGATCCGGCCTCGTTTCCGGATTCTGCTCCCTCCACCGGTTCCAGACCTCGACACCCTTCCTGAGAGTGTCGAGATGCTCCAGTTTCGCCGTCGGTCCAAACTCTTACCACTCAGCCCGGTCGATGTCATGGGCGAGAACGGCGATCTACAACGCTTGCCCGGCCTTGAGATCAAGCCTCAACAACCACTCAAGGGTGTTTCCACCATGGAGGGGGTCGTCCGGGACTTTCGGATCATCCCGCCATCGTCGTTCTGGCTCTTCGCTTCGCGCATCTTCTACTACGCACGATCCCGCCAGATGATGACGCGGGCGTATCGTTTCAAGGTTCATCAGGGTCCCGATTGACTTCGCCTGTCTGTCGATTCACATGCTTGAAGTCGATCCGCGGGACATGGTCACCCTTTGCGGCCAGCTTCTCGAATCGCCTCCTTTAGCAGGCGTGTTAATGCCTCGTCGTCGTATGTCATGCTCTTCGCGATCTCTTTCCCCCGCACTGAGAGACGCCGATAGCCCCAAATAGAACGACGCTTCGTCTCTTCCCAGCCTTCGCGTTCGTAGTAGAACGGCATATTGACCTCGAAATACGAAATGCTATCCGCATCCTTCAGCAGATCAGAGCGGTAATCGCCTCCAACCTCATGACGTACTACCAGCCGGCAAGCCTCGTCCGCAGTGGCCTTGGCCACGCCGCACTCGTCGAGGATCGCTCGCAGGATGTTCGCCCCGCTACGCGCATGGGCAGCCTTGAATGCCTCATAGTCGTCATAGTCGCAGCGACGCACTTTCCGGCTCTCACCGGCCCGGTCGATATCGTGAGCGAGAGCGGCGATCTGCAATGCCTGTCCGGCCTTGGCATCGAGCCTTAACACCCACGCAAGCGTGTTTTCAGCATGCAGAGGGTCTTCCGGGACCTTTGAAGCCGCGATCGTCGCTCTGATTCTTTGTTTTGCGCTTTCTACGCTATCCATGGTCCCGGCAGACGATGAGGCGGCGTATCGTTTCCACGTTCATCACGGCGGCAATGATCACGAGCGTCAAAGGAGCTTGATTGAACAGGGCGCCGAGGAATATCAGAAAGACACGGACATCGCGGCCCAGACGGAATCCCTTGTGCCGGATGCGGTTGCGCATGAGGCGGTCGTATTTGTCCGCCGTATAGCTCACCATAAAGGAACCGATAATCGCCAGAAATCCGGTCAACAGGATGAGGCTATCGGTCTTGTCGGCATAAGCGTGCCAGGTGAGGCCGAAAAGCAGCAAGGCGTCGGCGTAACGGTCCAATACCGCATCGAGCCACCCTCCGTAGCGGCTGGTTTGGAACTTGAGCCGCGCCACTTCGCCATCGCAGCCATCGACGATCGAGGCGAACTGTGCCAGAAAGCCGCCCAGCAAAAGGGCGAGGTAGCCGCCCAGTGCGAGCAGGCCGGCCGCCAGCACGGAACAAAGGAACGAAAACAGGGATATTTGATTAGGGGTGACCACCAGGCATTGGTGGTGCTTGCCCTGGTTATCGCTCGCATCTTCAAATTATCGAGCGGCTACCGTCAGCGCGTTGGAATGGCACAGGGTTCTGCTACAGTGCAATCATTGGTGACAGTGAAGCGTGTTTCGAGCAACTGCTCGAGAATGTAAAAGGCACCTGGCTGCGGTAAAACCTTGGCTCCCAGCCCACGACCGCAGATCAACCTTCCAGAAGGGGAAGGTTGGCGTCTAGCAATTGAGAGGCTGGAGTCTCAGAGAGCATCTTCTTGGACCGCTTGAGGGATAGCGAATCATCGGGCAACCCTCCGTTACCCCCCCTGGCTTCGGAGGACTCATCCGACTGCGAGGAGTTGGTTTGGCAGGAAAACCGCAACGGAGACGATCGGTCGGGAAAGCCGGGGGAAGACAGCGTGCGGTTGTATCTCACCGCAATGGGTGCGATACCGCTGCTGAACCGGGACGACGAGGTCCGGCTGGCCAGGAACATGGAGCGCGGCAATCGACGAATGAGAAAAGCGCTCTCGCGAACCTCTTGGCTTTGGGGAAAGTTGCTTGAACTGGATGAAAAGCTCAGAAAGAATCAACTGAACCAGCGACGCTTTTTCCATCTTGGAACTGCGGATGATGCTGGGTCTGCGAAGACGCGCCGGGAGAAAATGCTTCGTAAGAAGTTCGCGCGGGTCGCCCAATTGTTTCAAGAGTTCGAGAAACTAGCCGCGGGGACGCGCGTCGGGCGGCGCCCGAGCGTCGCCGTTCGGCGCAGACACGCCTGGCGCCGGGCAAGATGCAAGGTCGCGTTGTCGTGTGCTAGCCGTGACATTCCCTTCCGCCTGGATGTCTGGAAGGCATTTGCAGTCGAGTTCTTAGAGACGACCGAGGAACTCGTTGCAGCCGAGGAGAAGCTGGAGAAACCTCGACAGGATTGGAAGTGGGCTGCAGACAGCAGAACAACCTGCACGACGGCGTGCCCCGGACCTGAGGTCGGCATGACGGTGGCGGAGATCCAGCAAACTCAGCAGCAGGTCCGTGCGGGCAAGGCCCAAGCCGAACAGGCCAGGATGGCTCTCGTCGAAGCAAACCTGCGTTTGGTTGTCGCGGTCGCCAAGAAATATGTGAATCGCGGTTTGGATTTCCTGGACTTGCTTCAGGAAGGAAATATTGGGCTGATGCGCGGGGCCGAAAAGTTCGATTACCGCCGGGGCTTCAAGTTTGCGACGTACGCCCACTGGTGGATTCGGCAGGCCATCACGCGCGCCCTGTCGGATAAGTCGCGAACCCTGCGTCTTCCGGTCCATATGTGCCAACGGGTCAACAAGCTCGGGCGGGTCATTGGGCAGCTCGAAAAGGAGCTTTACCGCCCGCCAACGAATGAAGAAATCGCACAGCGGTTAGAGGTGAAGATCCAAACAGTGGAAACAATGCGATCGATTTTTCGAGCTCCGCCCTCACTGGATACTCCCATTGGAGCGGACGGTGAAGCGGTGCTAGCTGATGTGCTCGGAGACCAAGAAGCACGCTCACCAATCCATGGGGCGATCGAGGCGGACGTTTGTGAGCAAACCGCCGGTGTGCTCAAGACTCTGTCTCCCAGGGAAGAGAAGGTGATCCGGATGCGTTTTGGAATCGGCTTCGATCAGGGACATACACTGGGGCAGATTGGTCGCGAGTTCGGGCTGAGCCGGGAGCGCATCCGCCAGATCGAAAAGAAAGCTTTTGGCAAGCTTCGGGAGCCGCAGCGCGCCCAGCGGTTGCGTGCCCTAATGGCTGCCAGCCACGGCAGCATCTAATGATGAAAAAAGAGTCTGACCGAGACCGCCAAGTTGGAAGACCTTCCGACGTGAAGCTTCGGGACGGTGTTTACGCTGGAGACCGGCATCGGCGAGCGCCGGTTCGTATGCGCCGTCACTCGGGACAGCCGTCGAGAGCTCAGTCCACATCGACCATGATGGCCGCCAGTTGAACCTCGTCTCCCAGTGAGTGTCGCAGCAGTCGCTCTACCGCCAGAGCGCGTGTCAGCGCGCTGTCCCGAGTTGTGAGACCCGACTCGACCGTCGGTCTGGCGCTCCAGCCGGGATTGGCCGATTCCAAGACTACATCGTAAGGGTAACCTTCGATTCCTCGAAGAATGAACCCGCTGTCAGACGCAGCGCACTCTACGCTCACATCGCGAGCATAGCAGCTTGAGGATGGTCCCTTACCCAACCCAGCGCGAAGGCAAGTTATCTGTACGAAAGCGCCGGGATAAACCGGCGGGGAGTCGGGGATGGACCAACCGGCGGGACCCACCGAACAACTTAATGGAAGGCGTGGCTGTGGAAGCGTCGCGATCAAGGGGGGAGGCGACAGCTCAGAGCGAGCCGGCACTGTAGTCGGACATCAAAAAATTTCTCCCTAGGGCAAAGCCCCAAGGAAAGTGAAAAGGTTTAAAGGGTCAGACCTGACCTCTGGAACGTCGGCATTGGGTTCCGCTGTGCCCTGGGGCCAGCGCTAAGATGAGGTTACTTCGTCGGTCTCTCTTGAGGCTGATTCGTGATCGGAGTACTGACTGACTACTGGGTGCGCAGCCCGTTGCTCCGGAAGGATAGCCTCGGGAACACCATGGTAGGAGTGCGCGTTTTCATCCTCGCAATCTGCAGTCTGCTGGTGCTGCCGGCGGCGGCAGGAGATGGTGATCATTACTGGCCGCAGTGGCGCGGCCCCATGGGGACGGGTGCCGCACCGCACGCGAACCCACCAGTGGAATGGAGCGAGACGGAGAACATACGCTGGAAGATCGCACTGCCCGGCAGTGGCCATTCGACGCCGATCGTCTGGGGCGATCGCGTCTTCATCACCGCAGCCGTACCTTACGGTGATCCTATGGAACCAAGGTACGACAGCGCCCATGGCACGCATGACAGCGTGCCGGTGACCCAGCATCATCGGTTTATGGTGCTCGCCATCAGCCGCCGCGGGGGAAAGATTCTGTGGCAGCGGACGCTGCATACGGAGGTCCCGCACGAGGGTGGTCATTACACCGGAACGTTCGCATCCCACTCGCCCGTCACCGACGGCGAGCATGTCTTTGCGTTCTTCGGCTCGCGTGGGCTCTATGGTCTCGACCTGGACGGCGAGCTGCAGTGGAAAGCAGACCTCGGTGAGATGCAGACCAAGCACGCGCACGGCGAGGGCAGCTCACCAGTGCTCCACGGCGACACGCTAATCATCAACTGGGATCACGAAGGCCGGTCATTTGTGATCGCCTTCGACAAACGGACCGGCGAAGAGCGGTGGAGGGTCGCGCGGGAAGAGGTCACGTCGTGGGCAACACCGATCGTGGTCGAGCACGGCGGCAAGCCGCAGCTCATCATCAGCGGTACCAATCGCGTTCGAGGCTACGATCTGGCCACCGGCAACGTCATATGGGAATGTGGCGGGCTGTCGGCTAACATCGTCGCGTCACCCGTTTCGGCGGACGGCATGGTGTACGCCGCCAGCAGCTACCACACGCGGGCCATGCTCGCCATACGCCTCGACGGCGCCAAGGGCGACATCACCGGAACCGACCAGGTCGTGTGGAGGCGCAGACGAGGCACGCCCTACGTACCATCGCCATTGCTGTATGGAGACTCGCTTTACTTCCTCCGCCACTACCAGGGGATCCTTTCACGCGTGGACGCAAAAACCGGTGAAGAACGGACCGGACCGTTTCGGCTCGGCGGCATCCGCAACGTGTACGCCTCACCGGTGGGCGCCGCCAACCGCCTTTACATCACCGATCGCCAAGGAACAACGCTCGTGATGAGTCACGCTAACCTACCCAAGATGCTGGCAGTCAACCAGCTCGACGAGAGCTTCAGCGCCTCGGCCGCCGTCGCTGGCGGCGAGCTGTTTCTGCGCGGGCAGCGAAACCTCTACTGCATTGCCGAAGAGTAGTGTGACGGCCCATCCAGGGAACAACGGAAAGGATCCGCCTTGGCGAAGCCCGCCGGGAGCGCGAAAACAAGCCCAGGTCAGCGCGGCGCGCGTTTTAGCTTGAAGTCCTCGGCCTTATAGGCCACACTCATGGCGCCTCCACCGAGAACTCCTCGGTGATCTTGTAGTGCGAGATGGTTTGGCCGACCACGACAGCCCGATTCCACGCCGAAAAAATAGCTAATGATAACAAGCGATGCCACCAACAATCCGATTTTCTCAGGTCCAGGTCCTTGAGTCGGCTCGGTTTTCGCCTGCTTCGACCGGCGACCCGGACCCCTTGCATCCGCGATTGTTGGTGGTAATGAAGTTTTTCAGTGGCTATCCGCTGTCGAAGTTGTCCGGTGCAATTGTAGGCTGGACGGCAGCGTATCGC
Source organism: Bryobacterales bacterium (assembly GCA_965224215.1). Classification (GTDB taxonomy): domain Bacteria; phylum Acidobacteriota; class Terriglobia; order Bryobacterales; family UBA6623; genus CBDCYS01. The sequence continues at coordinate 114,693 of CBDCYS010000039.1, read as the reverse complement.
AAAGGCCGGAGTGGCCGGAGTGGCGAAAGATCTCCTAATTCCAAATCAGCGCTTCCGAATTTGCCAGTCGTCGGGAAGTTGTCTCCGGCTGAATCCTCCCTTGTCGGCAAGGATTGATCCAAGGCCGAATCGGCGCTCCATCCTGCTGGATCAACAGTTCGCCGTTTATGGGGATTTGAGTGCTGGGCGCGATCGGGCGCAAGCCCTCGCACGACCCTCCCGTGCTCCGATGCCGGGCGCAAGCGTCACCGTCCGATAGGTACCGAGATACAGTTTCTTATGGAGGAATCGGCCGTCGGTGCCACTGGAGGCGGACCACATAGCGGCGGTGTGAAGGCTCCTGAAGGAGGCGGAGGACCAGGACGTCGATGTGGTCCGCGAGCATCTCCGAGCTGTTTTGTGGAACACGGGAGGGATGTATCGAGTGGAGCTATACGTTCAAGTACGGTGACGTGTCTACGTCGAAGGGCTGAGCGAACGCGAAGCAGTACGGCGCTTTGGGGTTGCTCGCGAGACCGTGCGCAAGATGTTGCGCTACCGGATTCCCTGCATCGCGCTGAGTACGGTTCAAGAGGTATACAGGCGGGACTGTTCGGGGCGACGACGGCCAAAGTAGAGAGGGTTTCTGGTACTCGGTCGAAATTCCGCCGCGAATCCGGCGGTATTCCTCGTTGAAGCTCTCCCATGGGTGTTGTTCCATTGGGACGTTTGTTGCAACGCCGCCATGGAACTGATGGAAGGTAGCCTCGCCGAGAAGCATGATTGGCTGAACTTCTCGCAAGCTCATAACCCTTGCGAAGAAGTCCAAGTTGGCCAGTCCTCCTCCGGGCGACTGGAAAGCTTCGTCCAGTCCGCCGACTCTCAAGTAGTCTGCTCTTCTCAATACGACACAGTTGCTTTCCGCAAGCGGAGAAAAAAAGCCCGAACCGGACGAGAGGGCGACAGCAGAAACCTCTAAGAGCCGATAACCGTTTGACTGCCAATCGGCAGCTTCCAGTAGTTGGTCCTCAGCCCGCTGATCGTATCCGGCCTTCAAACTAAAGTTCTGCGCTTCTGACCCCAGATGCATGCTGAGGGTGTAGATGAAAGAGCGCTGATGCACCGAAATAGCACGCTCCGCCAGTTTCAAAATGCCCGGGGACATGATTCGCGCGCCGTCAATAACCACACAGACGTATTCTGATTCAGCCTCCTGAGCGGCCTGATTGATTGCGGCGCACGGCGACCGGCTCTCGGTGGCTTCGTAGTGATACCGAAAATTCGGGCCGAACTGGCGGACAATGTGCGGGCGTCACCTTCGAGGAATCTCGCATCGCAGTCCGGCGGCTCTGATGGTCGGCTCAGGTCGATCGAGACGACTGCTGCCCCTAGGGCGAAGGTTCGGGCTAGATCACAGAACAGAAGAGCGCTGCCCCCGAGCTTCGAGCCGATCTCAATGATAGTCCGGGGCTTTTCGTCCCAAAGTGCTCGCATGTAGATCGCGAGATCCAGCGGGCTCTTCAGGCAAGGAATTCCTCTGTATGTATAGGCCAGGACGCCGCCTTGGTAGGCTTCGAGGAAGTCCAGCGGAAGCGCGACTTGGAAAGGTCTCATATATCAACGCCCATGGTAAGTCGTGTAGGCTTGCCAGCAAGCACCGTCCCTGAGGACGAAACCGGAAAGCGCTGAGCTTGCCCCGATCTCATTCACACCGTTGTTCTATCCCTTTCCTGGATCCCCAGATTCGACAAGACTTCCCACTGGTTAAACCTCAGCGTGACATCCCGGAATTCATATGACATGCAGGTAGACTGCGTGGGGAGAAGTAGTTCTCCAGGGCCGCGGGCGCCCAGGGGCAAGTGGTCAGGGCCTAGATCATCTAGTTTTGGCCCCTTGCGCAGTTCGGCGAAGTAGGCTGGGACGTCATGTTGCAGGGGCACCGTTGCAGGAAATTCGCGGCCTTTTCTGGGCATGACCTCGCGGTTGGCCGCAAGAACAGCTTCGACCGCGCTACCTTCCAATCGTAGGCCGTGCTCGCGCTCGAAGAAATCGAGGATTTCACCATGGAAGTCGTCGAGTTCGTCAAAGAGGAAACGACCTACCTCCTCACTCCAGCGGAGTTCAAGCCAGTCGCCCCCGCCAGCTACGACACAAACGAGCATATCGCGACGAATTCGATGGGAGATGGGATACAGGTCCGGACGCGCCAAGGACGTTTCTACCCAGGTCGCCAAAAAATCAATCGCCTTCACGCCGTACTCGATCTGGACGAAGTACAAAAAATACTTGAGGACGCCGAGCTTGACGAACAACTTGTATGCGAGCGAGAGTTCGAGCATTTGATTGTACTCCTCGCGCGTAAAGCTATAGGTGGACTCAACCAAGCCCTCATCGCTGACGGTGATCTTGAATCGACGCTTGTACTCCTCGTCCGCCATTGGTGCGTTCGGCATCACGCTCGTGGCCATGAGCACGGCTAGAACCTTGTGATCGAAAAAGAACTGAAAATCCTTTTTACATGTCTCCAAGGTCTGGCCTGGGAGGCCGAGCATCATGTCTGAAACGGTTGGGATGCCCTCCTTGTTGAAAAACGCTATGAGCTTGCCGTACTCGGAGAGCTTGATATTCGTCCGATCAACGTTGTCAAGGACCTGCTGGTCCGTCGTCTGCATCGAGATGGGTGCAGCCTGCGTGAGGCCAGCATCGAACATGATCTTGATGACTTCCATCAGGTGAGGACTGGCCGTTTTGGCGTTTGCGAAGCCCACCTTCTTCGGATACCCATGCCGCTCGGCTGCCGCAATGATATATCGAGCGATCTCCACGTCACGGCGGAAGATTCCAAAGTTGGCATCGCAAAAAAGAGGAACTCAACCTGCCGGCTCGCTGCGAAGTCAATTTCCGCCTGCACGCGCTCCATGGTCATCTGGTATAACTTCGCCAGAGTCGCCGCCCCCCAGTCACAGAACGTGCAGCCGTAGGGGCATCCTCGATTCGTCTCAAGCGGTATGGTAGGCTTGCCGACGAACCAGTGGTCGAACTCGCCGGTGGTGTAAGGCGATGGCAGAACGGATAAATCCTTGGTCCGCTCCCGGTCCGGAGTACGAATCAGGTCACCGTTCCGGTGAAAGGTAAGGCCCGTGACATTGGAGAAGTCCACTCGGGAAAGGTCTGTCGCTCCCACTCCGGATTTCTCGACCGCGGAAAGTATCTCGGCTAGCGTAATCTCGCCCTCATGACGGACGGCAATGTCCACGAACGGATGCTGACCGAAGAAGTCACGAGATGGGCCCGGCATCCGAGGTACCTGTGGCCCGCCAACGACGACCAGCACGTTCGGACTGCGAAGCTTGAGATCCCGAGCGAAGGCCATGTTGACCGCACTGTTCCAAACGTAGGTTGATAGCAGAACGATTCCCGGCTCGTCCTCCAGCCCTCGATACAGATCCAGGGCCTCAGCGGCTGCCGTCGGCGTGATAGAGCCGAAATCGAAGGCTTCGCGCAGCGTCCCACCATGATGCACTTTCGCATAGGCAACGAGACAACCTAACGAGTTATAGCCCGTATAGTCATAATCACCTCCTGGAGGTGTGAATGCGACCGGCGCAACACGAATCTTGCTTGAGCTCACGACATCACCTCCGACTATCCTAGCTTAACCAGTCAGCGCCACTCGATCTTGAAGAGCTTTCGTGCCTCGTCGCACCGCACTCGATCCCGCCGCCCGAACTCGTTGCGGCTCCCTCAAACGGCGGTTTAGACACGGGCTGTTAGCTGGAATCACTGGCGAACTTGACTGTCTGGTTGGGGGTCCGGGACAAGTGTCGCTCTCTTACTTCAACGGCCTCGAAGACCACGAACTGCCGCTGAATCCCCCCTTGTCGGCAAGGGTTGATCCAGCGGCTGGATCAAGACCTCGCTGTCTATGTGGAGCGGGTGGCGATTCGGAACCCCGTGTAGCTCAGGTAGCCTGCCAGCGCCACGGTGATCAGGCTCACTCATGACGGGACATCCCAGCTACCGACGCGGAATTCCCATCAGACAATCACGCGCAGAAGATGGGCCAGGGCAACCAGCAGGAAAATGATCCCTCTCGTGGCTGCGTATCCTTTCGGAGTCATCGCATACCCCTCCGGTCTGAATCTTCGGATTCTCTGCCTGCCAGTGTACGGCGGCGGGATACGGCGTGCGATGGAAAGGGCCGTGGGTCTCGACTGCTGCTTTAGAAATCGGATTCACGGATCGGGGGACCACCATTCGAGAAGATTGCCGTCGAGGTCGTAAAAGTAATGCGCATTCGCCTTCATCCACTCCAGGCGAACGGGGCCTTCAACGACGACACCTGCGGAGCGAACGTGGCGCACGGCCTCGTCGATTCGGTCTCTCGGTATTTCAAACGCAAAGTGGATCTGGCCCCAGCGCCGCTCGTTGGGGAAATCGGAGACCCCTGTGATGACGAATCGCTCGTTGGCAAGACTGCTCTTGAGTAACGCTACCCGTTGGCGCTTGCCCGGCTCGCCCGCCCAGAACCAAGCCCACTCCTCGTGAGCCCCTTTCCAAGAAGAGAAGGCCGGGTCGGGGATCAGGCCGACCACCTCTGGTAGAAGCGAGCTGCACTTTTGACATCCTTCACTGGGAGGACAATCTCCGAAAGGCCTACGCTGAACATGGCTACTTCGCTCCTCTATCCCAGAGACAGTGTACGGCGGTGGAGTGTAGGATGCAATGAAAAGGGCCGAGGGTGCGGCTGTTGAGATCTGGGGTTGGAAGGTGGTAGGCTTGCGGCGCTATGGTTGATGTTCTTGAATTGTTGATTGCAGAGCGGGATCGGTTGGATCAGGCGATTGCGGTGTTGCAGGGACCTCGTCGGCGGGGTCGTCCACCTGGGCGGCCACCGGGCTCAGGGAAGAAGGTTGCTGCAAAGAAAGTGCGCAAGAGACATCGGGTGTCGGCTGAGGCACGGAAGCGGATGTCTGAGGCGCAGAGGAAGCGGTGGGCTGCGCAGAGGAAGATCGGAAAAGAGGCGGCGAAGAAGTCTTCCTAGTTCTGGTCTCCTTGCTCTTGGCGTTCGCGTTGATGGTCCGGCGGCAAACGAGAGGCCTTGCCTTTGGTCGGCTTCGGCGACTGCGCATTAAACCGATTGGGACAGTTTTAGCCAGGTCAGGCTAAAACGAGAGTTAGGGGTCCTGGTACACGATATGGACGCGAAGACCAAGTTTGAGCTGATCAATGAACTGATCCACGCGGTTGCGGCACTACTTTGGCCGATCGTTTTGCTCACGATTATTCTCTGGTTTCGGCGTGATCTGAGTGCCATCTTTTTTCGGCTTCGGCGCGGAAAGTTTTTCGGACAAGAGATCGAGATGGATCCGGCGATCGATGAGCTTCAGGCGTCGATGGGAAAGGCTGCACAATCACTTCAGGGAGTTCCAGAGCCGCTCGCCGGAACAGCACCCGTACCCAGCCACGAGTGCGAGTTTCGCCAGATTGTGAGCATCGAGGCTGGGAACCCCGAGCTTTCCCTTCTCGCCCTGTCGTCAGTACTCGAGAATGAACTCACGATCCTCGTCGCATCGATGGGCTACCTACCACGCACTAGGAAGCTCTCCGCCCCGCAGGCGGTGGAGATGCTTTCTGAAAAGAGGTTCTTGCCCGCCCACGCGATCGACTCGATCAAGATGTTCTGGAACCTCCGCAACCAGATCATCCATGGAAGGAAGCCGACCGACGAGCGCGAGATCGTTCGAGTTATTGACATCGGAAAAGATCTTCTCCAGCTCGCACGCTTGGTTCCGCATGAAACTAACGTAGTAGCATGCCCTCCAGTGGAACTCTTCGCGGACGAGGCGTGCACTCAGTTGCGGCCAGATGCGAAGGGACTTGTACTTGAGACGACGGCTCCACGTAGCGAGCTACAGTCCACGCGAATATTCCCGACGACCGAGCCAGAATACTACGAGGTGGGCAAGCGGGTTACGTGGGAGTGGAACATGGGGCGCGTTTGGGGTAAGACCTGGTGGAAGGATCCGGACACGGGAGAGCCCCTGTCGGCTTGGGCTAGTGCGGGCGAGTTCGTCGGCCGCCACACCGACGATCTGCCCTAAAGTGCACAGGCCGTCTAAAAAGGTGCTGCAGCTGAGCGCCCCCGTCTGTTAGCCCCTGCTGGTATCGCCAGAATAGCCGTTCTTCCCGACATCCATCTTGGGGCCTCGGCGCAGCAGCGGTCGAGTTTCTGGCGCTATGGACTACAACGCTCTCTTCTTTATCCGCTAGAGAAATCCCACGCTGGGGCCGCAACCGCCCGTAAGCGGAGGGACTGGGTGCGCCCTCTCACCTTCCTTCCGACGATCAGAGGGAACTGATCGTTCCCGAAATGTCGGGAGACCTCTCTTTAATACCCTCCACACTATGTGAAGTGACTTTTCGGGAAAGGTCCAGGGAGGCACTCAACTCCTGATTCCGAGCACCAAACTACGTCTACCCGATCTTTGCTGTCCTTACTGCACTCCCCCGACAGCCGCTCCTCATACTCTGCGATGGCCGCTTCCCACTCCTGTTGCTGTTCTCTCGCCAGTAGCCCCCAGTTCTCTTCGGTGGAGATATTGTCAAATGTTGTGGATGGGCGAGGTCAAGCGGCGTTCTCCTGAACCATCAAACCATCCTTGAATTTCTTTCCATTTAAGACATGCACAATCACTTCTGAACCGTTCAGGCGCCGCCAGTGGCGCTCGGCCTGGCGGGCCAGCATGAAGACCATCGTCAGCGATGCTTCCCGGCTGCCGCAGCCCTTCGTTCGCCGCTGCCGCAATCGAACCGTCGCGAACGTCGACTCGATCGGATTCGTTGTCCGCAAGTGCACCCAGTGTTCGGCCGGAAAGTCGTAGAAAGCCAGCAGCACTTTGCGGTCTTTCTCCAGGCACTCGACCGCCTTGGGGTACTTCTTTTCATATAAGTTCTTGAACCGGTCCAGCTCGTCCTGCGCTGTCTCCCGGCTCTCGGCAAGATAAACATCATGGAGCGCTTGCTTGGCCTTGCCCTGCATGCTCTTGGGCAGCTTGTCGAGCACATTCGCCGTCTTGTGGACCCAGCAGCGCTGCTCGCGAGTGGCTGGAAAGACCTTCCTCAAAGCCGCCCAGAAGCCCAGCGCGCCGTCGCCCACCGCCAACTTCGGCGGCAGATCGAGCCCCTGCCGTTTCAAGTCCTCGAGCAACTCCTGCCACGACAGCTCGCTTTCGCGAAAGCCGTCGTGCACCGCCAGCAGTTGCTTGCGGCCGTCTTCGAGCGCTCCCATCACGACCAGTAAACACTGCCGTTCATCGTCCAAACGGACGTTGGAGTAGATGCCGTCGGCCCAAATGTAAACAAACCGCTTGCCGCTGAGGTCGCGCTTGGACCAGGTCTCGTATTCGCGTCGCCAGACTTCTTTGAGCCGCACCACCGTCGTCGCCGACAGGCCCGGAGCGTCGGGCCCCAGCAAGGCCTCCAGCGCTTCGCTGAAATCGCCCGTCGAGATCCCTTTCAGGTACAACCAGGGGATCAACTCCTCCACACTTTTCGTGCGCCGCAGGTAGGGCGGCAGAATCTGGGAAGTGAATCGGAAGCACCGGCCGTGCTCATCGACTCGGCGATCGTCGACCCGCGGCGCCTGGATCTTGAGCTGACCCACGCCGCTGACAATGGTGCGCTCGCGGGCGTGGCCGTTGCGCACCACCAGCCGCCGGCCGTCCTCGCCGACTTCGTGCTGATGCGCTTCGATGTAAGCGGCCACTTCGGCTTCGACGGCCTTGGCGAGCATCTGGCGCGCTCCTGGGCACAATACCTCGTCTAACGGCGAGCGTTTCTTTCCATCAATGACTTGGGGCTCGACTTGACTGCTGCTTTCAGCAGCATCACACTGACTCATGGCGTATCCTCCTTGTTCCTTTCCAGGAAACGATTGAATTGATTCCTCAATCGTCAGGATACGCCGCCCCCCTCTGCTACTCATCCACAACTTCTGGTTATATCTCTCTTCGGTGACAATCAACCCAGTCTTTCGGTAGGCGTAGACCTTCTCAGGCTCTATGCCCGCTTTCACCATCGCGCCCACAATGTCGGAATCAACCCTGTCCCAATTAAGCTCCTGCGGGGTATCAGCATCGGGATCAAAGAACACGGGATCGTCTGGGCCAGGGTCCCTCCCAAACTTCTCCCGAAAGCGCTGAAACTGTCTCTCCATAGCGCGCTGCACTTCTGGAGACATCGGCACCGCCCGACTCTCGTCTGTCTTCTTCCTCAGCAGGCGCTTTTTCTTGTTCACTGTTGTCAGGTGCCCCGCGCGTTTGCTTCGCCCGCAGGCTATTGTAGCGCTCTGGGCTTGGCCCGCTTGCGGCGCACGCATACATCAGATAGATCACATCGTCGTGTTATCAAAGGGCCGGGACAACTCGCTCGCGAAGCTCCTTGTGGTCTCCAGAGGCGACAAAGGGAAAAGGATGCTTCGGGTGCATCGGAATGCTGATCGACTTGCCCCGGAATTCGCAGCAGGTGGATGTAGTGGGCCACATCCACCTGAATCCAGCAGCGGGCCACTTCAGCTCACTCAATCAACGCCTGTGAGTGATGGGACGAGGCGCTGGCGCCTACCGGCAGAGGTGATGTGCAGGGTTCAACGCGAAAAGACGTGGTATGCGGGGCAGCGCTGGTGTATACTGTGCCCGTGCCAGGGCCAAAATGGAAATCGTGGTTATGAGGTTGTAGCGACCAGACGCTTTATTGAATAGGAGGTTTCTCATGAAGAGAATGCTCACCGCGATCTTCGTACTCTTGCTCTCACTGGGCTGGCCCGGCGCCCGGGCGGCTGAAAGGAGCGACGTCGAAAAGCAAGCCATTCAGAAGCTCGAAGCGGCCGGCGGAACAGTCCGCGAAATTGCTCAAAATGATGACCGACTGGAAGTCAACTTTCAATTGACCGGCGAGTCGGTCACCGACGAGCACGTCGCTCCGGTGGCCGAGCTAAGCAACGTCCATGTATTGCTGCTGGGCAAGACCAGTGTCACCGATGCCGGCCTCGCGCACATCAAGGGGCTTTCGACCTTGAACTTTCTCCATCTGGAGAATACGAAAGTCGGCGACGCCGGTTTGGCGCACCTCAAAGGTCTCAAGGAACTCGCCTACCTCAATCTCTACGGCACGCCCGTCACCGACGCGGGCCTCAAGCATCTCAAGGGTCTCAAGAACTTGAAGAACCTGTACGTGTGGCAAACGAAGGTCACCGACGCCGGCGCCGACGGATTGCGGAAGGCGCTTCCCAATTTGAAGATCGAAAAGGGCTGGGACCTTGCCGAAGTGGAAGCCACTCAAAAGAAGCAAGAGTCGAAAACCAAAGAAGAAAAGAAAGAAGGAGCTAATTAGCCTGCATTTCTCACGTGAAGTCTTGGGAACCCTTGCTCGGCCCTGATCGATCAGATCCTGCTGTTACCGAAGGGCCGAGACAACTCGATCGAGAACCTCTGTGTGGTCTCCAATGGCGAAAGCGTGCAGAAGAGGAAGAAGATGCTTCGGCTGCGTGATTCTTTAACGGTTAAAGATTCTCAGCCACCGGAGCCGGGAGGGATGAGACGGGGCTGGCTCAACCCACCCCAGGGACGATCGCTTCCGAACCCCGATCAGGTGGATGTGGTGGATGTAGTGGGTGTGCTCCCCTATTGAATAAATTTCTTGATACCTGAATTATGCACAGATTCACTTTGCGAGTGTGGCTGCGTTCGTAGCGGGTTGGCGGTCGTCGTGAGGTGGTAGCTCGGCAACTGGCCTTTTGGCTTCTCCGTGTCCGGTTTCCCTTCCCGCCCAGAATCCGCGTCGTCAAAACCTCGCTCGGAAGTGACGTGTTTCCAGTGCGTTACGGCTAGTGCATAAAAGTTTATGCATAGCGCATAGCCAGGCTCTCAGATCAGCGCCCTCCCGACCACCGGCAGCAAGCCGCCGTAGGGAGTCGGCTTCCTGCCGCGGAAGTGGTAAGGCGTCGAAGCCCCGATTTTATTGGGCCGCGAGGCCGTCACGGCTGGGCCTTGTTGGACGGGCCTTTGGGAGCTATGCTGTTTTCGTCTGGTAACCATGTGGGTGACTTCCTTGGGGTTGGCTGGCGAAGCTGGAATCTTTGCCAGCCGACCTTTTTACCCCATGTTTTAGGGGGTCCCCAATGGTCCCTTGCGGCTCAGCCCTCCTCAGGTCCACGCCGCAGTGCATAATTCAGGTGATACCTGAATTATGCACAGATTCGGCGTAGCCATCGTCGATGGAGTTGTGGCGATAGCGGCACTCGTGTCAACTCAGTGATTTCTCAAGTCGTCTTTTCTGCTGTTTCCCTCCCCGTTTGAGCCGCCTCCTGATCCCGGCAGGGCAAAAGCGGGCTGGCAAGCGGCGTGTTCCCAGTACGTTGCGGCGAGTGCATGAAATTTTATGCATGGAGTGCCCCTCAGCTCAGCGCACCCTCCACCACCGGCGCCAAGCTCGATCCCGGCGGCCCCATCGCCCGCAGCCGTCGCATCAGCCGTTCAAACAGGCCCTTTTCCTGATAATGATCGCTGTAGCTGACACCCGTTCTGCCGGCGTGCCGCCAGATCTTGGCCGCCACGAACAGAAAACGCAGCCGCGCCGTCGCCAGGGTGGTGTGCCGCAGCGTCTCCACGCTGGCCTGGGCTTCGCGGTTGAACAGCAGCAGCCAGCAGTTGCGATTGTAGGCCAGCATGGCCAACTGAAAGTGATTGCGGTTCATGTCAAAGCGGCGCGAGGGATGGGCCGCCAGCCCGGCGTCGTTGTTGGCCTCCTTGATCAGGTTCTCGGCTCCGGCGCGCTGATTGTAAAACCACACCACCGCCGCGATCGGCTCGGCCAGATTGGTGACAAACACGCGGTAGGTGTAAGCGCTGGTGGCGAACAACTGGTATTGCTCGGCCGCGCCGGCCTTGGGCTCGTTTTCGTAACGCAGCGCCAGGAAACGGCAGGCCCGCGCCCAGCCTTGCGGTTGGTAGAGGAATTCGCATTCCGCGTCCGCGTCGGAGCGGGGGGAGGGTTTCCATTCTGCTTGCGGCAAGCGCTCGACCAGGCGCCGCGTTTTGCGCGCCACGATGACGAACTGACAAGCCGCCTTTTCATAGGCCTCCACCGCCTCCCAGCAATAAAAGCCGGAATCGGCCCGCGCCAGGATTTTCTTCACGCCGCCCGGCAAAGTCCGGAAAGCGCTCTCGAGGTGGGCGGCGATCTGTCGGCCCGTGGGCCGGTCGCCGTTGCGCAACCCGCCCATCAGGTATTCGCGCGTCTCGGCCAGGAAGGTCAGTATCGGCTGGTAGCTGCGCTTGCCCTTGTTCTTGGGGTTGTAGCTCTTGCGCCCGCCCATCTGGCGGCCGTAGAGGGTATGCACGGTGGTGTCGGTGTCCAGCGTCACCGTCTCCAACTTCACGTGGGCCGCGGCCCAGACTCGTTCCCACAGCTGGCGCTGAATGGAAAGGATCTGCTTCGCCACGTTGAGGTGCAGCGAGGCCAGAAAGCGCCACAGCGTGGACTGCGGCGGCAGACGCGTCACTTGCAAGATGCCGGTCAGGATGGGGTCGCGAGCGATGAAGCGGAGTTGGTTGAGCCGCGCAAAGCCGACATAGAGGCCGAGCACGAGGGCCAGCACGAACTGGTAGGGGCTCATGGCTCGGGTGATCCGTTTGGTCGTGAGGGTTTCTTCCAGCAGCGCTTGGAAGCCGAGTTTTTCGAGCAGGGTGGCGACGGGCAGCAAGCCGCCGTAGGGAGTCAGATTCTTGCCACGGAAGTGATAGGGCGTGGCAGCCCCGATTTTATTGGGCCGCGGGGCCCTCGCGCCGGGGCCTTGTTTGACGGGCCTTCGGGAGCTATGCTGTTTTCGTTTGGTAACCATTTGGGTGACCTCCTTGGGGTTGACTGGCGAAGCTGAAATCTTTGCCAGCCTACCTTTTTACCCCATGTTTTCGGGGGTCCCCAAATGGTTCCTGGCGGCTCAGCCCTCACCAGGTGCACCGGCAGTGCATAATTCAGGTGATACTTTTTCCCAGACCCTTAGGAACATCCACTACATCCACCACATCCACTTGAATCCAGAAGCGGCCACTCCGCTGAACCAGCCCTGGTGACTCTGTCGCAGGATCGCCGAGCTTGGCCAGCCTTCACGAGTCGGATGCGTCTGGTGATTCGGGAAATCTTCAACCGTTGAAGATCCAGCGATCGAGCAAGGAGGTGAAGGAGCTGACCGAGCTAGGTGCTGAATGGGGCGGGCTCACTTTGGGACAAGTGAGTGTGCTGGGAGTGGTGGGAGTTAGGGGAGTGTTTCCTACCTCCGGATGGCCTACCGGCAGTGCCTAGGGGACCTCATTCCGAATAGAACCACTCGAATGCACACCAATGCCAGGGAGGCCTTGTTCACGACCTGAAGAAAACTGTCCGTTCGATAGACCACGTCGCAAGCAGTGCGATGGCTCTCCGAGGAAAGAGCGACGAGTCCCACCTCTAGCTTTCGATACGCCTCAAGGTCTCTCTGCTAACCAACCCGTGGGAACAGGCTAAAAACCCTAGGGTTGGGATTGAGAGCAATGAATAGACAAAATACGGTCAAAAGGGCTGGGGCCCGCTTCCTCAAGAAATGTCGCCGCATCTTCGGCGTAGTCCTTAAACTTGAATCGGGGTGTCTCGGCTGGCGAGTTGTAAAATAGGGCTTTTTCGTCGTAGTGGATCAACAAGCAGAACTCATCCAGCCCGCGCAATTCGGTCTGCTTGCGATCATACTTACCAAGTGATTTCATTATTACGGTGCGAAGAGAGACCCGCGCCGTCTGCTCAGAAAACCATTCCGCAGCTTTGCCGGGTCAAATCCATGGTGGATGGTCATGTCTTTCCCCAAAACGACCCTTTTTAGGGTAAAGGCGAACCCCGTCGAGGTACATGCGTAGGGTTGGATAACTCGAGAAGTCTTGCCAGTAGTAACCGAGTGGTTGCTTGTTCCACTTTGGTTCCCATCTATTGTCGATCTCTTCGATCAGGGGGTAGATCTCTGATCGGAAGAGCTTCTGATCTTGACGCCGGACTCGGGAGACATGATCCTTCGGGTAGTACCGAACGACCAGGATATTCTTAGATTTGTTCGGTGGTTGGGGCTCTAGAATTTCGCTGACTGATTCAAAAAAGTCCCCCCGAGGCTTCTTTGCCGCGATCTCTGATTCGTGAACCCAGCTCTTGAGTTCAACGCCGAGTTCCTGGCCTTCTTTGGTGAGGCAAACAACATCTGGAGGGTCCTTCGCGGGTTGAACCCAGCTTTCAACAAGTTCGCCCGCGAATAGAGGACAACAATCGAGGAAGGCTTGAAATATCTGTCCTTCTCGCGTCCTTTTGTTAACCGGTGCCACAACCTCATTCTAGGGGCATGTGAGATCACGACTTGAAGGTGCCTGGCCATCGAGAAAAGGTGAAACTTGTGGATGGCGGCTTAGGGAGGGCGGCGTATTCTGGGGTGATCTTTCCGCTTCAGAACTCCCCTGAGTGCCATCGGAATCAGGCGGGCTTGGCTGTGCTCCTCCTTTCTGGACGGCTAAAATGGGCCCGGCATTGGTGGAGGTTGAGCTACTGTCCAAATTTAAGGGCGGGTGCCTTGCTTTCTCTGCTTCCACTCACGAGCGAGCCTCTGGGCCTCGGCAACTTGCTCGCGAGTCATGTCTTTGGTAAGTGATTCTCGAGCTTCTGCTGCATCCTGGTTTCCTTGAGACGCAGCTAGATTAAGCCACATGTGTGCCCGTACATAGTCCTGTGGGACACCGAGGCCATTCAAGTAGCATGCCCCAAGTTGCAGCTGAGCAAAGGGATGACCTTGCTCCGCTGCTTTCCGGTACCAGCTGATTCCTTCTGTGTAATCCTGGAGAACAACTCGCCCGGTCATGTACATGGTGCCGATGAGGTATTGAGACGAAGCACCGGCGCTGGTATGGAACTCTTGGTCCGCAGCACGGCGGAGCCATCTCTATGCCTCCGCGGCGTTGACTTCAAGATCGTAGGAGCCATCGTAATACGCCGCCCCCAGCATCAGCTGTGCTGTACCCACTCCGTGTTCAGCGCCGAGGGTGTACCACTCAACTGCTTCCTTGGGATCTTCGGGGGCGGGAAGTTCGTCTCCGTCGTACAGAGCTTCCAGGTTCCCTTTTGACACAAGATGTCCAGCTTCTGCTGCGGCGATCCAAGATTTCGCGGCTTCCCAAGCCTTTCGATCTTCAAAATGCTTAGAGCCGAGTACAAATAGCGCCTCGGCGTGGCCCTGGTCAGCCGCTTGCTTGAGCCATCTCAATGCCTCCGGGTCGTCTCGGGAAACGCCTTTTCCTTCGTCGTAGAGATCAAAGAGTTCGTACTGGGCGTTAGCATTTCCCTGTTCCGCTGACAGCGTGAACCACTTCAGCGCCTCCAAGTGATCCTGCGGAATTAACTCCAAGTACCCGTTACTGTAAATCTTGCCCAGAAAAAACTGCGCCTCGGAATCTCCTGCCTCCGCCAAGGGCTTAAATTGTTCCAGGGCTTCAGGGTACCGATAACGGTTGTAGGCTTCCTCCCCTTTTCGGAAATCAGCGCCGTCTGGCTGCGGTAAAGTACAGCCCAACGCAGATAGAACGGCAACCAGTAAAACTATCTGATGCCCGAGCACAAACTGAGCGCGGTTCGCCGCCCCGCATCCATCATCAACTCGTGTGCAGTAAGTACCTATGGGACCCTCCTTTTCAGGCATCATATAACCCAGCACAATTTGGGACACCAACCGCTTCAGGGTCTATTCGGCTCCTGCTTATACGGTTGTTTCAGCAAGCCTCAAGATGTTGGGGTGGAGGTCATCGCGTCTTGTCCAGGTCACGCGCGCGGCGGATGTGGTCGTAAGGCGTAGGAGCGTGTTGAGTTCCGAGACCGAGGAGGGTTTGGAAGGCTGCCATTGGGGTCTTGCGGCGGTTGTGTCGAAACACGAACTCATCGAGGTAAACCTGAAGCTGAGCGCGGCGCACGCCGTGGTACGTTCCGGTCAGCCATTGCTGCAGGTTGCCAATGGCACGATCCGCCAGCGGCACCACCGACTTGGCGCCTTTCCGCAAGTCAGTCCGGTGAGGTTGCGGACGAGAGACGTGTTTGTAGCCGGCCTCTTCGAGGGCGGTAAAGGTCTTCAGACCGTCTGTGTAGATGGTCGAGCCGGGAACAACGTTCTGGGCAAGAAACCTGTCGATCGTCACCTTCTTGAAGTCTGGAATAACGGACATGCGAACGCGCCCGGAGCGCTTCCCGCGTTTCTCAACAGCGACCATCACAAGGGCCGCACGGCGCCCCTTCAGTTGCCGGCTGCCTCGCAAACCTGCTTGCGGGCCGCCAATCCAGGTGTCAT
The DNA here is from genome assembly GCA_965224215.1 of Bryobacterales bacterium. Lineage (GTDB taxonomy): Bacteria > Acidobacteriota > Terriglobia > Bryobacterales > UBA6623 > CBDCYS01. The sequence goes on along the minus strand of CBDCYS010000039.1, from coordinate 99,314 downwards.
CGACCTCTACTTCTCCGTGCAAGGGCTCGCGAGCTGCGTTCACCATGGCCCGTCGCAGTTTGTGCAACATCATCCAGGCGGTTTCGTAGCGCGACAGGCCGAGCTGACGCTGCAGTAGCAGCGCCGACACACCTCGTTTATCAGTTGTCATCAGGTACGCAGCCCAAACCCAAACCGTCAGCGGGGTCTTCGTATTGTGGAGCACCGTTCCCGACGTCAACGAGACCTGGTGTCGACACGCCGCGCACTGCCACCGTAGTTTCTGCTCGAGAATGTAGGCCTGCCGATGCCCACACTGAGGACAAAGGAACCCGTCGGGCCAACGACAAGCAGCCAGGTACTTCTGGCAAGCCTCCTCGGTCGCGAACTCCACCTGAAACTGACGCAGACTCTTCGGAAACGGCGACCGGGCCACGCCCTACCCTACATCTTGGGGCTTGCTGAAACAACCGTATAAGCAAGAGTGAGCTAACGATGAAGGCGGCCAGTGCAATCGAGAGGGAGGCCAGGGTGTTGGTGTCACACGACTCCGAAACCTCCGACTTCCTCTCTGCGTTAGCCACTACCCGCGAAGTCATCACTCCGAGCGGTCCAGCGTGTCCTCGAGATCCTGCAGGCCGAGCTCGTGTTGGCGATGGCTCACACCGGCCGCCCGACGCTTTCTTCCATCGACCGAACCTTGGTTAGGACAGACTTCGATTAAGGACAGACTTCGACTTAGAACAGACTTCCCATGAGTAGACGCCCGATCAATAGACGCCAAGCTCTGGCCGGTGTCGGCGCGCTCGCCGCCGGCACTCCTCTACTGCAAGCGCAGGCACCGCGGCTGAAAGGAGAGGCGCCCGGCCGCATCGTCCCTCACAATGAGCTGGTCAACACCTTCGAATTCGAGGCCATGGCTGAGCGCAAGCTCGGCAGCGCCGCGTACGCGGCGATTACCGGAAGCGACCGCAAGCCCTTCGACCGCATGACCTTCCGTCCTCGGACGATGGTTAACACGCTGAAACTCGATCTGAGCTGCGAGCTTTTCGGCGAAACGATGTTCTCGCCGATCCTAGTCGGTCCCACGTCGAACCAGAAACGATTTCACCCCGAGGGCGAATTGGCTATGGCGCGAGGGGCGTCGGCCGCCAAAGCGGTGATGGTTGTCTCCACCCGCTCCAGCTACCCGATCGAGGAGATCGCCTCCCAAGCAGGGACCCCTCTATGGTATCAAATTTACCCGGAACCCGACGAAGCCGCTGTCATGACCCGAGTAAAGCAGGCCGTGAGAGCGGGCTGCCAAGCGGTGTGCATCACGGTCGGCACGCCCTACGCGCCCAGCGGCCTGGCCGGTCCCCCCAAGCTGGGCAAGCTTCCCGTGATGGCCAATCCGTCGCTCGACTGGCCCTACATTGTTCGTTTGCGGCAACAAATCGAAGTCCCCGTGCTGCTCAAAGGCATTATGAGCCCGGAGGAAGCCCACATGGTGGTCGAGAAAGGTGTGCAAGGCATCGTCGTATCGAATCACTGCGGACGTTTCGTGGAAGGCTTGGCGCAACCGATGACCGTGCTCAGGGACATCGCCGACGCAGTATGTGCGGAAATCCCCGTCCTCGCTGATGGAAGCTTCAGGAGAGGGAGCGACGTGTTGAAGGCGCTCGCCCTGGGGGCGCAAGCGGTCTTGCTGGGCCGTCCACCGCTTTGGGCCTTGGCGGCGTATGGGTCCGAGGGTGTCCAAAGCCTTTTGGAATTGCTTCAAACAGAACTGGCGAGCGACATGGCCATGTGTGGCCCGGTAAACATCGACGCTGTCACCCCCGAGTTCGTAAAGGTGCATCGCCGCTGATTCATGCTTGAAAAATCCGGTGAGCGCCGGCGTAGTGGCCCTCTAGTCTGGGAATCCACAGCGGAGTAGCTTAAGCAGACTTAGTCGTTACATGATGTTTGGATAACGAGATATTGATATTAAAGGGGCTAGGTGGTAAGAAGCCTTGGTCCCATCAGGCGGCTGGGCACGGCTGCTCGCCTGTGAAACGTGGTAGATGGGGGAGCTTGGAAATCCGCCCCCCACACGCATGGACAGAGAATGCGCGAGGAGTGCCGGTTGCTACTGGGTGGCTTGCACGTAGTCGGCGTAGAGCTTCGCGATGTCCGCTTGCTTGGCATCGCCGGGGTGGATCAAGACTCGGTAGAGAAAGTGCAAAGACTCGTCTGGTTCGAGGGTAATGCTCGGGTCGCGTGAATCATCTTCGTAGAAATTGTGCTCGCCGAAGATGTTGGCGGCGAATAACCCATAGGCCCGCACATGCCAATGCGTGGGATGCTTCGGGTTGCTGGGGTGATCGAAGATCGCAACCCCGAGCTTCTTGCCCTGGAGTGAGCCGCTGTAGTCGACCCAAGGGGCCCGCTTTCCCCACGTTTGCGCCTCTCCTTCCTTGCCGCTGGCCGAAACAATACGCCCGGTTCTAGCAATCCCGGTGACCTCGGGCCGATCCTGCTCCAGCTCGGTGGCGAGGCGGATGGCGAAAGTTCCCTCTTTCGTGTCACCCAGTTTTACGGCCTTTGAACCGGCGGTTAGCTTGAGATCAAAATCCGCAAGCCGGTTGGCCGATCCGGAGTGAAAAACCATTTGGCGCTCTTCGGTCAGCAAGACGTGGCCGCCGGGCTCCGCCCAGTCGAACGTGCCCGAGATGGTTCCGCTGGCCTTCCCGGCTTTGTGCTCGATGTGGGTCATGCGAACGATCCCTTTCTTGGTTTGTGTCTCTTGATTTGGTTCGTTCGCCCAGAAATCGAAGCCGTTGACTTCTCCGTGGGTGAACCAAAGGCCGCGGTGATGGGGGTGGTCGTGTCTCTCGCCAGGAATATTCTCCATCGGATAGCCGCGCGTCACGATGGTGCCGTCGGCTGCCCGGACCGGATGCAGATAAGGCTTCGGCGCGTCGCGGCCAAAGTAGAAAGTCGAGAAGGGCTCGCCGTCGATCTCGATTGCGATTTGACCCTCGTTTTGGGTAAATCGAACCTGCGCCGAAGCACAGAGGGCAACGGCCAGAACAAGCACGGGAATCCGGTGGATCATCACGGTATCAACGTATCAACGGAGCACACTTGAGCAGCATTGCCAAGGTGCAATAGTGCGGTTCGGAATTTGTCATATAGAGGCAAGGGGGGCCAGGAGTGGCCAGGATTTTCATTTTGGCACAGGCACCGCCACAGTATACACCCGGGCTGACCCGAATAGCGCATCTTTCGAACTGAACGCTGGACGCCACCTCTGAATGCAGGTGCCCGAGTTTATCGGTCCGCTCCCGGCAGGTCTGACGGTGACCGAGGGTCAGAGAGTGCTCGGGCATGCGGCGGGTCGCATGACGAGGCACCACAGTCACGGTGATTTGGCCGCACTCGCGCAGCACTCCCGCTTTAGTCCTTTAGAATTCAATCGCTTACGGGTTGAAGTCCACCCCGATATCGCGCAGTCGTTCGGAGTACCGGTAAACGCGTCGCATGTTACCTGAATTATGCACAGATTCACTTTGCGAGTGTGGCTGCGTTCGTAGCGGGTTGGCGGTCGTCGTGAGGTGGTAGCTCGGCAACTGGCCTTTTGGCTTCTCCGTGTCCGGTTTCCCTTCCCGCCCAGAATTCGCGTCGTTAAAACCTCGCTCGGAAGTGACGTGTTTCCAGTGCGTTACGGCTAGTGCATAAAATTTTATGCATAGCGCATAGCCAGGCTCTCAGATCAGCGCCCTCCCGACCACCGGCAGCAAGCCGCCGTAGGGAGTCGGCTTCCTGCCGCGGAAGTGGTAAGGCGTCGAAGCCCCGATTTTATTGGGCCGCGAGGCCGTCACGGCTGGGCCTTGTTGGACGGGCCTTTGGGAGCTATGCTGTTTTCGTCTGGTCACCATGTGGGTGACCTCCTTGGGGTTGGCTGGCGAAGCTGGGATCTTTGCCAGCCTACCTTTTTACCCCATGTTTTCGGGGGTCCCCAATGGTCCCTTGCGGCTCAGCCCTCCTCAGGTCCACGCCGCAGTGCATAATTCAGGTGTTATAATTCCGCAGGAAAGCTGTCCTCTGAGTCCAGGACGACGGGCGGCGTCAACGTGGCCGATGAAATCGAGATAAAGTTCTCTAGCGACCCGCGCTGGCTTCGGCCGATCCGCATACTGCTTGAGGAGCTCACCGCGACAACGAGCCTCGATTCCAAGGCCTGCCATGAGGTGATGCTCGCCGTTGGAGAGGCCTTAACCAACGTCATGAGGCATTCCTACAATGGCGATTGCAACCAAAAAGTTTGGCTGCAATGCAAGTTGGATGACAGTATGATTGAGATCGAAATACGCGACCTAGGCGAAGCTTTCGAAGTGAGCGCGACCCAGCCTCCGCCGGACGAGCTGCGGCCCGGTGGGCGCGGAGTCTACTTAATCCGCACCGCCATGGACGAGGTGGAATACAGCCGTGACGGCGATCAAAACCTTTTGCGAATGAGGAAGGTTTGTGAGCCCCAGACTTACCAGGATCAGCAACCTACAGTCTAGGAATCTGCAAGACATATGCATCCGTGAACCATGCATTCGTGAACCATGCATCCGTAACAAGGCATCCGTAACCATGCATCGGTAAACCAGGAATCTGTAAACCAATGGACATCAATATCAAACGCGATGGCAATTGCTCGGTTGTTTACGTATCCGGCGATGTCGACCTCTATTCCTCGCCGAAACTGCGGGAAACGGTGCTCGATTTGTTCCGTAAACGTGAACAGCAGAAAGTCATCCTGAATCTCTCGGAGGTCAACTATGTCGACAGCTCCGGCATCGCGAGTCTTGTCGAGGGTTTGCAGGAAGCGAAGAAACAATCGGCGCGGCTAATTCTCGTCGGCCTCAATGAGGGACCGCGTCACGTCCTGGAGTTAACCAGACTGCTCAACGTTTTCGAGATCGCGGCGAGCGAAGAGGAGGCCCTCGGTAAACCGTGAGGCTATAACCCGGCTCGAACGCCGGGTTGGAATCGAAGCGGTTGACGACTCGACCCATGAACATCCTGGAATCCGTCGGCAAGTCGACGATCGAGAGAATCGAGTATCTCGGCGGGCTGACGGTACAGTTCTGGCGTGGGCTTCGCACATCCTGGCGTGCCAACCCAATTACGGGAAGCCGACTTCGCTGGAAGGCGACTGTCCTCCAGATGGCGATCGTCGGCGTGAACGCTCTTCCCGTCGTTTGCCTGATCTCAGCTTGTACTGGGTTGATCTTGGCCCTGCAAGCAGGGGCTGAGTTGCGGCAATTTGGCGCTTTGCAGTTTGTCATCAACCTGGTCGGGGTCAGTATGACGCGAGAACTGGGTCCGTTGATGACCGCAATCGTTGTGATCGGGCGGTCGGGATCGGCATTTTCGGCCGAGATCGGAACCATGGTGGTCACCGAAGAGATCGACGCGCTGCGGGCGATGGCTTTGGACCCGGTTGAGTTTGTGCTCGTCCCAAAGTATCTGGCGATGATGGCGATGATGCCGTGCCTGACGATCGCCGCCGATGCGGCCGGTGTTCTGGCGGGAGGAATCTATACCTTCTACGCCCTGGATATGAGCATGGGCCTTTATGTCAAGGCAACCCTCGAGGTGTTGCTCACGCGGGATATTGTTTCCGGACTGGTCAAGAGCATCGCTTTCGGAACGATCATCGTGCACGTCGGCTGTTTTGAGGGATTCAAGGTGCGCGGGGGGCCTGAGGGAGTGGGCCGAGCGACCACGGCTGCGGTTGTGAAGTCCATCTTTTTGGTTGTGACGGCGGATCTGCTCTTCACCGCCTTCTTCTATTTCTTCTGGACATGAGCGTATCGGGAAAAATGAAGGGTCTCAGACAATGACTGCCGGCGCCGACACTTCGATCTTGACTAGCCGCGATCCGGCGCAACCCGAACCCCTCATCTCGGTTCAAGACCTGGTGGTGCGCTACGGCGAGAACACCGTCCTGCATGGCGTCGACCTGGATATTTTTCCTGGCGAAACGATGGTCATCCTGGGAGGCAGTGGCTCGGGCAAGAGTACGATGCTGCGGCACATTGAGGCTCTCGCCAGGCCCACCTCCGGGCGTATCTTTATCAAGGGTGTTGACGTAACCCGCGCAAGCGAGAAGGAACTCGTCGAGATCCGCCGCATCATGGGAATCTCGTTTCAGAGCGCGGCGATGTTTAACTCCATGACCGTTGGAGACAATATCGCCCTGCCGCTGCGTGAGCACACGAAACTGGCCGAGCCGACCATCAAGCTCATGACTCGCATGAAGCTGGAGCAGGTTGGTCTGGGTGGAGTCGAGCACCTCTATCCATCTCAGCTTTCCGGCGGAATGAAAAAACGAGCCTCTGTTGCTCGAGCGCTGGCCATGGATCCTGAGATACTGATGTTCGATGAGCCGTCGGCTGGGCTTGATCCGATTATCGCGGCCGGAATTGACCAGTTGATTCTGCATCTCAAAAGCGCCTTCCGAATGACGATCATCGTCGTGACGCACGAGCTGGAAAGTGCCTTTCTGATCGCTGACCGCTTGTGTATGTTGCGGAAGGGCACGATTATCGCAGTCGGAACGAAAGACGAGATTCGCAATCACGACCACCCGCGGATCCGGCAGTTTTTGGATCGGATCCCCGACGAGGTAGGCGCTGACCAGGGGGCTTACTTGGAGCGGTTAACGGACAGATAACTTTTGGGGAAAAGATGAGCAGCGAAGCCAAAGTCGGCACGTTCGTGATTGTAGCGATCATTATTTTTGTCTACACGTTTCTCTCCGTCGCCAACGTTCAACTAGGCAGCGGCAAGGTAACTTACCGCACCTATTTTACTTACGCGGCGGGCCTGGATCCTGGGACGCTGGTGCGCTTCGGCGGCGTGAAAGCCGGCGTCGTCAGCGACGTACGGGCTTTCGCCGAGGACCCGACCCGTGTCGAAGTCATCTTCCAGGTGGCCGGCGGCATTCCCGTCAACGCTGATTCCGTTGCTAAAGCAGCATCGCTCAGCGCGCTCAGCGATAAGTACCTCGAAATCACCACGGGATCGAACGAGGCCGCTCGCATCGAGCCCGGCGGAGTTGTTCCTTCCGAAGAGGCTTTGACGCTCGACGACTTGACGGCACAGATCTCCGCGGTTTCAGGCCAGGCCCAAGCTTTGATGAAAGATGTGCAACACAACTTCAACCGCATCACCGAGCGCTCAGAAGTACTAATCGAAAACTTGACGGCGATGACCAGCGACAAGAATCAGAAGTCGTTGGAGCAGGTTCTTGAAAACACGAATCTCCTCATCGCCGAACAACGCCCCAAGTTCGAGAAGCTCACAAACCAGATTAGTGAGATGCTTGACAAAGTTGACGTTCTGCTAGATGACGTTCGCCAGGTCGCAAAGGGCGCGGACACGACCATCGCAAACGTAAATCGAACGGTGGAGGACACCCGAGAGCCGATCAAGAGGGACTTGGCGGAGATGGAAGCGACCCTGAAGGAAACCCGGCGCTTGATCGCCGACATCCGATCGGTCGTCGTCCTGAACGAAGGGAACATCAGCGAGACGTTAGAGAATCTTCGAGTTAGCTCGGAGAATATTGAGCAGCTTACGGACGAGTTGCGGCAGCGCCCCTGGAGTCTGATTCGCGTCAGGCCGAAGCCAGACCGCCAGGTGCCGGTAGGGACGGCGCGCTAGCAACTGCCAGTAGGCCCGGCTCAGGGATCTGAAAATGAATTATTCAAAGCAAGCAGTGCTCCGGCTTCGAACGCCAGCTTATCTTTTTGCAGTCGGGTTGTGCCTCGCACTGTCAACGATTGCCGAGAGCAATTCCGAGCCACGTTTCACGGCGAAGAACGATCTCATCCGCCCCGAAGGCTACCGCGAATGGGTTTTCGTCGGAGCTTCCCTCGGCATGAGTTACGACGAGGACAGCGGCAAGCAGAGCCACTCCAGGTTCCACAACGTTTACCTGCATCCCGACGCCTACCAGCACTTCAAAAAGACCGGCGGATTCCCAGAGAAAACGATTCTGGCAATGGAAGTGTTCACTCCAGGCTCACAGGCTTCGATCAATCGGCAAGGGAGTTTTGAAGACCGCTCGGTAGGCCTCGAAGCGGCAGTCAAAGACAGTTCGCGATTTGACGAGAGCTGGGCGTACTTCAGCTTCACCGAATCCGAAGGAAAACTCAAGACCTCGGCGACCGCTTTTGCCAAGGATCGCTGCTGGTCGTGCCACAACGAGCACGCCGCAAACGGAAACGTCTTTACCCAGTTCTACCCTGTGCTCCGGGAAGCGCAATGAGCGTCGCGGAAAGCGTGTGTGGCCGAAGCCATCCGAGTGAAATTCCGACGGAGCGGGCAACAAGATTTCTGCTGACCCGACAGCGGCGTGGACGGAATTCCATGCTCCGGGAGACCAAAGTCCAGGCTAGGCGGACGGAAGTCAACGTTAGGTGGGCGCAATTCCAAGCTAGGTGTGCCGAACGTCGACCATCAGAAAGGACCCAGGGATGAGCCGCTTCCCAACCCTGCTCTGCGCGCTCATCGTCTGCGGTTGCGCACCGGCACAAGAGCTAACCGAGTCCAGCGCCGCACTTATTTCCAAGGCCCGGAGCGCCCACGACGCTGGACAACCGGACGACGCTGTCGCGCTCGCAACGAAGGCGATCGAAGCAGACCCGGCGAGCCCCCGCGCCTATTCGTTCCGGGCCTCGCTTCACGAATCTGCCGGCCGTTTCAGCGAGGCGATCGAGGACTACGATCGGCTCGTCGAGCTCCTCCCGCGGAATTCCGACGTATACAACCAGCGCGGCAGCGCACACTTTAAGGCCGGCCACATTGACGAGTCGATCAACGATTTTGATCGCTCGATCAAACTGGAGCCGCACCAGGAGCCCTACCATTGGCAGCGCGGCATTTCCTACTATTACGCCGGTCGATACGATGCGGGCAAGCGGCAGTTCGAGTCCCATCAAACCGTCAATTCCAGCGACGTCGAAAACGCCTTTTGGCACTATCTGTGTACCGCTCGCTTATCCGGCGCCGACGACGCCCGCGAGAAACTTCTTCCCATCCGTCATGACTCGCGTATCCCGATGATGAAGATCTACGCCCTTCTGCGTGGCGACGCAAGTGTCGAGGACGTGCTCAAGACAGCGCGAACCGAGAGTTCGTCGTCCCAACGCGCGTCCGCGCTGTTCTATGCCCACCTCTACATCGGTTTGTACCACGAAGGGAATGGCAACGATGAACTGGCGCGCCGGCATATCACCGCGGCCGCCGAAGATCACCAAGCCGACCACTACATGTGGCACGTTGCGCACGCCCACGCGCAGCGCCTAGAGCCGGACGAATAGCAGGCGATCCATGGCCCAAGAAGAAAACTGGCGAGGCACGATCGGCAAGCTATCCGACCAGGAGATCGCGGAGTTTCTCTCCGGCAACACGTTCTGTCGAATCGGTTGCCTCGATGAGGAAGGCTGGCCCTACGTGGTGCCGTGCTGGTTCGAATACGGCGATGGCGGGTTCTACATCATTCCCCGGGCTCGCTCAGCCTGGGCGCGCCACATCCAGAGGGATCCGCGCGTCTCACTTTGCATAGACGAATCGACCCGCTTCAACCGCCGTGTCTTGGTCAAGGGCAGAGCCGAAGTCCTCGAAGAGCCAAACGTAGGCGGAAGATGGGTGGAAATCGGACGCAAGATGTCGCTTCGCTATCTGGGCGAGCATGGCCCCGAATATCTCGAACCGACGCTCGTCGAGGCCCGCTGGTTGCTTTTCGTCCGCCCGTTGAAAATGAAGACATGGCAGGGAGTCGACTGGCACCAACGGTACAAGCACGCTGCTTGGTGAGGGCGGGATTGTTGCTTGGCTCGTCCTCGCGTTTGGATTCAAGCCTTCCCCTCGGTTAGCGCCGCGCCGCGAAAAAGCGCTGAATCTTTTGCAGGCAATCATCGGCCAGCACGCCTTCGACGACCTCTACTTGGTGATTGAGTAAATCGGAATCGGCCAGCCGGAATTTACTGCGCACCGCGCCGAAACGCAGGTCGCGAGTCCCGAAGACGAGCTTTTGTACCCGGGCGTTTACGAGCGCACCGGCGCACATCGCGCAGGGCTCCATCGTGGCGTAGAGCGTCGCTCCGGCAAGCCGATAGGTCCCAAGCCGTTTGGCGGCATCCCGCAGTGCCACGACCTCCGCATGGGCCGTTGGATCGCCAGTCGAGATAGGAGCATTCGCCCCTCTGCCGACGACCTGGTCTTGCACGACAACCACGGCTCCGACCGGCACCTCGCCCAAGGCTTCCGCCTGGTCGGCGAGATCCAGCGCGCCGCGCATGAAGCGCTCGTCGTCAGGGGTGATGGCGGGTTGCACGGATTCGATCAAGTTCAGCGAGCATTTTCCGCCGCTAGAGTGCTTCGCGTCGGATGCAGGCGTGTCGAGGACCCTCCACCCGAGGCCTTTCGCCGGGCCGCATTCGGCGGGTGAACGCAACGAACAGCCGCAGGTCTCTGACGAGCCCTGCGCTACGGGTAGTCAAAACGCTTTCGGAGGCGATCAGAGTCATTACGGACCGGGCTGAGTGGGGACGTCCCCTTTACATCTGCCCCTTATAAGGGTTGAGCGAAATCTCGAAATAGAACAATTCCTTCCCGGTGTTCAAGTCCCTGACACCAGAAAGATAGATGGCCGAGCCTGGAACGGGATCGGGGAGATTGCCGGTCAAATAGTAGAAAAATCCGCTCACCGTGCTTTCTGGCGGCGCAACCGGAGCTGTGAAGGCACGCAGTTCGAACTCAGGTTTCGCCAGTGGCCCCTTCTTGACACCGCCGCGCCAGATACCGGGTACAGGCGGCAGGTATACAGGACGTTCCTTCGGCTTGGTATCGAGCTTCAAATAGGCCAGATCTTCGGGGGAAATCGGTTCAAGTCCGTCGCGGTCCGCCGTGATGAAACGCACCTTGAGATCTCCCAGGTCCAGACTGTGCTCACCGCGATTCGTGATGACCACCAAGACCGGTAACACGCCATGTTTATAAGGCTTCGCCTTGCCGAATGCCGCCTTCACGTCTTTCTCGACCCGATACGGTTTGACGCCCACAACCACGTCGGCCTGCTCTTGCTTAGCACGATACTGATCGGCCCCGCGCGTGGTGAACGACTTCTCGGACCAGGCGACAGCGGCCACCAGCACAACCAAAATCCCCGCAGTCAGCGCTCTTTGCATACAGTTGTATCTTGCCATAATAGTTGAGCAGCGCATTGGCCTATTTTCTCTACAATCTTTTGTTGCTTCTCATCGCGCCCCTCGCATTGCCCTACGTTTTCTTCCGGGCTGTGGGGAAAGAGATGCCCGCGAGCCGCTTTTGGGAGCGGCTGGGCATTCTCCCGCATACATTCCATCAGACTAGCGGCGCGGCCATCTGGTTACATGCAGTGTCGGTCGGAGAGGTCCTTTCTTGCGTTCCGCTAGTGAGGCGACTGCGCGCGACATTCCCCGGGACTCCGCTGTTCGTATCGACAACAACGGCAGCCGGACAACAGTTGGCCCAAGAGAGGCTATCGTCCTTGACGAGCGGAATCTTCTACGCGCCGCTCGACCTTTCGTTCGCCGTCCGCCGGGCGCTGAAAACGATTCGACCGAAACTCGTGATCGTCTCCGAGACGGAGATCTGGCCGAATTTCTTTCGGCAGTCGAAGCGCTTCGGAGCCGGTTTGCTGATGGTCAACGGCCGCATCTCCGACCGTGCCTTGCCCAGCTATCTCCGTTTCGAGCGATTCTTTGCGGAAGTACTGGCCTACCCGGATCTGGTTCTGGCCCAGTCCGAGCAAGATGCAACGCGCTTTATCGCGGCAGGTTCACCGGCTGATAAGGTGCAAGTGGGAGGGAACATCAAATACGATTTTAAGCCCGCGGCTGAAGAACTCCCCGCCGAACTCGGCGAGTTCTTCAAGCTGGCTCAACCTGGCCCGGTGATTGTCGCCGGTAGCACGCGGGAAAACGAGGAACCGCCACTGATCGAGGCCTTTCGCAACGTGTCGGAGCATCATCCTCGGGCACTCCTGGTGATTGCGCCACGTCATCCGCAGCGCTTCGAAGAGGCGGCATCGATCCTGACGCAGTCTGGGGTTGCCATTCGTGCGCCGGACTGATCTTGCGCAGGACGGGCAAGCGCCGTTGACTTCACCCACGGTTCTGTTGCTAGATAGCCTTGGAGAACTATCGAGCCTCTACCGCCACGCCGACGTGGTGTTCATCGGAGGCTCCCTGAACGGCTGGGGCGGTCACAACGTCCTTGAGCCAGCACACTACGCCCGCCCGGTGGTCGTGGGCCCGCACATGCACAACTTCCAGGCGATTACCGCCGAACTTGTCGCGGGGCAGGGAATTAGGCAGGGGAAGGGGCGCCAAGGATCTAGCTGCCGCGATCAGCGAGATCTTGAATAACTCGAAGGAAGCCGAGCAACTTGGCCGGCGCGCCCGGCAAGTCGCCGAGGCACACACGGGCGCAACGCAGCGTGCCGTGGCGGAAGCCGAGCGATTCCATGCCAAGTCGCTACCCACAACTCCACGTGGCGCGCTGGGGGCATGCGCGTTGTGGCTGCCGTCGATCCTATGGGGCGCCGGAGCACGTTTGCGGTTGGCCGCCTATCAACGAAATATTCTGCGGAAAAATAGACTCCGCACATTCACGATTTGCGTAGGCAACATCACAAGCGGCGGCACGGGCAAGACCCCATGGTGCAGTGGCTGCTCGAAGGCCTTGACGCTCGTGGCCGATCGCTGGGCGTCATCCTGCGAGGATACCGGCGGATGGAGCCGGAAGTCGCCACGATTATCGCTCCGGGAGTGACGGCAACACCCCAGAAAACGGGAGACGAAGGGCAGGTTCTTCTCCGTTATCTTCATAGCAATCGAATACCGGCTGCGATGGGAATCGGGTCAAACCGCTGCCAAGTCGGGCGGCGCCTCGAGGCGATCGCTCCTCTCGAAACCGTCATCCTGGACGACGGGTTTCAGCATGTCGCACTCGAGCGCGACATCGATCTTGTTCTGATTGATGTGACGAATCCCTTTGGTGATGGCGCCATGATCCCGCTGGGACATCTGCGCGAGCCACTTTCTGGCCTTGCGCGCGCATCTGCCTTCGTCTTGACGCGAACGGATGCAGACGGTACCTACGAGGGCATCAAACAACGACTCAAGCAGTGGAATCCGCAAGCCCGCATCTTCACGTCTCGCCTGGAATCGGTCGAGGCGGTATTTGCCGGAACCGAGGAAGTTGCTCCGCTTGACGCGTTAAGAAAGCGCCGAGCGGTAGCTTTTTGCGGCCTGGGAAACCCCGATTCATTCTGGCGTGACTTGGAGAATCTCGGAATCATACTAGCCGAACGCATCCGGTTTCCAGATCATCACCGCTACTCGAGCGATGATGTCGAGCGCATCGTGATGGCTGCGGAGCAGCGCCAGGCCCACATCGTGATTTCGACGGAAAAGGATATCGTCAACTTGGTCCATGCGATCGGGCCCGAAGCGATCGATGTCGAAGCGATGGAGGCCCGGGCGGTCGTTGCCCCCGGGGCCGATCCCGAACAGCGACCCAAGCAGGCTTTGGATACGCATGCAGCCCGGCTATTCGGGTCTACGCCGCTAGCGTGGATGCGTGTTCGGACGGTCGTTGATCAAGGTCACGAGCTTTTGGATTGGATCGAACAACAGATGCCCGCGAGATTGTCGAGTGAGGAAGAACCAAGCCCGCAGCCGGAATCAGCGTCCTCCCACTCCAATGCCTTAGGTCCTGAACACGCTACGCGAAACCGGACGATTCAATGAGGCTTCTGGTCCGCACAACCAACTGGCTCGGCGACGCCGTCATGTCGATCCCGGCTTTGCGCGAGATCCGCGGCGCGTTTCCCGAATGGGAAATCACCCTCCTGGCGCGTCCGTGGGTTGCGGATCTCTACGCCCGCGAAGATTTCTGCGATCACATTGTGCGCTACGAAAATAACGGCCGGCATCAAGGCCTGTTGGGAAAATGGACGCTGTCCTCGCAACTCAGACAAACACGCTTCGACTGCGCCGTTCTGCTGCAGAACGCCTTTGACGCGGCATTGGTTGCCTGGCTGGCCCGAATTCCGCGCCGCATCGGCTACGCCAGGGACGCCCGGGGCCTTCTGCTCACGCAGGCCGTTGCTGTTCCCGCCAAAGGCCAACTGCCGGCGCACGAGCGATTCTACTATCTGGAACTTCTTCGCCGCGCTGGTCTAATCGAGCATCTTCCGGACCGTCCTGATGTTCGCCTGTCGGGGGCCAGCCGCGCCGCCGAGTCTGGATGGGAACAATGGAAGCGACGGAAACTGGCGGCCAAACGCTGGATTGGAGTCAGCCCGGGCGCGGCCTATGGCGGAGCAAAGCGATGGCTGCCGGAACGCTTCGCTGAAGCAGCGACGGCGTTGGCATCCGAGTTGGATGCGGACATCGCCGTTTTCGGGTCCCAAGCGGAAGCCGAGCTATGTGGCCGGATCGCTGACCTCGCAGGACCGCAAGCACATAACCTCGCCGGAACAACGTCCCTGGCCGAGTTTATCGACTTGGCGGCAACCTGCACCGTCTATCTGACGAACGACTCTGGACCGATGCATGTTGCCGCAGCCCTCGGGATTCCGACCGTCGCGGTATTCGGCGCCACCGATCACGTGGGAACGGGGCCGGTGTCCGAGCGGGCCCGCGTGGTGAGAGAGCCGGTCGACTGCAGTCCCTGCTTGTTGCGGGAGTGCCCGATCGACCATCGCTGCATGGAGCGCGTTCCATCGTCCAGGGTCGTGGACCAAGCCCTTTCGCTGTTGGCGGGCGAGCGTGGAGCCTTCGAGGACCCCTTGAGCCGCTGCCGTGACGGGCAGTAAAAGAATCCAGAACCGCCGGCAAGGAAATGGACACACGATCAAAAATCCTAGACCCGTCGAGTACACTCCAACGCCTCTCCGAACACGATCATCCGGCCGTGCTCATCGCGCGAGGCTCCTTCGACATCCTGCGAGCCGAGCACTGCCGCCGGCTCGCTCGAGAAAAAGCCAAGTCCGAGAAGCTCGTGGTCCTGGTTTCGAATGACATTTCGAATAACGGTGCGAACGAGGCGGAAGACGCCGGAAACCCCCGACCAACCGTACTCGACGCTAGAACAAGAGCTGAGTTGGTTGCAGCGCTCCAAGTGGTAGACTACGTGGTAATCTGTGGCGAAGCCGAGGCGCAGGGGCTGATCTCCGCCCTGCCGTCAGCGCGTCTGATCGAACCCGACACGCCGCCGCTTCGCGACATAAAGGCCGATGTCCTACGGAGAGCCCACTCCGAATAACGAATTTCGCCGCATTCTAGTCGTCCGCCTGGGGGCGATGGGCGACATCATTCACGCCCTACCGGCGGTCACGAGGCTCAAATGCAGTTTCCCTCGCGCCCGCATCACCTGGGCCGTCGAGTCGCGCTGGGCCCCGTTGCTAGACGAAAACCCCTACGTCGACAGCGTACTCCCGTTGGTCATTTCGAAATGGCGGCGAGCCCCGTGGAGCCTGGCCACCTGGGTCAAGTTTCGAGACTCCAGGAGGCAACTTCGCGCCGGCCGCTTTGACCTTGCCGTGGATTTTCAGGGACTGTTCAAGTCGGCTATGGTGACCTATCTGAGTCGCGCGGATCGCGTTTATGGCTTCGAGCGGGACATGGTCCGCGAGCGCATCGCCGCGTCGTTCTACTCCAACCGCGTGGCCTCGCATTCGGCGCACGTTGTGCAGCAGAACATTGATCTCGCAACCGCCGTCGGGGGGACCAACGGCCCGATCGTTTTCCCCCTCCCAGAAGGTAAGCCGGAAGCAAATTTACCCGAAGGTGACTATGTGCTGACCAGTCCCATCGCCGGCTGGACATCCAAGCAATGGCCGCTCGAACACTATGCCGAACTGGCCCGCCTGCTGTGGCGTGAAAAGGGGCTTCCGCTCGTGATCGATTGCGCCCCGGCGCACCGCTCTTACGGGGAACAAATCGTCAATCAAGCTCCGAAAGGAAGCTGTTTGTTGCATGTCTCGTCGCTGGAAGGTTTGCTTGCCGCGACTCGGCGTGCCAAAGCGGTGGTCGGAGTTGACAGCGGACCGCTGCACCTGGCGGCAGCATTACAGATTCCGGGCGTGGCTATTTTCGGCCAAACTGACCCCACGCGCAACGGCCCCTATAGCGGCAGCTTCAAAGTGCTGCGTGCGTCCGGGGTCGTCACTTCCTACAAGCGAGACGATAAGATCCATGCCTGCATGCTGGTGATCCGCCCAGAGCAGGTCTGGGAAGCGCTGCAGGAGCAATTGTCGAAGCGATCCCCAACAGAGTCCGCTATCGGTCGGCCTCTCTCGATCTGAACGATCGATTGAATCAAGCCGCGCCCGCGGGCGAGCAAACTCCTCGCGTTGTTCTGAGCGTGCAGCCTCACCTGTAACGACAGGCCCTTGTTCCAGACTGTTGGATGAACCCTTGCCGACAAGGGAGGATCTATCGCGAGTTACGCTCAGGACTTTGATCCCAATGGAGCAGATGCGCATTTTCCATTCAAGCACAGTCCTCTCGCTCGTGGCAGTCGTTCAGTGGTCATTGGTATCAATGCTGTGGAGCCGTTAAGAACCGTCGCGTTAATCCATTCATCCAAGTCTTTTGCCGTGCTTTGCGTAGGCCCTCTGGCGAGAATAGAATCCCACTGAATTGTGACAGCTCGCGAAGTGTCACGCCGCGGGTGGCGGGTCCGTTCAGCCGGGAGTATCCTTACTCTAGATGTATGAGAGCGGCGATCGCGGTCTTCCCTACGAACAAGGGCCGAGGATCGGAATAAGCGATGTAGAGATCGGTAGCGCTGACTCGTGCCGAACTGCTGAGAGTGCGCTTAAAAGATGAAACTCGTTGCATCCAATACGAAACTCACCGTTGGCGTATTGAGCATCACCGCTTTAGCGATCGGTTTTAGCATTTGGTACCTCGGGACACTGACATCGCGAGCCTGTCGAGAGCCGTCCTACCCCGTCCAAGTCAAGCCTGCCGCGGAAAGCGAGTACTTTCCATCAAGTTATCGAGTCGCACGACAACGGTTTCTCGATGCAGCCGATACGGTCGAGGGTCGCATCGAGAACATTCAAAACCCACGTCACGGCCCGGACGATGAATCGCTTTTCATGGATATCTTGTCCCTGGGAAGCGAAGATGCGACGGGAGTTCTCGTAGTCAGTTCGGGCACTCACGGTGTAGAGGGCTTTGCGGGATCTGGGATACAAACCAGACTTCTCCGCGAGGGCACCTTCTCACGCTTACCGCCAAACGTGAAGCTGCTGATGGTCCATGGCATTAACCCGTATGGAATGGCTCACCTGCGTAGATTCAATGAAAAAGACAATGTAGACCTAAACCGCAATTTTAGAGACCACTCAGTACTTCCGCTCGCCAATAATGGGTATGAGACGCTGGCCGATGCTCTCGGACCTGTGTCGATCTCCTTTTGGCCTGAAGTCGCATCATGGTCCAGACTGCTGTGGTTCACGGCTACTGCTGGACGGGCTGAGTTCCAGGCTGCCGCCAGCCAAGGCCAGTATTCCCATCCTCAGGGCCTCTTTTACGGCGGCACCTCTGATACATGGTCGAACGAGACAATACGATCAGTAGTCTCTCGACACTTGGCGGAAGCAATTCGTGTCGTAGTCGTGGACCTCCATACCGGTCTCGGCGAGTACGGCAACGCTGAAACCTGAATTATGCACTGCCGGTGCACCTGGTGAGGGCTGAGCCGCCAGGAACCATTTGGGGACCCCCGAAAACATGGGGTAAAAAGGTAGGCTGGCAAAGATTTCAGCTTCGCCAGTCAACCCCAAGGAGGTCACCCAAATGGTTACCAAACGAAAACAGCATAGCTCCCGAAGGCCCGTCAAACAAGGCCCCGGCGCGAGGGCCCCGCGGCCCAATAAAATCGGGGCTGCCACGCCCTATCACTTCCGTGGCAAGAATCTGACTCCCTACGGCGGCTTGCTGCCCGTCGCCACCCTGCTCGAAAAACTCGGTTTCCAAGCGCTGCTGGAAGAAACCCTCACGACCAAACGGATCACCCGAGCCATGAGCCCCTACCAGTTCGTGCTGGCCCTCGTGCTCGGCCTCTATGTCGGCTTTGCGCGGCTCAACCAACTCCGCTTCATCGCTCGCGACCCCATCCTGACCGGCATCTTGCAAGTGATGCGTCTGCCGCCGCAGTCCACGCTGTGGCGCTTTCTGGCCTCGCTGCACCTCAACGTGGCGAAGCAGATCCTTTCCATTCAGCGCCAGCTGCGGGAACGAGTCTGGGCCGCGGCCCACGTGAAGTTGGAGACGGTGACGCTGGACACCGACACCACCGTGCATACCCTCTACGGCCGCCAGATGGGCGGGCGCAAGAGCTACAACCCCAAGAACAAGGGCAAGCGCAGCTACCAGCCGATACTGACCTTCCTGGCCGAGACGCGCGAATACCTGATGGGCGGGTTGCGCAACGGCGACCGGCCCACGGGCCGACAGATCGCCGCCCACCTCGAGAGCGCTTTCCGGACTTTGCCGGGCGGCGTGAAGAAAATCCTGGCGCGGGCCGATTCCGGCTTTTATTGCTGGGAGGCGGTGGAGGCCTATGAAAAGGCGGCTTGTCAGTTCGTCATCGTGGCGCGCAAAACGCGGCGCCTGGTCGAGCGCTTGCAGCAAGCAGAATGGAAACCCTCCCCCCGCTCCGACGCGGACGCGGAATGCGAATTCCTCTACCAACCGCAAGGCTGGGCGCGGGCCTGCCGTTTCCTGGCGCTGCGTTACGAAAACGAGCCCAAGGCCGGCGCGGCCGAGCAATACCAGTTGTTCGCCACCAGCGCTTACACCTACCGCGTGTTTGTCACCAATCTGGCCGAGCCGATCGCGGCGGTGGTGTGGTTTTACAATCAGCGCGCCGGAGCCGAGAACCTGATCAAGGAGGCCAACAACGACGCCGGGCTGGCGGCCCATCCCTCGCGCCGCTTTGACATGAACCGCAATCACTTTCAGTTGGCCATGCTGGCCTACAATCGCAACTGCTGGCTGCTGCTGTTCAACCGCGAAGCCCAGGCCAGCGTGGAGACGCTGCGGCACACCACCCTGGCGACGGCGCGGCTGCGTTTTCTGTTCGTGGCGGCCAAGATCTGGCGGCACGCCGGCAGAACGGGTGTCAGCTACAGCGATCATTATCAGGAAAAGGGCCTGTTTGAACGGCTGATGCGACGGCTGCGGGCGATGGGGCCGCCGGGATCGAGCTTGGCGCCGGTGGTGGAGGGTGCGCTGAGCTGAGGGGCACTCCATGCATAAATTTTCATGCACTCGCCGCAAGGTACTGGGAACACGCCGCTTGCCAGCCCGCTTTTGCCCTGCCGGGATCAGGAGGCGGCTCAAACGGGGAGGGAAACAGCAGAAAAGACGACTTGCGAAATCACTGAGTTGACACGAGTGCCGCTATCGCCACAACTCCATCGACGATGGCTACGCCGAATCTGTGCATAATTCAGGTGAAATAATACTCAACTCTCCTCGCCGTTCGCCTGAATACCAACGTGCACTGGCCATCTGGGGAGCGGAACTTACTAGGACAACTGTCACAGGTGAGTCGGTTTCCCCTCACCTTAAGGCTTCTTTGAAGCTCGCCCTTCCTCGTTTTTTGCCAACCGCAGAAGTAACCGCAGTCAGTTTAGAGTTCGGCACATTGCCGCCTCTTGAGGTGCTTAAGGCATTGCGGGCCGAGAATTGGCTCCACCATCACG
The DNA here is from genome assembly GCA_965224215.1 of Bryobacterales bacterium. GTDB lineage: Bacteria > Acidobacteriota > Terriglobia > Bryobacterales > UBA6623 > CBDCYS01. Next base: position 79,534 of record CBDCYS010000039.1, on the reverse strand, counting down.
GGGGCTCAGACCACCCTCGGGCAGAAGAGCTGAAGACCTGCTTATTTAGAGCTTTCCACCCCGGCACACAGGAGTGGGAAGCGTTGGTGTGGGAACAGGGTAGAGATGCTATTGGGCGTGCCATGGCCAGCCTACGTTTCTGAGCCCAGCCGGGCAACGCCATGTTGGCTATGGATCAAAAAGCGTTAGGTGCTGAGTTGAGTGCGAATCTCCTTGGCCCGGGCTTCAAGCCTCTTTGCGTCCGCATGCTCTCCTTGCTCGCGGTGTACCTTCGCCAGTCTGGAGAGGGTGCCCACAATGTGTTTATGGCGTGGCCCGAGGGTGTTTTCTCGGATCCTTAGGACACGATTGAGGAGTGGCTTTGCACGGTCGAACTGGCCCAAGGCGCAGCGGAGATCCGCCAGATGCTCCAGGTTGATAGCCGTGCTCCTTTCACGAATTAGCTTTGTTTGGCTGTCCAGCAAGTCAGCTTCAGCGTTTTTCCCCTGCTCGCGCACGACATACGTCAGGCAATGGAGTAGATCAATCTCTGCGAATTCCGCTCCGAGAACCCGTTGCCTCACTTCAACTAACCGCCGGTAGACCGCCTCCGCCTCGGCGTATTTGTCTTGTTCATCGTAGACTCGAGCCAAGGCCCAAAGGTTAGACGCGACATCTGGATGCTCCGGCCAAAGACGCTTTTCCCGGATGGCCAAAGCACGCTTGTGCAGCGGCTCAGCCTCTGAATACATCTCCTGCTCATTCTCATCAAACGTTGAGCTATAGAGCTCGCCTAACGCCTGGAGCGTGTTGGCCACATCAAGATTGTCGGGTTCGAGCGTTTTTTCTTGTATTGACAGGGCCCGCCGTTGAAGCGAGAACCCTTCAAGTTGGCTCTTGCTTATACGGTTGTTTCAGCAAGCCCCAAGATGTAGGGTAGGGCGTGGCCCGGCCGCCGTTTCCGAAGAGTCTGCGTCAGTTTCAGGTGGAGTTCGCGACCGAGGAGGCTTGCCAGAAGTACCTGGCTGCTTGTCGTTGGCCCGACGGGTTCCTTTGTCCTCAGTGTGGGCATCGGCAGGCCTACATTCTCGAGCAGAAACTACGGTGGCAGTGCGCGGCGTGTCGACACCCGGTCTCGTTGACGTCAGGAACGGTGCTCCACAATACGAAGACCCCGCTGACGGTTTGGTTTTGGGCTGCGTACCTGATGACAACTGATAAACGAGGTGTGTCGGCGCTGCTACTGCAGCGTCAGCTCGGCCTGTCGCGCTACGAAACCGCCTGGATGATGTTGCACAAACTGCGACGGGCCATGGTGAACGCAGCTCGCGAGCCCTTGCACGGAGAAGTAGAGGTCGATGACACCTGGATTGGCGGCCCGCAAGCAGGTTTGCGAGGCAGCCGGCAACTGAAGGGGCGCCGTGCGGCCCTTGTGATGGTCGCTGTTGAGAAACGCGGGAAGCGCTCCGGGCGCGTTCGCATGTCCGTTATTCCAGACTTCAAGAAGGTGACGATCGACAGGTTTCTTGCCCAGAACGTTGTTCCCGGCTCGACCATCTACACAGACGGTCTGAAGACCTTTACCGCCCTCGAAGAGGCCGGCTACAAACACGTCTCTCGTCCGCAACCTCACCGGACTGACTTGCGGAAAGGCGCCAAGTCGGTGGTGCCGCTGGCGGATCGTGCCATTGGCAACCTGCAGCAATGGCTGACCGGAACGTACCACGGCGTGAGCCGCGCTCAGCTTCAGGTTTACCTCGATGAGTTCGTGTTTCGACACAACCGCCGCAAGACCCCAATGGCAGCCTTCCAAACCCTCCTCGGTCTCGGAACTCAACACGCTCCTACGCCTTACGCCCACATCCGCCGCGCGCGTGACCTGGACAAGACGCGATGACCTCCACCCCAACATCTTGGGGCTTGCTGAAACAACCGTATAAGCAGGAGTTGGCTAGGCTCGTCCAAGCGTAGGAGCATTCCGCCCCAGCGGTGCTTTGCTAGGTTGTAGAGCGCCCGCGCTACCTCAGGATGCTCCGGCCCGAACTCGCTCTCTCGGACATTCACCGCCTGCCTCCGAAGCCGCTCAGAACGAGTGCTATGTTCGTCGTCATCGTAAAATTTGGCTAGTTTTTCAAGGCTTCCTGCCAAGTCGCAGTTCTCCGGGCTATGCGTCCTCTTACGGATGGCGATTGCTCGTTTAGCAAGCGACATGCCGCGACGACGTAGTTGCCAGCCTTCATCCCATGTCCCAATGCCCCAGTGTCGCGACTGGACAAGTAAACTCATGGCTAGGTTTTCAAGGGCGTCCGCGACATAAGTGTGGGATCGACCTAGCGATTTTTGCTTGATCAGCAAAACTTGCTCAGCAAGAGGCTTTGATTCGATGTACCGTCCTCGAACGTCGAAAAGTCCTCCTAGGTTTGGGGAGGGCACTTCCCGAAAAGGACTGGTGCCTCCAAAGGTCCTATCGTTGATTGCTCTGACCCTGTCCGAAAACTCCTGGGCTTCCTTGTGACGCCGCCGCGCTTCACAAAGTGCTGACAGCTTCGTGAGATAGGGGATTAGGTCGGGGTGCTCTGCACCCAGCGCTTTCTCCCAACTTCCTAGCACCCATTTAAACATCGCCTCGGCCTGGCCGTAGCGACCTTGCTCCTCGTGGACTTGCGCTGCCTGGGCGAGGCAAAGGACCTCAAGCCCAGAGTTGCTTTTGCTCAGTGCCCACCTCAAGAGAGTCTCGGCCTCAACGAAATTATCCTGCTCTATGTACAAACCGGCTAGATTCGTGGCCGTCCCGATTACATTTCGGTGCCACTTTGGCAGGGAGCTTTCGAAGACCGCTAGAGCCCGTTTGAACAGTGGCTCCGCCTCTGAATGCCGACCCTGAGTCTGCAGAGCTTTCGCGAGGTTGTTGAGGCTCGCTGGAAGGCGTGCACTAAACAGATCTCGAACTTGACGCGCCTCATCAAATTCGATTCTGTCTAAGCGGGATGCTATGGGCTCAAGTTCTTCCGCCGCTTTCAGAGCAGCCTCGAATTGCACCTCGGCGGCAGGATATTTTCCCTGTACGTATGACTCAATTCCAGCGGCGGTTTGTACCTTCCAAAGCGTTTGTTGCGACAGGAGAGAACGAGGAAGAAAGGCGAGCCAGAGGCTGCGAAAAAGCTTTGCCGCGGATTGTCCGACAATCATTTTCTCAAGGCCCTCTCACGTACCAGCGGTCCAGGGTTCGGGCAGTGAATCCTCAAATACCTGACTTTACTGCCTGGCCGATGACTTGCTGCCGCCGGTGCGACACTGTCCGCCCCAGTGATCGGTGTTGGGGCGAAGCCTTTCTTCAGATCTCGCTTTGTCGGATGATCGATACTGCTCTCGGAGTCCTGACCGACCAGTACCGGTCCTCTAGGGACCTGGTGCAATTGTACTGCTGAACCGTGGACGGCGGCGCTTCGTGACGGTCGAGGACGTGGTCCCCGACAGGGACGCGCCCCGCAAGCCTGCGATCCGAGTCACCAAAATCAGTACAAAGACTTTCTCAATCGCGAGCAGGACTGAGCCCCAGGAAACGAATTACATAGGGCCTGTCCGCGAAAAGATGTTGGTAAATCCTCTTCGCGCTAAGAATCAGGGGTCATTGATTCCTAACACACTTTAACAATGCCACTTAGGTCCGATTTTTGCCGACTCGGCCTTCGAGTGCTGATCTCTAGGTCCTGCCTAACGGCGAAGGGTTAAGCCTAGGGTTAGCTGCCGAGATTGTTGGGATACGTGCCCAAACTCGGGCCGTGACCGTCCGCGATTTTTCACGCCTCGCAGTCCCCATTTTCCGCTGCCCCTCGCGGGCGCGCGCCTGCTCAGGCGCACCGTCACTAGCGCCCCGCACAAGGTAGTTGCCGACTACGGCCGGACACGAGGTCCGGATGCCGAGCTCCAGGTCGGTTACGGTCAGCGAAATCTCGCCTTCCTGATTCCTTTGGGTTGGCCCTACTCGGAACGTTCCTGTAAACTTGTCACAGCGAACCGCCCGGCACAATGCCTCGAACTCTACTCATCCGAAAACTCGGCATCGCAACCCTGCTGCTCTCTACTTGCCTTTTCGCCCAGGGTACCGGCTCCGATTGGCCCAGCTACGGCGGCACGCACGCTGCCTGGCGCTACAGCAAACTAGACCAAATCAACACGGCCAACGTCAGCAAACTCACACCCGCCTGGGTCTTTCAAACCGGTGACCACGAGGGCGGTCTGCAAGCCACACCGATCGTCATCGACGGCGTCATGTATGTCTCCACGTCTCGCAATTGGGTCTACGCCCTGGACGCGGCCCGCGGCAAGGTTCTGTGGAAATACCGCTACGGTGACCCAAAAGGCCGAGTACCTTACGGCATACGGAATCGAGGAGTCGCGGTGGGCCATGGGCTGGTTTTCATGGGAACGCACGACAACCACCTGGTTGCGATTCATCAGAAGACAGGCAAAGAAGTCTGGAACGTTTCTGTGGAAGACGCGAAACAGTGCGGCTGCAACATCAACGCAGCGCCCCTGTTGGTAAAAGACCTCGTCGTTGTGGGCGGCAATGGCGGAGACTCCGCCCATCGCGGCTACCTCACGGCCTTTAACGCGAAGACCGGGCGCTTTGCGTGGCGTTTCTATACCATTCCCGGTCCTGGCGAGCCCGGTCACGAAACCTGGCCCGGCGACAGTTGGAAATACGGGGGAGCCGCTGCTTGGATGACCGGCTCTTATGATCCCCAGCTTGATCTCATCTACTGGGGCATCGGCAACGCCGCCTCCGACATGGGCGGAGACGAGCGCAAGGGACTCAACCTGTATTCGGCCAGCGTTGTCGCCCTCGACCCCGAGACCGGCAAATTGAAATGGCACTACCAAGTAGTGCCGCATGATGTCTGGGACTACGACGCAGCTTACGAGTGCATCCTCGTCGACTTGCCCGTGAACGGCCGTATGCGCAAACTCCTCGTGCAAGTGACAAAGACCGGATACACCTTTGTTCTCGATCGCACCAAAGGCGAACTGGTGAAAATCTGGCCGTTCGCCGAGGGGATGAACTGGGTCCAAGGCATCACCGAAGACGGCACGCTGGTCGGTCGTAATGAGGCAAGACCCGGAAAACCCGCCTTCATCTGCCCCAGCGTCTACGGCGCCAAGAGCTGGAACCAGGCGGCTTACTCGCCGCGGACCGGATTGCTCTACACGCCGGCGATGAGCCTGTGCAATGACATGTTCGTCCGCAAACAGCCGCCGAAAGAAGGAAAGACGTACACGGGCGGCTTCTGGAGGATTAAAAGACCCGAGGGTCTGGAGAACTATTCGTCGATCTCCGCCTTCGACCCCGTCAGCGGTGAAAAGCGCTGGACCTACCCTTACAAGTACCTCCTGCTGGCGTCAGTCTTGACGACCGCCGGCGACCTGATCTTTACGGGCGACCCGGAGGGCGACTTCTTTGCCCTCGACGCCCATACGGGAAAGAAGCTGTGGAGCTTTCAAACGGGATCCGGCAACCACGGATCCTCGGTCAGCTACGAGGTCGGCGAGCGGCAATATGTCGCGACACCGAGCGGCTGGGGTCCGGTTGCCGGTCCTTTGCTGAGGCTGTTTCCAGAGCTAACGGAGGCGGGCCTGCCAAGCGGCGGTTCCACGATATTTTCGTTTGCGCTTCAGGAAGACTCCCCCGCCGGAGACTCCCCCAGCGAGGACCCGCAATGACCTGCGGCACCCGGCAACTTGAATTCGTCAGACGCCCAAAGAGGCGCGCGAGCCGGGCGCTGTTTCCTGCCGGTCTGGTCTTTATCCTTCAAGGCGGTGTCTTTCTGGGCACTTGCCCCACTGTGTCCGCGCAGGGCAGGGGTGAGATCGCCATAGGCGGCACCGTCTACGCGCAGTCATGCGCCAATCAGAATTGCCACGGGGACCAAGGCGTAGCGGGCAGAGCCCCGGCCCTGGCCGAACGCGGATTCAAGCGCGACTACGTAGCACAGGTGACTCGAAAGGGCATCCCGGAAACCGCCATGCCGGGTTGGGAGAAGCAACTGCCGGTCGAAGAGTTGGAAGCAGTCGTTTCCTTTGTAGTTTCGCTGCAAGGCGTGTCGGATGAGGAGGCCGAGGAGCTCGACCCGAAACGCCCGTGGCTGAATCATCCCGGACGCGCGTTGTTCTTCGACGCCGCTCGAGTTGGGGCCTGCGGATCTTGCCACATGTTCGACGGCTGGGGCGTTCCCGTGACGCCTGAAATCCAAAATCCCATTCCGGCAAGTGTGGGCGACCTTCGTGAGCTTGCCGCCAGCGAGGTTCAAACCGCGCATCCCAGTGGTGAGGAACCTTTCCCGGCGTTGCCGATCGAAGTTTCAGAAGAGGCAGTTCGGCTCTACGACTTCAGTGCCAAACTTCCGGTATTGCGTTCGTTTGCGGCTGGCCAGGTCAAGCTTTCCGACGGCGCCACCTGGAAACACAGTGAAGCGCTCACGATCTACACCACGCAAGAACTGACCGGCATCCTCGACTTCCTGAGGCAAGCCACCGCCGACTAATCGAAAGTAGTCACACACGGTCGGACAGAGGCCTGCACGGAAGTCCACGCCCTCACATTGCCATCTTGGCGCGGCAAAACGGGCCAGTTTGGTAAACTCCTTCATTGCGTCCCGGCCGGTGGATCACCGGGAATCGGACACGGAGCTCGACTCGTTTTGCAACCGTCTTCACAGCACTCAAAAGTTACGTCCGCGCGTGAAGCCATTGCTTCCATTCCCGATGGGAGCAACCTGACTTGCGGCGGTTTCGCGCACTCGCTGACTCCGATTGCCCTGGTTCACGAACTGATCCGCCAAGGCAAGAAGGACCTCGACCTCACGTCGATGGGCGAGTGCTGGGCGGCTGACCTTTTGACCGGTGCCGGCCTTCTGCGGCGCGCCCGGCTTTCAAACTACATGTTCGAGGGTTTTGGCCGCTGCATGAACTTTTCACGCGCCGTTCAGGAAGGCCGCATCGAGGTCGAGGACTACAGCCACTTCGGCATCACTTCGCGATTGCAGGCGGCGGCCATGGGTGTATCCTACATGCCCACCAAGGTGATGGCCGGCACCGACATCTTGAACATCAAGAGTTTCGACGACGACAAGTACAAGATGACCGAGTGCCCATTTACCGCCGAGCCCTACGTCGCGGTTCGGGCCATCCAGCCCGATGTCGCTATCATTCATGCCGCGCGAGCGGACACGTCCGGGAACGCGCAAGTGTTCGGAGCCACCTCGATCATTGAAGAACAAGCGCGGGCGGCCAAGCGGGTCATTCTGTCGGTCGAGGAGATTGTCCCCTCAAGCGAAATTGCGCGCAGGCCGGAGCTGACGCTGCTACCGGGATTCATGATCGATACCGTTGTCGAAATCCCGTTCGGAGCCCACCCCGGCGGCATGTTCCGCTACTACAACTCCGACGACGCGCACATAGGCGAGTATTGGACCGCGTCCAAGCAAGCCGATACGTTTGAGAAATATCTCGCGGAATTCGTCTACGGGGTCGAGGACCGCTGGGGCTATCTCGACAGGATTGGCGCGCGAAGGTTGATGGAGCTTCGAGCCGATCCGGGCCTGGGCTATTAGGCCGCTATAGAAATGCCGGCAACCGATTTCACACGCGAAGAATTGATGGCCGTTGCGGCCTCGAAAGAGATCCACGACGGCGAGGTCGCCATCATCGGGACCGGGCTGCCGATGATAGCGTCCTATCTGGCGAAGCGTACCCATGCTCCGACGGTGACGCTGTTTTTTGAGTCCGGCATCATCGACGCTTTTCCGCGGGAGCTGGCGACCGGGGTCGGCGATTTTCGCTTGATGTCGAATTGCATCAAGGCGGCGGGGCTGTATTACGCGCTTAGTCTGCTGCAAGGTGGGCGGGTTGATCTTGGCTTCTTGGGCGCCGCCGAGATCGATGGCTACGGGAATATCAACTCGACCGTCATAGGGGACTACATCAAACCCAAAGTTCGATTGCCCGGCAGCGGGGGAGCGAACGACATCGCGTCCTTGGCAAAGCGCGTCGTGATAATCGCGGCCCACACCAAGCGCAAGTTTTCCGAAAAGTGCCAGTACATCACAACCCCTGGTTATCTGGATGGACCGGGAGGAAGGGAGCGAGCCGGGCTTCGCGGGAAGGGGCCTGTGCGGGTGGTCACGAACCTAGCAGTGATGGGCTTCGACGGCGAAACCAAGCGCATGAAAGTGGAGTCGCTGCATCCCGGGGTTTCGCTCGACGACGTGCGAGAGAATACGGGGTTCGATTTGCTAGTCGCGGAGCCGGTCGCCGAGACTCCAGCACCGACGCCGGAGCAATTACGGCTCTTACGCGAAGAGATTGATCCTGACGGGATTTATATTCCGCGGAGTTGATGGGCCTAGAGTGGCCGACTAGATATTGCTCTGAAAGGCAACCTACAGGGATCCATGGCGCACGTTTTTATCTGCTACAGCCGACATGACCAAAACATAGTAAAAGACCTCGGGCAGGATATAACCTGAATCTGGTTATCCACTTTACTCTAGTGATGAATCAAGCTATCCTTGGACTCGCGCTGTTGGCGGCGAAGACCGAGTCTGTTGAGCGACGATTTTCCAAAACATCTGGTGGAGTTCACTGAACGGTTTGCCAGCGAGCAAGCTTGCTGCGAGTATCTGCTCGGTGTCCGCTGGCCAGCGGGGTTCGTTTGTCCGAACTGCTCGGCCACAAAGGGTTGGACGACCCGACGAGGCACGATGTTCTGTAGCGGGTGCCGACGCCAGACCTCTCCCACGGCGGGAACCATCCTGCACAACTCGCGGGTGCCGCTGCGGAGTTGGTTTCTGGCCATGTGGCTGGCCTGCACTCAGAAAACAGGGCTGAGCGCCAAGGGTTTGCAGCGTGAACTCGGTCTGGGCAGCTATCAGACCGCCTGGCTGATGTTGCAGAAGTTGCGGCAGGCGGATGGTTCGGCTGGGTCGGGAACGGCTGGACGGAAGTGTCGAAGTCGACGAGACTTACTTGGGCGGCAAGGAGAAGCACGTTCGCGGGCGAGAGCTGGTGGGCAAAGCCTTGGTTGTGGTTGCGGTGGAACTGCAGGGCCGCAAAATGGGGCGAATTCGTCTGCGTCATGTCCCCCGACGCATCGGGACCGAGTCTGGTGGGTTTTGTGACCGACTGTGTGGCGTCAGGCAGTCTGGTCCATAGCGACGGCTGGAGGGGTTACCGGGGCTTGAAGAAAGCCGGCTATCGCTATCGGGTCACCCACACAGCGGGAGACTCGCAGATAGCCGCCGAGGAATTCGCGCATGTCCACCTGGTTGCCTCGCTGCTCAAGCGCTGGTTGGTAGCGACGCACCAAGGGAAGGTGAGTAAAGTGCATCTGCAAGGCTACCTCGATGAATTCACCTTTCGCTTCAACCGTCGAAAGTCCCGCCACGTAGGCAAGATCTTCCACCGACTCGTCGAACAGTTGGTTCTCCGTAAGGCCTTGACCTATCGAGACATTATCACCAAGCCCCAGCCCACCAACTAGAGTAAAGTGGATAACCAGATAACCTGAATTATGCACAGATTCACTTTGCGAGTGTGGCTGCGTTCGTAGCGGGTTGGCGGTCGTCGTGAGGTGGTAGCTCGGCAACTGGTCTTTTGGCTTCTCCGTGTCCGGTTTCCCTTCCCGCCCAGAATCCGCGTCGTCAAAACCTCGCTCGGAAGTGACGTGTTTCCAGTGCGTTACGGCTAGTGCATAAAATTTTATGCATAGCGCATAGCCAGGCTCTCAGATCAGCGCCCTCCCGACCACCGGCAGCAAGCCGCCGTAGGGAGTCGGCTTCCTGCCGCGGAAGTGGTAAGGCGTCGAAGCCCCGATTTTATTGGGCCGCGAGGCCGTCACGGCTGGGCCTTGTTGGACGGGCCTTTGGGAGCTATGCTGTTTTCGTCTGGTAACCATGTGGGTGACTTCCTTGGGGTTGGCTGGCGAAGCTGGAATCTTTGCCAGCCGACCTTTTTACCCCATGTTTTAGGGGGTCCCCAATGGTCCCTTGCGGCTCAGCCCTCCTCAGGTCCACGCCGCAGTGCATAATTCAGGTATAAACGATCTTGGGCATGTTGTTTGGTATGACGAAGAACTATCAGGGGGCCAGATCTGGTGGGATCAGATTCTGGAGAACATTCGCAGATGTGATGTTTTCATCTTTGCTCTGGCCGCCAATGCGCTTCAATCTCATGCGTGCAAACTCGAATATACCTACGCCTCCGTGCTTGGCAAGACAATCTTGCCCGTGTTAGTAGCCGACAACGTGTCACCTGAATTATGCACAGATTCACTTTGCGAGTGTGGCTGCGTTCGTAGCGGGTTGGCGGTCGTCGTGAGGTGGTAGCTCGGCAACTGGTCTTTTGGCCTCTCCGTGTCCGGTTTCCCTTCCCGCCAGAATCCGCGTCGTCAAAACCTCGCTCGGAAGTGACGTGTTTCCAGTGCGTTACGGCTAGTGCGTAAAATTTTATGCATAGCGCATAGCCAGGCTCTCAGATCAGCGCCCTCCCGACCACCGGCAGCAAGCTGCCGTAGGGAGTCGGCTTCCTACCGCGGAAGTGGTAAGGCGTCGAAGCCCCGATTTTATTGGGCCGCGAGGCCGTCACGGCTGGGCCTTGTTGGACGGGCCTTTGGGAGCTATGCTGTTTTCGTCTGGTAACCATGTGGGTGACTTCCTTGGGGTTGGCTGGCGAAGCTGGAATCTTTGCCAGCCGACCTTTTTACCCCATGTTTTAGGGAGTCCCCAATGGTCCCTTGCGGCTCAGCCCTCCTCAGGTCCACGCCGCAGTGCATAATTCAGGTGTCAATGAATCTTTTGCCGCCAGTTTTGTCGAGGCTTCATCATCTGGATTGCCGGAAACAAGACAAAAGTACAGTCATCAAACTGATCAGGGCCTTGAATGATCTTCCGGAATCCCGCCCGCTTCCCGATCCCTTGCCCGATGCCCCCGAAGTTCCCATTTCGTATTTAGGCAGCCTGAAAGAGCAAGTCGAAACATCTACTGCACTCAGTTTTGAGGATCAGGTATCACTCGTCTTCAAGCTGAAACAAAGACTTACCGACGGGGATTCGCCCCACGATATATTGAGTCTGTTCCAGATACTGAGGAGCCGGGCCGATCTACTCGCTACGGTCGCAACTGATATTGACTCTGTTGTCGCCGGACTCGCAGGAGCAACCGAGCAAGATGCCTCGCAGAAAGCTGCGCCTCAAGAACCTTTACCCAGTCCGCAAGAATCTCCGGCGGCCACTCCCATTCTGGCAAGTGACTATGCATGGTTTTCGCGAACCGTGGTTCTGCTGGTCCTGATTGCCGTTCATGGGGGTCTGGGTGGATTGACGAGTTTCACTCACGGAATCGTTGACCGGGGCTATGGTGCGTTGGTCCCCCTTGTGGGTGTTGTCATTGCGGTGTTTTTGAGACGGAAAGTCAAAAGAGCCGCGTTCGAGCTGGACTTTTTTCGCAAGCTTTTCTGGGGTCATTCCGAGCTTGTCCGGTGGACGTTGAATGTTGGATTTGTTCTTTTTCTTATTGTTACCTGAATTATGCACAGATTCGGCGTAGCCATCGTCGATGGAGTTGTGGCGATAGCGGCACTCGTGTCAACTCAGTGATTTCGCAAGTCGTCTTTTCTGCTGTTTCCCTCCCCGTTTGAGCCGCCTCCTGATCCCGGCAGGGCAAAAGCGGGCTGGCAAGCGGCGTGTTCCCAGTACGTTGCGGCGAGTGCATGAAATTTTATGCATGGAGTGCCCCTCAGCTCAGCGCACCCTCCACCACCGGCGCCAAGCTCGATCCCGGCGGCCCCATCGCCCGCAGCCGTCGCATCAGCCGTTCAAACAGGCCCTTTTCCTGATAATGATCGCTGTAGCTGACACCCGTTCTGCCGGCGTGCCGCCAGATCTTGGCCGCCACGAACAGAAAACGCAGCCGCGCCGTCGCCAGGGTGGTGTGCCGCAGCGTCTCCACGCTGGCCTGGGCTTCGCGGTTGAACAGCAGCAGCCAGCAGTTGAGATTGTAGGCCAGCATGGCCAACTGAAAGTGATTGCGGTTCATGTCAAAGCGGTGCGAGGGATGGGCCGCCAGCCCGGCGTCGTTGTTGGCCTCCTTGATCAGGTTCTCGGCTCCGGCGCGCTGATTGTAAAACCACACCACCGCCGCGATCGGCTCGGCCAGATTGGTGACAAACACGCGGTAGGTGTAAGCGCTGGTGGCGAACAACTGGTATTGCTCGGCCGCGCCGGCCTTGGGCTCGTTTTCGTAACGCAGCGCCAGGAAACGGCAGGCCCGCGCCCAGCCTTGCGGTTGGTAGAGGAATTCGCATTCCGCGTCCGCGTCGGAGCGGGGGGAGGGTTTCCATTCTGCTTGCTGCAAGCGCTCGACCAGGCGCCGCGTTTTGCGCGCCACGATGACGAACTGACAAGCCGCCTTTTCATAGGCCTCCACCGCCTCCCAGCAATAAAAGCCGGAATCGGCCCGCGCCAGGATTTTCTTCACGCCGCCCGGCAAAGTCCGGAAAGCGCTCTCGAGGTGGGCGGCGATCTGTCGGCCCGTGGGCCGGTCGCCGTTGCGCAACCCGCCCATCAGGTATTGGCGCGTCTCGGCCAGGAAGGTCAGTATCGGCTGGTAGCTGCGCTTGCCCTTGTTCTTGGGGTTGTAGCTCTTGCGCCCGCCCATCTGGCGGCCGTAGAGGGTATGCACGGTGGTGTCGGTGTCCAGCGTCACCGTCTCCAACTTCACGTGGGCCGCGGCCCAGACTCGTTCCCGCAGCTGGCGCTGAATGGAAAGGATCTGCTTCGCCACGTTGAGGTGCAGCGAGGCCAGAAAGCGCCACAGCGTGGACTGCGGCGGCAGACGCGTCACTTGCAAGATGCCGGTCAGGATGGGGTCGCGAGCGATGAAGCGGAGTTGGTTGAGCCGCGCAAAGCCGACATAGAGGCCGAGCACGAGGGCCAGCACGAACTGGTAGGGGCTCATGGCTCGGGTGATCCGTTTGGTCGTGAGGGTTTCTTCCAGCAGCGCTTGGAAGCCGAGTTTTTCGAGCAGGGTGGCGACGGGCAGCAAGCCGCCGTAGGGAGTCAGATTCTTGCCACGGAAGTGATAGGGCGTGGCAGCCCCGATTTTATTGGGCCGCGGGGCCCTCGCGCCGGGGCCTTGTTTGACGGGCCTTCGGGAGCTATGCTGTTTTCGTTTGGTAACCATTTGGGTGACCTCCTTGGGGTTGACTGGCGAAGCTGAAATCTTTGCCAGCCTACCTTTTTACCCCATGTTTTCGGGGGTCCCCAAATGGTTCCTGGCGGCTCAGCCCTCACCAGGTGCACCGGCAGTGCATAATTCAGGTGTTATATTCCGGGCATTCGCTATCACTATTTTCCGGTTTCTTCCCTACTGACCTGTTCAACTGATACAAACTTTCGGTAGTCAGAGAAGACTTACTTCTTGATTGCAGCTGTGAGCGCTGTCTGTAGCGGGCGACCTGTTTGAGTCCGGTTCATCGCGGACTGTGCTGCTAGCGCTTGCTCGCAAAAATAGGCATCATAACCCAGGTCGATGAAGTCGCGGGGAATGAGAAGCTTAGGTCTCTGCAAATGCCCATTGATCATGCGCTAACTTTTGCAACTAAGCACTAGCTAGTGGCCGCTGGTAGATTAGACTTGGCACCAAGTATTCCAAAATCGTACAGCCCGCCGAATAGGAAATTGAGAATGGGACCTGCGTACCGCTTTGTTTGGAAAAGTAGTGCCGGCCCGAACGCATCGAGATAAGAGGCGATTGGAACGCGCGCGCCCTACATCTGCCTAACCATCGCCTTGACCCCATCCACCGCCAGCACCGCAGCGTGCTTGGACTCGTTGGACAGTCCTCCCACGGCGCTTTCCACCTCATCCCGGGTAATCGCCCCCGCCTCGTCCGCGCTCTTGCCCATCAGCAATTCAGTCAGCGCCGAACCGACGGCGATCGAGGCCGTGCAGCCTCGGGTGAGGTAGCGGATTTCGGCGATCCGGCCAGATATGAGATTGGCGCAAAGCCGCAGTACGTCGCCGCAAATGGGATTGGAGACTTCCACGCGAATGTCCCCATCCTGTATTTCGCCGACGTTTCGAGGGTTTTCGAAATGCTCCAGGAGACGTTCGCTGTACATGGGATTCATTGTAAGGCGGCGCGGGCACGAAGGTGGGGCGGGGCATTGGTAACGCCATGGGCGTTTCGGAGCCGCGCGCGTCAGCAAGCGGTTATTTCGTCCTGCGCACCTAACCCTGCGCTAACCCGGCTAACCCACATATCGCACGGCGTGCTTCCCGAATTGATCATGCCCTCCGCACTGACCGCTTGCTGACGCGCGCGGCTCCAAGACGTTGACCGGTTTTCGTTGCGGTTCGGGGCCTCAGAAGCGCGTCTGCTATGATCGAGCGATTAAGCGAAGTTTCCCCCAACGGCGACAGGGTTGTCCCTTGTCACGGTGCCAAGTGACACTGCCTAGGTGTTAGCAACAAGCTGGAATTTCCTCAATATCCCATGGCCTGGTTTGAAAAGACGGAAGACGACGACGAAGCGCAGCCTGAGCGGCGGCGCGTTCGTACCGAAGGCCTGTGGATCAAGTGCGACTCCTGCCGCGCAACGATCTGGAAGAAAGACCTCGAAGCCAACCAGATGGTCTGCACGAAGTGCGGGTTCCATTTCAAGATCGACGCGCTGACCCGCCTGAAGTTTCTGATCGACGACGAGAACTGGGAGACGTTTGACACCAACCTGCGAACCACCGACGTTCTCGGCTTTGTCGACAAGAAGACTTACCAGGAGCGGCTTGAGAAAGCGGAGCAGGCAACGGGGCTCAAGGACGCCATCATCTCCGCCGTCGGCAACTTGAACGGGCGCCCGGTCGTCGTCTGTGTCATGGAGTATCGCTTTATCGGCGGCAGCATGGGAGCCGTCGTAGGCGAGAAGATCACTCGCGGCATCGAGCGGGCGCATGAGCGAAAACTGCCGCTGATTATCGTCTCCGCATCCGGCGGCGCCCGCATGATGGAGGGCGCGGTCAGCCTGATGCAGATGGCGAAAATCTCAAGCGCCCTGGTCAAGCTGGTGCAGGCGCGTGTTCCCTATCTCAGCGTGATGACCGATCCCACGACGGGCGGCGTGACGGCCAGCTACGCCATGTTGGGAGACCTGAACCTGGCCGAACCGGGGGCCCTGATTGGGTTCGCCGGTCCTCGCGTGATCGAGCAAACCATTCGCCAGAAGCTGCCCAAGGGCTTCCAGCGAGCGGAGTTTCTTGTCGAGCACGGAATGATCGACGCCGTGGTTCCTCGGACCGAGATGAAAGATTTTATCGCTCATGCGCTGGACTTTTTTTGCGGCCCCCCGCAATGACCTACGGCGAGTCGATCCGCTACCTGCTTTCCTTGCTCGGCGACATTCGCGGCTCGAATTTTGGGCTGAAGCGGATGCAACGCTTGATGGCGCGGCTGGGTCAACCGCAGCAATCGTTCCCGACGATCCACGTAGCCGGAACCAATGGTAAAGGCTCGACGGCGGCCTTTATCGAATCGGGTCTGCGAGCTACAGGAAAATCGACGGGTCTCTACACCTCTCCCCACCTGGCAAGGTTCAACGAGCGGCTGCGGCTCAACGGCGCGGAAGTCAGCGACAGCGGTTTTGCGGCAGCGGTTGAAGAAGTGCGGGTCGCAAACGAATGGCTGGTGGCGCGCGAGGGACCTCAGGCGCACCCGACGTTTTTCGAGTCGGTGACGGCCGTAGCTTTTTGTGGCTTCCGCAATGCGCGGGTTGATTGGGGTATTGTCGAGGTCGGCTTGGGAGGGCGCCTGGACGCTACCAATGTCGTTAACCCAACGCTGGCCGTGATTACTCCGATCGAACTGGACCACGAGCGTTTTCTGGGCAAAGACAAGGCATCAATCGCAGCCGAGAAGGCGGGCATCCTCAAGCCGGGTTCGCGCGTCGTGGTAGCCCCGCAGAGCCCCAAGGCTTGGACCGTGATCGAGGAGCGCGCGAAGCAGCTAGGGGTGGAGGTGATCCTTATCGGCCGCGACTGGCACGCGGAGGGCCTATCTGAGCAACGAGGTTACTACCGCTTTGTAGCCAGAAAGTCACCGGACGGTTTTATGGTGGGTGGGGCGGGGAAGCGTGCTGCGGGAAATGGCGCGAAAAGTACAGTCGAGAGCGCCCTAGGGAAAGCAATCGAAATCACCGTTCCCCTGGCCGGAGAGCATCAAGTATGGAATGCGCTCACCGCCGTTGCGTCTCTTGATGCGCTGGGGGTGCCGCCCGCCGCCATCTCCGCTGGCATGGAACACATCGAGTGGCCCGGGCGATTGGAGCGGCTGCCGGGGCGGCCCGAGATCCTTCTCGACGCCGCTCACAACCCGGCCGGCGCGCGCACCCTAGCGAACTTTTTGACAAGGCACGAAAGCGGTCGCTGCATTCACCTGATCTACGGAGCCGCCCGAGACAAGGCGATCGACGAGGTTGCGAGCACCTTATTCCCCTGCGCGGACCGGGTCATTCTGACGCGCTCCGCCGTAGCAAGATCGGCAAGCCCCCAAACGCTGCTTGCGATCACCGACCATCATCACGCGCACATTTCGTTGTCGCGGAATGTCGACGAGGCCATCGAACAGGCTCGCGCGGAAGCATCGCCGGAGGACCTGATCGTCGTCACCGGTTCAATTTTCCTAGTCGGCGAGGCACGAGAGTTGCTGCTTGGGGTCGCGGTCTAGCGCGTCGTTGCCCGGCTTTGCAAATCTGCATTTCACAGGGTTTGATACACTCGCAGATCAAGCGTAGAAACCAATGTCGATTTCCAGGGAGCACGAGAGAATGGCCGAATTGATTCACACGTCAAAAATCCGGCTCGTCCAAGATAAGCCACCGGAGCGCCGCGCGTTCATCGAGAACTTTCCCGAGCCGGTCCTGTTTGGTGTACACGGCGGCATCAAGCATTTTTACAAAATGGAGCCTGTCCGCGATCTGCCCGCCACGCTCGATTACATGATCGCCGCGGTCGCGGGTTGAATGACCGGCACTCTTGCCGGCGCACTGGCAGTGCATCAAATCCCAAATCATCCCGATAAGGTATGGAGTGAAGTAGAAGGTGATATTGAGAACGTGGATGGTGTTATCCGAATCACCCGCATCCGCGTCAAATATCATCTAAAGATCCCGCAGGGCAAGCGCGAGGCGGCTGAGAGGGCCGTCGCGACTCACGAGAGAAAATGCCCGGCGGCGATGAGCGTCCAAGGTGCTATTCAGCTTGAATACACTGCCGAAATCGACGAGGAGTAGCCAGCCGAACCCGCGCACCAACCAGCCGCGTGGCCCGTGGACGCGGCGGAATCTCCTGTGGGCGGCGGTCGGATTCCCGATCCCTGCACTTCTCCCCCGTCTCGCTCACGCAGCCCAGACGGAAAGCGTCCGATGGCTGAGCGTGCGTTATCGCACCGAGCTGAAACGAATCTCGGCTATCCTGCCGCCGCCCCTAAAGCCAGACGTTCTGGCCGATGTACTGGTGAACTACTGGTCGGTCATCCCCAGAAGGTCGCAAATTAGTGCCGCCGAGCCGGGGCCGTCACATTGGTTCGCTGTTTACGTCTCCGCCAAATACAAGAACCATCGGGGCATGCTGGCGCTGGGCGCGGTCACCGATCACGACTGGGCGCGGATTAACGCCCGCGAGCACCTCGGATTGAACGCCAAAGACGGGGCCGTCAAGCTGGAGCGCGACGGCAAGAAGGTAAGCGCTTCGTGCAGCCGCCACGGATCCTTGCTGCATCGCGTTGAAACTGTCATCACCGATCGCGCCGCGGATTCGTTGAGTGGCTGGCGCGAAACTGGATATGGGGCGTTTGTGTATCACTATCGCCCCAACCCCGACTGGCCAAACGGGCTGCTCAGCGAAGAGAGCGCCGAACTATGGAAGGTAGCCGGCAACGATGGAGGGTACCCGGCCGAATCACCTCGGGCCTCGACCCCGCAAGTTGGTGACATCAGCCAAACCCGTTTCGAATGGGGCAGTCCGTCGGTTTCAGACCCGTATTCCGAGTTCCCGGTTCGTGAGTTTGTAGGGGCCTCGTATCGTGAGTTGACAAGCGCTGACGCAGCTTCCTGGCAAGAACGGGCGGATCGTCCGGAAACTGTTTTTATTCAAGCTGTTCCGAAAGAGGCTTTTCAGTCCTGGGCGCTGTTGAACTATGATCGTCCCCAGAAGGACCGAGCAAAGAATCGGCCCAAGGAGGAAACAGCTCCGCGATCGTCGCGGCGCGTATCTCCGGTCAAGTTGACTTCGGAAGAGCTGGCGGGGTACCGGTCAAACAAAGAAATGGCCTTGCGGTCAGTCAATATGGTCGACTTCCAGATTGCCGTGAACGCAACGAGTCACGCGGAGGTCTTGCCGCCACCGTGTGCACCGGGCTCGCGGCCCGTTCTGCGCGTGCTGGCTTTGCGCGTGGAGTCAAGCGATCTCTCGTTTCGGCCCTTTCATGAAGCCTGGCTGTTCGCCTACTGCCGCGTCGCCGGCCGGCCGCTTTGGTACGCCTTGTCGCATATCGTCAGCGAAGATGGCGATGTGCTCCACGGGCGCGAGACATTTGGGTATCCCTCGTTGCATGGAAAAATCGATGCCATGGTGACGACCGAAGGCTTCAGCTTGTCGGGTTTTCGTCTGGGACGCGAATTTGTCCGTGGAGAAGGCACCGTGCGTGGCTTTTCGACGGGAACTTCCTTGGCGCGAATCAATATTGTCGGGTTGCGGGCCGGGCCGTTCCAACAAGGAGAGTCCCCGCGCGGAGAACTGGTCGCGCAGCCATGGTTTTTCCAGGGCCGCCGCCTTTACGGTGATCCGAAAACCGCCAAACTCGAATTTCCAGCCAGCAAAGCGCCCGGCGGCATCGGACGGCCCTCGCCTTGGTTCGATTTTGCTCCCTTCCAACTGATATCGGCCGCGGGCATTGAAGATGTTGGCATGCAGCGCGGTCCGGGCCGGGTTGTGGCGCAAGTGCCTGATTTCACTCCCTACTACCGCGAGCGGTGCGACGGGTTGCTGCCCGGAGAACGACCCCCCGCGACGAGCGTTCAGCCCACTTTTCTGGCGCGGCGGCTTCCGACAATGCGGTCTTCGACTAGATCGGGTCGGGCCTGAGAGAGCCGGAGCGACCAGGGTCGGAACTGGCTGCTAAGCCACGTTCACGTGGCTTGGTTCCCTAGGTCAGTCCTTTTAGGGCCGGTGGAAAAAGGCTCCGGTACTCGTCCCTCAGCCCGTTTCAATTTCAACGGGCTTTCCTTCCGCTTGCACTTCAGGCTGCTGTTCGCCGCGGAGCCTCGATATTGCGCGCGCCGAACGTGCTGTAGTCGAGACACTGGGGGTAACAGCAAGGGGCGGCTTTTAGCCGTTCTAACGTCGGCTGGTAGCATGAGTTGGATGCAGGATTCAATTTGGTTCAGCACGCTGCCTTCGGATCTTTGCGACGTGCTGCAAGACAGCGACGAGTTGCCCGCTCTGGCTGACGTCGTAATCGTCGGTAGCGGCATGGTCGGAATCTCGACCGCTTATTACCTGACCCAAACCGGCGTCCGGGATATCTGCCTGGTCGATCGAGGCACAGCGCTCGGAGAGGCAAGCGGCGCCAACGCCGGAGGTCTATGGTTTGCACAGCAAAGCTCTGAGCTGGGCTCCATCAGCGTTCTCGCCCAGGCCAGCAGTCAGCTTTACCAAGAACTGTCTCAAGTTTTTGAGTTCGATTTCACGACCACGGGATTACTGCAACTGCTCACCAGCGTGGAGCAGGCGGATCAAGCGGAAAGCCAGGCCCAGGCCGTGCGCGACTCCGGATTTCGAGCCGAGTTAGTCAGTGGAAAACAGGCTTGCTTGATTGAACCAGGACTAGCGATCACTCCTGAGGCGGCTCTGTTCTACCCCGATGAAGCACACGTTAACCCGGCCCGCTTGGCTGCGGCGCTGGTGGGCGATCTCAGGCGAAAGGGTGTCCGCTTCTGTTTCAACACCGAGGTGAAAGACCTCAGTGATTCGGTCGAGACGAATCGCGGTGCGATCTCTGCCGGCACAACCGTGATCGCCTCCGGTGCATGGACCCCCCTCGTCACGCAGTCACTCGGCTGGGAACCGCCCATCCGGCCGATGCGAGGCACTTTGCTGGCGCTCGAGCCGCTTCCGCGCGTTCTCCACCATACCCTGATCGGCGAGAAATATTACTACTGGCAGTTGCTGGGGGGCCAAATCGTTGCGGGCGGCTCGGTGGACGACGTAGGTTTCGAGCAGGGCGTCGATGAGGCCACGATAGGATCGATTCGGGATGAACTCGGGACACTTTTGCCTGCCGCCGCCGAGCAGTCGCTGATTTGTGCCTGGTCAGGCTTTCGCCCCTATTGCGAAGACCTAAAACCGGTGCTGGGAGCCGTGCCCGCGCGAGAAAATACATACGTGGCGGCGGGCCACTTCAAGAAAGGCATCATGATGTCGCCTGTCACCGGGAAAATTCTCGCCGATCTCATCACGTCAGGAGAGACTGACCTGCCGATCGAGCCGCTCAGCCCGGCACGATTCTCGCGGGAGCGGACGGTTTGACGCGTGCGCGCGAAAAGGACTTTCGGTGAGCCGCAGTCTACTACATTAACCTCACGAGATCAACCTTCACAAGTCCATGAATCTAAATGACTTAATACACTTGTCAGTACGGCGGCTCTAGGCGACAATCTGGTGCAGCACCTCGCCCGCCACATCTGTCAACCTGTACTGTCGACCGTTGTATTTGTACGTTAGGCGCTCGTGATCGAGGCCTAGCAGGTGAAGAATCGTGGCGTGAAGGTCGTTGACGGAAACTGGGTTCACCGCTGCTTTGAAACCCAACTCGTCCGACTCCCCGTGTGAGACGCCGCCCTTGATGCCGCCGCCGGTCATCCAGGTGGTGAAGCAGTGGGGATTGTGATCGCGGCCAGGTTTCGCGGCGCCAACCTGGGCGAGCGGCAGGCGTCCAAACTCGCCGCCCCAAATCACGAGCGTGTCCTCCAGTAAGCCGCGCTGTTCGAGATCCGTCAAAAGCGCCGCCATGGGCTGATCGGTCTCACCGGCGAATTGCGTGTGGTTGCCGTGAATGTCATGGTGGCCGTCCCACGAACGCTGGTTTCCATGCCCCCGGAATAAATCTGGACAAAGCGCACACCGCGCTCCACAAGCCGCCGGGCCATCAGACATTGCCTTGCCATGTGTCCGCAGCGCTCCTCGTGCAATCCGTATAGCTGCTGGATATGCCCTGGCTCGCGCTCGACATCCAGGGCTTCCGGCGCCGCCATCTGCATGCGATAAGCCAGCTCGAAGCTCTCGATTCGCGCCGCCAGCTCTGCTTCGCCAGGATGTTGCTCCAGGTCTCGGCCATTGAGCCGCGCCATCAGATCGAGCTGTGCGCGTTGCTCTCCATCAGTCATCCCCGTCGGTCGCTCGAGGTTTTCGATCGGGTCGCCCGTCGGGCGCAACCACGTGCCCTGATAAACGCCGGGGAGGAAGCCAGCGCTCCAGTTCGAGGCACTGCTTTTGGGAAGCCCTCGCCCTTTGGGGTCCGACATGACAACGAATCCAGGCAGATTGCTGCTCTGGCTGCCCAGCCCGTAGGTGACCCACGAACCGAGACACGGGAAGCCCATCCGCATCTGCCCGCTGTTGATCCTGAACAGTGCGGGAGAGTGATTATTTGAATCAAAATGACCAGAGTGGATGAAGGCCATTTTATCGACATGTTCACCCAGGTGCGGAAACAACTCCGATACCATCTTGCCGCTTTGGCCGCGCGGTGAAAACTCGAACGGCGACTTCATCAAGGCCCCGACTTCTTTCGAGAAGAAGCCGGTAAACTTGTCAAATCCCTCGAGTTCCTGCCCGTGGTGTTTGGCCAGAGCGGGTTTGTAGTCCCAGGTATCTATGTGGCTGGGGCCGCCGTTGATGAACAGCTAAATCACTCTCTTGGCTTTGGGAGCGAAGTGAGGCGGCTGCGGGGCCATCGGGTTGAGGGACCGATCAGCGAGCGACCCGGAAGCCGCAGCAAGTAGCCCTTCGTCGCCGAGGATGCCTGCCAGCCCCAGCATGCCGAGACCCATGCCGCAACGCTGCAGCATGCAGCGGCGGGAAAGGTCGGCCAGCGGATCCGTGGTGGCCTCATTTTCATGAAAGCGATTCGGAATCGAAAAAGCCATAGGGGTCACCGAATGTAAAGGAACTCGTTCAGACTCAAAAGGGTCTGACAATAATCCGTCAGAGCCAGAGCATCGGGGTTGGTCTTGCCTTCCGCCTTGTAAGATTGCCGTTGCTGGGCTAGAAACTCTTCGCCATCGGACAACTCGCCAGTGTTGGGCGCTCTGCCATAAGCGATGCGATAGGCCTGGCGAACGGCGCTGGGACCTTCCAGACCATCGAGCCGGCCTGCAAAGCTCTCAGCGTAGCGCCGTGCCTGCGGGCTGTTGAGGAACATCAGGGCTTGGGGCGCAATAGTCGTGGACGGGCGGCGCCCGATGCCAACCAGGTGCTCGGGCCAGTCGAACAGCAGCATCATCGGAATTAACTCGGTTCGCTTGATGAAAAAATAGACGCTGCGGCGCCGCATGTCTTGACGGATGGAGCCGGATCCGTACATTCTGTCGTCGAGCAGACCGCCGACGCTCAGCAGCGAGTCTCGGACGGCCTCGCCTTCCAGACGGCGCGGATTCCAACGCCAGCGATAGAGGTTATTGACGTCTGTCTCCGCCTTTCCAGCGTCATGCGTGGCGCTTTGCGTGTAGACTGCGCTCGTCATGATCAACTTGTGAAGGCGCTTGAGCCGCCAGCCGTTTGCGATCAAATCTTGGGCCATCCAATCAAGCAGTTCGGGGTGAGTGGGCCGGTCGCCCTGGACCCCGAAATCGCTCGGCGTTGCGACGATTCCTTGGCCGAAATGGTGATGCCAAAGGCGATTCACGATGACGCGGGCCAGCAGTGCTCCGGCCCCCTGGCCAGGATCGGTCATCCAGTTGGCGAGCGAGGCGCGAGTCAAAGTGCTCTTGCCCCAGCCTTGCTCGGGAGGCTCCAGAGTGTGGCTACTCTGGGACGCGGCTTCGGCACGTGACGCGCGCCAACGGGTTTCGTCATTGCCGTCGCGCATCAACACTCGCAGGAAGCCTGACTTGACCGGCTCCCGCTTCTGGCTGAGATCCCCACGATTGAGAAGATAGGTCTCTTCGTAAAAGTGCTTGTAGCCCTTCTCGGTGGCGTTGTGTTTAGGGGGTGCGAAGCCCTCGACCGTCACTTGCATTTTGGTTCTTGGCGGGATTGGCTTGGCGGCGGCGTGTGTGCTCACTGCGTCGTCAAACCGGCTCCAGGCGTCGTCGGACCGCGCAAACCATCGCAGCAGAGCGACGCTGTGCTTTTCGGACAGGGCATCAGGACCGCCTTTCTTGAGCGCCGCAAAGCCTCCGACAACCGTCTGAGGCACCCCGGAACCAACCTTCACGGGCGGTTGCTTTGCCGTCGAGACAGACAGACGCGGCCGTCCCAGCGTGAATTGGCTGTTGTAGCCATAACGCAGAGTGATGCTGAATCTCGTCCCGCTTTCGAACCCGATGGGCTCTGTGAACCCAACCGCGACCGCGTGATCCTGTGCGGCACCCCGGGGGCTCGGTGACCACCCGGATTGCAAGGATTTCAGGTCCAGTAGGGTCTGAGCGGACCTCCCCGGATCGAATTCGCTAGTCGCCCTGGCCGAAGCAAGCACGGCAACAACCGGTTCGGATTCCAGGTCCGCCAATGGCTGAACCTTGACACCGACAATACCCAAACGAAACTGGCCGCTGTGAGAGCGCCCCGGGCCGTTGTTGGGCAATGAGGGGTGAGTCAGCGCCTCCACACGGAGACTGTTGATTTCCTGAGTTTGAACGTCCGCGGTAAAAGTGTGATCGTCGAATTTGGGGTTGGGTCCGCCGACTAGAATCGATCCGTCAGACAGCTTTTCAAAGGTCGCCCCATTTTCGGATTCGTTACTCGTGAGGTCGAGAACCTGCCACGGATTTTCGCCGGGCTCGGCATCCTGGTCAGCCGCGTGCTCGGCGGCTTCTTGAAGAGCAGGGCCGTGCAGCCACTCCCCGAAAGGTTTGGAGAGGTGCTCGCGCTCGTAGCCGCCGCGCGCGGAGAGAACCTTACGGTGATCTCTTTCCCAATTTGCATGCGCGACCCGGTGGCCATCGGGATCGGGGTCATAGTCGATCTCGGTACGCACCGCGCGCCCGAAGGTCGAAGCCAGGCGGTAATAATCGCGGGTCGGAATCGGATCGTACTTGTGGTCGTGGCAACGTGCGCAGCCGACCGTCAGGCCGAGCATGGTGGTCCCCATCGTGCCGATCATGTCGTCCAGCTCGTCATAGCGGACGGTTTCGAACTCGTGCTCCGTGATCAGGTCTGGGAAAGCGCCGCCGCCCAGGAACCCGGTCGCCATCAAAGCCAGCGGGTTGCCGGGAGCCACTTCGTCACCGGCAAGTTGCCAGCGAATGAACTGGTCGTAGGGCATATCCTGGTTGAGCGCTTTGATGAGAAAGTCTCGGTAGTGATAGGCGTAGGGCCGGTCGTGGTCCGGCTTCAAAGCCCTGGCTTTCGGCAAAGCGGGCGATGTCGATCCAGTGACGCGCCCAGCGCTCGCCATAGTGCGGAGAGGCCCCAAGCGATCGACGAGGTCCGCGTAGGCGTTTGGAGATGGGTTGTTCACAAACGCGTCGACCTCGTCGGGCGAGGGTGGCAGACCCAGCAGATCCAAATAGGCCCGGCGGATCAAGGTAGTGTGGCCAGCGGTCGGGTTAGGCGTCAGCGAAAGGATCAATTTTCCGAAGGCAGAGTTGGGGGCTAAGAAGAGCACCCCTCCGACCAGATACCAAGAATCCTACTCAGCGAGCACGCGTGAACGTATTCGAAATCGCTTCCAAAAGGACATAGAGATTTTCGGATACGAGTTTGACTAGGCTAACGCCGCTCACGTACGTCCAAATAGCCGTCTGAATTCAAGGGACGACACGGTAAGTCCCTGCTTGTCACTCTACGACCTTCAGAAACGACGGCGCACTTAGGTGTCGGTCATCGGCGTTCAGAAGAATAAGGCCGTTCAGAAGAAGGCTAAATACCCTTAAGGAGCTCAACCGCCTCGGAATAATGTGGATACTTTCGCTCCTCGGCCTTGAATTGCCTGGTATGCACGCAGCGACGCACCGAGCGGTACTCGGCGGGGTATTTTTTGTGGAGCATTTCGTGATAGAGAATGTACTCCACCAAAAGACGCGGCACCTTGGCGGAATCAAATAGCTTGCTGATCACGATCAAATCGTGGGCCGGGTCGTAGTATCCCAAGGAACGGCGCGAGACGCGGCGGCTCCAGCCAAGGACGGGCCTAGCGAGTTCCCCATCAAAGAATCGCTGGTTCAGGCCCTCGAAGAGTTCGTCCAAATCGTAAAACTGACCCCTGGGAGATCGTTTCGGCTTGCGGCCGCGAGCCTGCCGAATCAGTAGCGCGTTGCTCCTGACATCGGCGCGGTTCACGTAAATCCGGTAGCTTTGGTCATGGTTTGTCGGCACTGGTTTGCGATACAACTTGCAGAGCAAGATGTAGCTCAACGCCTCCAGGACCGACGGAGGCGCCTTTTCGAGTAGGTCTGACAATTTGACCGTGACGTGGGAACGATCTGGATTGATTGAGATCTTGCTATCGAGGTTGGCGTAAGGGCGAAAGTCGACTGAAAACCGGGGTACGCGCGTGCGCGGTTTGAGTTCCCGGAAGACCCTCTCATAGGTGCTGTCGAGGGGTTCAAAGAGTAACAACTGCATCATAATGTTCTGTCTTAATGTAGCACCGGTACCGTCGCCTGCCAAGAGTCGCCGCGGGTCGGGTCCGTGCGGTACGCTGCGGGCTGCAAGCACGAAGCGGCACGGTCAGCTGTGCTGACAAACCGCGCCGCACTCAGTTCGGTTGAAATGCGTTCTCTAGGTGGGAAGTGCGATATGCTGGCGTTATAATCAGGCCAGCGGTTTGAAGTTTTCGTCCTACATACTTGTCTCCCTACTGGCGGGTTCGTCTGCTTTGGCGCAGACGACGACCGTTTCTTCTGGACAGCTAGAGTTCTTCGAAAAACAGGTTCGGCCGGTCCTCGCAGAGCGATGCCATTCGTGTCACAGTGAACAGGCGAGAACGGTTTTCGCCAACCTCAAATTGGATAGCCGCGCTGGCGTCGAGCGCGGTGGACATTCAGGACCCGTGGTCAATCCGGGAGATCCGGAGAGCAGCCGCCTGATTCACGCAATACGCTATGACCCCGGTCTTGTCGGCATGCCACCGACAGGCAAGCTCCCCGACCGCCAGATCGAAGCGCTGACCGAATGGGTGCGCATCGGCGCGCCCTGGCCCGAACAAGAAGCCGCGGCCGTCACCTCGGCGGCCATGTCGGAAGACCGCCGAAAGGACCACTGGGCTTGGAAGCCCCTCAAGAAGCCCGACCTTCCGGAAATAGTGAACACCGATTGGCCGCGCGGCGCCATCGATCGTTTCATCCTCGCCAAGTTGGAAGAGAAAGGAATTACTCCGGGCAAAGACGCCGGCCGCTACGCAACGCTGCGCCGGCTTACATTCGATTTGACCGGGCTTCCTCCCACCCCCGAGAGCATCGAAGCGTTCGCCAACGACTCTTCCGCGACAGCGCCGGCCGGTTGCTCGATTCGCCTGAGTTCGGCGAGCGCTGGGGGCGTCACTGGCTTGATCTTTCCGGCTACGCCGACACGCTCGGGCTTGGCCGCCGCATCCCTTCGCCGCACACTTGGCGGTACCGGGATTAGCTTTACGGTATCGGGGAAAAGGAGACCGACAATTTCGGACGCCAGTGTTTGATGGCGCGCAGGTTCGCCGAAGCCGGAGTGCGGTTTATCCAGATAACCGACAACGGCTGGGACAGCCATGCCAATATCCTCAGCGCCCACCCCAAACGCTGCAAAGCCGTCGATAAGCCCATCGCCGGGCTGATCAAAGACCTCAAGCCCCGCGGGCTGTTCGACGAAACGCTGCTGGTTTGGTCGGGTGAATTCGGACGCACGCCCCACTTCCAGGATCTAGACGACGGCAAGGGCAACATGGACACCTATGGGCGCGGCCACAACCCCTACGGCTTCTGCGCGTGGATGGCGGGAGGCGGCATCCGCAGCGGGATGACGTTCGGCCAGTCGGATGAATACGGTTTTCGCTCGGTAGAAGACAAGGTGCACATTCACGACCTGCACGCGACGATTCTTCACCAGCTCGGACTCGACCACGAGCGATTGACCTACCGCTACAGTGGCCGCGACTTCCGGCTCACGGATGTCCACGGGCGAGTCGTCAACGAAATCATCGCCTGATTCAGACCTACTTCGACAAAAACTTCAACCCGTAGCAACAGAGCCCCAGGCGGAAGCCTGGGGTCCGCGTTCCTCAGCGGTCATTCTCTAGAAAACTAACTGGGACTCTAGAAAAGTAACCGGGACTCTAGAAAAAGTAAACGCTGCTGGGCCGATTACCCTACTCCTTGCTTGCTGAGAAGAAGAGCTGGCCGCCACTGGACAAGCTGTAGGTTTCCGAGACCGTGCTTGCTCCCGATGGCTTCTCGGAAAGGGATACTAGTTCCTTCTCGATCAATCCGTGCAGAGCCGAGGAAACGCGCTCGTCCACAACCTCATGTCCCATCAGTTGACTCACATACTCACGAATCTTCTCTGAATCGGCCTCGTCGAGGCGACGCACGGACTCAAGCACCAAATGCTGTAATGCTGTCATGGTCAGGTCCTCTTACCTATGCAATAGAGTACCAATTGGAGCTGTGTCAATACGCCATTTCACGTAGAACCCTACGTAGACCGGCTAGCTCATTTTGGCGGTTTACTGATCGAGGCCGAAGACGTAGATCGCATGGCCAGCGGCGATGGCGACGCGCTGCTGGCCGTCCACCGCGTAGCTCATTGGGTTCGACCACATTCCCCCGCCGGTTTGGAATCGCCACAGAGGCTTGCCGGATTGGCTGTCAAGCGCGAAAAAATCGCCCTCGCCGGCGGACCCGAATACCAAGCCTCCCGCGGTCGAGAGCAGGCCGGCCCTGACAGGCCCGTGTAGTCGAAACTCCCACTTCACATTGGCCGTTTCCGGCTCGAACGCTTTGATGAGGGAGTAGGGTTCCTCCCCAGGAATGTTTTGACCGCCACCCGCCGTGTACCGTGCGCCCGGCTGGTAGATCGCCTCGCCCATGTAGTAGATGTGGCCCTTCTCCATGACCGACACATAGAAAAGATGATCGACCGGGCTATAGGTCGGGCTGAACCAATTGGTTGCACCAGCCACGGATGGATAGATCAGGACCCCCTCCGCCGTCGGGGTTGTATCCGGCAATCGCATCGGACGGCCGTGATCGTCCAGACCTTCCGCCCACGTTTGTTTGGCGTATGCCTTGCCGGATAGAAACTCTCCGGTTTGGCGGTCGAGCACATAGTAAAAAGCATTGCGGTTGGCGAAAAGTACCAACTTGCGCTTCTTGCCACGGACGGTTCCGTCGACCAGGACAGGGACTTCTGTCGCATCCCAGTCATGAACGTCATGGGGGGTGAACTGGAAATACCACTTCAATTTTCCACTGTCGGCATCGAGCGCGATCAGCGAGTCGGAGTAAAGGTTGTCGCCTTCACGTACCTCGCCGTTCCAATCTGGACCCGGGTTCCCGGTTCCCCAATAAATCAGGTTCAGATCGGGATCGTAGGCGCCAGTTACCCAAGTGGCGGCCGCGCCGCGCTTCCAACTGTCGCCAGCCCAGGTTTCGTTGCCGGGCTCACCGGGGCCCGGAACGGTCCAAAAGCGCCAAGCCCGCTTGCCCGTGTCGGCATCGTAGGCATCCAAAAAACCGCGCATGCCGAACTCGCCGCCGGCGATGCCCACAATGATCTTGTCCTTCACCGCTAACGGCGCCACGGTGATCGCCTGCCCGATTTTGTAATCATCCACCTCGATGTCCCAACGCACGAGTCCGCTGTTGGCGTCGCGCGACCAGATGGGCGTCGAGTGTCCCGACATAGACCGTGTTTCCCAGCACGGCCACGCCGCGATTGACCTCTCCGCAGCAGACGGGAATGTCATTGGGCAGCGTTCGTTTGTATTGCCATAACGGGCGGCCGGTACGCGTGTCGAGCGCGGTCACATCGCTGGGCGGCTCGGAGATGTACATGATGCCGTCGACGACGAGTGGGGTGGTTTCGAACTTGTGGAGCGTGCTCTTTTGATAGGTCCACAAAGGCTTGAGCTTGGCGACGTTGCCTCGATTGATTTGCTCCAGCGGCGAGTGGCGATGAGACGAGTAGTTGCCGGAGTAGGTCAGCCAGTTGTGCGGTTCCGCTTCCGCCTTGAGGATCTGTTCGTAGCTCACTTGCGCGCCTAGAGTGGAAGTAAGCGCCACCGCTAAAATCAGAAATCTCATGAGCCCCCCCGTTGTGATGCCATAAACGAAACGACATCGTCGATCTCGGTTTTCGTTAACGTCTCTTTGTACCCTGGCATCGAGGATTCCCCCTTGTGTCTGTTCAGCTCGACCAGATCTTCTTTGAGAAAAGAATGCAGTTTTTCGGAAAAGTCTCGAAGCTGGATGGTGAAAGCGTCCTCGTTCAAACGAATCCCTCGAACTCGCCGGCCGTCTTTCGCGACGACGCTCAAAAGCAAGTAGCGCTCGGGAAAAGCCGCCGCCGGTTCGATCAGGGCTTCCCGCAGGTAATCGACGCTGCGGCGGCCGCCGATGTCTGTGAGGTCGGGTCCATGCCGCGCCCCGTCGCCATTCAGCCAATGGCACGCCGAGCAGTTCCCCCCTCCGTAGAAAACTTCCTTTCCACTTGTTGGATTACCCGGCAGAGGAGTCGGCTCGATTTGACCTAAGGATTCGACGAATGCGACGATCTTCCAAACCTCAAGGCCGTGCAGTTGCCGGGATCTTGGCATCTCGGTGCCTTCAATGCCCCGAGTGATAACAGCGAAGAGCGACTCCGAGTCTGGCGCGTGACTGAGTTTGGGCCGGGCCAGATTCGGGCCCCGAGCCCCGCCGCCCTGAGGTCCGTGGCAGCCACCACAGTGGCCCTGAAATAGCCGTTTCCCTGCCGCGATCTCTTCGGCTGTCACCGGCGGCTGCGGAGGAATTGGGGCTCTGTACCGGGTTTGGGCCGGCAGCAACGCGGCCGCAAGCAGCCCAAGCAACAAAACGAACATTTTCATCAAACTCCTCCAGCCGATTGTCCGGCTTCTGCCGGCAGTGTCTTGAGCATTCGCTGGTCCGCCGATCGTGCCATTACAAGCGAGATTCGGACTGCTTTTCATCTCAACGCTCCGTAGCAATGTTCCATCTCAACTTTGCATGGCAATGTTTCATAGCAACGTTCGATCGCAACGCTCCGACGCACTGTTCCGACGCAATGCCCCATCACAATGCTCCGACGCAACGTTCCATCTCAACGCTCCATCGCAATGCCCCATCGCAACGCTCCCGCGCAATGTTCCTAGGCAACGTTCCATCGCAACGCTCCGAGCAACGCCTCCATCGCAACCGGCCCCTTGAGGACACGCGCTCCCCTCAATCAGCCGACCCGTCATCGAAGATTGTACCGCCGAGCGAAGAGGCCGTGTTGGATTCAAACTGTTCACAATCCGTCCGCAGGGAGACCCGTGGGTTGCGCCGTCGTTGCCGAATGCGTTGCTCGGTCGTTACCGAACCCCGTAGAGAAGATGGAGTGACCTGTCCAACCGCGAGAGTCGCGGGTTACGCTTCAAACAGATGCGCAGAGCCGCATCGAGGAGGACAGGTCATGAAAGAGTCTAGCGAGTTCAACAAAGAGATGAACAAGTGCAACAATTACGACAATCTGGTTATCCACTTTACTCTAGTGATGAATCAAGCTATCCTTGGACTCGCGCTGTTGGCGGCGAAGACCGAGTCTGTTGAGCGACGATTTTCCAAAACATCTGGTGGAGTTCACTGAACGGTTTGCCAGCGAGCAAGCTTGCTGCGAGTATCTGCTCGGTGTCCGCTGGCCAGCGGGGTTCGTTTGTCCGAACTGCTCGGCCACGAAGGGTTGGACGACCCGACGAGGCACGATGTTCTGTAGCGGGTGCCGACGCCAGACCTCTCCCACGGCGGGAACCATCCTGCACAACTCGCGGGTGCCGCTGCGGAGTTGGTTTCTGGCCATGTGGCTGGCCTGCACTCAGAAAACAGGGCTGAGCGCCAAGGGTTTGCAGCGTGAACTCGGTCTGGACAGCTATCAGACCGCCTGGCTGATGTTGCAGAAGTTGCGGCAGGCGGATGGTTCGGCTGGGTCGGGAACGGCTGGACGGAAGTGTCGAAGTCGACGAGACTTACTTGGGCGGCAAGGAGAAGCACGTTCGCGGGCGAGAGCTGGTGGGCAAAGCCTTGGTTGTGGTTGCGGTGGAACTGCAGGGCCGCAAAATGGGGCGAATTCGTCTGCGTCATGTCCCCGACGCATCGGGACCGAGTCTGGTGGGTTTTGTGACCGACTGTGTGGCGTCAGGCAGTCTGGTCCATAGCGACGGCTGGAGGGGTTACCGGGGCTTGAAGAAAGCCGGCTATCGCTATCGGGTCACCCACACAGCGGGAGACTCGCAGATAGCCGCCGAGGAATTCGCGCATGTCCACCTGGTTGCCGCGCTGCTCAAGCGCTGGTTGGTAGCGACGCACCAAGGGAAGGTGAGTAAAGTGCATCTGCAAGGCTACCTCGATGAATTCACCTTTCGCTTCAACCGTCGAAAGTCCCGCCACGTAGGCAAGATCTTCCACCGACTCGTCGAACAGTTGGTTCTCCGTAAGGCCTTGACCTATCGAGACATTATCACCAAGCCCCAGCCCACCAACTAGAGTAAAGTGGATAACCAGATTACGACAAATACGTCGGGATGGACGTTCACAAAAACAGTATCTCGGTCGCTGTCGCCGCGGCGGGGCGGGGCGAGGCGCATTTCTACGGCAAGATCGACAACCGGCCTGAAGCCATTCGTCGCTTGATTTCCGCACTCGCCCCGTCTGGTCAGAGGCTGCACTACTGCTACGAAGCCGGCCCCTGTGGCTACGGCATTTGCCGGCAGATTCGTGACACCGAACACGATGGCGACCTGGTCGCGCCGTCGCTGACCCCGCGCAAATCCGGCGATCGCGTCAAGACCGATCGGCGCGACGCGCTGACCCTGGCTCGGCTCGATCGCGCCGGCGAGCTCAGCACGGTCTGGACGCCCTCTCCGGAACACGAAGCGATCCGCGATCTGAGCCGCGCGCGCGGCGACTGCAAACTCATCGACAAACAACTTCGTCAACGCCTCGGAGCTATGCTGCTGCGCCACGACAAGCGTTTCCCCGGGCGCAAGAATTGGACGCAAGCGCACTTTCGCTGGCTCGAGACGCAACGCTTTGAGCAGCCGGCCTCGCAGATCGCCTACGAAGAATACGCCGAGGCGATACGCCAGGCGCAAAGCCGAACGGCTCGCCTCGAGCAGCAGTTGCATGATCAGCTGGAAGGCTGGAGTCTGGGAGGGCCAGCGCAGGCGTTGACGGCGCTGCGGGGCGTGGACTGGCTGGCGGGGATGACGTTGCTGGCCGAGCTGGGCGATCTCACACGCTTCGACTCCCCGCGCGAGCTGATGGGTTTCGGCGGTGTGTGACTTCGTCGGAGAACACGAGCGGAGCGCGACGCCGTCAAGGCGCGATCACCAAAGCAGGCAACGAGGAAGCTCGCCGTCTGCTGGTCGAATGCGCCTGGGCGTATCGCTTCCCGGCACGCCGCTCGCGGCTGATTCAACGCCGTGCCGAGAAGGCGTCGCCCCCAGTCCAAGCGATCGCCTGGAAGGCGCAGGTGCGGCTTTGCGGTCGCTTTCGCAAGCTGCGCAACAACGGCAAACACGCGAATGTCGTCGTGACCGCGATCGTGCGGGAACTGCTGGGATTCATCTGGGCAATCGTGATCGAACAGACCCGAACACAACAGGAGAAACAGGGATTGAATGCTTGCTGAACGCTCGAGACGGCCGACAGGGAGACGGCCGACAAGGAGACCGCCAGGGAGACGGCCGACAGGGAGACGGCCGCCAGGGAGACCGCCATCGCCCTCGATTGACGTCGTAGGCGACCGGCCGAAACCTGTCAAGGGTACGCTTCGCCGCAGTAACCCGCGCCCTTGACAGAACCCGTCCGGCCGCCAAGAGGCACCTTATACGAGGGCGATGGCTAGCTGCCGAGGGCGATGGCTAGCTGCCGAGGACGATGAGCTGCCAGCAAGCGGTAGCGATAACGATTTTGGTTGCCGGCTTCGGGCGGCAGCCTCACAAGGTAGGACAAGGAGGACGGCTGACTGGAAACTGAGCCTGCCAGGAGAACCCTCGACTGCGCTAAGAAGCGCTTGATGGAGCGACCTTCGTCCGTAGAGTGAGGCAGCTCCACGACGCAGACTACTCTGGCGAGAACCCGCGAATATCTGATGGATCCATCGTCGTAAACGCTCTCTTCCACAGGCTGTTCTTCTTGTCCTCGTTCGTTGGCCAACGCGGAGTTGAGGCTCCGCGCGGCAGCAGTCGTGCGCGCAAACTTGACAGGTCAGACCATATCAGCGCAGGGCTCGTCAGAGACCTGCGGCCTTTCGTCCAGCCGCACCCTGCGGGGTGAAACGCACCGAAAAGCCGCAGGCCCCTGACGAGCCAATCAGACCATCACTTATCGTGAATCGCTTTTTTGGCTGCATGCGGAGTAAGATTGACAGTCCGATCCGAATACGCAGGCTGATGCCGGCGTTCTGAGCCGCGCTATGTGGGGCAGGCATCCTTGCCTGCCAAAGCCGCGTTAACGCGGCTCGGTGTTAACCAGGCCAGCCATTTACGGCTGCTGTACTCTACACTAGACTGTTGCGTTAAGCGGGGACCCCTATCAACCCGTGGCGAATCCGCACCGGCGAAAATGGGGGACTGCCGCCAATTTCCGCTCCTCCAACCCACTCAAAAACCACCACTTTATCGAAAGGAAATTGGCTGGCTGTCCCCTTTTTTTGCGTCCTCGGACTTCCGCCACGTGCTGCTACCTGAATTATGCACAGATTCACTTTGCGAGTGTGGCTGCGTTCGTAGCGGGTTGGCGGTCGTCGTGAGGTGGTAGCTCGGCAACTGGCCTTTTGGCTTCTCCGTGTCCGGTTTCCCTTCCCGCCCAGAATCCGCGTCGTCAAAACCTTGCTCGGAAGTGACGTGTTTCCAGTGCGTTACGGCTAGTGCATAAAATGTTATGCATAGCGCATAGCCAGGCTCTCAGATCAGCGCCCTCCCGACCACCGGCAGCAAGCCGCCGTAGGGAGTCGACTTCCTGCCGCGGAAGTGGTAAGGCGTCGAAGCCCCGATTTTATTGGGCCGCGAGGCCGTCACGGCTGGGCCTTGTTGGACGGGCCTTTGGGAGCTATGCTGTTTTCGTCTGGTAACCATGTGGGTGACCTCCTTGGGGTTGGCTGGCGAAGCTGGGATCTTTGCCAGCCTACCTTTTTACCCCATGTTTTCGGGGGTCCCAAATGGTCTCTTGCGGCTCAGCCCTCCTCAGGACACCCTCCTCAGGTCCACGCCGCAGTGCATAATTCAGGTGCTATGATTCACATCACCGAACAGCAAGTCCGCGAAGCCCTGCCGATGAGCAAGGCAATTGAGCTGGTTGAGGAAGCCTTTCGGCGTCTCGCCAACAACAAAGCGGTCAATCAACCAAGACGCCGGGTAGTCATGGAAAACCGCACCGTGCTCCACTACATGGCGGCGGGCGACAACGAAAGCGGCTACCTGGGAACCAAGGTTTACGCAACCGGCCGGCACGGCGCGAATTTCATCGTCCTGCTGTTCGAGGCCGCCACCTCCACCCTACTAGCAACAATCGAGGCCAACGCATTAGGCCAGATCCGCACCGGCGCCGCAAGCGGTGTCGCCACGAGTCACATGGCGCGCAAGGACGCCGCCACGCTAGCAATGATCGGAAGCGGCTACCAAGCCGAAACGCAGTTGGAAGCCGTCGCGAACGTGCGAGCGCTGAGCACAGTCAAAGTTTACAGCCGGTCACCGGAGCGGCGGGTCGCTTTCGCCGAAAAAATGGCCGGCCGGCTTCACCTAGCCATCGAACCGGTCGAAACCCCCGCCGCGGCCGCAGCCGGAGCCGACATCATTTCGACCGTCACCAACGCCCGAGAGCCAGTGCTGCTAGGCAACATGGTCGCACCCGGCTGCCACATCAACGCTGCGGGGAGCAACCACGCCAAGCGCAGAGAAATTGACGCCGACGCGGTGGCGCGCGCAGCCGTGATCGCCGCCGACTCCGTCGAGCAGGCCCAAATCGAAGCCGGGGATTTAATCGGGGCGGCCGAAGAAGGCCGACTTGACTGGACCCGCGTTCAGGAACTCTCAACGATCGTCGCCGGCCACACCCCAGGCCGCACCAACGACAGCGATATCACCTTATTCGAGTCGCAGGGGCTCGCCGTTGAAGACATTGCCGTGGCCGGATACATCTATGAACAGGTAAGCCGCTGATCTCAGGAAGTCACGGAGACGGGAGAGCAGCCCAAGGCGACGCTCTGTACAATCCCCCACTAGCGGAAGTCGGCGCGACAGCCTCGATTCCGCTCGCCCCGTAGCGCGCAACAAGGTCTTCGCCGCAACGGCCACCGCCCCCTACTGAATGCTCACCGTGACCGCGTTGGTCGTCAATCCGTCGGCGGTCAGCACGACATCGACCACGCCTCGCCCGGCCAGGGATCGCGGCAGCGGCCCCACATTGATCTGGTCAAGACCGACGAACTCTCCCTGCGGCACCGCGCCAAGCAGCGGGACGGTTTCCCCGTCCACGGTTGCTGACACGGCTGCGGCGCCTCGAACGCCGGTTCCGAACAACAGTAGGAAGATCCGCTCGCCCTCTGGACCCAGGTCGATCGGCGCGGGGTTCAGGTCTGCATCGAACACGTTTTCCTGAGCGCGGTCTCCGTTCGCCGCCACTCGCAGGAACTGGGCCGCGGCGGTGCTCGAACCCGTAGCCCGGATTGAGAACAGCCCAGGCGCCGCGCCTGCGATCGCCAACGGCGTGGAGAGAAAGTCGCCGTCGTCCCGCCGCACTGTGAGCGTGGCCGGGCCGAGCGCGGCCTCAGGCGAGAGTTGCAGATTCACCTGCCGATCGGAGACGAAAAACAGCGGGCTAGCGCGTGTAACTCCCTCGCTGTCAGTGACTTCCACGGTTGTGCCCATGAAGGTCGTCGGCAGCGGCGTCTCGCCCGGTTGCGCGAACACGTCCGCCAAACCCAGGCCGAATACCGACACGATCGAGGCGGGAGCCTGCGGGCCGGCCGCGAAACTGGCGGCGCTAGTGATGCCCGCGGTCGTTACCAACAGGTTCGTGGGCGTCAGCAGTCGAAGGCGGTGGTTCTGGGTCACGACGAAAATGCTTCCGTCCGCGGTCGAACTGTGCCCCGATAGCCTGACCGCCGTCGCCGCTGAAGCCGAAGCCTCCGCGGCCGGCGATGGTGTTGATCATGCCGTTACGGATCTCGCGAATGCGGTTGTTGCCGGAATCGGCGATCAGCACGGTTCCGTCAGGGCCTGGCGCCACGCCTTCTGGACTCGCCAGGCTCGCCTGAGTCGCCGGCCCGCCGTCGCCGCCGAAACCGGGCGTGCCGTTTCCAGCTATGGTCTCGATCCCGCCGTTTAGATTCACTCGGCGGATTTTGAAGTTCCCCGTGTCGGCGATGAGCACGTTGCCGGCGTTGTCGGCCGCGATCCCGTTGGGGCCCGCGAGAGAGGCAGCCGCAGCCGGTCCGCCGTCGCCCTCCGAGCCCCTTCGCCCGTCGCCCGCCAGCGTTGTGATCGTTCCGTCGGGAGCCACGCAACGGATGCGGTTGTTCCCGGTGTCGGCTATGTAGACGGTCCCGTCAGCGGCGGCCGCCACCCCGCTGGGGAAGCTCAGCTGAGCCTGGGTCGCCGGACCGCCGTCTCCGCCAAAGCCGGCTTCTCCCGTCCCCGCGAAATCTTCGATCTCGCCCTGCGGGTTGATGCGGCGAACGGAGTTGCCCACGGATTCGACTACATATACATTGCCCGCCCCATCGGCCGCCACATCCGGCGGAAAGTTCAGCCGCGCGTTCCGGGCAGGGCCGCCACTGCCGGTCGATTCCGTCACGATATTCCCGGCGATTCTGGCAGCAACACCGTCGGGCGTCACGCGCCAGACGATGTTGTTGGACTGATCGGCGATGTAGAGGTTGCCGTCGGAGTCAAAAGTCATTCCGCGCGGGAAAGCCAGCAAAAGCTGATTGGCGCTACCGCCGTCGCCGAGGTCGAGCTTCCCGGCGACAGTCTCGATGCGGTAGTTCGCAGCCGGCTGAGCGGACGCTCCGGCAACGGCGAACAAGAGCAGGGCGAATAGCCTCGGAGTGCACATGGGGTCGACCTCCTCGCGAATGCTAAGCGACCTCCTGCTTATACGGTTGTTTCAGCAAGCCCCAAGATGTTGGGGTGGAGGTCATCGCGTCTTGTCCAGGTCACGCGCGCGGCGGATGTGGGCGTAAGGCGTAGGAGCGTGTTGAGTTCCGAGACCGAGGAGGGTTTGGAAGGCTGCCATTGGGGTCTTGCGGCGGTTGTGTCGAAACACGAACTCATCGAGGTAAACCTGAAGCTGAGCGCGGCTCACGCCGTGGTACGTTCCGGTCAGCCATTGCTGCAGGTTGCCAATGGCACGATCCGCCAGCGGCACCACCGACTTGGCGCCTTTCCGCAAGTCAGTCCGGTGAGGTTGCGGACGAGAGACGTGTTTGTAGCCGGCCTCTTCGAGGGCGGTAAAGGTCTTCAGACCGTCTGTGTAGATGGTCGAGCCGGGAACAACGTTCTGGGCAAGAAACCTGTCGATCGTCACCTTCTTGAAGTCTGGAATAACGGACATGCGAACGCGCCCGGAGCACTTCCCGCGTTTCTCAACAGCGACCATCACAAGGGCCGCAC
This sequence comes from Bryobacterales bacterium, assembly GCA_965224215.1. GTDB lineage: Bacteria > Acidobacteriota > Terriglobia > Bryobacterales > UBA6623 > CBDCYS01. The sequence continues at coordinate 41,444 of CBDCYS010000039.1, read as the reverse complement.
GGCGCCCCTTCAGTTGCCGGCTGCCTCGCAAACCTGCTTGCGGGCCGCCAATCCAGGTGTCATCGACCTCTACTTCTCCGTGCAAGGGCTCGCGAGCTGCGTTCACCATGGCCCGTCGCAGTTTGTGCAACATCATCCAGGCGGTTTCGTAGCGCGACAGGCCGAGCTGACGCTGCAGTAGCAGCGCCGACACACCTCGTTTATCAGTTGTCATCAGGTACGCAGCCCAAAACCAAACCGTCAGCGGGGTCTTCGTATTGTGGAGCACCGTTCCCGACGTCAACGAGACCTGGTGTCGACACGCCGCGCACTGCCACCGTAGTTTCTGCTCGAGAATGTAGGCCTGCCGATGCCCACACTGAGGACAAAGGAACCCGTCGGGCCAACGACAAGCAGCCAGGTACTTCTGGCAAGCCTCCTCGGTCGCGAACTCCACCTGAAACTGACGCAGACTCTTCGGAAACGGCGGCCGGGTCACGCCCTACCCTACATCTTGGGGCTTGCTGAAACAACCGTATAAGCAGGAGCGACCTAAGCTTAGCACCTCCGCCTTGAGACGGCGGCCGAAAGGGACAGGCGCCTTTTACCTTGAGTCCCCCAAGGCTCACCACAGAAATGACTTAGCGGCATTCCCCCGACTGACCGCACTGAGAACTGCCAAAAAATAAAAAAAGATGGGTATCCGGTTGACTCAGGTAGCCTCAATATCTTGTGGTTTGGGGATTTTCTTGGGTTCTGTAACCGGGTGAACAATCATCTTGTAAGTCGCGGGATCCACGGCTACCGCCTGCTGGACGAGCCGATAGAAGAGTTTGCCGCGGCTTTTGGATTTGCGGCGGTTGAAACGGAAGGTGAACTCGTCCAGGTAGTAGTCCAGATGTTTGTGGCTCACGGCGCCCTGATGGGTGCCCAGCAGCCAGCGCTTGAGCAGTGACATCACGCGGTGGACGCGGGGCATCAATTCCGACGCGGACTGCTCCTGCCTGCTGACAACTGTGACCTGATGGACGTAGCCTTCCTTTTTCAACCCGGAGTAACCGGGCCAGCCGTCGGTATGCACCACGCTGCCCGGCTCGATGCACTCCTCCACGAAAGGCAACAGGCTCTCGCCCGAGGCATCCTCGATTCTCTTCATGCGAATCCGGCCGATACCCCGCCCATCCTCTTGAGCGGCTACTGCGATCAATGCTTTGTTTTTCAGGTTTCGGCCCCGCAGGCCCTCTTCGAGCCCGCCCCAGTAGCTTTCATCGACTTCCACCGTCCCGGCCAGCAAATCCCGTCCCGGCCGCACCATGGCGCGCCGCATTTTGTGCAGCCAGGTCCAAGCCGTTTCGTACCTGTTGAGCCCCAACACTCTTTGAAGTCCCAAAGCGCTGGCTCCGGTTTTTTGGGTGGTGACCCACCACATCGCACGAAACCACAACGGCAAAGGGCTGCGCGTGTCCTGAAAGATGGTCCCGGCGGTCACCGAGGTTTGGCGCCCACACGCAGCGCACTGCAGCAGCACTTTTCGCAAAGGCCACGACTTTCCACAACCGCAACCGGACAGCGGAAACCGTCCGGCCAGCGCAGCCGGAACAGATACTCCCGGCAGGCCTCCTCACTGCTAAAACGGGCCTCGAACTCTGGCAGGTTCTGAGGGTAATCTTCCATCTGCCGGCATACTACATCTTGGGGCTACCTGAGTCAACCGGATACCCACCTAAAAAAATAAAGATGGGTATCCGGTTGACTCAGGTAGCCCCAATATCTTGTGGTTTGGGGATTTTCTTGGGTTCTGTAACCGGGTGAACAATCATCTTGTAAGTCGCGGGATCCACGGCTACCGCCTGCTGGACGAGCCGATAGAAGAGTTTGCCGCGGCTTTTGGATTTGCGGCGGTTGAAACGGAAGGTGAACTCGTCCAGGTAGTAGTCCAGATGTTTGTGGCTCACGGCGCCCTGATGGGTGCCCAGCAGCCAGCGCTTGAGCAGTGACATCACGCGGTGGACGCGGGGCATCAATTCCGACTTGGACTGCTCCTGCCTGCTGACAACTGTGACCTGATGGACGTAGCCTTCCTTTTTCAACCCGGAGTAACCGGGCCAGCCGTCGGTATGCACCACGCTGCCCGGCTCGATGCACTCCTCCACGAAAGGCAACAGGCTCTCGCCCGAGGCATCCTCGATTCTCTTCATGCGAATCCGGCCGATACCCCGCCCATCCTCTTGAGCGGCCACTGCGATCAATGCTTTGTTTTTCAGGTTTCGGCCCCGCAGGCCCTCTTCGAGCCCGCCCCAGTAGCTTTCATCGACTTCCACCGTCCCGGCCAGCAAATCCCGTCCCGGCCGCACCATCGCGCGCCGCATTTTGTGCAGCCAGGTCCAAGCCGTTTCGTACCTGTTGAGCCCCAACACTCCTTGAAGTCCCAAAGCGCTGGCTCCGGTTTTTTGGGTGGTGACCCACCACATCGCACGAAACCACAACGGCAAAGGGCTGCGCGTGTCCTGAAAGATGGTCCCGGCGGTCACCGAGGTTTGGCGCCCACACGCAGCGCACTGCAGCAGCACTTTTCGCAAAGGCCACGACTTTCCACAACCGCAACCCGGACAGCGGAAACCGTCCGGCCAGCGCCGCCGGAACAGATACTCCCGGCAGGCCGCCTCACTGCTAAAACGGGACTCGAATTCTGTCAGGTTCTGAGGGTAATCTTCCATCTGCCGGCATACTACATCTTGGGGCTACCTGAGTCAACCGGATACCCATCAAAATAAAAAAATAGGGACAGAGCGGCGCTATGCATCCGTGGCTCGTTTGCGCGGCGGGTGGCCCGCTCGCCCCTCTCGGACCTATCGGATTTCATGACCGGCCAGACGATCGTGGTCAGTGGCGGCAGAGTGATGCTGCCATAGGGGCTCGTAGGATTATCACGCTCATTGGGTTTGATATCGTGTTAGTTATGGAATGGGGAGAACGCATCATCCTCGACCCGAAGGTCCTCACCGGAAAACCAGTCGTTCGCGGCACGCGAATGTCTGTCGAGTTCGTCGTGAACCTCTTAGCGAATGGTTGGAGCGAGCGGCAAATCCAAGACAGTTACCTCAAGTTGACGACAACGGACATCCGAGCCTGCCTTGCATACGCGAGCCAGCTCTCTTAGGCCGATTGACATCTCTTGGTGCAAGTTGATACCTTCCCTTTCGCGGGCGGTCGACAAGACCCGCCGCGTCCGTCGTTTGTGTGAACTGCGGGAAGGAAGGCTTGCCATGAAACTCACTCGTCGCCAAGCGGTCACGGATTTAGCAAAGTTCCTGCTTGCTTCACCACTGCTCACCGACATCGACCTGCTAGCGGCCGAGCCGGACGCCTTGCTCGACATGGTTCAATGTCTTCGACTTCAAGAAGCTCGCCCAGCAAAAGCTCGACTCGGTCGAGTGGGACTACATGGACGAGGGCGGCAAAGACGAGGTCTCCCTACGCGAGAATCGCAGCGCCTTTGAGCGCATCATCATTCGCCCGCGCTTCCTAACCGACGTCCACAACATCGACATTTCGACCACGTTCCTGGGACACAAACTCAAGCACCCTATCTTCATCGACCCTGCCGGCGGCAAAAATTGCTTCTATACCAACGGCGAGGAAGTGGTCGCCAAAGCTGCCGCCGAAACGGACACGATGATGTTCACCAACGGCGGGATCGAGGATTTGGTCACCTCCGGCAAAGGGCCTAAGAACTGGTGGCAATATACCATTGGCGGCCAGTTCCGCACCAAGAACTCCATGGCCAACTTCGTCGAAAGGCTCGAAGACTTGGGGGCTACGGGCATCTGCTTCACGGTCGACAACATGTACGTCTCGCATCGCGAGCGAAGCATCCGAAACAAGTTTGTGCGCCGCTGGTGTGATCAAGGAGTGCCTCGTGACGCCGGCGGCAACCTCATCCACAACCCCGAGGACACTATCTGGAGAACCGGCGAATATCCTTCCAGGCCCTTCCCCCTGCCCACCTGGGAGACGGTGCGTGAGCTTCGGGAGATGACGGACTTACCGCTGGTTCTCAAGGGTCTGATGATTGGCGAAGACGTCGAGAAAGCCGTGGAGTACGGGGCCGCAGCCGTCGTTGTGTCGAATCACGGCGCGCGCCAGCTCGACCACACCGGCTCGACCATCGAGGCTCTGGTAGAGTGTGTGCAAGCAGCAGGCGGCAAGATTCCAGTGCTGATCGACGGCGGCTTCCGTCGCGGCACCGACATTCTCAAGGCTCTCGCCATGGGCGCGACGGCTGTCGGCGTCGCTCGCCCCTATTTATGGGGCCTCGCCAGCTTCGGCCAGCGCGGCGTGGCGCGCGTGATCGAGCTGCTGCGGACCGAACTTGCCCTCGATATGGGTATGTCAGGCATCTCGAAGATTTCCGAGATCGATCGCAAGCTGGTCCGGATTAGGAGAGCCGCATAGCAGCTGGAATCCGAAGCAGTGCAGCAGGGAAAAGCGGTCTTGCTTGTCGTGCGACCGCCGAGCCTAGCGTGGACTTCCGTCCGCGCCCCCTGGAATCTCTGGTTCGGCAAAATGCATTGGCAGGCCTTGCCTGAAACGTTGGTTTGGGGTCGGATTGTTGTCGGTAAGGAACGATCGTGCCGCAGTTGCTCAACCAAAGGAGGAATGACCATGGCTGACGAAATCAAGAAGGGCGAAGCGAGTGTTGAGAATGCAGAAGAAGCTTCTGGGGAACTCTCAGAGGAGAAGTTGGATGACGCCTCGGGCGGCTTGTTTTTCTCAAGACGTCGCTGGAAGAGCCCAACATTAGCTAACGACGAGGAAGGGGAGGAAGACCTGGGCGATTCGATTGTCTTCCGCCGGACTACCTGACGAGCTGTAGGGAAGCACCCATTGCCGGCGGTCACCTTCAGGCTTGCCAGCTAACCGGAAATCAACTCGCCGCGAGGCTGGGCTCCCGAAGCCCAGCTCGCCGGAAGCGCCAATGAAAACGGCGTTCCGGGAAGTCTGCGAGAAAATCGCCTAACGAGGCAACGTCCTGGCCGATTGCCGGCCGCTACTGGTGCCTGCTCGCTCTTTTCGCTGCCACTGCATCAAACCACTGCCTGCCGTTGGCCCGTCTCCGCCGCCTTGTAGCACGCGAAAACCGTCTTCAGCACGTAAAGGCTATCGTCGGAATCAAGAGGCGCTTCCGCCAGGCCGGCCCCTGCCCGCACGATCGTCTGCACAAACGGTGTATACCCAGTCGGCACGTCGGCACGGCGCACACGGTGAATCTGCGGATTCGCCTCCGTCGTGCTGTACCATTCCAACGGGTAACTCTCAGCGCCGCCCTGGAACCGCTGAATCTCAAGCCAGCCCTTCGACCCCCAAATCTTGAGGTTCGAGTGATACCCGCGATCCAAGTAGTAGCCGGACGTCATCGTGCCGAATGTCCCGTTGTCGAACCTCATTGCGATGGCGGCCGAGTCCTCGGTATCGAGCGGCTGTCCTCCGACCACGCCGCTGAATCCGGTTACTTCAGTGATGCGAGAACCGGTTACGTACATCGCCAGATCGAGCCAGTGGATGCCGAGCCAGATCAAATGTCCGCCGCCGCCCCGCGCTTTTTGCGCTCTCCAAGTTTCGTGATAGGCCGGACGAGTCAATCGCGTCTGGTCGGCGATTAGGTGCACTTCCATGCCGTAGATCTTGCCGATCTTGCCGCTCTCAATCAGCCAGCGCGCCGTTCGAACCTCGGGATTCATGCGATTGGCCAGTGCCAGCACCAGCAGGCGGTCATTTTGCTTGGCCTTGGCGGCAAGTTTTTCGAAGTCCTCCGCGCGGACACAGGCAGGCTTCTCGGCCAGCACATGGCATCGGGCCTCGAGCGCCGCATCGATCGCGGGCGGAGCGAGAACCGCCTCCATGGTCACCAGTGCCAGTTCCGGCTTTTCTTTCGCCAGCATTTCGTCGAGATTCTTGTACGTAGCGGTTAGCTTCCCTCCCAGCGCCTTGTGGGCCGCCGCGAACGACTCTCCGCTCGGATCGGATAGCACGACCGACGCTGCCTCGACGGTGTCGGCAAGGGCTGGAAAGTAGGCGCTCAGATGCGCGCCGTCCGCTGCGGTGACGACGGCAACCTTGATACCCTTGGCTTGACCGGGAGCGGCGCGAAGCGGCAGCATCAGACTCCCCGAACCCAGAAGTCTCGTAAACGTTCTGCGATCCATGAGCACTTCCTCCTATTGAAACGACATGGGCAACCCCGCCTCCTAGGAGAATTAACCCTTCTTCGGAGGGCGGCTGGGACGCATTTCGATCAAGCTGGCCAGGCTGCGATCCGGCATCTTCAAAAGATGAACCACGGTATCGGCAATGTGCGCGGGGTCGATCTTCCAATCACCCCCCTCGGTCCCCTGGCCGCTGAAGCCGGTTTTCACGCTCCCAGGCATAATGGTGCTGACTCGTATGTTGTCATGGCGCAAGTCGAGCATCATGGCTTCGGTGAAACCCTTCAAGCCGAACTTCGAGGCGTTGTAAGCGGCCGCCCCGGCGAATGCGTGTTTTCCAGCCAGACTGCCAATGTTGATGATGAATCCGCCGCTGGCTTTTCGCATCAAAGGCACGGCTTGGCGGCTGCAATAAAAGACGCCACTCAGATTGGTGTCGATCACGTCGCGCCACTGCTCGGGGGTCACTTCAGCGATTGCCCCGAAGCCCCTCACGCCTGCATTGTTGACGAGGATATCGAGTCGCCCGAAAGCATTTTCGGCGGCGGAGAACAAGGCTTCGACCTCCTCCAGGCGACCCACGTGACAGGCCTTGCCGGCGACCTCCCCGAGCCCTTGCATTTCGGCGACGGCTTGGTCAACGCTCTCCTGCTGGCGGCCGCAGATCAATACCGACACTCCATCTCGCAGCAGAGCCTCGGCAATAGCGCGCCCAATTCCCCGCGTGCCGCCGGTGATAACGGCTGCTTTCCCTTGTATGTCTTCACCCATCAATACCTCTCGTAGTAACTAATGAAACGATTGCCTACGCTACAATATCACTTACCGCGCATTTGCCCCCGAAATGGACCACAAGCTCGAACATAGAATTCTAACCGGACTCGATTCGGCGTTTCAGAAAAGAATCGATGGACTTCAGGTGGAGTTCGCCGAGCAGCTTCAGAAGGACTGCGCCGTATTGGTTGACCGCGCGGTGCAAGAAGCTGAAACTCATGCGGCTGAAAAGCTTTCCGCCGCGGCACGCCGCCTGCGTTCGGAGGATTCGGTCACCGGAGTTGCCGCCGCGCTGGTCGAAACCACGGCTCACTACGCAGGCCGGGCGGCCTTGCTGATCCACAAAGGCGATCGTCTTCTCGGGTTCAAGGCGGAAGGCCTCACGGACGCACAAGATTCCGCCTTCCACCTTCTCGATATTCCCATCGCCGACGCCGCCGCGATCGCACACGCTGTCGATACGAAAGACCCAGTCGTGACGACCGGGAGCGCGAACGAGCTTTCCGCGCCGCTGGCGGAAGTCCTCGACGTTCAGCCCGGAAGCCGTGTACGTCTATTCCCCATCGTTCTGCGCGAAAGCGTGCTGGCGGTTCTCTACGCGGACGAAGTCGGGTCTGATCAAGAGCCCGAGACAGCCGCGATCGAACTGCTGACCTCGCTCGCCGAAGCCTGGATTGAAGCCGTCGGCGCACGCGGCAAGCAGCCGGCGAGTACTGCCCCCGCCACCAACGGCAACGAAGACGCCTAGAGCTGGCGTGATTCACTGGCCCCGCCTGGCTCATGCGTCCGAGCACGCAAGCGGTTAGCCCACGAGCCTTGTGAGAATTCCCACGGCGAGTTCAGCGTGTTTCGACGAGGGAAATGTCCGCCTGATCGGTGTCGCGCGTGTACACGACCGATTGGCCGTCAGGGAACCATCCGCCGTTATGCACGTGCCAGATTCCTTTGCCCTCGGTGAGTTGCTCTGCCTCTCCACGTGCGCGTGGCAATCCGTCTTCCGGGCGAGGCTGGGTCAGCCGTAAAACGTAGAGATTCTGATTGGCGTGGCTTTCGTTGCGGCTAAACGACACGGCGCTGCCGTCCGGGGCCACTGCAAGCTCATAGTGGGGACTGCGGTGCAGGATTTGCTGTTTGCCGCTCACGAGGTTCATAGCAATCATTTCGCGAGCACCGTCTTTCGCGATGCGACTCAAGATGACGCGCTCGCCGTCTAGATACCATCCGAAGTTGATCGCGCCCACGGTGGAGGCAATCGGCTCTGCCTTGCCGTCGAGCGAGGTAAGCCAGAGTGCGAAACCATTCTTACTCGGCGCGATATAGCCGATCTGGTTTCCGTCCGGCGACCATCTAGGCGCGGCATTGGCTTCAACCGCAGCCGTCCTGATGGGAGTGACCGGAATACTCAGGGGCGACAGTCTCTGTGGTGCACCACCTTGAACCGGGGCGATCCACAGTTGCGACTTGCCATCGCGCCTGGAACGGAAGACGATTTGTTTGCCGTCGGGCGATCAGCCCGGGCGCGTGTCCGGACCGGGATGGTGCGTGAGCTGGAGATCCTCGCCAGTGCCTACGTCGAGGACCCAGATCTCGGAGTTACCGGTCCGCCCGGATTGGTAAACGACCCGCCGGCCGTCGGGCGAGACGCGGGCATGCAAGTGCCGGCCATTGCCCCCAATCAACCGCTCGCTCCTACCGGCCGACAGGTATGTGCGATAGATGTGCAGCGTGTGGCTAAAGCTCGAATAAGTGAGCGTGCCGTTCGCGGCAATAGCCGGGAACAAGTCCTGCCCGGCCCCGCGGGTCACCTGATACCAAGAGCCGGTGTGCAGCTCGACGCGCCAAATATTGTTGGGCCCTCCTCGGTAGGAGCAGACGTACAGACTCCGGTCATCCGGCGACCAAGCCGGCCCGGTTCCGCCGTCGGCGGTTAGTCTCTCGATCCGGCCGTTGGCGTCCGCGATCCAGACGCCCCTCTTGCCTTCGCGCTCGCCTCGAAACGCGATTCGTTGCCCACCGAATGACCAAGAGGCGTCCCGGTCTTCGCCGTCGGGCGGGGGAAACGTGATTTGCGTTTCGACTTCCGAGCTGAGTTCGATCTTCCAAATCGCGATACTGCCGTCCGGATGCCGCCGGGGAAAGAGCAGACTGTCGCCATCGGGGGACCACGGCTGGGCGCCTAAGCCCGAAAGCAGGACCACATCACGGTGCAGATTGGTTTCAGCAAGCTTGCGCTCAGGGCCGTCGTAAGGCGATACGACATAGACGATTGCACCTGCCCCTCGATCGGAAAGAAAGGCGATGTAGCGGCCATCGGGGGACCACCGGGGGTGCAGCTCGTCCGCTGGGTGGAAAGTCCGGCGCAGGGGATCGCCGCCGGCTGTTGCGCCTACGAATAGGTCCAAGCTTCCGAACGTGGTTCCCGCATAGGCGAAAGAACGTCCATCCGGAGACCACCCCGGCTGCCACTCGATACCGTCAAGTGACGTCAATCGCGTGATTCGCAGGTTCGCCGGCTCGGGGGGGCTTTCAGAGAATCGCCACAGCGCTAGACCAGCGAGCATCACCACGGCTACGGCGAGGCCCGTGGAGGCCTTGCGCCAGCGATGCGCGCGCGGCTCAGGCGACGCCGGGCGCGTGGGTGCCGACGGCAGGCGCTCGGCCTCCTCGATACGGATCTTGGGGGGCTTGGACGCGGTGAGCTCTGGCGCCAATCGCTGGGCGGCGTTTTGTGCGATTGAGACGACCTCGGCGCGGTGCCTGGCTACGCTGTTTTGCTCCCGGGTCGAGTGGGGGAGTTCGGGGGGGCGCGCTGGCTTTGTGGCGGCGACGAAGCGGTAGCCCCGACCCGGGACTGTCGCGATGTGGCGGTCTCCGTCTGCCTTTCCGTTGCTGAGCACCTTGCGCAAGGCAGAGACGGTCTGGAAGAGGGTTGACTCCTCGACGTGGGTGTCTCGCCAGACGGAGTCGAGCAGTTCCTGCTTATCGACGACCCGGTCGCGATTCTCGGCGAGGAGCACAAGGGTGTCGAAGAGTTTGGCCTGAATAGCGAGGGGCTCGCCGTCGCGAAGAAGTTCACGCCGGTCTGGGTCGAGCCGAAAGGGGCCAAACTCTAGCATTTTCAATCGACTGAGGTCGATCTGAGAAGATTTTAGATGTTCTGAGGGGATTTCGCAAGACTTCTTAGGTAGCCGTGGCGTATTCTGACTGGGTCGGCGAAGCGGTACCCGCCAATCTATCACCGTTTAAGGAGAAATCAATGATCAAACGAAATTTCAACCTGTTCATGTTGGCCGCTGTGCTGGGCTGCGTATTGATGTCGGCGCAGTTGGCGAGTGCGCAGCTAGTTCTGCCCGGAGGAGCCACATTCGACCTCTTTGGGCCGCCCGGGCTCACCACGGAACGTAACGTCACTCTCAAAGCGAAAGAGGGTCCGTTCAGTGTCATTTAAGGCAAGTTTGGGCTTCCACCGGGTGCCGTGCTCGACTGGCACGTCAATCCCGGCGTGGCCATCATAACCGCAACCAAAGGGTTGATCAACGAAAATCGCAGCGATGGTTGCGTGCTCCTATTCGAAGCGGGGGACGTGTTCTTCGAAGCCGAGGGTGAGGTGCACAAGGTCTTCAACCCGAGCGCGACCGAAACCGCCGAGGCGCTCATCACATTTATCGTTCCGGTCGGCAGCGACCTGGTGACCTTCGTTCCTCCTCCCGAGGAAAAACCTTGCGTCCCCGGGGAAGATTCGCACTCCCCACCAGCCAAGGTTGATGTGACACAGCTCGAGGCGAAGGCGGATGCGTTAGCCGTACAGCTGGACTTTATCAAGAGCGTGATTAAGCGTCTCGCCGCCGCGCACGGCGTGCTCCGCCGCGAGGATGTCAATCAATACGTAATTATCTACTTGACACAAGGTCATAACCATAGTATACTATTCTTGTGATCGGGTTGTCTTCTTTCCTTTCAGTTCTTTGTCGTCCTTCTCGTGCGCTACTCGGTGAAGTTCTTCGCGTACCTTCTTCGGGAAGATCCTCCGCATCGCTTCGTCGGTCGTTAGATCCTTCTCTGGTTTCTTTCTGGTCATAGCTATGGCTTCCACCGCAAATATCGATTTGATGACGCTAATGGACCGGTTCCACTCTGAAGAGAAATGCCGCTCCTACCTTGAGGGCTTACGCTGGCCCAAGGGTATACAGTGCCCACGATGCGAAAACGAGAAGATCTCTCGAATCCACAAGCGCGGACAGTTCGATTGCGACTCATGCCGGTACCAGTTCTCCGTTACCGCCGGGACAATCTTCCATGATTCTCACTTGCCGCTTCCCAAGTGGTTCGCGGCCATCTACCTGATGTGCGAATCCCGCAAAGGGATTTCGGCCAACCAACTCAAGCGCACCCTGAAAGTAGCCTACAAGACCGCTTGGTATCTCTGCCATCGTATCCGAGCCGCCATGAAGGACGCCGACACCGAGCCCCTTGAAGGCACCGTCGAAGTCGATGAGACCTGGGTCGGCGGTAAGGCCAAGGGCATGGGCCGGGGATACACGGGGAACAAAACGATGGTTCTCGGGGCTATCGAACGCGATGGCAATATCCGGCTGACGGTCGGCAAGCGGCGCAATCGCGAAACGCTTCACGGATTCATTGAGGAGCACACCCCGGATGCCGAGAACATCTATACCGACGACTACGAAGCCTACAAAGGCATTGGCGATGAGAAAACCAAGCACGAGAGCGTAAACCATTCCGCTGACGAGTGGGTTCGCGGCGATGTCCACACGAACTCGATCGAGGGCGCGTTCTCGCTCTTCAAGCGGTCTGTTGTCGGTGCCTATCATAAAGTCAGCGTGAAGCATCTTCCTGCCTACCTTGATGAGTTCGAGTTTCGGTTCGACAATCGGAACAATCCGTATTTGTTTCGGGACACCCTGCTGCGGCTCATTAACTCGGACTCCCTGAAGTATAAGGATCTAATAGGGAAATCTGCTGCTGACAGCACGCACGGAGCTGCTTTATCCGCTTGAGAACCGCGTCCATTTCACTGTGAAATGCCCCTCCAGCCAAATCCATCTCCTGACTCATCTCTCGAATGTTCACCTGTAGACTCGCCTGAAACGATTCTAGACTAGAAATAGTCTGTTGAAGCGGAGCCCCAATAGATCGGATCAGTGGGAGAAGCGACTGAATTTCATCTGGTCCCTGCCGCTTCCGGACCCAATCAGACCATCCGGTTATGCTTTCGATGAGTAGGTCAACGTTGCGCTTTACGGGACCCGAGCGAATCCTCATAATGCTCGCCTGCCGATTGATCTTTTTTGATACCTTTACGACTCCTGCGTGGATCGCGCGGTGCGAGGATGTATCTGGACGTTTTGAAGCATTCGACGCGATCTCGCCCATCCGCTGATTTATTGCCGTAATCTTGGGGATGTCCACTTGTAGTTGGTGAATTGCAGCCTCCGCGTCCTTTCTGAAATCCAAATATCCCTTACGACCAACCGTCTGTAGCGGCTTTGATTTGGAGCGTTGCCAAACGACGACACCAGTGGTCACCAAGACAAGAAACAGGGTTCCGAGCGCACCTAGGCCCAAAAAAACCCATTGCTGATCCGCTCCGGTAATCCAAGCGTATATTGTTCCACCTGCTGCTAACACGGAGTACACCACGCCAGCGTAGAAAGCCTGAAGTATAAAGTTGATAGCCTCATTGGCAATTTTCTGCCTAGCGGATGGCGATAGCATAAAAGCGAGGCTACCACGGCACCCACCCTTGCGTCAAGTAGATAATTACGAATCAATAAACCTCTGCAAGACACCGCTGATGCGGCATGCCGGCGGTAGGTCGCAATTCTTAGGCGGAAGGCGACAGCCAGCGCTGGAGCTGCGCTGCGCTCCGATCCGGAGAAGGTGGAAATGGGATAGGCAAACACAACGCCGTCAGTGAGGATTTGGGGTCTGTGAGCGATCGGATACAGGCCCTCGTACGGTCCACCCACGCTAGAATGTCGGGCGAAAGGGCGTCACTGCCGCATAGATGTCGAGAAATGATTTCGCATTGAGCCATGAGGCGTCAGAGTTCCGCAACCCCGTCGTCGAGCTAGTCGAAATCGAGTCCCGTCAAAGCGCTACCGAGGCTCTAGACTGATCCCGAGTGACATCGGTTGTTCTCTCCAGGTAATTGGCGCTACTCTACAGCCAGCATGCCGACCCGCACCATAGTTGGCGGATTCAAGCTCAGGTTCCTAACCTGGCTGACCGTGTCTGTATGGGCGGGCGCTCCTTTGCTTGCGCAAAATGTAGCGATTCGCACGATCGGACATGGCATCGCGACCGACATCTCCCAAGACGCCGCGCGACTTCTGCTCACAGACTGGAAGACCGGAAAGATTATGCTCCGGCACGTTCAATCTGGCACCCTTGAGATGGTTACCCCAAACGGCTATCCAAATTACGGAAGATGGGTATCCGGTTGACTCAGGTAGCCCCAATATCTTGTGGTTTGGGGATTTTCTTGGGTTCTGTAACCGGGTGAACAATCATCTTGTAAGTCGCCGGATCCACGGCTACCGCCTGCTGGACGAGCCGATAGAAGAGTTTGCCTCGGCTTTTGGAGTTGCGGCGGTTGAAACGGAAGGTGAACTCGTCCAGGTGTAGTCCAGATGTTTGTGGCTCACGGCGCCCTGATGGGTGCCCAGCAGCCAGCGCTTGAGCAGTGACATCATGCGGTGGACGCGGGGCATCAATTCCGACGCGGACTGCTCCTGCCTGCTGACAACTGTGACCTGATGGACGTAGCCTTCCTTTTTCAACCCGGAGTAACCGGGCCAGCCGTCGGTATGCACCACGCTGCCCGGCTCGATGCACTCCTCCACGAAAGGCAACAGGCTCTCGCCCGAGGCATCCTCGATTCTCTTCATGCGAATCCGGCCGATACCCCGCCCATCCTCTTGAGCGGCCACTGCGATCAATGCTTTGTTTTTCAGGTTTCGGCCCCGCAGGCCCTCTTCGAGCCCGCCCCAGTAGCTTTCATCGACTTCCACTCTCCCGGCGAGCAAATCCCGTTCCGGCCGCACCATCGCACGCCGCATTTTGTGCAGCCAGGTCCAAGCCGTTTCGTACCTGTTGAGCCCCAACACTCTTTGAAGTCCCAAAGCGCTGGCTCCGGTTTTTTGGGTGGTGACCCACCACATCGCACGAAACCACAACGGCAAAGGGCTGCGCGTGTCCTGAAAGATGGTCCCGGCGGTCACCGAGGTTTGGCGCCCACACGCAGCGCACTGCAGCAGCACTTTTCGCAAAGGCCACGACTTTCCACAACCGCAACCCGGACAGCGGAAACCGTCCGGCCAGCGCAGCCGGAATAGATACTCCCGGCAGGCCTCCTCACTGCTAAAACGGGACTCGAATTCTGGCAGGTTCTGAGGGTAATCTTCCATCTGCCGGCATACTACATCTTGGGGCTACCTGAGTCAACCGGATACCCATCTTACGGAATGTACGCCCACTTCTCGCCGGACGGCGACCGGATCGCATATAGCTGGCGAGTCCGGATGGGGCATTTCGACCTTCGACTGCTTGCTTTAGATGGCTCGAAGCCCACGGTGCTAGTGCCAGCTCAGGATGAATCCTATTTCGTCCGGGATTGGTCTCCGAACGGGAAGAAAATCCTGGTGCGAACCTCAAGTGCGCTGGCTCTCGTCGTGGTCGAGGACGTGAGTATCGAGGAAATCGTCCAGACCCCGAAGCCCTCGTTTGGGGCGACGGCGCGCTTTTCTCCGAACGGAGAACTCGTGGCATACGATTTGGCGACGCCTTTGATCACGAGTCCGCCCGACATCCGAATCTATTCGCTGAAGGATCGTCGTGAACTCGACGGCGTCCTTCACCCTGCTAGCGATTCATTGATCGGCTGGTCCCCGGACGGTAAGTGGATCCTGTTCGACAGCGACCGAGGGGGCTCAGCAGCTCTATGGGCTTCTCCGGTGAGCGAAACAGGAGCTGGAAAGCCACAGAGAATCCCTGTATCGCTGGGACGAGGGAAGCGGTGGGCTGTGGGTGTCACGGGAGAAGGGGCGCCGGTCTATTCCAAGAGTACTTGGCGGGCAGATCTCTATTTGGCTGACTACGAACATAGGTAGGAACTCCCTCGGTACGACAGTCGAAGCAGCGACAGATATCGATTATGGCAGCGGCGTTGCCTGGTCGCCGGACGGGCGCCGACTGGCCTACGCCCGTCACCCGAAGCTGCTGGTTGTTCGGTCTTATCCCGAGGGCACGGAGCAGAGCATCGATGTGGGTCTGCGCCGTTTCCACGACCGCATGCCCCACTGGATCGGAGAGGAAGCGATCTTGTTGGGAGCTGGGCCGAACGGAACGGAAGCGGGCCTGGTGACTATCGATCTCGTGACGGGCAAGATCGTTCCTATCATCGAGAACCACGACCAAGGCGTGGTCGAGTGGGAAACTGCTTCACGGAGAGGACTGGCGTATTTTCCACGCTTTCAAGTTGACGGTGACGGCGAACTGGTGGAGAAAGACGTGGGGACGGGCGAGGAGCGTACGATTCTCCGTTTTCCCGCGGTCGAATCCACGCGACGGTCCATCCGTCACCTGGCGCTGTCAGCCGACGGGCACCGACTGGCTTACGTTCAGCGAATCGACGCCGACGGTGAGGGAATCGCGGATTCGATAACGTCACTGAATCTGGCAGACGGCGTTCCCCAAAAATTGCTGACCGCGCAACCTGCGGAGGTCCTCTACGCGCCTGCCTGGACGCCCGACGGTCGGTTTTTATTGTTTGGACGCGGTGAGTCGCCTCGACAGGAAGGGAAGTTGGAGATCTGACGGGTTGCCACATCGTCCGGTGAGGCTTCGATTGTAGTCGGGGCGTCTTTCCCGGGAAAGACGATGGGCGGTCTCAGTGTCCACCCCAACGGCAAGCGGATCGCCTTCACACTCGGCCGGATCATGGGTGAGGGGTCGTATACCTGGGCCGAAGTATTCGACGAGATTCGCATTGTTGAAGGCGTCCGAGATTGGCTGGCTGATCAGGCGCCGTAACTTCTAGCCGAAACAGATCGCGACCCGCAACGTTCGCGGAGACAACACAGACGCCGGCCAGTGGTCCAGCGGTCAGGATTGCCGGGATCTAGACTTGGCCGTTAGGGAGGATTCAGGGACTAGCGCTCCCCAGCCTAGTCAGGCGACTTAAGTCTTAAGTGGCTTTGTTAGAGTGTGTTAAGAGTCGAGAGGGCCCTGATTGTGAGTGCGCAGAAGATATACCGACGGGTATCCGAACGTGAGAAGAACTTATCAAGGTCGAATCCTTCCTCCACCAACAACCCAGGAGCTTTTGTGCGCAACGCCTTCAATCTGCGGTACACAGTTCCCTCTGTCGGGGACCTCCGTTTCTTCTGCTGAAGCTTCCGCAACATGTTGCGGAAGCAAACGACTTGCTGTTCACCATCGATATCTTCGGCGATCTCCACTAACGAATCAAAGCTCGGGCCTTCAATCTCTAGACCTTCACTCAGGTGATCTTCAACAGCCTCAATCCAGGTAAGCGGATTAAACCCCTTCGGTCCGTTACAGTTGTTCCTCTGGTAGTCACGGAAGGCAACAACACCTAACTTTTCTTTGGGAACAACTGACAACAGGGGTTTCGAACACTGATCCAGAACTGTACCGGTTCAGCCGAAACGGGAGAGCGAGCGCTCCGCGGTGGTGAAGATGCCGCCCTGCGGGCGGGGATTTTCAAGGCATCAGGGTTTTTCGATCCGATGGGGTTGAGCGTGGGCGCAAGAAACTCGTTCCCGCGCCCGTGATCATCGTCTCGATGAGCCCGCCGGGCTATCCCTCGGTAGGGTTGCTTCCCAGCAGAGCCCGCTTCCGTTTCACCCGGCAACGCCATTGTAACTCCAAAACTCAAGCCGCCTGCCGACGGCGTAGCTGACGCTGCTGCCGCGCCTGCTCCAGCTTGCGGTCTCGCGCGGCGTGAATCTCCTCCCGCTGTCCCGCCAGCATGTCCGCCGGCGTCACGAATCCGATCGCGCTGTGCAACCGCACCGTGTTGTAATGCTCGACATAGCGCTCGATCAGCCGCCGCGCATCCTCGGGCGTCAGCGGCACGCCCGGCCGGATACATTCGCTCTTCAACGACTTGTGCCAACGCTCCAACTTGCCGTTCGACTGCGGATAGTAGGGCGAGGTTCTCACGTGTGTCATCCCCGAAATGCGGATGAATTCCTTGAAGTCCTTGGCGATAAACTGCGGCCCGTTGTCGGAGATAATGCGCGGTTTGGCGTCCGGGTATTTCTCCTTGGCGGCCTCGAGAATAATCTCGACATCGGCTTCCCTCATGGCCTTGCGCAAGTCCCAATGCACAATCGAACGGCTGTAGCCGTCGAGCACGCTGCAGAGGTAGTAGAACGTACCCGAGATATTGATGTAGGAAACATCGATATGCCAATGCTGATGCGGTTCCAGAGGCTGTTGGAAGCCCGTTCCTTTCAGCGATGTTTTGCCGTTCCACTTGCGCAGCAAGCCCGCCCGGCTCAACACCCGCCAGACGCTCGACGGGCTGACGGCCGCGATGTCGGCGTCGAGCATCATGAACGTCAACCGCCGGTAGCCCTGCAGCGGATGCTCGCGATAAAAGTCGAGAATGGCCTGCTTTTCCCACTCTTGGAGCCAGAAATCCCGGAGAACCCAACCGTTGTGCTCGTTGACGCAGCCGTAGCGTCGGCGCCAGGAATAGAACTTGCTGGGCGCGATGCCGAGCCACTTGATGAAACGCCCGGCATGGATCCCGGTCTTCTCGGACCAGCACCGCACGAAATCGACGATCTGGTCGCGCACGTCGGGTGGTGTCCAGGTTTTGGTTAGAGTTCCCCAAGGCTTTTTTTTAACGCGATGTGCTCGGCCATCAACTCGGCCAGAACTTCATCCTTGGTCTGGATCTTCTTCTGCAGCCGCTCGATCCGTTCCTGTTCGGGCTGGCGATGGCTGCGGTTCTTAGTCTGGAAGGCAGCGGCTCCATTCTCAAAGAATTCTTTCTGCCAGCGGTAGAACACCGTCGGCTGCAGCGCCAGCTCGTCGCAGAGCTTCGAGACCGGCTCCTTGTCCACGAGATGCCGCCTCAGGATGGCGACCTTCTCTTCGGCTGTGTATTGCTTTCGTGCTTTTTTCATGCGTTCCCTCCGTTAGCTTAACGGCGGAACGCTGTTCTCCATTTCCAGCTGAGGCGGGACACAGAACATCGTAGATCGTGACGGGGATTCCCTTCTGAATTAGCTGGACAGCCTCATAATTCAACAACGTCGATTTGCCACTGCCGATGCCTCCATAAACCCCTTCTTGTCCCTGGTTGCCAAAGCACTCAAGAGGTGCAAATATTTCATGCCGACTCGGGATCGTACATCCGAGATGAATATCTCCACGGCACTGTGATGGATTTGGCTCCTGGAAGATTGCAGTCTTCTCTTCCTGTTGCTCGCCACCAATTCCGAACATGTCTTCCTGCGTTTGGAGCAGGTTGAAGATCGTCGGAATCCACTCCTGCTCTCCGGATTGAAGAGCAAGAGAAAGGGCCTGATCCACTCCAGGAAACTCGTCCAGCGCACCACTCTCACGGACGCGGCGCAGGTGTTGACGCATGTTCTGGTATGGATCAGGCCGCTTGCGTTGCATCTATTCCTCCCTAGAAGAAATGGCCAACTGCGCGGCCAACTTCAGGAAGAAGTTGTGTCTGTTGCACAGGATCAGATCACCCTCTACATACGCACATTTACGGCAGAGTATATGACCGCATCTTTGACACACCAGTTCAGGACAACGCTCACAAAGAAGATGATCACAATGGCACCTACCAAGAACTTCCTTCTTGTCCCGAATTATGTGACCATGGATGCACAGTGCTAGGACTTCCCGATTGTAAACTTCAATCGCATCGGGAAGATCCTGAATCTCCTGCTGGACCCCGATCCCGAGATCGTTCATGCCGTCTCTGAATGATGGGAAGTGAATAACGCCTTTCCTACGGAGTTTTTTCTTCATCAGAAACCACCTCCAAATCCACCAAAGTCTCCAAAGTCGAAACTGATAGAAGGTCCTTCTCCGCCAGCACCTCCACCGGCATCGCCGCCGCCGTCAGCACCAATCTCTCAGAAGTCGGCATCCACAGAAACATTGGGGGCCGACGAATCGGCCCCCTCTGTGTTGACGTTTGTGCCAGTGCTTGCATCGGCCTCAGCTTCAGCAAAGGCTGGTCCCATCTCCAAATGCCATTGAGGAGGCATCGGATCGTTGGGGTTTTGGATGAAACCCTCCTCGAAGTAGTGGTTGGCCAAGGCTCCGGCCAACGAGTCGTAGACCCGACTCATGGATTCACTTATAGAATCAGATTCTTCCTCATCATTCTCCAGGTCTTCAGAGTAGAAAGGTTCGGGATCGAAGTCTGGGTCGAGGTTTGGGAACAACTCTTCAAGCGGAGGATTCATGATCCACCTCCGTCGCTGCAACTGGTTCGGGACGACTTTCCTCCCCCTTGACCAGCTGCTCATACTCCTCAGGAGTGATGAGCTTCTTGACGCGGCGAAGCCACTCGGTACGCTTCGCTTTGAGAGTCCTGCGGCGCTCAACGTACTCGGCGCGGATCGCGGCGATTTTCTGGTCGCGTTCCGCGTCGAGTCCGGCAAGCTGTGTATTCAGCGCACGGACGATCTGAACATCGTTATCGCGTGCGGTCTTCTCCATTGCATCTAGGTTCTGCATGGTCACACCTCTCCTTTGGTTTTTGCCAAATTTTTGCCAAGTTGTGCTCCAAACAGGAGCAATCCAGTGCAACTAGGAGCAAACAGCGTTTACACCTGATTGCATGTGTATGTTCTGAAGGTGTGCGGGTTAAGAGGAGAGATGGAGCTGCTTCAAGGACTTACAGCAGGAGCGCAATTGACTTTTAAGTCCTTTGCGTCTACCGATTTCCCCACCCGGGCATTCCCTTCATTATCAAGCATTGATGTTCGGTTGTTGGTGTCCGTTGTTTTCGTGCTGATCTGGTTTCACTTGACAGGTCTAAACTCGCCGTCTTTCGGGCGGTCGGCTTCAAACAACGGTTCTCAACAGAGGCGCTCCCGCACCGGGCTGTGAAAAAACCTAGCGGGCCTTTCTGAGCCTCGTTCACGGGCTTGATCTCAGACCGGCCGTTTTGGGGCTGGTGCGGGGAACCACGGCTTGTGCGACCCCGGCCCGCAATGACCGGGCTCTGTGGGTCAAGGCTCCTGAACATCGCTGGGTGCAGCCTCCGGTCGAACTCGGGCCTGGCGGGTTTCCGCCGCGGCTTTGTTTGGGCCAAGCAACGCTTCGCGCATTCATGCGGTTTCGTCCGGATCCTGTCAACCTGTGTTCGATAACCAGCGATCTTTCGCGAGGCTGGAGCGCGAGGCTGCAGCGTGAGGCTGCAGCGTGAGGCTAGAGCGTGAGGTTAGAAGCTGAAGCGGAGTAAGAACTGGAACGTTCTGCCGTCGTTGAGCGTGTTGGTGATTTGGCCGAAGCTGGGAGAAGTGACGACATTGGTCGGTTCGGCGAATTGTGGCGTGTTGAAGAGGTTGATCGATTCGGCGCGCAACATGAGGGTTTTCTCGGAATGTACACTCCAGGTTTTCGAAAGTGCGGCGTTGATATTGCGGATGCCGTCTTTGCGAAAGGTGTTGCGTCCGAGGCTGCCGCTGGCCTCATCGATCGTGATGAAGGCGAACGCCGACCGCGGCAAATTCGCGCGATCGTCGGGGTGAGCAAGACTCGTCCCCAGGACGGATGCGTCGATGACGTTGGGCCGGTCGCCGCGACTGCCGTCGACGTTGCCAAACCCGGGAGCGTCTGAACCCGAAATGACGCTAAAGGGCGTCCCGGTCTTGAGCAGCGCCACGGTCGACACATTCCAGCGGCCAAAGACCTGTGAGACCCAACGGCCGCCACGGGAAAGCGCCGGCGTCTCGTAGGAGATTCGCGACAAGAAGGCGTGACTCTGGTCGAAAGCGCTGGGGCCTTTCAGGTCCCCGAATATGTCCGATTCAGTTTGAGTGCGGAGGGAGCGGCTGACTCCTCCTCCCGAGGCAGCGGTCGCGGTGAAGTCGGATCCCAGGTCAATGGCCTTGCTGAACCAATACGACGCGTCGATCGAGATGCCCCGCCATCGCGGGACGATCAGGCTGGCGCGTGCCGCGTCGAAATAGCCACGCGAAATATTAGCGATCGTCCGGATGTCGAAACGGTCTTGATTCGGGCGGCGGTCGTTCACCGTCGTGCTGATCGGCTCAATGCCCGGCACACGCAGGGCACGGTTCCCATACACTCGCATGAACAGGCCAATTGAGCGGCTGCCGACGTAGCCCAGTTGCAGCTTCCAGGCGTCGCTGATGCCCGGTTCCCAACTGAAGTTGTACTGTTGGGAATATGGAGCGACGAGGTTAGGCGGGAACTCGAAAACCGTGCTGCGGGCATTGGGGTCGACATCGAAAGTAAGGCCGCGTAGCAGCTCCACAAGGTTGGGAACGTCGGAGGAAAACTTTACCGTGCCAGGCGGGTTGAAGCGCACCTGCTGGAAGGTCGACGGAACGATCTCGGCGTAGTGCAGCCCGTAGGCTCCGCGGACCACGCCCAGCGCCCCGGGAAAGCGATAAGCAAAACCGAACTGTCCGCCGAGGTTGTTGCAATCGCAAGGGTAGGAGAACGTGTTGAGGCCGTTGACCTCCGAAGGGCGAGGCAAGGGCTGGAAGCGCACGCCCATGTTGAGAGTGAGCCTGGAGTTGACACGTCAGTCGTCTCCGAAGTAAAACTGCATCGCCGAGCTTCTGTATCCGCGGTGGGCGTTACCGACAGCTCCCAAGAAACGTCCGGCGGTTCCCAGCAAGAAGTTAGTCACGGCGTCATTGCCGAAATCGTTTCGGAAATCAATGAAGCCGCGGTGAGTGCTGACTTCGGTCCCATTGGTCTGCCGCCGCAAGATGTCGAAACCCGCGGTTAAAGCGTGCCGCCCTCGAACATGCCGCCAGCGCCCCGCGTACCGAAAGCTATTCTGCGCGCGATCCAGAGGGACTGACGGACTGGGGCCGAGGTTGGTGAATACTCCGCCCACTTGCACATTCGGGCCGACGTTGTTGGGTTCGGGTACAAGCACCGAGCTGACGCGGTCAAAATCCGCGGAGAAGTCGGTAATCGTCGCCGCACTCCACGCTCGGTTCCAAGTAACGCGGGCCAGGTGTGCTTGTGTATTGGTGTCAGGGTTCTGCCCGGCGATGAGCTGGAATGCGTCGATGCTCTGGGCGGTCTGGGAATAGCGCATCGTGAGACGGTCGCGTTCGAACTGCTGGTCGAGCCGGGCCGCGACGTTGTCGGTGTCAATAATCTGCGGCGAGTTGGTATTGAGGGCGCGTTCGTCGATGTCGGTGCGGTTGGGCAGCTCGTTGGGGAAGGCGGCCAGAAGGCTGGCAACGACCTCGCGGATTTCCGGATCCGTGGCGAGAGGGGTGCGTTCGTCAGCCTTGGGTACGAGGACGTTGCCGTTGACGCTACCACGTATCTTTTGCTGGCTGCCTTCCACGTAGAAATAGCCGCCGCGCCACAAGGGCGTGCCGGCCGTAAAACCATAGTCGTTCTCTCTGGTCGGCTTGACTTTCCCGGCCTGAAAAAATGCCCGCGTGGTGAAGATGCTGTTGAGGTGGGTTTCGTAAATCGTGCCGTGGAAGGCGGAGAGCTTGGACGCGGCAAGGTGGGGCGGCGCCTTTGCCCGGTTGCCGAACTCGTTTCCGAAATAAGACCGGTCGACCTTGAACTGCTCGACGATCGTGGCGGTGATCCCTACTCGGGCGTTGAGTTCTTTTAGTGCGTTGTTGTCAACGGGGTTGAACTGCACGTTCTCGTTGCGGCGGCTCTCGCCGGAATTGGCGTCGGTTACTCCTAGTAAGTTGAGATCCTGGCGTGGGGCGGTGGTCGAGTCGGGTACCGCACCTTGTGAAGTCGGGGGCGCCGTGGGAGGTGCGCCCGCCGCCAGATCCGCTGATTTCGGATCCGAATCACCTGCGGCGGACCCCTGCGAAAGAGACCAGCAGAGGCTGGTGGCGACAGCAAGAACCTTCAGTGCGGACTGCCAGCGGTGGTATCTGCGCGAGGCCATCGATCGATCAACTAGCGGGAATGCGGGGGACGGCTGGAGCCGTTTCAGATTTCGCACCGTGTCTACGTTGGTACCGCCATTAGTTTATACCAGAGGGCCACTTCGGGGCTCTCGAGCCCGCGGGAGCAATGGGTCGTTGTCCGGGGGGCGTTGTCCGGCGCGACCGGATTCGTCTGTCCTGTTGGCGCTTCGGGGAGCGTTTATCGGGTGCTCGGCCAGGCGTTGAAACAAAAGGAGTTGCCGACTACACATATAAACTTTCTTTACAAAATGTCATGCAATGCCAGGTTATGCCATGGTTTGAGCCCATTTTCGGGGTTTTCGGGGGTCTCGCGGTCCCCGCGTTTCAATAGTTTTTTTGTTTTCTGTGGTTTGAGTTGGCGCCGACGGGGGTGGGGCGGTGTCAATTCGTGTGACAAACCGCCTGTGCCTGGCTCCAGCCCATCCTTACTTGTTCGCAGCTTTCTTGATCTCGCCGGCAGTTGCTTACCTTTCCTCCTGGCCGCGGCGTTCGTGCCGGCGGCTTCCAGCGTTCGTCACTAGCCAACAACAGAAGGTGGTAAAACAGAGTGATCTGCTTGGCGGCCTACTGTTTGTATTTTACCAAACGGAGTACGGCTTTTCGGGTCGCCCGTCCCGGCGTGTGGGACGCAAGTGGTTGAAATAAAATGATATATCTCTTGATGGGTATCCGGTTGACTCAGGTAGCCCCAATATCTTGTGGTTTGGGGATTTTCTTGGGTTCTGTAACCGGGTGAACAATCATCTTGTAAGTCGCCGGATCCACGGCTACCGCCTGCTGGACGAGCCGATAGAAGAGTTTGCCGCGGCTTTTGGATTTGCGGCGGTTGAAACGGAAGGTGAACTCGTCCAGGTAGTAGTCCAGATGTTTGTGGCTCACGGCGCCCTGATGGGTGCCCAGCAGCCAGCGCTTGAGCAGTGACATCACGCGGTGGACGCGGGGCATCAATTCCGACGCGGACTGCTCCTGCCTGCTGACAACTGTGACCTGATGGACGTAGTCTTCCTTTTTCAACCCGGAGTAACCGGGCCAGCCGTCGGTATGCACCACGCTGCCCGGCTCGATGCACTCCTCCACGAAAGGCAACAGGCTCTCGCCCGAGGCATCCTCGATTCTCTTCATGCGAATCCGGCCGATACCCCGCCCATCCTCTTGAGCGGCCACTGCGATCAATGCTTTGTTTTGCAGGTTTCGGCCCCGCAGGCCCTCTTCGAGCCCGCCCCAGTAGCTTTCATCGACTTCCACCGTCCCGGCCAGCAAATCCCGTCCCGGCCGCACCATCGCGCGCCGCATTTTGTGCAGCCAGGTCCAAGCCGTTTCGTACCTGTTGAGCCCCAACACTCTTTGCAGTCCCAAAGCGCTGGCTCCGGTTTTTTGGGTGGTGACCCACCACATCGCACGAAACCACAACGGCAAAGGGCTGCGCGTGTCCTGAAAGATGGTCCCGGCGGTCACCGAGGTTTGGCGCCCACACGCAGCGCACTGCAGCAGCACTTTTCGCAAAGGCCACGACTTTCCACAACCGCAACCCGGACAGCGGAAACCGTCCGGCCAGCGCAGCCGGAACAGATACTCCCGGCAGGCCTCCTCACTGCTAAAACGGGCCTCGAACTCTGTCAGGTTCTGAGGGCAATCTTCCATCTGCCGGCATACTACATCTTGGGGCTACCTGAGTCAACCGGATACCCATCTATCTCTTTTTCTTTCTTACGTGACTGGATCGTTGAGTTTTGGATATTAGGAGCCTGCAGGCCAGATTCTGAACTTTGCTCCCGAGGGTTCACTAGACTAGAACCGTCGGAACTGTATTCCCGCAAGGATTTCGATCATGAACGAACTAGCTACCCAAAACCGCCGGACATTTCTACGCAACACAGGGCTTGCCCTGGGTGCCGCCGGCTTGTCTTCCTGTGGCGGCGGCTCCCAGCCGCGGCCAAACATTCTTTGGATCATCGGCGAGGATTTTTCGCCTGACCTGAGCTGCTACGGGAACCGGGACGTGGCCACGCCGAACATTGACCGGCTCGCGTCGGAAGGAGTCCGGTACACAAACGCTTGCGTGACGGCGCCGATCTGCTCAATCGCCCGCTCGGCACTGATGACGGGGATGTACCAGACCTCAATCGGCGCTCACAATCACCGCAGCCATCGTCGACGGCTATAAGCTGCCCGAAGGAGTGCGCACGTTCACCGACCTATTCCGCGAAGCCGGCTATCATACGTCGAACCTGAAAGACACTTCCGTCGGTGGCCAAGGCAAGACGGACTTCAACTTTAACCTTGATGAGCCGCCGTTCGACGGGGCTGACTGGTCCGATCGCGCCGAAGGACAAGCGTTTTACGCTCAGATCAATTTTTCCGAGACCCATCGCGCGTTCCAAGCGTTTCCCGATCGGCCGATTGATCCGGCGACGGTCGAGCTACCACCCTACTATCCTGACCACCCGGTGGTTCGGCAAGATTTCGCGCTGTATCTCGAAACGGCTCAACATTTGGACCAACGAGTCGCCAAGGTTCTGGAGCGGCTAGAACAGGAAGGTCTCGCCGACGACACGATTGTGTTCTTCTTTGGCGATCATGGCCGCCCGCTGCCGCGCGGCCAGCAGTTCTGTTACGAGGGGGGGATGCTGATTCCGCTGATTGTTCGCATTCCTGAAAAGTACCGGCCAGCGGGTTGGCAGCCAGGGTCGGTCAACGACGAGCTGATCAGCCACATCGACGTCACGGCGACCTCGCTGGCTTTTTGCGGTATTCCCAGGCCGTCGAATATGCAGGCGCAGGTATTCATTGGCGAAGAGTCCGCGCCTCCCCGCGATGTTCTCTTCTGCGCACGTGACCGTGCGGATGAGACGGTCGACCGCATCCGCGCCGCGCGGACGAAGAAGTGGAAATATGTTCGCAACTACTATCCCGAGAGGCCCTATACTCAGCCGAATCATTACAAGGACACGTCCTATCCGCCGCTCTAGGTGATGAAGCAGCTCAAGGCCGAGGGAAAGCTGACACCGGAGCAGAGCTTGTTCATGGCCGAAACGCGCCCGGCAGAGGAGCTTTTTGACCTGGACGCTGACCGCTTCGAGTTGCGGAATCTCG
This sequence comes from Bryobacterales bacterium, assembly GCA_965224215.1. GTDB lineage: Bacteria > Acidobacteriota > Terriglobia > Bryobacterales > UBA6623 > CBDCYS01. The sequence goes on along the minus strand of CBDCYS010000039.1, from coordinate 15,205 downwards.
CTGGAGCGCCCGGGCATCAGGCGACCCTCGACGAGTTGCGGGGCCGACTTGAGATGTGGATCGAAGAGACGGGCGACACGGGCGCGATTCCCGAGAAGCCGCTGCCCGCCGAGTATGACCTGCGCACTCACGTCGACGGCTGGGCTACCAGCACCGGCGTCATGACCAAGAATGACGGACGTTTGCACATGAAGTGGGTGGGCGAGACGAACGAGGTGCGCTGCCCATGGGTTGTCGAAGGGGGAGAGTTGGGGCTGCGCGTGCGCGCTCGCTCGGAGACGATCGCTCCGAAGCATCTTTTCTGGGGAACGGTTGAGAACGTAAGGGGCAGCGGCAACGAAGCGGCGATCGGTTTCAACGCAAACGGGGTGTGGCAGGATATTTCGGTGCCTTTCTCCACCGCGGGCTGGCTGGTTAACTTTGGAATTGCGTTCGACGCGGTTGAAGGTGAGATCGAGTTCGAGCGGGCGCGGCTGATGCGGCACGTCGGGGGAAGGGCGACTTTAGTTCAATCACCAGGTCTAAACCCACCGCCTTTCAGGCGGTCAGCTTCAAGCAGTTCTGGATGAGAATGGGGGGATGGAAGAATATCGGCGAGGAGCGCATTCGGTCTACGACATCAAATATCACCTCATATGGATCACGAAGTACCGCTACAAGGTGTTACGGGGCAGGGTGGCAGAGCGGGTGCGGGATCTGATCCGGCAGAGCTGTGAAGCGAGGGGAGTGGCGGTGATCCGGGGCGCGGTGTCGCCGGATCATGTGCACATGTTGGTGACGGCTCCGCCGCAACTAGCGCCGTCGAAGCTGGTGCAGTACCTGAAGGGGCGGTCGTCGCGGCGATTACAGGACGAGTTTGGAGAGTTGCGGAAACGGTATTGGGGCCAACATCTGTGGGCACGCGGCTACTTTTGTGCGACGGTGGGCGCGGTAGATGAAGAAACGATCAAGAGATACATTGAGAGCCAGAAATGGGATGAGGACGGGGAAGGATGCAAGATTACAGCGCCCACCAAGTCTTGAGCCGGCTGTGAGCCGGACAGCTTCAGGCGGCTTGAGCCGCAACCCCGACGTTCAGTCGAAACGTAACCCACCGCCTTTCAGGCGGTGGATGTTTAGTTCGAGAGTGGGATTTCGCGTAGTCAAGCGAGGCGATTGCGCGAATCAGCCGGCAACGGTCAAATAGAACACGCCGAATAGGTCGCGCGGGTCGGTCCAGATGTGGGCAGTCTGGAATCCGGCGGCCGCCGCGAGCGTCCGGACCTCCTCAATACTGTACTTATACGAATTCTCCGTGTGGATCGTTTCGCCCTTACGGAACGAGATGACCGTGCCGTCGAGATGGGCCGATTGTTCCGCTAGGCTTTCCAGATGCATTTCGATGCGGCCCTGCCGCGGATCATAGAAAGCCCTGTGCGCAAACGAGGACAGATCAAAATCCGCATCCAGTTCTCGATTGATTCGTGCCAATACGTTGAGGTTGAACTCGGCCGATACTCCTTGTGAGTCGTTGTAGGCTGCGTTCAGGATTTGAGCTTCCTTTTTCAGATCGACTCCGAGCAGCATCGACCCGCCCGGTCCGACCATCGTGGCGGTGTTCTTCAAAAACGCCCGCGCGTCCGCGGGGTCGAGGTTTCCGATCGTCGAACCGGGAAAGAAGGCGGTCCTGGACTTACCTGAAAGGTTTGCATCGGCGGGCAAGGAAAACAGCTTCGAGTAGTCGGCGCAGATCGCGATTACGTCGAGTTCAGGATAGGCCCGGGCGAGTTCCCTCGCCGAGTGGATTAGATGCTGCTTCGAGATGTCGACCGCGATATAGGTTCCGTGGCCGCTGACGGCATCAAGAAGAATCCGGATCTTGAGGCTGCTACCGCTGCCGTATTCGATCAGGACAGCGTCGTCTCCTAGCAGGGCTGCGATCTGGGCCGAATTGCTCTCCAGGATCGAGACTTCGGTACGGGTCGGATAGTATTCGTCTAGATCGCAGATCCGTTCGAAAAGTTGAGAGCCGCGCTGATCGTAGAAATACTTCGGCGGAATCTGCTTTTGCGGCAGCCTGAGCCCGGCGAGAACTTCGGACGTAAAGTCACCGAGTTCCGGGTGGTTGTCGAAGAACTCGATGTCCTCGACGGCCTCTGAACGGGCTGCTCCCATTAGTCGTCCGCCAGTCGGATGCCGCTAAACTGCCAGCGGGCATCGGGCGGAAAGAAGTTTCGGTAGGTAGGTCTGAGATGGTCGGCGGAGGTGACGCAGGAACCGCCCCGCAGCACAAACTGGTTGCACATGAACTTGCCGTTATATTCTCCGACGGCTCCGGCCGCGGGCTTGAATCCAGGGTAGGGTGAGTAGGGACTTTGCGTCCATTGCCAAACGTCACCGAACATCTGATCGAGTCGCGAACCGCGCTCCGCAGGAATGGGATGCAGGTTGCCGCTCTCGTAAAAGTTGCCTTGAACCGCGTGGTCCGTGGCCGCGGTTTCCCACTCTGCTTCGGTCGGCAGGCGCTTGCCGCACCAGCAGGCGTAGGCATCCGCCTCGTAGTAGCTGACGTGGCAAACCGGCTCGCTCTCTTCGACCGGCCGGAAACCGGACAACGTCATCTGCCACCATTGGCCGTCGTGGTGCTCCCAGTAGAGCGGACTATCCCATCCCTTTTCGTCGACCGCGGCCCAGCCGTCAGAGAGCCAGTAGCGCGGTTCACGGTAGCCTCTCGCGGCGATGAATTCTAGAAACTCCCCGCTGGTCACCAGGCGGGAAGCCAGCCGGTGTGGCTGGAGGTGCACCCGATGACGCGGAAGCTCGTTATCGAAACAGAATGCCGGTCCCGTAAAACCAACATCCGCCGATCCTCCCGGAAAGGCGAGCCACTCGAGTTCATCGGCCGCCGTGGGCATAGTGTCTCGGGAGTGGTAAGCGGGCCTGATAGGACTTTGCGCCAAGATATGCTTCAGGTCAGTCAGCAACAGCTCCTGATGCTGTTGTTCGTGATGCAGGCCAAGACGGATCAAGGGCTCAAGCCGCCGCCATTCCTCGTCATTTGCCCGCTCGCTGAGCCGAGTCATGTTCCCGTCGACATGATGCCGGTAGTGATACACCTGTTCGACTGTCGGGCGGGACACCAACCCTCGCTTGGGGCGTGGATGACGCTCACCAATGGCTTCGTAGTAAGAATTGAAAAGGTAGTTGAACTGCGGATGAAACTCACGATACCCGTCCAGCAGCGGCCTGAGGAGAAACGTTTCGAAGAACCAGCTCGTGTGGGCCAAGTGCCACTTGGGAGGACTGACGTCATCCATCGTTTGAACGCCGTAGTCTTCGATTTCCAGAGGCCGGCAGATTGCCTCCGATGTTTCCCGAACCTTCTGGTAGTGACGGAGAAGCCGCTTCTGGGCTGGCGAATCCCGAGGCTGTTCGCTTTTCGCGGACCGGGCGACGGCGGCGTTTGTTGATCTCTCGGAAACAGGCATGGGGGGTTGGGAAAACTTCTATGTTAGCTAACCATTTGAGCAACGCGGTCTAGGGAGACCCGAATCAGCGCCCTCAGATGTCTGGGAAGCGGTCACGGATCTTCCTTCTCAAAGGTGATGGTCGACTCAACGCTGAACCTTTTGTAGTTCTCATAGTCGATCGTGTACCGAACCGGACGAACTCCGCTGCTGAAGGCCAGCACGTCATCGGCGACCGTCTTCACGGGAAACCAAAACTCACCATCCACTGGCGCGAAGACAGTCGTGAAATTGGGAAACAGGTTTTCCGTGCCGTCGCGGTAGATTTGCGGAAGCGGTTTGCCCATCACACGCACCACTTGATGTCCGTCGACGCTGACCCAGATCATACCGTCCAACATCCGTTGACCATCGAGCACTTGCTTGGGCTTCATGCGGTAGACGTAGCACGATGCCTCGCCGAGGCTTTCACGGCCCTTATAGGTGAATTGATAGTTCCAGGAATTGTCTTTTGTCAGGACGAAAGGCTGTACCTCGCGGATGTCACGAAAGTCTTCTTCGGTCAGACGCATCGTCTTCAGCGTATTAACAGGACGTTTGACGAGTTCTTCGGTCCTTTCTCCACCAGGAGTGAACAAAATGTCGCGAACCTCGCGATAGATGCCCGTCGTCCCCCCCTTCTTGCCCAGCTCGGAGAAAAAGAACCGTTGCCGATAGGTATACTTCTGAAACTCATCCTCGAAACGGCTGCCGTTGACGGCAATTTCCTTCACGAGGCTGCGCGGTGGAGGTTCCTCTGCTCCCGCCGGAGTTCCGGTCCACAGCAGACTGGCGGCGATAAGAAACGTTCGCCATGCCGGCGCAAAGCGGCGGGCGTAGAGGGACGTGGGAGAATCGCCTCCCCATCCCTCGCGGTCAGGGCTCTGAATGGCGCTTCGGTAAGATGTGTAGGTGTTGGCAGCTTCCACCGCGGACCCAAAGCAGTCCCTTCGGACGTTCTGGTATACCCTCGCCATCCTGAATACGGGTCTAGTGGTGGCGGGATTCATTCTCGCTTCACGCTATCAGGTGCCGCCGGCGATCGCCGTACCGATCGTCCTGGCCTTCTTGCTGCAGGCCTCAGTCTATCTGGTTCCCGGCTTTCCTCAAATACGTGCCGCGCTGGAATCGCGTTTCACAGCGAGGCAATTGGCCGCCCTGCTAGCGGCGGTTTCGGTAGCGCCTTATCTTGTTTATTCCGTTCCCACCGGAGTTTTTGCCTTGGCTGGTCTCGCCAAGCTGAGCGCACTCATCCTGATCGTCTGCCTCCCGTTCCTGCTCGTCCCTGCATCCGACGCGCGCCTTGGCTGGCAAGACGTCGTTGTTCTCCTGGCGCTTGCCTATCCCATGATCAGCGGCCTAAGTCCAATGTTCCGGGAGATCTATCAGTCGCCAATCCCCGATATCACCCAGCTCGACATCATGGGCAAGATGATGCTTGTAGCGCTTGGGGCGACGGTGTTCCTCTCGATCCGAAAGTTGCCCCAGACTGGATTCCGTCTCGCTGTGTCCGCAAACGACTTCAAGGTTGGCCTGAAGAACTATCTGCTTTTCCTTCCGATCGGTATTCCGCTCGCCCTGCTAACCGGGTTTACGCAGTGGGGCCCAAAGGCTGTCAACCAATGGACATATGTACCTGAGCTGCTGGGCAATACGCTGGGAGTGTACGCATTCGTAGCGCTGGGTGAGGAACTCTACTTTCGTGGGATTTTACAGAACCTACTGAGCCGCGGCCTGAGCAGCGCTGCGACTGCGCAAGTGGCCGCCAGCATCCTCTACGCCCTGTCGCATATATCGAGCCGGCACTTCCCAAACTGGGAGTATGCGGCTGTCACGCTGGTTCTTGGCTGGTTCTGCGGTCGAGCGTACGTTCAAACACAAAGCGTTGTAGCCGCTGCGGTCACCCACACTCTCGTAGTGGTCTCGTTGAGATTCTTATTCCAGTAATGGCCCCGTACTGGGGTTAATGCGGCCAGGGACTCAGGCTGTCCCCTGCGATCTTCGAGGGACCTCCCTTACCCCGCCGATCAAGATCGCATCAGCTTGTTCCGGTTTTGCTCGCAGCCAGACTCAGGTCAGCTCGATGGCCCTTCGCCCCCGAATCAAAATGTACCCCTAGCCGTACAGCCGGGGCCCGCCAAAACTCGGGTAACACCCTAATCGAAATAGGCCCTTTCTCGGATGTGTCGAGACTCCTTGCCAGCATACAATTCACGAAGGTCAACTGTTAAATGGTAGCTGCCGACTTATCGTCCAACTCATTGAAGTTGTCGCCTCGCAAGCACGAGTACTCTGTCGAAGAGGCGGCTCGGATACTGCAGGTGACATCCGACGAGCTGCAGTCACTGCTGTCGCTGTGCGTTCTAGACGAGATGGAGGCCATCCCCAATATCGCGAAGATGCGTTTCCGTCCGGCTGACCTGGTGATGCTCAATCTCGTCAAGCGAACCAGCGGCGGCGCCAGCCCGAAAGCGTAGTTCCACAGCCCCGGCCGCAAGGGCAGGGTGCGCGCCGCTTTGCCCGCTAACCGAATCTGACGAGGGCACGACCTAGCTTTTCCAAGGCCCTTTACCTTTGGCCCCGCCATCTCCGCTCCGAACCTGATCTCAAGCACTTTTCCCTGCCCGGGACGCCCGTGATTCGGCGTGGTTCCACACATCCCGCCCCACTCAACAGTGCTAACTTAAGCACAAGTGGTGAGCTCTGGAATGGGTTGGCGGGTGGCAATTCTCGCGATTGGAATCATTGCACTGGTTCCCTTGAAAGCGGCGGAAGTGTATTCCGGCGTGACGCACCACTTCACGATTCCCGCCCAAGACGAGCAGACGCTGCTGACGGAGCTGACCTTCGCCGTCGTCCCAGGCAGCAAGAATCTCACGATCGAGGTCGAGACAGACAACCCGGCGGATGACGTCGACTTGTTTGTTCGCTTCGGTTTGGCTCCCGCCGAGCAGGGCGGCGCAATTCTCGCGGACTACTCCAGCGCCACAGCCGGCAGCGGAAACGAGGAGATCAAGGCGACCGCCGGGTCCAACCCGCCCCTGCAGACAGGCATCTATCACATCGGACTGTTGGTCAAGACCCTCGACACCGAGATTACCGGAACCATCCTCGCGACAACCGAGACCGGGGGAACTCTCCAAACCTTTATCGTCTCCACCTTCGAGAACCTCGACGACGAAGGCTGGACGCGCAACTTTCCGGCGTCCGATCTTCCCGGCGCAACCAGCGGCGATTTCGGCGGCGTCTTTTTCGCCGATCCGGGCGGATTCATTCGCTATGTCGATACCAACGGACCTAGCCGCGACTTCGCCGTCGCTCCCGCGAAGTTCTTAGGCGACCTGTCGCAGTTCTCTGGCGCGCGGTTCGAGTTCGACTACCGGCACTCCAGCGATTTCGGTCCGTTCTTCAAGGTTTCGATGATCTTGATCGGCGCCGACTCGGCCTATACGTGGGTAGGCACAGTCCCGCCGAACAATGCATTTGCGCACTTCACGGTCGAGCTGTCGGCCCCGGAATGGTCGCGAAGCGCCGGAAGCGCAACTTTCCAAAAGGTCCTCCAGGACACTCGGCGAATCGAGCTGAGCATGGACCAGTCGCCGCAAGGGGAAACGAATGACCTGGATAATTTCGCCTTGATCGGCGGTCCTCCCAGCGGGCCGAGTGGCGCCCCGGACGGTCCGCGCTCGTCCACTTTCGAGTTCGGGCTCGACGGTTGGACACGCAACTATCCGCCGGTGGCTATACCGGGAGCAAGCATTGGTTCCGTCGACTCAGGGATTGTTCTCGGTGATCCCGGCAAAGACTCGATGCGATTCTTGAAGTTCGTCGACTCCGGGGACCGCAGCGACGATTACGCTGTCGCGCCTCCCAAGTTTCGCGGAAACTTGGCGCAGCTGGACCGGCCCTGGTTCGAATTCGACTACCAGCACATCGAAGGAGCTTTCAGCAAAGACCGCGTGAACCTGCGGCTGGTTGGTCTCGAAACGGTCTACACTTGGGCCGGCGTGCGAGGCCGCTCGACCTGGCAGCACTTTTGGGGTCCCGCTCAACGAGGACAACTGGGTCCGCTTCGTCGGCGAGGCGGAATTCAACCTGGTGCTCGCCAATCTCCAGAGAGTCGAAATCAGCATGGATCTTGCTGACGGACCCGAGGTCAATGGTCTTGACAATTTTCACCTGCGCACCGAATACGTTTCCCCCTCGGGGCGGGCTCTATTCAGCGCTCCTGATCGGGTCCTGGCCGCGGGAAGCCTGGGCGGAGCGCCGATCGAGCCCCACGTCGTGGAGATTACGGGAACAGCCACCGCGGTCAACTGGATTGCGAGTGTACATCCCGAAACGGTCACGTGGCTCTACCTGAATCTGGCAACGGGAACGACGCCCTCGCGGCTAGAGCTGAACTTCGATGCCGCCGGGCTGCCGGCAGGAGTTTACGAAGCCGAGGTGCTAATCCGGGAGGCGGAGTTCGGCGTCCCGCGGGTAACGATCCCGGTGACGCTGGTGCTTGATGATTCTCTTATCCGTCCGCGTATCAACCAGGGAGGCGTTGTTCACAGCGTAGAAGCTGGGCTGCCGCTTTCTCCGGGAGTGCTCGCCACGATCTTCGGCGACAACTTCGCCCCGGCCGAGCAAGAGGTCGGCTTCGTTCCGGGAACCACCAGTCTGCTGCGAGAGGCCATGGGCGTGAAGGTGCTGATCAACTTCAGGAACGGCGGGCTGATCGAGCAGGCGCCGCTCCTTTACGTCGGTCCGAAGCAAGTGAATTTCCAGATGCCCTTCTCCGTCGCGGGCCGCCCGTCGGTTGACGTGGTGGTGATGTCGGACGGCCTAACAAGCGAGCGAGCCGAGGCTTTGATCACGCCCGCGGGACCGGGGCTATTTGTCTTTAACGGCAACCGCGCGGCGGCCGTTAATCCGGATGGAGCCCTGAACATGCCGGCGGCCCCCGCGGACCGGGGCAGCGTCATCTTGGCTTTTCTGACCGGGGCCGGGGAGGTGGAACCCGCGATTGTTTCCGGAGCCGCAGCGCCGAGCGAGCCATTGAGTTTCGCCGCGGCGGATGTCAGTGCAACGATCGGCGGCGTCGAGGCGAAAGTTCTTTCGCTGGTGATGGCGCCCGGCTTTGTGGGTCTGGCTCAGGCCAATGTCGAGGTACCCGCGGAGCTTCCCCCCGGCGACCACGAGTTGGTCATCACGGTAGGCGGCTGGGTCTCGAACGGCGCTGTGATTTCGGTGCGCTGACCCGTTGCCGGGGCTTGGGCGCCCCGGGCTGATCCCTCGTCGCCGCTGGCGCGGCTATAGGGGGTTGGGACCACCGCGACGGCGGGCCAGCCCTTCACCCCCTTCGGCGCGCTGCAGCTCGGCCTGATTGAGGTGCTGGAGGGCGTCTCGGCTCGGCCCAAATGATTTCCCGTCTATCATGAAAGATAGCGTTTTCCACCCCGCGTTGACTCTGGCCTGCACTGAAACCCCATGCTTCGATTTGAAACCGCCGGAGAGTCCCACGGTGAGACTCTCGTCACAATCCTGACCGGCATGCCGGCGGGTGTCCCGATTTCCCTCGATTCCATCAATCGCAACTTATGGCGCCGCCAACAGGGCTACGGCCGCGGCGGCCGCATGAAGATCGAGACTGACAAGGCGCACATCGTCTCGGGTGTCCGCCACTCGAAAACGATCGGCTCGCCGATTGCCATTCTGCTCCAAAATCGCGATTGGGAGAACTGGACCGAAGCCCTTCCGGTCGAGGACACCGAAGGCAGCGAAGGCAAAGCAAAACCAGTCAAGCGCCCGCGCCCTGGACACGCCGATCTGGCCGGCTGCCTGAAATACAATTTTCACGATGCGCGCTATATCCTCGAACGAGCCAGCGCCAGGGAGACAACCTCGCGCGTGGCGGTCGGCGGGGTCTCCAAGCTGCTGCTTGAGCAGTTTGGCATCTCCATCCTGAGCCACGTGATCGCTGTCGGCAACGTTGCACTGGAACGCGACGCGGCTTGGGACGAGATCGTCGCTCTCTCTGAAAAGGACGAAGTGCTGCTCAATTGCATCGACCCGGAAGTTGAGCAGCGCATGAAGGCGGAAGTCGACGACGCCTACAAGACGGGCGACACCCGCGGAGGCGTTTTCGAAGTGGTCGCCCACAATGTCCCGGTCGGACTCGGCTCGCACACTACGTGGGACTCGCGGCTCGACGGACGTCTCTCGCAGGCGATCATGTCGATGCAAGCCGTCAAGGCCGTCGAAATCGGACGCGGCATGCTGGCAGCGATCAGTCCCGGCTCGAAGGTCCAAGACACAATCGGCTACGACAGCGCGCAGAGGGCTTTCACTCGCGGGTCCAACTTTGCGGGCGGTCTCGAAGGCGGCATGAGTAACGGCCAGGATGTCGTCGTACGTGGCTATATCAAGCCGATCTCGACGTTGCGGCGGCCGCTGGAATCAGTCGATTTGGATACGCGGGAGCCGTCGACAGCCGCTTATGAGCGCTCCGACGTAGCCGTCGTGCCGGCCGCTGGAGTGATCGGCGAAGCGATGGTCGCAATCACTCTCGCGGCGTCGTTCCTAGAGAAGTTTGGAGGCGACTCGCTCGAAGAGACCCGCCGCAACTTCGACGGTTTCCAGGAACAGCTCAATCAGTTCTAAGTTAAAGCGACTGAGCCGCCTTAGATTGCCTCCGCGGAGCTTCCTTCTTCGAGCAGCGGGGGCAGCTCTTGCGGTTTCCAGAGGCCGGCTTTTTCGGCGGTATCGACACCGTGAGCGGTGATTTCATACTCCGCGTTCTGTTCAAGCCGGATCAATCCTTGCTCCCGCAGGTACCAGGCGGTAAACAACAGGTGCTCCCGGGGACAACCCAGTAGTTGCTCGAATTCCTTGGCCCTCATGCCGGGGTGCTCAGGATCTTCGACACGTTTCCGATAAAGGATCGAAAGAACACCCCAGCGCTTTCTTCTCTCGGCTTCGACACCCTGAGCGGCCTTGCTGTTGTCAAAGATCTTCCAACGCTTGGTGCGGTTCGCGTGGTAGGAGATGTCGTATTTGGCCCGCTTTTCGGGATCACTCAACACCTGATAAGCCTTGAGCAACAACTGGAACGCTTCCGCGTGGCCGGTCTCTTTGTTGTCGGGATGGTAGAGATGAGCAAGCATGCGATAGATACGCTGGATCGTATCAAAAGAGGCGTTCGCGCTCACCTGTAAAACTTCGTAGTAGTCGACGAACGAATCGTCCGAACGCCGAGGGGCGCTCTGGTCAGCAGACTTGGGTGGTTCTGCTTTAGCGTAGAGACACCCGGCGCGAAAGCCGCCGCCATCGAAGATCCGGGAGTACACAACGCGGGCGGACTTCTCAGGGCGGCCGTTCTTCTTGAAGAAAGGTCCCCAAAGTGTGACAAGATCTCCGGCCTGAAGCGATGTTCGAGTCGACAGCCCTACGCCCGAGTCGCTGAAATCAACGATCGTGCCGCCCATCGCCTGCAAGGCGCCGCCGTGCTTGAGGCCGATCTGCACCGATGCGTCCTCGGCTGGCGCCTGCCGCGATCGTTCACGTCTATCCTCACTAGGTGTCATTTGTGTAGAAGGCCCTCTTCATGTGACCGAGAAAACGGGAATCCGGTCGGAGGGGGGCCGACTCGGTCTGAATATAACACGAAAACGCCGCGATCGAGCGTCTTTCGTCTTGACGAACAGTTCCCTTTCTCGCCCCGCAGGCAATTTTGCCGCGGCGGCTAGCCTAGCCCAAATGCTGTTCAGTTTGGACGTTATTGAGCCTAGGCCTCGACTTCGAGCTTCTCGGAGAGCTCCTCCCACTGTTTTTCGCAGGCTTGAATACGCGCGTGACGCTTCTCCATTCCCCGGGTGATCTCTTGGGCTTGCTGATGATTTCGAGAAGCCCCCAGCCGAACCTCAAAATCGGCGGCCTCGGCTTCGAGCCGCTCGATTTCTGCCTCGATGTCGGCGATCTGTTTGCGAACTCGTTTGGCGAGAATGGGATTCAGACGCTTGCTGTGTTTGGGCTGCTCCGCGCCGTTGGACGGACTCCCGGCTAGCCGCAACGCGCTCAGCAAAGCGTCGCTGACCGAAGGCTTGCGCTCGCGCGGCGACTTTGCTGCTTTCTTGCCCGAGCCCTTGCGCGGTTTCGTACGGGCAAACTCGTCCTCGCTGGGCCGGCCTTCTCTTTCAGTCTGCAAGAGATAGTCCTCGTAGTTGCCCATGTAGGCTCTGACTTCTCCGTCGCCAATGGCATAGACCTGCGTCGCCAACTTGTCAATGAAATAACGGTCGTGCGAGACGAAAACGATCGTGCCGCTGAAAGCAACCAGCGCCCGAAGCAGAACGTCCTTGGCGCGCAGGTCAAGATGGTTCGTCGGCTCGTCGAGCAGCATCAAGTTGCTCGGGCGCATCAGCATGCGGGCCAGCGCGTAGCGATTTCTTTCACCTCCCGACAGAACGCCAATGGGCTTAAATACGTCGTCGCCCGAGAACAGAAAGCACCCAAGTACCGAGCGGATCTCTGTGTCGGAACAGTTGGGAACCACGGCCGCGATATCGTCAAAAATGCGCGCTTCCGTGTTAAGTACCTTGTATTGATCCTGGGCAAAGTAGTCGACGCTGACGTTATGTCCCAACTCGCGCACGCCGGAGGTGAGTTCATCACCGTCGGCCAGCATGCGAATCAAAGTTGATTTGCCGGCGCCGTTGTGGCCGACCAGGGCAATGCGGCTCCCTTTTTCGATGCTGCAACCGATATCCCGGAACACTTCATTGGGGCCATAGCTCTTTGTGGCGTGCTCGAGGCGGATGACAATACGTCCGCTCGATTTCGGTTGAGGAAAGCGGAAATTGATCGTCGCCTCCTCATTCGGCACATCGATGCGCACGATCTTCTCAAGCGCCCGGACACGGCTTTGCACCTGGCGAGCTTTCGAGGCAGTAGCGCGAAACCTGTTGATGAAGGCTTCCAGGTGCTGAATCTCGTCCTGCTGGTTCTTGTGGGCGGCTTGAATCTGTTGCAAGCGCTCCTGCTTGGCCGCCTCATACTTCGAATAGTTGCCGGCGTAGAAATGAACCTTTTTGTGCCAGATCTCGATGATCTTCTTCACCGTCGTGTCAATGAAATAGCGATCGTGCGAGATCAGCAGATAGGCGTAGGGATAGCTGTGGAGATAGCCTTCGAGCCAGTTCCGGGCTTCCAGGTCAAGGTGGTTGGTCGGCTCGTCGAGCAGCAACAGATTGGGCTTTTCGAGCAGCAGTTTGGCGAGGGCGATGCGCATCTGCCAGCCGCCGGAAAACTCCTCGGTCCGGCGCGGCCAGTCGTTTTTGCCGAACCCGAGTCCGCTGAGCACGGATCCGACCTGAGCTTCTTTCGTGTAGCCGTCCAGGGCGAGATAGCGGTCGTGAACCCACTGGTAACGCGCCGTGACAGCGGCATACTCCGGGCCCTCGTGATCGAGCACGCCCATCTTCTCTGAAAGCTCTTCCTGCTCCCGCTCGAGAGCTAGCGCCTCGTCGAATACGCCGAGGCATTCCTCGAAAATACTTCGCCCCGACAGGGAAAGGCCGTCTTGCGGCAGGTAGCCGACTCGCAAGCTTCGTTGTTGAGTGATCGTTCCGCTGTCGAGCTGCTCGATCCCGGCTAGAATCTTCAGCAACGTGGTTTTGCCGGTGCCGTTGCCACCCACGATGGCCACGCGTTCTTGGGGCGTGATCAGCCAATTGAAGCCCTCAAAGAGGACCTTGGCGCCAAACCGCATGGACGCTCCCGTGAGCTGAATCATAATTTCAGTGTAGCGGGCGGCCTGGAAAAGGGCCCGGCTAGCCTAAGGCTTGCTGGGTTCTTTTTTCATGACGCCCCGCGCCCGAATCCGCCGCCCAGAGCCGCGCAGGCGGCCCACTATCTCTCCAAAATTCCAACGAGCCAACTTCGAGTCACGGATTTGTGAGAGTATTAATCCGTTGTTATCAACAAATATACCCGCTCGGGGCTTGACATTTGCGAATGTGCCGCTATGCTGAGAGCGGTGAGATGATCGACCGGCAAGCGATCATTCACAGCGCCGTTCACAGACGCGAGTTCACGAAAGGCCAATTCATGAAAGGACGAAAAGGTGAGTTGGAGCGGAAGGGCAAAAAACGCTAAATCATGAAAATCTCTGCAAAATCCTGCAATTGAGACTACCGGTTCACTGAAATAAAAGAACTTACGAGTTTCCCCGAAGCCTCCACCAAGGCGCGCAGGGTCGACAGTTAACGTATATTGTAGTCGCGAAAGACAAGAAACTCGCCGAGAAAGAGGGCCTTTTTGCCAGGCAGCAACTCGCTACGGCAAGAACTCCCGGAAGCGGGCACCGTATTACCTTCGTACCGGATTTCTGTGGGACAGACTCCTAGGGCCAATACTGGCGCCGTTTGGGCCGTCGAGGCTCGCCCAGAGCCGGCGAGCCTTTGATGCCTAGAGCCGTCGTCGGACGGTGAATACCGCCGATGAGCGGCTTGACGAGGCGCTACGGCGACCGATCTGGTATCGTGTCTCGCTGGATGATTCTTGCGAGAATATCGCTGAAACAGAGAGCCCGCCATCTTCCCGGTGCGATCAAGGGAAAGGGGAAAGCGGGCAAGATACAACTTCCAGACCAAATTCGGCACTCGCGGCTTCAAAAGTGGCCGATCGGAGCGACCCAATTGGTGGTGCTCCAGCCGCAAGTGCGAGAAACGTCCTGCTCTGGGAAAGCACGCGCAAAGAATTTCGCGAACTTCTGGAAAGTGGTGACCTCCAAGCGGTGATTCTGCCAGTCGGAAGCACCGAACAGCACAACGAGCACTTGGCGATGATCCAAGATACCGCCAGTGCCACACTCGTCGCACAGCGGGCGGCGCTCTTGCTCTATCTGCGGGTTTTGGTAGCCACCCCTGTTTCGGTCGGCCTTTCCCCGCACTGGATGGACCGCAAGGGGACGTTAACGCTGCGCAAGGAGACTTTCCTGGCGGTTGTAGTTGAGATTTGCGAGCGTCTGCAGGTCCATGGCGTAAAGAGAATCCTAATACTGAACGGGCACGGCGGTAACGTCGTTCCGCTCCAGCAGGCCGTGGGAGGATTTCGCGAGAAGCTTGAAATTGACATCCGGTTCCACTCCTACTGGGAGGCCTACACGCCAGAGATCATCGCGCGGTATATGGAGAGCAGGCGGGCCCCGGGTCACGCCGCCGAGTTTGAGACATCGTTCGCCCTGGCGGCCTTCCCGGAGCGTGTTCGCTGGGATGGAGTTGACTATGACGCGGTGAAGTTGAGGCTGGGCATCAAAGACCCCGACTCGGCAGCGGAAGAAGAGCAATTCGCGAAAGATGCCAAACTCGCGACGGCCGCTAAGGGCGAGGCGATGATTGGGATCGCTGTTGAGTGGGTTGCTGAAAAGGTGAGCGAGATGATGCCGACGGAGTCCTAGGCATGTGGGCTAGACGCACCTGCGAGGCGGATTGTGGACGCTGGAAAGATCTGGAAAGATATGGTTGGGCTTCGTAGATTTGACCCACTCACTGGCGTTCGCGGCTGCCGCTGCCGAGTGATAATGTCCTAAACGTGCCAAGTAGAAATGTCCTATTGACAAGGTCAGCCTGGAGGGGTGAGCAAGCAAGGACAACTACTAATGACACAACGAGAGCGCGACCGGCTGGTGGCGCTGCGCAAAGCAGACAAAAAACTCATCACGCAAAAGCAGGCCG
>CBDCYS010000038.1:0-24213 GCA_965224215.1 Bryobacterales bacterium | reverse complement strand
AATTTCTTCGAAATCTCCAACAAGGGGCGCGGAGGCGATAGTTAACGCATAAATAAGTCGAGAAAAACAAGGAAACCGCCGAAAACGGAACACTTTGCCCCTCGCGGTTGATCCGGGTCGTCATTTCAGGGCGTAGCGTGCTACGCCCCAAGCGTGGACGGAAGTCCACGCGCAGCCCTAGCGTGCCATGCGCCTACGCCGGAACCGCCAAACTGGACGGTGTACCGAAGGCACTCCACGCTTCAGGCTCACCTAGGGCTCCCGCAGCACCCGCGCTCCGGTATAGAAGAGAAGTAGCGCAACCATTTGCACCAGGTGATAGATGTCGTTGTAGTTGAAATGCTCGTGCAGCGGCCAGCCACTTTGCTGGATTCCGGCGGCGGCAAACGAGACCGCCACCCCGGCGATGATCCAGGGCGAGGCGACATCCCGCCGTGAGTACCAACTGTAACTGTGCAGGGCGACCAACCCGATCATGCTGGGCGCGTAATCGTAGATAACGTAGACGAATTCGTCGTGACTAATCATCCAGACCGCGTAAACCGCGAATTGGATCAACGCAACGGCGATCAACCACTGCCGCAGCCACCGGGGGACAGTGGCGATAGTCGAGCCGGCGACCATCAGCAAAGACGCCAGACCGATCGAGTAAACGGTCAGTTTCCAGGCGACAGCTTGCCCGAAAGTGCCCAGGTAAAGCGAGAATCCGTGAGAGGTGCCGCCCGCCACTGCTCCGGCGGCCGTCGCCAGGAGTGCAAATCCCCACAGCCGAATGGATCCGTGTGAAACCAACTGGCCCAACCGCAACAGCGGTAGAGCCAGCAAGACGGCGAATCCTGCCAGCAGGTAATCGGATACCATCGTCATGGGTTCGGTTATCTGCATGTCCTACGTCCAATGCTTAAGTGAGCGCCGACGTTCCGACATTCTCGCGTGACGCGGTGCTCAAATACAAGTTTCCTGATTCGTCGCTCAATATCGCCACGAACCGCCACACGGCACCGAGGAATGCCTAACCGCGTTCAGGGCTCAGGGTTCGGGGCGTCAGCCCAGGCAGCAAGCTCGGAGATGCGATCGAGATCCATTTTCTCCCGGCCGATGGCCAACGACCAAAGAGCGAAGAGCATAGCCGCCCGGCGCTCACCGCGCATCCAACGGCCATTCGCTGAGCGCCAGTACGAATTCGCAAAGAAGCGCCGGCGCATGCCGTGGGAATCAATGAAGGCACGGTGCCGCCGATAGATGAATTTTCGGACCTTGTGGTAGTCCCGATGAATCTGCGAAGTCATGTTGTTGCCGTGGCGGTGGTAGTGATAAGTCACTTTGCCGGCATGATGGACTTCGATACCGTGTTCGAACGCGGTGATCCAGAAGTCCTTGTCTTCTTGACCGATTTTGAGGATTTCGTCTTCGCAATAACCACCACACTTCAGCCAGAAATCGTGTCGAAGCAGAAAGCCCGCTCCAGGCATGAGGCGCTGTGTGAAGAATTCACGTGGCGTTTGAGAAATCTGCGGCAACTCTTTATTGGTCACTCCGAACGTTTGAATGTCACCGAAGAAGGCATGACCCTGGGGGTGCCGCTCTGCCAGTGATAGCAGTATTTCGAGAGCGTCGCCGGGAAGCTTGTCATCGGCGTCGAGGCAGAGCACCCACCGAGTTTGCGCGGCTCGAATGCCGGTGTTGCGGGAGGCGGCCAACCCTCTATTGCTTTCGTGGCGCATGAACTGGAAACGGGTGTCGTTGGCGATAGTCGAGAGGGCGCGCACGGCGGCGTGCGCATCGCCAATGGTTGAGGCATCGTCGACGATGATGGCTTGCCAGTCGGAGGTTGTCTGGTTTTGGAGGCTCCCGAGACAAGCGGGAAGAAACTGAGCTCGGTTATAGACCGGGACGATGACCGTCACGCGGGCAGGCGTCGAGCGATCTGTATCAGTCAAAGCCATGTGTCAGGAGCGGCCAGCGCGGTAGTCAAACCAACGCCTTCAGCTCGCGGTAAGCGTCGCGACTCTGTTGGATCTGCCATCGCGCATCTTCGATCAGGCGAAGCCGAACTTCGTCAGCGGATTTCCACGCCGCTCGCAGTTGTCGATTCAGCACTTCTTCTAGGTTCGGGTCGTGCAGAAAGACCGTTTCGCAGCCAACGCTAAATTGATTCGCCAAACCGTGAAACTTGTCCCGGTAGTAGGCCGAGTTAGCCAAGCCGATCACCGGAATCCCCTGCGAAAGGGCAAAGACGCCGGCGTGATAGCTGCCAGTCGCGACGACCCGGCAACGGCCAATCTGTCGGATGATTTTCAGTGGTGCGTCGAGTCCCGCGCCTCCGTCTTCTGCTCCTCCGCAGCCATCCAGTAGTTCGCGGATCGAATCAGGGTCCGACGTGTTAGGCGGCAACGAGATCGGGACGGGCAGCAAAGCACAGCCGAGCTGCTCGGCGGCTGCTTGCAGCGCACGTTTCACCGTCTGAACCTGGCTGGCTTGGACTTCCGAGTAGCTCGCGACACGCAGATTGACACCGATTGCGTCGCTGATCCGCTCGCTGCGGTTGTCGAACGCGGGCTCGATCGCGTCGTCGCCGGTTGTGCGGATGAGTGCGCGGTCGACTCCGAGGGATTCAGCGAATGGCAGCCCCGACTGGCTCTCGCGCAAGCAAAGCAGGGGCACTTCCGGCAGAACCTCGGCCGCTCGGCGCCTCAGATCAGGATCTTCGATGGGCCCCAAGCCTTGGCTGAACATGGCGACGACCTTGCCTTCCTTGCGGGCAAACTCCATCACGTCCAAGACGGAGATGGCGTGCTCTCGGAAGCAGTCGGTCAGTCCTCCGGCGCCACTGACGACGAACAGGTCGCAGTTCTTAACCGCCGATGTGAACTGCTTTAGCTCCGTGGCGTACTCGGCCCTGAACCTCAGTTTGTTGACGAACGATTCGAAGCCTTTCTGGTTGTTTTGTTCGGCCAAGCGCAACCAGTGCCGCAGTCGAAACCATACGGATCGGCCAGTGGCAATCAGCGGGCTTACTTGGGGACCCAGCGGGCTCAATTGGGGATCCAGCGGGCTCACTTGGGGATCCAGCATAGTCACTTGAGGAAAAAGCCCGGCCAAGGACTGTGGGGCCTGCGTGATGACCTGCAGTTGCGCGTCGGGCCAGAGCTCGAGCAGGCGCAGGACTGTGACCTGCAGCATGGCCGCGTCTCCCATATTGCCCAGCTTGTAGCCGCTTGGCTCGATGAGAATTCGCATTTTGCTCGAGCGAGCCGGGACGTGCGAACTATCGGCTCGACATCCTCCGCATCCGTCCATGGTATCGATTTCAGTTGGTCTTTCGAGGATATTCGAGTCTCCGTGCTACAGTCCGCCCGACGGGAACAGGGAACGGACCTAGGAGCGTGCTTCCCTGAAATCGACGCGCCGCCCTCAGAGCTGCTGGAGGCCAATCTGTGCTCGGTAGTATCTTGGCGGGGGAAGGGAATACAGCAGAGGCGCGAGCGCACTTGCGGAAAGCAAGCGGCAGCGAAGATAACGCTGTACGGAAACCGGCGCTGCAGGCTCCATCCACTCTAGGTGCTGAATAGCTCAGGACTGCAAACAAGGATCGCCTACCCGAACAACCACACAAGGACACCGGTTCGCCGTTCCGACAAAAATGTGCGACGATGAGTAACGATTTGTTCGGTCTGATAGTCAATTCGGCCCGGAGGCTTTTATGCGGCATTTTCGCTGGCAAACACTATCCCTATTGCTTGTTTCGTTGCTCCTTTCGCCCTCGCTTAGCTGGGGCCAAGGTCCGCAGAGCCTGAGCGTTGTCGTCGTGGCGGGTGAGGGGGCGATTCACAATATTATTCGACAGGTCGCGGTCGAGCCGATTGTCGAGGTGCGGGACCAGCAAGGGCGACCCGTCGCAGGGGCGACGGTACTTTTCAGCTCGCCGGAATCCGGACCCAGCGTATCGTTTCTTGACGGTTCGCGCCGCATGACCGTGCGGACGGACGAGTCGGGCCGAGCGCGAGCGCGAGGAATGGTGCCCAACATCCAAGAGGGCGCCTACATGATTGAAATCACCGCCACCATGGCCGGACTCAGAGCGAACGCTAGCATCGCGCAGACCAATGCGGTTCCCGCCCAAGCCGCGGCGAAGAAGAAGCCTTTCGCTTGGAAGCTTCTTGCCGGCGTGGCGGCAGCAGCGGCAGCCGGTGTCGTCGTCGCGGTCCAAAAGAGCGACAAGACAGGGCCTGCTCAGTCGACCAGTCTTACGCTGGGATCCGTTCAAGTCGGTCCGCCGCGTTAGTTGACGGCGGGTAACTTTTCCCTACGACCAATTCTTTTGGCTTCCCGGGTTTACCGCGCTTCGCCACTTTGTGGCGGCATTGGGGAGATGGACCGCCAGGGACCACTGGTCCTTACGGGGCCACCGTCGCCTCGGCGTCATCGCCGGAATCTTCGAGGCCGGCTGTTGGCGGCAGAGGATCGGCTGGCGTCGAAACCACTCCCTCATAGGCCTCGCTAATCGAAATATTATTGGCGGAGAGGGCTCGACCGGTTACGCGGTCCATCTCCACTTGACTCTTGACGTAGTTGTTCTGTGCCGTGATCTCTGACGAACGCGCCAAGGCCAGATCTCTTTGGGCCTGAACGACGAGGAAGATGGTCGATACGCCCAGATCAAACTTTCTTTGTTCGGCGTGAAGCGTCTTCTCCTGCAGTATGCGTGTCTGCCTTGCGGCTCGATAAACCGCGCGTGCTTGTTGTATTCCGATGACCGCGTTATTGACCTCGGCGCGAATCGCGTTTTCCTGCTGCCGTATGCGGATCTCTGCTTGACGGCGTTCCAACAAAGTCGCAGTCATGTCGGCTTGAGCGCGCCGATTCTTCAGGGGGACCGTCAACTGTACACCGATTCTGTAGTCCGGGAAATTGCGTCGAAAAAGCTGCGTCAGGCTGTTGCCCAGCCCTCCCAAAAAGAATCCCGAGATGGCGTTGCTTTGGCCCGGGAAACCATTGAAATTCTCATTGATGCTCCCGGCAAGCCCGTTGTTCGTCACGTCAGCCACGATATCAACCTGGGGAAGCATGGCGTTGCGAATACCCTTGACGTTGATATCGCGGTTATGGAGCTGAATACGCGACTGGATCATTTCGGGCCGCGAGTGCAAGGCCATCGTCATCAGGTCTTGGATCGGCTGAATCTTGTCGCTGTCAGGAACTTGAATTATGTCGGTAGGCACGATTTCGACAAGCAGCAAAGAGGGGCTCGCTAGGCCGTTGGTGCTGATGGCATTCTTTAGCAAGGTTTCCTGCAATTGGACCCTGGTCTCCGCCAGCGCCAAATCCTGCTCACGGGCCGCCACTTCGGCTTCGGCACGAACGATCTCTATTGGGGCCAGGGTGCCGATTTCCACCCGGCGCTTGTTGTCCCGATAGAGCCTTTTGGCGAGACCCAGGTCTTCCTTCCGTCCCTCGGTATCGAATCGGAAACTGACCAAGTCCCAGTAAAGATTCGCGACCCGTGTGGTGGTATCGACAAGCTGCTGCTCGAACACGAGATCGGAAATCTCCCGGTTGTTCTTGGAAACCGTAATGTTGCGGGAGTTAACAGCGAGGCCGAAACCCTGCATCAGCCGCTGCCGGAAAGTAAGGGTGAGGTTGCTGCGTAGCGAAGGATCGAAGTTCGCGCGCTGGGAGTTAGTTGCTGACCGGCGGTTCGCCCATTGTAGAGAGACGAAGGAACCCGTGAGGAAGCTCTTGCGAACACCGATACTAGAGTCGCTGGACTCGGTAATAAACGTGTTGGTGCCAGTTACGAAGTTGCTTGTTTGCGGGTTGCTGAGGTGTGCCCAGTCGATGCCTCCCGTCAGGACCGGATCCAGATCGGGAACGTTCGTGCCGAAGAAAGTACTGGCATCCCCAATTCCCCCGGTTCCTCCTCCGACGCCACCCGCGCGGCCGGTGATTCCAGTTGCATTTCCGCCCCCGCGGCCTCCCGCCCCGCCCACGACCGAAGTTGCCGTGGACAGATTGCTGATTTGGGTCTGCACACCGCGGAGCTGAGCGCCTGATTTGGCACGCAAAATATCGGTGTCAGCGATTTTCGGCCCGTAGCGGGCCGAAGCGATGTCCAAGTTATTTTCGATGGCTAGGGCGAGGGCGTCCTTCAGTGACAGATAGAGCTTGCCGCCCGCTACCAATTGATCGAGCCTCGGTGAGTTGCCCAAGTTGGGCTCGGCAACGACGGGGGTTTCAAACACCTTGGTGAAGTTGGGCCAGGCCGGGATACCTTCGCTGTAGCTGGCGCCCGACTGCAACTTGTACTGCGCCAAGCCTTGTGAGGGGACCGCCATGAGGGCAACCATCACAAAAACGACTCGTTTCTTGGCTTTCATTGTTGTTTTCTCCAGCAAGCGACGTTTTGGGACTCAAACCAAACCGGCGTCGAAATATTGTATGAATGCACCACTATGACGCACAAAGAGGGTTGTTTGCGGACTGTCTCAATAATTTTCAGGCGTATTTCCCGGCTAGCCGGTTACCCTGGGATCCAAGCGCTGCCGTGGCCCCACGATCGGACAGAGGCGTGGACGGAAGTCCACGCTCAGCTTCCGTCCACTGATTCCGCGCCCAGCTTCCACGCTCAGCTTCCGTACCCAAAGTCCACGCGCAGCTGCCACGCGCAGCTGCCACACTCAGAAGCTTCGAGCGTGGACTTCCGTCCACGCCTTCCATGAGGAGGCTCGTCATTGTCAAGGGAGGAGTGAGGAACTTTCAGCTGATGGGATGTTTGACCGGGCTTCCATCCGCACTCGTTGGTCGTCGCTGAGGACGCGGTGCTCTATGAAGTTCGATCTAGCGGCGCTGCTCTCTCTGTCTCGGCCTCTTCGGACCGGGCGTGGACTCGCAGTCGCCGCGAACTCGGTCTGTCCCTTTGCGCTGTTACGATTCCTCAACCTCCTTCAATCCGACGTTCTTCCTCAACCTCCTTCAATCCGACGTTCTTCCTTCCCTGCTTCAATCCGACGTTCCTACGTGCCTGCTTCGATCCGACGTTCCTTTTTGCGCTCGGGGATTTCGCGGCTGACAGCCGCCACACGAGTGGTCGGCAGGCGGCTCGTTCCGGTTATTCCCTTTCCCTCATATAAGTCCTGCTCTCAGATCGGCCCGGAGCAGTCCAGGGCGCGCCGAGCGCGGCGAAGCGAACCCTGGACGGCGAGGACCGATCTGGAATCCTGCCAGCAGAGGGAAAGGGGATTCGCTGCTCGTAGCGGTCTGCTAAGATTCGCATTTCTCAGCGCTAGCCTGCCGCTCGCGGGTTCGTCTGGTAAAACGGATCGAAGTCCACATCCTGACGCCACAGCAGGTGCATCAGCACAGCCAGTTTGCGCGCCACCGCCACGATCGCTTTGCGCTTCGCGCAAGGGCCGCCGCGTGCCGCCAATCCCAGTCCCCAGCGCCGCAAGTCCGAATCTTCCCCGTGATATCCCAGAATGTATTGCGAACATTGCACCAGCAGTCGCCGCAATAATCGGTCACCGCTTTTGGTAATACTCAACTGTGGTGAGCGTTCGCCCGAGTCGCGGCGCTGGGGCCGCAGCCCCATCCGGGGCCCGGCGTCTCGACTGCTCCCGAGCCGCTGCGGATCGTTGTCCAGATTTAACACGAATGCCAGCGAGGTGATCGGTCCCACTCCGCGGATCGAGCGTAAACCTTGCGTGGCGGGATATTTTTCCTCCGCCAGCTTCTCGATATGTTTGTCATAGCGGAGGATTGCGGCGCTGACGTGTTGGATCACCTCGAGCAACGGCTCGAGCGCGACACGCAGCTCGTCGGGCAACTGGGGACTGGCTTTCTTTACGAAGGCCTCGCTGCTCGAAGCCGGCAAGCGGCCCCCGAAACTCTTCACGGTGCCGCGCACGCTGTTGATCAGTTTCGTGCGTGTCTCGACCAGGGTTTCCCGCGCTTTCAGCACGGCGCGGTCGCATTGGCTGGCCAGCGAACGGGGCTCGACGGCGTTCAGCATCTCGGGCATCCGCAGCCCCAACTCGGCCAGCCGTTCGGCGTCGCTGCGATCGTCCTTCGACAGCGATTGGGTGATCAGCGCCAGGCGGTGCGTGTCGGCCATCAGCGGCTCGTGCCCCAGCCGCTCGAGCAAGCGGTAGATCCAGTTGGCGTGGCAGCCGGCTTCGAGCACCACCCGCATCGCGGCCCAGCCGCCGAAGTAGCGCTCGAACGCTGCCGGCGAGGTGCTCAGCTTCTTGCGCTCGACGATGTTGCCGTCCAGATCGATCAAGCAGACATGGCTGTGCTTATCGCCCAGATCCACCCCGGCTACGACGTTTAGGCCTTGTTCGATCATCTTTTGCTTCGACACTTCTCTGAAAGTTTTGCTATTGTTTTTCATGGCTCGTCATCTCCTTTTTTTCTTAGTGGAAAAAACCTGGGATCGCCACCGCAGGCGGCGAAGCCCGTTTGAGGAGTTTAGCTCACTCCCCGGATGACGAGCCTCCCCATTTCATCTCTGTCCGATCGTCTGAAATTTTGTAGAGCTACTTGTCAATGTTTTAAATATACCGGTACTACTAACACCTGAATTATGCACTGCCGGTGCACCTGGTGAGGGCTGAGCCGCCAGGAACCATTTGGGGACCCCCGAAACCATGGGGTAAAAAGGTAGGCTGGCAAAGATTTCAGCTTCGCCAGTCAACCCCAAGGAGGTCACCCAAATGGTTACCAAACGAAAACAGCATAGCTCCCGAAGGCCCGTCAAACAAGGCCCCGGCGCGAGGGCCCCGCGGCCCAATAAAATCGGGGCTGCCACGCCCTATCACTTCCGTGGCAAGAATCTGACTCCCTACGGCGGCTTGCTGCCCGTCGCCACCCTGCTCGAAAAACTCGGCTTCCAAGCGCTGCTGGAAGAAACCCTCACGACCAAACGGATCACCCGAGCCATGAGCCCCTACCAGTTCGTGCTGGCCCTCGTGCTCGGCCTCTATGTCGGCTTTGCGCGGCTCAACCAACTCCGCTTCATCGCTCGCGACCCCATCCTGACCGGCATCTTGCAAGTGACGCGTCTGCCGCCGCAGTCCACGCTGTGGCGCTTTCTGGCCTCGCTGCACCTCAACGTGGCGAAGCAGATCCTTTCCATTCAGCGCCAGCTGCGGGAACGAGTCTGGGCCGCGGCCCACGTGAAGTTGGAGACGGTGACGCTGGACACCGACACCACCGTGCATACCCTCTACGGCCGCCAGATGGGCGGGCGCAAGAGCTACAACCCCAAGAACAAGGGCAAGCGCAGCTACCAGCCGATACTGACCTTCCTGGCCGAGACGCGCGAATACCTGATGGGCGGGTTGCGCAACGGCGACCGGCCCACGGGCCGACAGATCGCCGCCCACCTCGAGAGCGCTTTCCGGACTTTGCCGGGCGGCGTGAAGAAAATCCTGGCGCGGGCCGATTCCGGCTTTTATTGCTGGGAGGCGGTGGAGGCCTATGAAAAGGCGGCTTGTCAGTTCGTCATCGTGGCGCGCAAAACGCGGCGCCTGGTCGAGCGCTTGCAGCAAGCAGAAAGGAAACCCTCCCCCCGCTCCGACGCGGACGCGGAATGCGAATTCCTCTACCAACCGCAAGGCTGGGCGCGGGCCTGCCGTTTCCTGGCGCTGCGTTACGAAAACGAGCCCAAGGCCGGCGCGGCCGAGCAATACCAGTTGTTCGCCACCAGCGCTTACACCTACCGCGTGTTTGTCACCAATCTGGCCGAGCCGATCGCGGCGGTGGTGTGGTTTTACAATCAGCGCGCCGGAGCCGAGAACCTGATCAAGGAGGCCAACAACGACGCCGGGCTGGCGGCCCATCCCTCGCGCCGCTTTGACATGAACCGCAATCACTTTCAGTTGGCCATGCTGGCCTACAATCTCAACTGCTGGCTGCTGCTGTTCAACCGCGAAGCCCAGGCCAGCGTGGAGACGCTGCGGCACACCACCCTGGCGACGGCGCGGCTGCGTTTTCTGTTCGTGGCGGCCAAGATCTGGCGGCACGCCGGCAGAACGGGTGTCAGCTACAGCGATCATTATCAGGAAAAGGGCCTGTTTGAACGGCTGATGCGACGGCTGCGGGCGATGGGGCCGCCGGGATCGAGCTTGGCGCCGGTGGTGGAGGGTGCGCTGAGCTGAGGGGCACTCCATGCATAAAATTTCATGCACTCGCCGCAACGTACTGGGAACACGCCGCTTGCCAGCCCGCTTTTGCCCTGCCGGGATCAGGAGGCGACTCAAACGGGGAGGGAAACAGCAGAAAAGACGACTTGCGAAATCACTGAGTTGACACGAGTGCCGCTATCGCCACAACTCCATCGACGATGGCTACGCCGAATCTGTGCATAATTCAGGTAACAGCGTTCTGCGAGATTCCTGGCTCTGGAGTTTCATCCAAGGGCTCGGCCCGATAATTCCGGCCGCGGCCGATGGACTTAGCGGGGAGCACCGACCGACACCGAGCCCACCGAGATGCTAGTGGGCGTTGCCGTACTGCTGCTGCTATCGCGGCGCAACCCGGCGACCACTCCCGCCGCAACTCCCGCGCCAATGACCGCAAGCAATCTCCATCCAAAAATGCTTTTCTTTGCCTCGGGTGACCCGGGCGCGGTCGCATTGGTCTGCGTCATCATCGCCGTCGCCGTGCGGCCTTGATGAGTCGCTGTGATTTGAACGGCGAAGGTCCCTTCCTCGGCGTTGGGCGACATTCCGTTTGCGCGGGCTCTGCCGGCCGCGTCTGTCTCTACGGTAAGTGCCGGTGAGGCGCCAAAAAAAGTAGCGGATGGACCCGAAGTCGGGCAGCGAAATTCGACCTTGGCGCCCTCGATGGGGCGTCCCTGGTCATCTTGAACCTCGACGATGGGCTCAACGATAACCCGTTTTTCGATGTTGTTGATGGCGCCCTCGCCGGCGACCGGGATGATCTTTAGCCCGCCCGATTGCTGCGCCGACAGAAAAATCGGGAAAGCCAGCACTACGCTGAGACTAGTAGCAAGGACGCGAGCAGCAATATTCATGAATCCTCCGGAAGAAATTCCGAGCCGGGGCGGGAATGGACTTTCAGCATCGCACATTCCCAAAAGGGGACCGCAGCCTTCCCGTGCGGCAGGCCACCTGAGTGCCGCCTTGAAAACGTTTAGGCGACAGGTTCTATGAGAGGGTTACAGGCGCGCAACATCGGAAATGGAGCCCGGCCCGGCGGAGCCTTGACCGATTTATGCGTTAGTCATATGCTTATTTCTATGAGGACTATGCTGCAGTTAGACGATGCTCTGATACAAGATGCAAAGCGCGCTGCGCTAGAAAGCGGTCGCACTTTGACCGCCGTGCTGGAAGACGCGCTTCGACAAGCGCTCTCAAGACGTGAGACGAGTGGACGCCGTCGGCCTTTCAAGTTCACGACATTTGGCGGTAGTGGTCCGCTGCCCGGAGTTGACCTCGACAATTCCGCAGGTTTGCTTGATCTGATGGAGGAGAACACTTGATTCTTCCGGACGTGACGTACCCGCTTCGGGCCCGCTACTCCAAATCGGCCCGCTACTCCAAATAAGTGTAGTCGTCAAGCACGCGCGAGAAGGTCGCCAGCACTTCGTGCTCATCGTCGTCGGAGATCAGGCCGAGGTCCTTGCGTTCCGAAAGCTGCCGGGCGATGGATTCCCGCAGTTCGTCGGTCTCATAATCGCTATATTCGAGCACTGCGCGGACGGAATCGCCGCGTGTGACTTGGTCTATATGAGTCTCACCGTCGCAGTCCACGGTTACATGCGCCTCTGAGACGACACCAAACAGGTTGTGCAAATCCCCCAGCGTCTCCTGATAGGCTCCTAGCAGCAGAAATGCCAGGTAGTAGGGTTGGTCCGGCAGCAGCGCGTGGAGTTCGAGAGATTCTTTAATGTGTTTGGCGTCGACGAATTTGTCGACCGCGCCGTCGGAATCGCATGTGGCGTCGCAGAGCACGCCGCGTTCGGTGGGCATTTCGTTCAAGCGGTGAATCGGCATGATCGGGAACAACTGATCGAATGCCCAGAAATCAGGCAGCGACTGAAACATCGAGAAGTTGCAGATGTACTTGGCTGACAGCAGCCGGTCCAGTTCGTCAAATTCCTCCGGCCGTTGCTTCATTCCCCGCGATAGCTTGGCGGCTTGGCGGCACACTTTCCAGAACAGCCACTCTCCTTTGGCCTTGTCCTCGAGATCGAGATACCCCAGCTCAAACAGAGAGTTCAGATCACCCCGCTGCTGAATGGCGTCATGGTAGTACTCGCGAAAGTTCTTCCCGTTGATTTCCCTTGCAAGGTAGGTCAGCTCACGTACGGGTTCGGCTTCGGATTCGATCTCGTCTACTTCGTAGACCGCCCCCACGCCTGGGGCAATGACTTTCTTGACGTCCGTGACGAGCAGCGAGTGATAGGCCACCATCGCTCGGCCGCTTTCGGTCACGATAGTGGGTTCGGGGACTTCCTCGCTGCTGCAGACCTCGCCCACAACATAGATCACGTCATTGGCGAATTCCTGCATCGAGTAGTTGACCGAAAATTCCGAGGCGGTTTTGCTGCCGTCGTAGTCGACACCGAGTCCTCCGCCGACGTTGAGGTACTCGACCTCGCAGCCCATCTTGCGGACTTTGGCGTAGACCCGCACCGCCTCTTTGAACGCTTGCTTGGCGGGCCGGATATCGGTGATCTGAGATCCGATGTGGAAGTGCAGCATCTTGAGCACGGAGCTTTGACCGCGCTCCCTGAGCAATTGGATGGTCTTGACCAGCGCGATCGTGCTCATGCCGAACTTCGCGAACTCGCCGCCCGACTCTTCCCATTTGCCGCTGCCGCGCGAGTAGAGCTTGACGCGAATACCCATGTTCGGCTCGATGCCGAGTTTCTCTCCCAGGTCGAGGGCCATGAGCATATCCTCGGGGTCCTCGACCACGATGACGGTCTTCTTGCCGATTCTCTCGGCCATAATGGCGTTTCGCAAGAGCAGGTCGTCTTTGAGACCGTTGCAGATGATCAACGCACCATCAGCCAGCGGCTGAGCGAGAGCCGCAGCGAGCTCGGCCTTGCTGCCGACTTCCAATCCATAGCCGAAATTTGATCCGGCTTCGAGTAGCCGATGAACGACCTCGGCCTTTTGATTCACCTTGACCGGATAGACAGCCAGGTGCCGGCCCCCGTATCCAAACTCGCGAATCGCGTGAGAGAAGGCTTCGTGCAGCGCCGACATTCTGTCATCCAGAATTTGTGGAAACCTTAACAAGACTGGGGTGGATTGTTGCCGCGCGGTCAACTCAGAGATTACTTCGCGAATATCGATTGAGCTTCGGCGGTCTTTGGAGGGAGCGACAGCCAAATTCCCGCTGTCATTTACGAAAAAATAGCCAAAACCCCAGTTTTCGATCCCGTACAGCTTGTTAACAAAATCCGGGACATTCGAGGCAGCAGCGGCCCGAAAGTTGAGCGGGCCATTGTCAGCCTGCTTGGGAGTTGGCGTCTGCGGTGTCGCGCTCATTGCTTGCTCACTGGGGTCATTCACCGGAGTGGCTACACACTGCTAATGTCGCCTCTTACGAGTTAACGGCGGAGTCGAACGTTCCGTAGAGAACTGCTTCCGGAACGATTCCCAGAAGCTACTTCATAATACCGAAGCGATCGATTTCTGGCCCGACGGGTCTGACGGGCTTACTGTAAATCGTTAGTCCAGATTCGGGGACGAGACAGCGATAACAGCCAGAATGCCGACCAAAACCACACGCCGAAACCTTCCCGTCGTCTAGTCCCATATCCGTCCGTAAGCGCTCTGGTTACCTGCGAAAGCGTTTCGAATACCTGTAGCGCAGGGCTCGTCAGAGACCTGCGGCTGCCGTGGCTCCGCCGTGCCGGGCTTGGACGGGAGTCTACGCTCCGGGTGTAGCACGTTGCGCTGCTATGCCGATAGGAGTGCGACGTATGGCAGGCAAGGATGCCCGCCCCACTTCTGAATGGCCAAACTCATCGGCGGCTCGGCCACCCGACCGCAGGTTCCCACCCGCGGCTCTGGGGTTTCGTTTCGTCAGAGCTTGGCCGGGATGGACGCGCCTCGCCGTTGCGGGCTTCGGCGGGCGTAGCACGCTGCGCCCGAGCGCGACGCAGCGTCATACCTGGTCACCCGACGGCGAGCGTCTGGCGTTCAGTTCCAACCGAGACGATTCTTTAAGCCCGCGGCCTCTTGAAGCTGTCAACGCCAAGTAGAAATGTCCTAATCGCTGCCAAGTAGAAATGTCCGCTTTGGGGCAGGTGGCTGGAGAGGCGATGGTAGAGTGGTTGGCGTTGAGGGCAGGGTCGCGCCTGCTCTTGATGCCCAAGGCCGAAGCGATGGAGCTGGCTCCCAAGCAATCGGCTGAAGCAGACGACCCTCTGGCCTCCCGGTCAGAGGGTTTTCTGTTCGTGACAGAGATTGCTTTGGTGAAGCTTCGGAGCGGAGGCCTTGGGCTTCGCCAACGCGACGATCGCCGGGCGCCGTTTGCCCGGCGCTCCCCATAGTGTCTTGGTTTGGCAGCGACTGCCAACTCAGCGCATCGGCCCGATGGGCGCTCCGCATAGAGTCTTGGTTTGGCAGCGACTCCTAGTCCTGGTATCGTCTCGCCGAGCGCCGGATGCCTGCGCCGCTTGCCACAAAGGGGGGCTGTCTTTCAGATCGAAGTCCTTCATCCAGTCGCTGCTTCGCTTGCCGGCAGCTTTGCCGCCAGCCTTCTCGGCCGCTGCCGCAGCGGGTTCCGCCTGGGCGCTCTTGGGCTGCGGGCGCTCCGATTGGGGCTGCGCGCCGCAGCGCTTCAGCGCCAGTTCGTGCTTGCCGCAGCGCGC
This sequence comes from Bryobacterales bacterium, assembly GCA_965224215.1. Taxonomy (GTDB): domain Bacteria; phylum Acidobacteriota; class Terriglobia; order Bryobacterales; family UBA6623; genus CBDCYS01. Next base: position 9,359 of record CBDCYS010000038.1, on the reverse strand, counting down.
GGCCAGGACGCCGTCCAGGCGTCTCTCCACCCGCACTCGGCTGTTTCGCAGACCCGGCACAATCGCCTTGCGGTCGATTTGATAGCTCTTTCCCCGGAAGCGAATCGTGTAGTCGTTGGCGACCCGCCGCGTCTCGACCTGGCTCAGCGCCGAGTCCAGATCGTGCTCGGGACCTAGCTCGCGATGCGCCTCGTCGGGGTGAGCCGGCTGCACCCGCAACGTGGCGTTCCACCAGGGCAGAAACTCGCTTTCCAGGTAGGCGTTGGCCTGTTCGATCGTCGTGGCCCCGGCCACCCGCAGACCCTTCACCAGGCGGTCCTGGGCGGTGCCAAAGCTGCGCTCGACGCGGCCTTTGGCCTGCGGCGAATAGGCCGTGATCGATTCGATGTCCAGCTCCTGGAGCGCCCGCCCGATCTGCGTGGGAGGCAAGAGCTTGGGATCCTCGCCGGCGCTGTTTTTGGGCGTGTTGACAAACAGGCTGGCGCGGTCGGTGTAGAAGGCTACGGGTCGGCCGTTTTGTTCCAGATACGTCTTCAGCAAACGGCGATTCTCTTCGCCCGAGTCGTGCCGGACGAAGCGCGCCAGCAACTCGCTGCTGGCGTCGTCGATCATGCCGATCAGGTACAGCTTCTCCCCGCGTCCCTCCAGCCAGTCGTGCTCGGAGGTGTCCCATTGCACCAGCTCGCCGCGGCAACTGCGGCGGGGCCGCCACGGATGCGGGCGTCCTGACTTGCGGCGGCGGGGCTTCCACAGGCCCGCGGCGGCCATCCAACGGCGCAGCGTTTCGCGGCCGACTTGGACGCCGTGGCGCTGCTCGAGATACTCCGCCGCCAGAGTCGGGCCAAAGCCGGCGTAGACGGGTTGGGAGAGGATTGCCACGGCTTGTTTTTCCGCCTTGGCGCTGAGCTTGCGGTTGGACGCGCGGCCCCGCGCGGCATGGACCACGGCCTGGTCGCCTTCGCTGCGAAGCTTCGCCAGCAGCCGCCTCAGATGCCGTTCGCTGAGGCCCGTCTGCTGGGCGGCCTGCTTTTGCGTGATGAGTTTTTTGTCTGCTTTGCGCAGCGCCACCAGCCGGTCGCGCTCTCGTTGTGTCATTAGTAGTTGTCCTTGCTTGCTCACCCCTCCAGGCTGACCTTGTCAATAGGACATTTCTACTTGGCACGTTTAGGACATTATCACTCGCCAGCGACACGCGGCCTCTTGAAGCATGCGGCGATGCCTGCCGGGAGTGTACAATGACCTCTCATGCGCAAGTCGGCGCTCGACACGGTCTCCCGCGATTCGCTGCGCTCGTGTTCCTGAGCTGTAACTCAACTTTACTTCTTAAAATTTCGCCTCGTCAGTAGAATCTGTAGGTAAGCTGTGGTTCTGGCAACTTTCCAAGTGCGTGATACAGAGCGAGTTCTGTAATTCTGAACGTCCGGAATCCGTAAGATTTTCTCATGGTGACTTTGGCTTTGTTGTTGAGACCTTCCACGACACCGGAGGAGAGCCGTTTCTTGGCGCGGAAATAGTTGAGAATGAGCTGGCGGTGGGAGCGGAGCATGCGGGCGACCTTCTTCATCGGTTCGATCCGGGAGCGCATGGTTTGCCGGCACCATTCGTCGAGAAATTTCCCGGCCCAGGTGGGCGATCTATACTCCCAGAGTTGCTGAAAGTCTTCTTTGAGCAGATAGGCCCGGACGGTCGCGAGATTGTAGTGCAGCAGGCACCAGCGGGTCTTTTTCAGTAACGGTTCATAGCCTTGCCGCACCATCTTGCGGGCCTCGCCAGCGCGCACCTCGTCCAGCGCTTTGTTCATCTTGGCAACAATGTGAAAGCGGTCCAGGATGTGGATGGCTTGGGAGCACTTCTCGCGGATCACCCGCAGGTAGGGCTGCCACATGTCGGAGCAAACAAACTCGATCTGAGCAGACAGGGACTCTCCGAGCATGGCGAAGAAGCCCTCCAAGGTTTCGATAGTTCTGTCCTTGCCCACCCAGAGCAGGCGCTTGGGGCCCTGCTCGATTTGATAGACCAGGGTGAGATACTGGTGTCCCCTGGCGTACTAGATCTCATCGACCCCGATGGCCCGGATCGGCTCCAAGACTCGATGCTGAAGGCCCCACTGCACCACGTACTCGACGGCATGGCAGACCTTGTCCCAGGAGGTCTGAAACGACTCGGCCACTTCTTTCCACGACAGTTTTCGCGCGCAGTGCGCCAAAAACAGCATGTAGGCTCGGGTCAGCCGGTGCTTGCCTTTGGCCCAGGGCACTTCTTCCACCGTCACGCCGCAGCGTTGACAGCTCACCCGCCTCATGCGGTAGAGGAAAAACACCAGGAAGCCCCAGAAAGGAATGAACTCAAAGCGCCGTTCGTCGAGGTGGTCGTAGCCGCGGCCGGGTTGATGACATCCTGAGCAAACTGCCGCCGAGCCGGCCCTGGGCCGCACCTGCACCTCAATGCTTTTCTTGTCGGCGGACCATTTCGCCCGTTCGTGGACGAATCCGGGAAAGCGATAGCAGTGGTTTATTATCGTAGTCAGTTCCATCTCATGGCTCGGCACGCAAAACCAACTACGGTAAACGAAGTCGGGCCCGTCCAACAAGCCCTCTGGCGGCCCTGCTGCCAGGAGCTGGATAAGTGGCCGCGAAGCTGGATGGGGTTGCCCGAAGATCTTCTGCCAGGCCAGCAAGTCGTCGCGTATTTCCAACCCTTCCTGGCCCACCTGAGCCACCAGAGACTGTCTCGGAGGACGATCCGCAAGCATGTGAACAACCTCTGGGTCCTGGGTGGAGAAATCATCCGCGACTTACATGAAACCTCTGCCCTGAGAAAGGCGCCGGTCGAGCGGCCCGTCTTTGATGCGCTCAACGAGGGCTGCTCCCTGCTCTGCCACCGCAACTCGGAACAAGATCTGCGATCCTTTGAATCCACCTGTCGCAAGTTCCGCCGCTTCCTCGAACATCAGTCCCCCGAGCCAGCTCACTACCCATAGATTCCCCAGAAGAGCCAAAATTTCTTGATGGTTCAGCAGGCTGCGACTTAGCCTTGGGACCAACGGGCCGAGGAATTTAGGCCGCGGACTGAAAATCACACAAAAAACTCTATGTCACCTGAATTATGCACTGCGGCGTGGACCTGAGGAGGGCTGAGCCGCAAGGGACCATTGGGGACCCCCTAAAACATGGGGTAAAAAGGTCGGCTGGCAAAGATTCCAGCTTCGCCAGCCAACCCCAAGGAAGTCACCCACATGGTTACCAGACGAAAACAGCATAGCTCCCAAAGGCCCGTCCAACAAGGCCCAGCCGTGACGGCCTCGCGGCCCAATAAAATCGGGGCTTCGACGCCTTACAACTTCCGCGGCAGGAAGCCGACTCCCTACGGCGGCTTGCTGCCGGTGGTCGGGAGGGCGCTGATCTGAGAGCCTGGCTATGCGCTATGCATAAACTTTTATGCACTAGCCGTAACGCACTGGAAACACGTCACTTCCGAGCGAGGTTTTGACGACGCGGATTCTGGGCGGGAAGGGAAACCGGACACGGAGAAGCCAAAAGGCCAGTTGCCGAGCTACCACCTCACGACGACCGCCAACCCGCTACGAACGCAGCCACACTCGCAAAGTGAATCTGTGCATAATTCCGGTGTCATCTACTACTGCGTTTCGAGTTGGATTCACGCCGGACTTGACCGGCGATATGCATAACGCGGCCGATCACGCCATCAAGGAAATACTTTCGTCACTGCCGAACCTCGAGCACGACATCATGCCCGACACCGGCGGAACGGCTACCGCCGAGGTCGTCAATCAGTACGACGCAATTATTTGCCTCGGTTACTATTTTCCACCGTCAGCCTTTGCCGGAGTTGCGCGCACGGCCTGCGTGGCTCGCTGGGGGGTAGGCTTTGACCGCGTCGATGTCCCGACTTGCACCGCAGCCGATGTCCTCCTGGCCATCACTCCCAATGCGGTCAGACGACCCGTGGCCGAGGGAATCATGGCGTTCATCTTGGCCATCACGAAGAACCTGCGAGCGCTGGACCAGCGCACCAGAAACGGCCGTTGGCGGGGCGACCTGGTCTGCAAGAGCATCTGCATCGAAGGACGAACGCTGTGGTCGGTCGGAGCAGGCAACATAGCCGGTGAAATGTTTCGCATGGCGCGAGGCATGGGGTTTGGCCGATTGCTCGCCTACGACCCCTTCGTCTCGAAAGAGAGGGCGTCGGAGATGGGGATCGAACTGGTGGACCTCCCGACCTTGCTCAAGGAGAGCGATTTCGTCACGATCAACACGCCCCTCAACGAGCACACCGAGGGTCTGATCGGCGCCGAAGAACTGGCGCTCATGAAGCCGTCCGCTTTCTTGATCAACACCGCCCGCGACCCCATCGTCGATGAAAAGGCGCTGTTGGAAACTCTCCGCAACAAGCGTATTGCCGGCGCCGCCCTCGACGTATTGGAAGAAGAGCCGCCGCCGCCCGACAACCCGCTGTTCAAGCTGGACAACGTGCTGTTGGCGCCGCATTCCGTTGCGTGGACCTACGAGGGCATCCGCGATATCGCCCTCGATTGCTGCCGCAACGTCCGAGCGGTCTACGAGGGCCGGCCTCCGGAATTCTTGGCCAACCCGGATGCGGTAAATCGTCCCGGCGTCCAAGCCAAACTCAGCGCAAGGAGATAAGTCATGAGACCCAACCGCATTCGCCAGTTGCTGGCCGAGGGCAAGACGCCTCTCGGACACATGATCATGGAGTTCGGAACCCGCGGCATTGCCAAGGTGGCCGAGTCTGCCGGGCTCGATTTCGTTTTGCTTGACATGGAGCATGGCGGGCTGGATATGGGCCGGATCGCGGACCTGCTGGCTTGGTTCAAGGCGACCGAGATTGCCCCCATCGTTCGCGTACCGTCATCGGACTATCACTTCATCGCCCGTGTGATGGACGCAGGCGCCGCGGGAGTGATGATCCCGAACGTTCGTTCCCCCGAGCAGGCCGGGCGGGTCATTACGGCTTTGCGGTACGCCCCCGAAGGGGATCGCGGTTTGGGCTTGGGATCCGCGCACAACGACTACATTCGCCCGAACCCAGCCGAGTACATGGCGGAAGCCAACCGCGACAATCTGTTCCTCTGCCAGATCGAGAGCACGAAAGCGCTGGACGACATCGAGGCCATCGCGTCCCTGCCCGGGGTCGATGCGCTGTGGGTCGGCCATTTTGATTTGACGCAGTCGATGGGTATCGTCGGGGAATTCGACAACCCGCTATTTATCGATGCGCTCAAGAAGGTCGCCGATGCCGCAAAGCGCAACGGCATCGCCGCGGGCATCCAGCCTAGCGATGCGGAGCGGGCCCGTGAGTGGATGGCGCTCGGTTACAACCTAATCTCCTACAACGTCGATTTCGGTGTCTACAGCGCGGCGTTGAAAGCGTCGATTGACGGCTTGCGACAAGCAGATTGAGAGATTTGTCGGACCAGCCGAGGCGCGGGCACAAACCGCAATCAGGGAACAGCAGACTTGTCTTCTGATCTGCGAGCGTCGTTGCCCCGGATTTGGCCAGCGTTCTTGTCCCATCCTGGAAACCCGACCGGCTTCGTGCGTTAGCACCCAGCTTACATCGCGTTGACCGCCTGCACGAGTCCCCGCATGTAGCCGTGCGTAAAGGTGCAGCCAATCTGACCCCAGGGGGTATCGCCTTCGACGCGGGGGGGGATGATCGGACACAAAAGGTCCCTCGTATCCCGCGTCGCGATACGTTTTCATCGCCTCAAGCATGTCAATGTCGCCCTCGTCGACGAAGACTTCCGTGTATTTGGGAACGGTACCGCGCACCGAGCGAACGTGCACCAGCTTGATGCGGTTGAGTCCCGCGAAATATCGAATCTGCTTGAACACATCGACGCCCATCGCGGTGATCGTTCCCTGGCAAAACGTGATGCCGTTGAAGGGGTTAGGGATTTCCTGGATCAGCCGCCGCAGGCCGTCGGTGTGGTGGAAGATCCGCGCCAGCCGGCGCATGTTTTTCACGGGCGGGTCATTCGGATGCATCGTGAGCTGTACGCGGCCTTCTCGGCCGCCTCGACGCTACCCTACCGCGCCGCTCGTCAACTTCCGACTTCCAATAAGACCCACTACGCTTCCAGTCCAAGCAGCTACAATTGACGGCAACACGCGAAATCGGTGGCTATAGACCGGCCGGTGGTTCTCAACCGTTTCGCGGCTACTGTGGTGAGAGATAAGTCTTTTTGTATCAATAGGCGCGTGATTGGAATCATACATGCAACGCTCTAGGGTGACAACTCGTCATAAGGAGCAGACCATGACAAAGCTGAGCAAATCTGGGATCTTGCCGGCGATCATCGCGGTTCTGATGCTCTCGGAGCAGGGAGTCGCCCAAAGTAAGTCCAAATTGGGTGTGGCCAGGGTCAGCTTGACCAATGGCGAGGTGACAACCCGCCACGGCGATTCAGGCGACTGGGTCGAAGGACGGGTGAACCTGCCTCTGGTCGAGGGTGACAGCATCGCAACCGGTGCCGCCTCGCGGGCAGAGGTCCAACTCGATTTCGCGAATTTTGTCCGGCTCAACGAATTGACGGAGTTGTCCGTTGCCCAACTGGGCAACCGCCAGTTCCGTGTCCAAGTCGCGCACGGGATCGTGACCTATAGCGAGCTCAAGGGCGGGGAAGCCGACGTCGACATCGAAACCCCTCACGTCGCCGTGCGCCCGCTCAAGCATGGCAACTATCGAGTCGAAGTCACCGGCGCCGGTGAGACGATCGTCACCGTTCGCAGTGGAGAAGCCGAGGTTGCTTCCCGCGAGGGCCGAGAGACACTCAAGAGCGGCCGGTCCATGATCGTACGCGGCACGGCGGAAGAGGCGGAGTTCCAACTAGCCAAGGCCGTCCGCCGCGACGACTGGGATTTCTGGAATGAGCGCCGCGACAAGCAACTCAGCCAGTCGGTCAGCCGCTCTTATGTGAGCAGCGACGTCTACGGGGTCGAGGATTTGGACGACCACGGAAGCTGGCGTCATGTCTCGGGTTATGGCAACACCTGGTTCCCTACCGCATCGCCCGGATGGGCGCCCTATCGCCACGGACGCTGGACCTACCTCGACTACTACGGCTGGTCTTGGGTGGGCTATGAGCCTTGGGGCTGGGCCCCCTACCACTATGGCCGCTGGTACCAGCATGCCAGCTACGGCTGGGGCTGGTATCCCGGACATCGCTATCGCCGCCACTACTGGCGTCCGGCACTGGTCGCCTTCTTTGGTTACAACAGCTACAGCGGTTTCAGCGCTGGGCTGAACTTCGGATTCGGCAATATCGGCTGGGTCCCGCTGGCGCCATATGAGACTTACCATCCCTGGTATGGGGGCCGCGGCAGATACGGCCGCGGCGGCCGTGGCTACGGTCGTGGCGGTGGCAATCGCACCACAATCAATGTAGACAACAGCACGAACATCTACACGAACTATCGAAACGCCCGCGCTCACAATGGCGTTTCACTAGTGGATGCCGAAAGCTTTTCTCGAGGGCGAGTGAATGCCCCTCGGTCGCTTCGTGCGGCGGAGCTAAGGCGGGCTACGCTGATGCGCGGCCAGATTCCGGTGGTGCCAGCGCGCCAAAGCCAGGGGAGAGTTGTCCGCGCCTCGAATAGGTCGGGTGCCGCAGGCACGGCCAGCTCCGTGCGCCGGTCGAGCTTCTTTTCTCGTCAGCCATCCAGGCAACGTGTAGCCAGAACATCCTTTGATCAGCAGCGCGAGAGCGCGACTCGCTCGGTTCGAGCATTTGCGGATTCGAACGGAAGACGCACGGCCACCGCGGGTGCCGCCGGTGGGGCGGGCCGAGGTGTCCGAGGAGCCGGCGCAGGTAGAGCCGCGAGAACGGCCGGCGCCCCCAACGCGCGTTCCTCCGGTGGCGTTCGCTCCGGGACTTCCGGCACAAGATCGGCGGCACCCGGCGGCACCAGAGGATCGAACTCCGGATCCGCGGGCGGCGCTCGGTCTACGGCTCGAACCGGAAATAATCCTTCTCCATCCGGAGCAAGCGCCGATACCGGAGCAGTCGGGCGAGGCGGAGTCCGAACCACGAGTGGTTTGGCCCCCAGCCGGGCTGAGACCGGAAGAGGACGCGTTCGCACCTCTGGCCAGGGCGGCTCGCCGACTTCTGTGCGAAGCGCAGCGCAGCCTGTAGGCGGTGCAAGTGGCACGGTCGGTCAGACTCCTCAATTCCGGCGGTTTGGGAGGTCCAGAACCGGCGCTGCGGCGGCCACGGGAAGCTCGGGGCGCGCTGGCCGATCGAGCGGTCCGACGGCTGCGAGTGGCGGCGATCAAGTCTCTCGGTCTAGCCCGAGGACCGCGCCAACGTCGGGTCAAGCTTGGCGGCACTTCGGCGGAAACTCCCGCATTAGCAGCTCTTCAGCGCAGAGCCGAACCTCGCAGCCCCGGGTCTCGGGTGCCGCCCGAGCGCGCAGCACGCAACTGCCCAGCACGCGAGCCACAGGTACTCGAGCGACGGGAAGTGGAAACAGGTCAGGCAGCTTCACCTTGCCGAGGCCGGCGCAGGGCGGAACGAATAGGACAACGAGTGGTGTTGTCCCTCGAACAAGCTCACGGGTACGAACCCGCAGCGGATCTGGAGGATCATCTTCTCCCCGGACGTTCTCGTTGCCGCGCCCGGTGGAGGGCAATTCGGCCAGGCGAAGTGAAGGCGGATTCGTACCGAGAAGCCGTTCGCGGGCAGCCGAGCCGAGCCGGTCCGGCGTCAATCGTTCTGGATCGATCTCCAGATCGAGCACTCAGTTGAGAAGCGGCGGCAACCGCTCATTTACGCCGCGGACCCGCTCCCGGGTACCGAGTCCCAGCGCATCGCGTTCCGGCGGCTCACGGAACTCCGCCCCTCCCGCAGCGCGACTGTCGATACCCCGATCTCGATCGGGCGCGTCGAGAGCAGGCCCGACACCCGGTCGCTCTTCGCGAGTCGGCCCGTCTGTCGGGCGGACCAGGTCATCCGGCGGATTCGGCGGCGGCTCAAGAGTAAGGTCCGCCCCGGCGCCGCGATCCGGACGCGGTTTTGGCCGCACATCGGCCAGCCGAGCGCCGAGCGTTCGATCAGGCGGCGGCGCCCGCTCTGCTCCCTCGCGCAGCCGCGGTGGTTCGATAGGCCGGAGCGGCGGTGGTGTACGATCGTCGGGAGGCGGTCGCTCCTCAGGCCGAGGCAGCTCCGGACGCCGCTAGCCGGCAAGGCTCACCGCCCCGCCGGCGCAAGCATGGCCTCCTTCCCCCAGATCCGTCCGTAAGGACTCTGATTGCCCGCGAAAGCGTTTTGAACACCCACAGCGTTTCGAATACCCGTATGCGTTTCGAACACCCGTATA
>CBDCYS010000037.1:0-357102 GCA_965224215.1 Bryobacterales bacterium | reverse complement strand
TTGCCTGGAGCCCTGCGGCCCGGCCACCGTCTTGCCATCGTGGACTTCTACAAACGAGAGACGCCGGTGGGACCGCCCTTGGCCATGAAGATTGCCAGGGAAGACCTCATCGTGGAACTACGGGAAGCTGGCTTCGTCCTCGCGCAGGAATTCGATTTTCCTGCCGCACCAATACTTCCTCGTTACACAGGATCTAGCGAGACTGGCGTTCCACCGCCGAGTCGGAGGAATCAGGTCCTAAGTGGCTTTGTTAGAGTGTGTTTAAGAATCATAGATCCCTGATTGTGAGTGCGAACGGGATTTCCTGACAGGTATCCGCCAGACACGCTGTATGTAGTTCGTTTCGTGGAACTTAGTCCTGCTCGCGGCCCGCGGAACTCGGCAAACCAGTTTTGGACGACGTCAACGGAGGTTGGCCCTTGGCTCAGCTTTAGTGGATGCTCGCGGCTTGAGCGCGAGCCACCAAGGTGCCCCAATCAGACGACTAGAGGACTCCTGCTTATACGGTTGTTTCAGCAAGCCCCAAGATGTTGGGGTGGAGGTCATCGCGTCTTGTCCAGGTCACGCGCGCGGCGGATGTGGGCGTAAGGCGTAGGAGCGTGTTGAGTTCCGAGACCGAGGAGGGTTTGGAAGGCTGCCATTGGGGTCTTGCGGCGGTTGTGTCGAAACACGAACTCATCGAGGTAAACCGGAAGCTGAGCGCGGCTCACGCCGTGGTACGTTCCGGTCAGCCATTGCTGCAGGTTGCCAATGGCACGATCCGCCAGCGGCACCACTGACTTGGCGCCTTTCCGCAAGTCAGTCCGGTGAGGTTGCGGACGAGAGACGTGTTTGTAGCCGGCCTCTTCGAGGGCGGTAAAGGTCTTCAGACCGTCTGTGTAGATGGTCGAGCCGGGAACAACGTTCTGGGCAAGAAACCTGTCGATCGTCACCTTCTTGAAGTCTGGAATAACGGACATGCGAACGCGCCCGGAGCGCTTCCCGCGTTTCTCAACAGCGACCATCACAAGGGCCGCACGGCGCCCCTTCAGTTGCCGGCTGCCTCGCAAACCTGCTTGCGGGCCGCCAATCCAGGTGTCATCGACCTCTACTTCTCCGTGCAAGGGCTCGCGAGCTGCGTTCACCATGGCCCGTCGCAGTTTGTGCAACATCATCCAGGCGGTTTCGTAGCGCGACAGGCCGAGCTGACGCTGCAGTAGCAGCGCCGACACACCTCGTTTATCAGTTGTCATCAGGTACGCAGCCCAAAACCAAACCGTCAGCGGGGTCTTCGTATTGTGGAGCACCGTTCCCGACGTCAACGAGACCTGGTGTCGACACGCCGCGCACTGCCACCGTAGTTTCTGCTCGAGAATGTAGGCCTGCCGATGCCCACACTGAGGACAAAGGAACCCGTCGGGCCAACGACAAGCAGCCAGGTACTTCTGGCAAGCCCCCTCGGTCGCGAACTCCACCTGAAACTGACGCAGACTCTTCGGAAACGGCGGCCGGGCCACGCCCTACCCTACATCTTGGGGCTTGCTGAAACAACCGTCTAAGCAAGAGTCGACAACAGCCAAGGGTTCGACGACGGCAGTCCCGACACAGAAAAGATCACTCGCCCGTCATTAAAAACTCCAACGTACCAGCCCTTGAAATCACCCCCGTAAGTCGATGCGATCACTCCCCAATTGCCGGGATAAGTGTCCACTTTCACCCAGGTTGCGAAGGTGAAACTCGCGGTCGAAAGGTCGGTGTGGGTTGAAAGCCGGGCGTAGTCGGGGCGGCCCGTGAAACTCCGCGCCGGACCCACCACGCCCGTGACGGATTCGGTACCCAAGCCCTGGGTCGTCCCGTCATGTCCGTTGCCTGAGCTATCCGCCAGCGTGGTTCCCGGACCGACGCCGACGTCGTCGAACTTCCAAATCGCGACCGGGTCCAGCGCCTGGTCGGGAGAGAAACTGGTGAAGTCGCTTTGGGTCTGCCCGGGTGTCCAGACCGTTGGGTCGATACGAACTTCGTCCAGATCGGCGTGAAGGAAGTTGTCTGCCGTCCAAGACGCCTGACCCATCACAAGCGTGCCGCCGGCCTGCGGCGTCAGTCCCCCCTCATAGGCGACGGTATCTTGGGCCCCGTCGACGTAGAGGGTCACCCTGCGGGTCGGACCATGATAGCTCGCCGTGACGTGGTGCCAGCGATTCAAGCTGACGGCGGCCGTTGACACGACGATTGGCAGGCTCGAAGGCAGGCTCCCGGCGGCGAACCGGACGCGTCCGTCCGAGTTCACGCCGAGGTACCAGCCATCGAAAGACCCGCCGTAGTTGGCAACCACCGTTCCCCAGTCGCCCGGCGCCGACAACAGACGGACCCACGCCCGCACAGTAAAGCTGGCCGGCGTGAAGTCCACGCTCCCCGGAACCGTGACCGCATCGGAGATCCCGTCGAAGCGGAGCCCATTGCCGGAAGCGCCCGCGACCGTGGCGGTGCCGCTTAGCGTCCCCGCGTGACCATTGCCGGATACGTCGTCGGCTGCAGTCTCAAAGTCCCACTCAGCGACGGTCGCTAGATTCGCAGTTGTTGGCGGAGGACTGAACAGCGCATACCGCGAAGCGATGTCGGCCGCAGTCCTCAGCGCCGGGAAGATCTCGACCTCGTCGATCGCAGCGTTTAAGTAGTAGCCGTCGTACCAGGAAGCGCGGCCGATGGTCACCGGGAGGCCTGTGTCGCCCACGATCGCGGGGAAGCGGGCTGTCTTATCGAGTGCACCGTCGATGTAGATCGCTACGTCTCCCGACAAGCGATCTACAGTAACCGACAAGGAGTGCCACTGCTGCAAGTTGAGCTTTGCCGAAGAGACCAGCCAGGGCGAACTGCTAGGGGGAGAAGCGCCCATGAAGATAACTTCGCCCGTGGACTTGACGGCCAGATACCAGCCGCGAGAGTTCGCTCCCCCGAACGCCGAGAGAATGACCCCGAACGAGCTGGGGTAGGAATTGACTTTGACCCAGGCCCGCGCCGTGAAAGTCGTTGGCGTCAAGTCCGAAGAAGCTGGAATCTGGACGAAGTCACTGGAGCCGTTGAAGATTCGGGCGAGTCCTAGGGCCCCCGGGGCTGGGACCGTCCCGAAGCCTTGAGTAGTCCCATGGTGCCCGCCGAAACTGTCGCTTACCGTGACGCCCGGCCCCGAAGCGCTCTCCTCAAACGACCACGAAGCCGCCGGCAGCGCGGGAGCGCTCAGTGTGAGAGTGACGTTCACCGTTGCCGGCGAGTCGGCGGCGCCCGGCGCGCTGATCTCAATGACGCCTAGGTGGGTCCCCGCCGGCAGCCCGCTTGAGTCGACCGAAACCGATATCGTCGAAGGCGCCACCCCTGTCGACGAAGACAGGCCGAGCCACGAGTTGCCCTGGGTAACGCCAGCGCCCCAGACCAACGCTTCCGCCGAGCCATTGCTGATGTTGATCGTTTGGGGACCCGGCGAGGCCGCGCCCGCGACACCCGAAAATGTGAGTGCGACCGGTGAGACCACCAGAAGTGAAGGCGTCGCTGAGAGCCGCGAGACCCGAACGTTGTCGATGAACCAGCCTTCGAAATCATTGTTCGCGGCGTCGATCGTATCGATATCGAACCGCATGCGCACGCTTCCGCCGGTGAAGCGGGAGATGTTGACCTTGTGATGCTCAAAGTCGCCGCCGGAATTGTTGTGCGCGAGGTGGCTGAAGGTGACCCAAGAGCCGCCGTCAACGCTGATTAGCAGCCGGCCGGCATCGGCGTTCAAGTACGCCGCGGCATTCCCGCTGCCCAGGTTGACCGCTTGGCCGAACCCCTCGGTTCTTAAGACCTGATCCCATTCGATGGCGGCATCGCTGACACCCGTGAGGTCGATCGAGGGGGAGGTCAGCGTGCCGAATGTACGCGCCCCCGTGTTGTAGGTTCCAGCCCCGTCTTGGCCGAACCACCAGGAGAAAACGCCTGACGCCGCTCTTCGATTCGTGCGATGCCATAGCCCGGTCCCGCTCCAGCCGTTGTCTCCGCTTTCCATGTCGTCGTCGAGCCGTGCGTCCACCGGAGACAACGGGGTCCCGCCGCAAACCGCCGGCACGTCGTACGCCTCGTAAACGCTGAGAGCGGTGTCATTCGGCTGTTCGCTCTGCTTGGGATTGATCACGGCGGATGCCCCGAAATCGCGTGCGGCGAACGGCGTCCACACACCGCACGCATTCGGGCCGCCGACACCCAGAGAAATCGCCGCCTGCAGAATGGCATCTCTCGCGTCGAGCATCGACGGCCGGTTGGGTGTGAGCGTGAGACCGGTGGTCAGCACGTTCTGGAACGCGGCTTGGCCGATCACCTGTCGAAGCTGCCACATGACGGTGGCCCATATCTCGCCATCCCGATGGACTTGGGGCAGGCTCAGAAGCAGCGAGGTGCCGGGAATCGCTTTCAAGAACAGAGTTCCAAATTGACCAAATGTATAGGGGCTTGAGTTGTAGGCGACCGTGCGTAAACCCGTAGTGGGATTCTCCGAAACGTACTCTCCGACAATGGGGTCGTTCGTGAAAGTGGCCGCGTAGGTGTCGCTCCAGCCTTCAGCCATGGCGCCGCTCTGCCAGCGGTATAGTCCGATCACGCTCAGCGGACCGCTAACGAGACAATTTGTGAGCCCGTGAGCATACTCGTGCGTGATCACGTCGCCATCAAATGCCGAGTCCCGCCGCAGGCTCGTAAACAGTCCGAGCTGCATGCGGGCGGCAATCCCGTCGGGCGGCGTGAGGAAGTTGGCGTTGTTCGATGTCCCCCCCATCTTGAACGTCCAGCTTCAGACCGTCCGCCGCCGCGCCGCCGCGTCCGAAGTTGTCGTCTTGGAAGTTCCCGGCGGCTTCGTCGAATCCCAGGCCATAGAGCCAGTCGTGGAGCGCATTCGTCCAATAGAAAGCGTTCGTCAGCGCCGCCTCGCGGTCGGTCACCGGATCGTTGGCCAAGTTGTAGCTATTCGTGAAGGCAAATAGGAAATGGGCCTCGGAATCCGCGGCGCGCTGATCACAAACATTATTGGCGTCCAGGTCCAAGCACGCATCCACATTGTTGCCTTTCGTTTCGGTGGTTTCGACCCAACAGCCGTCCAGCAGCGGGCCGGAGCGAAACTGGGCGGGATAGATACTGCTAGGACAAGCGCCGTCAGCCGCCGGCCATCCCGTCAAGGCCTCATCACTTTGTACGCCGTCGCCGGGATGAGCAACGTTGGGCGCGGCAAAAACTTGGCCTTGCGGGCTGCTTGCGTGAGTCAGATTTCGGCTGAACAAAACCTCTCCCCGGTCGGCGTCAGCGACGACCATGTAAGCGCGTTCCCCGCCAAGGTGCAGATACAGCTGCCAGGCCAACACAGCCCCTTCCCGTGACGGGAACCACACCAGACTCGCCCGGATCGGCTCTGCCAGCGAGTCTTCCTGAAACGTAACTTGCCGCGCGGGACCGTATTCGGGCGTGATCTCTCGCAGCACTGGCCTGGTTTCAGGGGCTAGGAGGGCCAGAGTTGAGACAATCGACGCCTTGGCACTTGCTGCTGTTGTCAGCTCCAGCGGCCTTGTGGCGTTGTGGCTCTGGTTCACTCTCCAGATACGTCCGTCGCCGTCAACATGAATCTGAATTCCCGAATCGAAGTAGGGAATGCCCTCGAATTCAGGACGGAAGACCAGATGTGTCAGCCCGGCTGCAACGCTCTCGTATTGGGAGACTAGTGGTAGATCGATCGCGCCAGCTTGCGATTCGACGAACGAGTCGATGCGTCTGGAGAGGAAGGAGCGGGCAGCACTTTCCGGATCGCCGCTTTGCGCGCCTGTCAGAGGGCTGTCAAGGTTGTAGAGATTCGCGCCGGTGCCGGCGGGAGGAGCCGCAGTCGGGCCAAGCGTGTCCCTTGCCACGTAGGCTTCGGCTGGCGGCGCTGACCAAGTGCGACTGTCGAAGCCGTCGTAGTCGGGTACGCGCGGACTCGCCTGTTGCGCGCTGCAGACAGTCCTGCCAACGCAGCAAACCAACAGGACTAAACGGACGGTAATGCGAAACTGCATCTATGCGTTCTTTTCGGCAGCGTTCGTGCCGCCTTAGCGATAAAACGGCCTACCCGAACGGAGACCTCGGAAATCATGGTGTGGACAGAAGGAGTGCTCCGACGGCGGGCTGGCCGACATTTGACCGGGTCGACCGCAGTGATAGCCCTCTCCCGGTTGGGTAGCCGAAGGCCTGTCGCTCCCTTACAGAGCAATGGCCTATGCTAGTCAGTAACGTGAGTAAGCTAGCCCTATACGGCGGGACTCCGGTCCGAAAAGACCCCTATCCTGCATGGCCTGTTTCAGGCCCGCGAGAGCAAGAGCTGCTCTTGGAAGTCCTAGCCTCGGGCAAGTGGGGCGCCTACAACGAGTTCGTCGGACGCTTCGAATCGCTGTTCGCCAAGATGCACGACTGCGAGCATGGCATTGCGGTGGCCAACGGAACCCTTGCCATCGAGCTAGCGCTCACCGTGGCGGGCGTCCAGCCGGGTGACGAAGTTATCGTCCCTGCGCACAGTTTCGTCTCGACGGCTTCAGCGGTCTCGCGCGTCGGAGGGATCCCGGTCTTCGTCGACATCGAGGACGAAACATTCAATATCGATCCGGATAAGATCGACGCTGCGGTATCGCCCAAGACCAAGGCCGTGATCATTGTTCATTTCGCCGGACAGATGGCGGACGTGGATCGCATCGCCAAGGCCGCCGCCGAGCACAAGTTAATCGTGATCGAAGATGCCGCCCATGCTCACGGAGCTGAGTGGAAAGGACAGCGAGCCGGCAGCTTCGGCCTCTGCGGGACGTTCAGCTTCCAGAACACCAAGGTGATGACGGCAGGCGAGGGAGGAATCATCACCACGAACAACGATGAATGCGCCGCCCGCGCCCGCTCGATTGCCAACACCGGCAGGCGGCCCGACCAGGGCTGGTTCCACCACTTTGAGCTGGGATCAAACTTTCGTATCACGGCTTTTCAGGCGGCCGTTTTGCTGGCTCAGCTCGAGCGGCTCGTCGACCAGATTCTGCGGCGGCAGATGAACTCGGACGCCGTGCGTGAAGCGCCGCAAAGCCCCGGCGTTCGCTTCCAGAAAGCGCCCGAGTCAGCCACCCCCCACTCCCTCTACCTGCTGGTCGGGCGCATTGACGAAGAGCTATTCGGTGTGCACCGCGACGAGTTCGTCCGCGCCATGCGGGCCGAGGGCGTCCCCTGCGATCCCTTCTATCCGCATCCGCTCTACGAGAACCCGATGTATGGCGAAGCGCTCGCCCATCGGGCCGAGCGCTGCCCGGTCGCCGAACAGGTCTGCAAAGATTCCTTCTGGCTTCCGCTGCGAACGCTAATGGGAAGCAAGGAAGACGCGCTAGACATTGTCCGCGCCATCGACAAGGTTCATCAAGCCTACAAGCCCGCCGTGATGGGCGGGGAAGCCGCGATCAACTAGACGCAGCTGCGGGAAGGGATGCCGATTGTTGTGCACGTTCCCAACCTGGGCCAGCCGCAACCAAACAGCCGCGGAGGGCAGAGCCCGGCCTTCGCGGCAGCGGACAGAGCTTCGCGCCGCCGCTGAACAGGAGCCTTCGGCCACTCGCCGATGACGGCGATGCACATGCAAACGAAAAGCCTGAAGCTTATCCCAATGACGCTACAGGACATCCACGCGATGGTCGAGGAGATGAGCCCTTCGGAGAAGGCACGGAGTTGTCAGCCGACTGGCTGGCGCGCCTTCACGCCTCGACTTCGGCAGATCCGTGGACACACGGTTTCTCCTTGGTAAACCGGGAAACCGGCATCGCTGTCGGGAAATGTGGCTTCAAAGGGCCGCCGGCAGCGGACGGCGTGGTAGAGATGGCCTACGGCGTTGATCCCGATCAACAGGGGAAGGGGTACGCGACTGAAGCCGCCGAGGCGCTAGTGATCTACGCTTTCGGCAGCGGCCGGGTTCGCCTGGTCCGGGCACACACGCTGCCAGAACAGAACGCTTCGACACGGGTCTTGACCAAGTGTGGGTTCCGTCACATCGGCGAGGTCATCGACCCCGAAGACGGATTGGTATGGCGATGGGAGAAACGCCAAGAAGGCGCGGCCGAACCGGGCGCTGCACCTGACCCGGCCGGCATGTAGGCTTTTCTCGATTCGTGGCTCCGCGTGCCCGCACGTAACCAAGCCGCAACAGGCATGGATCATCCGTGCTGACTCCTCCGCTCCTCGTCCGACGCTTGTTAGTACCCAGCGTCTAACCACCTGGATCGCAAAACCGCCTTCCCACCGTCGAATTGTCCACTTCGGCGAACAAAAGGGTCCATTGGAAGCACTTCGGTCTGGCCCACTGCGTGCCCGCGGTCAAGAAAGGCTTGCGTTAAAGAGAGAATGGACGTAAAATCGAGGACGCCAAGATCCAAAATCTGGAAATCCTGGTTTCTATTGGGCCTTGACACTGACAAGTCAGGCTGCTTGTGGATCGAAGTCTTCGTCACCTAGACTACGGAGGCTGCTCGTTTGCGAGGAGACCGAATGCTTGTACGGCATCGCCCATTCTCCGTTGCTCGGCAGGGGTGCTTTCTCCGGTCTTCTCTTGCGCTTCTGCTGTTCCATGCGGTCACCACCAGCGCCGCGGCGCAGGGCACTTCCCTTGAACTCGTCGAGGTCCTGCCCGACACCGGCACGCTCCATGCTGGCGACGTGTTCTTTGCCCAGTTCAAGGTGCGTGTGATCAATCCGCCTCAATTCGGCGGGATCAAGATGCTCGTTGAATCCGAAGGGGCCGACTTCATTGCTCCGGCGACTTCGGGTGAGCCACCCGGTTTCACCTCCAGGGCCGAGAATGGTGCTCTCAACTGGAACGCGGATGACATAGGCACCAGTTCCCTCCCGCTGAGCATCCCAGCAGTGAGCTGTAAGTTCGGCGGGTTCTGCCCCAGCGAGCCGCAAACATTGGCAGAGAGCTTGTTGCAGATCCCCACTGCTTTGGGGGTCACGGCAATCGCGATTGAGCAGACATTCAACCCGGACGGGACCGTCACGGAAACTGAAGTCGCACGATTACTGGTGAAGATCTATGAGATCGAGCCGCCGCCCCCGCTGACCCTTGCCGCAATCAAGGGCCAGCCGCTGAACACCCGTCAAAAGGTCTTCGTTCACGTTCCGGGCGCCCGGTTCGATGAGGCTGAGGGAATTACAGTGCGGCTCCTGCGGTCGAATGATATCAATCTGAGCCGTGCCGCCTCCTTCTTTCCGGGAGATGATTTTCCATGCCCGGAGCGGCCAAGTATTAGCAGTCTTGACGTGTGCGGTTTGGAGGTCGTCAACGCGCAGCAAGTGTCATTCAGCATCGACGCATTCTTCGACGAAGATCAGGCCCAAGCGGGGAACATCCTGGGGTCCTATGACATCTACGCGCGGTGGAGCCCCGATAACCCCGTGACAGAAATTTTTCGCACCCTCGAGTCCGCGGGCCTGGGGGTGTGGACTATCGGCGAAGGGCCGGAGGGATTGGATTACTCGGTCCGGCATATCGAAGTCAATCAGGCCGTTCAGACGGACGACAACGTGATCCCGATGGTCGCCGACAAGCGCACCGTCGTGCGAGTGTATCCCCAGGTGGAAAATCTGCCGGAGGGCGTGTTCTTCGGACCCAGTGTGGCGGTCACCCTGCGGGGCCAGGCGGGGCAGGATGGTCCAGCGCTGGGCGATTTCACGCGGTTCCCCTGGGCAACGTTGAGCAAGGACTCGCCTCTGGAGAGTGCGCGAAAAGACCTCACCCTTTCGGCAAGCTTCATTCTCCCCAGGGAATGGACGCAGGTGGAAGACCTGTTCCTGACGGCGACCGTCAACCTGGACGACAGCGGCGATCCGATCGTTGAAGAGACTTCCACCGACAATAATGCGAAGTCGGAAAGTTTTCAGTTTTTTTCGCGAAAGACGCTCGCCGTCGGATATTTAGAGGCTTGCCCCGGGGGGTGTAATGAGGGTGTTCACAGCGCGGACCGATTCCTGCGCAAAGTGTTTCCGGCGGCGGAGACTTCAGGAGTGGCCTACATTCCCTTGGGGTGCCGGGAGGGTTGTTCGGCGAGCTAATCTCTGGCTTCACGCTAGCCGGTTTGCGCAATGGCTTGAAAGCGGTGCTCTTCGTGCAGCGGGACATTGTGGATTTGGTGGCTGTGTGGTCCGTTCCGATGGAGGGGACCGAGGAAAGCGAAGAAAGTGACGCTCGGGAATTCCTTTTGGAAGAACTTTTGAAGGGTGTGTTTGGTCCTTTTGTCGTGGCGGAGGGACCACAGGAAAAGGCGGAAGTCGAACTGGCCGCGGGACGGGCCAGGGAATTCGGCGGGGTGAATAGAGAGCGCGTCACCGAGTGCTCGATCGACTTTAGGAATGGCGAGTTTCGCACGGCTGTCGGCCTCGATAGCCAAAGCGGACTCGTTGTCAAAGAGCTGTTTCGATTCAGTGATGTCGATGGTTGCGGGTCCGAGAGCGTGTGGATTTATCCCGAGACCTACAGCAGGCTCTTTCAGACCAATTACAGCGGACCGTTCGTCGCCGCGCCGCTTTCGATAGCGGCGCTCGGGCAGTCGTTTCGTGAAAAACAGCAAACGGGCCCGGGTGAGTTTTTCCTTATCAGCGGAACGGTTCGTAGCGGCGGCGGCGGGAGCCTCGATCCCGCCTATCGGGTCCCTGCCTCGAAGCTTCTTGCGCCCGGAGCGCAGTCGGGAGACCTCTGTGTCGAGCTGAGCAGTGGCGAAGGAGTTATCGAGCGGTCTTGCTTCGACACGGATTTCAGCGGCGGCTCGGAGCAGCCCTTCGTCGTGGCTCTCCCTCATCACGCCGCCAGCCTCGATGCGTCGGAGCCGCTCACGATCGCTTGGACAGCTTCAGACGCGGACGGCGACCTTTTGACTTTCACCGCGCTTTACAGCCCCGACGGCGGGGAAAGCTTGCTGCCCTTGGGTGTCGACATTATGGAAAGCTCCGTGACGTTCAACGCGGCCCAGATCGAAGGCGGTGAGAATGTTCTGTTCCGGGTGCTGGCTTCGGACGGCTTTCACACAACCGAGCAGACCATCGGGCCGCTGAATGTAGTGCAACGGCCAGCCATTGCAGTGGACGCGCCGGCCGACCTCGGCGCCGCTCCCGTTGGGCAACTGGGTGAGGGCGTCGTCAAGGTGAGAAGTTCGGGAACCGGTCCGCTGTTGATCAACTCCGCCGGCATCGACAACCCGGCATTTCGAGTCCTGTCGAACCTGCCGATGCAAGTGCTCGCCGGCACCTCGCGAGATCTTGTCGTTGAGTTCACCCCCGGCATGACCGGGAAGGAAACGGGAACGTTGACGCTGACCACGAACGCGTCAGACCAGCCGGCGCTCGACGTGATGCTGGAGGCCACCGGACTGGATCCGCAGCAGCCGATTCTCTTTGTTGGAGTGGAATCGGGGACCCTGAACTTCGGCGACACGTCGACCGGCGCAGCCGTACTTTTGCCGGTTGAAATCATCAACCGCAGCCAGGTGGAGATGAATGTTGAACTGACGATCGAAGGCAACGCCTTCCGCCGAGAACCTGAGGTAGCGGCGCTGACCCCGGGGCCTGTTCAGCAGGAGGCACTGACGCTGAACCCTGGGGAGCAAGTCACACTCTCTCTCGCTTTTGACCCGCCGTCACTGGGCGATTTCACCGGGCGGCTGATCATCGCGTCGAATGATCCAAACCGCCCGCGAGTCGAGATTGCTCTGGTCGGCGCCGGGGTGGAGCCCCCGACAACGCCGGGGATCTCGGGCGGAGGCATCGTGGACGCGGCACAGTTCCAGGCGGTTGTCGCGAGGGGCGGGATCGGCAGCATGTTCGGGTCCGAGCTGGCTGACGATATCGTCATTGCCGGCGGATTGCCGTTACCCTTCGAGTTGGGCGGTGCTCGTGTCCGTGTGGACGGCTGGGAGGCGCCATTGTTTTTCGTCTCGCCCAGCCAGATCAACTTTCAAGTGCCATTCGAGGCCGACTCCCCCGGCGAAGTCGGCGTGGTCGTGATCCACAATGGCGAAGAAAGTCCGCCCGAACCGGCCTCGATGGCGGAGTTCGCGCCGGCTGTTTTCATCAACCCCAACACGGCTGAGCCGATCATCCAGCGGCACCCGGACGGCGCCCTGATTACCTCCGCGAATCCCGCAAAACCCGGGGATGTCCTGATCATCTTCATGACCGGAATCGGAGGCGTGCGTAATCCACCCGCGACCGGCGCGGCGGCGTTGGCCTCGCCGCTTGCAAGGGCACGGGTGACACCGGCAGTGACGGTGGGCGGCGAGGGCACGCAAGTCATTTTCGCTGGTCTGGCGCCATTTTTCGTGGGCCTCGGGCAGGTCAACATTCAACTGCCGGAAAGCCTGCTGATAACTGCTGCAACCATGCCCCTTGTGATCGACTTCGAGGGCAGCCGAAACCCACCAGTGAATCTGCCTGTGCTGTTTGGACAATAGTTGCAGAACACAAGCCGCGAAGCGGCGAAAGAATGACAGCCTAGGGCGTCAACCCTAGGAAACGAACCATCCCATTGCGAAGCCCTGACAGGGCGGCACTTGACCAAGCCGCAACACGCATGGATCCGTGTTGACTCCTCCGCTCCTCGCCCGACACTTCCTAGTAGCATCGCGTCTTACCACCTGAATCGCAAAACCGCCTTCCGGCCGGGCGAATTGTCCCCTTGGGAGAACAAAAGGGTCCATTGCAAGCACTTCGCTCCGGCCCGCTGCGTGCTTGCGGTCAACAAAGGCTTGCGTTAAAGAGAGAATGAACGTAAAATCGAGGACGTCAAGATCCAAAACGCAAATCCCGTCTGAGGACCAATACTGTTCACTTAGAGCCCTCGAGTGGAGAGCTGTTAAGCCGCGAAGCGGCGCAGGAAAGTAGCCCAGCTATCTGAGTTGGTCTGTCAAGAGGGCAGAGCATGTTTTTCTGTCCGCGATTCACAGGCAATTCACAGGCGTTCCACAGCGGGCAGGCACTGCGCCAGCGGAGAACCTCTTCGCTCAAGCGCCTCCAGATACCGCGACTCATCATACAGCGTGCCGTCTTGCCAGCAGCGATACAAGATCCGAATCCATTTGAACGCCAGCGCGCGCACGGCGGCATGATGGTCCTGGCCTTGCGCCCGTTTTTGTTCGTAATAAGCTCCCGCCCACACCGACTGCCGCACCGAAAAAGCCGCAAATTCGTGAAAGGTCTGCCGCAAAAACTTCGAACACGCCCAGCGCACATGGACCCAATCCTTGTTGCCGCTGCGCTCCCTGACCGGCGCGATGCCGCTCGTTTTCTGCACCTCCTCGGCGCTCTGGAAACGCTCGCGGCGGCTGCCAAAAGCCGCCAGCAATCGCGGCGCCAGAGCCGCCCCCGCGCCCGGCAGCCCCTCGAAAAGAGCATAGTCCTGGTGCGCTTGAGTCAGCTGCGCGATCTGGTCCTCCAACACGGCGATGCCCCGCAGCAGTTGCCGCAGCAGCGCCACCTCGGTGAGCACCCGCGCCCGCCCCGGCTCGCAGACGGCGGCATCGCTGGTCAGCGGCACGGCTTGCCGGATACTGGCGATGCGCCGCTCGTTGCGCTGCAGGTTGTGGCAGCCGTGCCGCTCGAAGAACTTCCGCAGCGCCGAAGGACGCGCCTGCTGGGCTTGGTCCAGCGTCGGCCAGCGCTCCAGAAAATCCAGTGCCGCGGGCGTGTCCAAATTGTCAAACCAATTCAGCACCCGCGGGTAGTATTGCTTGAGGCGGTCGGTCAGGCGGTTCTTGTGACGCGTCTTCTCGTCGACCAGATCCCGGCGGTCGGCCACCAGCAGCCGCAGCTGGCGGATCTCGACGGTGTCGGGCCGCAGCGGCCGCAGATGGCGCCGATGATGTTGCAAGATTTCCAGCACCAGTTCGGCGTCCTGCGGGTCGTCTTTCGAACCCGAGCTGTAGAAGGCCGCGCGCAGCTTGGCGACCGCCTGCGGGGGAACCGGATACACCAGGAAATTCTCAAACTCGAGCAGCATCGACAGCAGCGGGCCGCGGCTTTGTTCGAGACAAACCGCGATCGGCGCCGCGGAGAAGCGGGCGGTCAGCTCGCAGGCCCAGGCCTGGACCGCCTCCGGGGTGTGATCGAGAAAACCGCTTTGGCGCTGGCCGGTCACGGCGTCCTCGAGAGCGAACGCATGTTTTTTGTCGGCCCAGTCCAGTGCGAGGAAAGCGCGAAAGACGGGCTCGGGAACGTTGTCTGCCATGGAATCAATCTCCTTGAAGGGGAAGGGTGGAATCGAAAATAGCGAGCCGGCAGACTTGGTTTCCGCGAGAGCCTTATAGTAGAGTCCTAAGAGCGGATCTCGGACACCATCTGAGAATTCGTTTGAGAAACCAAGCGGCTCCCGCTGCTCGAAAAGCTGGGCTCAGCCATCCTGTGGCAAGGGTGAACATTCGTAGCAGCGGGATGCCGGCGGGGTATCACCTGAATTATGCACAGATTCACTTTGCGAGTGTGGCTGCGTTCGTAGCGGGTTGGCGGTCGTCGTGAGGTGGTAGCTCGGCAACTGGTCTTTTGGCTTCTCCGTGTCCGGTTTCCCTTCCCGCCCAGAATCCACGTCGTCAAAACCTCGCTCGGAAGTGACGTGTTTCCAGTGCGTTACGGCTAGTGCATAAAATTTTATGCATAGCGCATAGCCAGGCTCTCAGATCAGCGCCCTCCCGACCACCGGCAGCAAGCCGCCGTAGGGAGTCGGCTTCCTGCCGCGGAAGTTGTAAGGCGTCGAAGCCCCGATTTTATTGGGCCGCGAGGCCGTCACGGCTGGGCCTTGTTGGACGGGCCTTTGGGAGCTATGCTGTTTTCGTCTGGTAACCATGTGGGTGACTTCCTTGGGGTTGGCTGGCGAAGCTGGAATCTTTGCCAGCCGACCTTTTTACCCCATGTTTTAGGGGGTCCCCAATGGTCCCTTGCGGCTCAGCCCTCCTCAGGTCCACGCCGCAGTGCATAATTCAGGTATCAGCATGGCAGAGGGAGAGCGGAGATTTCCACAAATCCACCGCGCCGACGAGCCTGTGGAAAACTTTTCCTCAGCAAGCCAGTGCCGGAAAACACCCCGCAAACAACTATAAGGGTGAAACGAAGCGGAACCCTGGGTAAAACCCCTTGACGCGGAAGCCCTGAAGGGGCGTAGGAAAACCTACATGAAGATCTCCGCAACCGCTCTGGCGATGACCCTCAGCCTCCTATGGGGTCTCGCTATGGCGATCATCGGAATTGCGAACGCAATGAACCCGGCCTACGGAGGTGCCCTCATCGCGGCTCTCAGCTCGGTCTATCCGGGATACGAAGGCTCGGGAGCCCCCTTAGATGTCGTCCTGGGAATCGCATGCGGCATAGTCGACGGTGCGCTAGCAGGCTGGGTGATCGCCGCGGTTTACAACTTCTTCTTGGGGCAGGTTGAGACCACGGAGTAATCCAGCCTCGGGACCCGGATTTGGAGCTTCTAGGCACCCGCAGTGACCCTGCCCTGGCTAGGGCCGTCTCCTTTCCCGCTATTTGCCGCCATAGACGGTCTTGAGGACTCTACCTTCGCCGCCGTAGTAAGGGCCGAGGCTACAATCGATCGTAGGAGTTCATCCGATGGATACTCTGACCCCCGCCGAGCGAAGCGAGCGGATGGGCCGGGTTCGGTCGAAGGACACGAAGCCGGAAATGCTGGTGCGTAGTCTGGTGCACAAAATGGGCTATCGCTACAGGCTTCACGCACGAGACCTGCCGGGCAAGCCCGACATGGTTTTTTCGAGGCGAGGTAAAATCATTTTTGTCCACGGATGTTTTTGGCACAGGCACGGAACGTGCAAGAATACAAGGTGGCCTAAGTCGAAACTGGAGTTTTGGAAACCAAAACTGGAGGCAAACAGCAGACGTGACAAAGTTGTTCGGCGCTCACTTCGTGAAACCTGAATTATGCACAGATTCACTTTGCGAGTGTGGCTGCGTTCGTAGCGGGTTGGCGGTCGTCGTGAGGTGGTAGCTCGGCAACTGGTCTTTTGGCTTCTCCGTGTCCGGTTTCCCTTCCCGCCCAGAATCCGCGTCGTCAAAACCTCGCTCGGAAGTGACGTGTTTCCAGTGCGTTACGGCTAGTGCATAAACTTTTATGCATAGCACATAGCCAGGCTCTCAGATCAGCGCCCTCCCGACCACCGGCAGCAAGCCGCCGTAGGGAGTCGGCTTCCTGCCGCGGAAGTGGTAAGGCGTCGAAGCCCCGATTTTATTGGGCCGCGAGGCCGTCACGGCTGGGCCTTGTTGGACGGGCCTTTGGGAGCTATGCTGTTTTCGTCTGGTAACCATGTGGGTGACTTCCTTGGGGTTGGCTGGCGAAGCTGGAATCTTTGCCAGCCGACCTTTTTACCCCATGTTTTAGGGGGTCCCCAATGGTCCCTTGCGGCTCAGCCCTCCTCAGGTCCACGCCGCAGTGCATAATTCAGGTGAAATAGACCTGCTGGCTGGTGGTCCGCCATGCCAACCGTTCTCGATCGGTGGTAAACACCAGGGGCCGCTCGACAAGCGCGATATGTTTCCGCAGGTTGTCCGAGCGGTGCGGGAGTTACGTCCAAGGGTTGTGTTGGTCGAAAACGTGAAAGGGTTGCTGCGAGAAGCCTTCGCCAAATACTTCGAGTACATCATCCTCCAATTAAGCCACCCGGAAGTCCAGCCCAAGCTGGACGACGACTGGACAGAACATCTCGACCGGCTGGAAAGACACCACACAAAGGGAGACGCCAAGGGTCTCCACTATAAAGTTCTCTTTCAAGTGATGAACGCCGCCGACTACGGCGTTCCGCAAAAACGGCAGCGCGTCATTATCGTCGGGTTCCGTGCGGACTTGCGGGCAGAGTGGGCTTTTCCGCGGCCAACACACACACTCGATGCCCTTCTTCGCGATCAGTGGGTCAGCAGGGTGTATTGGGATCGCTACGAAGTACCGCGCAAAGATCGTCCCCAGATTCCAAAGCGGTTCCGAACGCGGGTTGAAAAACTAAGATCCGAACAAACCTTGTTCGAGCCGGAAGAGAAGCCCTGGCGAACCGTCCGTGACGCCCTGCGCGGCCTTCCTGGCCCGGAAGCGAAGAGCCACCCAATGTTCCACAATCACCAGCACAATCCGGGTGCGCGCAGCTATGTCGGTCACACAGGGAGCCTTTTTGACGAACCCGCCAAGACTCTTAAGGCTGGCGACCACGGCGTGCCCGGCGGAGAGAATACTCTTCTTAAGCCCGATGGCAGTCTCCGCTACTTCACGGTTCGAGAAGCCGCGCGGTTGCAGACCTTCGACGACGACTACGTATTCCATGGGGCCTGGACGGAGGCTATGCGTCAACTGGGTAACGCCGTCCCCGTCCTTCTGAGTCAAACCGTGGCGGAAGGCATTCGGAGCAGCGTACCGCCAAGATAGACGGCAGCCACTTCCGTGTGCTAGTTTGTCGTGTTTGAGTAAACGACGCAAATCGTCCTCTTTTTCTGATTATTTCGAGATTGACCTGGTCTCGGCGCTCTCAAGTCAGTTGGTGGCATCCTTTGCCGATCTTGATGCAGCTCCGCTGACCGCCGAGAAACTTGATGACCTCGCGCCGCGCGACGGTGTGTATCACCTGAATTATGCACAGATTCGGCGTAGCCATCGTCGATGGAGTTGTGGCGATAGCGGCACTCGTGTCAACTCAGTGATTTCTCAAGTCGTCTTTTCTGCTGTTTCCCTCCCCGTTTGAGCCGCCTCCTGATCCCGGCAGGGCAAAAGCGGGCTGGCAAGCGGCGTGTTCCCAGTACGTTGCGGCGAGTGCATGAAATTTTATGCATGGAGTGCCCCTCAGCTCAGCGCACCCTCCACCACCGGCGCCAAGCTCGATCCCGGCGGCCCCATCGCCCGCAGCCGTCGCATCAGCCGTTCAAACAGGCCCTTTTCCTGATAATGATCGCTGTAGCTGACACCCGTTCTGCCGGCGTGCCGCCAGATCTTGGCCGCCACGAACAGAAAACGCAGCCGCGCCGTCGCCAGGGTGGTGTGCCGCAGCGTCTCCACGCTGGCCTGGGCTTCGCGGTTGAACAGCAGCAGCCAGCAGTTGAGAT
The DNA here is from genome assembly GCA_965224215.1 of Bryobacterales bacterium. Taxonomy (GTDB): domain Bacteria; phylum Acidobacteriota; class Terriglobia; order Bryobacterales; family UBA6623; genus CBDCYS01. The sequence continues at coordinate 338,982 of CBDCYS010000037.1, read as the reverse complement.
TGTAGGCCAGCATGGCCAACTGAAAGTGATTGCGGTTCATGTCAAAGCGGCGCGAGGGATGGGCCGCCAGCCCGGCGTCGTTGTTGGCCTCCTTGATCAGGTTCTCGGCTCCGGCGCGCTGATTGTAAAACCACACCACCGCCGCGATCGGCTCGGCCAGATTGGTGACAAACACGCGGTAGGTGTAAGCGCTGGTGGCGAACAACTGGTATTGCTCGGCCGCGCCGGCCTTGGGCTCGTTTTCGTAACGCAGCGCCAGGAAACGGCAGGCCCGCGCCCAGCCTTGCGGTTGGTAGAGGAATTCGCATTCCGCGTCCGCGTCGGAGCGGGGAGAGGGTTTCCATTCTGCTTGCTGCAAGCGCTCGACCAGGCGCCGCGTTTTGCGCGCCACGATGACGAACTGACAAGCCGCCTTTTCATAGGCCTCCACCGCCTCCCAGCAATAAAAGCCGGAATCGGCCCGCGCCAGGATTTTCTTCACGCCGCCCGGCAAAGTCCGGAAAGCGCTCTCGAGGTGGGCGGCGATCTGTCGGCCCGTGGGCCGGTCGCCGTTGCGCAACCCGCCCATCAGGTATTCGCGCGTCTCGGCCAGGAAGGTCAGTATCGGCTGGTAGCTGCGCTTGCCCTTGTTCTTGGGGTTGTAGCTCTTGCGCCCGCCCATCTGGCGGCCGTAGAGGGTATGCACGGTGGTGTCGGTGTCCAGCGTCACCGTCTCCAACTTCACGTGGGCCGCGGCCCAGACTCGTTCCCGCAGCTGGCGCTGAATGGAAAGGATCTGCTTCGCCACGTTGAGGTGCAGCGAGGCCAGAAAGCGCCACAGCGTGGACTGCGGCGGCAGACGCGTCACTTGCAAGATGCCGGTCAGGATGGGGTCGCGAGCGGTGAAGCGGAGTTGGTTGAGCCGCGCAAAGCCGACATAGAGGCCGAGCACGAGGGCCAGCACGAACTGGTAGGGGCTCATGGCTCGGGTGATCCGTTTGGTCGTGAGGGTTTCTTCCAGCAGCGCTTGGAAGCCGAGTTTTTCGAGCAGGGTGGCGACGGGCAGCAAGCCGCCGTAGGGAGTCAGATTCTTGCCACGGAAGTGATAGGGCGTGGCAGCCCCGATTTTATTGGGCCGCGGGGCCCTCGCGCCGGGGCCTTGTTTGACGGGCCTTCGGGAGCTATGCTGTTTTCGTTTGGTAACCATTTGGGTGACCTCCTTGGGGTTGACTGGCGAAGCTGAAATCTTTGCCAGCCTACCTTTTTACCCCATGTTTTCGGGGGTCCCCAAATGGTTCCTGGCGGCTCAGCCCTCACCAGGTGCACCGGCAGTGCATAATTCAGGTATCAGCTCTATCTCGCGGGATCGCTGGTCTATATTGGCAAATCAGACCGCCTCCCTAGACGTCTTTCCGAGCACCGCAGAAAAATAGCGGGACGACACCAACTCGACCTGACCGGCATGACTTTCAAATGCTTATTTGTTCACCGAAACTGGACCGATTTAGCGGAGGAATCACTGATTCGGTACTACAAGAACGCGGGCGCTGGGGAGTGTGCTTGGAATGGCAACTCGTTTGGACCCCATGACCCGGGCCGGAATCGTGAGACTACGAACAAACCGCCACAAGGCTTCGACGCTAACTACCCAATCAAAGACGATTGGCCCTGCAAATGGATCGCTGCTGGTGAACACCGTGGATGTGACCTCCTGCTCTCGCTCAGGGAGGGTCTTCCATACCTGCTTCGTTATCAGACAGCCGGACGCTCGCTCAAACGCGGACATCCTGACTACAACGACATCTCGATCAACGTCCCCGAGACCGGAATGCCAGCCCGGGATCTGCTTCGTACAATCGCCCAGAACCTTGCCGGTTGGCAAGCGACAGTTTTCCCTAGCCACATGATCCTCTACAAAGAAGCAAGAAAATCTTACACTCACGGAAGGGGGATCTGGCCCGAATCTGGGCTCTGAGGACTCAGGTAGGCCCTCAGCGCTCACCCGACCAATTGAGAATCACATTGAGCTGGCGCGGCACCGAACCCGGATCGCGCTGAATCATCAAAAACCGTTTGCCGTCCGGCGAGGTATCGTGGCTACGGAAACGGCTGGTGAGGAAGTTCGTCTTGTCAAATAGCCTGCGAGGCGGGCCGAAGGACCCGTCCGGCCGAAGCGGCAGCGACAGTGTCAACGCCAAGTAGAAATGTCCTATTCGCTGCCAAGTAGAAATGTCCGCTTTGGGGCAGGTGGCTGGAGAGGCGATGGTAGAGTGGTTGGCGTTGAGTGCAGGGTCGCGCCTGCTCTTGATGCCCAAGGCCGAAGCGATGGAGCTGGCTCCCAAGCAATCGGCTGAAGCAGACGACCCTCTGGCCTCCCGGTCAGAGGGTTTTCTGTTCGTGACAGAGATTGCTTTGGTGAAGCTTCGGAGCGGAGGCCTTGGGCTTCGCCAACGCGACGATCGCTGGGCGCCGTTTGCCCGGCGCTCCCCATAGCGTCTTGGTTTGGCAGCGACTGCCAACTCAGCGCATCGGCCCGATGGGCGCTCCCCATAGAGTCTTGGTTTGGCAGCGACTCCTAGTCCTGCGTATCGTCTCGCCGAGCGCCGGATGCCTGCGCCGCTTGCCACACAGGCGGGCTGTCTTTCAGATCGAAGTCCTTCATCCAGTCGCTGCTTCGCTTGCCGGCAGCTTTGCCGCCAGCCTTCTCGGCCGCTGCCGCAGCGGGTTCCGCCTGGGCGCTCTTGGGCTGCGGGCGCTCCGATTGGGGCTGCGCGCCGCAGTGCTTCAGCGCCAGTTCGTGCTTGCCGCAGCGCGCGGCCAGGACGCCGTCCAGGCGTCTCTCCACCCGCACTCGGCTGTTTCGCAGACCCGGCACAATCGCCTTGCGGTCGATTTGATAGCTCTTTCCCCGGAAGCGAATCGTGTAGTCGTTGGCGACCCGCCGCGTCTCGACGTGGCTCAGCGCCGAGTCCAGATCGTGCTCGGGACCTAGCTCGCGATGCGCCTCGTCGGGGTGAGCCGGCTGCACCCGCAACGTGGTGTTCCACCAGGGCAGAAACTCGCTTTCCAGGTAGGCGTTGGCCTGTTCGATCGTCGTGGCCCCGGCCACCCGCAGACCCTTCACCAGGCGGTCCTGGGCGGTGCCAAAGCTGCGCTCGACGCGGCCTTTGGCCTGCGGCGAATAGGCCGTGATCGATTCGATGTCCAGCTCCTGGAGCGCCCGCCCGATCTGCGTGGGAGGCAAGAGCTTGGGATCCTCGCCGGCGCTGTTTTTGGGCGTGTTGACAAACAGGCTGGCGCGGTCGGTGTAGAAGGCTACGGGTCGGCCGTTTTGTTCCAGATACGTCTTCAGCAAACGGCGATTCTCTTCGCCCGAGTCGTGCCGGACGAAGCGCGCCAGCAACTCGCTGCTGGCGTCGTCGATCATGCCGATCAGGTACAGCTTCTCCCCGCGTCCCTCCAGCCAGTCGTGCTCGGAGGTATCCCATTGCACCAGCTCGCCGCGGCAACTGCGGCGGGGCCGCCACGGATGCGGGCGTCCTGACTTGCGGCGGCGGGGCTTCCACAGGCCCGCGGCGGCCATCCAACGGCGCAGCGTTTCGCGGCCGACTTGGACGCCGTGGCGCTGCTCGAGATACTCCGCCGCCAGAGTCGGGCCAAAGCCGGCGTAGACGGGTTGGGAGAGGATTGCCACGGCTTGTTTTTCCGCCTTGGCGCTGAGCTTGCGGTTGGACGCGCGGCCCCGCGCGGCATGGACCACGGCCTGGTCGCCTTCGCTGCGAAGCTTCGCCAGCAGCCGCCTCAGATGCCGTTCGCTGAGGCCCGTCTGCTGGGCGGCCTGCTTTTGCGTGATGAGTTTTTTGTCTGCTTTGCGCAGCGCCACCAGCCGGTCGCGCTCTCGTTGTGTCATTAGTAGTTGTCCTTGCTTGCTCACCCCTCCAGGCTGACCTTGTCAATAGGACATTTCTACTTGGCACGTTTAGGACATTATCACTCGGCCACGGCCGAATCGCCACGGCGGCTACGGCGTCCCCGGTGATGTAGAATAGCTCCCTGCCGTCGCGCGACCACCGGGGCAAGAACCCGCCTCCGGTAGAGATCGGGATCCTGTCCGCTCCACTGGGATACGACTGCACCTAGATTTCACTCCGCCCCGACTTGTCAGACGCATACGCGACCCAGCGCGGCCCGCCCGCCGGGCCCGGCGAGACCTCGGCATCCTTTTCGTTGAATGGGGTTACCCGAAAAGGCGAGGTCGTTCCCTCTTGTGCCAGGCCCTCTTGCGACAGGCCACCCGGCGACAGGGTCTAAAGGTCAATACCGGTTTGGGGGTGGATCTCGTGATAGAGCACAGTCCCATCGGCCAAAACCGCGGTCGGGAACTGGTCGTAGGGCCGAGAGAGCAGGGCTTCCGCCGGCCCCGATCCGTCGGCCGGTTGGGTGTAGATGTCCCAGTCGCCTCCGCGATTGGAGCTGAAAATAATCCGCGCGCCGGCGCTGCTCCACAGCGGCAAGAAATTAGCTGTGTTCGCTGACGTTAGACGACTGCGCGTCCCGCGTTTCAAATCATGAATCCAAAGGTCTGCAGCCTGCCTGACGGCTGCCTTGGTTCCGTCAGACGAGAGCGTCACCTCCCGATACACACCCTGGTCGGCGCCTAGCGATTCGGCCGTGCCGTCCTGGTCGACCCACACCAATGATGATTTTGCCGGGTTGCCGGGCGCGTAGACCGCAGTGCCGGTGTTCGAGACGGCCAGCCACCCCCGGGCCTCGTACTCCACGTCGTTGTACACGTTGGCCAGGACGGCAGTATCGGCGCTGGAGAGCGCGGGATGCGCGGCGTCGAAAGGTGCGGCTCTGATGCCGGCAGCCTGGTCGATGACCAGCAGGCGGCCCGCGGGACCGCCACTAGAGTCGAAAATCGAGGGCCCCCATAGCGTCGTCGTCAAGGGTAAGACCATCTCCCACTGGCCTGAATCCAGCGAGAGCACGGCAGCTCCCCGAGTTTGTCCTGCTATATAGAAGAGGATGGGTATCCGGTTGACTCAGGTAGCCCCAATATCTTGTGGTTTGGGGATTTTCTTGGGTTCTGTAACCGGGTGAACAATCATCTTGTAAGTCGCCGGATCCACGGCTACCGCCTGCTGGACGAGCCGATAGAAGAGTTTGCCTTGGCTTTTGGATTTGCGGCGGTTGAAACGGAAGGTGAACTCGTCCAGGTAGTAGTCCAGATGTTTGTGGCTCACGGCGCCCTGATGGGTGGCCAGCAGCCAGCGCTTGAGCAGTGACATCACGCGGTGGACGCGGGGCATCAATTCCGACGCGGACTGCTCCTGCCTGCTGACAACTGTGACCTGATGGACGTAGCCTTCCTTTTTCCGTAATTATCTACTTGACACAAGGTCATAACCATAGTACCTGAATTATGCACTGCGGCGTGGACCTGAGGAGGGCTGAGCCGCAAGGGACCATTGGGGACCCCCTAAAACATGGGGTAAAAAGGTCGGCTGGCAAAGATTCCAGCTTCGCCAGCCAACCCCAAGGAAGTCACCCACATGGTTACCAGACGAAAACAGCATAGCTCCCAAAGGCCCGTCCAACAAGGCCCAGCCGTGACGGCCTCGCGGCCCAATAAAATCGGGGCTTCGACGCCTTACAACTTCCGCGGCAGGAAGCCGACTCCCTACGGCGGCTTGCTGCCGGGGGTCGGGAGGGCGCTGATCTGAGAGCCTGGCTATGCGCTATGCATAAAATTTTATGCACTAGCCGTAACGCACTGGAAACACGTCACTTTCGAGCGAGGTTTTGACGACGCGGATTCTGGGCGGGAAGGGAAACCGGACACGGAGAAGCCAAAAGACCAGTTGCCGAGCTACCACCTCACGACGACCGCCAACCCGCTACGAACGCAGCCACACTCGCAAAGTGAATCTGTGCATAATTCAGGTAGTACACTATTCTAGTGATCGGGTTGTCTTCTTTCCTTTCAGTTCTTTGTCGTCCTTCTCGTGCGCTACTCGGTGAAGTTCTTCGCGTACCTTCTTCGGGAAGATCCTCCGCATCGCTTCGTCGGTCGTTAGATCCTTCTCTGGTTTCTTTCTGGTCATAGCTATGGCTTCCACCGCAAATATCGATTTGATGACGCTAATGGACCGGTTCCACTCTGAAGAGAAATGCCGCTCCTACCTTGAGGGCTTACGCTGGCCCAAGGGTATACAGTGCCCACGATGCGAAAACGAGAAGATCTCTCGAATCCACAAGCGCGGACAGTTCGATTGCGACTCATGCCGGTACCAGTTCTCCGTTACCGCCGGGACAATCTTCCATGATTCTCACTTGCCGCTTCCCAAGTGGTTCGCGGCCATCTACCTGATGTGCGAATCCCGCAAAGGGATTTCGGCCAACCAACTCAAGCGCACCCTGAAAGTAGCCTACAAGACCGCTTGGTATCTCTGCCATCGTATCCGAGCCGCCATGAAGGACGCCGACACCGAGCCCCTTGAAGGCACCGTCGAAGTCGATGAGACCTGGGTCGGCGGTAAGGCCAAGGGCATGGGCCGGGGATACACGGGGAACAAAACGATGGTTCTCGGGGCTATCGAACGCGATGGCAATATCCGGCTGACGGTCGGCAAGCGGCGCAATCGCGAAACGCTTCACGGATTCATTGAGGAGCACGCCCCGGATGCCGAGAACATCTATACCGACGACTACGAAGCCTACAAAGGCATTGGCGATGAGAAAACCAAGCACGAGAGCGTAAACCATTCCGCTGACGAGTGGGTTCGCGGCGATGTCCACACGAACTCGATCGAGGGCGCGTTCTCGCTCTTCAAGCGGTCTGTTGTCGGTGCCTATCATAAAGTCAGCGTGAAGCATCTTCCTGCCTACCTTGATGAGTTCGAGTTTCGGTTCGACAATCGGAACAATCCGTATTTGTTTCGGGACACCCTGCTGCGGCTCATTAACTCGGACTCCCTGAAGTATAAGGATCTAATAGGGAAATCTGCTGCTGACAGCACGCACGGAGCTGCTTTATCCGCTTGAGAACCGCGTCCATTTCACTGTGAAATGCCCCTCCAGCCAAATCCATCTCCTGACTCATCTCTCGAATGTGCACCTGTAGACTCGCCTGAAACGATTCTAGACTAGAAATAGTCTGTTGAAGCGGAGCCCCAATAGATCGGATCAGTGGGAGAAGCGACTGAATTTCATCTGGTCCCTGCCGCTTCCGGACCCAATCAGACCATCCGGTTATGCTTTCGATGAGTAGGTCAACGTTGCGCTTTACGGGACCCGAGCGAATCCTCATAATGCTCGCCTGCCGATTGATCTTTTTTGATACCTTTACGACTCCTGCGTGGATCGCGCGGTGCGAGGATGTATCTGGACGTTTTGAAGCATTCGACGCGATCTCGCCCATCCGCTGATTTATTGCCGTAATCTTGGGGATGTCCACTTGTAGTTGGTGAATTGCAGCCTCCGCGTCCTTTCTGAAATCCAAATATCCCTTACGACCAACCGTCTGTAGCGGCTTTGATTTGGAGCGTTGCCAAACGACGACACCAGTGGTCACCAAGACAAGAAACAGGGTTCCGAGCGCACCTAGGCCCAAAAAAACCCATTGCTGATCCGCTCCGGTAATCCAAGCGTATATTGTTCCACCTGCTGCTAACACGGAGTACACCACGCCAGCGTAGAAAGCCTGAAGTATAAAGTTGATAGCCTCATTGGCAATTTTCTGCCTAGCGGATGGCGATAGCATAAAAGCGAGGCTACCACGGCACCCACCCTTGCGTCAAGTACATAATTATGCCTTTTTCAACCCGGAGTAACCGGGCCAGCCGTCGGTATGCACCACGCTGCCCGGCTCGATGCACTCCTCCACGAAAGGCAACAGGCTCTCGCCCGAGGCATCCTCGATTCTCTTCATGCGAATCCGGCCGATACCCCGCCCATCCTCTTGAACGGCCACTGCGATCAATGCTTTGTTTTTCAGGTTTCGGCCCCGCAGGCCCTCTTCGAGCCCGCCCCAGTAGCTTTCATCGACTTCCACTGTCCCGGCCAGCAAATCCCGTCCCGGCCGCACCATCGCGCGCCGCATTTTGTGCAGCCAGGTCCAAGCCGTTTCGTACCTGTTGAGCCCCAACACTCTTTGCAGTCCCAAAGCGCTGGCTCCGGTTTTTTTGGGTGGTGACCCACCACATCGCACGAAACCACAACGGCAAAGGGCTGCGCGTGTCCTGAAAGATGGTCCCGGCGGTCACCGAGGTTTGGCGCCCACACGCAGCGCACTGCAGCAGCACTTTTCGCAAAGGCCACGACTTTCCACAACCGCAACCCGGACAGCGGAAACCGTCCGGCCAGCGCAGCCGGAACAGATACTCCCCGCAGGCCTCCTCACTGCTAAAACGGGCCTCGAACTCTGTCAGGTTCTGAGGGTAATCTTCCATCTGCCGGCATACTACATCTTGGGGCTACCTGAGTCAACCGGATACCCATCTACGACAAATACGTCGGGATGGACGTTCACAAAAACAGTATCTCGGTCGCTGTCGCCGCGGCGGGGCGGGGCGAGGCGCATTTCTACGGCAAGATCGACAACCGGCCTGAAGCCATTCGTCGCTTGATTTCCGCACTCGCCCCGTCTGGTCAGAGGCTGCACTACTGCTACGAAGCCGGCCCCTGTGGCTACGGCATTTGCCGGCAGATTCGTGACACCGAACACGATGGCGACCTGGTCGCGCCGTCGCTGACCCCGCGCAAATCCGGCGATCTTGTCAAGACCGATCGGCGCGACGCGCTGACCCTGGCTCGGCTCGATCGCGCCGGCGAGCTCAACACGGTCTGGACGCCCTCTCCGGAACACGAAGCGATCCGCGATCTGAGCCGCGCGCGCGGCGACTGCAAACTCATCGACAAACAACTTCGTCAACGCCTCGGAGCTATGCTGCTGCGCCACGACAAGCGTTTCCCCGGGCGCAAGAATTGGACGCAAGCGCACTTTCGCTGGCTCGAGACGCAACGCTTTGAGCAGCCGGCCTCGCAGATCGCCTACGAAGAATACGCCGAGGCGATACGCCAGGCGCAAAGCCGAACGGCTCGCCTCGAGCAGCAGTTGCATGATTAGCTGGAAGGCTGGAGCCTGGGAGGGCCAGCGCAGGCGTTGACGGCGCTGCGGGGCGTGGACTGGCTGGCGGGGATGACGTTGCTGGCCGAGCTGGGCGATCTCACACGCTTCGACTCCCCGCGCGAGCTGATGGGTTTCGTCGGTGTGTGACTTCGTCGGAGAACACGAGCGGAGCGCGACGCCGTCAAGGCGCGATCACCAAAGCAGGCAACGAGGAAGCTCGCCGTCTGCTGGTCGAATGCTCCTGGGCGTATCGCTTCCCGGCACGCCGCTCGCGGCTGATTCAACGCCGTGCCGAGAAGGCGTCGCCCCCAGTCCAAGCGATCGCCTGGAAGGCGCAGGTGCGGCTTTGCGGCCGCTTTCGCAAGCTGCGCAACAACGGCAAACACGCGAATGTCGTCGTGACCGCGATCGCGCGGGAACTGCTGGGATTCATCTGGGCAATCGTGATCGAACAGACCCGAACACAACAGGAGAAACAGGGATTGAATGCTTGCTGAACGCTCGAGACGGCCGACAAGGAGACCGCCAGGGAGACTGCCATCGCCCTCGATTGACGTCGTAGGCGACCGGCCGAAACCTGTCAAGGGTACGCTTCGCCGCGGTAACCCGCGCCCTTGACAGAACCCGTCCGGCCGCCAAGAGGCACCTTATACGAGGGCGATGGCTAGCTGCCGAGGACGATGGCTAGCTGCCGAGGACGATGAGCTGCCAGCAAGCGGTAGCGAAAACGATTTTGGTTGCCGGCTTCGGGCGGCAGCCTCACAAGGTAGGACAAGGAGGACGGCTGACTGGAAACTGAGCCTGCCAGGAGAACCCTCGACTGCGCTAAGAAGCGCTTGATGGAGCGACCTTCGTCAAGGAAGCGCTCGGTTGAACGACCTTCGTCCGTAGAGTGAGGCAGCTCCACGACGCAGACTACTCTGGCGAGAACCCGCGAATATCAGATGGATCCATCGTCGTAAACGCTCTCTTCCACAGGCTGTTCTTCTTGTCCTCGTTCGTTGGCCAACGCGGAGTTGAGGCTCCGCGCGACAGCAGTCGTGCGCGCAAACTTGACAGGTCACACCATATCAGCGCTGGGCTCGTTAGAGACCTGCGGCCTTCCTCTGGGCCGCACCCGGCGGGTGAAACGTAGGGAACAGCCGCAGGTCTCTAACGAGCCCTGCGCTACGGGAATTCAGAACTACGGGTATTCAGAACGCTTTCGCAACCGGCAAAATGTTTTGATGGGTGCCGGGCTGTCCTCAACGCGTCGACAAAGGCTTCCAGTTCATCGTCCTCAATCGCTAAGCTGAAGGGCAGGTTGCCGGCAGACTCCCATGAAATCCCAAATCAGAATCGCTAATGGACAAGGCTTTTGGGGTGACTGGCTGGAAGCGCCTGTCCGTCAAGTCGAGCAGGGCCCGATCGACTATCTCGTGCTGGACTACCTGGCCGAGGTCACCATGTCCATCTTGCAAAAGCAGAAGGACCGTGACCCCCAGCGCGGCTACGCCCGCGATTTCGTCCCTCTCACCACGCGAATCTTTCCGCGTCTGCTGGAGCGAAACATCAAGGTCATCTCAAATGCCGGCGGCGTGAACCCCATAGCGTGCGCGCATGCTGTCGTCGAAGCGGCGCGAGAAAACGGAATCCAGGGCGCGAAGGTCGCGGTCGTTCTTGGCGACGGCATCTTCGACCGGCTTGATGATATGCTCGCCCGCGGCATTGCCTTCGATGACCTGGATAGCGGACACGCCATCGGCGGGATCCGGCCTCAGGTGTTGAGCGCCAACGTCTACTTAGGAGCCTTCCCACTGGTCGAAGCGCTGGAAACAGGCGCTCAGATCGTCATCGCGGGACGTTCGACCGATACGGCTCTGACCCTGGCTCCGATGGTGCATGAATTCGGCTGGGGCCCGGACGATTCCGATCGCCTGGCGGCGGGGACCATCGCCGGCCACATCATTGAATGCGGGGCGCAGACCACGGGAGGCAATTGCCAGGTTGACTGGCAATCGATCCCCGACTTCGCCAATATCGGTTTCCCGATCATCGAGGCCCGCCCAGACGGCACCTTCCATGTCACCAAGCATGAAAACACGGGGGGCCGCATCAACAGCGCCGTCGTCAAGGAACAACTGCTTTACGAGCTGGGAGACCCGCAGCGCTACCTTACGCCGGACTGCGTGGCTGATTTCACCACGGTTCAGTTGAAAGACGACGGCCCGGACCGCGTCCTGGTCAGCGGGATTCGGGGTGGCCCGCGTCCCCCGACGCTCAAGACTTCGATCACTTACACCGCCGGATGGAAAGCCATCGGGACATTGATCTACAGTTGGCCCGACGCGCTAGAGAAAGCACAAACCGCCGACCGAATTGTGCGGCAGCGTCTCAGTGATCTGGGGCTTGAGTTTGACGAAATCTACACGGAGTATTTCGGCGTCAATGCGTGCCATGGCGACGTTGCGGCCCCGAACGTAGACCCGCCAGAGGTCCAAGTTCGCGTTGGTGTCCGCGGGCAAGACCGCAGCGCCGTCGACCGGTTTACGCGCGAGTTGATACCGCTGGTGCTGACCGGCCCGCCGACTGGCACTGGATTTGGGGATGGCCGGCCAGCCGTGCGGGAAGTCGTGGCCTACTGGTCGTCGCTACTTCCGAGGGAAGAGATTCAAACGACGGTTGAGGTGTTCGAAACGTGACGGCCGCCGAACTCGTTTTCCTCCTTCGCCCTTATCGCCCAAGCGATCTGGAGCGCTTGGGCCAAATCGATCGGTCCTGTTTCCCACCCCGGATCGCCTTTGGGAAGCGGGAGATGCGGCAAGCGCTTGAAGGCAAAGGAGCGTTGGCGACCGTCGCGGCAACAGACTCGGGCGAAATTGCCGGGTTCGTCGCCGCGGAACGAACGTCGCCGAGGAAGGGCCACATCGTTACCATCGATGTGCGACCCCAGTTTCGCCGCGAAGGACTGGGCATGCAGTTGATGCGGAGTATGGAAGCCCAACTGTTGCGGCTCGGAGCATCCAAGATAGAGCTAGAGACGGGTGAGGAGAATATCGCCGCCCAAAGCCTCTTCCAAGGCCTCGGATACGAGTGCCTCAGAATCGTGGACGACTACTACCCCGACGGAAGCGGCGCCTGGATCATGCAAAAGCGAATCACCCGGCGGTCCGCTAATAGCTCCAGAGCGCCGGCTAGGTAGTGGCCAGCTTCAGATGGCAGCCGCGCCAAATTGGACGCTAGGCCGCGACCCCGTCCGAGCCCAACAAACGCGATGAAAACCACACCCATAGCAGAATAACGCCCAAGCCAGCGAGCGCCCAGGCCCAGGAAGCGGTCCCGGTTGGTGAAAATATCAAACCCAGCGACAACGCGGCAAACACTCCCCTCTCCACCCAATTCAGTGGCCTGTTGAGGTACCCGACCAGCGCCACCGCCCAGGCCCCGGTTCCCGCCATTAACGACAGACAAGCCGCCAGCACCCAGAGAATGGGTCCGTCCGCCAATAATCGCGGGTCGAAGGCAAAGGCGAACGGGATGAAGAACGACACAAGGCTCAAACGAAATGCCTGATAGCTGGTCCGCATCACGCCGCCCCCAGCGATTCCAGCCGCAGTGTAGGACGCCAGCGCGACCGGAGGCGTGACCATCGACAGCACGCAGTAGTACATCACGAAAAAGTGCGCTGACATCTCGGGAATGCCGAGCTTGAGCAGGGCCGGTACGAAGAGAATCGCGCCGATAATGTAGGCCGCGACGGTCGGCAGACCCATGCCCATGATGATGCAGCCGACGATGATCAAGAGCATCGCGCCGTAGAGCGTACCTCCATTGCCTTCAATTAGTTGAGAGGAAAACTTCAAGGCTAGGTTGGACTGAATCGACACAGCGATGATCATTCCGATAGCGGCGATCGGCACCGCAACTTGCGCTGCCTGGCGTGTCCCTAGTTCAATCGCATCAAGCCACTCTCGGATGTTCATCCAAGTCTCGCGTTTGAAGTAGCAAACCAGCACGCACGAGGCCGTCGCGACCACCGCTGAAAAGGTGGCTGAGTACCCCACAAGCAAGACGGAGACAAGCGTGATCGGGGGAAGCAGCAGGTAGAGACGGGGCCAAATGCCTGCGTGGGATTCCAGTTGCTCCGAGGAGAGCACGCCGGTTCCGCTCTTGCGGGCGGCCAGGTCGACGAAGAGAAAAACGGCCAGATAGAACGCCAATGCCGGAATCAGTCCGGCGAGCGCGACATCGACGTAGCCCACTTGCAGCATCTCGGCCACAACGAAGGCCGCGACTCCCATAATGGGCGGCATGAGTTGCCCGCCGGTCGATGCGATCGCCTCGATTGCTCCGGCGAGAGGCGCTGAATAGCCGGAGCGCTTCATCAGGGGGATGGTGAAAACGCCCGTCGTCGCGACATTCGCCACCGCGCTGCCACTGATGCTCCCCATCAGGCTGCTGGCGATGACCGCGGCTTTGGCGGACCCCCCTTTGTGCCGTCCGGCCAGTTTCAGTCCGATGTCGATGAAGAGCTGGCCGCCGCCGATGGCCGAATAAACCGCCCCAAACATCACGAAGTAGAAAACGAATTGGAGCGAGGTCGAAGTCGTGATTCCGAGAACTCCGTTGACGGTCATTGTGAGGATTTCGATTCCCTCGTTGAGATCAAATCCGCCGAAACGCAGCCACCCAGGAAACGAATTTCCCGTCATGCCGTAGATCAGGAAAAAGATCAATACCGAGAGCAGTGACCAGCCAACCGCCCGGCGCACGCCCTCCAGAAGCAGAAAAATCAAGAGAAGGCCGCAGCCCACATCAACCGAAAGAATCTCATCAATACCTTCAATGCGTTCGGTTAGCCGTGAAGCCGACAGAAGGTAATAGATAACCGTTCCGGCCACGCCGGCCAGCAAAAGCCCGTCGATCACGCGCGCCCCAACGATGCCGAGGCGGCTGCCGCTTAACGGTGTCCAAAGCAAAAGAAGGCCCAGCGCCAGCGCCAAGTGAAGCGGCCGCTGAAGCAGAGGCGCTTGGGGATAAAAGATGATGTAGATCTGAAAGACGAGCCAAGTGACGCCGATGAGGGCGCGAAGGATTCGGATCGCCTGCGGGGGTTCAAGCGGAACACTTCGCTCAGTTTGCACTTCTGTCACCGGCCTAAAAAAGGGGGACTGCTGTCCGCTTCTCGTTAGTTGGACTACTTACTTTCAATAAGAGCGGATCACAGGAATCGGCGGCTGTTCCCGACCGCTGCCGCGCCGACTCCGGATCAGGTCGGTAGCCGTCGGTTCAGGGATAGGCTAGTGTTTCAGAATGCAGCCAACTCCGCAAGGCGCTGCCGAGTGATAATGTCCTAAACGTGCCAAGTAGAAATGTCCTATTGACAAGGTCAGCCTGGAGGGGTGAGCAAGCAAGGACAACTACTAATGACACAACGAGAGCGCGACCGGCTGGTGGCGCTGCGCAAAGCAGACAAAAAACTCATCACGCAAAAGCAGGCCGCCCAGCAGACGGGCCTCAGCGAACGGCATCTGAGGCGGCTGCTGGCGAAGCTTCGCAGCGAAGGCGACCAGGCCGTGGTCCATGCCGCGCGGGGCCGCGCGTCCAACCGCAAGCTCAGCGCCAAGGCGGAAAAACAAGCCGTGGCAATCCTCTCCCAACCCGTCTACGCCGGCTTTGGCCCGACTCTGGCGGCGGAGTATCTCGAGCAGCGCCACGGCGTCCAAGTCGGCCGCGAAACGCTGCGCCGTTGGATGGCCGCCGCGGGCCTGTGGAAGCCCCGCCGCCGCAAGTCAGGACGCCCGCATCCGTGGCGGCCCCGCCGCAGTTGCCGCGGCGAGCTGGTGCAATGGGATACCTCCGAGCACGACTGGCTGGAGGGACGCGGGGAGAAGCTGTACCTGATCGGCATGATCGACGACGCCAGCAGCGAGTTGCTGGCGCGCTTCGTCCGGCACGACTCGGGCGAAGAGAATCGCCGTTTGCTGAAGACGTATCTGGAACAAAACGGCCGACCCGTAGCCTTCTACACCGACCGCGCCAGCCTGTTTGTCAACACGCCCAAAAACAGCGCCGGCGAGGATCCCAAGCTCTTGCCTCCCACGCAGATCGGGCGGGCGCTCCAGGAGCTGGACATCGAATCGATCACGGCCTATTCGCCGCAGGCCAAAGGCCGCGTCGAGCGCAGCTTTGGCACCGCCCAGGACCGCCTGGTGAAGGGTCTGCGGGTGGCCGGGGCCACGACGATCGAACAGGCCAACGCCTACCTGGAAAGCGAGTTTCTGCCCTGGTGGAACGCCACGTTGCGGGTGCAGCCGGCTCACCCCGACGAGGCGCATCGCGAGCTAGGTCCCGAGCACGATCTGGACTCGGCGCTGAGCCAGGTCGAGACGCGGCGGGTCGCCAACGACTACACGATTCGCTTCCGGGGAAAGAGCTATCAAATCGACCGCAAGGCGATTGTGCCGGGTCTGCGAAACAGCCGAGTGCGGGTGGAGAGACGCCTGGACGGCGTCCTGGCCGCGCGCTGCGGCAAGCACGAACTGGCGCTGAAGCGCTGCGGCGCGCAGCCCCAATCGGAGCGCCCGCAGCCCAAGAGCGCCCAGGCGGAACCCGCTGCGGCAGCGGCCGAGAAGGCTGGCGGCAAAGCTGCCGGCAAGCGAAGCAGCGACTGGATGAAGGACTTCGATCTGAAAGACAGCCCCCCTGTGTGGCAAGCGGCGCAGGCATCCGGCGCTCGGCGAGACGATACGCAGGACTAGGAGTCGCTGCCAAACCAAGACTCTATGCGGAGCGCCCATCGGGCCGATGCGCTGAGTTGGCAGTCGCTGCCAAACCAAGACTCTATGCGGAGCGCCGGGCAAACGGCGCCCAGCGATCGTCGCGTTGGCGAAGCCCAAGGCCTCCGCTCCGAAGCTTCACCAAAGCAATCTCTGTCACGAACAGAAAACCCTCTGACCGGGAGGCCAGAGGGTCGTCTGCTTCAGCCGATTGCTTGGGAGCCAGCTCCATCGCTTCGGCCTTGGGCATCAAGAGCAGGCGCGACCCTGCCCTCAACGCCAACCACTCTACCATCGCCTCTCCAGCCACCTGCCCCAAAGCGGACATTTCTACTTGGCAGCGATTAGGACATTTCTACTTGGCGTTGACAGGCGCCTCCCGCCTCTCCCACTGGAATAGTACAATCGAGCGCTAGCGCTCAACATCGAAAACTCGCCAACTCCTTGACCCGCCTTGCCCAGATCGCTTTCACCTTGCTTGTCGCCGGCCTGAGTGTGTGCTCCGGCCCCGATCCGGCGTACCGTTTCCGCTACGCCAACGCCCAGCCGCCGCAGCACGCCCGCAGCATGTCGATGGTCTTCTTTGAGGAAGAGCTCGAAAGCAGAACCAACGGACGCATCCAGGTGGAGAACTATTTTTCGGGGGTGCTGGGCAACGAACGGGATTTCATGGATATGGTGGCGACGGGCGTGCTGCAAGGGACGCGCGGAGGACTTTACGCAGACGCCAATCCCAAGTACAGTTTGTTCGAATTGCCGTTCCTGGTGGAGGACTGGGACCAGCTGTTGCGGCTGATTTACAGTGACTTCACCGCTCGAATCAACCGCAGCGCACGCTCCAGGGGCTTCCACGTTCCCGCCTGCGGCGTTTCACAAGGCTTCCGCAATCACACCACTAGCGTGCGCCCAATCCGTACTCCCGAGGACCTCAAGGGCCTTAAAATGCGTGTTCCCCCTCAGCGGGTCAATGTCATGATCGCGCAAGCCTTCGACGCGAATCCCCAAGTCATCCCGTTCGTGGAGGTCTATCAGGCGATCAAGACCGGGGTCATTGACGGCCAAGACAACGCCCTTTCGAACATTTGGGACGTGAAGATCTACGAGGTCCAGCGATACCTCTCGGTAACCAACTTCAGCGCCGGTCCCGACCCGTTTATGGTCAATCTGGCGTGGTATGAAGCGCTGCCGCCGGAGCTGCGGACCGCCTTCGATGAAGTCGCGACTGAGGCGATCCATTACAGCGACCGGCTCAATCGCGAAAGCGAGGCCGACTACCTAGCGCGGCTCTCTAGCGAACTCGAAGTCAACTACATCACGGGCGCGGCGCTCGAGCCTTTCCGCGCCAAAGTGAAGGTCGTCTACGAGTACTTCGTGAAGGAGGGCTACTTCACCTCGGAGGAGATCGCAGAGGCCCGCCGGGTCGCGCGCGGGGAGTCGCGGTGAGATACCATGGCGCCGCCTTTCGGCGCTAACTCCTGCGTGGGCTGACCGGGATGACTCCTCCGCTCGCGCGAACGACTGAACCCGCACTACGGCTGGACGCTTTGATGTCCCGAACTTTGCAAGCTCACAATCCTCGTCGACTTCACTGTTTGCACGCCTAACGGTGGAGTTCAGCGGCCAAAAGCCCGTGCCAACCCTAAGACTCGATCGCCATGGTCACATCCTCCCGGCTGACCACGCCACCGATCTCGATCTCCTGCGGGTTGCTTAAAGGAGCAACAACACCGCGTTAGTAGGTATGCCGTCGATAAAGAGACGCAGTTCGACGACCCCCCGTCCGGTGAAGCGGCGTGGGATGGGTCCGAGGTTCGTCTGATCGAGACCGACGAACTCCTCGAGCGCGACGACCGGCGAGACCGGGACCTCTTCTCCGTTCAGCGTCGCCGTTACTTGGGCGCCGCCCCGCATGCCCGTGCCGAAGATGGCGATGAAGACTTGCTCGTCCTCGTCGCCGAAATCGATCAGCACGGGGTCGCGTGCACCCAGCGGCGCCGTCGGGTCGAAGACGAACTCCTGCGCCGTCTGCTCGGCTCCCCGGAAGCGCAGATAGAAGGCGGCCGGCACGCCCGCACCGTCAGCGTTCGCGGTGAAGATACCGGGGGCGACCGCCACGACCTCCACGGTGCCGGTGGCAATGACCTCGCCGTCCTGCAGCACCTCCACCAAGGCCGACCCGAGCGCCGTGGCAGCGTCGATGAAGAAGTTGATCTGGGTCGGCGTGACAACGAACAGTTGAGACAGCCGCTCGACCCCTGCGCTGTCGGTGAGGCGTACCGAGACCCCCAGCAGCTCAGTCGGGAGGGGCAGCTCCGTGCCTGCCTCAACACCCGGCGCCACGGGGTCGCCGAAGCCACTGGCGATCGACCCCGGGGCTACCAGCAGCGAACCACTCGCCGCCAGGATCGTCGCTATCGCCGGGACGCCCCCGCCATACTTGGCCACAAAGATGCCCGCACCGGTCAGGGTGGTTTCGTTGGTCTCCCCCGGGCCAAAGGTGGCCGAATCACTGAAGAGACCCGTCACATAGCTATTGCCCGCACCATCCAGCGCTATGCCAATGCCACTGTCAAAACTCGTGCCGCCGGCCCGCTTGGCCCAGACCAGGTCGCCGGAGTCACCATACTTGGCTACAAAGATGTCGTCGATGTCATCATCGCCGCCCGCACTGGTCAGGGTGATTTCGTTGGTCTCCCCCAGGCCAAAGTTGGCCGAATCACGGAAGAGACCCGTCACACCTGAATTATGCACAGATTCGGCGTAGCCATCGTCGATGGAGTTGTGGCGATAGCGGCACTCGTGTCAACTCAGTGATTTCGCAAGTCGTCTTTTCTGCTGTTTCCCTCCCCGTTTGAGCCGCCTCCTGATCCCGGCAGGGCAAAAGCGGGCTGGCAAGCGGCGTGTTCCCAGTACGTTGCGGCGAGTGCATGAAATTTTATGCATGGAGTGCCCCTCAGCTCAGCGCACCCTCCACCACCGGCGCCAAGCTCGATCCCGGCGGCCCCATCGCCCGCAGCCGTCGCATCAGCCGTTCAAACAGGCCCTTTTCCTGATAATGATCGCTGTAGCTGACACCCGTTCTGCCGGCGTGCCGCCAGATCTTGGCCGCCACGAACAGAAAACGCAGCCGCGCCGTCGCCAGGGTGGTGTGCCGCAGCGTCTCCACGCTGGCCTGGGCTTCGCGGTTGAACAGCAGCAGCCAGCAGTTGCGATTGTAGGCCAGCATGGCCAACTGAAAGTGATTGCGGTTCATGTCAAAGCGGCGCGAGGGATGGGCCGCCAGCCCGGCGTCGTTGTTGGCCTCCTTGATCAGGTTCTCGGCTCCGGCGCGCTGATTGTAAAACCACACCACCGCCGCGATCGGCTCGGCCAGATTGGTGACAAACACGCGGTAGGTGTAAGCGCTGGTGGCGAACAACTGGTATTGCTCGGCCGCGCCGGCCTTGGGCTCGTTTTCGTAACGCAGCGCCAGGAAACGGCAGGCCCGCGCCCAGCCTTGCGGTTGGTAGAGGAATTCGCATTCCGCGTCCGCGTCGGAGCGGGGGGAGGGTTTCCATTCTGCTTGCTGCAAGCGCTCGACCAGGCGCCGCGTTTTGCGCGCCACGATGACGAACTGACAAGCCGCCTTTTCATAGGCCTCCACCGCCTCCCAGCAATAAAAGCCGGAATCGGCCCGCGCCAGGATTTTCTTCACGCCGCCCGGCAAAGTCCGGAAAGCGCTCTCGAGGTGGGCGGCGATCTGTCGGCCCGTGGGCCGGTCGCCGTTGCGCAACCCGCCCATCAGGTATTCGCGCGTCTCGGCCAGGAAGGTCAGTATCGGCTGGTAGCTGCGCTTGCCCTTGTTCTTGGGGTTGTAGCTCTTGCGCCCGCCCATCTGGCGGCCGTAGAGGGTATGCACGGTGGTGTCGGTGTCCAGCGTCACCGTCTCCAACTTCACGTGGGCCGCGGCCCAGACTCGTTCCCGCAGCTGGCGCTGAATGGAAAGGATCTGCTTCGCCACGTTGAGGTGCAGCGAGGCCAGAAAGCGCCACAGCGTGGACTGCGGCGGCAGACGCGTCACTTGCAAGATGCCGGTCAGGATGGGGTCGCGAGCGATGAAGCGGAGTTGGTTGAGCCGCGCAAAGCCGACATAGAGGCCGAGCACGAGGGCCAGCACGAACTGGTAGGGGCTCATGGCTCGGGTGATCCGTTTGGTCGTGAGGGTTTCTTCCAGCAGCGCTTGGAAACCGAGTTTTTCGAGCAGGGTGGCGACGGGCAGCAAGCCGCCGTAGGGAGTCAGATTCTTGCCACGGAAGTGATAGGGCGTGGCAGCCCCGATTTTATTGGGCCGCGGGGCCCTCGCGCCGGGGCCTTGTTTGACGGGCCTTCGGGAGCTATGCTGTTTTCGTTTGGTAACCATTTGGGTGACCTCCTTGGGGTTGACTGGCGAAGCTGAAATCTTTGCCAGCCTACCTTTTTACCCCATGTTTTCGGGGGTCCCCAAATGGTTCCTGGCGGCTCAGCCCTCACCAGGTGCACCGGCAGTGCATAATTCAGGTCACATAGCTATTGCCCGCACCATCCAGCGCTATGCCATTGCCCTGATCATAACTTGTACCGCCGGCCCGCTTGGCCCAGACCAGGGCGCCGAAGGCATCATACTTGGCCACAAAGATGTCAAGTTGTTCAAAGCCCGCACTGGTCAGGGTGGTTTCGTTGGTCTCCCCCGGGCCAAAGGTGACCGACCCTTGGAAGATACCCGTGACATAGCTATGGCCCGCACGATCCACCGCGATGCCAAAGCCCTGATCATGACCTGTGCCGCTGGCCCGCCTGGCCCAGACCAGGTCGCCGGAGGCACCATACTTGGCCACAAAGAAGTCGACAAAGCCCGCGGTCAGGGTGGTTTCGTTGGTCTCCCCCGGGCCAAAGGTGGCCGAACTATCGAATCGACCCGTGACATAGCTATTGCCCGCACTATCCACCGCGATGCCAACGCCAACGGGACAACAAAACACTGTCACTTCAACCCGCTTGGCCCAGACCAGGGCGCCGGAGGCATCATGCTTGGCCACAAAGATGTCCCCAAAGCCCGCACTGGTCAGGGTGGTTTCGTTGCTCTCCCCCGCGCCAAAGGTGGTCGAATCACGGAAGACACCCGTCACATAGCTATTGCCCGCACTATCCACGGCGATGCCAACGGCGTTTTCTCCGCCGGCCCGCTTGGCCCACACGAGATCCTGTGCCCGAAGTGCCTGGCTCATCTGCGGGATAAAGCAGAGGCTGAGCGCGGCAATAAGAAGATATCTGGCTTTTTGCCGGCAGATGATCCCTCGCGCAGCGGCGGCGCCCACCTCCCGACGCAGTGTGTCCAGGGGAGCGGAGGGCCTGCGGTGCTCGCTGTTGTACTCGGGCCGGCGTGACCGTCGATCCTCGGATTCCACGATGACGGTACACCAGCCGAAGAAGGTCGCCAAAGTTTCAATTGAGTTCATGATCTAGTCCTCCACGCTGTTTGTAGTTCTCCCCCGTCTGCGGGCTCCCTTCATTCAGGTGAGGGTAAAGGCTCGATTGTCGCTGCTACCAAGGCACATAACTGCTGTCTAGGCTGACTTTGATAAAACCTGTCTGGTCGGCCCAAGCTTAGATACTCAGAGGCGACGCTGAGTTGTCCTTCCATCGAGACGGGCGTCTCAGCGAAAGCTCTGGGGGCCCTCATGGGCATCGCTACTGGAAAGCATTTTCTTGACCGCCGGTATTCCTGGTCGATCGCCACCGCCAGCGATGTTTCGTCCAGGCTGCGACGGGCTACCTACCTGGTGGCCTGCAGCGCAGCGCACTAGGCCCGCCGTCTTGGCGATTTTCTTCTCTTTCCTGGCGGCTTTCTTGTCTTTGGCGACTACTATGTACACTATTTGTCGACTCCGCACGCCTTGTGGAGGTTTCGAAGAAAATCGTAAGTTCTTTTGTATCAGTGACCTGGCAATCTCGATTGCGGGATTTGGCAGATATTGTCATGAAAAGGCGTTTTTTGCCCCTTCCGGAGACAACTCACCTTTGCGTTCCTTTTGTGAAAGGGCCTTTTGTGAGTGGGCATTTGTTGGCGAGGCTGAATGATCGCTTGCCAGTCGATCATTTCACCGCTCTCAGCATAGCGGAGCATTCGCGTTTGTCAAGTCCCGAGTAGGCGCATTTGTTGATAACAATGGGATTCTTTCTCTTACAATCCGTGACTCAAAGTTGGGTTGTTGGAATCTAGCGGAGATAGGGGGGCCCGCTGGTGCGACTCTGACTGGCGGACTTGGGTGCGGGCGACCGCGGTTTATGCTGTGATTCGTCCCCGAACTCTCGGGTTTGACTGATGGAGCCACGACTGTCGGAGCCACGACCGTCGGAGCCACGACCGTTGCAGCCACGACCGTTGCAGCCACGACCGTTGCAGCCACGACCGTCGCAGCCACGAAACGCCGGTGTTGGTCAGAGTGAACGGCACAACCTACACCGCGCCGGGCGGCTCCCGGGCTTCGGCAGGAATTGCAAAGTGGGGACAGAAAGCGGTGAATAAATTGAAAATCGCCACTCGTGACCCTGATGGCTGCACGGCAAGTCCTTTTGAGTCAACACTACTACAACCAGTATCTGGCTGTTCAGACGCCCGAGATCAATTCATTCACACGCTCCAGGCTACGACTTTTGGCAGGACACCGAAGGTGACTGGCTCACGTTCCCTCTCGATCCTCCCTCGATCCCTCCCTTGATACCTCTCGATCCCCCTCAGTCCCGGACCACCCGGCTTGGGCTCGCGGCCGATCGAGCGACTGTGTCAGCCGTTTCTGCACAAAGCCAAATACATCAGTCGTTTCTTCACAAAGCCAAATATATCAGTCGTTTGGCGACGGGGGAGTCTCATTCGCGGCACGGTGAAACGCAGGATGAAATGGCGCTGAAGCGGTTCTGAAACGGTCTTTTTCCTAGAGTTGGGGCGTGATTGGCACGACAGCACGACTCGGAATCATCCGCAAGGCCTTAGGCCCGATCGAAAACCTCGGTCAATTCAGATTTGCGCTGCGTTACCACAAGCCAATCCGCTCATCAGACCAATTCCGAAGCACACAAGAAAAGGAGAACAACTATGGCCAAGCAATTTGGAACAACGAATATCCCGGACTGGCAACAGTACAACACCAATTCCGTCATCGCGAACGTGCAGTACGCGACCCCCTTCGGCGGCGGTACCCCCAACGCGGTGGCGAGCCTTGTCTGTGATTCTCAGCCGCAGATTCCGACAGCAGGCGTTCGTATCATGAACCCGAGCCCCGTCGGATTCCTAGCCTATCTCCAGCGAGCCGACGGCGAGCCCCTCACGGTGGAAGAAGCCAAGAAGCTGAACTGGCGGGTCTCTTACATCGCCTTCGGCCCTAAATCGTAACGCTCGCTCCAGGGCGTGCGCATGCCGGGCCGCAAAGGGCTGGAACTCACTGAACGAACCGGGTCTGAGGCCAAGGCGCAGCCCCTCACCGCAAACGCGGTTCCCAGTTGAGTTTCAGCCCCGTCGCGGTCCATCGCAGCGCAACCGAAAATGGCCGCAGGGCCGCCAACCGGAGCGCGCCCAGGCTCCAGCAGCTGGCCTCACGAAACGACCGCATTGCAGGCTACGACTTTTTGAGGAATCTAAAAAAGTTGGGACTGTTGCAAGCGAGTGTTCCTAAGTCCCTGTTTATCAGCGAAGCCATTGGTGGCGGCTGTCCCCCGACACTTTTTCAAATCTTTTGTACCTTGCTTGGGGCAGTCGGACTTTGACAGGACTGCTGAGCCTAGCTCACTCCGACCGGCACTTCGGCGGGTTCTTCATCTGGCGCGGCCGTAGGGGCCAACAAGCCTGCTTCCCGGACGGCGTCAGTGATCTTTTGGAGGATCTCGCCGCTGGGAACCTCGATGGGGCGGCGCACCCGATTGGACTTCATTCGCCCGGCCAGCATCATAGCGGTCTTCATGCGCGCATGCGCGTCACTCGACGGCTCGCCGCTGGCGTAGACCACTTCCTTCAGCGGGAAAATGCGGTTTTGGATCTCCCTTGCGGCGTGGAGATCACCATCGCAGACCGCCCGGTAGAGCGCTGTGATCATCTCGGGGATGAACGAGGCAAACCCAACTAGCGCACCATCCACACCTTGCACCAACGTGGCTAGGAGATACTCATCGTGGCATGTGAGGATCGTGCAGTTCGGGTCGCTCGCACGGATCGCGCGAATATCACGGTCGTATTTTGAGAGTTCTCGGGTGCCGATCTTGAAAGTGGTGACCGTTGGAATTTTCGCCAACTCAGCGAGCAAGGCCGAAGAGTAGCTGGCTTTTGTCCACGCAGGGTAGATGTGGACGATCAGATTGATGTCAACCGCCCGGCCGATCGTCGTGAAATGCTCGATCACGTGTTCGGGCTGCATTCCAAAGCGCAGCCAATAATGCGGCGGCATGACCAGCAGACCCTTGGCACCAGCCCGTTGCGCCATCTCGGCATGCTCGCAGGCTTCGTCGATGCTCTCGCAGCAGATACCGGAGACAACCGGCGCCCGGGCACCCGCTTCGTCGGCCACGATGCGTGTCGCTTCGGCTCTCTCCGCCGGGGTGAGCGCGAAGACTTCGCCGGTGTGACCGTTGGTGACGAGACCGCCGATTCCTTCGTGAGAAATCAGGCGGCGCGTGAAGCTGCGCAAGTCGGCTTCGTCGATCTTGTAGTTCTCGTCGTATGGCAATTGCATCGCGGGAAGTACGCCGCGAAAGGGTGGTATCAGGGGCATGTTTTCTTGTCTACCTTTCAAACTTGCATGGCCGAAGCCGAGAGAGCCAGGCTATGACCGGACCCATATTCTAGTGTAGTATGCGAAGCCTTCCGGGACGACGGCAAGCGTCTCGTGGCCATAGAAGGTCAGGGGCTACAGAAAATCCAGCGTCGTCGCATGCTCGTCCAAGTCGTCGTAGGTGACTGCGACTTCGGTCGGCCTGGTGAGATTCGACCGTTCGTCGAATATCTGGAAGAGGGCCATCTTGACCAGGGCGTACTGTTCGGTGGGATTGAGTTCACGCTCGTGGTCTTGCTGCCAGGTTTCCAAGGTCCTTTGGTTGAGTGACAACTTGATAATGAAGCTCGAAGCGCAATCCGAGTTGACGCTGAAAACGTATTCGTTCCGCGTATCGTCACCGGTGCCCGTTTCACGGTACCCTTCGTAGAAGTACTGATAGACATATCCCGTGTCGGCCGAATAGGCTTTCTCGCGTCGAATGGGCGGCTTGCCTTTGAGCGGAAGTTGTTCCGGCTGCTTCGCGAAGACTTTGTTTAGCCAAGCTTTCATGGCGCTTGATTCGCGGCGGGAACCCGCGGCGCGACGGAGATTTACAGTCTAACGATTTCTCGCTGAGAACGCGGACCGGAGGCTCAATGCGGATCCAAATCTTTTCCGATATACACAACGACTTGGCGGCGCTCGAAAAAGCCGTTTCGACGCCTGCGGATCTTTACATTTCGGCGGGTGATCTGGTGACCTGGACGAAAGGTCTGCCCGCATGCGGGCGGGTCCTGCAGCCGTTGGGCGATAAACTATGGGTGCTGCCGGGCAACCATGAGTCGGCCGATCAGATCAGCTCATTCTGCGCGGAGTTCGGGTTTCGGGATTTTCATGGGCAAGTATTTGAAGCCGCTGGTTACTCGATTGCTGGTCTAGGATATTCCAGTCCCACGCCCTTCAACACTCCCGGTGAATATTCCGAAGACGAGTTGGCCGAGAGGCTCGCGAAGTTCACGGGACTCTCACCATTGGTGATGGTTTGCCACGCTCCGCCCGCGAACACGCTGCTGGATCAGGTTCGCAGCGACATCCACGCCGGCAGCAGCGCGGTACGGGAGTTTATCGAGAAGCAGTCCCCGCGGCATTTCTTTTGCGGGCACATTCATGAGGCCGCCGGCGTGTCCATCCAGATGGGCGGCACGCATGCCCGAAACGTCGGCAAGCAGGGTTATTTGTTGGAGTTGGATTGACTGCGCTGAAATGACAGCGAGCTGGAATGACTGGAGTTGGAATGCGGCAAGCTGCAATGCTCGGGCTGACGCATCGTGTCTGCGGGTTTGGAGCCCAGACTTCCGTCTGGGCCTCTGATGCTGCTTTCCGAAGTGTTTGCCCCTTTAGTCAACTTCCGCGTGATGGTTGACAGGCCCGCAGCCCTGGCCTAGACCAGGCGCACTCTCGATCGCCCGGGTGATAAATTGCTTCGCGGCGCTCACGGCTTCGAGCAGGCTCGCTCCTTGGGCTAGCTTGGCTGCGATCGCCGCCGAATAGGTACAGCCGGTTCCGTGAGTGTGATTCGAATCGATGCGCGCCGCACGAAACTCTTCGACACGGCCCTCGTAGTAGAGGACGTCGAGAGCGTCGCCTTCCAAGTGTCCGCCTTTGATGAGGACGGCGCTGGGTCCTAGTTCCGCGATGGTTCGCGCCGCGTCCCTCATCGCATCCGGGTTGTCGACGGTTCGTCCGCAAAGCACCGACGCTTCAGGAAGGTTCGGAGTCACCAGAAACGCTTTCGGCAACAGCCCTTTCGCGAGCACTTGCCGCGCTTCCTCGGCCATCAGTGACGCGCCGTGCTTGCTGATCATGACCGGGTCCACGACAAGCGGGCAGGATAGGCGCCCCGCCCACCGCGCCACGATCTCAATGATCTCGGGAGTTCCCAGCGCCCCGGTCTTCGCCGCCTGGGGTGGAATGTCGCTCAGCACGGCCCGCAACTGCTTTTCCACATAAGCCGGATCGAGGGGATCGACCGAACTCACATCTTCCGTATTCTGCACGGTTAATAGCGTGACGACGCTCATGCCGTAGACGCCGAACTGGTGAAACGTTTTCAGATCAGCTTGCAGACCGGCTCCGCCCGACGGATCGGAACCCGCGATAGTGAGAGCGACAGGCTTCATAGGACGCTCCACAACTCTACACCCACAGGCTTCCTCGTCTTGATCGCAGCAACCAAATGAAAAACGGTCCGCCTAGCAATGCCGTGATCACACCCACCGGGATCTCGGCCGGAGCCATGACCGTTCTTGCCAGGGTATCGCAGACGATCAGAAACCCCCCGCCCACGAAGAACGAAGTCGGAATCAAGACCCGATGGTCCGCTCCGATCGCCAGCCTGAGGGCGTGCGGAACGAGCAGGCCAATAAACCCGATCGGGCCGGTAAATGCTGTGATCGAGGCTGTCAAAACCGATCCCAGCAAATAGGCTAGCAGCATGAGGGACGCCAGGTTGACGCCGCGCGTCGCTGCCCATTCTTCTCCCACGGCCAAGACGTTGAAGTCATTCGCCTTCGCAATTGCGACGATGAGCGCGACAACGGTCAGCACCGACAGTCCAACCAGCGTGCTGTAGTCACGCGACTCGATTCCTCCCATCAGCCACCGTACGATGGCGAATGACTGCGTAAACCCCGCCGTGTAGTGCAGAAACAGGATCGCAGCCATGCAAATGCTGTTGATCGTGACGCCGGTCAAAAGCAATGTGAAGGACGACATGCGGTGTCCTTCCGCCGCGATCGAGACGACAACGGCAATCGTTACGGCAGCGCCCACGAAAGCGGTCACCCAGACGGCCGGCAGCCCGCCGATCGTGCGCCAGCCGAAACAGATCGACACCACTGCTCCGAGGGCGGCCCCGCTCTGCACTCCCAGCGTGAACGGCGTCGCCAAGGCGTCCCGCAGGAGGGCTTGGAAGATCACTCCCGACATCGCTAAAGCGCCCCCCGCCAGGGCCGCCAGGATGACCCTTGGAATTCTGGCGTAAAACAGAATTTCATGATCGGGAGATTCACCGGCCAAGGCTCGCGCCAATTCGATTGAGCTGGAGCCGACCAATGGCATCAGCAATGCGACCGCGCCGAAAAATAAGGCGGAAAGGCCGACCGCTAACCAGAATTTCTTGCGGCTTAGCATTTTGGTGGGGAGGTGGGCGGCAAGCGGGGCGGGGAAGGTTCCCCGCTCGTTTCGGGCAGATGCGTGGGAATAGAAGAGACAGGTCGGGGAGGGGTTACCGCTCCCTCACGGTCGCGGCTCCGATAGGCGTCGGGGTACCGATAAGCGTCGGGGTTCTCGCAGAAGACCCATGGGCGGCCTTGGGGGCCTTGGCGAATCTCAGCATCGACTTCGAACACTTCCTTGAGCATCGGCGATGTCAGGATTTTCTCAGGTTCGCCGTCAGCAGCCACTTGGCCTTGAGACATCACGACGATGCGGTCTGCGTAGTTTGCCGCAAGGTTTAAATCATGCGTGACGGCGATGATGGCGATGCCCTCTCGGGCAAGTCTTTGGAGCAGGGAATAGGTGCTGATCTGATGCTTGAGGTCGAGAAATGTCGTCGGCTCGTCGAGCAGTAGTACCTTCGGCTCTTGCGCCAGCGCGCCGGCCAGCACGACGCGCTGCCGCTCACCCCCGCTCAGCTCGCGAAACTCACGATCCGCAAAGGCGGTAGTTTCGGTGATCTCCATGGCCTTGCGTACTGCCTCACGGTCCTCTTCTGATTCGAAAAGGCCATGACAATGCGGCGTGCGGCCCATGAAGACAACCTGTCCAGCGGTGAATGGAAACTCCAGGCGAATCATCTGCGGGATGAACGTCATTTGACGTCCCAACTCGCGCTTCTTCCAGTCGCGGATCTCGACGTCGCGGAAGAAACAGTGCCCCGTGTAGTCGTCTCGAAATCCGGAAAGGACGGACATCAGGGTCGACTTGCCCGCGCCGTTCGGGCCGACGACAGCGGCCATTTGCGCCGATTGGAACTGCAGCGAGATTCCGCGCAGGATCTCGGTGTCCCCGAACCCGAAGCGCAAATCCTCGACGCGATAAATCGTCATTGGGCCGCCTGAGTGTGCATCATCGCAAAGGACTCGACGTGGATCATCTGGAAGATTTGCCGCGAATCATCTGGAAAACTCGGGATGAATCATCTGGAACAAACGCTCGGCTGTATCCACGATCCTGGGGCCCGGCACGACGAAGATATCGTCGGCGACTCCGTAAACTCGTCCTGTCTTCACAGCGGGCAACAAGGGCATTTCATCCCACAATTCGACGACTCTTTGCCGTTGCTCCGCGGTGACGCCGTCCGTCTCGCCCATGTCGCCCATGTCAATAATGACCTCCGGCCGCCTGGCGTAGACCTCCTCGCGGGGAATTCTGGGGTAGTAAGCGATGGCGTCCACAAACGCATTACGGCCGCCGGCGATGTCGATCAACTCGTTCAGGAAAGAGTTGCTTCCGACCGCCATTAGATCTTCCACTGTTCCCGGAGTTCGCCCGACAATGAACATGACCGATCGCTTGGGCAGGGCATCGGCTTGTTCTCTGACCGCTTCCAAACGCTCGCGGATCGAAGCCACCCTTAACTCGGCTATCTCATCCACGCCGGTTCGCTTGCCGAGATCGAGCATCGATTGGAAGATGCCTTCCAGCGCATTGTGCTGCAGTTCGAGGACCGGCAGCCCGAATCCTCGCAGTTTTTCTGCCAGCTCGCGATGCTCTTTGAGGACGACGACTAGATCAGGCTTCAACGCCAGGGTCGTTTCAAAGTTCGGATTGAGATAGCTGCCGATCTTGGGCTTGCTTCGTACCTCAGACGGATAGTGGCAATACGATGTGACCCCAACGACCCGATCGCCTAGCTCTAGCTCATAGAGCATTTCAGTGATGCTTGGAGCAGTCGAGACAATCCGCGTTGGGAGAGTCGAGGCGGTAGCAAGCGACACTCCGACGACGGCGCACACCACGGCTGCGATCAGGAGTGAATTCCTGCGTGCTGATTCATGGACTGGTTTGGCTAGGGACACGTCGACTGTCTCAGCCTACCAACGGCCCGCCAGGATCACAATGCGGAACTGCGTAATCAAGTAAAATCAAGAAAGTACACGTAGCAACGCTGAAGAAATCAAAGGGATATGCCACTGATCATCGATGATCTAACCGAAGATGCGGCACGGGCGATGAAACGGAAAGCGCAGGCCGCAGGCGTTCCTGTCGAGAGCCATGCACGCCAGATCCTACAGCGCGATTTGCAACTTGAGGTTGCTGACGCGCCGACTGCACCACGCCCGCTGCAGACCGCCGCGGAAATCATCCTGAGGCGCATGCGCGATGTTCCAAAAGAAGCAATGACGCAAATGCCGAAGGACGGCGCAAGCCAGCACGATCATTACATTTATGGCTGGCCCAAGAGAGAGGTATGACGGCTCTTTTCGCCGATACTTTCTATGGCGCGATTCCAGAGGACGACTGCCCAACTCCCGCAAAACATCACCGCCGTCGCGTGGGCGTTCAATCGGCCTGTCGTCGCTAAAACCCCAGAAGGGCCTCTCTTAAGAGCAGCGCCGTTATCCGCCAGCCGTCAGCGGTACGCACCACCAATTGGCTCGTCTCCTGGGTTGCCTTGCCCATCACGGTCCCATCCTTGAGATAGCGGCGAAACTTAAAGTCCGTGAAGGCGGTATTCGGATTCAGCAGCCGGATGTTGAGATCGAGGATCTCGGAGTGACTATATCCCTGGGCTCGAATCGCTCCAGCAGCTTGATCAAAATCACGTTCAACTTCGGCAGTAGTGGACCACGTACTGGCTAGGCTGGATGGTCCTGCTCTCCATGTAGGAACCCGAAAGATATTGACTGCAATCTCCTTGGAACGTCCTTGGCTGAAATGGTCGGCGTATCTATCGAACAGGTCGCGAATCTCCGCCTTCGCTTCCGCCTGCCAATCAGCGTCGTTCTGTTGAGCCGGAAGGGGACACCACCGACAAAACAAGCGCTACTCGGATTAGAAACGAAACACAACTCGCCACAAAGCTACCCCACGATCATTGACTCAAGTCTATTGGATTGCACTGACCGACGCCACCGACCGTGCCCACCGGCGCGCGCCTCGTACTGACACCCTCTCACGCACTTCTCACCCGGTGAGAAAAGGGGGCCGATGAGTCCCTCGCCGAAGAGTTCCGGCAAACTACTCACAGCTACGCGTGCTCGCCGAGATCACACCGCCCTCAGTTGACCGTGTACGGCACGCGCAACGAGCCCATCGTGCCGCTCGGGTGATCGACGATAACAACCCGAAACTCGGCAACCTCCGGGTTCGGCTCAACCGTTTTCCAAAGCAGCATCGCCCCGTCCCGTGTGATACTTTCGTAGTTCCGCTGCGTCAAATTGAGGTCCAAGGTCTGGCTCTCCGTCGCGAGGATCTCTTCCTCCAAGTCCTTCTGAGCAACCACGATCTCGAGCTTTCCTTGGCGGCGCTCCCCGTTCGGCTGCAGCGTAATATCCGAGGCCTCAACGCGAATCGTAAGCTTCACCGAACCCGCTTCCTCGGCGTCGGGTTCGTGGCGAACATAGATTCCGATCGTCGTCGCATTTATGGGAGCGTGTAGCTGTTGGCGAATCTCGTCTGATCGCTGCTCCGTGTCGAAGACCGCCTCGTTGCGTGCCACGTACCCTTTGCGATGGCGAACCCTGACCACCTTTCGCTTGACACGGACTTTGATGTCGTGGAACTGTCCGTCGAGCTTCTCCGAGTTTGCGTAAAAACCCAGGGTGTAGGTGACTTCACTATCCCTGAGTGCCGCGCGGACCGCCGACCCGATGTCGTTCGTGTTGTAAAAGGCCTTGCCGCCGGTACGCTCGGCCAAAAGGTGGATGACGTCGAGGTTTCGTGGAGTCGGAGTGTAGATCGGAACTCCCCGAGCCAACCGCCCCGGCTGACTTGGGAAGAGCCGTCCCTCGACATCCAGCCCGCCCGGCGGCGCAAGCCCCCGTGCGTCGACCGGATAGACCGCCACGTTAGCATCGTTCAGAGCGCGAGTCGCTTCCTCCATTTCACCTCGGAAGGTACGCCACTCTCGGCTGGGGCTGCCCGTATCGAGTGCGTCCTCGAAACCCACCGCAAGTGGAAAGCTCGCGGACACCCTAATCAGGCTCTTGCGACCCGGTATGCCGGCCAGGTACCGTCCGATACTCTGTAGACCTCTGGCCGTCCAGCGGACTCGCTGTTCAAGTAAAAATCGGCCGGCCGGCAGCTGGATTCTTCCACAAACTCCCGGAAGAACCTATCCGCAAGGTCGGTTGCGGCGTTCGGCGCTCCTCCCCCCGCCGGCATCCCAGGAGCCGTCGGCGTCACCCCCGTCGCGGGATCCCCCCGCTTGGTGGCTTCGCTAGGTAGCTCGCTCGCGAGAAGCTCGCTCCCAGCTCGTCCCTTATAGCGGTTCAAAGCAGCGATCAAGCTGCTCGCGTCCGTACTTAGGTCGTGAAGAATTCGCAGTTGCTGACCCAGCGCAAAAATACCCACCCGGTCGTTCGGTTCAATTTGCTCGAGGAAGCTGACCAGCTGCGGCTTGGCGAAGACTTGGTCTCGGATATGCGTGTTGAGCCCGTCCAACAGGACGACCGTCGCGTTGGTGCTCGCCTGGGTACCGATGCGATTCGAAAACGTGTTCAGCGGCAGTCTCAGGGGCTCGACGCGCTGCGCTCGTAACTCCGACGAAAAGAACGCCGCATCTCGCCGCTTGCCGTCATCGAATATTTCGAAATCACCCTTCTGCAAGTCGCCGACCGGATTGCCCTCGCGATCGTGCGCGACAACGCCGACCTGAATGAGCCGGGTCGATACTTTGATAACCGGCGGCTCGACCTGAGCCAAAGCTCCACTCAGGCCGAAAGAGACACCGATCAGACATCTTGCAACCCGCTGGTTCATGGGCAGGGCGCTCACCATGTTCGAGCGCATGCCTAAGCATACTCCTCGGCACGCTGCGGCTCGCCTGACAAGTAGTTGACCTGTGAAATTTTTGTCGGGCCCGCCAGGATCACAATGAGGAACCGCGCGATCAAGTAAAATCAAGAAAGTACAAGTGCCAATGCCGAAGGAAACAATGCGATATGCCACTGATAATCGATGATCTAACCGAAGATGCGGCACGGGCGCTGAAACAGAAAGCTCAGGGGGCTTGTGGGGAGCTGGCAGTGAAGGTTGGAACACCAAGCTCAGAGGGCGTCAACTCCCAGCTTGTCGAAGAAGCGAATCAGTCCTGCGTAGGGTGAGCCGTCACTCGCCATCTCTCCGATCGTCTCCTGCAATTCCTGCCGTGTCGCCGCGCTGATGCCGGGATCGGCGAGGGCGCGGCGAAGAGTCCTGTAAATCATGAACTGCAGGAAGCGGGAGCGCCGGAGTTGCGGACGGTCGAGTCCAAAGTCGTCATTCGCGGCTTGAACAAATCCTGTGGCCTGCGGGTTTGTCGGAACGAGCCGCACCTCTCGCAACGTGTCGTCGGCCTCCCAGGCGTAGAAAAGATCGGGCTTGTCGAAGTAAGGGTTCAGCAGCAACGGACGCTCTTGATTATGGAGAGCCTGGAACGCGTCTACCTGAGCCTGATCGGTCGGGACTGGACCCAGAGTTCCAATTTTTCCGAGCAGATTCTGATCAGAGCTGTTGCTGCGCACCACCGGCCCGCTCAACTTGGCGTTCGCGATGGGGAACTTCGCCTTCTTGAATTTCTGATTGCAGAGCTGACAGGACGCGAGATAGTTGTCGTAGTTGTAAGCCAGCCACCAATACTCCGATTTGGGCCGGTAATGCTCGACGTCCCCGAACGCTACTTCATGTGTCGGAGCTTCGCAGTAGGCACATTTCCCGGAAGTTTCAGCGAGTAATTGAGGTTTTGCTTTTTTCCAGCGGCCCGACTCAAATCCCTGCTTCTCGCCGCTGCGCAGCGCCTGACGCCTGTCGAACAGCAATTCCCTCTTCGAAATCGCGCTTCTTCTGACCAAGGAAGTTGGCATCGACAGCCGCGCGGTCTCGGACAAGTGGGATCATGACTTCCTTGCTCCCAGCTCGCGTTCGACCTTCCGCAAGAGCTTGAGATGCTTGTCTCTGATACCAAGGCTTGGGCCGCCCTCGGGCATGTCTTTGAGACTCCGCGAAAGTTCCCGCAACTCGTCCCGTTCTTTTGGGGATTTCGCCTTCTTGCCGCGCAGCTCGCGGTAGCGGTTCTTCGTCTGCTCAACTATCGTCGACTCGTCGGTCTCAAGACCGAACACGTCCGTCATGAGTAGTTGGCTCACCAGCAACATCCGCGGGTTGCCTTCGAACGCTTCGATATCGAGCTTGCGGTTCTCGCGGCGGAGGTAATGAAGCTGTCCTTCGCGCGCCTGCTGAGCGGTGATCGGGGAATGTGTGGTGACGATGAGCTGAAAGTTCGGCAGTTTGGTTTCAAGAAAATCGATCAGGGTTCTCTGCCACTTGGCGTGCAGATGCAGATCCACCTCATCGATCATCAGGAGCCCGCGCGCCTTCAGCGGCGAGTCGTAGTCGTCGAAGGCGCCTGTGATCCGGTAGAGAAGATCTCCAATCCACGCCGCGACGTTTTGGTACCCGTCGCTTAGGTTCTGGAGAGGAATGACGCCCTCGGCTGTTTTCATCAGCAGCCGGCTGTTCTCTTTGTCGATGCGACTCAGGGAAACCCCGGGTAGGAAGTCGCGGAGAGCTTTTCTTACGACCCGCAGACCTGTTTGCTCCTTGCGGTAGTCAAGGTCCATGGCCCACGACTCAAGCGGCTTCAGCGTGGCCTCGGGGTCGAACAATGTGGCGACGCTTCGGGCGCGAACATGGTCATACGAAGATGTTCTTTGACGGCGCGAACTGCCTGAGCTGAGTCGACGCGATGTGCCATACGCAACCACGAAGTAGTTGCGGTTCGTATGCTCGAGAGCAGCGTCGAGCAGTTCGAGATTCTGGCTATTTCGCTTGATGACTCGCGAGATCGAGTCGCCATTCTCGATACGCAACGCAACCCTCCGCTCCTCGCCGCCCATCGTCGTGAGGGTCGCCTCGATCTCGCAGAACTTCTTTCGGTACCCGACCCAACCCTGCGGGTCGCCCAGTAGCTCGCCCAGAGCATCACTGCCGGCGGTGACGAGCGCGATCGCTCTCAGTAGGGTGCTTTTCCCGGCTCCATTTTCTCCGAGAATCACGGTCCAGTGTCTAATCCCTTCTCCCTCTTTGGTTTTGTTCTTCTCGCTCAACTCTGTCCCGAACGAGAGCACAAGGTCATCAAAGCATCGGACATTCTTGAGGCGGATTTCCTTGAGAAACATTGAGATAATCCCGGCGCTTCGGTCAGCGCTTCCTTAATCCGGGATTCCCTTCTGCCCGTCCCGGTACAGACATGATAGTCTGCGAACCGATGAGCTGCAACGCTCTTTCGCACTGCTTCTCAGGTCCGCTCCTCCATCTCCCTGGCCCGCTTTTCACTGGATGGCGAGCCGGAGCCGTGGTTGGGAATCCCCCGAGTGATGTCCTACCGGGAAAGAATCCTTCTCCACTCGTCTTCTGCACAGCCAACCGACCCAGGCCAAGCCATCCCAAACAACCGCGCCGCATTGCCAACGACCGAGATGCAACGGCTATGATACGCTGAGATCTTTGATGGCCTTGTTGGGCCGGACTTGTTTCGCCGGACCTGTTGGTCTCGCCATGTAGCCAGTAGGACAGGACCCGCAGTTACCTGCCAAATACGCACGCTTCTGTCCCACCTCCTTTGTGATCCGAAATGATTCGCACCTACCGCGATCAGCGGCCGGCGATTGCCGAGTCTGCCTACGTCGATCAAAGCGCCCAGGTCATCGGCTCGGTTAAGGCGGGCGAGCGCTCGAGCATCTGGTGCAACACGACCGTTCGCGGCGATGTCAACTCGATCGAGATCGGCGAAGAAACGAATGTCCAAGATAACTCTTGCCTGCACGTTGACCCGGACGCGCCGCTTGTGCTCGGCAAGCGCATCGTCGTCGGGCACTCGGTAACCTTGCACGGCTGCGTCATCGAGGACGACTGCTTGATCGGCATG
Source organism: Bryobacterales bacterium (assembly GCA_965224215.1). Classification (GTDB taxonomy): domain Bacteria; phylum Acidobacteriota; class Terriglobia; order Bryobacterales; family UBA6623; genus CBDCYS01. The sequence continues at coordinate 303,222 of CBDCYS010000037.1, read as the reverse complement.
GGTGCGATCGTTCTCAGTGGCGCGAAGATCGGCAGCGGTTCCGTCATCGCGGCTGGTGCTCTCGTGGTCGAGGGGGCCGTAATCCCACCGCAAAGTCTCGTGATGGGCACGCCCGGGAAAGTCCGCCGCCAGACCACCGAAGAGGAACGCGAGCGCACTCGGCGCGGCGCCGAAGGCTATGTCAACAAGAGCCGCGAATACATGAAGAATCCCTAATGGCACAAGACTCCATCCCTTTGGATTTTCTCGGTGAGCTGCGGCGCACCCACAACTGCGGCGAGCTGCGTCCGTCCGACGTCGGCAAACGCGCCGTCGTGGCAGGCTGGGTCCACCGCCGCCGCGATTTGGGGAGCCTGATTTTCATCCACGTCCGGGACCGCGACGGCATCACCCAAGTTGTCTTCAACAAGGAAATCAACGAGCAGGTCCACCAGCGCGCCGAGTTGCTTCGCAGCGAATATGTCGTCGCCGTCGAAGGTCCGGTGATCCGCCGCTCCGAGGACACGGTCAACCCCGAGCTTGAGACCGGAGAGGTCGAAGTCCAAGCGGAAAGACTGCTGATCCTCAACGAGTCGCGAACTCCGCCGTTCCAAATCGAAGAAGATCCCAGCGTCGGAGAAGACACCCGCCTCAAATACCGCTACGTCGATCTGCGCCGGCCTCATATGCAGCGCAATATGATGCTGCGCCACCGGGTCAATTTCGCGATTCGCGATTGCCTAAATGCACTGGGTTTCCTGGAAATTGAAACGCCCTTCATGACGCGCTCAACTCCGGAGGGCGCCCGTGATTTCCTTGTTCCGAGCCGCTTCCAGTTGGGGACGTTCTACGCTCTTCCGCAGTCGCCGCAATTGTTTAAGCAGTTGTTGATGATCAGCGGTTATGACAAGTATTTCCAAATCGTGCGCTGTTTTCGCGACGAAGATCTCCGCGCTGACCGGCAGCTCGAATTCACTCAGATTGACCTCGAGATGTCGTTCGTTCAACCCGATGTCGTCTTCGGCGTCATTGAAGGATTGATGGTTCGCGTTTGCGAGGCCTCCGGGCACCCGGCGCCCCAGCTACCGTTGATGCGGCTTTCCTACGCACAAGCGATGGAGCAATACGGCAGCGACAAGCCGGACTTGCGGTTGCCGCCGATGGCGCGTGTGAACGACTTGTTTCCCCCGGGCGAGCTGACGCAGGAAATGCCCCTGTTGGCGGTCAAGATTCCCAAAGTCGGAGCGCTCTCGCGGCGTGAGCGCGACGAGATCAAGGCGCTCGGTCCCGAAGCCGGCCTGCGCGTGTTTGAAGACGTCAAGCGGCTCGACCGTGATTTTGCCGAGCCGATGAACGCAGTGCGGGAACGGGTCAGCTTCGAAGAAGGCGACCTGCTTTTCTTGGTGACCTCGGCCGGGACTCCCGAAGGACCAAAGCCCGATCAGCAAGTTCTTGCAGGGGCGGGCGATTTGCGGATGAAAGTAGCCCGCAAGTACGCCGACCGCCACAAATTGTTTGACTCGAAAGAACTGAACTTCCTGTGGGTGACCGAGTTTCCGATGTTCGAGTGGGCGAAGGACGAGGGGCGCTGGTACGCCGCTCACCACCCCTTTACATCGCCTCACGAAGACGACATCGACAAGCTTCTGACCGACCAGGCGGCCTGCCGCTCAAAGGCCTACGACCTGGTGCTCAATGGCACCGAGTTGGGGTCGGGGTCGATCCGAATCCATCGCCGCGACGTGCAGGCGAAAGTGTTCGAGGCTCTCGGCTTTACTGACGAAGAAGCCCGCCACCGCTTCGGGTTCTTCCTGGAAGCTTTGGAGCACGGTACGCCGCCGCATGGAGGCATCGCTTTAGGCCTCGACCGCATGATCATGATACTTGCGGGAGAGACGAGCATCCGCGACGTGATTCCTTTCCCCAAGACAGCGAAGGGAACGGACTTGATGTGCGAAGCGCCGAACACTGTTCCCAAACAGCAGTTAGACGAGTTGGGTGTGATGCTTTCTCCGCAGGCACAGCAGGCGCTTCGTCCCAAGAGTTGAGAAGAAAGCCTTCCGGGCCAGTCCCGCAAAGGGCTATAGTCCTCCTTATGGCTAACTCTTCACCACAAGAATCAGGCCGAGTGATAGGAATCGGCGGCGTCTTCATCAAGTCACCCGATCACAAAGGACTCCAGGCTTGGTACGAGGAGCGGCTTGGGCTGGAAAGCGTACCTAATCAGGGAGTAACGCTAAGATGGCGGGCACACGAGAAACCGGAAGATGAGCACCTGACGATCTGGAGCACGTTTCCGGACACGACCGACTATTTTGACCACAGCAGCGCTCCCTTCATGATCAACTACATCGTTGACAATCTCGATGCGATCTTGGAGAAACTCGGGAAGCAGGGCGTTGAGATCGATCCCAAGCGGGAAGACTACCCCTATGGGCGATTCGCTTGGATCTACGATTCTGATGGCAACAAGATCGAGCTTTGGGAGCCACCTAGCAGCGACAAGTAGCGTAGTCCCGAGAGCTGAGCTGCCCGGCCCTCTGGCACCCCACCGCCTGGGTCCCCAAAAACTTCGCGTAGTTTACTCAAATTCACCGATTTTTGGTCACGGAGTTTTTTGGGAATATAGTGCTACCTGAATTATGCACTGCGGCGTGGACCTGAGGAGGGCTGAGCCGCAAGGGACCATTGGGGACCCCCTAAAACATGGGGTAAAAAGGTCGGCTGGCAAAGATTCCAGCTTCGCCAGCCAACCCCAAGGAAGTCACCCACATGGTTACCAGACGAAAACAGCATAGCCCCCAAAGGCCCGTCCAACAAGGCCCAGCCGTGACGGCCTCGCGGCCCAATAAAATCGGGGCTTCGACGCCTTACCACTTCCGCGGCAGGAAGCCGACTCCCTACGGCGGCTTGCTGCCGGTGGTCGGGAGGGCGCTGATCTGAGAGCCTGGCTATGCGCTATGCATAAAATTTTATGCACTAGCCGTAACGCACTGGAAACACGTCACTTCCGAGCGAGGTTTTGACGACGCGGATTCTGGGCGGGAAGGGAAACCGGACACGGAGAAGCCAAAAGACCAGTTGCCGAGCTACCACCTCACGACGACCGCCAACCCGCTACGAACGCAGCCACACTCGCAAAGTGAATCTGTGCATAATTCAGGTGCTAGTATTGTCAATCACTTAGCGAGGCGCCTCCAGGGTTGCCCCTTCGCCAGGCGTTATCGTGAGATTAGGATTCGTAGAGCATCTCCGCCGATCAACCCGAACAAACTCACGACGAAGGAGAATACTTGAGCACCGTACTGAACAGACACCGCCCTGTCCGCTGGGTAACCCGAACCCTGGAACGGTTTCGGGATGACGCCGCGTTGGCGGCAGCCGAGTGCGAAGCCTGCCAGGTGCCTCATCAGTTCGTTGCCCCGGACGGCTCGAGCCGGGCCGCACCGGGACTCCGGCCCGCCGCGGAGCAAGCCCTCAAACAGCCCCATGAGCCCGGATTCCTAAGAAGCCCGTCACCCAAAGAATCCCCCCCGCCGTCAGCGTACATACGATTGTTGGCTCTGCGCCTAATTTGGCGTTTGCATTGTCAGGAACGCGCGCGCGAGCCTAAGCCGCTGATTTCCGCTGGTTCCGTCCGTATGATCGCCTCGGCGAGGTGGATCGTTTGCTTTCTTTGCTGGCTCGCTCTCGCATCCACCCCTCTCGCATCGACAGCACTCGCCCAAGGCGATCTACGCTTGGCGGATCTTGGCGAGCTTCGTCTCGAAAGCGGCCAAGTAATCAAAGACTTCAAGATCGGCTACCGAACCTACGGAGAACTCAATCGCGACAAATCGAACGCGATTCTTTTCCCTTCCTGGTTTGGAGGTACGTCGAAAGACTTGGAGGAGTTTGTCAATCCCAGCGGAGCGGTCGATTCATCGAAATACTTCGTCGTCACCGTCGACGCCATCGGTAACGGAATCTCGACGTCACCTTCGAGCAGCGCCAAGCAGCCCGGCAAAGCCTTCCCCGAATTCTCGATTCGAGACATGGTCGAATCGCAGCGCCGTCTGCTGACCGAGGTTTTGGGAATCAACCACCTTCACGCCGTGATGGGCATCTCGATGGGTGGCATTCAGACTTTCCAGTGGATCGTCGGTCACCCGGATTTCATGGACAACGCCATCTCGATTGTTGGCTCACCGCGCATGGACTCCTACAACTTGCTGCTGTTTAAGCGGAACTCAACGCCTTCGAAGAGCTGCTGGCGGCACATTCGGATCCCAAAAAAGCGCGTGCGGCCGCCATGCGGACTGTCGCCGATATTCATCAACTGGCGATGTTGACACCGTCTAAATACAATGCCGAGAATTCGCGGGAGGAGTTTGCGGGAAAGCTTGCGACGATCGAAGCCGAACTCATTCTGCGTATGGACCCCTATGATTGGGCCAGCCAGTTGCGTGCCATCATTGGCCACGACGTATCCGCCACCTAGGGAGGAAACATGCAACGCGCCGCTGAGGCGGTCAACGCCAGACTGCTCGTCATCGTTGGGTTGAGGGATCACATGGTCACGCCCGACTCCGCTCTCGATTTCGCCAAACGCACGAGGGCAAGGACGCTTGAGCTTGATAGTGACTGCGGGCACTTGGCCTTCTCCTGCGAGAAGGACCAGGTCAGGGAAGCCCTACGCGGGTTTCTTGACGACTAGCGGGAAGACAAACCATCGATCAGGCGTAGGCTGGAACAAGACGACGATCCTCTACTTCTTTTTTTTCGAGGCATTCTTCTTCAAATCAATGGAGCTGGGAGGCTTTTTCATGACAAGCGTCGCGACGTGTTCGAGCACGGCGCGAAAGTAGGCCCCATCGCGCTTGGCTTCCATGGTGTCGTCGGCGAACTCGCTGCTAGATTCGGGAAGGTAGACGAGTGGGAAACTTTGAGCTTGCTTCCAGGGCGTGAAGCCCCAGCCGGCTCCGTCTTTGAATAACGCGTCGGCGCTGGCCTTTTCGCGGGCCAAATTGGCGAGCGTGGCTTCTTGGCCGTTGTCGTCCTGGACCATCCACAACGCCCTTTTGGTCGCTTCGAATTGCCTTAAACGCCCCAGCTTTTCACCAGGAGTTCGGCCGTTGCCGTGAAGAAGCACAACGTCGCAGACTTGAGCCAGCGAGTCTGGGTACCGCATCTTGCCGCTGCTGGCCGCTCCGATCGGCAACGAATAGTCGGCGTGGTTGAAGCGCTCGCGAATCAGTTCGACGAAACGGTCAATGTTATCGGGTACGAAGCGGGCATGCCCCCAACTGCGGCCGTCCAGATCCCACTCGTCCGCTACATTGACGACAACGTTGCGAAAGTTTTTCTTGATCAGCCAGTCGGTAATGTTGATAGCGGCGGTCGCTATGAGTTTGGGAGATTCGAAAATCGCATCCTGACCGGGATGGAAATAGACGAGGCACACGATCATGCCGCGGTCGTTGGCCGCGGTCAGCAATCTCTCCAGACGGTTCAACCATTCCGTCTTGAGAGTTCCGTCAGGGCGGAAGGCGCTGACAGCAGCACCGTTTTCGGTGCTCGAATCGCCGGATTCGCTCCCCGGGGCCCCGTTGATCTCGTCGCTCTGGCGAGGATTGTCGCCCTGCAGCGCGACGCTAATCGCAAGGACGCCGTGCTGCTTGTAGAAATCCAGAGCGTCGATAACTTGCTGAGTATTGAGGTCAGGATCAAACGGGTGCTCTGCGAGTGACTGATCGTCGAATAAGGATTGCGCCAGCCGCAGCAACATGAGCTTGCCGCGAGCCTGACGGCGGTAAGGCGAACCACTATAGGTGAGCTGCCAGGTCGGCCCCGCCGATCCTCGGACATAGAACCGGTCGGACTTGTAGCTCGGGCCGAGCATCGATCCGGTCGCGATCTCTACCGCCGAAGCAGGGACGGCGAACAGGGCCGCGACGGCTAGCAGCGCGAGAACCATAGAGCAGACGGAAGTGTGACTTTTTGAATACTGGATCATACAACGAAAGCAGGCCGCGGGCATTCAAGCGCAAGTGCCGGCGAACCCGATCTGCTCAGTGCCGATTTTCCATTGTGCCACAGGGGGCTGCTCTGCCGTAAGAGTCGATGCTCCGTTGCTGCCCTCGGGCGGATGCGACGCACGATTTTCTTTGGCGTTTTTCTTGAAGGTTGGGGGCTCCAAGGAAGCGGACAATCTGATGCCAATTCTGATGCCAATATGGATCCCAATATGGCTGGGTGCCAGCCGCATGGATCTCCCTCGCCCGATAATGGGACAGACAGAAGCAAAGATGCGAAGGAACCCATGCCCGATACCGCTGAATACGGCTTTTGGAAATCTCCGATTACCTCTGACTTGATTGTGGCCGAAACGATTCCGCTGGGGCAGATCGCTCTGTCGGGCGACGATGTCTATTGGTCCGAGGGACGCCCTTCCGAGGGAGGACGCAGTGTTGTCGTTCGCCGCCGGTCCAATGCTTCGAGCGAAAATACTTCGAGCGACAATCCTCTGGGTGACGATGCCTCGTGCGAGGACGTCAACCCATCCCCGTTTAACGCCCGCACGCGAGTCCACGAATATGGCGGAGGTGCATTCCTCGTCGACGGCTCGACCGTTTATTTTTCGAATTTCAAAGACCAGCGCCTCTACCGCGTGCAAGCAGAATGTCCGCCGGTCGCTATTACTCCCGAGGCCCCTTGGCGCTATGCCAACGGAGTCGCCGACCCAATACACGATCGGTTGATTTGCGTGCGAGAGGATCACTCCGCTGCGGGCAGGGAAGCCGTGAACATACTGGCGGCAATCGATCTTTCCGGCGATCGAGGCATCCAGGTCTTGACCCAAGGCAACGACTTCTATTCGAATCCCAGAGTGAGCCCAAACGGCACCCAGCTCGCTTGGCTCACATGGAACCATCCCAACATGCCGTGGGACGGGACCGAGCTGTGGGTCGCGGAAATCGAACCAGATGGGCGACTTTCTCATCAGAATCAAATTGCCGGCGGGCGCGCCGAGTCGATCTTCCAACCGGAATGGTCGCCCGCTGGAGAACTCTATTTCGTCTCAGACTGCACGGGATGGTGGAATCTCTACCGCTATCGGAAGGGCGCCCCGGAAGCCCTCACCGAAATGCAGGCCGAGTTCGGTCTTCCCCAGTGGGTCTTTGGGCAATCGACTTACGCATTCGAGTCGCCTGATCGGATCATCTGCGCGTATACCCAAAACGGGGAGTCGCATTTGGCCAGTATCGATACCGCTACCTCCTCTATAGAACCTATCGAGACCCCGTACACTCACATTTCCCAGGTTCGTGCCCGACCTGGGAAAGCAGTTTTTCGGGGCGGTGCGGGACGGCTGCCCGCCGCGATTGTCGAGCTCGATCTCGAAACAGGGGAGAGCCGGGTGTTGCGGCGCTCGTTAGAAGTAAGGGCCGATGTCGAGCGCTATATCTCGGCTCCGGAAGCGATTGAGTTCCCCACGGAAAACGGTCTCACCGCCCACGGCCTGTTTTATGCCCCGCACAATCCCGGCTATATGCCACCAGCCGGGGAGTTGCCGCCACTCATTGTCAAGAGTCACGGCGGTCCCACCGGTGCTACATCGGGCGAGCTGTCGCTGGACATTCAATTCTGGACCAGTCGCGGCTTCGCGGTATTTGACGTCAACTACGGTGGCAGCACCGGCTACGGACGCGCCTACCGCGAGCGTCTTGTGGATCAGTGGGGAATCGTGGACGTGGACGACTGCGAGAATGGAGCGCAATATCTGGTCAAGCAGGGCCGCGCGGACGCTGACCGGCTCATCATCAGAGGCGGCAGCGCCGGCGGATACACCACCCTGGCCGTGCTGACCTTCCGCGATTCGTTCAAAGCCGGCGCCAGCTACTACGGCGTCGGAGACCTCGAGGCTCTCGCCCGCGATACACACAAATTTGAGTCACGCTATTTGGACGGGCTGGTCGGCCCTTACCCGGAACGAAAGGACCTATATCGCGAACGTTCTCCGATTCATTCCGTTGAAGAGCTCAACGCGCCGGTTATATTCTTCCAAGGGAGCGAGGACAAAGTGGTTCCCCCGAATCAAGCTGAGGCGATGGTCGAGGCGCTTCAGAAGAAGGGCCTGCCCGTGTCGTACTTTCTCTTTGACGGCGAGCAGCACGGCTTCCGAGGCGCGGAAACCATTAAGCGGACTCTGGACGCGGAACTGTATTTCTACGCGGCACTGCTGCTGAAAAAGGGTTTGCGATTCTGAAATTCACCCTTCGTCACTTGCTTCGTCCCATGGAATGCGACACTGGGGAAATAGTGGCCTTGGGACCTGATATCGTGCCTGCTGAACTCATTTCCGTCGTCATCCCTTGCTACAATCCCGATCCCTTCATCCGAGACACTATCAAGAGTGTGCAGGGTCAAACGCACACCGAGTGGGAAGTCATCGTGGTCGACGACGGAACCGAGGACCCTGCGGGCGCCGCCTTGCTCGATGAACTTGATGCTCAAAAAATGCCGGGGGTTCGGATCCTGCGCTTGGACCATCTGGGACTTCCGAGGGCCCGAAACAGGGGCTTTTCCGAGGCTCGGGGACGTTACGTCATCCCGCTGGATTGTGACGATTTACTGGAGCCCAACATGATGGAGGTCTGCCTAAGGGAAATGGGGCAGCATCCCGAGGCCGGCTATGCGTATTTTGACTTCCAGGTTTTCGGCCAGAAGAACTACTTGGAGCGACCCGGCAAGTATAACGTTTACCGGCTTTTGAGTGAGAACTTCATGGCCCATTGCATCTTCTTGCGGCGCGAGGCCTGGGAGGATGTAGGGGGCTACGATGAGTGGCACTTATGGGCCTACGAAGATTGGCATCTGTTTCTGCAATTGGCTGAAAAAGGCTGGCACGGTCACTACATTCAGCGCATGTTGTTCAACTATCGGACTCATCACATTGGCCATCACCACACAGGGCTTCGGCATCACGACAAGAATTGGGCACACATCGTTGCTAGGCGGGCGGCTTTACTTTCGCCCGAGGGCCGTCTTGGTGTGAAGCGGCAGTGGCAGCCCGCCATCTGCTTTGTGGTCCGTGGGCCGCGTTATCCCTCGTTCGAGAACCAAACAGTGCGTGACTACCAAGTGCTGCTCGACGTTGACGAATCAGCGGCCCTGCGCGACTCCAACGCTTCTTGTTTCTTGTGGATGACCGACGAAAGGCCGCTTCAACCCTACGCTGCCGAGGAGTGCATTTGGGCGCTGCAGTCCGCCGATTGGGTCACCTGGACCGACACCGGGGAAGCCCCCCCGCCTTCGATCCGGCAAGCCGCCGGGCCCCTGGGTTTATCGCGCCGGGTCTTGGAAACCGAAGAGTTCAAACGCTCCGGCCGTGTCAGTCGCCTGCCGTGGCCAAGCCGCGATCCGAGAATCACTTTGCGGGCAGGATCGGCGGCGACGTCTACCCGAGCCATCGTTGCCGCCACCACAGGGACCCTGTCACAAGCCGAGACGGCTAGCACCGCGTCCGCAGGAAGCCAATCCCAGCCTCGCTCCGACGCCCCAACTCCAGCGGGGACGGATCGCGCCGCCGAACCTGCTCTCGGCAAGATCCGGCGTCATCTACAGAACGCGGAAATCCACACTCTGGATGCCTGGCTCCAGCATCCCCTTGGATCCGCGGAACGGCTCATCCCATTGCGAGTGAAAGAGAAGGTCAATCAGGTTGCTGGGCACCCGGTTTTCGATCTCACCTTTTACTTGAAGTTTCAGCCTCAATCATTTCTTATTGGTGGGGAACTGATCGAGAAAGTTGACTACATTCCTACCTTTCCAGCGAAAGGCCGCCACCGGCTGATGCTGTGTACGCCGCATCTGGGAGTCGGCGGGGCCGAGAACGTGCTGCTCGAATTCGCCCAGCAGATCGATCGATCGCAATACGAAGTTTTTCTGCTGGCGACCCAATCCCACGATTCCAGGCTGAGGCGGAATTGGCAAGACTGCGTTGACCACATCTACGACGTCGCGCAACTTGTACCTGTCGAGCAGACCCCACGCTTCATCTATTCCATAGCCGTGAATTGGGATTGTGACATCGCTGTGATTCAGAACTCTCTCGCGGCTTACAGCGTGCTTCCTGCTCTAAAAGAAGTCAAGCCCAATCTGCAGGTGGCGGATGTTCTTCACAATGTCCACGACGATTGGGATTTCTTTTCGGCCACCCTGGAAGTTGCGGATCAGATTGACCGGCGGATCGTAATCTCCGAGGCCGGGCGGCGCCGTCTGGTCGAGATGAACGTTCCCGAGGAGAAAGTTCGCTTCATTCGAAATGGCGTGGACCTTGAGAGCTTCGATTCCGCTCGCTTCGCCAAAGGAGGGGTCCAGCGGCGGCTCGGTATCGCGCCTGGGACAAAGATCCTACTTTTCGCGGGGGCTTTGGTCGAGCGCAAGCGTCCCTTGCTGTTGCCGCTCGTGGCAAAGGAGCTGGCAAAGCTTCGCGCCGGCCAGAACTATCATTTTGTCGTCGCCGGTGATGGTCCGGAGGAAGAAAGGCTTCGCGCGCTTGTTGATAGAAAAGGCCTTGGGAAATGCTTCAGCGTCTTGGGGCACGCAACCGATGTTCCCCAATTGCTAGCGGATTCCTCGTTGCTGCTCATTCTCTCGACGGAAGAGGGCATACCTTTGGCGCTGGTCGAGTCCCTCGCCATGAACGTCCCTGTTATCAGTTGCCGCGCCGGAGCCATTGAAGAAGCACTGCCCCAGGAGTGCGGCTTGCTGGTTGAGTCCGGCAGCGGCGAAGAGCACCGGCTGGCACAGGCGATTCATGAACTTCTCAGCGACGAGAGTCGGCGGACGGCGATGGGACGAGCGGGGCGGGCTTTGGTTGAGCGCGACTATTCCCTCGACCGGGCGCGCAGGCAGTATCGCGAAATTCAAGCGGAACTCCGTGCGGTCCCAAAAAAGGGACGTTCGACAACGTTTGACCCAAGGCCAACTTCGAAAGCCCTCGATAGCCTCGAGGAGACGAAAGCCTAGCAAGCGAAGCCCTTCGGCCCGCCGCCCTTGAAAGAAAACGTTTCTAATTCCAAAAATCAGGGTGCGGGGCCAACTGCCACTGTAATGCCTGGCTGACTCGCGTTGTCCCCAATCACGACTTCAACCGGCACCGCGTCCCCGGGGACAACGTCTGTTGAGACCACAACGTTGATCTGCCCCACTCCATGAATGAGCCCCGGGGCCGCGCCACCATATAACACTCGAGCGTCAAGCCCGCCGATCGTTACGGAAACCGACTCGACGAACGCCGGGAAGGGCGGCGTCAGCGGCACCAGTTCACCGTCGGCGCCCGGCGGATCGGTCTGACCGCCGCCGGCAAAGAAGATTTGAACCGCGCCTCCCGGAGCCACGGGGTTGGCCGCGGTATTGAGCGAGAAGTCCAGGTTGAGAATCGCTCCCGGACCCTGGCCTGACTGATTGACCGAAAAGATTCCCGGACTGGCGTCAGCCACGCCCACAGTAACGGGGCTCGAGGCAGTTCCGTCGAATTCGACCTGAACTTCGGTTGTTTCCTTGCCTTCCAAGCTGAAAGGCGCGATCGCACTTGCCTGGTTCCTTGATGTAAACACCATTGGTGCCGCCTCGCCGTCAAAAAGAATGCGTGTCAGACCGAGCTGAGTCAGCAACTTGCCCTGATCGTCGAATTCAAGCCCGATAACCCCCGGCGGCCCGATCCCACCTGAGAAGAGGGTGACAATCTGTCCCGGCGCGACGTCGCGCTCAAGAAAGCTCGCGGCGCCTAGAATAGCCCGCCGCTCCAGCGCCGGCTGGAAGAACTCCATCAAGAACCCGTCAAACGAGCCACCCCCGTAGCGCTCCTGAGGGGCACCACGAGTGATCGGGAATCCGGGACTCGCCTGTTGCCGCACGCCCTTGGACGCCGGGAACTGCTGGAACTCACTGCGGTCGGTGTCTGTGATGCCGGTGAGGGCTACGGTTCTGTCGGTTATCCCGAATTCCAGGAGGTTGATCCCGCCATTGAACTCGTCGCGGCCGGGACCGCCCCAATAAGTTGTCTCGTGGTCGAAAGGAGGCCCATCGATGTCCGGCAGGTTTTCTCTATCGCCTCCCAAAAGAAGTTCCCTAAGGCCATCGGGCCCTCCGGCGGCCTCTGTCAGGCTGTCAGCGATCACTACCTTGAAGTTCTCAATATTGACCGTGACCCCGTCCCAGGGTCCCCCGGAAAAACTATTGCCTGCCCCCCCCCAGTCCGGCGAATTCGAGTTGGCCTGATACCAGGCTCGACTACCCATGTCTAAGATGCCAACGGATTCCTCCTCTCTGCTCCCGCCCAGCCAACCGCCCGCGAGCGGCACGGTCAGATCACGGTTCATCACCAAGATGTAAGCGCTTTGGCCGCCGGGGTTCTCGAAGAAGAAGGGGTCGCCGAAATTCACAACAGGGTCGACTGGCAATTGCGAGGAATTGGAATCGATCACCGCCATGACCACCTCCCTCAGATCATCTAGTGGGAGATCCGGGGCGGGGGAAAAGCCGAAAGCATTCGCCATGTTGAGGAGTTCCATTCGGTCCTGCGCGTCGCGGCCGGGCCCGCGGACGTAGGTCGCGCGCTCCACTTGGAGGGAGAGGAACGGGTTGCGCTCACCCTGGTCGGGACCATTTAGCGCTCCCGACGAGGCGACAGCAGTGCACATGATGAAGCCGTCCTCTCCGGCGAGGCGCGTAGGATGCATGGCTCGCTCGAGCACCTCCGGGGGGACGGGCAAGTTATCCGAAGTCGTCGTCATGGACAGGCAGAACGCCCCGCTCTCGAGAGCCACAATCTGGGGGTTGGTATCCCGGCCCGAGCCCCCAAGGACAGCGAGATAGCCGATATCCATTCCGCCCGAGGAAGTAAGGTTCGGGGCGATAACTCCCACCACTGGATCTTCGAAACCACCAACCACGCCCTGGGGCGCATTCGGGGTAACTTCTATGTTCCGGGAACTGGTGTGGTCGGTAAAGAAGAAACAGGGGCCGTCGATCGGCGCCGGACAATTGCCCAGAGCAGTATCAGTAGGCACTTCCACATCTTGGCCGCCGACGTAGGACGAATAGAGCAGTCTTGGTGGGCCGGCCTGCGCCTGTTCGTCGCTCAACGCCGCCAGTCCGCCCGAGCCGCTGGGAGCGATGACAGTAACACCTGAATTATGCACTGCCGGTGCACCTGGTGAGGGCTGAGCCGCCAGGAACCATTTGGGGACCCCCGAAAAACATGGGGTAAAAAGGTAGGCTGGCAAAGATTTCAGCTTCGCCAGTCAACCCCAAGGAGGTCACCCAAATGGTTACCAAACGAAAACAGCATAGCTCCCGAAGGCCCGTCAAACAAGGCCCCGGCGCGAGGGCCCCGCGGCCCAATAAAATCGGGGCTGCCACGCCCTATCACTTCCGTGGCAAGAATCTGACTCCCTACGGCGGCTTGCTGCCCGTCGCCACCCTGCTCGAAAAACTCGGCTTCCAAGCGCTGCTGGAAGAAACCCTCACGACCAAACGGATCACCCGAGCCATGAGCCCCTACCAGTTCGTGCTGGCCCTCGTGCTCGGCCTCTATGTCGGCTTTGCACGGCTCAACCAACTCCGCTTCATCGCTCGCGACCCCATCCTGACCGGCATCTTGCAAGTGACGCGTCTGCCGCCGCAGTCCACGCTGTGGCGCTTTCTGGCCTCGCTGCACCTCAACGTGGCGAAGCAGATCCTTTCCATTCAGCGCCAGCTGCGGGAACGAGTCTGGGCCGCGGCCCACGTGAAGTTGGAGACGGTGACGCTGGACACCGACACCACCGTGCATACCCTCTACGGTCGCCAGATGGGCGGGCGCAAGAGCTACAACCCCAAGAACAAGGGCAAGCGCAGCTACCAGCCGATACTGACCTTCCTGGCCGAGACGCGCGAATACCTGATGGGCGGGTTGCGCAACGGCGACCGGCCCACGGGCCGACAGATCGCCGCCCACCTCGAGAGCGCTTTCCGGACTTTGCCGGGCGGCGTGAAGAAAATCCTGGCGCGGGCCGATTCCGGCTTTTATTGCTGGGAGGCGGTGGAGGCCTATGAAAAGGCGGCTTGTCAGTTCGTCATCGTGGCGCGCAAAACGCGGCGCCTGGTCGAGCGCTTGCAGCAAGCAGAAAGGAAACCCTCCCCCCGCTCCGACGCGGACGCGGAATGCGAATTCCTCTACCAACCGCAAGGCTGGGCGCGGGCCTGCCGTTTCCTGGCGCTGCGTTACGAAAACGAGCCCAAGGCCGGCGCGGCCGAGCAATACCAGTTGTTCGCCACCAGCGCTTACACCTACCGCGTGTTTGTCACCAATCTGGCCGAGCCGATCGCGGCGGTGGTGTGGTTTTACAATCAGCGCGCCGGAGCCGAGAACCTGATCAAGGAGGCCAACAACGACGCCGGGCTGGCGGCCCATCCCTCGCGCCGCTTTGACATGAACCGCAATCACTTTCAGTTGGCCATGCTGGCCTACAATCGCAACTGCTGGCTGCTGCTGTTCAACCGCGAAGCCCAGGCCAGCGTGGAGACGCTGCGGCACACCACCCTGGCGACGGCGCGGCTGCGTTTTCTGTTCGTGGCGGCCAAGATCTGGCGGCACGCCGGCAGAACGGGTGTCAGCTACAGCGATCATTATCAGGAAAAGGGCCTGTTTGAACGGCTGATGCGACGGCTGCGGGCGATGGGGCCGCCGGGATCGAGCTTGGCGCCGGTGGTGGAGGGTGCGCTGAGCTGAGGGGCACTCCATGCATAAAATTTCATGCACTCGCCGCAACGTACTGGGAACACGCCGCTTGCCAGCCCGCTTTTGCCCTGCCGGGATCAGGAGGCGGCTCAAACGGGGAGGGAAACAGCAGAAAAGACGACTTGCGAAATCACTGAGTTGACACGAGTGCCGCTATCGCCACAACTCCATCGACGATGGCTACGCCGAATCTGTGCATAATTCAGGTTACATACATGTCTCGTGCTCCCCGGAAGATCCGTTGGTAGGGATCGTTGGTTAGCGGAAAGTCCGAAGTTGTCGTTTCACCCAGGACGTAGAGGTTTCCGTCCGCGTCGACCTCAAGCCCGACCGGAATCGAATCCGGGAGATCGCCCGCCGTGCCGCCCAGGAAAATCGTTTCCGAGAGGACGCGGCTTGTTCGGCCGTCGGCATCGACCTCTTGGTCATACCTGTTGAGAAAAGTCGCGCGCAAACCGGGCAACGAAGGTCTGGATTGACCAGGTGGCACGGGCAGGTTGGTCGATTGCGTTGCGCCCGCAACCCAGATGCAGTTGTTCGGCCCGCCGGCCACGGCAGCCCCGAAGTCCACACCACGCCCGCCGATATAGCTCGACACTACCAACTTGGGATCGATCACAAGCGGAAGAGTGGGGTCATGCTTCGCCAAGTCGAAACGAACCGTCCCTTGGTCGGATAGAACGTAGCGGCTTGATATTTCTTGTCGCTTGCCGCCGGCCTCCTGATACACAAAGGGTCTCCGATGGCGCACTTCACCCGCGGCGGTGCGCAGAACCAGGTCTCCCCGGCGATCCTGCGAGAGATGGTCAATGCCGTCAAAAGACAACTCGATCAGCGAGGGATCAGCACCGGGCGCCACGATGAAGTCGTATTCGAGCTGACCGCCGTGGTGGTAGTAGTCGAGGTCGCTCCCCGGATAGACCTGCTGGTAGCGAACCCGCCCGTAGTGAGGGACGTTCACACGCCAGGCGCTCGAGTCGTTGCCGATAAAGTAATGGCTGCGTCGCGCCAGCGGTTCGAGCGTTTCTGTCTGAGGGGCGAGATTGCCACCCGCCAAACTCATTCGGGGAGCGTTCATGTTTGCGATCCCGGTTCGCCCCCCCGGGCTTCGCATCAATGACGCGACGCCACCATCCGGCGTCAACCGCAGAGGAACTCCCTCGACGGACGTCAAGAAGGCCACGGATGAATCGGCTTGCCCGATGTTTACCTCGAAGCTTGGCGGCGCGGGACCGGCGGCGCGAAGCTCGCGCCCTGGATCCGGAACAATCAACGCGGGCCGGGGCATGAGCAGGAGCCCGGCTCCCGAGACACGGAGGAGACCGACTGCCAGACCCAATCTGCCAATATGATTGGAATTTGTCATGAGAACACCTCTTTTCGGCAAAGGCCCGGTTCGTTTGTGCCGGGTTTTTGCCTCTAGAACAGACTTATTGCGCTGGTCCGTTTCTATCGTAGTCGCTTTGACGGCGCTCGTTGGCGAGCCCGCTGCGGTGGACTGATTGCGGAACCGCCATCCGAATTCAAGGGTACAGGGCACGAACGGTTCGCCGGACACGTTTCACAAGACCCGGCGGTTCAAAATACACTGATCTGAACGGTGTTCGTCGGTTGACCGTCCACGGTAACGATGACATCCACCTCGCCGCGGCCGGCGAGGTTTCGGCTGAGATGCAAATTGACTTGATCGACGCCGACGAACTCGGGCTGCGCCCCCGCGAACAGAACTTCAACGGTGTCGCCTCCGACCGTCGCGGTGACCTCCTGCGGACCACGGAACCGAATACCGGTTCCAAACAAAATCAGAAAGACTGGATCGCTCTCTGGTCCTAGGTTAATCGGAGCCGAAACGAATCGGTCCTGCGCCGAGTCAAACTGGGCGACTTGCTCAAAGGTCTGCGAGCCGTCGGATCGCACCCGCTGAACGAGTGCGGCGGCAACACCGCGGCCGTCCGAGTTGGCTGCGAACAGCGCGGGCGCGACGCTGGCCACCTGGACATTCCCGCCAGCCAGCATGATGCTGGCAAACGGATTGGGTCCTCGATGAACAGACACCTCGCCTTCGCCCAACGATGTGCCTGGCGGTATCTGGTAGTTGATCTGCTTAGGCGAGACGAAGAACAGCGAAGCCGGGCGTTGCTCACCCTGACTATCGGTAACCGCCACGCTGACACCCGCAAGAGTCGTCGGCAAGGGCATCGAGCCAGCCGCCTCAGTCGCGGTTGCCAGATCCACTCCGAATCCGCTCACGATGGATTCGGGCGCTACAAATCCCTGGGCCAGACTGGCGGCCGAAACGCTCGATAGGACCGAAACGGTGGGCGCCTCCGCCCCGAAGATCGTCATACGAAATGCCGCTGTCACCGACACGCCACCAGCGGCGGCTCCATCCAGAACGAACCAGCGTCCGAATAGCTCAGTCCCTATCAGTGAAGCGTCGTCCGGGATTGACAGGCTTGCCGAGGCGTAGCCGTTGCCCGAACCGTCCTCGGCAGCGGCAACTGCCACGGTCTCACGGGCGAACGATGCCGAGGATGGAATAGCTGGCCCCATGCCGGGATCGGCCTCGTCGATCACCAATACTGCCTGTACCCCGGGCGGCGCGTCGAATAGCCCGACCGTGAAGCTGGGGTTGCCGGAGAATGGCGGTTCGATCGCAACAACCTGGGGGACGACTCCTCCGGCGCCCGCCGTGCCGGTTCCTGAAATTTCAGGGACTCGCGCGGATTCAGAATAAAGCATTGGGCGGTCAAACAGCGGACCCGCTTCCGCCTCGACTCGAGAATCGGTGAACTGATTCTTCAGAAAAACAACGAGGTCGGATTTTTCTTCGGCGGTCAGTCCAAGTGGCGAGATGAAGCCGACGTCCTTGTTGTCGTCGAAATCGCCGCCGCGGTTGTAGAATTCGACAACTTCTTCGAGAGTGGCCAGGCGGCCGTTGTGCATATAAGGGGAGCGTAGCCCGACGTTGCGAAGGCTGGGAGTACGAAATCTTCCGGTTTCCGAAGCAAGGCCCGTAACTTCGGCACGGCCACCATCCTCTTCCGACGGACGCAGCCCGATATTGCGAAACGACTGGTCTGATGTCACCGAGCCGGTGTGGCACTTGTGGCAGCGGGCTGCGAAGAAAACTTCGCGGCCCCGCTTCTCAGCCGGAGACTCCTCAATGATTTCCGAGACAGCAGCGTCGAAAGGCGTGCGGTCCGAGTAGAGTGTGCGTTCGTAGCTGGCAATCGCTAACGCGATGCGAACGGGCGTGACCTCAGGCGTGCCGAAGGCTTCCGTGAAAAGGTCCGGATATCCGCGGCTGCCGATCCACGCCGAGAGGGCAGGCGGCAGCGAGGGCGAGAGCGCCAGCGGTCGTGATTCGGAGAGGCGCATCACCACATCGGCCCAAGTAGCGCCTTCGTGATTCATCTCGGTGGTATTCAAGATTGGAAGCAGCGCCTGGCTTTCGAGCGCCGCTCCGGTTTCGATCACCACGGCACCGGTCATAGGGTCCGAGAACCGATGGCTGGCCTTGCCGTCCCAAAGCAGCCCGGCATCCGAGCTAACAGAGTAGGCTGCGTTGATCGCGGACTGAGCCTTGCGCCCCGTCACCTGTGGGCGCAACCCGAACAGGGGAGACCACTCATAGGTGCCGTCCGCGCGGTTGAGTGGCACCCCCAAAGAACCCATGACGTCGTCATCCGTGCCAAATATGCCGTCGAAACCGGGGTTAACCGACGCGCCCACATCGGAACGCGGATCGGAGCCGCCGCTGCGCCCCCGATGACACGTTCCGCACGCGACGGTTCGTGTCGAGGAAAGCTGCTCTTCCCAGAACAGCGTCTTGCCGAGATAGATCTTGGCGCCCGTTGTCGGGTTGCCGATTGGGTCCCGAGGCGGGGCGAGCGGCGGTACGGGATCAAACTGGCTGGTTCGACCATTGGCGCGAAACCCTTGGTCTGGAGCGCTGACGGGCCTTGTAGCGTTCGCGGTTTCCGCCCGTACCCAATAGTGGTAGCTCTGTTCAGGGAGTGCTGTCGTATCGAAAAAAATCAGGGACGCGGTGGTCCCGATGCTGACAGCGGAGGCGGCATCGTTTTCAGTACCGCGGAAGATCCGATACGTCGCGGCACCCTGGCTGTGGTCCCACGAAACGCCGACTTTGGTCGAGTAGTCGCCGTCTGACGCGTTAAGCCCGGTGGGTACGAAAAGGCTGCTTTCGACGAACTGGCCCGGCAGTATTGCCGAGGCAACGAGCAGTAGCAGGCTGCACTTGATCCACCGCATCAGGGAGTGAGGGGAGCCGGTACGGCCTGTCCCCGTATTCTCCATATCTGGTTATCCACTTTACTCTAGTGATGAATCAAGCTATCCTTGGACTCGCGCTGTTGGCGGCGAAGACCGAGTCTGTTGAGCGACGATTTTCCAAAACATCTGGTGGAGTTCACTGAACGGTTTGCCAGCGAGCAAGCTTGCTGCGAGTATCTGCTCGGTGTCCGCTGGCCAGCGGGGTTCGTTTGTCCGAACTGCTCGGCCACGAAGGGTTGGACGACCCGACGAGGCACGATGTTCTGTAGCGGGTGCCGACGCCAGACCTCTCCCACGGCGGGAACCATCCTGCACAACTCGCGGGTGCCGCTGCGGAGTTGGTTTCTGGCCATGTGGCTGGCCTGCACTCAGAAAACAGGGCTGAGCGCCAAGGGTTTGCAGCGTGAACTCGGTCTGGGCAGCTATCAGACCGCCTGGCTGATGTTGCAGAAGTTGCGGCAGGCGATGGTTCGGTTGGGTAGGGAACGGCTGGACGGAAGTGTCGAAGTCGACGAGACTTACTTGGGCGGCAAGGAGAAGCACGTTCGCGGGCGAAAGCTGGTGGGCAAAGCCTTGGTTGTGGTTGCGGTGGAACTGCAGGGCCGCAAAATGGGGCGAATTCGTCTGCGTCATGTCCCCGACGCATCGGGACCGAGTCTGGTGGGTTTTGTGACCGACTGTGTGGCGTCAGGCAGTCTGGTCCATAGCGACGGCTGGAGGGGTTACCGGGGCTTGAAGAAAGCCGGCTATCGCCATCGGGTCACCCACACAGCGGGAGACTCGCAGATAGCCGCCGAGGAATTCGCGCATGTCCACCTGGTTGCCTCGCTGCTCAAGCGCTGGTTGGTAGCGACGCACCAAGGGAAGGTGAGTAAAGTGCATCTGCAAGGCTACCTCGATGAATTCACCTTTCGCTTCAACCGTCGAAAGTCCCGCCACGTAGGCAAGATCTTCCACCGACTCGTCGAACAGTTGGTTCTCCGTAAGGCCTTGACCTATCGAGACATTATCACCAAGCCTCAGCCCACCAACTAGAGTAAAATGGATAACCAGATTCTCCATAATCTCATGCGCAACTCTACGAACCCAACGGCAGGAAATATTGCGTCCCCTGAACCGGGCGGCTCAATTCCTCCAGAAGCTCTTCCAAGTCTTCAGGCCGATGGACAAAGTCCGATTTGCTCGTATCGACCACGAGCACGTCCGAGGACTTGTAGTGCGCGAAGAAATGCTCGTACGCACGTACAACTTCTTGAATGTATTCGTCCGAGATATGTGCCTCGGATGCGATGTTCTTGCGGCCAATTCTCTCTCGCAGCACCGCCGGCGTAGCCTTGAGGTAGACCACCAGATCGGGAGACGACAGCTGGTCTTTGAATTGGCGGTAGTATCGGTCGTAGACAGCCACCTCATCGTCGCTGAGGTTGATGTAGGCGAACAGCTTGTCCTTTTCGAATAGGTAATCGGCGACTACGGGGACGCGCGCGTGCTCGATTTCTGCTTCCTGTATCTGGTTGAAGCGGGCAATCAAGAAATACATCTGGGCCCGGAAGGCGGTACCGCCGTCTCCGCGGTAAAAGCCTTCGAGGAAGGGATTGTTTTCCGAGTCCAATATGGGCTTGGCGTGGATGCGGTCGGCCAGAGCCTTCGTCAAGCTGCTCTTGCCGACCCGCAAAGGCCCTTCGATCGCGATATAGCGTGCGGCGCTCATAGGCTGGGCTTGATCCGCGAACAGGTCATCTCAAAAACTATAGCAGTGGCGATTCGGGCGGAATCGCCATCTCAGGATTCTTGCTGAAAATGTTTGCTGAAAAAACACCGGTAACCCGCTGATCATAACGTCTGACTGGGCCTGGCATCAGAATCGCAGGTTTGCTTGCGGGCCCTGTGGCAACTCGATTTTAAAGTACTCGAACGCCAGCCGCGTACCGACTCGGCCGCGCGGCGTCCTGTCCAGAAAACCCAGTTGCATCAAATACGGTTCATAGACTTCCTCAATGGTATTGGCATCTTCACCGATCGAAGCAGCTATGGTGTTGAGGCCCACCGGCCCGCCGGCGTATTTACCGAGGATTGTTCGCATCACCTTCTGGTCGACCTCGTCGAGCCCATAAGGGTCGACTTCGAGCAAATCCAATGCTGTTTGCGCCACGGAACGGACAATCTTGCCGTCGGCACGTACTTGCGAATAGTCGCGAACCCTCCGTAGCAGACGATTTGCGATTCGAGGTGTGCCGCGGCTGCGCTTGGCGATTTCCTCCGCGCCTCCACCGTCGATTTCAACACCCAGCAAGCGGGCGGATCGGAAAACAATTTCCGTCAGCTCGGCAACGCCGTACGGATTCAACCGCAGTGTCAGTCCGAAGCGGCTGCGCAGCGGTCCGCTGATGAGCCCGGCGCGAGTCGTCGCCCCAATCGCAGTAAAAGGAGAGAGCGGAATCGAGTGCGTGCGCGCACCAGGACCGGTGCCGACCATCAGGTCGACGCGAAAGTCCTCCAGCGCCGAGTAGAGCATTTCCTCGACATCGGGGAACAGGCGGTGCACTTCGTCGACGAAGAAAACCTGCCGCGGGATGAGAGTGGTCAGCGCCCCGGTTAGGTCGAGTTTTTTTTGCAGCACCGGTCCGGACGTCAGATCGATCGAGACACCGAGTTCGTTCGCGATGATCGTTGCCAATGTTGTCTTGCCCAAGCCCGGCGGTCCGTAGAGCAGCACATGATCCATCGCCTCGCCGCGGCCTTTGGCGGCCTCGATCGCAATGCTGAGAACTTCTTTGAGTTTGGGTTGCCCGACGAACTCGTCCAACTGTTGAGGACGCAGGCTGAGATCAAACTGCTGGTCCTCATCCTGGGCCGTAGTCGAGATGATGCGCTCTTCCGACATGAGAACTTAACCGCAAATCACTGAACCGCATATGACCAAATCGCACATCAGAAAATCGCAAGTCAGCGGGATATCAGATCCAGTGCCCGCCGGAACAGGGACTCAAATTCCAGCATGTCCTCGGCGGACTTCTCCTTCAGCACTCTGCCAACTGCTTTCTGTGCGGCATCACGCGTACAGCCCAGGTTAAGTAGCGCCGAGATAACCTCTTCCTGTGTGGCGTCGTCCGCGTTGGGCGGGACCGTTGCTTCATCGCTGGCGATCGCCGGTCCCAACTTCTCGCGCAGCTCGAGGATCATTCTCTCACCCGTCTTTTTGCCCACACCGGGAATCTTGGTCAGGCGCGTGACATCGCCTGATCGGATAGCTTTGCTGAGCACGTCCGCTGGCAATCCCGACAGAATCGTTACCGCCAGCCGGGCTCCGATGCCGCTGACGGTGATCAATTGTTCAAAGATTGCTTTTTCGGCGCGGGTGGCGAATCCGAACAAGGCCAAAGTGTCTTCGCGGACATGGGTGTAAATGTGAAGGGCCGCCTCAGCGCCCGTCTGGCCTAGCTGAGAATACGTCGAGACGGGAATCGTCACCGCGTAGCCGACACCGCCGACATCCCCCCCGACATCGATGATCACGAAGTTCGGATGCTTGTCGACCAGCTTCCCGCGGAGATGGGCGATCATTTATGGCTGCTCAGTTGGTGGCAAGGCTGCTCAGTTGCAGATGCCCAGATGCAGGCCGCTCAGTTGGGACGCAACGCAACGCCAAATTATGGCAACCCCCCGATGGAGTGTCAAGCAGGGCAGTGGTTCGGCGCGGCGGAGCTAAGATAAGGGGACTTTACGCTGAATTCGAGCGCAGCCCCGAATTCAAGTCCAACCAAATGAACCGGTGCATCACAGGAGGCGGGTATGGCCCTTCGTAGGGTCTTTGTCGACTCGATCGAAGCCGGCGTATCCCGTGTCGGGGGGGCAACGGCTCACCACCTCCATCGAGTTGCCAGGCTGACGGTTGGCGAAGAGATCGAAATATCGGACCGGAAGCAAGTTTTTGTAGCCATCGTGACAAGCTCGCGGCCCGACCTGGTTGAATTCAATATTCAGCGGGAATTGGAGGCGCCGGGGCAGGGAATTGCGGTCGTCCTGATGCTGTCGGTGATCAAGTTCGCTCGCTTCGAGTGGGCGATCGAAAAGGCAACGGAATTGGGGGTTGAGACGATCTTGCCGATTTTCGCTGAACGGAGCGATCAGCGGCTCGTTGCCGGAGCTAGGAGGCGCAGAGATCGGTGGCGAAAAATCGCCTTCGAGGCCGCTCAGCAATCTCGCCGGATTGCGCCTCCAGAGATTGAAAGCCCGCTGGATTTCAGCGAGGCGCTAGCGATGCACCAAGCTCCGCTGCGTTTGTTTTGCGACACGGATTCGCCACCTCTGAGCCGGGTGATTGCTGATCGCTGTTTCGACACCAATGCCCAGCTGTCGGCAATCGTCGTTGTCGGTCCGGAAGGAGGCTGGTCCGGCCAGGAGCGCCAAGCGGCGGCCGACGCCGGACTCACCGCGATTTCCATGGGGCCACTGATTCTGCGGGCCGAAACCGCCGCAATTGCGGCCTTGGCCTGTCTGGGAACCGCCGAGACAATTCAGGTGTCGGAGCGGGCCGAGCGGGCCATATGAAGCTTCCTATTTACATGGACAACCATGCCACCACAAGGGTGGATCCTCGTGTCGTTGAAGCGATGCTGCCCTACTTCAGCGAGACGTACGGCAATGCGGCGAGCCGCAACCACGTTTTCGGCTGGAAGGCCGAAGAGGCCGTTGCATTGGCGCGGCAGCAGGTTGCCGACCTAATCGGAGCGTCCCCACGCGAGATCGTTTTTACGAGTGGCGCCATCGAGTCGGACAACGTCGCGATCAAAGGCGTGGCCGAGGCAAGTGAGGAGCGAGGCAGTCATATCATCACCTGCGTCACCGAGCACAAAGCGGTCTTGGATTGCTGCAAGCGTCTGGAGAAGCGCGGCTACCGAGTCAGCTACCTGCCTGTCCAGCCCAATGGCCTGGTGCGGCCGGAGACGGTGAGTCGAGCGCTGACCGACAAGACAGTTCTTATCTCCATCATGTACGCCAATAACGAAATCGGAACCATCCAGCCGATTTCCGAGATTGGACGGATCGCGCGGGAGCACCAAATCCCTCTTCACGTCGATGCCGCCCAGGCTGTCGGCAAGATTGAGGTGGACGTTGATGGCGACAACATCGACCTGATGTCTTTCACAGCGCACAAGATGCACGGTCCCAAGGGTATCGGCGCTTTGTATGTTCGCCGCTGCGGTGAACGGGTGCAGCTCAGCCCACAAATGGATGGAGGCGGCCACGAGCGTGGGCTGCGGTCGGGAACTCTAAACGTCCCAGGCATCATTGGGTTCGGGAAAGCCTGCGCCTTGTGCGCGGAGGAAATGGAAGCGGAGGCCCAGAGACTCGGAGCCTTACGCGACCGCCTGCTGGACCGGATGATGCAAGCGCTCGACGGAGTGTCGCTCAACGGGGGTCCTGACCAGCGTCTTCCGAGCAATCTGAACTTGAGCCTTGCGGGTGTGGACGGCGAGTCCCTGCTGTTGGGACTCGATGACATCGCCGTGTCGAGCGGCTCCGCCTGCACGACCGACACTCCAGAGCCCAGCCACGTTCTGAGGGCGCTGGGGATCAAGCCGGAGCTAGCGCATGCGTCCATTCGCTTCGGCCTCGGACGCTTCAATACCGCTGAAGAGGTAGATTACGCCTCGGCTAAGGTCGTCGATGTTGTCAATCGTCTGCGGGAATTCGCCACGGTATAACCCTTGATCAAGGTATAGCCCTTGATCAACTTGATATCCGGTGTAGCATCCTGACTCGAAAGCACCTCTGACCGGTGAGCTTGGCGGGGTAGAGCAGACCGGCGAAAAGTGGACTGTGGCGGCCCGCACAAATCATGGAAACTGGCGGCCCCGCGGCGGGCCAGCTTGCGATACACTCTTGGGTCAGAATCAATCCCGCCGCAAACGAGCGTCCGCCCTGCAGGGAGTTCGCCTGCGACGGGTCGATATCTTTGGGGGCTGACATGCTCAACCTGATAAGAAAACTTCCGCTCATCTTCCTTTTGAGTTTGCTGCCTGCGGTCCAGGGTGCTCCGTACGTCTTTGTATTTCATGGAGATACGGTTACGGCTAGCGTTTACGACTCGGAAACACTTGAGCTGGTCGGCACTCCATCGGTCGGACAACGCGCGTCTCTTGCTTTCGGCATCACGAACAAACAGGCCGGTGGCGCGTTTGAGAAATTCTATGTCGTCACCCATAACTCCGTCGTCGTCCTGAATAGCGACTTTTCGCCTCGCGGAACGATATTTTTGGAAGGGACAGTGCCCCCGGCCCAGAGCGCGGCCACGCTCTCCGCCGATGGGTCGCGCCTCCTGATCGCATCTGGTGATCAGGTGGTCGTAGTGAAAACCTCAGACGACTCGATTCTCGCTTCGGTCGATTTGGACTCCACTCCGACGGGTGTTGCCGTTGACGGCAGCTCGAATCGCGCTTACATCATCTCGTCCGGATCCAGGTGGGTTCGGGTTCTCAATCTCACAACGAACCTGCTCGAAGACAAAGCCCTGGAGATGCCTTCAATGCCGACAGCCATCACGGCATCGGCGGACGGTGCTGGCGTGTTTGTAGCCGGTGGGCGCTCTATCTACCAGATTGATGAACAGGTAGAGGGTTTCTTGAGGCCGATTCTTGCAACGGCTTCAACGCCTGAATCTAACTCCGCGGGACCCGAATCTAGCTCGGCGGATAAGGTGCCGTCGGACGACGGCGAGTTGATTCTTGGAGAAGATGCGAACCCTGCGGAGTTGGCCTACTTGAACGGGGGCGCTTCGATCGACAAGCTGGTTGCCGCCAGAGGCAACAGGTTTTTCATGCGAAGCGGCGGCAATTTACTGCAAGGCGTTCTCAGTCCTGGGGGAACAACCCTACGGGTCACCGATCCCGGAAGCGGTCAGCCCTTCAGCTCGGGGAGCTCAGACATAGCGGTTTCACCGGACGGCCGCACAATCTTCGTGGCCGAAAGCTCGACGACGCGCTTGGCCAAGATCGACACCTCGGGCGAACAAGAGGTGGAAGAGGTGATACTTGCTTCCAAACCAACAGCGCTTGCCGTGACGGCGCCTCCCGTGGCGCAAAATGGGAGTCTTGTAAAATTCTCGGGAGACAATCAAACCGTTCAGTCGGGATCGGCCTATTCTCTCGTCGCGCAGGCTCTTGAGGAGGACGGTGATCCGCAATCGGGGGTCTTCGTCACCGTCAATGCGACCGTACCGATCAGTAGTTGTTTGACTCCTTCGGTACCGACGGACTCAAACGGCCTTGTAACCATTTCGTGTACGGGTGCGGTCGTGGCGGTTTCGACCGCGGTAACCATCGTCACCAGCGACAGTGAAGGAAGGGTTCCCTCACCCCCGTTTTCGGTCGTCATCGTGCCTCCCTCTCCGGTTCCCAGCGGTTTGCACAAGAAGTCTGGCGACGGCCAAGTCGTGGCCGAAAACACATCGTTTGTGACCGCGCTCGTGGTGACTGATTTCACGGGTGCGGTAGCGAATCTGGGGGCCTCGCTCTCAGTGACAACGTCACCAAGCGGAGTGGCGTCGTGCGCAGTTGCCGGTTTGGTCGATGCCCAGGGTCTGGGAACGATCAACTGTTCGGCTCTCTCTGTGGTGGAAACGACGGTGGTTCAGATCTCGGTCAGCGACAGCCTTGGACAGAGCCTGGCGCATCCGTTCAACGCCACCGTGACGGACTCAGCCACTGTTACCTGAATTATGCACTGCGGCGTGGACCTGAGGAGGGCTGAGCCGCAAGAGACCATTTGGGACCCCCGAAAACATGGGGTAAAAAGGTAGGCTGGCAAAGATCCCAGCTTCGCCAGCCAACCCCAAGGAGGTCACCCATATGGTTACCAGACGAAAACAGCATAGCTCCCAAAGGCCCGTCCAACAAGGCCCAGCCGTGACGGCCTCGCGGCCCAATAAAATCGGGGCTTCGACGCCTTACCACTTCCGCGGCAGGAAGCCGACTCCCTACGGCGGCTTGCTGCCGGTGGTCGGGAGGGCGCTGATCTGAGAGCCTGGCTATGCGCTATGCATAAAATTTTAGGCACTAGCCGTAACGCACTGGAAACACGTCACTTCCGAGCGAGGTTTTGACGACGCGGATTCTGGGCGGGAAGGGAAACCGGACACGGAGAAGCCAAAAGGCCAGTTGCCGAGCTACCACCTCACGACGACCGCCAACCCGCTACGAACGCAGCCACACTCGCAAAGTGAATCTGTGCATAATTCAGGTGTTACCAGCGGTCTGACCAAAGTATCGGGTGACGGGCAGACCGTGTTGCAAAATAGCTCGTTCCCGATGCCGCTTGTCGTCTCGAAGCGGCTCGGAGGGGTGGCGCAGTCAGGAGTCCAAGTTACTACGACAACTTTACCCTCCGGTGTTTTGTCCTGCACGAGCAGCACATTCACCGACGTCAACGGCCTCGCCACCATATCATGCTCAGCGCTGAGCGTAGGGTCGAACACGACTGTACAGATCTTCGTCAGTGACAATCAGGGCGATGATTTGGACGACCCGTTCAACGCGACTGTTCTGCCATTTGTGCCCACCGACGAGGGCCTAACCAAAGTGTCGGGCGATGGCCAAATTGCACCGCAAAACGCTTCCTTACCTGCCCCGCTTGTCGTCGCCGCGGTCTTAGATGGAACACCTCAATCCAGCCTGCAGCTCACCGTCACCAGCTCCAACAACTTCACTCTGTTCTGCCCAGCAGCAGTGTTCACGAACACCAGCGGACTAGCATCCATTTCGTGTAGTGCGGGCCCAGTTGCTACGGCGGTGGCGGTTCTTGTCACCGTGAGGGACGCAGCAAATCGCTCCGTCACGTTTTCCATCACCGTTGTTCCAACGAACCCGGCCGCAGTGGAGAACATCTTCGTTCTGAGCGACGATCGTATAGAAGGAATGGTCGGAGAGACCATAGCTGACCCGATCAGAGTAAGAGCTGTTGATGATGAATCCAACCCGGTCACTGGAGTGGCCGTATTCTTTTCATCGACGAGAGATGACGTAGTGTTTGATCCCCCGGTGGGGGTGACCAATCTGAGTGGGCAGACGGAAACGATCGTGACGCTGGGATGCACGAGAGGGTTAGGCAATATCCGGATTGGAGTGGACCCCGACGTGTCGAAGGCGACCGTCACTTACGATGCCGACACGGGATTGCCTTCGGTGATGACCAAGACGAACGGGGACAATCAGTCTGGAGTGCCCGGCGAGCGACTTAGCGCGGCGGCACTTGTCGTCAGGGTTACCGACGTTTGTGGCAACGGTGCCAGGAGTCAGACTGTCTCCTGGTCGGTCAACCCCCCCGAGGCCGCAACGCTGACCAGTGTTTTTGGCACAACCGATGCCCAAGGTCGCTCCTCGGTGATCGTGAGACTCGGAAATCGCCCGGGGCCCTTCACCGTCACAGCCACCTCCGGGGCGCTCTCAGCTATCTTCAATGTGACGGTGAACGTAGTCGCCACCCAAGTGGTGCTCATTTCGGGGGACAATCAAACCGTCGCGCTGGGTCAAGCTGCGCTGCAGCCGCTGGTCGTTGAAGCGCGGGACGCCGAGAACCGGGCGGTTCCAGGCGTTCCTATTGTATTCGCTGTGACGCCGCCAGGGGCTGGCACGGTATCCGCCACGGGAGCGGTCGAGCCAAACGCTCTCGGCCGGGCCCAAACGTTTTTGACCGCCGGCACTCAACTGGGGACGATTCGCGTGCTAGCCAGTGGTGCGGGGGCCACAGTCACTTTCACCATAAACACGACTGGACGCTCACCAAGTGTGACCGCAGTCGGATTCGTCAACGGCGCGAGTTTCCGCCAAGGCTGGGTGCCTGGAAGCCTCGGCACTATCTTTGGCGTGGGTCTGATGGAAGGGATCACCGGCGTGGTGCAAGCTGGGCAAGTTCCGTTCCCGACCATTCTGCGCGGAGTGCGCGTGATTGTGAACGGCATCAGCTCGCCGATTCTATCGATAGCCAACGTGAATGGCCAGGAGCAGATCAGCATTCAGGTGCCATTTGGGATACCCGCGCGGGGAGTCGTTTCGGTGACTATTGAAAACAACGGATCGCGGACGACTGTGACAGGAATACCGATTTTCGCGGTACAGCCCGGTGTGTTCGAATTCGTCTCGAGCGGCGTGAGGGTGGCGGCTGTGTTGCACGCCAACTTCCAGCCGGTGACGCCGACGAATCCAGCCCGGCCGAACGAGATTGTCCTGCTATTCATAACAGGCATGGGGTTGACCAGTCCAGCCGTTGGGACGAATGTTGTCGGCCCGGCGCCTCCGGCCACCAGTGTTCTGCAGCCGGTCGTGGGTATTGACGATGCCGGCGTCGATGTCATAGGGTCGTTCTACGCGCCAGGACTACTGACCGTTTTCCAGATCAACCTTCGAATATCTGCTAACGCGCAAACCGGGAATCGAAAGCTTTCCGTGATCGCTGGCGGAGTGGCCAGTCAGAACAGTTTGATTCCGATTCGGAGGTAATTTTGCGGGTTGTTTGAGCAGTCGAAGGCCAAAATGCACCTGGGGGTGCGCGCGGCTATTTCGAAAAAGGTGGCGCAACAGCCCTCGGACGTGCTTAGCTGGAAGATAGAAGTACTCATGTCCCGGATACGCAATCTTGTGAACTTCGTCGCCAGCCGTGACCGCAGGCTCGCGGATGTGCTTCGTGAGTGGTCTCCTCCACGTCCGGTGAGAGTCTGGATGGTCGGTTCGTCCCGCGCTGGGGACGGCTGGCTCTGGGCGGCTCTAGGGATTCCGATCCTTTGGTATGGGGGAGAGCAGCGCTATCGCGTTTTGGCGGTTCTTGCTCTGGCAGCCGCCACTGGGATCGGACTATTCAGCGTGCTGAAGCGAGTCGCCGTGAGAAAACGGCCATGCGCTATTCAAGCTTTCGGCTGGTTTCAGAAACTACCGCCGGACCACTTCTCTTTTCCTTCTGGCCACTCGTTGACGGCGTTCGCGGTAACGGTGCCGTTGTCGCTATTTTATCCCGCGTATATGTATGGGCTGTTCTTCTGCGCCGCGAGCGTTGCGACGTCGCGCGTGATGCTGGGCATGCATTTTCTCAGCGACGTCGTTGCCGGTTCGGCCATTGGCGCGGGCATCGGCTACATGGCCTACTCCTTAGCGGCTTAGGCATCGGCGACCATTTTCGGGGTTTCCTTGGCGAGGCATATCTATGAACCAGTTTCGAAACCTATCCTTCAATCTATTGCGCATCGTTTCCGGCTTCCTGCTTCTCCAGCACGGCCTTCAAAAAACTTTTGCACTGCTGGGAAGTGACGGCGTGGCGCTGATGTCTCGGTCAGGATTGGCCGGCGTGCTGGAATTCACCGGCGGGATTGCTTTGATCGTCGGGCTGGGGACACGACCAGTGGCGTTTGTCCTGTCCGGTCTGATGGCATTCGCGTATTTCCTCGCACACGCCCCCCGCGGTTTCTGGCCTATCCAGAATGGCGGAGAGCTGCCGGCCCTGTTCTCATTCGTCTTTCTATTCCTGGCGGGTAACGGTGGAGGGGACTTTTCGATCGACGGTTGGTTGCGACGCCGGGCGGAAAGTTCAAAGGCCAAGGCCGGCTAGCCCGCTTCTCTCACTCAAGGGCGCCGCGCGATGTGGCGCGCGCCTCCTGGCGGGCCGCGTTGGCCCACGGGCCGACGTCCCTTCGACACAGTCTGTCGACCACCACGAGCAAGCGCAACGAACTAATGGCAGTCTTCGCGTGCCTACCCGTCAGGCGCTAAGAAATGCGGACAATCCGCACGCCGGGCCTGCTTTCTCCTCGCCGCGTAAGGTGAAGACCGACAGCCAGTCACGGAAATAGAAAAAGATATTTCCTGTGTTTTCAACAAACCTGTCTCCTGGCCGATTGACATACGCAATTGTGCCGCTATTCTGAAAGGGGTGAATCAATTGACTGGCAGCCGATCGGTCCGCAAATCAAAGAGAGTGCCGGCTGGCTCGGAAAGGCGAAAAATCCAAAAAACCTGACAAAATCTGCCAAAGCCCGCCAGGCAGGCACGTCGATCACTGTAACAAAAGGACTTATGAACGTTTCCAAACTCGCGATGCTGCTCCTTGGCTCCAGCTTTAATGCATATAGTAGTCCGGAAATCCAGGAAAGTCGCCGAAAGAAGGCCACTTTCTGCAATCACGCAAATCCGGCCTGTGGCAACCGTCAATCAAGGCTAGAAGAGATCTGTCCGCAAGGACGCGAGTTACGTGCAAAAGCGTTTTGAACACCCGGAGCGCAGGGCTCGTCAGAGACCTGCGGTTTTTCGCTAAGTTCACCCGCCGGCTGCCTGCGGCCCGACAACAGGCTGCAGGTCTCTAACGAGCCCTGCGCTCCGGAGTTCGCCAACAACCCAGCAACGCAAAGGTCGCCTTGCGGACGGATTTTTACGCTAGACAAGAACCGAGGGTGCGGCTATCCTAACTTGTACCCCGGCGATCGGGACCGGCCGAGCTAGTACAAGGCAGGCAGGAATAAGGAGAATGAATTCGATGGCAGATAAAACGAGTGGCGGCAGCGAAAACGAACAATCCGACATAAGAGCCGAGCAGCTTGATGCAGTTACCGGTGGCGCCGGCATTCCCGGCTTGAATAAGCCAGGGGATATCACCCTAAAAAGAGGAATTGTCGATGCAACAGAGACAGATGACGCGACGGATCTGAAAACGGATACGTCCGACTAGCCCCCATGACTCCTCCCTTTAACGGGGCAAATACATGAGATTGCGGGCGGCCCGAGGCGTTGCAGCTAGCCAGTGAAAGACCCCTACCCGTGTTTTCTTAACTCCAGCTTGGCGACCGTTTCGCGATGAACCTCATCAGGGCCGTCAGCGAGTCGCAAGGTTCGCGCGCTTGCCCACGCAGCGGCAAGCCCGAAGTCCTGGCAGACTCCGCCGCCGCCGTGAGCCTGCACGGCGCGGTCCAGCACTCCCAAGGCCATGTTCGGCACAATGACTTTGATCATTGCGATTTCGGCCCGCGCCGCCTTGTTGCCTACGGTATCCATTAAATGAGCCGCCTTGAGTACCAATAGGCGGGCCTGCTCGATCTCCATCCGGGAGCTGGCGATTTCGGCCCGCAGCGCTCCTTGCTCAGCGATGGGCTTGCCGAATGCAACTCTCGATTTGGACCGGCGGCACATCGCTTCGAGAGCCCTTTCCGCCACGCCGACTAACCGCATACAGTGGTGAATGCGGCCATGTCCCAGCCTACCCTGCGCGATTTCAAACCCACGTCCTTCCCCCAAAAGCATGTTGGACACTGGCACCCGCACATTCTCGAACGTCATCTCCGCATGGCCGTGCGGAGCGTGGTCGTAACCGTAAACCGTCAGATGGCGTTTCACCGTCACACCCGGCGTGTCCATCGGAACCAGAATCATCGACTGCTGCTTGTATTTATGGGCACCGGGGTCGGTCTTGCCCATGAAGATCGAAATCTTACAACGAGAGTCATTGGCGCCGGATGTCCACCATTTGTGACCATTGATCACATATTCATCACCGTCGCGCACGATGCTGGATTGAATGTTGGTGGCGTCCGAGGAAGCTACATTGGGCTCGGTCATCGAAAAGCACGAGCGGATTTCGCCTGCCAGCAGCGGCTTGAGCCAGCGCTCTTTCTGTTCCTCGGTGCCGTAGCGTGAGAGCACTTCCATATTCCCCGTGTCTGGAGCCGAGCAGTTGAAGGCTTCGGGAGCGATCGGCGAGCGCCCCATGATTTCGCACAGCGGCGCGTACTCCAGGTTGGTGAGCCCGGCCCCGTCCTCGCTTTCGGGCACAAACCAGTTCCATATTCCGACTGCCCGACCTTTCGCTTTCAGCTCATCCATGACAGGGGGAACGGTCCAGCGGTCTCTGTCGGCAACCTGTTCGTCATAGGTTTTTTCATTTGGATAGATGTGCTCATCCATGAATGCCGTGAGCTTTTGTTGGAGGTTTTTGACCTTGTCGGAGAATTCGAAGTTCATGGGTGTTTTGCCTGGGTGATTGTCTATCGGTTATTTCTTTTAGCTTAGAAGGCCCGGTCAGAGCCCGAAACGCAAGTGACGGGTCGGCGGCGCGGAGGAGGCCTCCGGCAAACGACTACGTGTGCCAAATCCACCGCCGCACCAGGATTCTGTTGAAGGTGTTCCAAAAAGGTTTTCATGAAACTGTTCGTGAAGCATTTTGAAGCGTACCCTCGATGCGGTGCACCGACGCTGACCCGTCACTTGCGTTCTGGGATCTGGATTTGGGCTACGGGCTCTGCCAAACCGAGTCTAGCTTCCACATCTTCAACTGGATGATTCGTGCACTTCCTCCGTTCGCATAAAGTGAAATTCCCTTGCTGGAGGACTTGGGGAAAATGCGACCCGTGATCACCACACGGCCGTCTCCAGCGAAAACTTCGACCACGGAACGGTCAACCAGTATCCGGAAGTTGACTCGCCCTGCCGCCGCCGAAAGCCTCGCGCTATGGCGGCCCGCGAACGTTCCGTCGAAGTCGACCTCACCTGATTTGGTTCGGTCGACGTAAACCTCCGCCGGATCGATCG
The DNA here is from genome assembly GCA_965224215.1 of Bryobacterales bacterium. Classification (GTDB taxonomy): domain Bacteria; phylum Acidobacteriota; class Terriglobia; order Bryobacterales; family UBA6623; genus CBDCYS01. The sequence continues at coordinate 269,616 of CBDCYS010000037.1, read as the reverse complement.
TGTATCCGACCAGGGTTTCTTCAGCTTTACTTTCACCTTCGCCTTGACGGACACGGAAGCCCACCTCAGCGGCCGAGCCCAGATCGATCTCCGCTTGAATCTCAAGTGCGTCACCGTCGAACTTCCGTCGCTCGATCTCGCGATTGGCAGCCTCAATCGAGATGTTCGCAAGCTGCAAATCCTGGCCCCGTAGGCTCTCCGTTTCGCGAACCGGGCGTTGGGTTAAGCGCAGGCCCTCTTGGAATCGCCGCAGAGTCAGCTCGCGCGGGATCGACTGGCCGCCACGCCACGGACTGGTCGGTATCTTGCGGGCATACATCCAGTTGTTGATCCAGCCGATGACAACGCGGCGGCCGTCTTCTGCAGGAACATTCGAATAACTCTGAGCGGCGTAGAAATCGCGCCCCCAGTCAAGCCACAGCGATGTTTCGGATGGATTGTCGTTGCGGAACGTCTTGCCATCGAACTCACCTACGAAATACTGGCAACCGGACCCGACCCAAGGGTGGCCCTGTCCTGAGTCGACTTGAAAAATCCACTTGGTCGCCCCAGCCTCGCCCTCGATGGGCAGCTCGAATAGGTCAGGACATTCCCAATTGGAAACCGGGTGCGCACCGGCCGGACCGAAGTTGCTCAAGTGCTCCCAGCTCTTCAGATCGAGCGAGCCGTAGAAGCGCACCTTGCGTCGGTTGGCCAGAACGACGGCCATGATCCACTTCTTCGTCTGCTTGTGCCAAAAGACTTTGGGGTCCCGGAATGCGGCTTCGTCGATCGATGACAGGGTTGCCGGAATACTTGGTCCAGGTGCGGCCACGGTCAATGCTGTAGGCGATGGACTGGTGCTGGTCTGTCTCTGTGCGGCTGGTGTAGACGGCGACCATCGGAGGCTTGCCATTGCGGCCAAATCCGCTGGTGTTGTCGTCGTCGACGACCGCGCTGCCGGAGTAAATCATGAAGCCGTCTTCTTCGGGAAGCGCCACTTCAAGGTGTTTCCAGCGCAGCAAATCCGGACTGACAGCGTGCCCCCAACTCATGTGCCCCCACAGATCGCCAAACGGATTGTACTGATAGAAAAGGTGCCATTCGCCATCGTGATAGACCAAGCCGTTGGGGTCGTTTGTCCAATTGATTTCAGGAGTGAAGTGGAACTGCGGCCGGTAGGCTTCGTTGTAAGTCGCCTGTTGCGCAGCCAAGATGGCGGCGAAAACGGGGATCGCCAGGAAGAGCAACTTCTTGAGGAACTTCTTCATACGGTTTCCTATTTATTTTTTTGGGGGGATCGATGTAGTTGAAATCGGTTGAATCGCGGCTCGGAACGAAGAGAATCTCGGGTAGATGCAATTGAAAGTCGCCCTGCCCGTGGAAGCCCGCGCAAGTCATCTTCGCTTGCATCTTACCCAACGGACCGACGACCCGATGCACGCCCCCAAAGTATAGGTGCTTGCTGAATCGATTGCCCACATGTCGGCAAGGTTGGACGCTCACGGTACCTCCGCTGCCCTATTTCGTTTCAATCGCCAGGTCGAAACCCACCGCATTTCAAGGCGATCCGCTTCGAGCGAGGATTCTGAACAGAGCGACTGACCCGGCCGAGTGGCCGGGGCCCGAAGGCAAGGAACAGGGTGAGAGGGCGTGCGCTAGTCCTGATCGTGAGGAGCGGCAGAGCGGCAACAGAGGTCCCTGCGGCAATGGTGCGGTTTTTTCAGCCCGTAACAGAGCATGACCTCCGGTCCAGTGTGCTCGCGTGTGGTGACGGCGGCGACAAGAGCGCCGCCGATCCCGTTTAGGAGACTACGAATTTGGCACGATCGGGCAGCCGTGCTGTCCGCTCCTCGCTTTCAACTTTACTGAGAGGAGCCCGCTATGCGCAAACGCAAATGTAGGAGACCGGCTCGCCAAGTCGAGCCCGCGACGATCCGTAACGACGCGGCCGGCATCGATGTCGGCGCCACGGAAGTCTACGTCGCCGTCCACCCCGGCCGTGACCCCGAACCGGTTCGCAGCTTTGCCACATTCACGGTCGAACTCGAGAAGCTCGCCGCCTGGCTTCACGAGTGCGGCGTCAAGACTGTCGCCATGGAGTCGACTGGCGTTTTCTGGATTCCCCTGTTCGACATCCTCGAGGCGCGCGGCTTCGAGGTCTGTTTGGTCAACGCGCAGCACGTCAAGCACGTGCCCGGACGCAAAACGGACGTGCTCGATTGCCAATAGCTGCAGTACCTGCATTCGGTCGGGCTGCTGCGCGCGTCGTTTCGTCCGGCGAGTGAGATTTGCGCCTTGCGGGTGCTGCTGCGGCATCGTCAGAATCTGGTGCGCTACGCCGCGGCGCACGTGCAGCACATGCAGAAAGCGCTGGACCAGATGAACCTGCAACTGCACCACGTGCTGTCGAATCTGGCCGGGGTGACGGGGCTGCGCATTGTCGACAGCATCCTAGCGGGTGAACGCGATCCGCTGGTGTTGGCGAAGTTACGCGACCCGCGCGTGCGCTCCTCGGAGGCAACGATCGCCTAGGCGCTCGGGGGGAACTATCGCGACGAGCATTTGTTCACTTTGCGGCAGGCGCTGGAAAGCTATCGGTACTACCAGCGGCAGATCATCGATTGCGATCGAGAGATCGAAAAACGGTTTGTCAGCCTGCCGGCGAAGGCCGCTGTGAGCGAGCCGGCGTTGGCGCCGTCGCGGCGCAAGCGGCGCGGCAACGAGGCGCACTTCGACTTGCAGGCGCATTGCTATCGCGTGCTGGGCACGGACCTGACGGCTGTTCCTGGGTCTGCAAGCGCTGAGCGCGCAAGCCGTGATCGGAGAAGTCGGGACCGACTTTTCCAAGTTTGAGAACTCGGCTGCCTTCAGCTCCTGGATAGCGCTTTGTCCGGACAATAACGTCACGGGCGGCAAGGTTGTCAAACGCGGAAAGCGGCAGGTGAAAAACCGTCTGGCCGCGGCGTTGCGCATGGCGGCGCAATCGCTGGCTCACGACAAGTCCCATCTGGGCGATCACCATCGCCGCATGCGCGCCCGGCTGGGACCGGCGGCGGCAGTGACCGCGACGGCGCACAAACTGGCGCGAATCATCTATCACCTGGTGACCACGGGGGAGGCCTACGACGAAAGCGTGTTCCAGCGAGAACAGCAACGCCAGCGAAAACGCCACGAGGCCCGTCTGCGATCGCGTGCCCGCAGCCTCGGCTTTGCTCTGGTCCCGCTCACCCCGTCCGCAGCAGCAAGTGTTCCTTAGGAGCCGCGCCCGCAAGGGCGCGGTCGAGGGTAGTCAGCACGTCCGACCCGCGGAAATCATGTTAAGAAAATATAAACGAAATCGCGAAAACTGAGGTCTACTAATTAGGATAAGCGAACATAGCCGAAACCCGCTGAAAACCGCTGACAGCGCGAATCACGGAAACCATCTCGACCGGCTCTCCACCCATCAAAACCGCGCACTCATGGCGCTCGCCGAGTCGCCTTCGATCTCCGCCGTCCGCAAGGCCGACGTCGGCGACGCCACCCTCCGGCAGTGCCTGCGCGAGGACGGTAGTGGCTCAGACAGTCGAACCCGAGAGTTCGGGGAACTTGCGGTCGCCAAGTGCCGGGAGCGCGCACCAGGGCGCTTGTTCCGCACCAGCCGTCGCCTGCGGCACACTTCCTCGATCGCCGGACTGCTGATCCCTGGTGCTAGCTCAGCGCACTACACTAGAGACATCAGCACGAAGGACGAATCGGCTGAATCGCCCACTTCTGGAGCCAGGACATGACCAACAACGTGACGAGACGAACATTCCTAGGCGCAGCGGCCGGTGCCTCGGCCAGCTCACTGGCGAGCGCCGCCAACCGTTGGGGCCCCAACGATCGCATAACGGTCGGCATGATCGGCGTCGGCTCCCGGGCGCAGGAATTGATCGAGGCCATCAAGCAGGTGGATGGAACCGAGATTGTCGCGGTCTCCGACGCCTACCGCGGCCGCATGGAAAGGGCCGTCGAGAGGACAGGCAGAAAGGCCAAAACCCACAAGAACTACAAGGGAATCATCGCCGACGATAGCATCGACATCGTCACCGTAGCGACTCCCGACCACTGGCACAAGACCCATGTGATCGAAGCCCTCGAAGCAGGCAAAGATGTCTACTGCGAGAAACCGCTCACCTACACGATTGACGAGGGCTTGGAGATTGCCGCTGCCGTTAAGAAAAGCGGACACCTGCTCCAAGTGGGCAGCCAGGGAATCAGCTCCCGCACCCAGCAGAAAGCCCGCGAAATGATTCGTGCGGGCCGACTGGGGAAGGTCACCATGATCCGCGCCAGCTACAACCGCAACACCGCCAGCGGGGCGTGGATCTATCCGATCCCTCCCGACGCCTCGCCGGAGACGGTCGACTGGAAGGCGTTCTTGGGTCCCGCCGAGCAGAGGCCTTACGATTTGGAGCGCTTCTTCCAGTGGCGCTGCTACCGTGACTATTCCGGCGGCATTGCGACTGACTTATTCGTGCATCTTTGCACAACGATTCACTTCATCATGGACGCCAAGATGCCCTCCACCGTCGTCGGCCGCAGCCAGTTGTATCGATGGAAAGAGAGCCGCGATGTGCCCGATACGCTGAACGCAATTCTGGAATATCCGGAAGGATTCACCGCTAATCTGAGTTCCACTTTCAATAACCAATTCACCGGCGGACAGACATTTCAGATTCTGGGAACCGAGGGGACGCTCGTTATCGGTTTTTCGAAACTCACGTTTGTAACCAACCGCGGGCGAGAAGACAACCGCTGGATCGTCCAGGCTTGGCCTCGGGAGCTGGAGCAGCAGTACTACCAAAACGAAAAAGTTCGCACGGCGGAGTTGCCCCAAACGCGCAAACCGTCGATGGAGCGTGATCAAGAAGAGTTCAAAGAAACCGGCCAAGACTCAACCGTGCAGCATTTTCAGAGTTTCTTCGACTCGGTTCGCGGCCGCAAACCAACGATCGAAGACGAGATGGTCGGCCATCGGGCGGCGGCATGCGCGCACCTAATCAACGACTCGGCGGAGAGCGACCGAATCGTGCACTGGGATTTCAAGCAAGAGAGGCAGCAGGCCTGACGTCTTAGCAGCCACCCGTCACGGATCGTCAGTGATAGTACTGCGGTATTGATGCGCCGCGGTATTCTGAGTCGACCCCAGTCAAAGCGGAAACAACCCACGCCCCAGCACCTTTGAACGGATGCGCTACTCCCGTCATCTAGTCACGCTACTCAAGCTTGTATTTGCGGGGGGCTTGATCGCTTGGCTCGTTCAGAGCGGGCGCCTAGAGCCTTCCAAAGTCGTGTCGGCGGCGAACCGCTGGCCACTGTTGCTGGTGATCGCCGGAGTCGTCTTCACGCAAGTCTTGGTCTTCACATGGCGTTGGCAACTGTTGCTGCGGACTCAGGATATCCGGCTCTCCTACCGGCGGGCGCTTAGCCTAACGATGATCGGCCTAGCGTCGACGCTATTCATGCCTGGCTCGGTTGGAGGTGATCTCGTCAAGGCCTATTACGTGTCTCTCGACGCTCCGAGCAAAAAGCCACAGGCTGTCATGACGATCTTCTTGGATCGCTTCATCGGCTTGTTGGGCCTGCTGACCGTTACAAGTGCCGGAGCCCTGTTGAATCTTTCCGCCGTGCTCGAAAGCAAAACCCTGATCGCATTATCGACCTTTGCGGGCGGGGGAGCGCTAATTGGCCTGGCGATTCTCGTGATCGGCGGGATCATCGCGCGGAAAGGCGGCACGCAGAAAGGCGGCGACTCCGCGACAAGACTGAGCCGGAGACTGCCGTTGAGAGGTGTTCTTTCAAATTGCCTTGAGGCCGCCAAAGCCTACCACCGGCAGCCCGCCGCGATCGCCACGGCCTTTGCCGTAACGCTGCCGATTCACGTGCTGGCGAGTTACGCGTTTTATTTGGCAACGGTGGCCGTCGGGTATACCGGAGAGGCGTACGGGCATTTTGTTTTCCTCGTGCCGCTCGGGCTGCTCGCCACCGCTATTCCCATATCACCAGGCGGGGTGGGGACCGGTCAGGCTGCGTTCGTGGCGCTGTTCTCGTTCCTCCCAGATGGCGGAGGCAGCCTCGGCGCGGATGCATGTACCGTTTTTCAGTTCGTGGTCATTTGTGTTTACCTAACTGGGCTATGGGCATACGTTTCCCGACGGAAAGACGCGGCTCACCCTGAAACTCTACGCGAGCCGGCCAGTTGATTCCGGCGGTCAACGCTCTCCAACTGAGAGGCGTCAGGACCCATCGACCCGTTCTTGCGGACCGGACCTTCAATTGGATTCCGCCGTTTGAGCATGCTAGGGTTGCCGTTTGGACCTAATGCGGAGAGCTTGCCTCAGGCGATGACAGAACAAACTAGGAAACGACTCCTCAGCAACTTCTCGGGGAAGAAGATTCTCATCATCGGTGACGTCATGCTCGACGAGTACGTTTGGGGCGAAGTCAACCGGATTTCACCCGAGGCCCCCGTACCTGTTGTTAACGTTCAGAGGCGCAGCTATGCCTGCGGCGGCGCGGCGAACGTTGCCGCCAACGTGGCGTCCCTCAAGGGTCAGGCGTTCCTCGCAAGCGTCATCGGAGAAGACAGTAAAGGTCAACATCTTCGGGAAGTACTCATAGAAACGGGCGTTGACACGAAGGGGCTCTTCACGGTCGGCGATCGCCCAACAAGCAGCAAGCTCCGGGTCATCGCGCACAGCCAGCAGGTGGTCAGGGTGGACGCCGAACGAATCTCCGAGCTTGAGGCAGGTGCGGAAGACGACCTGCTCAGCGGCATCGAGGAGAGGCTCTACGGCGTAGATGCCTGCGCCATTTCCGACTATGGCAAAGGGGTCATTTCTCCCCGCGTCGCTCGCCGCGTCATTCAGCTAGCCAGAGAGCTTAACAAACCCGTCGTGGTCGATCCCAAGGGTACGAATTTCTCAAAATACCGCGGAGCAACGGTCGTCACGCCGAACGTAAGAGAAGCGGAGGCGATTCTCGGGGTTGCGCTTCGCGGTGGGCAAGCCATCGTAGACGCGGGCCGCTCGCTTGGGGAGTTGCTCGATGGAGGTAGCGTCCTGCTGACACGTGGGGCCGAAGGGATGTCGGTCTTCTCGAGTTCGGCTGAACCTCTTCACATCCCAGCCATTGCCAAGAACGTTTATGACGTAACGGGCGCGGGAGACACGGTCCTTGCCGTGCTCACTCTAGCGCTAGCCTCGGCAGCTTCGCTCGCCGATTCCGCGACGCTGGCTAACAATGCCGCGGGGATCGTTGTCGGCAAGCTGGGAACATCAACCGTCGAGTTGAGTGAGTTGTAGCAAAGGGTGCGCAGAAGAGACCGCGCTGACGAATGGAGCACAGCTCAAGCGGAATACCGTACTTGCGGGCGCACGGAGGAAGGGAGTTATTTGACGTTCACTCGGTGAACATCATCTGCTGCTCGGTGTCTTTCCAGGCGCTGATCTTGAGCCGCAAGCAAACCCAGCACAAGCGATCGGACTGCTCGGTCGCTCCGGTCGAGTCGCAAACGCGGCAGGCAAACGTCTTTTCCGGTTTGGGCTCGAAGACGGTCATCTTGGCGGCTTCCAGCACCCGAGGATCTATGGCGGGCTGTTCGGGAACGCGCATCGAACCGGTCTTTGTCTTCACTTAAATATCCCCCGGCCAAATCCTACTGGCCAACGCTCACCACCATCTTATCACGCATTGTCCGTCTCATTCGACCTGTATCGTTCGTCGCCGTTGGCCGAATGGACCCGCGCAAACGCTTGGGACGCCGATCATTCGGTTCGAATACCTTATCGGCCGAAGCGCAATTTCCCGAGCCCAACCCGCCGGTATGGCATCCTGAGGGGTGCCTGCTTTTTTTCGCAACCCAGTGGTATGGGCTTCGATCGTGGCCGCCTCCCTCGTCTTGACCGCGCCCCTGCAAGCCGCTGATCCTGAGCTAGCGTCGACACCGTCCCGCCTGACCAACTTCAGCCTCGCGCAATTTCCCGACAGCCCGGAGGTCCGATTTCCTCGCTCTGGCTCTGATTCCGGTGAAAAGCGAGGCTGCAATGTTCCCTCCGCGTCGATAGACGCCTCGCTGCGGAACGACAATCGGCGAACGACGGGTCTGGTGCTCGCCAAGGGCGGTTATTTCCCGCCCGTGCAGCAAAGTATGCTCACCGCTCGATTGAACAATGTTCAGTGCCGCAAAGTGGACGGTGAGATCTCCGCCTGGTACTCGCTGCACGATGCCAGGGTGTTTGAGGAAAAGCGCTTTCAGGCCCGGGGGATGTTCGAGCCCCTTGCCAGGGTCCACGTCTATGGGGGGATCTCCTACTACTCCAATCCGAAGGATTTATTTAGTTCTCGGTCAATCTTCTTCATCGGCGGAGCCGAATACCCCACGTTCCTAGGATTGACGTTCAATGCTGACTACCTGTGGGACGCCAAGGAGCATGGAGAATGGCTGACCTTGCAGTTGACCAAACGTCATAAGCTGGGAACCATCCGGCGCGGAGCTGTGTTCACCTACCGGCACGGCCTGGGGGCTACTGGGACCCACAGCTTGCCAGGCAACAAGAGCACACCCAGCATCACGGGCGTCCCCAGCGTCTTTTATCGCGCCATCCTGGAGATCGACGACGGCCCGGTGACCTGGTACATGGAGGCCAGTCCGCATGTGAGCTTCGTCAGTCGTGCGACCGGAGTCCGGAAAAAACACGTGATGCTCGCGATCGGGATGATGTTAGATTTCCCGTAGCGTCCTCAGCTAGTCGTCGGCCTCTTCTCGTTCAACTTCGGGAGCCGCCAAGCGATGTCGCGAAAGCGGTTGTGACACCTCCCACAAGCTGCCGTGGCAACAATCCGCACCCTGCCGGACCCCTATAATAGTGAATCGACTATCAGCACAATGGGTTCCAATGATCAAAGCGCGCAAGTCGTGCGGTCAGCAGTGGAGGGGGGGCGTCGTCGCGTCCTGGGGCAGCTCGCTTTCCGTGATGCTCTGCTGGCGGCCACGGTCGCGTTGGTGGGGCCCGCGGTCTTGCTCGTGGCGGGCACTGACTACTTTCCTCTTGCCTTACTTTGGATATTCAGCGTTGCCGGCTTGGCTGTCGCCGCGAATCACTGGCTGCGATCGAGACCAACTCCTTACGGAGTCGCTCAGCAGATCGATTCGAGTTGGGACAGCGATGATCAGATCTCAACCGCGTACCACTTCCTGAATCACGATCCAAGCAAGGCCACCGGGAGCCGGGAATGGGCGGAGCTTCAACGCCGACATGCCAGTGACGTGGCTGGGTCGGGCGACCTGGGCGAAGCGCTCCCCTTCAAGCTCCCACATATCAGCTACGCACTTTTGTCAGTCACCCTTCTGATCGCCCTGCTGTTCCTGGTTCGCTACGGTACACAGCCAACGCTGTCTCTCAAAGCTCCCCTGCCGCAACTGATCTTGCAAGCGTTCCTGGGAAACGAGCCAGAGGAGGAGTTGCTGATCGAGGAAAATCAACAGCGCCCTGCTGACGGCACCGACCCAGCGCGTTCACTCACCGGGGAGGAAGAAGCCGAACCCGAAGAAACCTCCGAACCCGAGCAGATCGACCCCATGGCGCCAATTCCCATAGCTAGCGATGTGGGCGAAGAGTTTGTGATGCCCGAAGTAGAAGGCCTATCCGCCGAGGACGAGTTCGGCGACGAACTGGCCTCCGATGAAGGGCTCGGCGGCGAGGAAGGCGGCCAAGGCCCCGGCGAGACCGAGGGGGAAGATCCCTCGGATACGAACGACCCGTCTTCGGAATGGAACAAGGAATCCGAAGGACTAATGGACAAGCTCAAAGAGGCCTTCGACAACATGATGTCGAAGCTCAATATGGATGAGCAATCGGAAGGCAAGCCCTCCGACAAAGGCGAGGAGTCGAACAGCGAGCAAGCCTCCGACGCTCCGGGGAAAGGTCAGGAAGCGGCCGGCTCGGAAGCGGGATCCGAAGAAGGCAGCCAGTCTGAATCAGAAGGCGGCCAGGCCGAGGCGGCCTCGGATCAAATCTCGATGGAAGAAGGCAGCAGTGAGCCAAGCGAGCAGAAAAGCGAAACATCGATCGCCACGGCCGGGACGGGCGAAGGCTCTAAGGAACTCCGGGAAGCCCAGCAAGCCGAGGTAATGGGCGAGCTGAGTGAGCTCTTTCAGCAGCGTGCCGAAGACATCACGGGCGAGTTCATGATCGAGACCGAATCGGCCGAGCAGACCGCGCACACGGCATACGCTCCCCGGCAAAGCGGGCACCTCGATTCTGGCGCGGCATTGAGCCGCGATGAAATCCCAATGGCGTATCGCGCTTACATCAAGGAATACTTTAAACAAGTTCAAAACGAGACGGAAAAGTAATGGTATCCTCGGAAACTTCTCTGGAACAGATCACTGCTCAGATACAGCAGGTGCGCGACGAGATCGGCAAGATCATTGTCGGCCAGGACGATGTCGTGGAAGGCGTGCTGATCGCGCTCATCGCCGGTGGCCACGTACTGCTGGAAGGTGTGCCTGGGCTCGGCAAGACCACATTGCTGCGAACCCTCGGTGGCGCTCTTCATCTGGATTACTCACGAATCCAGTTCACCCCAGACCTGATGCCCGCTGACATTATCGGAAGCATGATTCTCGAAGCGGACATGATCGGCTCCAAGCGTCTGCGTTTCGAGCCCGGTCCGATCTTTGCCCATCTGGTGCTTGCCGACGAGATCAACCGCGCAACTCCCAGGACCCAATCAGCGTTGCTCGAAGCCATGCAGGAGAGGACGGTGACGAGCGGCACCACAACCCATCCGCTGGAAGACCCGTTCCTCGTCATGGCGACGCAAAATCCCCTCGAAATGGAGGGAACTTATCCGCTGCCCGAAGCCCAGCTAGACCGCTTCATGATGAAGATCATTGTCGACTATCCGAGCAAGAGCGAACTGGCGACGATTGTTGAGCGGACGATGACTTTCGAGCAGCCGTCTGTCGAGCAGGTCGTGAACCGGGACCAGATCCTTGACACAAGGCGGGCGGCGCATGAAGTGCTGGTCGCCCCTCATGTCCAAGATTTTGCGATTCGGTTGATTCTCTCGACCCAGCCTCAGCACGGGGATGCCCATGAGCTGGCGAAGAAATACATCCGCTACGGCAGTTCACCACGCGGGGCCCAGTCGCTGTTACAAGCAGGCCGAGTTCGCGCCCTAATGAAAGGGCGGCTCAACGTAAGCACCGGCGACATCCGAGCCCTGGCGCTTTCGGCGTTGCGGCACCGGATCATCCTCAACTTCGACGCCCACGCCGAGGGGCAGACGGCCGATCAGGTTTTGGAGGCGATTCTGGAATCCCTGCCCGCCGGCGAGTAGGGCGGCATAGGCCATTTCGAAGCGAAACCCCAACTTGTAGACACAGAGGCGTCAACAATTCCTATCAATCGAAACATTGCCTGCTTAGAATCAATAACTTGAAATATTCCAAGACGAAAATGGCGCACACTCATCAGCGAGTTCGCGTGGCTTGATTTATCGCCTTTCAGCCGAGAGCGAATTAGTTAAGGATAGTGCTACCCGGCTAAAAGCCCCGCCGACGTTCCCTGCCTATAGAAGCAAACTCCCGGGCCCGGCGGTTGACAGGGTGGGCGGTTGTCCCACAAAATTGAGAGACACTTTTGTGCTTCTCGCGAAAAAGTATCCCGAAAATATGGCTATATCGACTATGCCATCGACTAAATCAATGACCAGGCCGTGGTGCGGTCTCCTGGCGCTCGTGATGAGCGGCACTGTGGTTTTTACCGTTGGGGTTGGCATAGCCCAGCAGGGAGGCGGAACGATTTCCGGTTCGGTCACCGATTCCCAGGGCGCGGCAATTTCCGGTGCCAGCGTCGAAGCAAAGAACGTTGGAACGAATTCAACCTTCTCGGCAGTCACGAACGCGAGCGGATTCTACACCGCGCCGGGTCTAGCTGTAGGTGAGTACGAGGTCGCAGCGCAATTCGAGGGTTTCAAACGAGTTGTTCGAAGTGGGATCACGCTCCAGGTCAACCAGACCGCGCGAATCGACATGGTGCTCGAGATCGGCGAGGTCGTCGAGACGATCGAAGTGGTGGGCGAGGCCCCGCTGGTTCAAGCAGACACGTCGACGCTAGGGGAAGTGATCGAGCGGAGACGGGTTAGCGATTTGCCGATCAACGGCCGCAGCGCGCTGGCGCTCACGTTGCTGACATCCGGTGTCATCTCGAACGCGGGTCCGACCAACTCTGGCTTCGGCGATCGGGGAATCCAGCTTTCGTCGTTGTCGATCAACGGCAGCCCCAACTCGATGAACGCCCAGATGCTCGACGGAAACAACAATATTCTCAGCTACGTCGGCGAAGTCGGCGTGCCTCCGGCTGTCGATGCGGTGGAAGAGTTCAAGGTGCAGAGCGGCACGATGTCGTCCGAGTTCGGCTACACGGCCGGCGGCGCGATCAACCTCGTGACTCGCTCGGGAACGAATCAGATCCACGGCACAGCCTATGAGTTCCTGCGCAACGACAAGTTTGACGCGCGCAACACGTTTGCCCCTACGAAGCTGCCGCTCCGCTACAACCAGTTCGGCGCCTCGGTTGGCGGCCCATTCATCAAGAACCGCACGTTCGGTTTCTTCAACTGGGAAGAATATCGTCTGCGTCGCAGCAACCCGCGTATCCGCAGCGTGCCAATCCCGGAATTTCTGCAAGGCGACTTCAGCCAACTGCGGACAGCCTCGGGTGACCCGGTCGGGATATTCGATCCCTCCACAACACGACCCAATCCCGACGGTGGCGGGCTGATTCGCGACCCTTATGTCAACAATCAAGTACCTCAATCGCGGTTCGATCCGGCGGTGCAGAACGTTCTGGGCTGGTACCCGGCTCCGAACCGCACGCCTACGAACTCAAACACGTTCAGCAACAACTTCCAAGACGCCCAGGCACGGAATGTCGGCTGGTCGCAGTGGAACACGAAGATCGACCACCGTTTCTCGGATAGCAACTCGCTGTTCGGCCGCTACTCCCAGGCGCGCCATCGCCCATCGGGCAACGACGTCTTCACCAACCCCAACGTTGGACGCAACCGCAACGACGATCAGACCAACCGCAACTTCATAATTTCGGACACGCATACGTTCTCGCCCACGCTGATCAACAATCTCCGCATGGGTTTTAGCAGGCAGCTATTCACGTTCATTACCGTCGGCGCCGAGCAGGGCATCGCTCAGCAAATCGGGCTGCCCTCGAGCGTGCCACCCGACCAGGTCCCCGACCTCAACGTGCGGCCCTATCCCCATATCGGCGGCGGAGCGCTCGGCAAGCGCAGCTCGCTGAACTGGGACATCCAGAACTTGGTAACCAAGATCGCCGGCAATCACACGCTGAAGTTCGGCGTGAACGCTCGCGACCTTTACGGCGGCAACCGGCAAGGTGGCGCGCTCTCCGGCTTCTTCCAGTTCCGTAACCTGACGCAGGATGCGCAGAACCCTGCCGGCACGGGCGCGGACCTGGCGCAATTCCTTACGGGCGACGTGAGCACGGCAGGGATCGACCGCATCTTGGGCAACTCCTGGCACGGATTCAATTGGGCCGCCTTCGTGCAAGATGACTGGAAAGTCAGCTCGCAGCTCACGTTGAATCTAGGCCTGCGCTGGGATTTCCAGCAGAAGCCCGTCGAGCACTACGATGGTCAGATCAATTTTGATCCAAACTGCGTCGAGCCGGCCACGGGGCTGCAGGGATGCACTGTGTTCGCGGGAGTCGGCGGCCAGCCTCGCTCGTTCATCGACGAAGACCACAACGACTTTGGGCCACGCTTCGGGTTCGCGTACGACTTGACCGGGAAAGGACGAACCGTGCTCAGAGGCGGCTATGGCATCTACTACGCCTCGATCTTCTTCCGTCGCTGGACCGGGGACATCAATCTGTTCTCGCGCAGCAGGACGGACTACGAGTCCACGTCGGGCGAGGCCGCGGTCCGATTCTCCGACGGTTTTCCGTTCCCGTTTACCGAGTCTCCGGGAGTCTCGGCGGGACCGGGCGCAAGGCTGGGTCAAAGCGTCAACCTGCGCGAGACAGACCCCACGACTCCGCTGACTCAACAGTGGAATGCGTCGATCCAGCACGAAGTCGGAGACTGGTTCTTCGATATCACCTACGCGGGCAACAAAGGCAACCATTTCTCGTCGAACGGTTACGACCTGAACCAGGTGGACCCAGCGCTGCGCGCGCGACTAGGGCAGTCGCTGAACGATCCCGTGGCGAACCCCAACGCGGGGCTCGTCCCCGGCGACCTCGGCAAACCGAAAATCAGCCGTGAGCAGTCGCTCAGGGCGTTCCCGCACTTCAGCTCTGTGAACGTCTTCAACCCCCGGCTGGGCAACTATATTTCGCACCAGCTTCAGTTCAACCTCAAGCGCCGATTGAAAGATGGCTTGCTGGTCCACTTTGCATTCACCGGTGGGAAGAAGATAAGCGACTCAACGCAGGTGCCGGTTGACTTCGGCGCGGTCGAACAGACAAACGTAAACAGCTTCCAGAACGGTCTTTTTGACCGCCAGTCCCAGAAGTCGATCGACCCGACGGACGTCTCGCAACGCGGCGTGTTGAGCCTGCTCTACGAGCTGCCGTTCGGCCGCGGCAAAACCGGGACCTTGGGCAGACTTATCGGCGGATGGCAGATCAACTCCATTGGTGTTATGCAGACCGGCCTGCCTCTCGTTATCAGCGGTGCGTCGAACTTCCAAGCGAATCGGCCGAACTCGACAGGACAGAGCGCCAAGCTCAGCAATCCGACCGCGGAGCGCTGGTTCGATACCGGGGCGCTTGTCAATCCACCGGACTTCACGTTCGGCACCATCGGCCGTGCTTTGCCGGACGTGCGCGCTCCCGGCACGGTGAACTTCGACCTCTCGCTTTTCAAGGACACCTTCGTTACCGAAAGCATCAACGTGCAGTTTCGCGCGGAGGCGTTCAACTTCGTGAATCACGTGAACTTGAGGGCGCCGAACACAGCATTCCGGGCAGGAGCCGACGGCAAGAACTCGTCGGCGACCTTCGGAACGATCACCGCCGCGCGCGATGCGCGCGTGATTCAATTCGCCCTGAAGGTGATTTTCTAATCGCCGGGAACGTGATTTTGTAGCGAGCCGGCGACTCTTCTTCGGCGTGCAGCATCCGATCCCAGGGCCGTTGAGCCGCGACCGTCAGGGAGCGGTTACTACGCCTGTGCGCTCTCCCGCCCCTAGCCCGTGGCGCAAGTCCTTCTCCGCGAAATAAGGGTACAGCTGCCGATGTTCAGTGTCCGGTTTTCTTGGAAACAAGGGGATTCGCCTAACGAAAAACGGATGGCATTCCCCCCATTTTCGCCCGCGCCCACTTCCACCACGGACTGCTAGAAGTTCTTCAGCCAGACGTCGCGAATCTCGAGCTTCATGGGAGGGCCGACATGAAGCTGGATTCCCAGCAGGCCCTGCATCATGCGCTTCTCCACGTCGTCGTCAATCACCACGCTCATCACTTGACCGTTCAGCACCTGGGTCAGCACGTTACCGCGCGCCGCGATGCGAAGCTTGTTCCAGCCGGTGCTGATTTTCGATTTCAAAGCGTCGCCATCTCCAATCTGTCCCTGGACGACGGCCTTCGTGCCTGGAGCCAGGCGCGTGAGCTGCCCTCGCAGGGCAAGGAAGCCCCGACCGCGCTCCTCATAAACCTGGCCGGTGAAACGGTTGTCGATATCGATGTCAGCCTGGTACCCCTTGAGGACCCATTTGCCGACGTCAGGCAGCTCGACGCTGCGGTACTGAATGCCGCTGTTGGTGCTGTTGATACGGTATTCCAACCGCAGTTCGAAGTCCGCCGGGTGGCCGCCTCTCCAGATGAGGAAGGTATTCACTTTGACCGGTTTCTCGGCAGTACTCTCGCCGACGATGGAGCCGCCTTCGGCGCGCCAGAAATCGGGGTCTCCATCCCATCCCTTAAGCGTCTTGCCGTCGAAGATCGCTTGGAAGCCCGTCGTGTCGTCGGACATGGGGTCCGGCATGCTCGCCAAGAAAGCGGCCCGGCGTGCACGCTTGTCAACCGCCTCCTGTGCCGCTGACGGATAGACCCAGGCGCAAACAGCGATCAGGCCCACGGCTGCGACAAACATTTTGTCCCAAGAACGCAAGCGGGTCAATTGAAAATTCATCTTTTCCCCTCATCGGAATTGTTTTCGATGTTGGATGGCTCAAGCCTGCCAGCCCACAGTAAAGCACAAAGCCGGGCTCTGGCGAGTGAACGCGTCAAGCCAGCAATTCTTTCACAACTTTGCCCTTGCCGTCTTTTGTCACATAGAACGGGCGCTGCTCGATCACGGCTGCATGATCGGGAGCGATGCCCATGGCGTGATACAGAGTGGCGTGCAAGTCGGTGATGCCGATGTGCCCCTCCACGGTAGAACAGGGGCGTTCATCGGCGGTCTTGCCGTAGACGAAACCGCGCTTGAACCCGCCGCCGAAAAGCAGGACACTCGAGGCCTCGGTAAAGTGGCGGTGCATGCCGTAGTGCTTGAGCTCTTCGATGACGTCGGGCTGCTTGACCTGCTCCTTGACGGTTTGGCCGGGCCTGCCCTCGGTGATCATATCGCGCCCGAATTCGCTGGCCAAAACCACTACGGTTCTATCGAGAAGTCCGCGCTGTTCGAGGTCGAGAATCAGCTGAGAAACTGGACCGTCGATCGTGGCCTTCATATCGCGAGCGCGCGTGTGGCCGTTCTCGTGGGAGTCCCAATAACGAAACGGAACGTACTCGCTCGTGACTTCGATGAAGCGTGCACCGGCTTCGGTCAGGCGGCGCGCCAGCAGGCACCCAGATCCGAAGCGACTATTGCCGTACTTGGCGCGGTTGGCCTCGGGTTCGAGCGAGAGATCGAAGGCCTTCGCCGTCGGCGAACTCAACAGACGGTTGGCTTGGTCATAAGAGCGCAACATGGACTCGCGCTGGTAGCTCGATCCGTGGCGCGCTAGCGGACTCATCTCTGCCAGTTTGCGGAAATGTTCCCAGCGGGCCGCCGCGCGTTCCGATGAAACACCATTTGGAGGACGTACGCTAGCGGCGGCCGCGTGCGGATCGGCAATGAAGAACGGCCCATGCTCGCTGCCCAGGAATCCCGCGGTGTGAAAGGCCTTTAACGAATCGCTTTCGGCGCCGATCTCAAGGTTCTGACCGACATCGATGAACGCGGGCATATCGGGGTTATTCGGGCTGCGGGCGCTAGCGACCCAGGCGCCGAAATGCGGCGCCGCAACCGAGAGAGGAGGCGCATAGCCGGTATGCCAGTGAAACTGATGCCGCGAATGCAAGATGAACCCCAGGTCGCCGGCGCGATAGCCGCGTACGATGGTGCCGCGGTCCATTACCTGGGCGATACGCTCCAAGCCTTGTGAAAGTTGCAGGCCGTCGACCACCGTGTCGATTGCCGGGAAGGTGCTGAGCACACGCTTGGATTCGAGTCCTTTTTCGAAAGGCGTATAGGCCTTGGGATCGAAGGTCTCGGTCTGCGCCATGCCTCCGGCCATCCACAGCAGGATGATCGTGTCGGCCGAGGCTTCGGGTCGCTCCGCGCCATGCACTAGATTGGGCGCGGACACGCCCAGGGCGGCCATTGCAGTGGCGGAGGATTGTAAAAAGTTCCGCCGGCTGATTCCTTGGAAGAGTTCTCTCGCTGGGTTCTCGGACATGATCGCCTACTTATCGAATGACTTGGAATTCCGGTAGCAGCACCAGACTCCACAGCAAATCGGCCAAACCTTCGATCGGGATGACCTTGTCGTCGGCGGCCAACAGTTCCAGCGCCGCCAGCCGCTCTTCGGTTTCGGGTGCCCGCCCGAGTACATGAAGGTACAATCGCGCCACGGCCGCTTCCGGCCCTTCCGGCAACGGCAAAGGCACGTAGGAAATCGGCGAGGGACCCCGCGGCGTCACAAGCCGCTGCAGATCCGGTTTCTCGCCGAAGACAAAGAACCGCACGCGTGGATTGATTTCACTGATCTTTACGTTTTCATCGACGCCTGCTTTGCCGCGAAATCTCGATGCGCCGTTGGTCGAAATCGACAGCTGCATCGGAATCGGGCCGGCGATCGCACGCGGGTCCTGGGACTCCTCGAACGTCAGCTCGCGCCTCGCTATCGAAGGCTCCTCCAGCGGCCGCCAGTCCCCGCCGTCGCGGATCACACGAAGGTCGGCCCAGCCGGCAACGACACGCCCGGGATCGTAGGAATCAGCGTCGCGAATCAACAAGTGGAGGTTCTCGACCGCGCTGACGTCGATGTCGAACTCCTTCACGGTCACCTTGCCGCTAATCAGACCGCTATCCCACAGCGCCACCGGAGCTTCGGGGAGCCGTCCCAGCAAACGCTGCGCGCCACGCTGAAGCTGCCGGGTCAGAGTCTCGCCGTTGAGCAGCTCCAGGGCCTGCAGCGTCGTCGCTTTCTCAGTGCGCTCGGTAAAGACCTGGTCACGCACGGGGCGCCCCAGAGCGCGGCCGAGCGGGGTCGCTTTGAGTCTCCAGTCACGAGCCCATAGCGCGGCCTCTTTTGTTTCGCGGATCGGCCAGGCGCCGGTAATCGATGAAAGCGAATCGCCAAATTGCTCAGCACTCATGCGCCGCTCAAGGGGACCCCGAAAGACGTAGTCGGACGAAGGGGCATCGCCTGCGGCAGGCGATTGGTACGCCCGCGCCTGGTAGGCTTGCGACGACATGATGCGGCGCAGCAAATGCTTTAGGTCGAAGTCATGTTCGCCGAAATCGACGGCCAGCCAGTCAAGCAAGTCGGCATCCCACGGGGCCTGATCCATATCGTCGGCCGGCTCAACGAGGCCGCGGCCCATCAGCTTTTTCCAGTAGCGGTTGACAATCGTGCGAGTGAAGCGACCATTCTCGATCTTGGTGAATAGGCGCGCGGCGGCGCGGCGTTGGGACTGCGGAGCGCCCTCAGCCATCTCACCGAGTTCGGGAAACAGAAACTTGATGGCCGCCTTCTGGCCGGTCGGTGTGTCGCAGCGCACCAGTTCCAGGGGCTCGTCGGAGAAGAAAGCCGCCAGACCGTAGGAGTCAGCAAGCTTCCATTGATTGACGAAGCTGTCGTGACACGACGCGCACTTGAGGTTGATGCCGAGGAAAACCTGGGCGCTGTTCTGCGCGGCCTGCATCGGCGGCGTCTGACTGGCGTTGACCGTGCCGCGCCAATTCACGCCGATCAGGAATCCCTCGGGCGAGTTTTCGCCCGCCGGGCTCAGCAGTTCACGAACCATCTCGTCGTAAAGCTTGTTCTCGCCCAGAGCCGCCAAAAGCCAATGGGTTATTGACGCGCGTCCACCGTGATAGACGACGCCCTCGTCGTTGCGAAGCAAATCGTTCCAAAAAGTGATCCAGTGGTTGGAGTAGAGGTTGTTGTCGGCAAGCAGCCGGTCGATGAGTCGCTCGCGCTTGGCCGAGCTTGAGTCGGAGATGAATTCTTCGACGGTCTCCGGTGGAGGAACGAAACCCCAGAGATCGAGATAGGCACGCCGCACGAACAAGCGATCGGAGATCTTATCGGGTTCGGAAAGATCGTGTTCGGTGCGATAGCGCCGGAGAAAACGGTCGATTGGGTTCGGCGCCTCACCGCTCGGAACGTCGACCTTGCGGGGCGCCAATGGCGCTGTGGGGCGCAGCGGCCCTTCCGTTGACTTCTCCCACTTGGCGCCTTCGTTGATCCAGTCGCGGACCAGGTCGATTTCCTTCTCGGTCAGCGGCGTCATGCCCATCGGCATGCGCGGTTCAGCGAGTCCGGCAACGCGCCGGTAGAGGTGGCTTTCGCTAGCAGAACCAGGAACGAGACTGGGACCGTGCACCCCACCCGTCGTCAAAGCAGCAAGAGTTTCTACCGATAGGCCACCCTGCTTAACCGCAGCGCTGTGGCACGCAAAGCATTTCTTGACGAAGATTGGGTGGACCTGCTGGGCGAAGTCTACCGCGCCCCAGGCGGGGACGCCGGCTAGCAGAACCCCGCCAAGCAGAACAAAGGAAAGCCGCGACTTGCATCGGGGCAGCGGTGGGGTAGGCATCAACATTTGTCGTCTACGCTAGCGAGTATTCCCGTCCGAGTGACCTTCTGCTTACCATGGTAGAACCGTGCGGCCCCACAGCGCTAGCCGCTCCCGAAATGTTCACTCGGGGGCGCCATGAGTGCATGGTTTTGATGTGTGGAGGGCCGGTTGAGTTGGTTTCCGTGATTCGCGCTGTCAGCGGTTTTCAGCGGGTTTCGGCTATGTTCGCTTATCCTATTTATGTAGACCTCATTTTTAGGGATTTCGTTTATATTTTCTTTACTTCCTTTCCACGGGTCGGACGTGCTGACTACCTTCGACCTGACTACCCTCGACCGCACCCTCGCGGGCGCGGCTCTGTTTCGGCCAAGCCCCGCTTCAAGATAAAGTTTCCTTCACGTGATTTCCGCGGGCCGATCGAGTGCCGGATCGGCCGCCGGATGTGGTTTTTTCCTCCTCCGCCAAGTGGGCGGTTTCTGTTTCTTCGCCTGCCTTCTCTGCCGCGCGGTCCGACTTCAACGGCTCAGTTGGGGCGCAGCCGTTGCGCATGGGCCGTCGCCGAATCGAGCGGCCGAGAGGGCCATGGGTGACCCGTCAGCGCGGGCCGGTAGTCACATTTGTTGAGAAGAGCGCCGGTTGTCTTAGCTTCGGTCAGGGGATAGCTGCCCTGATTTCCGGACTGGATGTTTTTCCGCGGGGTGTTACCTGCTGTTATTATACCAGGCGCGTTTTTCAGGGTTTGATTTGTTGGTTTATGTTATTGATTTTATTGTGTTAAGGGTTGCCCCCCGGGATGTTGCCTGGGGTGACCGCGTAACCCAGGGGCGTTGTCTGTCCCCACTTTCTTCCACTTTCCCGATGCCTAACCTCGTCGGCGTGGTAGCTCCGGTGGCGCCCGCAACGAGGAGCAGCGAACTCGCCAGCAATTGCCGAAGCCGTCGACGCCAGCCGATAATTCGAGGCTATCCCGGTTTTAGAGTTTACCCGCTCGCGGCCATAAATTTGTAGCGGCCACCACGGCAAAACCTTGTGCGCCGAGCTAGAGTGGGTCAAGGAGGCGTTATGGGCGACGATTCCGGTTCCCGCAAAGACACCAGTTGGCTGATTCTCGAATACGTCAAAACGCTAATGTGGCCGGTGGTGGTGCTGTTCATCGTGGTGGTGTACGCCGCTGACTTCCGCGAGATCCTGCGAACGCGTGAGGTCGATATCGGCGGCGTGTTGCGCATCGGCAGCGCGGTCGAGAATCTGAACCAGGAACTTCAGGCGAAGCTTGCCGACTTGCGAGAGCTGGCGAAGCAGGTCGAGCCGGGCGCTTCGGGGGTGGAAGCGCGGGAGCAGCTCGAGACCAAGATCACGGCAATCGAAGAAAATTTCACTCGCGAGGCGGCGCGCATCCAAACCGCCGCTCCCGCCGCCCAAGCCGCCCCAGCGGCGCAGGTTGCCAGCCCGGAAGCGCGGGCTTCGGAAGCGGAACGGCGGGAATTTGACGCCATCGTGGCGGGCGACATCGATGGCGCGATCGCCGCGTTCAGCGAGGCGGCGACAATCTGGCCCGAATATCACAACGTCTCGGAAATTCGCGACCTGCTCAGCCGCGCCAAGCCTACGATGGAGAGCCTCCCTGCCGGGGAACGCCGGGCGCGTTGGATGGATCTCCAAAAAACTCTGCTGACTCGATATTCCTGGGGCATGCCCGAGGACGTGCGGACGGCGCTGCGGCAGCGGGCGAGGGCACGGTAGGGCCGCGTGAAAAGCTGCCGTCCCGAATTCGGATGAAAGGCATACGCGGCCCACGGAGCGGGAGGTCATAACCGAACGTGGCTCGAAGTCAGAAAGTTGTAGTGCACGCGGTCCAGCCCCCGGTTTCCCGAACGCCGGGACCGAAGCGGTACTCCAGATACTCGGCTCCTTCGGCCTTCGGCCGGCTCTTCGGCTTCCTTCGGCTGCGAGGGACAGCTGTCCCTTTAGGTCCCCCGAAATCCAAACGAGCCTCCGGATCTCTGAGTGGCATAATGTGGGTAGACGGTATGTCCCAACGAGAACATCTGGTTGAGCTGGTTGAGCTCTTGCCGGAATCAGAAGTTGCCGCCGCTGAGCGGTATTTGGAGTTCCTTTGTGCCGATCCCGTCGCTCGGGCGCTGGCCCTGGCGCCCGAGGACGATGAGCCGGAAAGCGAGTTCGAGCGGCGGGCCGTAGCGGTGGCTCGGGGCGAGTTGGGGCGCGGCGAGCGCGGGGCGTCCTTAGGGCAACTCAAAGCAGACTTGGGCTTGTGAGCCGCACGGTTGTGTTGTCGCCGCGTGCCGAGGCGGACATGCGCGCATTGGATCCGCCTGTCGCGGCGCGGGTCATTGCGGCTTTCGAACGTTTCGCGGCCACAGGGGCCGGCGACGTAAAGCGGCTTCGCGGGGCCAGTGCCGAATACCGGCTTCGAGTCGGCGACTGGCGCGTCCGATTCGATCAGCTCGATAAGAATATCATTCGTATTCTCCGTGTCCTGCATCGGCGGGAATCGTACCGTTAGGCGGTTTTGGGGGGGAGCCGCAAGTCGCCGTTCACGAACTGTTGAAGCAGGTGGATGTCCTTCTATTTTTTCTTGACTTGAAAAGTCGGGGACCGGCAGTTGGGAGACGCGCTGGCAGCTAGCGATGTCCCGCGAATTTGAGGCAGGACTTCCGCCCTGGCGGGCTTCGGCCTTTTTTGACCAAAGGTCCCGGATAGGGGCGTCGGGCGGACGTAGCACGCTACGCCCCTACGGTGGCCTGCCGTTGGGCACTTTCCCCTATTCTCGCGATTGTCGCAAGGGAGCTGCTAGACGGGGCTCGGCTTCCAGCACCTCGGAGGCGGGGGGTTTGGCAGGCCATGGGATCACTGGAGCCGTCTCCACAGCCGGACGGGCGCTGAGGCGCCGCCGCAGAAAATAGGAGTAGATCCCTGAAGAAATCGAGATCACGATCAGCAAGCTGACAACGTCACCGATGTAGCGGCCGCCACTGCCGAAAAATCGGCCGGAGTGAAGATCGGCTACGACCACGTTCAGGCGGTTCGTCTCCGGGTGAAATTCATCGGTGTAGTGCGCTGGGAGGTAACCGTTGTCGATCTCCGCTTCGAGCAACCCAAACTCTTCCTGGTGGTTGAGTAACACGCCTGTCAAGGCCATCATCAGCAGCCACAGCGCTACGACAAATCCCGTTACGAGATGGACTGCCCTCCAGCGTCGGAAGCCGGCGTACCTCCGCTTGGCCCGTAGGCCGTTTCCGTTACTGTTTGCTTGCATGGCTGATCTTTCCTATTGAGCTTTGCCGGCCACTTGAGCCTTGCTGGCTGCTAGAGCTTTCCTGACGACTTGAGCTTTTCTGACTTGAGTTTTCCCGACTTGAGCTTTGCCGGAGGGGGCGGCTTGCTCATTCACGTGAACTTCGACGATGGGACCGTCCGCCTGCTCGCGGCCGATTAGAACTCCTTCCCGTCCCAAGCGGCGCAGCAAACGGCCGCCTTCCTCGACGCCGAGCACGTAGACGGCCGTCGAGAGTGCGTCGGCCTCGGTCGCGGTGGGGGAAATGACTGTCGCACTCAGCATGTTCTCGGCCGGCCGCCCGTTGCGCGGGTCGATGATGTGGCTGTAGCGGCGGCCTTGGATTTCAGTACCGGTCTCGTAGCCGGCCGAGGTGGACAGAGCGGCGCCTTGAAGGCGAAATGCTGCCGCCGTCACCCCGTCGGGGTTGCGCGGATCTCGCAGTTCGACCAACCAACCCATTCCCGAGGGGTCACTGCCCAGTGCGTAAATCGTACTCGTGCCGGCGCTGATAAACGCATTCTTAATACCCTGCCCTTTTAGTGATTCAAGCGCCCGGTCTACGGCCCAACCCTTGCCGATCGCACCAAAGTTCACTTGTGTGCCGGGCCGTGAGAGTCTCACTCGCGAACCTGAAAGGAGATGAATTCCGTCAGGTCCTACGTTCGAAAGTGCTTCTGCCAGCTCTTGTTCGGAGGGGAGATGGTTCCGCTGTTCGGCCCGCTGCCACAGCTGCACCAGTGCACCCGCCGTCACATCAAAAGCCCCGCCGGAAAGCCGCGTCATTTTCAAAGAATGGCCGAGCACTTCGGACAACTCGGCGGGCACCGACATTGCGCCCTGTCCCGCCCCGCTGTTGAGACCCGCCAGCGGGTTGCTATCGCGATAGTGACTCAACACCTCGTCTGAGGCTCGGATCGCCGCGAAAGCGGACTCCACGGAGGCGGCGGTTTGTGCGCGGCCGGTGCCGTAGGCGGTTATTTCAAAAATCGTGCCCATCACGTAGTGGGCGCGGCGCACGAGCTGAAGAGGTTTTGGTTCGAGCCGCGCGGACCAAGCGGGCTCGCCGAGCCACAGCGACGACAGGATCAGGGAAGCCGCCCCGACAGCACCGAGACCAGCGCCTAGCCTTCGGCCGTTCATTGCGCGCTTCCCCCGCCGGCATCACTCTGTAGATAGGTGAGTTGCACGAATGCCAGCACCTTTCGCACCCCTCGGGCCATCGCTCGCACCGACAACGTGGCGCCGGTGATGTTCTTGATGTCCCGCCGGGGAAGGATGGGGTCGTCGAGATTCTTGTCGTCAAACTGCTTCAGAAAATTCTGATAGCGAACCTCGCCGCCGATGGCCTCGCGGTACATCATGACAGCGACATCTTGGATCGCCCCATCCGGGGTCACCCCGACAATGAAGGTGATCGGACGATGCTTTCCGATCTCTTCGCAGACCACCGCGTAGCCGATCACCGTGTCTTGCTTGCGGGCGATAAAGCTGATGTAGAAAGGCTCCCAGATGCTGGGCTGAAGACGCCCGATCAGCTTCTTCATCCGGAGCCTTAGCGAATCGTCGACTTGCATATCTTTTCGCTCGAAGGAGTCTGCGTCGGGGAAGAGCACTTTCGGCGCTTCTTCGAGCGCCAGAAATACGTCTTTTTTCTCTCCACGCGCCTGCGAGAGAGCGAGTGAAAGGGCGACAACAACAGCAGCAGCGTTGAGAAAGCTTTGCCGGTTTGTCGCTGTGTCCCTCATGCTCTTTCTCTCTGCTCTCTAGAACCCGAAAGCTGTTCCGAATATCACTGCGTCGAACGACTTATCGCGCAACGGGTCCACGCCCACCAGCCGCGGGAAAATCAACTGGCTGCCGGAAATGCGCCGATTGTGCTCCCAGGCGGCGCTGAAAACCACCGACGTGATCGGACGATAGGCCAAGCCGAGCGACGTTCTTTGCTGCTGGAGGTTTTCTGCGTTTAGCGACGTTATTGCACTTTCCGAGAAGTTAAAGCTGTTGACCAAATTGTTGAACCAGATTCGCTCAAAGCGGAAGATGGGAATCAGTTGCGGATTCTCCAGGTCGCGGCCGAAGAATGTATTGTCCATCCACTTCGGCCAGAAACGATATTTGAAGTCCACCCAGAAGCCGTAACGCTGGTTGGTCAAAGGCCCGGCGAACTCGGCCTCGATTTCGGTTTCCAGCGTCGCGGTCTCGGAGCTGGAGGTACTCGCCGCGGCGTCGACCATTTGCAGAGCGAGGTCGTCCACAACCGCCCGCAGGCGACCGAAGTCGGTGTAGACAAATTCACCCTCGACCTCGAAGCTGCCCAGAGTCGTCTTTCCGTCGAAGGCGACCGTATTGATGTAGGCATCTTGGTTGAGATAATCGGGCGTGTATTCGCCGTGATAACCCGAGAAGGCGAATTCATGGCCCAGGCTCGGGCTGGCCGCTATCCTCCAGGTCAACGCATTCGCGGTATTGGTTCCGTTGAAAGCTCCGGAGGCGAAGGAGATCTCGGGCTCCGCTTCGAGCAGGTTTCTCCCTTCGCGCAGCGCGACGACTTGTTCGAGAGTAAAGTCGAGTTGGGCACCATTGACGACGTAAGCCTGGTAGTCCAGATAGCCCTTGCCGATGGGAATGTTGCCCACAAAACCGGCGCCCAACTCGCGCCAGGCTCCTTTCACCGGCAGCACCGGGCCGCCGCGATCGACCAGGGTCCGGCGGGGCAGATCCCAGTAGTCATCGTCGTGGAGAATGTTGAAGCGGCCCACCGGGGGCAGAATCACTCCCATGCGCAGGCCGAACTTCTTGGTGAAGTCGTACTGCGCCCAGGCCTGCTCGACGGCAATCTCGCCGCCACTTTGGCCTTCCACTTCCTGGATGAAGCGCACGCCTCGCCGATCCCTCGTTACGCGGCCGCGGTTTTCGGGAATGGCGTTGCGCTCGACTTCGAGTTTATTGAGCCGCTCGAATTCGATCTCGCTGTAGAAGCGCAGGCGCTCGGACGGCGCTGCGTCGAGGGTTATCACAAAACGCCGGAAATCGAAGGAACTGAAACCGCGCTTGAGCCGAGGCAGGTCTCCCACCTGGGGCCCGAGATCAATGTTGTTGGATTCGAAGCGGAACGAACCATAGCCGCCGATCTTGACCCGGTCAGAGAAGATGCTCCGGCCGTAGCGCTCGCCGGGGGCTCCGGCAGCCAAGCCTCCGTAGAGCCCCTTGTCGGATGATCTTGGCTCGAGAGCAGTCGCTTCCTGCTGCCCCGGCTCGGCACGCTGCGCGGGAGCGGCGAGAGAAGCAAGGCTCGGTTCGGGCCGTGGTGGACCCGGAGCAGCGGCGGCAACTGTGCCGGGATCGGTCGCGGCAACGGCGGGCCTCTCGTTCGTGACGCCGCCGCGCGCCGCAGCCAGCTCTTCGAGGCGCTTTTGCATCTCGGCGAGCTGACGCCGCATTTCAACAATCTCGCGGTCGAGCGCCGCGGCGCCTTCCCCATCGGTAGATGAACCAGCGCTTTCCCGGCGGTTAGGGACGATGATAGTCCTGAATGGAAGGGCTATCTCGCTTGCCTGCGCGGAGGTATGCCGCACGACCACCCGCGGCGAAACTCGATTCCCCGAGCGTGCAGTGAGGACATACTCGCCTGCGTCCATGCGATCGAACAAAAATGTCCCCTCTTGTGAAGCCACAAGCTCTCCCACCACAAGCCCTTCGGGATTGAGAAGCTGCACCTGGGCGCCAGCAAGGGGGCGGCCGCTGATGTCGAGCACTTGTCCACGGATCTGACTTGCTTGGCCCGGTTCCTGCGCGGCCTGGTTTGTCGCTTCAACTGAAGGCACGACAGGCAAGCTGCCTGAGGCGGAAGAAGCAAGATTCTGGCCGCGGGCCGCCGCTGACAGCAATAGGGGCACACACATGATGTACATCACTCGCGAAAGTATCTTCTGTTGAATGCCCTGCTGCTTGACGATTGTGGCTTTCGCCGCTTGGGTCAAGATATCATACTTGCAACTCATTTGCAATGTTCCACCTCGTTGTGAGGATAGCCATACTTGCAACTGAGTGTCAAGTAGAGAATAGGAAATTCAGGACGAAAATTTTGCATGTTATGTAATCATAAGTGGTTTTTTTACCTATATGAGACATAGAAATCGGTAAATTCTTCCTTGAATTCATGGATCGGTCTTGTGCAACTGAGTAGCCAGCTCAGGAAAACTAGCGGAAACCCGACTTGCCTCGTCTGTGTCTCATCATTGCAATTCAGTTGCGATGAACGACATTCACTCCCTCCAGCGAAACGATCCGGCGGAGGACGCCGGGCAGCGCTTCGACGAGCAGTGGCCGACGAGCTGGCGTCCGCCGGGGCGGATGCAAAGCGGCCACCCGCCTACTCCAAACGAGCGTTCGCGCTAGCGACGCGCTCGAGCAAGTCTTTGGGTGACGAGAAAGCTCGCTCCGCCAGCCGAGTCAGCACGTCGCGCCTGCTACTTTCCAACCCACTTTTCATGGCGCACAGGAGTCTTCTGCTCATTCGCGGACTCAATCATTCGCGTTCATTGCGCTGAAGGTTCCAGCAGCGGTGTCGGCAAATTCTTGCCGGGGCGCCAAAGTTACGTCTCCGGGGTCCGCCGACCCCTGTTGATTTCACTTGGCTTAGGGTTGGCAGCTGCTTTGCATAGGTGCTTGGCGTGCTGATCGCTCCACAAACTCTTCTCCTGGCCCGGTACATGGACGTCATGGCGGCGCGGCAGCGGCTTGTGGCGGCCAACGTTGCTAATGCCGATACGCCGGGGTACCAGACGCGTGATGTTGACTTTCGCCGCGAGATGGTCCACGCGATGGACAACCCGGCGGGCTCGGTGTTGACCCCTGTCGGCGTCCATCATGTGGAAGGTCTTGCGGCGAAGAACGACGGAAACAATGTGAATCTCGACCGCGAACTGCAAAATCTGGCCGAGACCGGAATTCGCTATTCGCTTGCCGCGCAGATGCTGCGGGGAAACATTCAGGGAGTGATGTCGGCGATCTTCGAGGGCAGACGGTAGGGATGGATTGCCGATCGAATGGAGACCGGGCGTTGGAACCCTGCCTGCCGGGCCTCCCGAGGTTTATCGGGATCGTCGACAGCGAGTTGATTGCATAGCTACTCAACCGTAGATCCTGACGAGAGCCGATTTAAGGGATATGGGACTATTTTCAACATTGGATGTCAGCGCTTCGGGTTTGGCGGCTCAGCGGAGCCGGGTCGAGGTGCTGGCTCAGAACATTGCCAACTCGGAGACGACGCGCGCGCCCGAGGGCGGTCCTTATCGGCGCCGGCGGGTCGTGTTCGAGTCAGAGCGCCAGCCAACAGCTCCGTTCGGAGTCGTTCTGGCTGAGCTGGTTTCGCCTGTGAGCGACCCGTTTCGGTCTGAGACGCAGGGCGTGCGGGTTGCCGACATTTCGGTAGACAATTCCGCACCCGAGCGCCGTTACGCTCCCCATCACCCAGACGCCGACCCGGCTGGCTACGTAAACTTCCCAGCGTTCAACCCGGTCGAGGATATGGTCGATTTGACGGCGTCCGTGCGCTCCTATCAGGCGAACCTCGCGGTGATCGCCTCGGTGAAGGAGATGCTGAACAGAACGATTGAAATCGGGCGCGGTTAGACGGGCTGTTGAGCTTGGCGGCGTTTACGTGGACCCGGAGGCCGGCGCTGCGTGCCAGGAGGCGCTCGCCACATTTAGGAGAAGCGGAGGCGGAGATGGTGCATTCAGTCGGGTCGCGCCAGAGATAGAACACTCGGGGAGCGCGGACTTCCGTCCGCGCCTCTGTTGCTGCTTTCTGAGCGCTCCTAGCCGATTGGAAAGGATTGAGACTTATTTATGGACCTTATCGCGCTTAGCAGAATCGCTCCGCCGGAACTACTTCGCCAGCCCGCTTCACTGAGCCAGGAGAAGTCAGCCGGTTCGTTCGCCGGGATGCTGGAGGAGGCGTATGAGCAGATGACGGAGATCCATACGGACGCGGATCAGCAGGTTCGGAAGCTGCTGGCGGGGGAACGAGTGGATCTGCATCGTGTGATGCTGGCCGGCGAAAAAGCGGGGTTGGCCTCCAACTTGATGATGAGTGTCCGCAACAAAGTAGTGGAAGCTTATCAGGAAGTGATGCGGATGCAGGTCTAGCCCGATTTTCTCACGGAGTACTTTCCCGTCAGGCGGTGAGAAATGCGGTCTAAGTGGTTTGATTCTCGTTGGAACTCCGGACGCTGTCGCTCTGAACGCTTTGTCTGTCTTGGACACAGTTCGCGGGCGCGCTGATTCCCGTCTCTTGGTTGCCTTTATTGCTACCCACCCTTCCATCGCCGACCCCCGCCCTGCGGTCGGGGCTCTGTAACAGCATAGGGGCCCTACTTGGATCGAACGTCTGGCCGCATTCCTCACCAATAACGGGCAACAGCTCGCTGCCTTCTGGTCGGGTCTGACGGTGCGCCGAAGGATTCATCCTTGTGACATCGGGAGTGCTGGTCTTTGCCGGCATACTCTCCTTTCGTTCGATGATGGCCGATCGGGCTTATCGGCCCCTTAACACCGACCTGACCGACCAGGAGGCGGGCGCGGCCGTGGCGCGGCTCAAGGAGTTGCAGGCCCCCTATAAACTGGCGGGCGGCGGGCATACCATCCTGGCCCCGGGGCCGCACTTGGCCGAGGTGCGGCTGCAACTGGCAACGGACGGTTTACCACAGAGCGGACGCCTTGGTTTCGAACTGTTTGACGGCTCGAGTTTTGGGGCGACTGAGTTTGCCGAGCACGTGAACTTCCGGCGGGCCCTCGAAGGCGAACTCGAGCGCTCGGTGCTCTCCCTGTCAGAAGTCGAGCGCGCCCGAGTTCACATCAGCCTTCCCAAGAAGTCCGTTTTTCTCGAACATCAACAGGCAGCCAAGGCATCCGTGGTGCTGCAGCTTCGCCGCGGCAAGTCGTTGAGTAAGGAGCAGGTGGATGCGATCTCCTTTCTGGTGGCCAGCGCTGTCGAGGGGCTGGAGGCCAAGAAGGTCGTTGTGGTCGACACCAATGGCAGTGTTCTGGCTCGCCCGCAGCCGGACAGCGACGGCTTCACGGACGAGCAGCTCGAATACCAGCGCAGAATCGAGCGAGAGATCGGCCGCCGCATCCTGGCAACGCTAGAACCCTATATTGGCTTCGACCGCGTGCGCTCCAGTGTTGCCGTGGAATGCGATTGGAATGCGGGAGAGCAAACAGAGGAGATTCTCGATCCTGAAACCGTTGTGATGACGAGCCAGCGTTCTCAAGAGTCGGCTCAACCCCTGAAGGAGGGAGGGGTTCCGGGGACGGCCTCGAACCTGCCGCGCCAACCGGAGCCAGCGGTGACCGAGGCAACCGGGGCAACTAGGGTTCTGGAAACGACCAACTATCAAACTAGCCGTACCGTCACCCGCATGAATCTAGAGCGGGGTGAGGTGAAGCGCCTCTCGGTCGCAGTTCTCGTCGATCATCGGCTTGAGGTAGACGACGAGGCGCGAAAGCTGATCCGCGTGCCGAGGACCGACGAGGAGATGAAGAAGTTTCGGCAACTGGTGGTGGCCGCGGCCGGAATCATCGAAGAACGCGGCGATGCTCTGACGACCGAAAATCTGCCGTTCACGATCTTCGAGGACCCACTGGAACCGCCGCCTCCTCCCCCGAACCCAGAAGATAACATTTTTTCTCTTGAGTGGCTAGAAAAATACCGATATTGTCGCTGCCGAGTGATAATGTCCTAAACGTGCCAAGTAGAAATGTCCTATTGACAAGGTCAGCCTGGAGGGGTGAGCAAGCAAGGACAACTACTAATGACACAACGAGAGCGCGACCGGCTGGTGGCGCTGCGCAAAGCAGACAAAAAACTCATCACGCAAAAGCAGGCCGCCCAGCAGACGGGCCTCAGCGAACGGCATCTGAGGCGGCTGCTGGCGAAGCTTCGCAGCGAAGGCGACCAGGCCGTGGTCCATGCCGCGCGGGGCCGCGCGTCCAACCGCAAGCTCAGCGCCAAGGCGGAAAAACAAGCCGTGGCAATCCTCTCCCAACCCGTCTACGCCGGCTTTGGCCCGACTCTGGCGGCGGAGTATCTCGAGCAGCGCCACGGCGTCCAAGTCGGCCGCGAAACGCTGCGCCGTTGGATGGCCGCCGCGGGCCTGTGGAAGCCCCGCCGCCGCAAGTCAGGACGCCCGCATCCGTGGCGGCCCCGCCGCAGTTGCCGCGGCGAGCTGGTGCAATGGGACACCTCCGAGCACGACTGGCTGGAGGGACGCGGGGAGAAGCTGTACCTGATCGGCATGATCGACGACGCCAGCAGCGAGTTGCTGGCGCGCTTCGTCCGGCACGACTCGGGCGAAGAGAATCGCCGTTTGCTGAAGACGTATCTGGAACAAAACGGCCGACCCGTAGCCTTCTACACCGACCGCGCCAGCCTGTTTGTCAACACGCCCAAAAACAGCGCCGGCGAGGATCCCAAGCTCTTGCCTCCCACGCAGATCGGGCGGGCGCTCCAGGAGCTGGACATCGAATCGATCACGGCCTATTCGCCGCAGGCCAAAGGCCGCGTCGAGCGCAGCTTTGGCACCGCCCAGGACCGCCTGGTGAAGGGTCTGCGGGTGGCCGGGGCCACGACGATCGAACAGGCCAACGCCTACCTGGAAAGCGAGTTTCTGCCCTGGTGGAACGCCACGTTGCGGGTGCAGCCGGCTCACCCCGACGAGGCGCATCGCGAGCTAGGTCCCGAGCACGATCTGGACTCGGCGCTGAGCCAGGTCGAGACGCGGCGGGTCGCCAACGACTACACGATTCGCTTCCGGGGAAAGAGCTATCAAATCGACCGCAAGGCGATTGTGCCGGGTCTGCGAAACAGCCGAGTGCGGGTGGAGAGACGCCTGGACGGCGTCCTGGCCGCGCGCTGCGGCAAGCACGAACTGGCGCTGAAGCGCTGCGGCGCGCAGCCCCAATCGGAGCGCCCGCAGCCCAAGAGCGCTCAGGCGGAACCCGCTGCGGCAGCGGCCGAGAAGGCTGGCGGCAAAGCTGCCGGCAAGCGAAGCAGCGACTGGATGAAGGACTTCGATCTGAAAGACAGCCCGCCTGTGTGGCAAGCGGCGCAGGCATCCGGCGCTCGGCGAGACGATACGCAGGACTAGGAGTCGCTGCCAAACCAAGACGCTATGGGGAGCGCCGGGCAAACGGCGCCCGGCGATCGTCGCGTTGGCGAAGCCCAAGGCCTCCGCTCCGAAGCTTCACCAAAGCAATCTCTGTCACGAACAGAAAACCCTCTGACCGGGAGGCCAGAGGGTCGTCTGCTTCAGCCGATTGCTTGGGAGCCAGCTCCATCGCTTCGGCCTTGGGCATCAAGAGCAGACGCGACCCTGCCCTCAACGCCAACCACTCTACCATCGCCTCTCCAGCCACCTGCCCCAAAGCGGACATTTCTACTTGGCAGCGATTAGGATATTTCTACTTGGCGTTGACACGGAACCATAGTGACGGTTGACTTTGCGCTCTTCGCAGTTCGATAATGCGCCGCTTTTGGGTTTGGCCAGGGAGTGGAAAGGTAGCCGTCATCCGATGACGGACGGCATTGCAGCGCCGGCTCGAAAGCAGAAAGTGTTGCCCGCGGGTTTGGGGACGGGGGCCTTGTCGAGGGTGATCCGGGTTGGATCGCGACAGCTACTGAGCGGTCCAGCCGCCGTCGATGACGATGTCGGTGCCGGTGATGAATCCGGCATCGTCGGAGCTGAGGAACACTGCCAACGCACCGATCTCTTCAACTTTGCCCCAGCGGCCGAGAGGGATGCTGGAGACAAATTGCTGGTTGAGCGTCGGGTCATTCATGATGGGCTTGTTCATTTCCGTCCCGAAGGG
Organism: Bryobacterales bacterium; assembly: GCA_965224215.1. Lineage (GTDB taxonomy): Bacteria > Acidobacteriota > Terriglobia > Bryobacterales > UBA6623 > CBDCYS01. Next base: position 236,382 of record CBDCYS010000037.1, on the reverse strand, counting down.
CCCTGGGCTGATCCCGTTCACGGTAATTTTGTGCGGCGCCAGCTCGAGGGCCAGGGCCTTGACCATTCCGAGCAATCCAAACTTCGTCGAGCTATATCCGATTCGCTGAGGGATCGAGACGTGAGACATGATCGACGTCATGTTGATAATTCGGCCCCAGCCTTTCTTCTTCATCCCGGGCACGAACGCGCGACATGTTAGAAATGGACCGGTCAGGTTGACGGAGACGATCTGGTTCCACTCGCTGAGAGTGAAATCTTCTACGTTTTTCCGTATGTTGATTCCGGCATTGTTGATCAGGATGTCGCAGCCGCCGAGCGTCGATGAGACCTGCCGTGCAACCTGGTCGACTTGGGCCTCGTCGGTGATATCGGCCACGATCACCTCGGCCTTACCGCCGTTGCCGCGAATCCCATCGGCCACCGATTCCAGCAGGTCCTCACTGCGCGCCACCAAGGCCACCGCCGCTCCGGCCTGGGCCAAAGCTTCAGCCATCTGGCGGCCGAGGCCCTTACTGGCTCCCGTGATGACTGCAACATGACCTTCTAATTTCGACATAGAAAACACTCCGGGCAATTCCGATCTGAGACCGCAAGGACCGCCCCAACGGCGTTACCAATCATCCCTGAGGGCGAACCTTGCCGACAAATCTAACACAACCGCCGACACGGGCCCCTGAGGCGCTATTTCAGTAATGTGTCTGTAAAACGTTCGGGGCTGCCCACGCTACGTGAGGTTGACACCAACTCGCAGTTCCGCGCATCGGTTACGGACAAACCAGGATATTTTGCGAGGCGCAGCCTCACAGCAACGTTTTGCCCGCGAGCAGCGCCATGCCTGCGCAGATTCCGATTAGAGCTTGATACTCGCGGTTGCGGAGGTAGAGGTCCCACTGAAATGGCTTGCCCGCTCGATACTGAGCTTGGACAGTTGGCAGAAACTTTCGGACACGAGCTTCATAGTCGGCGTAGTCGGGGAACAGAGTACGCAGATGACCTTCTTCTTCTTCAACGACCGGGAGGTAGAAGAGCAGAAAAAACGCGGGCATCAGAGCAGCGGCGCCGATGTGGTTGGAGGCCACGGCGAAGCCGAGTCCGGTGATCAGCGTTCCCACGTAGAGGGGGTTGCGCAGGTGCGCGAACGGGCCGGATGTCGTCAGCCGCTGATTCTTTTCCAGGTGGCCCGCGGCCCAGCCGCGAAGAAACATTCCGGGCAGCGCCAAGGTCGTGCCGAGGACCAGAGACTGGATCGTTGGCTCCGACAGCACGATGAACAGCGCCGCCACAACGAAACCGGCCGTGACGCGCGTTCGGGCAACGGTCTCGGCGTAGCGCTTGGGAAACACCATGGGCTAGAACATTCGCTCCTGGGGCCGCAGTGTTCCGAAGGAGCCGACATTGGCGATCGATAGCGTAACACGGATCTGATTGTCATTCCTTGTACGCCCGATCGCGAAGCGTCTCCATTCGGCGCTGAAACCGCAACAGTCGGTGTTGTAGGTGCTCTGGATGGCGGTGTAGAGAAAGATGGCCTGGCGGTAGTCGTAGATGTTGCTCACGGCGAAGTTCCAGCCCCGCCGGTTAAAATCTCCGACGCGCGCGATCGTGAAGAGCTGGTTGCTGGCCGGAGAGAGCACGGTAGGAGTCCGCACGGCGTTGTGTCCGACGGTGACGCTCCAAACATTGCTCAGACGAAAATCGGCGTTGACGCTGGTGTTGACCACCTTTCCCCGCAAAGGATCGTAGTCGTAGCGCCATTCGAGGGCATAGCGCCAGGCCGGCCGGACTCGAAACGTCGCCGCGATCGGAGAGTAGTTTCGCGCCTGGTCGGCGAAGGCGAACGGGGTGAACCCGATGGTCGATTGGAGCACGTTGCGGCGGCCCGGAACCAGGGCGCCGCCAAACTCTGGATCAAAGTAGCGGCGCTGCCACACCTCCATTGTGAAGACTTCGCGAACCCGGCCCGCGGCATCCTTGGCGTAGACGCGATTGGTGAGTGACAGTTCCGCCTCGTTTGTATTGTTGATCAGATCGCGGTCATCAAAGCGAATCACGCGGGCAAAGTCCTCGACCCCATCGACAAAGCGATAGCTCAATCGGGGTTCGATCACGTGCTTGATCTTTTCCCCCAGCCACTTGGGCGCGTCGTAGATGCGTTCGAGGGCAGGCGGGGCTATGTCCAGGGAAGCCTCGCGCGTGGTGCGGTGAAGGTTGGTGCCCACCAGCTCGCCGATCTCATTTCTGCTTTGGCCGTAAGAGGTCGTACGGGCTCCCAGGGTTGGCGTAAAGTGGAAGCCTCTCCAGTAGAATTTGCTCGTTATGCGCGGGTGGATGTCACTGCGCTGCACGTTACGCCGAGTCTGGAACAATGGCTGAGTGCGGCTGACGAGGCTGAACGAACTGTCGAAGCTGACCCAAAGCGGCACCGGCCCAGCCAAGATTTGGCGGTCGTGGCTGCCAAACTCGACGCTTGGCAGCTTCCGAATAATCACGGTATCACCGCGATCGACACTTTGAAAGTTTTCGTTTCGCAGGAAAGAGGTGTTGAGGCTGACCGTTGAAAAGTTCTTCGTTACAAATCCGATGGAGCGAACCTGCGAGAATACGGCCTCGTTGAAACTCTGCGTGAACGCCTGACGGAACTCCAGCGAGCTGAGGTGTTTGATTTCCGCCACTCCGCGAAAACCTGCCGGGAAGTTCGCCGATCCCTTCATCGTGAATGAGCGGCCACCCTGCTTGATGCGACGCCCGTCATCCAGTTTGAGCCCGCGGTCCTTGACCGCAAAAAAGTAGGCATCGAAATGGCTGTTCGGTGTCGGCCGCCCGCGCAACCCGATCTGGGTGGCAACGCCGCGGTCGGTGTAGACCGTCGCGCCGATTGTCGCATCAAAACTTCGATTGATGGCCCAATAGTAGGACTGCCCGAAAACCAAGCCGAATCGCGAGCTGTTACCGATGTTGGGAGTCAGAAAGCCGCTCTTGCGAGGCATCCGTTCTAGTGACTTCTTGAAAATTGGAAAGTAGAAGAGTGGCACTTTACGCAGGCGGAAGACCGCGTTGTGTACGGTCGCCGATTTCCCCGGGACGATCTTTGTCTTGGGGGCCTTGAGAGTCCACCAGGGGCTATTGATGTCGCAATTCGTCACGAAGCCGTTGTGGACAGTGAAATGTTCGGCCGTCTTGTAAACCACCTTGCCATCGATGTAGAAGGGGTTGTCGGTGCTTAAGGAACGGGAGGCCCCCTGGCTAGCGGATCCCACCGTCCCGTGGACGTCGTAGAACGTACCCGCCCCTGTTTGGGCGTTGTAGCTGATCTTTGAGGCGTGCAAATCTTCCTGCCGCGATAAGTTTCGAAAACGCACGTCCCCGCGGGCTTCTGTTTCGCCTGTGCTGTCGTTGTAGTCGACCTCTTCGGCGGTAATGACGGAGTCACCAAATTTAATCTCAACGCTACCCTTGAGGTAGCGCATGGCGCCTAATGATTCCTGAGAGAACGCGTAGATTTCCGTGTCGCCCTGCCGCGGAATGGGTAGTGGCGGCTCGGGAAACAGCTCAGAGGCCTGCTGCGCGGGCGCTATCGTGGCGAAGAAAACGCCGAGCAACCCAAGCCGTTGGAAAAGCCGAAAGCAGTATTTACGAGAAGCGAGACCCATAAAGGGGACAGAGATTTGACCGTACCACGGGTATTGGAATGAAGCAACCGCGCGTGCGGCGGCTGCGCGAGGTAGATAACAACGGGCGCGGCGGGAGCTGTGTGTCTTGGGTATTTTGCTACCGGGGCTGAGTGGCGAATCCGCATTCCTCCGGGCGGTCCTTCTCGACCCTCACTCAGGGAGAACGGCGGGTCGTCCAGGTGATACTCTTAGGGGGGAAGCGTCGTCGCCATGCGGCGCTGGATCCTGAGACGGTGTTGCGATTGGGCGCTGGTCGTTGCGCCGAGATCAGAACATTTGTGGAGACAGAATCATGCTGACCGTTAGCACCTGAATTATGCACAGATTCACTTTGCGAGTGTGGCTGCGTTCGTAGCGGGTTGGCGGTCGTCGTGAGGTGGTAGCTCGGCAACTGACCTTTTGGCTTCTCCGTGTCCGATTTCCCTTCCCGCCCAGAATCCGCGTCGTCAAAACCTCGCTCGGAAGTGACGTGTTTCCAGTGCGTTACGGCTAGTGCATAAAATTTTATGCATAGCGCATAGCCAGGCTCTCAGATCAGCGCCCTCCCGACCACCGGCAGCAAGCCGCCGTAGGGAGTCGGCTTCCTGCCGCGGAAGTGGTAAGGCGTCGAAGCCCCGATTTTATTGGGCCGCGAGGCCGTCACGGCTGGGCCTTGTTGGACGGGCCTTTGGGAGCTATGCTGTTTTCGTCTGGTAACCATGTGGGTGACCTCCTTGGGGTTGGCTGGCGAAGCTGGGATCTTTGCCAGCCTACCTTTTTACCCCATGTTTTCGGGGGTCCCAAATGGTCTCTTGCGGCTCAGCCCTCCTCAGGTCCACGCCGCAGTGCATAATTCAGGTAGCACGCTTGAGAAGAGTGATGGTGTTTTTGAGCTCACGATCGCGGTCCGCCTCGATACCCTGACGTACAGCCAGTTAGAAGAAGCGCTGGCACCGATTGTTGTTGAGGGGACGCGGGAAGTCCATTTGGACATGGAAGAGCTCGAATACATCAGCAGTATGGGGCTGCGCGTGATTCTGCTGACCGGGCAGCGGCTCAAGGCGTTGAACGGGCGACTTTCATTGATGAATCTTCAGCCCTCAGTCAAGAAGGTTTTAGAACTTGTGAATCTATCTTCCCCCGGAGATTTCTGGAATCTGGTGGGATCACTGGGCTAAGCTTCTCGGATTCCTGAACGAGGCGTGCAGATAACTCGGAATGCAACTTCAGCGCGCAGAACTTTGCAGAACCTCGCAGGACCTCGCAGGACCTCGCAGAACCTCGATGAATGCGTAGACCATTGCTACTCGGCGACCTAGGGCCTGTTAACACGAATCTGGACAAGCTGCTATACTGGTGATGTATGGAAATCACCGAGCAGCAATACCTCCGCATCGAGCCGGTTTTGCCGCGCCAGCGGGGCAACGTGAGCCTGGCGAACCTGACGGTTTTAAACGCGATTTTATATGTCGCCGAGCAGGGCTGCAAATGGCGCGGCTTGCCCCAGCGCTTCGGCAACTGGCACACCATTTACACCCGCATGAACCGCTGGTCGAAGAACGGCGTGCTCGACGCCGTCTTCGAGAAACTGCAGCGCGAGCAACTGGTCCGCATCAAAATCGAAGCCGTGTCGATGGACTCGACCATCGGGAAGGTTCATCCCGACGGCACCGGTGCGTTAAAAAAACCGGTCCGCAGGCGATCGGCAAATCCCGCGGCGGATGGACCACCAAGATTCATATGGTTGCCGCAGATGCTCGAACGGCGATAACGTTCGCTCTCTCGCCCGGCCAAGCTCACGACGCCCAGCATGGCCGCGAGCTGCTGGGCGGTCTGGGGCCACTGCCCGAGCCGCTGCCGCTGCTCATGGACGGCGCCTATGAGGACGATCAGACACGCCAACTGGCTCTGGATTTCGGATGGATTCCCGTCGTGCCGCCCAAGCGTACCCGCTTGGAGCCGTGGGAGTTCGATCGAGTACTCTATCGCCGCCGCAACGAGGTCGAGAGACTCTTCCGCCGGCTCAAGGGATTCCGCCGAATCTTCTCTCGCTTCGACAAGCTCGACGTGATGTTCCTCGCCTTCCTCCACTTCGCCCTCATCGTCGAGGCTCTTCGTTTCGAGACCCCACGTTAGTGTTAATACGCCCTAGTTGATAATAGGGGATATCATGGACTGTGTCGGACATCCTCGGACGTCCCTATGGCGGACTCTTCCTCCGCCATTTCAATAACTTACAGACATCTGCCTTTGGGTAGTCTCTTTCCAAGCGTGAAATTGCAACCATTCTGCAACCCTGCGGCTCAACTTACAGTTTTGCGGCGCTTGGATAGCTCTTTCTGTAATGCAACGTCGAGCTTCTGAGCCGCTTCATCCTGTAGGTTTGGCGATACGTGGTTGTAGAGGTCCAACGTAATCCCCACGCTGCTGTGCCCGAGTCTCTCGCTGACCACTTTCGGGTGGACGCCCTGCTCCATTAACTGAGTTGCATGGCTATGTCTGAGGTCGTGGTAACGAATCTTCAGCCCGCACTTGTCCCGGAACCGACGAAACTGATCCGAGAACGAATCAGGCGGCCACGGGCTCCCATCGGGTAGAGGGCAAACCAGGTCGTTGTCTTGGTAGTCTTCGCCGAACAATGCCCGCTCTTTTGCTTGCTCTTCCCTGTGCTGAATCAAGGCGTCGATGGTGAACCTCAGCAATGACACTCGGCGAGCCTTGCCGTTCTTGGGCGTCTTGAACTTCAGCCCGACATTGGTCTCTTGAAGCGACCTGCGAATTGTCGAAGTCGGCGGTACCGCTGAAATTCCCCGTCGTGTAGACATTGCCGCTGCCGTCCACCGCCACATCGTTCCCCTGCCCAGAACCCGTCCCGCCCATCTGCCGGACCCAGACGAAGTTCCCGGCGCTGTCAAGCTTGGAGACGAAGATGTCCGAACGTCCGGCCGAGGTCAGGTTGAAGTCGCCGGCGCCTGGGTCGAAGTCGACGGTACCGACGGTACCCGTGAAATACCCCGTCGTGTAGACATTGCCGCTGCCGTCCACCGCCACGCCGGACGCCCACATCCCAGGAGTCCCAGGAACGTAACTTTGGGGGGGGGCCCACCCATCTGCCGGGCCCAGACTAAGTCTGGCCCGGCACAGGTACGACCTGCAACAAGAAACTGGCGAGGACCAAGAAGCTCAATTTCGCGGCGGATCTATCCAAACAAATCATCGCGCACCTCTGGGGGATCGGTGACAGGCACGGGGCTTCTCTGGCTGATCTGCCCCAATCTCCTCAATCTCCCGACCAATGCCCAGGGACCGGAGTACCACCCACTAGGCCGAAGGGGAACACCCGGTCGGTCGGAGAGCTGGCCCAATCCTTAATCGTAGGTAAGGATACTCCTCGCTAAAGGGGGTGCGCAATAGGGGGCGTGCCACAGTCCAGTCACGTTGGGCTCCACACCCACCCTCGCCGAGCTTTTCGACGATGCGGTACTGGCTGATGGTGGAGCCGATCGTTACAACACGGGAATTCTAGCGTTAAGCGCTCGCCGAAAGGGCCGCAGGAGTTACTTCCGATAATGGGGATTGTCGGAAGTAACCGAGAGGGCGTTGCCGGTGGGCGTCACACCGCCGTCTCCGCGATCCGCCGATTCCGCAAAGTGCCGCCCCTTTGGGCCACGGTTCATGTCTTGGCCAGCCCCGCTCGTTCCAAGTCAGCCTCGAGCAGAGCCTCGGCGTCTATTGTGATGAGAACCTCGTCGCTGACCACAACACCGCCGTTGTCCATGGTGCCGTTCCAGCTTACTCCGAACTCTTGCCGGTTGATTCGAGAGGTTGCGGTAAATCCCGCCCGAGTGATCGGCCCCTTGTCCCCATCGCCGGTCCAGAAGGGTGTTGGCCACTGGCCGAGGTTGGAGACGTCGAGAGTCACCGGCCGGGTGACCCCTCGGATAGTCAACTCACCTGACACCTTGTAGTGGTTCTGTCCAAAGTGCTCAGTTACGGACCCCTTGAAAGTGATTTTCTGGTGGCTCTCGACGTCCAGGAAATCGGCGCCCTGCAGATGGGCATCCCGGTCCGGATCTCCGCTCCAAATCTTGCTTGCATCAATTTCTATCTCGACCGTCGACTTCATTGGGTCGTCAGGATCGAAATCGAGAGTCCCATGGATATCCTTGAAATGGCCGCGAACCCAGGTCACCATCATGTGGCGGGCACAGAACTCCGCAGACGTGTGGCCCGGCTCAAGTATCCAGCGTGCCATAGCAACCTCCGTCGTCGGCTTGGGAAGCTGTAAGTATACACAAGCCCCGATTTTGCGCGAGTCGGGAGCTTGATGGAAGGGGATTGGTTGCACAAGGTTCCGACAACCGGACTTCTCGGAAGTGAGCTTCACCGCCAGAGTCTGCCGACGAATCGCTCAAGTTGACAATGCCCTCTTCCTGCACGGTATATCCTGGAATGACCCTCGGAGGTGGGCTAGGACATGGCTACGGTGAGATACATCGTCAATGACGTAGAGGCGGCGATCGGCTTCTATACCGGCCTCCTTGGGTTCGAACTCAAGCAGGATTTCAGGCCCGCGATAGGCATCCTCGCAAAGGACGACCTCGAGCTGTGGGTCGCCGGCCCCGTTTCCTCGGCGCAGCAGCCCATGCCGGACGGCAGCCGGCCCGTACCCGGTGGATGGAACCGGTTCGTCGTCCAGGTTGAGGACATCGCGGCGACTGTAACTGCTCTGACCGAGGCAGGCGCGAACTTCCGCAACGAGATCATCTCTGGCCCGGGTGGGCAGCAGATCCTCGTGGAGGACCCGTCCGGTAACGCTATCGAAATCTTCCAGCCAGCCTAGTCGTCAGCCGACTCCAGAGCCTTGGCCCGGCATGCCATCATCGTCTTTCGGAGCAAGCCGAGGGTCAAGACAGACGCGATTCTCTCACTTCCGACAATGGGGGTGATCTCAAGGGGTCGATGCAACACTTCGCGCGAAAGGAGAAGGTGAAGTGTAAGTCTAAGAAACAAAAAGGGTAGCGGCGAGGATACCGCGCTTCCCCTGATACGCTGTTGACGTACAACGAGTTACGCGGTTGCGATTGGGGCTTCGGCTTGTAGGCAAGCCACTTGTCCCTCTCAGCGTTCGCACACTCCAGCTAAACGACTTAGTGCTGGTGTTGCATCGACCGGTTGAGCTGGCAGGGATTGTCGGAACCTTCGCTGTCGCCTTCCCCCCTTAATCGCGACGCTTCCACAGACGACTCTTCCCTAAGTTCTTTATTTCCTGTACGATGCCCGTGTAGGATTGCGACAGACTGCCGCAATTCTAGAGAATTTACGGCAGCCGCACAACACCTCTATGCGCTACCAGTACAAACGCGAACCTCTTACCGGAGATGAAGCAACCCGCTTGGCCAACGCCTGCAACCCCCACGAAGAGAAACTCGTCGTCTGGACCCTTCTTGACACCGGACTCCGGGTCTCCGAGCTGGCCAACCTCAAACGAGCGAATCTCGACTGGCAGACTCATCGCCTGATGATTCTACGGCAAGGGCGGACCCTTCGGCAGCAAATCCAAGCGCCGGGTCATTCCTTTGAGTGCCCGCATCCAGCCCCTCATCGAGGGCTACTTTGCATTACAAGGGTACCGACCAGATTCGTGTAATTTTATACTTTAAGCGCCGAAACCGATCGGTAGTGCTTTAAATAGAAGGACTTGTGGAGTGCCTGCGCTATGCCCCAAAGCCATTTGGCTGTCAGGGTTTTCTCCTTTGTTGTAGGGATGAGTTGGGCACCGGTTTCGCCTGTAAACGGCTCAATCCATTGGACTTTTCGAATAGCTCCTGACCACGACCTCTTTCAGACACCCACCCCCTTGACGTCCCTTAGAGTATATTTTTGCAGCAATCTGGTCGGTACCCTCCGTGGAGAGCTACAATTGGGGCTATGCGGTTTGCTGGCCTCCTCTTTCTTTTTGCAACGGTCCTTGTTGCACAGAGTTACAACCTCGTACTTACGGGAGGTCGTGTGATCGATCCCAAGAACGGAGTTGATGCGCAACTCGACGTAGCCATCCAAGACGGCCGCGTGGCCGCGGTCGAGGCCGGCATCGATCGTTCCGAAGCGGAACAGACGATCGATGTGTCGGGGCTCTATGTGACGCCCGGTTTGGTCGACGTGCACTTCCATGCCTTCTCCGGCACAATACACGACACCACGTCAGGCGGGAACCGCAGTATCTACCCGGACCACTTTGCGCCGCGCACTTGCACCACGACCGTGGTCGACCCTGGCTCCTCCGGCTGGCGCGGATTCGAGCAGTTTCGGCGGACCGTGATCGAGACAGCCACGACTCGCACCTTGGCAATGCTCAATATCGTCGGGACCGGCATCACGGCCTATGAGCTAGAGCAGAATCCACATGACATGGATCCCGAGAAAACCGCGGCTCTGGCCCGTCAACACCCAGAAATCGTAGTAGGCATCAAGTCCGCGCATTGGTGGGGCAAGGACTTCACTTCGGTTGAGCGGGCGGTTGAGGCCGGCAAGCTGGCTGCCATCCCCGTCATGGTTGACTTTGGCTACTTCCTGCCTGAGCGTCCCTACGAGACTATGATCTCCGACATCCTGCGCCCCGGGGACATGAGCACGCACTTTTATCGCTGGCCTGCGCCGCTGCTCGACGAGAATGGCAAGCCCCGCCAGTATTTGATGCTGGCGCGTGAGCGTGGGGTCAAGTTCGATGTCGGTCACGGAGGCGGCAGCTTTCACTTCCGAAACGCGGTGCCGATGATCAAGGCGGGTTTCTATCCCGACTCCATCTCGACCGACGTCCATGTGGGGTCCATCAACGGGGCGATGATTGACATGCCGACGGTGATGTCGAAGTTCCTGGTAATGGGCATGCCACTGGCGGAGGTGGTTCGCGCTTCTACCGCCAGTCCGGCCGAGCAGGTCAAGCGTCCGGCACTCGGCCAGATCGCCGTGGGGGCTGAGGCGGACATCGCGGTTTTTTCGCTGGAGTCGGGTCATTTCGCATATCGTGACGTCGCAGGAGGAAGCATCGATGGAGAGCAACGTCTGAACTGTGAGCTGACTCTGCGCGCCGGCGAGGTGATTTTCGACCGCAACGGCCGGACTGCCTCACCGTGGGCCGAAGCGGATCTAGACTACCCGGTGCATTGAAGGCTGCTGCGGCGCCGGTCGCACGTCTGTTCGGGCCGCGTTCTTAGTTGGAACACGATATACGGTGCACCTAATCGGCGCACGCGTTCTGCATGGTTCATTTACCTGGGTCTAGCTCCGCTCGACATGCCGACGGAAACGAATCCGAATCTTAAGAGAGGATCGAAGGATTCGGGCGTGTTTGAAGGAGGCACGTCAGTCTGGCTAATCACGATCCACGCCCAAATGCCAAAGATAGCAGTGACGCATCGAGTCGTGCTCGTCTGAATTGGAACGAAAAGTGATCACTGCTACCAGAATGTGCGAACAGCGGACTCGGCTGTCAAGTGAGCACTTCAATCTAAACGGCTACGTAGTTTTGGCGAACGACAAGAGGATGCGTCAACTCACACGGAGCACGAACAGCGCTGAAGCCGCCGCCAAGCAGCTCAAGCTCGACAGACCTTCCTGGGTGGGATCTGAAGGGGCGTTTAGGAAGTAGCGTATCTGGTCTTTACGAAGAACTATCCCGGTAGGGAACCAGACGAGGATACGATCCAGTGGGATGTTCGCGTGGACTCGGCGATCCACCTCAAGAGGTGACCAAGCAACAGTGAAGAAAGCTTTTTGAGCTACCGATCTATGCTGTTGGCAGCTGGTTCGACGTCGTGTGGTAGCCCGTAGTGTCCAAAAACTGGATCGCATCATCCCCATAGATGTTGTGATCGGGAGACCCGTGTTCGGAACTCCGATTTCGTCTTCTTGCGTTGGGGGCTGACGCGCGTCGCGGTCGCCAACATTCATAAGAGCTGGCACACAAAGCCCACAAAGACCCTCCTGGTAGTCCGCTGCTGCACGAAGCGGTAACGACCTTTGTTTTTTGGGGATCTTTCAGGCGGCCTGTCGGTGGCAATACTTCAGCATCCCGCCCAGTCGCTGTCGACACTCGATCGGAGCGCTGGGCTTGGCAGCTGTCTTCTCCGGGAAGATCAACTGATTGTCAAGCCCTGGGTGATTGTATTCGTAATGATAATGGGCGACGAACTCTTGGACCGCCCGCCACAGCGATCGTTCCCCGAACAAGATCATGCGATCCAAACAGGATTCTTTGATGCTGCGCACAAAGCGTTCGGCGTAGTGGCAGCGGCAAGCAGGAGCCTTCAACAGAAGCAGCTGCGGGGTAGTATAATCGGGCGCCGTGCCCTAGCAGCGCGGAGAATCACCCACGAGAGAAGGAGACGCTCTAGAATCATGAGTTTTCGACTTGTACGTGCCCCAACTTGACTTTCTCCGGCGTCAGCAAATTCTCCTCGGGCACCGGCCGATACAGGTCGAGCCCCAGCGGTCGGGCGGATTCCGCGCGGACCGAGACCGTCAGGACCAACCACAGCAGGGCAGCGCCGGTCATCGTCCGGGCCAGGCAAGCGGCCCTGGAGGGACGGTCGGCGCATACCGTTCTTCGGCCGCAACGGTCGGCGGCGCAGGCTTCATCCTTCCTTCCGGAATCCCCACTGTCGCCACCAGCCCTATGAAGAAGATGACGCCTGCCAGCACCAGCAGCCCCTCCGCAACGATTTGCTTCAGCGTTCTCGCCATAGCTCACTCCGTCTCGGTCGTTGCGGTCGGCAGCAGATTCTCCGCCACCCAGACCTCTCTGCGGCCCCACGCCTGCGAATAGACCACCCGCTTACCATCCGGGTGCATGCTGATCCGGCTGTGATGACCGAAGCCGGGAACCTTCAGACCCGTGCTGGTGGGGCTGCCGCCCTCGACCGGGACCTCCACCACTCGGAGTTCGAGCGGCTTCCGCCCAGCCCACTGCGGGCGAAGAACACCCTTTGCCCATTCGACGACCAACTCAACACTTCGCTGCGTCCGGGAGGCAGCCGGGTCAACTGCCGAGCTTCGGCGCCGGGGTCAAGTGCCTTTACCTTCAAGGTCAGCCCTTCGCTCCCGCTCCCTCGGTATCGGATCAGGCCATTTTTCTCGAACGGAGCTGGCGTGGAGAAAAAGGTTGTAAGGAACCACGGTCGTACCAATCAGCGCAATCACGGTCACCAAGGCTCCCGGCTCGATGCTTGGAATCAACACTCCCACCATCATGGTTTCGACGTCGGGTTGTACAAGCAGCATCGTCAGAAGAAACACGAGGCCCATGAGTCCCACAAGCAAGATCAAGAAACGTTCAATGAACCGATAGGCTCCCGTAGCAAGCACCCATGCCCCGCCGGCAGCAACCGTGAGAGCCCACAGCGCTGAGGACCTCAAGCCCCATCGCCGCGCCGAGGATATTGCCTGCCTCGTACGCGGCGTTGCCAAAGCCGATCGCCACGATGACTAAAGCGGTCGCCGCCCCGCCCAAGACGGGCTGGTTGAACGTGGATCGCAGAGCTTCCGCAAGACCCTGACCGCTGATTAAGCCGAGGCGGGCGGACATCTCCTGCAGCACGAGAGTCGCCACCACCGCGAATACGATGGCCCAAAGCAAACTAAAGCCAAACTGCGCTCCGGCTACACTTGCTGTCGTGATGGTCCCTGGGCCGATGAACGCGGCCGCCACCACCAGACCGGGACCGAAGCGTCTCATCTCGGCCTAGAACCGGCGAAGCTGTCATGAGCCGCCATGTGGCTTTGGTGGACAGCTGATCTGAGCCCACTACTCAGAAGCTTTTTCTAACCCAAAGAGCCGTCCCTAATTCATTATTAGTCGAGCTTCGTATCCCCAACCTTGTACACCACACCCATCCCATTGTCTCGCCGAGTTTCTCGGTGATGCGGTAGTGCGAGATGGTTTGGGGGTGCGCGACATAGAAGTGAGCATTTCAGCAGTCTCTTTATTGTGGCCTATATCCTTGCGTATCTATTACGCTAGGAACCAGGAGGCCGCTTCCATGTCTGATTCCCTCGAGCAACTGCAGCAACAGCGCACTCAAATCATCCACCAGATCAGCGAGCTGGGCGATCTGCGCCCCGGTTCGATCACCAGCACCTCGGGGCGTTGCGGCAAACCAAGCTGCCGATGCCATCGCCCCGGTCAACCGGGGCACGGTCCCCATTCCTGGGGGGTCTGCGCCTCAAGCTCCAGCGGCCGCATGGTTTGGCCGACCATCGATAGGGAGATTGTACCGCTACCGGATACCTGGTGGTGGCATTGTCAAGTTAACGGATTGCAAGCTGACACCTGAATTATGCACAGATTCACTTTGCGAGTGTGGCTGCGTTCGTAGCGGGTTGGCAGTCGTCGTGAGGTGGTAGCTCGGCAACTGGCCTTTTGGCTTCTCCGTGTCCGGTTTCCCTTCCCGCCCAGAATCCGCGTCGTTAAAACCTCGCTCGGAAGTGACGTGTTTCCAGTGCGTTACGGCTAGTGCATAAAATTTTATGCATAGCGCATAGCCAGGCTCTCAGATCAGCGCCCTCCCGACCACCGGCAGCAAGCCGCCGTAGGGAGTCGGCTTCCTGCCGCGGAAGTTGTAAGGCGTCGAAGCCCCGATTTTATTGGGCCGCGAGGCCGTCACGGCTGGGCCTTGTTGGACGGGCCTTTGGGAGCTATGCTGTTTTCGTCTGGTAACCATGTGGGTGACCTCCTTGGGGTTGGCTGGCGAAGCTGGGATCTTTGCCAGCCTACCTTTTTACCCCATGTTTTCGGGGGTCCCCAATGGTCCCTTGCGGCTCAGCCCTCCTCAGGTCCACGCCGCAGTGCATAATTCAGGTGACACGGCCCCAAGAAAAGAAGAACCAGACGAGTCATCTTGTGGGTGAGCCTACGACAATCTCCCGGAGAAGCAACCCGGCCAGCGGTTCTCGGCAACCTGGTACTCGGCTGCCCCGTCTCTCGCGCGACGGCGTCGATGAGGTTGACTATAGCCCGCATCCATCAGGTCATCCGCAGGCTGCCGCCATCTACGGTTGAAATCATCATGCGAAGTTCGAAGGCAAACGCGCTCGGATTGCTGCCCCGAGCCTTTTGACCAGGATTCCCCCTGCGCGTGGCGCGGCTTCTGACTGTTTCTTGCTCGATCAGGGCATTGAACACCAGCTTGAACGTGCCATGCGTCTGGGCGCGGTGCTGTGCGCGGAACCCGATCATCACCACGCGCCCTTGGCCCTTCGCGGCCACCACCATCGCTGCTTTGTTGGCCAGGGTCTCCTCGCCCAACAGCCAGCCGCTCTCGAGAAGATCACGCTCCACGTAGCGCACGGGCGACGAGTACCCGCCTGTGCCGGCGGCCACCGTGCCCGCCGGCTGGATCTCACCCTCCACCTTCTGAAGGTCGGCCTCACCCGTCTCGTCGAGCGCATCGACTCGCACCCCCATGAACTCGAACATCGTGTCCGTCGCCATGTCGTAAGGCCGCTTTGGTGAGCCGTCCCCGTTCCGCGTCCATTCATTGTCCGGATACCTCGTTCGCCCCAGCAAATAGCGAATCAGCCCCATCTTGGGCTGCGCCAACGAGACAACGTAGGACCCTTCCGGGTAGCTCATGCCATTCGCCGCCACAAACCCCGCTTGCGCCCGCATGACCTCGATACCCTGACCCAGCAGCTTGTTACCTGAATTATGCACAGATTCACTTTGCGAGTGTGGCTGCGTTCGTAGCGGGTTGGCGGTCGTCGTGAGGTGGTAGCTCGGCAACTGGCCTTTTGGCTTCTCCGTGTCCGGTTTCCCTTCCCGCCCAGAATCCGCGTCGTCAAAACCTCGCTCGAAAGTGACGTGTTTCCAGTGCGTTACGGCTAGTGCATAAAATTTTATGCATAGCGCATAGCCAGGCTCTCAGATCAGCGCCCTCCCGACCACCGGCAGCAAGCCGCCGTAGGGAGTCGGCTTCCTGCCGCGGAAGTGGTAAGGCGTCGAAGCCCCGATTTTATTGGGCCGCGAGGCCGTCACGGCTGGGCCTTGTTGGACGGGCCTTTGGGAGCTATGCTGTTTTCGTCTGGTAACCATGTGGGTGACTTCCTTGGGGTTGGCTGGCGAAGCTGGAATCTTTGCCAGCCGACCTTTTTACCCCATGTTTTAGGGGGTCCCCAATGGTCCCTTGCGGCTCAGCCCTCCTCAGGTCCACGCCGCAGTGCATAATTCAGGTGTTAACCATCTTCACGGCCGTCAGACGGTCGTGTTGACTTGCCGAAATCACGTACGCGGCCGGCCTGCCCGCGGCCCCGCGCTCGGTATGTCTCTTGGCCTTCAGGTAGGCGTTCCGAAGCACCGTTTCCCGGTTGCGCGCGGCCAAGTCCAACGGCGCCCAGGCCGAGACCTTCTGCCGCTCAACGATATCCCTCAGCCGCCACCACCCGCCCAGCCAGGGGTTGGGGAAACGTCGTCTGCATGTCGTAGCTGGGCATCGCCAGCCTGCCGCCTCGCAACTGTTCCGGATGAATATAGAGCGGCGTCGCCAGGCTGGCGCTCGCCGACTCGGTCAGCATGCCCGCGATGTTGTGGAACGGCGTGATCCAGTGAAAGCCAAAATGCCCCCAGCCCGCGTATATCGCCGCGTTAATCACCCCCGAAAGCCCCGCTTCCTCCTCTTTGTAGGCAATGTGAGCGCCATACCAGCTCATTTCGCGCCACACCAGCGGGTCCGCATACGGACGAACCGGCTCAGCGTAGGGGGGCACGTAAATCCGTGCGCCGTAACTGCCCATGTGGTGGTGGTCCAGATATGCCTGCGGCTTCCACTCGCGGAACAGAATCTTTCCAACATACTGCGACTCCACCACGTTCGCCTGGAAGGCGTCACGATTGTTGTCGTGCCCCACGTACTTGTGATAAAGCCACGGCAGATTCGAGCCTTCGTACTCCGTGTCCAGCATCTTGCGGTACCAGTCGGTGACCATGATCTGCCCGTCGGGGTTGAACGAAGGCACGATCAAAGAAACTACGTTGTCCAAGATCCGCCGCGTCTCGTCGTCCCCTCGCGTAAGCAGATCATAGGTCAGCTCCGGCGCCATCTGGCTCCCGCCGATCTCCGTAGCGTGCATGCTCATCGTTTGACAGATCACCACTTTGCCTTCCGCAATCAGCGCCTCCACCTGCTGCTCGCTGAGCCCGTGCGGGTCGGCTAGTTGATTGCTGATTTCCCTGAGCCGATCGAGCTTGCCGATGTTTTCCGCTGACGAGACGATCGCCAGCAGGAAGGGATTTCCCATGGTCGAGGGACCCATGTTGATCACCTTCATCCGCCCGCCGCTCTGTTTTTCAAGGAGCTGGTAGTACTCGACAATCTTGTCCCAGCGCGCCATCTTGCGGTCGCTGCCCAACTGGAAGCCAAAAAACTCTTCCGGTGAGGTAATCTGCTGCGCCCTCGCCGGCGCCACCGCGCCCACCCCCGCGATCAAAAGCCCAATCGCCAGCACGAATCCCGCTTGTCGCGCAAATCTTGCTTGCTGTCTCATCACATCCTCCAGTCAAGTCATTCGCCAGCACATCGTACACCCTTCCCATCGAGGACTACAACCCAGCCCGCAGGGCAAAAACCGGCAGCGTGGCGCGGTTAGAGGTCGAGGTTTCCGAGCTCTCGGCTTGTCGGCGGAGTCGATCGCGAGCGGTTTCGGTGAAAGACTCGCAGGGGAAACGGCGGTCGCGACTTCGCTGCCTCTGCGCTCGTAGGCCCTATGCAGTCTGAGCGGCGATATCCAACGCCTCATCGAGTTTGAGCGGACGTTTTTGGACCTTGTCTCTTACGGCCTTGCCCTCGACGTAGGCCATTGCCAGGAAGGTCTGGTCGTCCGCCTCGTCGATTTCATAGATGTTGCAAACGGTAGGGTGATCCAACGCAGCGGCGGCTTTCGCTTCGCGGGTGAACCGCTTCCGGGCCTCCTCGTCTTCGAGGAGCTGAGGGGCGAGAAACTTGAGTGCGACCGCTCGTTCGAGCTTCGTGTCCTCAGCCTTGTAAACGACATCCATCCCACCCTCGCCGAGCTTCTCGGTGATTCGGTAGTGGGAGATGGTCTGGCCGATCATCGACGGCTAAATTGTACCGCCGCGGGGATTATTGGTGGTACCTGAATTATGCACAGATTCGGCGTAGCCATCGTCGATGGAGTTGTGGCGATAGCGGCACTCGTGTCAACTCAGTGATTTCGCAAGTCGTCTTTTCTGCTGTTTCCCTCCCCGTTTGAGCCGCCTCCTGATCCCGGCAGGGCAAAAGCGGGCTGGCAAGCGGCGTGTTCCCAGTACGTTGCGGCGAGTGCATGAAATTTTATGCATGGAGTGCCCCTCAGCTCAGCGCACCCTCCACCACCGGCGCCAAGCTCGATCCCGGCGGCCCCATCGCCCGCAGCCGTCGCATCAGCCGTTCAAACAGGCCCTTTTCCTGATAATGATCGCTGTAGCTGACACCCGTTCTGCCGGCGTGCCGCCAGATCTTGGCCGCCACGAACAGAAAACGCAGCCGCGCCGTCGCCAGGGTGGTGTGCCGCAGCGTCTCCACGCTGGCCTGGGCTTCGCGGTTGAACAGCAGCAGCCAGCAGTTGAGATTGTAGGCCAGCATGGCCAACTGAAAGTGATTGCGGTTCATGTCAAAGCGGCGCGAGGGATGGGCCGCCAGCCCGGCGTCGTTGTTGGCCTCCTTGATCAGGTTCTCGGCTCCGGCGCGCTGATTGTAAAACCACACCACCGCCGCGATCGGCTCGGCCAGATTGGTGACAAACACGCGGTAGGTGTAAGCGCTGGTGGCGAACAACTGGTATTGCTCGGCCGCGCCGGCCTTGGGCTCGTTTTCGTAACGCAGCGCCAGGAAACGGCAGGCCCGCGCCCAGCCTTGCGGTTGGTAGAGGAATTCGCATTCCGCGTCCGCGTCGGAGCGGGGGGAGGGTTTCCATTCTGCTTGCTGCAAGCGCTCGACCAGGCGCCGCGTTTTGCGCGCCACGATGACGAACTGACAAGCCGCCTTTTCATAGGCCTCCACCGCCTCCCAGCAATAAAAGCCGGAATCGGCCCGCGCCAGGATTTTCTTCACGCCGCCCGGCAAAGTCCGGAAAGCGCTCTCGAGGTGGGCGGCGATCTGTCGGCCCGTGGGCCGGTCGCCGTTGCGCAACCCGCCCATCAGGTATTCGCGCGTCTCGGCCAGGAAGGTCAGTATCGGCTGGTAGCTGCGCTTGCCCTTGTTCTTGGGGTTGTAGCTCTTGCGCCCGCCCATCTGGCGGCCGTAGAGGGTATGCACGGTGGTGTCGGTGTCCAGCGTCACCGTCTCCAACTTCACGTGGGCCGCGGCCCAGACTCGTACCCGCAGCTGGCGCTGAATGGAAAGGATCTGCTTCGCCACGTTGAGGTGCAGCGAGGCCAGAAAGCGCCACAGCGTGGACTGCGGCGGCAGACGCGTCACTTGCAAGATGCCGGTCAGGATGGGGTCGCGAGCGATGAAGCGGAGTTGGTTGAGCCGCGCAAAGCCGACATAGAGGCCGAGCACGAGGGCCAGCACGAACTGGTAGGGGCTCATGGCTCGGGTGATCCGTTTGGTCGTGAGGGTTTCTTCCAGCAGCGCTTGGAAGCCGAGTTTTTCGAGCAGGGTGGCGACGGGCAGCAAGCCGCCGTAGGGAGTCAAATTCTTGCCACGGAAGTGATAGGGCGCGGCAGCCCCGATTTTATTGGGCCGCGGGGCCCTCGCGCCGGGGCCTTGTTTGACGGGCCTTCGGGAGCTATGCTGTTTTCGTTTGGTAACCATTTGGGTGACCTCCTTGGGGTTGACTGGCGAAGCTGAAATCTTTGCCAGCCTACCTTTTTACCCCATGTTTTCGGAGGTCCCCAAATGGTTCCTGGCGGCTCAGCCCTCACCAGGTGCACCGGCAGTGCATAATTCAGGTTGAAGCGTTCCCTATTTTCCCGAAGCTTGATTCCTAGCTGTATTTCCGCGATCGAAAGGTCGCGGCCCCATTGAAGCGTGTTCCTCTCGCATGTTGGTAGCCGGGACAGCGAAATTTCCGCGATCGTAACAGCGAGCCGGGGCGGGTGCATCCCTTTCTTAGGCGACGGCGGCACCCAAGATATAAGCGAAGACCAGTGTCATTGACCAGGCGGCGAATGCCTGCTTCCACGTCGTGTCTGGGTGCGTTCCGGCAAGGCACCAAGGGAAGTAGACGACAGCGAAGAGCGAAGGAACGCCCGCAATAATTGCGGGTATGGCCCACGACTGGTCGGGGCCGGGTTCAGCCAATAAGTTCACGAATAGAACGGCGGCACATAGAACGGGAGTAAATACGGACGCGAAGGCAAGTGCCGCGTTCACAGAATCTTCCATCTTGCCCCCAAGGTGCGCGTCCATTTCCGATGGCGGACGCCCCTGAGTCACATCCTGGAACCAGAGAAGCACTCTGGTGAGAATGTGGAAGATGATCGTCAGTATTGAGACGACAACCACAGCCACAACGGGAAGCCAATTCCCGATCTCTTTTGATGCGTTGCACCAACCAGGACGGATCATCGGCGATACTCGCGGGACCTATCGCAAGCACGATCACGTACGAGACGCCAATTCCCGTGAGCAAGCTCCCGACCAATGCAGACGCTACCTCGCCCGTGCCGCAATAAGGCTTCAACCTGAATTATGCACTGCGGCGTGGACCTGAGGAGGGCTGAGCCGCAAGAGACCATTTGGGACCCCCGAAAACATGGGGTAAAAAGGTAGGCTGGCAAAGATCCCAGCTTCGCCAGCCAACCCCAAGGAGGTCACCCACATGGTTACCAGACGAAAACAGCATAGCTCCCAAAGGCCCGTCCAACAAGGCCCAGCCGTGACGGCCTCGCGGCCCAATAAAATCGGGGCTTCGACGCCTTACCACTTCCGCGGCAGGAAGCCGACTCCCTACGGCGGCTTGCTGCCGGTGGTCGGGAGGGCGCTGATCTGAGAGCCTGGCTATGCGCTATGCATAAAATTCTATGCACTAGCCGTAACGCACTGGAAACACGTCACTTCCGAGCGAGGTTTTGACGACGCGGATTCTGGGTGGGAAGGGAAACCGGACACGGAGAAGCCAAAAGGCCAGTTGCCGAGCTACCACCTCACGACGACCGCCAACCCGCTACGAACGCAGCCACACTCGCAAAGTGAATCTGTGCATAATTCAGGTTCAACGCATCTGGTGGCCAACGGAGTAGCCGAATTGCGAAATTCAGGTAACTCGGCAGGGCCTTGATAATCTCTTTCGGGTCCATGATTTCCGCCTCCTCACTCTTGAGGAGATCCGCGAGGTCGGTAGGTCCTAGCTCGGCTTGTGCTTCTCCCGATAGTGTCGATACTCCTCCTTGACCTCTTCCGGCAACTGGAACACGTAGTCCTCATCCGGGTGCGCTTCGTCTCTCTCGACCAGTCCCTGGACAAACTGCATCGCCACATCGGGATCACCGCTGATTCGCTCCGTCAGGGTTTCCATCACTTTCGGTGGCAGCAACTCCCCCAGCGGAGCATACTCGTCCTTGCTTCCTTCTTCTGGCGAGAACTCCAGTAGCCTGCCAAGCCTCTCTAGGCCCAAGTCGATGGGACAGTCCAACGCATCTCCTGAACAAGCAGTTCTTGGTTATCGGCCTGTGCCCGACGGTCGCTGTCTGCCGTGCCCCCCCCGAACGCTCTTGGTCGACCCTTGAAAGCAAGTCCGCTACGTCACTTCCCTTTAGGTCTTGAAGGACAAGTTCGCCTTGAACAGCAAGGTCGAGAATCGTCTGCCGGAGTTGGCGGATGTGGGAATCCTGGAGCCCTTCGTTCCCCTCGCAACGCGCCGAGAGCCAAACCCACCGCAGCATCGCGTCCGCAAGCGCTCGGGCTCACGCGCCAGCCGGGTTTTTTTCCCAACATTTGCGATTTTTTGGTCCCCCCGTTCACCAAAATGGGAACGACGGGGGCCCGGCGGCAAGGGAACCGCAAACCTGAAAAGTACAACCCGGTGATCACATGCTGATCACATGGAAAAGAGGGAGCAGGGGTGAAGTTTCGTAAGTTACTGAAAGGATTGGTACGCCCGGCGCGATTCGAACGCGCGACCTCTTGCTTCGTCACCACTTCACCGAACCTGTCGCACTCAATCAGAGTCTATTCGAGTCCCTGAAACCCGGCGGACGGCTGGCGGTGATCGATTTTCCTCCCAGCTTTTGGGTATTTTGGCTGGGGCACCCCGACGGGGTTCCCGAGAATCGGGGCGGTCACGGCATGCCTCGCGAGGTCCTGATCGAAGAGCTGGAGCAAACCGGCTTTGTCATCGAGCACGACATAGCGGATTGGTGGACTTGGCCGCAACGACGCATTTGCGTGGTCGCCCGCAAACCGCACGCCGCTTCGGCCTTGCAAGAGCCGCAAGAGAGCGGCTCTCAACCGAAGCTCCTGCCGCGTATTTCCACCGCCAGCCGCTGAGAAATGCAGGCTCGGACTGCGTCCCACGGGAATCCGGGCGCAGAGGTAACGCCGGAGAAGGATTTCGTCCGGCCTCTAGTCTTGTCAGCCCTCACTTCTCACCGCCACTAGCGGTTTGCGAGCTTAACGAGCTGTTTCCCGATATTCCGTCCCGATAACATTTCGATGAATGCCCGCGGAGCGTTCTCGATTCCCTCCGCGATTTTTTCGCGATAACGGAGCTTGCCGTTGCGGACCCATTCGTTGAGTTCAGCGAGGGCGGCATCGTATCTGTCCTGGTACTCAAATACGAGGAATCCTTGCACTTTGGCCCGTTTCACGATCAGATGCCAGAGCAGGCGCGGTCCCAATTCGGGCGCTTCCAGATTGTACTGGGAGATCTGGCCGCAAATGGCGACACGGCTTTTCGTGTTGAGAAGCGGGAACACTGCGTCCGTGGTGGCTCCGCCAACGTTGTCGAAGTAGGCATCGACGCCGTCCGGGCAACAGTTACGAAGTTCGGCGCCCGTGTCGCCGGCGGTCTTGTAGTTAAAGGCAGCATCAAAGCCGAGATCGTCGACGAGATGTCTCACCTTCTCATCGCTCCCGGCAATACCGACCGCCCGGCAACCTTTGATTTTTGCGATCTGACCGACCGCCGATCCGACCGCGCCCGCCGCCGCCGACACCACCACGGTTTCACCCGGTTTCGGGTCGCAAATGTCGAGCAGTCCGAAGTAGGCCGTGATTCCTGGCATGCCGAGCACGCCGAGTGAGGTTGAAATCGGGGCCGCCTGTGGATCGACCTTGCGAAGCTCCTTGCTGTCCGCTGTTGCATACTCCTGCCAGCCGAGGTTGCCGACAACAATATCCCCCGCCGAGAAGGGCGTTCCACGAGATTCGAGCACTTCGCCGACGGCCCCTCCGACCATGACCTGGCCCAAGCCCACCGGTGGAGCGTAGGACTCGCGATCCCGAATGCGGCCTCGCATATAGGGGTCGACAGACAGGTACAGACCGCGAATCAGGCATTGCCCATCGGATGGTTGCGGGATCGCGCTCTCGGTGATCTGAAAGTCGGTTTCTTTCGGCAGCCCGTCGGGGCGAGCCGCTAGCAAAATCTGTCGATTCACGTTTGTATCCTCTATTTGTAGAAGGAAACAGGCCCTCCAATATTTTGAGGCGCCGCATCCAACAGAGTAGAGTTTAGCAATCGTTCCACCGCGATGGGCGCTCGATGAGTCCTTCGCGGCTGCGGTCCACCTATATGTGTGCTTACAGTTAGGAGGTTTTTCCCTGCTAGTTAAGGTTCAGCTAGCATTGCTCGGCTAATACTTCGTGTTGTAGTACTAACTACAACGGTACTAGTATGTCATTTATATTGCCGGTCGTGGAACCGAGGCGTGTTCATATGATCCGAGTTTGCGCTTGTGACTCTCAACCGATTGTCGTCGAAGGACTAAAAAGCAGTCTGCGGGGTTTGGAAGATCTCGAATTCGTCGGCTCCGTCGACAATTTGCCGGACCTTTTCGACCTCGTTGCGAAGGACACGCCGAAGGTTTGTCTGATCGACAAGTCCTTTGGAACCAAGTCGGTGTTCCAGATAGTTTCGGATCTGAAGGCTCGCTCTCCCGAAACGGAACCAGTGCTTTGGGCGGCCGAGGTATCCGAAGTGGAATCCTTCCGGGCTCTGCAAGTGGGTGCTCGCGGCATCCTGAAGAAGACGCGCGCCATCGATGTGATCATTGATTGCATTCGGACGGTCGCCAAGGGCAATATTTGGATTGAAAGCTCAGTCTCGAACCAGTTTGTCGGGTTCATCAACCGCCGTTCTACTCCGAGATTGACGGCCCGCGAGGAAGAGATCCTCAGCCTCGTTATGAAAGGGAATGAAGAATAAACAGATCGCCGAGGAGCTTTCCATCACAACCGGTACCGTAAAAGTTCACTTGATGCACATCTTCGAGAAGACCGGTGTGAAGGATCGATTTGAGCTGGCTATGTACGGTCGGAAGCTCCGGGGACGCTCATTCGAGATCGAACTGGAGCCCGTTCAGGAGTCCCTCCTCGCCGTCGTCGGCGCACGGTAGGGTTCCGGCTCTCTGTAGAATCGTCTCAGGGGAGCCATGAATCAGCGAAGCGTATTTCTGGGGCTGGCCGCCGGCGTTGTTGCGTTCCTGGTCGTCGCGAAATTATGCTGGTCTCCTGACTGGTTCGGGCAATTCCACGACGATTCCATTTACCTGAGCTCCGCCAAAGCTCTTGCGGCCGGGCAAGGCTACATCATGCCAAGCGTGCCGGGCGAGCCGGCCCAGACCAAGTATCCTCTTTCATACCCTTGGTTGCTGTCGCTGATCTGGAGTATTTGACCGAGCTTCCCTCAGAATCTAGGTGCGGCGTTCTGGATCAACGCTCTCGCGGGGGCGGGGTTTTTCTTGGTTTGCTTTGTCGCGTTGAGGCAGCTCGGGATCGGCCCGGCGCCCGCGCTAGCGCTTGCTGCGGCCTGCGGCTTCCATCCGACCACTTTGCGTCTGGCGACAACCTTATTAAGTGATCTGCCGTTTATGACGCTGTCGGTAGGTTCCACGGTCCTTGCCTGGGCGGCAATGAAGCGGTTCGGTGGAAGGAAGATCCCGAGCTGGTGGGTGCTCGCTGCAGCCGTAGCGGCCCTGGCTGTCATGACCAGATCGATTGGAATCGCTTTCGTGCTGGCACTAGTGTGCTTCGCCGGCTGGCGTAAGTCCTATCGGTTGGCGTTTCTCGCGCTGGGCGCCGGATTGCTCGTCTTTGGGGCGGGAACGGCCTGGTCGTTACGGAATCAACCTGTATTCGGTGTTGATCCGACAAGCCTGAGCGGGTACGAACAGACTCGTTTGTTCTATGGCAGCTATTTAGGATTCTGGCTAAATTGCGTGCCTGATTGGCCAACCTTCCAGTCCATGGCGTCGTTCAATCTTGGGGAGCTGCTCAAGCATCCCGCGGCGGTTTCGTTTTTGCTTCCGGTGGTTGGGTTCGAAGGCGGTTTTTTTTTGAACCTCGTGGCGGTGACCCTTTCACTCGGGATTGCTAAAGGGGCTGTTGCGTTGGCCCGGCTCAACGGGCTTCATCCGCTGCACTGGGCGCTGGTTTTCACTGTCCCAGTGACTATCGTGTGGAACTACACGCTGCTGGATCGCTTCTTGCTGCCCTTCTTGCCATTATTCCTGGCAGGCGCCTACTACGAGATTAGGTGGATCTTTGAGTCGGTGGCAGAGGTTTTTCGCGCCCGCAAGCCGGTCCTAGACCGTGTGATTTCCGGGGTTTTAGCGGCCGGGCTGGCGTGGCTGGTGCTGTTTGCGGCGATGGGCTATCTATGGCACGCCCCTCGCGGTTTGCTGGGCAGCCACGAGGCGCGAGCTGCAGTGGCGACCGAAAAGCGACAAGCCTACCGCTGGATCGTAGAGAACACGAAGGAATCGGATCGCTTCGTATCTTATGAAGACGCAGCACTGTGGCTCTACACGGGCAGGCAAGCCCTCAGGCCGATGATCTTCTCGACCGCTGCTTTCTATCGCCAAGACAAGGGCGTCTTAGACCTGGATCTAGCCAGATTCATGGCTACCGCGAACGCGATTGGGGCCAACTATTGGATGGTGGCCGTGGATGATTACCAGCTTCATAGTCGCCCGGACATGATCGCAGCGCACGTGGAACCCTTGCTGCTTTCCTTCCCGAAGGCCTTCGAAACCGACGCAGGGAAGGTGAGGATCTATGAGATTGGTAGCAGCGGCGCACAGGCAAACGCGGGTCGCCGGCCTGATATGGAGGAGCCGCAGGGCTGATCCCGCATGACGAATTAGCCCGACGTACTAATACGAGGCAGTACCGCAGTGGTACGCCCTAAGGGTTCTAGGTCTATATGACTATTGGAACGAAGTTCGTATTGCGATAGTATAGTTTAGGAACTGGAGATCTGAGGTTCAGGTTTCCGCGACCTAAGGGAAGAGACCGGCGGGTGGGTCTAAGAACTGTTGGATCAAAAGAACCGATGGATACCGACACCACAAACGTGACACCCGCCTCGGCGAGTGAATCGGCACCTCCCACCGGCGGACGTTCGCGCTGGCTCCTTCCTCATTTGTCCGATTGGGTGTTTGCTTCGCTACTGATATGGCTGTTTTTCGGCCATGGGGCGGCGCGAACCTTAATGGCCGATGGCGACACAGGCTGGCACATTCGCACGGGCGAATACGTTTTGGCGAAGATGGGTATCCGGTTGACTCAGGTAGCCCCAATATCTTGTGGTTTGGGGATTTTCTTGGGTTCTGTAACCGGGTGAACAATCATCTTGTAAGTCGCCGGATCCACGGCTACCGCCTGCTGGACGAGCCGATAGAAGAGTTTGCCTCGGCTTTTGGAGTTGCGGCGGTTGAAACGGAAGGTGAACTCGTCCAGGTGTAGTCCAGATGTTTGTGGCTCACGGCGCCCTGATGGGTGCCCAGCAGCCAGCGCTTGAGCAGTGACATCATGCGGTGGACGCGGGGCATCAATTCCGACGCGGACTGCTCCTGCCTGCTGACAACTGTGACCTGATGGACGTAGCCTTCCTTTTTCAACCCGGAGTAACCGGGCCAGCCGTCGGTATGCACCACGCTGCCCGGCTCGATGCACTCCTCCACGAAAGGCAACAGGCTCTCGCCCGAGGCATCCTCGATTCTCTTCATGCGAATCCGGCCGATACCCCGCCCATCCTCTTGAGCGGCCACTGCGATCAATGCTTTGTTTTTCAGGTTTCGGCCCCGCAGGCCCTCTTCGAGCCCGCCCCAGTAGCTTTCATCGACTTCCACTCTCCCGGCGAGCAAATCCCGTTCCGGCCGCACCATCGCACGCCGCATTTTGTGCAGCCAGGTCCAAGCCGTTTCGTACCTGTTGAGCCCCAACACTCTTTGAAGTCCCAAAGCGCTGGCTCCGGTTTTTTGGGTGGTGACCCACCACATCGCACGAAACCACAACGGCAAAGGGCTGCGCGTGTCCTGAAAGATGGTCCCGGCGGTCACCGAGGTTTGGCGCCCACACGCAGCGCACTGCAGCAGCACTTTTCGCAAAGGCCACGACTTTCCACAACCGCAACCCGGACAGCGGAAACCGTCCGGCCAGCGCAGCCGGAATAGATACTCCCGGCAGGCCTCCTCACTGCTAAAACGGGACTCGAATTCTGGCAGGTTCTGAGGGTAATCTTCCATCTGCCGGCATACTACATCTTGGGGCTACCTGAGTCAACCGGATACCCATCTTGGCGAATTTGACGTTTCCACAGGTCGACTTGTTCTCGTTCTCGATGGAGGGCAAGACGTGGTTCGCCTGGGAGTGGTTTTCCGATGTGCTACTTGCCCTTGCTTACGATGTAGCCCATCTGAAGGGGGTCGTGCTGCTGACGGGCGTAGTGATTGCAGCCACAGCCGCGGCGCTTCTGCGATACATGCTGTGGCTCGGCGTCAACGTGCTCCTGGCGGTTTTCTTCCTGATGATTAGCATGTCCGCTTCGATGGTTCACTGGCTCGCCCGTCCCCATATGTTCACGTGGGGTCTGTTGCTCACGACCATTTGGCTG
Source organism: Bryobacterales bacterium (assembly GCA_965224215.1). Taxonomy (GTDB): domain Bacteria; phylum Acidobacteriota; class Terriglobia; order Bryobacterales; family UBA6623; genus CBDCYS01. The sequence continues at coordinate 208,676 of CBDCYS010000037.1, read as the reverse complement.
CTGGAGGCGGACCGCCGCGGAAACAGCCACAGGATCTATTGGCTCGTGCCGATCGCCATTTTATGGACGAACACTCACGGTGGATTTCTGACGCTGCTGATGGCGGTAGGAGTGTACGCGGTTGGGGTCGGATTGGAGCAGTTGTGGGCGGCGTATGATGCTCGTTCTGGGCAGTTTAGCTGGCATATCCCGGCTGCGGCCAAACGCTACGGTTTGGTGCTTTTGCTCTGCACGGCCGGGACGCTGGTCAACCCTTACGGCTATCAGCTCCACGTGCATATTTCCGAAGATGGGTATCCGGTTGACTCAGGTAGCCCCAATATCTTGTGGTTTGGGGATTTTCTTGGGTTCTGTAACCGGGTGAACAATCATCTTGTAAGTCGCGGGATCCACGGCTCCCGCCTGCTGGACGAGCCGATAGAAGAGTTTGCCGCGGCTTTTGGATTTGCGGCGGTTGAAACGGAAGGTGAACTCGTCCAGGTAGTAGTCCAGATGTTTGTGGCTCACGGCGCCCTGATGGGTGCCCAGCAGCCAGCGCTTGAGCAGTGACATCACGCGGTGGACGCGGGGCATCAATTCCGACGCGGACTGCTCCTGCCTGCTGACAACTGTGACCTGATGGACGTAGCCTTCCTTTTTCAACCCGGAGTAACCGGGCCAGCCGTCGGTATGCACCACGCTGCCCGGCTCGATGCACTCCTCCACGAAAGGCAACAGGCTCTCGCCCGAGGCATCCTCGATTCTCTTCATGCGAATCCGGCCGATACCCCGCCCATCCTCTTGAACGGCCACTGCGATCAATGCTTTGTTTTTCAGGTTTCGGCCCCGCAGGCCCTCTTCGAGCCCGCCCCAGTAGCTTTCATCGACTTCCACTGTCCCGGCCAGCAAATCCCGTCCCGGCCGCACCATCGCGCGCCGCATTTTGTGCAGCCAGGTCCAAGCCGTTTCGTACCTGTTGAGCCCCAACACTCTTTGCAGTCCCAAAGCGCTGGCTCCGGTTTTTTTGGGTGGTGACCCACCACATCGCACGAAACCACAACGGCAAAGGGCTGCGCGTGTCCTGAAAGATGGTCCCGGCGGTCACCGAGGTTTGGCGCCCACACGCAGCGCACTGCAGCAGCACTTTTCGCAAAGGCCACGACTTTCCACAACCGCAACCCGGACAGCGGAAACCGTCCGGCCAGCGCCGCCGGAACAGATACTCCCGGCAGGCCTCCTCACTGCTAAAACGGGACTCGAACTCTGTCAGGTTCTGAGGGTAATCTTCCATCTGCCGGCATACTACATCTTGGGGCTACCTGAGTCAACCGGATACCCATCTTTCCGAATATCTAGGTTCTGACTTCATCCTGAATAATGTGCAGGAGTTTCAGTCGCCTGACTTTCGTGGCGAAAGCATGCTGGTTTATGAAGGCTTCTTGCTGCTCGGGTTGATCTTGATGGTGAGATTGGTCCAGCGGCGAGAGCTGGCCCAGGCTCTGCTCTTGCTCGCCTGGTCGCACGCTTCGCTCGTATCGGTTCGTCATGTGCCGTTGTTCATGATTGTGTCCGCGCCTCTGGTTGCCAGAGAGCTGACGCTGTTCATCTCCGAGGGTGCCACCTCCGGGAACTCGTGGCTGAAGGCGATCCACAGTATGGCTGCCGACTATGGGGGCAGCAAGCCGTCCGCGTCTTTCGTCCGCGCGCCCGCATTTTCGTGGCTGCCGCTGGTTGCGGTGGCGGTGATTGCATCGATGCTTCACCTTCGCGCGGACAACTACCGCTGGAAGGCACAGTTTCCGGAAGTCCGATTTCCTGTGGCGGCGTGTGCGGCACTGGAGGATCGGATGGTCGAGCGTCGCGTGTTGAGTTCGGATCAGTGGTCTGACTATCTGATCTATAGCTTCTATCCGAGGATGAAGGTCTTTTTCGACGGCCGGAGCGATTTCTATGCTCCCTCGATTCGTGGCGAGTATCTTCAGCTCATGGGCGCAGGGTGGCGCTGGGAGGAGATCGTTGACCGCCATCAGTTCGACGCGGCTCTACTACCGTTGGAGTGGTCGCTGACGTCGGCGATGAAGGTGCATCCGGACTGGGCTGTGGTTTATGACGACGGAATGGCGGTTTATTTCGAGAGAGTGACGCAAGAGTAGCTCGATGCGGATGTCTGACTCAGGGGACGCAACGAATTGATTTAGAAGGAGTTACAAACTAAACGGAAACTGGGTTATTGTAGACCGGCGGCCCCTAGGGGGACTTACGAGGAACACATGGGCGGTTCTCTTAGCTGCGCTTAGGTAAGGATACTGGGGAAACCGCTGGATTCCGTGAATTCCGCTTGGGCCTGGAATGTTATACCTGAATTATGCACAGATTCGGCGTAGCCATCGTCGATGGAGTTGTGGCGATAGCGGCACTCGTGTCAACTCAGTGATTTCTCAAGTCGTCTTTTCTGCTGTTTCCCTCCCCGTTTGAGCCGTCTCCTGATCCCGGCAGGGCAAAAGCGGGCTGGCAAGCGGCGTGTTCCCAGTACGTTGCGGCGAGTGCATGAAATTTTATGCATGGAGTGCCCCTCAGCTCAGCGCACCCTCCACCACCGGCGCCAAGCTCGATCCCGGCGGCCCCATCGCCCGCAGCCGTCGCATCAGCCGTTCAAACAGGCCCTTTTCCTGATAATGATCGCTGTAGCTGACACCCGTTCTGCCGGCGTGCCGCCAGATCTTGACCGCCACGAACAGAAAACGCAGCCGCGCCGTCGCCAGGGTGGTGTGCCGCAGCGTCTCCACGCTGGCCTGGGCTTCGCGGTTGAACAGCAGCAGCCAGCAGTTGCGATTGTAGGCCAGCATGGCCAACTGAAAGTGATTGCGGTTCATGTCAAAGCGGCGCGAGGGATGGGCCGCCAGCCCGGCGTCGTTGTTGGCCTCCTTGATCAGGTTCTCGGCTCCGGCGCGCTGATTGTAAAACCACACCACCGCCGCGATCGGCTCGGCCAGATTGGTGACAAACACGCGGTAGGTGTAAGCGCTGGTGGCGAACAACTGGTATTGCTCGGCCGCGTCGGCCTTGGGCTCGTTTTCGTAACGCAGCGCCAGGAAACGGCAGGCCCGCGCCCAGCCTTGCGGTTGGTAGAGGAATTCGCATTCCGCGTCCGCGTCGGAGCGGGGGGAGGGTTTCCATTCTGCTTGCTGCAAGCGCTCGACCAGGCGCCGCGTTTTGCGCGCCACGATGACGAACTGACAAGCCGCCTTTTCATAGGCCTCCACCGCCTCCCAGCAATAAAAGCCGGAATCGGCCCGCGCCAGGATTTTCTTCACGCCGCCCGGCAAAGTCCGGAAAGCGCTCTCGAGGTGGGCGGCGATCTGTCGGCCCGTGGGCCGGTCGCCGTTGCGCAACCCGCCCATCAGGTATTCGCGCGTCTCGGCCAGGAAGGTCAGTATCGGCTGGTAGCTGCGCTTGCCCTTGTTCTTGGGGTTGTAGCTCTTGCGCCCGCCCATCTGGCGGCCGTAGAGGGTATGCACGGTGGTGTCGGTGTCCAGCGTCACCGTCTCCAACTTCACGTGGGCCGCGGCCCAGACTCGTTCCCGCAGCTGGCGCTGAATGGAAAGGATCTGCTTCGCCACGTTGAGGTGCAGCGAGGCCAAAAAGCGCCACAGCGTGGACTGCGGCGGCAGACGCGTCACTTGCAAGATGCCGGTCAGGATGGGGTCGCGAGCGATGAAGCGGAGTTGGTTGAGCCGCGCAAAGCCGACATAGAGGCCGAGCACGAGGGCCAGCACGAACTGGTAGGGGCTCATGGCTCGGGTGATCCGTTTGGTCGTGAGGGTTTCTTCCAGCAGCGCTTGGAAGCCGAGTTTTTCGAGCAGGGTGGCGACGGGCAGCAAGCCGCCGTAGGGAGTCAGATTCTTGCCACGGAAGTGATAGGGCGTGGCAGCCCCGATTTTATTGGGCCGCGGGGCCCTCGCGCCGGGGCCTTGTTTGACGGGCCTTCGGGAGCTATGCTGTTTTCGTTTGGTAACCATTTGGGTGACCTCCTTGGGGTTGACTGGCGAAGCTGAAATCTTTGCCAGCCTACCTTTTTACCCCATGTTTTCGGGGGTCCCCAAATGGTTCCTGGCGGCTCAGCCCTCACCAGGTGCACCGGCAGTGCATAATTCAGGTTATATCAATGAGAGAATCGAAGGATATTCGCTTGTCAACTAGACTTCTCAAGGTTGTGTTTGTGGCATCGCGGCTTGAAAACGCTGCTGGACCCGATCTCTCACATTGTGGTGTTCCGGGCGTGGATGCGTTGGGTTTGAGCCGAAATGTTTTGCGCCAAAATTGGGTGTTGTCGGCATGACAGGCCCGGTTTACTGGTTGTTCGGCTTGTGCGTTCTGACGGGAGTATTGGCGTCAGCGGAAGATTTATGGAGGCGGAAGGTTTCCAATCCCATCGTCGCTGGTGCTTTCCTGGCCGGTGTCGTGGCGCAGTCGATCTTTGGCGGTCTCAGTGGCGCCGGTGTGGCGTTGCTCGGTGGGTTGGTCGGATTCGTGGTGTTTCTGGTGTTCTATTTGCCAGGCGGGATGGGCGGCGGAGATATCAAGCTGATGGCGGGGTTCGGAGCGATTATCCCTGGTGTCGAGCAGGTGGTCACCGCAGCTATCATGGCGGCCCTTGTGGGTGCCATGATGGCATTAGTGTTTCTCGCCGCGCGGTTCGTCAAGAAGAAACTGGCCCCCGAGGGGACAATCACGGGTTCGGGGTTGAAAAGCTCAATTCCCTATGCGCCCGCCATTACGGCGGGAGTGCTGCTGTCGTTCGCCAAGTATTTGTAAAGTGCCGTATGTTACCTGAATTATGCACAGATTCACTTTGCGAGTGTGGCTGCGTTCGTAGCGGGTTGGCAGTCGTCGTGAGGTGGTAGCTCGGCAACTGGCCTTTTGGCTTCTCCGTGTCCGGTTTCCCTTCCCGCCCAGAATCCGCGTCGTTAAAACCTCGCTCGGAAGTGACGTGTTTCCAGTGCGTTACGGCTAGTGCAGAAAATTTTATGCATAGCGCATAGCCAGGCTCTCAGATCAGCGCCCTCCCGACCACCGGCAGCAAGCCGCCGTAGGGAGTCGGCTTCCTGCCGCGGAAGTTGTAAGGCGTCGAAGCCCCGATTTTATTGGGCCGCGAGACCGTCACGGCTGGGCCTTGTTGGACGGGCCTTTGGGAGCTATGCTGTTTTCGTCTGGTAACCATGTGGGTGACCTCCTTGGGGTTGGCTGGCGAAGCTGGGATCTTTGCCAGCCTACCTTTTTACCCCATGTTTTAGGGGGTCCCCAATGGTCCCTTGCGGCTCAGCCCTCCTCAGGTCCACGCCGCAGTGCATAATTCAGGTGTTACTAAGTGAGGGTTTATTATGGACAAGCGTTTAATTACAGTCATCCTAATGGCGGTGGTGGTTGCATTGGTCATCACGGCTATCTTTTATCAGATTACAGTTGGTCGGCGACCCACGCAGACAGCCGTCGCCAAGAAGGAATTAGTCGTCGCCAAAGAGGATCTCGGGATGGGCAGTGAGATTCGGCGTGAGAATCTGTTGGTGAGAGACTATCCTGCTGAAGCTTATCCTCAGGGCGCTTTCGCCGATATCGAGGATGTGATCGATCGGTCGGTCATCAGTCCAATTCTTGCAAACGAACCGATACTAGCCGGTCGCGTAACCGAAAAGGGAGCTGGGGTTGGCTTGGCGCCGATGATTCCCGAAGGAAAGCGAGCTGTAGCAGTGGCTATTAACCAGGTTTCAGGCGTGTCAGGCTACATCAATCCGGGGTCGGAAGTCGACATCCTATTGACCGGCCAGCCCAAAGACTCGAACGAGCAATTGACGACTACGGTGTTGGAGAACGTTACCGTTCTCTCTACGGGGCACCGGCTAGAGATGGATCCTAACGGCAAGCCACAGAATGTCCCTGGTACCTGAATTATGCACAGATTCGGCGTAGCTATCGTCGATGGAGTTGTGGCGATAGCGGCACTCGTGTCAACTCAGTGATTTCGCAAGTCGTCTTTTCTGCTGTTTCCCTCCCCGTTTGAGCCGCCTCCTGATCCCGGCAGGGCAAAAGCGGGCTGGCAAGCGGCGTGTTCCCAGTACGTTGCGGCGAGTGCATGAAATTTTATGCATGGAGTGCCCCTCAGCTCAGCGCACCCTCCACCACCGGCGCCAAGCTCGATCCCGGCGGCCCCATCGCCCGCAGCCGTCGCATCAGCCGTTCAAACAGGCCCTTTTCCTGATAATGATCGCTGTAGCTGACACCCGTTCTGCCGGCGTGCCGCCAGATCTTGGCCGCCACGAACAGAAAACGCAGCCGCGCCGTCGCCAGGGTGGTGTGCCGCAGCGTCTCCACGCTGGCCTGGGCTTCGCGGTTGAACAGCAGCAGCCAGCAGTTGAGATTGTAGGCCAGCATGGCCAACTGAAAGTGATTGCGGTTCATGTCAAAGCGGCGCGAGGGATGGGCCGCCAGCCCGGCGTCGTTGTTGGCCTCCTTGATCAGGTTCTCGGCTCCGGCGCGCTGATTGTAAAACCACACCACCGCCGCGATCGGCTCGGCCAGATTGGTGACAAACACGCGGTAGGTGTAAGCGCTGGTGGCGAACAACTGGTATTGCTCGGCCGCGCCGGCCTTGGGCTCATTTTCGTAACGCAGCGCCAGGAAACGGCAGGCCCGCGCCCAGCCTTGCGGTTGGTAGAGGAATTCGCATTCCGCGTCTGCGTCGGAGCGGGGGGAGGGTTTCCATTCTGCTTGCTGCAAGCGCTCGACCAGGCGCCGCGTTTTGCGCGCCACGATGACGAACTGACAAGCCGCCTTTTCATAGGCCTCCACCGCCTCCCAGCAATAAAAGCCGGAATCGGCCCGCGCCAGGATTTTCTTCACGCCGCCCGGCAAAGTCCGGAAAGCGCTCTCGAGGTGGGCGGCGATCTGTCGGCCCGTGGGCCGGTCGCCGTTGCGCAACCCGCCCATCCGGTATTCGCGCGTCTCGGCCAGGAAGGTCAGTATCGGCTGGTAGCTGCGCTTGCCCTTGTTCTTGGGGTTGTAGCTCTTGCGCCCGCCCATCTGGCGGCCGTAGAGGGTATGCACGGTGGTGTCGGTGTCCAGCGTCACCGTCTCCAACTTCACGTGGGCCGCGGCCCAGACTCGTTCCCGCAGCTGGCGCTGAATGGAAAGGATCTGCTTCGCCACGTTGAGGTGCAGCGAGGCCAGAAAGCGCCACAGCGTGGACTGCGGCGGCAGACGCGTCACTTGCAAGATGCCGGTCAGGATGGGGTCGCGAGCGATGAAGCGGAGTTGGTTGAGCCGCGCAAAGCCGACATAGAGGCCGAGCACGAGGGCCAGCACGAACTGGTAGGGGCTCATGGCTCGGGTGATCCGTTTGGTCGTGAGGGTTTCTTCCAGCAGCGCTTGGAAGCCGAGTTTTTCGAGCAGGGTGGCGACGGGCAGCAAGCCGCCGTAGGGAGTCAGATTCTTGCCACGGAAGTGATAGGGCGTGGCAGCCCCGATTTTATTGGGCCGCGGGGCCCTCGCGCCGGGGCCTTGTTTGACGGGCCTTCGGGAGCTATGCTGTTTTCGTTTGGTAACCATTTGGGTGACCTCCTTGGGGTTGACTGGCGAAGCTGAAATCTTTGCCAGCCTACCTTTTTACCCCATGTTTTCGGGGGTCCCCAAATGGTTCCTGGCGGCTCAGCCCTCACCAGGTGCACCGGCAGTGCATAATTCAGGTGTTATTAATATGTTGCTGACTCCCGAAGAGTCGGAATTGATCACGTTGGCGACCGGTTCGGGGCGGATCCAATTGATATTAAGGAACCCCATGGATGAAGAAGTGACGGCCGACAAGCGAACGGGCACGCGTCAGCGTGATCTGTGGGTTAATGTCAAAAGGAACGCTCCCCCGCGGCCCCGTAGGCGGACGAAGCGGGCCGCTCCAGTGCCACCACCTCCGCCGCCGCCGGCGCAGGTAGAAATGATTCGCGGTAATCGACGGACGGTGGAAAGAATTTCTCGCTAGCGGAACACTGGCTAACGAACATGAAAGGTGTTGCTCTATGTTACTGAGTCCCCCCCCAATCTTTTTTGCCCGGCTCTTCAAAGCCAATGGCCGCAACGGCGGTCGCTGGCGGGTATCAATTCCAATTCAGGTTCCTCGGAGCTTGCTGGCCGCCGCTTTCATTGGGCTGCTGGGCGGTGCTTCGATATGGGGCGCTGAGCCACTGCAGCAGCCGCCCGCCGGCGACGAGATCCCGTTAACTGTCGGGCGCTCGGTTGTGCTGGATCATCCGGATGAAATCCGGCGAGTGGCAATCGCGGATGAAGGGGTGGCGGACGCAATCGTCATCTCGACTCGCGAGATGCTGATCAACGGTAAAACGCCGGGTCTGACCAGTATGGTCATCTGGTCTCGATCCGGTGATCGTAACTTCTTTACCATCAACGTAAAAATGAACGTTGAGCAAATCCAGGAGCACATCCGTACGTCCTTTCCTGGGGAGCCTATCCGCCTGTCTGCCAGCAGAGGGGTTGTGACCCTGTCAGGGAAAGCTTCGGGTCCTGAAGTTCTTGAGCGCGTCATTGCCATGATCACCGGTTCGGTTGGCAGCACCACGATTATCAACAATGTGGAGCTGCCCCCGCCACCGGCCGAGCGGCAGATCATGCTGAAGGTGAAGTTTGTCGAGGTGGATCGCCAAGGGATGCAGGAGTTTGGTGCCGCTCTGATGAGTACCGGAGCACTGAACACTCCAGCGGCTATCACGACGCAACAGTTCGGTGCCGGGAATATTACTGGCATACAAGGGTCGATCCCGGCACAGTTGCAGGGTACCTCAACGAACTTCAACTTTCAGGACGCATTGAATATTTTTGCCTTCCGCCCGGACCTAAACATTGGGGCTATCATTCGCGCCTTGAACTCGAAGGCGTTGGTTCAGATTCTCGCCGAGCCGAATGTGGTGACAACGGACGGAAAGGAAGCGAGCTTTCTCGTGGGCGGCGAGTTCCCGGTTCCGGTTGGTGCAAGGTGGATCAACGGCGGGCGCGATAACGATTCAGTTCCGCGAGTTTGGAATTCGCTTCGACTTCCTGCCGCACTTCACTGAGCGTGGGACGGTCAAAATGCACATCACGCCGGAAGTCAGCGCCTTGGACTTTGCCAATGCGGTCAGTATCCAAGGCTTTCTCGTTCCGGCTCTCAGTACCCGCCGGGTCGAAACGGACGTAGAGCTGGCACCCGGCCAAAGTTTCGTCGTTGGTGGCTTGATTGACCGCCGCGTTGCGGATACGGTCTCCAGGATTCCTGGGCTAGCCAGCATCCCGTTGATCGGCCGCATTTTCAGGAGTTACTCCAGGGAGCAGCAGATGACCGATCTCATCGTTATTGTGACTCCGGAGTTCCCCGACGTCATCGATGTGGGCCAGCCGTTGCCTGATCTGCCGATGCCTTTCGAGTTTATGGAGCCACTGAGCGAGTACGTGGAACGTTTGAAGATCGAAAGACCGGGACTGAATCACCAGTAAGGACAATCTCTAAGAAGGCGCGACGGAAGTTATGGAATTCAAGCAAAGGGCCGAGTTGATGGCAATGCTGATCTGCCCTAACCGGGGGATTGCACAGCAGTTTCTTGCCACGGTTCCCGAGACCCGGTCGTTCCAGGTCGTTGGTGACTTGCAGCGTTACCCCAACGCCAGGCAGCTTGACGCCCGGCTCCGCCAATTGCGCCCTGACGTCGTTCTGCTTGATCTCAGTGCCGATACCGAGGTGGCTATTGGGCTGATTGGTGTGATTGCCGCGTTCCGGCCCTCGATTTACGTCGTGGGGCTCCATGAAAGCAACGACGCCAGCGTGATCATCAGGTCGCTTCGCGCCGGTTCTACGGAATTTCTTTGTTTCCCATTCGATGTCGACTCGCGGTCGACGGTTATCACTCGGATACGCAGACTGAGAGAAACCGAGGAGCGGGTGGCGCCTAAACGAGGGCGCGTGTTGGCTTTCGTGGGGGCAAAAGCTGGGCAGGGTGTGACGACGCTCGCTTTTCAAATGGCCTCGATCGCGACCCAAGATACGAAACGCAAGGTCCTTCTTGTGGATTTCGATACGACCGGGGGGATTCTTTCGTTTGCTGCGCGAACGGCACATAGCTACAGCGTGCTCGACGCTATTCGCCACTCAGAAAAACTGGACGCCGCACTTTGGGGGGCGCTGGTCAACAACAAGAACGGACTGGATCTTCTGGTTTCCCCTGATGCACCCGAACCCGGTGGTGTCGAGGCGCATAAAGTTCACGAGGTGATTGAATTCGCGCGGTCTTCCTACGACGACGTACTCTTGGATTTGCCGTCCGCCTACGAGCGCGTTTCTCAGGTTTCGATGAGCGAGGCGGACAAGGTCTTCCTGGTTTGTAATGCCGAGTTGCCCTCTCTTCATCTGACAAGAAAGCTAATTTCGTATGTCGAGCAGCTCAACATCGGACGGGACAAAATGTCTTTGTTGGTCAATCGCCTGAACCGCCGCCACGAACTAAGCCCAGATGACATGGCGAAGGTGTTCAACTACCCGATCAGCGCGGTCTTCCCCGAGGACTACGGCGCGGCGCACCGCGCCTTGACCGCGGGCAAACCGATCGCTCCCGCGGGAGATTTGGGCCGCGCTTTGCAAAGTTTTGGCGACACATTGTTTGCTCCTCCAAAAAACGAGACAAAGAAAGGGGTAGGAGCTTTGAGGCTCTCGGCTTTGTTGTCGCAGAGTTAGGGATTCGGATGCAGCAGGTTGAGTTTATGGAGAAGGAATGTCGTTAACGACGGACATACAAAGATCGGGTGACGCGTCATGGGAGGACCGGCTCAAACGCGGGAGCGCTCGAAGCCGATTGACCCTGAACCCAGAATATCAGGAGCTGAAATTCCGGCTGCACCGGAGGCTCCTTGACAAGATCAACCTCGAAGCCCTGGCCAGCATCGACAACGAAAAAGTACGGATCGAGGTTCGCAATGCCTTGATGTCGTTGATGGACGAAGAGTCCACTTTGCTTAGCTCGCTTGAACGACAGCAGATTTGTGAAGAAGTCCTGGACGAGGTTTTCGGCTTGGGGCCGCTGGAGCCACTTTTGCTGGATCCGACGATCAGTGACATTTTGGTGAATACACACAAACAGGTTTACATTGAACGAAAAGGTCAGCTGGAGCTGACCAGCGTTACGTTCAAGGACGATAACCACCTCTATCGAATTATCGACAAGATTGTCTCTCAGGTCGGGCGCCGTGTGGATGAGTCCTCTCCCATGGTGGACGCCAGGCTGACCGACGGTTCGCGTGTCAACGCGATTATCCCGCCACTGGCCGTTGACGGCCCACTGCTGTCGATTCGCCGGTTCGGCACCGACAAGCTGATGCCGGACGATCTGGTGGCGAAGAAGTCGATGACGCAAGGCATGATGGACCTGTTGAAGGGGGCCGTGACCGCCAAGCTGAATGTCATCATTTCTGGCGGAACAGGGTCGGGCAAAACGACCATGCTGAACGCTCTGTCGGCCTACATTTCTCCGGTAGAACGCGTCGTAACGATCGAAGACGCGGCCGAACTCCAGCTCAAGCAACCTCATGTCGTGCGGCTCGAAACGCGCCCTCCGAACTTGGAAGGCTCGGGAGCGGTCCGCCAGCGTGAGCTGCTCATCAACTCCTTGCGTATGCGTCCAGATCGAATCGTGATTGGGGAGTGCCGTGGCGAAGAGGCGCTGGATATGTTGCAGGCGATGAATACCGGTCACGATGGATCGATGACTACTGTTCACGCCAACACCCCGCGAGATGTCATCACCAGGCTTGAGGTCATGGTCAGTTTGGCCAGCTCCAGCCTGCCCGTTGTGGCCATCCGGAGTCAGATCGCCGCTGCGGTTGACGTGATTGTTCAGGTCGAGCGCCTCAGCGACGGCATGCGCCGATGCCGCAGCATCACCGAAGTCACTTCGATGGAAGGCGATATGGTCATGCTGCAGGACATATTTGTATTCGAGAAGCTGGGGGTTTCCAGCGAAGGCAAAGTGATGGGCCACTTCGCCGCAACGGGAATTCGCCCTCGCTTTTACGAGAAGCTGCTGAGCGCGGGAATACGGCTTCCCGGCGAGACGTTCGAGGAGATCGTTGAGATCAACGAGTAGAAGACCGATTCTATGCTTATTTTCATGATCTTCTTCGCATTCCTCGTCACGGTGATGATCATCACCGTGGTTGTGGCCAATAGCGTCTTGCGGAAACGAGACCTCGATCAAATGAAGGCGCTGGTCAGGGGCAAAGGGGTGCAAGCGGGTAAGTCCGAAACCCCCTTGATGAAAGACAAGACCTCGAGCAAGCGAGAGGCGGTGGCCCGTTTTGTTCTCGGTTCCAGCCTGACGGAAAGACTGCGCAGCCAAATCGAACAGGCCGGTCTTGACTGGGATCCGGCGCGAACCGTGTACCTATCCTTGCTGCTCGCTCTTGTGGGCTTCAACATCTTTTGGTACATGATTCTGCGCGGCCAGGTGATTTCTTTTATTGGAGTATTCGTTGGCGGCGGGGCTCCTTTCTTGTACCTCTACCAGAAGCGGAAGTCCCGCCTGATGAAATTCGAAGCGCAGTTTCCAGATGCTCTTGAGTTTGTCTCGCGCGCGATGCGTTCCGGCCATGCCTTCTCGGTTTCTCTTGAAATGCTGCACAAAGAATATGCCGCGCCGCTAGGGGACGAGTTCAGGCGTACCTTTGATGAGCAGAACTTGGGTCTGCCTCTCGAGGTTGCACTAGAAAGATTGGGAACGCGGATACCTTTGCTGGACGTCCACTTTTCCGTCTCGGCGGTGCTGCTACAAAAGCGGACGGGCGGGAATCTGGCCAGTCTGCTCGATAATCTAGCCTATCTGGTTATCCACTTTACTCTAGTTGGTGGGCTGGGGCTTGGTGATAATGTCTCGATAGGTCAAGGCCTTACGGAGAACCAACTGTTCGACGAGTCGGTGGAAGATCTTGCCTACGTGGCGGGACTTTCGACGGTTGAAGCGAAAGGTGAATTCATCGAGGTAGCCTTGCAGATGCACTTTACTCACCTTCCCTTGGTGCGTCGCTACCAACCAGCGCTTGAGCAGCGAGGCAACCAGGTGGACATGCGCGAATTCCTCGGCGGCTATCTGCGAGTCTCCCGCTGTGTGGGTGACCCGATAGCGATAGCCGGCTTTCTTCAAGCCCCGGTAACCCCTCCAGCCGTCGCTATGGACCAGACTGCCTGACGCCACACAGTCGGTCACAAAACCCACCAGACTCGGTCCCGATGCGTCGGGGACATGACGCAGACGAATTCGCCCCATTTTGCGGCCCTGCAGTTCCACCGCAACCACAACCAAGGCTTTGCCCACCAGCTCTCGCCCGCGAACGTGCTTCTCCTTGCCGCCCAAGTAAGTCTCGTCGACTTCGACACTTCCGTCCAGCCGTTCCCGACCCAGCCGAACCATCCGCCTGCCGCAACTTCTGCAACATCAGCCAGGCGGTCTGATAGCTGCCCAGACCGAGTTCACGCTGCAAACCCTTGGCGCTCAGCCCTGTTTTCTGAGTGCAGGCCAGCCACATGGCCAGAAACCAACTCCGCAGCGGCACCCGCGAGTTGTGCAGGATGGTTCCCGCCGTGGGAGAGGTCTGGCGTCGGCACCCGCTACAGAACATCGTGCCTCGTCGGGTCGTCCAACCCTTCGTGGCCGAGCAGTTCGGACAAACGAACCCCGCTGGCCAGCGGACACCGAGCAGATACTCGCAGCAAGCTTGCTCGCTGGCAAACCGTTCAGTGAACTCCACCAGATGTTTTGGAAAATCGTCGCTCAACAGACTCGGTCTTCGCCGCCAACAGCGCGAGTCCAAGGATAGCTTGATTCATCACTAGAGTAAAGTGGATAACCAGATCTAGCCTATTTGATCCGCTAGCGATTCAAGCTGCGCGGCCGAATTCGCGCCGTTAGTGCCCATGGACGAATCTCGGGCTTGGTGCTGTCGATGATTCCGTTGACGGTCGGTATTCTGATGTTCTACAGCAACCCGAGCTACATTTTGTTTTTCTTTGATGACCCCGACGGCAAGGTGATGCTGTCGGTATGTATTATCTTGCAGTTTCTCGGGTTTATATCGATTCGTAAGATAGTAAACCTTGGGATCTAGATGCCATGACTCCGCTATTTGCTTCTATCTTTCTGTTCGTCGTTATCGTCCTACTACTGACGGTCGTCGGTTTTAAGTTCTGGGTGCAGCCGAAGACCGCCCTGGAACGTGTGATCGGGCAAGTGGAATTGGCGCAGCAAAGCGTTCCCGAGCCTAGTCTTGCTTTTCGCGAGATTATCCCCGAAATCAGCGATGAGCTCGCGGTCATGAATCTAGAGATGCGGGCCGGTAAGCGCCGGGCCGAGTCTCTCCATAACTTTGGTGCGCGGACGGACGTCGACGAGTGCAAGAAAATGGTCAGCGTCTTGATTCAGGCAGATCGATTCGGGACTAGCATTTCGCAGACGCTGAGGAAGTTTTCGGATTTCATGAGGGTTCAGATGAGGCAGGAAATTGAAGAAAAGGCGGCTAAGATCGGAGTCAAGCTGGTTTTTCCCATTTTCTTTTTCATCCTGCCCTCGCTATTTGTGGTAACGGTGGGACCGATCATCGTCAAGGTGGTGAGGGACTTCCTGCCGGGTCTCAATCAGTAGGTGCTGGCCGGCTCAAAGGTCGGGTGGTGAGACGAGCGAGCGAGATGGAGGCTGTTGGCGTTGATTGTGAGGCGTCGCTGTCAGAGAGCGTTTTAGGGGGCTTAATAGAGAGAACGGACTTATAAGAAAAGGTGCCAAGGCTGTTGTGCGGCCGTCCCGATTCCGTTGACCTTGCTTTAACGAGCAACGTTTTGGCGGCGCCCGGAGATGAGGCTTTTGAGTCGTGCATTGACTGGAAGGTCCCCTGCGGTCTCATTTCTCGGTAGCAGCGCACTCTGTTCGACCGACATTTCGGTGCGGGCGGAGACGGTATTTCTTAATTGTGATTGGACGATTGGAGCGAAAGGCATGAAAAAGCCATCCCTGGTCCCTGAATTATGCACTGCGGCGTGGACCTGAGGAGGGCTGAGCCGCAAGAGACCATTTGGGACCCCCTAAAACATGGGGTAAAAAGGTAGGCTGGCAAAGATCCCAGCTTCGCCAGCCAACCCCAAGGAGGTCACCCACATGGTTACCAGACGAAAACAGCATAGCTCCCAAAGGCCCGTCCAACAAGGCCCAGCCGTGACGGCCTCGCGGCCCAATAAAATCGGGGCTTCGACGCCTTACCACTTCCGCGGCAGGAAGCCGACTCCCTACGGCGGCTTGCTGCCGGTGGTCGGGAGGGCGCTGATCTGAGAGCCTGGCTATGCGCTATGCATAAACTTTTATGCACTAGCCGTAACGCACTGGAAACACGTCACTTCCGAGCGAGGTTTTGACGACGCGGATTCTGGGTGGGAAGGGAAACCGGACACGGAGAAGCCAAAAGGCCAGTTGCCGAGCTACCACCTCACGACGACCGCCAACCCGCTACGAACGCAGCCACACTCGCAAAGTGAATCTGTGCATAATTCAGGTGGTATCTATTGGATCCGTGTCCCTGGTATTCGCCGCGTGTATGGGCGTATCGACACTTTGGGCGCAGGGCCACATTGCACCTGAATTATGCACAGATTCGGCGTAGCCATCGTCGATGGAGTTGTGGCGATAGCGGCACTCGTGTCAACTCAGTGATTTCGCAAGTCGTCTTTTCTGCTGTTTCCCTCCCCGTTTGAGCCGCCTCCTGATCCCGGCAGGGCAAAAGCGGGCTGGCAAGCGGCGTGTTCCCAGTACGTTGCGGCGAGTGCATGAAATTGTATGCATGGAGTGCCCCTCAGCTCAGCGCACCCTCCACCACCGGCGCCAAGCTCGATCCCGGCGGCCCCATCGCCCGCAGCCGTCGCATCAGCCGTTCAAACAGGCCCTTTTCCTGATAATGATCGCTGTAGCTGACACCCGTTCTGCCGGCGTGCCGCCAGATCTTGGCCGCCACGAACAGAAAACGCAGCCGCGCCGTCGCCAGGGTGGTGTGCCGCAGCGTCTCCACGCTGGCCTGGGCTTCGCGGTTGAACAGCAGCAGCCAGCAGTTGAGATTGTAGGCCAGCATGGCCAACTGAAAGTGATTGCGGTTCATGTCAAAGCGGCGCGAGGGATGGGCCGCCAGCCCGGCGTCGTTGTTGGCCTCCTTGATCAGGTTCTCGGCTCCGGCGCGCTGATTGTAAAACCACACCACCGCCGCGATCGGCTCGGCCAGATTGGTGACAAACACGCGGTAGGTGTAAGCGCTGGTGGCGAACAACTGGTATTGCTCGGCCGCGCCGGCCTTGGGCTCGTTTTCGTAACGCAGCGCCAGGAAACGGCAGGCCCGCGCCCAGCCTTGCGGTTGGTAGAGGAATTCGCATTCCGCGTCCGCGTCGGAGCGGGGGGAGGGTTTCCATTCTGCTTGCTGCAAGCGCTCGACCAGGCGCCGCGTTTTGCGCGCCACGATGACGAACTGACAAGCCGCCTTTTCATAGGCCTCCACCGCCTCCCAGCAATAAAAGCCGGAATCGGCCCGCGCCAGGATTTTCTTCACGCCGCCCGGCAAAGTCCGGAAAGCGCTCTCGAGGTGGGCGGCGATCTGTCGGCCCGTGGGCCGGTCGCCGTTGCGCAACCCGCCCATCAGGTATTCGCGCGTCTCGGCCAGGAAGGTCAGTATCGGCTGGTAGCTGCGCTTGCCCTTGTTCTTGGGGTTGTAGCTCTTGCGCCCGCCCATCTGGCGGCCGTAGAGGGTATGCACGGTGGTGTCGGTGTCCAGCGTCACCGTCTCCAACTTCACGTGGGCCGCGGCCCAGACTCGTTCCCGCAGCTGGCGCTGAATGGAAAGGATCTGCTTCGCCACGTTGAGGTGCAGCGAGGCCAGAAAGCGCCACAGCGTGGACTGCGGCGGCAGACGCGTCACTTACAAGATGCCGGTCAGGATGGGGTCGCGAGCGATGAAGCGGAGTTGGTTGAGCCGCGCAAAGCCGACATAGAGGCCGAGCACGAGGGCCAGCACGAACTGGTAGGGGCTCATGGCTCGGGTGATCCGTTTGGTCGTGAGGGTTTCTTCCAGCAGCGCTTGGAAGCCGAGTTTTTCGCGCAGGGTGGCGACGGGCAGCAAGCCGCCGTAGGGAGTCAGATTCTTGCCACGGAAGTGATAAGGCGTGGCAGTCCCGATTTTATTGGGCCGCGGGGCCCTCGCGCCGGGGCCTTGTTTGACGGGCCTTCGGGAGCTATGCTGTTTTCGTTTGGTAACCATTTGGGTGACCTCCTTGGGGTTGACTGGCGAAGCTGAAATCTTTGCCAGCCTACCTTTTTACCCCATGTTTTCGGGGGTCCCCAAATGGTTCCTGACGGCTCAGCCCTCACCAGGTGCACCGGCAGTGCATAATTCAGGTTGCAGGCAACACTACGTACGGGAAAGTCATCCCACTCCCTGGGCACATCAACGCCGTTGCTATTGATGAGGCTCGCGGTCTCATCTACGCCGGCAATTTCAGTGCGGGCCGTGTGGAGGTCGTCTCGATGGCGACCCACCAGCGGGTCAGCTCTTTTTCGACGACGCCTCAGCCCGCCGCTATGGTCGGGATGGATATGTCGCTTGACAGCCGGTTTCTCGTGACCTTGAACGCTCCGGTGACTTCGGGAGTCGCGCAGCTCTCCGGCGTAACGGCCGTGAACCTGAACGACCCTAGTGACCGGCGCCACTATCCAATGATAGAGACCCCGGTGGCGATCACGTTCCAGTCCAATGGCGAGGCGTTCATCATTACGACGGGCGGAATTGTTCTATTCGACCCGGATGACGGATCGTTTCGTCCCCTCGTGGATTTTGCTGCAATTGACGGGATCGAAGGCGGAGCCGATATTAGCCTGCCCGTCCCCCCCCGACGTTTCCTCGCGAGGTGGTGACGGCGACCGTGGACAACAATGCTACTGGCACTTGGATTTTCGGGGCGACGGACACATTCGTCTTTTCTTATCAAGTCGGCTTTCCCGCCGGCCTGATGGTGATTCGTCCCAATGAGACGCTGGTGAATTCCCCGGTATTTCCCCAACTCAGTGCCTCTGAGGATGGAAGCTACTTCATGGTTGGACAGCTGCTGTTCAATCGGCGGCTGCGGGTTATCGCTGATACGCCTGTCGCCGAGGGGGCCTCGGACATCCTTATCGGCGGGAGTGCGATCGACACCGATACGAACACGGTTTACGTCTCGTTCGACGCGGTAGCTCCCAGGGAGCCGACCAACCCTGGGGGGCCCGATCTCGGGCTGCTGAGTCTGATGGACCTGGACAACTTATGGTTGCGGACTCAATACTTGTTGCCGGAAAGGATATCCGGGCCGCTTGCGGTCGATTCAACGGGTGATCACATTTACGCTCTCGGGCAGTCAGGGCTCATCTATCTTTCAGCGGATGAACTGGCGAACGCTCCCCAAATCGAGTTCCATGCGGACGACCGCCGGCTGTTCTTCCAGTTTGATTTCTGCAACCGCGAATCCCAGACTCAGACGCTTCGGTTGGAAAAGCCCGGAGGGAAGCCCGCACAATTCACTCTGTCGGTCGATCAGCAAAGGAGTTCCGGCCGCCCGGCGGTACGCTTTGAGCCACATACCGGAGTAACGCCGGTCGATGTCCGGGTCACGGTGGACCCCGGCTCTTTGGGACCCGTCCAGGGGACGCACACCTTTCCGATCAACATTCAAACCAACGCGGTCAATATACCGAGGACCGGAACGGTCCTTGCGAACATCCGCGACGTGGATCAGAAAGGGATATTGCACGTCGCGCCTGGACGCCTGGTCGACATCGTGGCCGACCCCTTTCGAGATCGCTTCTATGCGCTCGATCAAGAAGGCTTCCAAGTTTTGGTGTTCGACGCGAATTTTCGACTGAGCGGACGAATTCGTACTGGTAATACCCCCACCTGGATGGTAACCAGCCGTGATGGCCGTTTCCTGGTTGTTGCCAATGCGCAGTCGGAAACGATGACGTTGATTGATCTGAACACCCTTCAGGTCAACAACACGATTTTCCTTACCTGGGAATCACTTGGCGGCGGCCTCTACCCGCTCTCGCTGGCAGTAGACAATGCCAACATTTTGATCTCCACCCGCGGGACGAGCGGCGGCGAGATCGCCATGTTGAATCTGAACAGCAAGTCGGTTAGCAATCCCGACACGCTGGGCATCTACAACAACTCCTTCGATGAAGACACCGCTCTTGCCGCTAAGCCGGACGGTTCTGGAATCTTGATCGTTGAATCGAGCGGCGGGGTGCACTTCTGGGAGACGCTGTCTTCTCGGGTCACTCTCTCCCGTAACGATTTGTCATCTCTGAGAGGGGCGGTCGGCGCCGGTCTGGACTTCTTTGTCGCCGACAATCACGTCTTGAATTCCTCTCTGGTCCGGATCGCCACTCTGCCGGGGGCCGAAGCAGGCCAACAGTCCTCTGGTTTCACGTTGACCTCCGACCTCCGAGGTGTTCGCTCGATTCGGCCTCAGGCCGCGGTGGACACAGGCGCTCTGCAGCGGCATGATCCACGTGATCCCACACGTTTGACGAACCCGGTCCGGATGGTCGAGCCGCCGCCGCCTACCAGCCCCTTTCTGCCGTTCTCGCGAACTCTAACCACTCTGAGGGACGGAAGGCTTGCCTCGACCAGTAGCGCCGGTGTAGTGGAGTTTCCACTGGCCTGCGACGCCAGTCTGCAGATTCCGCGAGTGGCAGCGATAACCAACGGCGCCGACTTTAGCCGCAATTTGGGTTCCGGCGGGCTTGTCACGATCTTTGGTGACAATCTATCCGACCAAACTGCCTCGGCTGATACCACGCCCCTTCCGACCAGCCTGGGGAACACTTGTGTGACGGTGAATGGCGCGAATCTTCCTTTGATGTTCGTCTCTCCTGAGCAAATCAATGCTCAGTTGCCCTTTGTCGCCGGTACCTCCAACATGCTGGTGCACAATCCGGGCGGGCTCAGCAACATTTTCGTCAGCAACGTCAGTCCATCAGCTCCCGCCATCTTCAAGGTCTTGGGCCCGAACAACAACAGTTTTGCGGCCGTGTTCCGGGAAGACAACAAGCTGGCGACGCTGTCGAGTCCGCTGCGCGGGAATGAAATAGCGGTCATCTATGCCACTGGTATGGGGTCGGTTTCACCGATCGCGCTGCCGGGCTACAGGGCTCCATCGTCTCCCTTGTCAATTGTGGTCAATGAGCCGACGGTGACTTTCGGCGGCGTCGCGGGCGATATCCTATTCGCCGGTCTTTCGCCCGGTTTTGTGGCCCTCTATCAGGTCAATGTGCGCGTGCCCATCGGAGCCCCGCTTGGCTCCCAAGTGCCCCTTGAGGTGTCGGCGGGCAGCCAGTCTTCGAAGGTCAGCGTCAGGATAGTCGAGTAATTCAGCCGCGGCCCACCCCCCCTGCGGGCCGGGCCGCGGCTCCACCACCACCGTGCCCGCGCACGAATCATTGGGGAAAGCATGAGAGAACGTAACCTACTATTGAAGCTAATCGTGCCCTTATTGGGCATTCTCCTGGTACAACCTCTACTGTTGCAGCCTCTCTGCGCCCAGGAGTCCGGATACGAAGTCGGTGTCGTCGGCCTGATCTCTACCTATGTCAAGGTCGACGCCAAGGGTAGTTCAAATACGGGACGGGTCGGCCCAGGTTTTGGTCCCTCCGGTGGGTTCGTCCTGGGACAGAGCATGGGTGCCCAGGGACGCTGGGGAGGCGAGTTTCGCTACGTCTACTTTAAGAACGATTTAGAACTAGACGGTGGCGGCGAGTCGGTGAAGTTCGGTGCACAATCACATGCTGTTCACTACGACGTGCTGTACTACTTGACCAACAAAGAAGCCAGAGTCCGGCCTTATGTGGCTGCGGGATTTGGCGTGAAAATCTATCAGGGTACCGGCGACGAACTGCCTTTTCAACCCTTGACCGATCTAGCCTTGCTGACCAAAGGCACCGACACTTTGCCAACTGGCGCTTTCGGGGCCGGCGTGAAGATCAAGATGGGGGACAAGATGTTTTTCCGGATCGAATTCCGCGACTACATTAGCGGCATTCCGCGAAAGGTGATCACACCCGCGCCGGGCGCCACGATCGACGGGATTTACCATCACTTGGCCCCATTCTTTGGGGTCACCTGGATCTTTTAGCCGAGACACGGCGGAACGCCGTGTCCGGTTAAAGCTCCTTGATGCGAATGAACCGAAACTCAATCGGTTCATCGTGTCCCAGAAAGCCGACGTGACCCGACTTGCGGTTCAAGCCGGGGTGCTTTTCAAGAACCTCTGGGTCGGTTATCGTATCCAGGTCTGCATCGAGAATTCCGTGGCCATTGAGGACGACTTTCACACGGCGCTTTTCTACGGTGACCTCTTGCCGGTTCCATTCGCCAAGCGGTTTGAGATGCCCGGTCTTGGCCGGGAAGACGTGGTAGAGTGAGCCGTGTTTTTGCCAGGGCATGATGTCTTTGTAACGCGCGGCCGTGTTGTCGATGATCTGCAACTCGATTCCCTCGTAGGCAAGGCTATCCGCACTCATCGGCGATCGAATCGCAAGGCCATTGTTGGACCCGCTCTCGAGCCGGAACTCAAAGCGCAGCACAAAATCGGCGTATTCCTTCTCGGTCAAGAGATTGCCGCCGCCTTTCGGGGGGCAAACAATTTTTCCATCCCGGACCAGGTAGCCGTCTCCTGTCTTGCCGAGCAACTTCCAGCCGGTCAAGCTCCGGCCATCGAACAGCGAGACGAACCCGGCTCGATATCGGCGCCAGCTCCCGAAAGAGCAAAGAGCAACAAGACGGAAAACGCGGCCGTCAGCCTTGCGGTGGAAAACCTTTTCGGCTGTCTCGGCGGGCTGGGTTCCGTGGGTGGGGCCGTATTGTGCATAGCGAATGCAGCTTATCACCAGGGCGAACCGGGGTCAAGCGGCGGCATGGTTTTCGGCCGGCTATTGACGTGCTGAACTCTCACCTCGCCCGGTCGATTGCAAAGGATTTGGGATGAAGTTATCCGTCGTCATTCCGGTATACAATGAGGCCGCCACGGTGCATGAGATTATCGACCGCGTCCAGCGAGTTGCGATCGACAAAGAGATCATCATTGTGGACGATTGTTCGACGGATGGGACGCGTGATGTCTTGCTTACGATTGCCAAAGACCATCCCAATCTGACCGTCCTTCACCACGAGACCAACTACGGCAAGGGAAGGGCACTGCGTACAGGCTTCACGGCTGCTCGCGGTCAATACGTCATCATCCAGGATGCCGACCTCGAGTACGACCCGGAGGACTATTTCAAACTGCTCAACCCGCTTGAACAGAACAAAGCCGATGCGGTTTTCGGCTCCCGCTTCCTCTCCACTCAAGAGCACCGCGTGCTCTACTTTTGGCACTCGCTTGGCAACAAGCTATTGACTCTGTTGTCGAACATGGCGACCGACCTCAATCTCAGCGATATGGAGACTTGCTACAAGGTTTTTCGGCGGGAGCTGATTCAGTCGATCCCGCTGGAAGAGGACCGCTTCGGCTTTGAACCCGAGATCACCGCGAAGCTTGCCCGCTCCGGAGCACGCATCTACGAAGTGGGCATCGCCTACCATGGGCGTACCTACGAAGAGGGCAAAAAGATTGGCATGAAAGACGGGTTCCGCGCGCTCTGGTGCATTTTCAAGTATTGGCTGAAACCGTTCCGTCTAACGCCTCCGTCCTCCTAAACACCGAGCTGGTTGCAGCACACTTTCTTCCGGCTAATTGAGAGGTCGGAACGAAGTGTCGTCGCCGCGAAACGGTGTTCGCCTTTTTGTTTTCCTATTTTCGCTCGCATTGGGTGGGAAACTGAGGGGGTCGTTTCGTGGAAATTGCAGATAATTTCATGCTGGGGGAGTTTTTGTGCCCTTCCAGTTGTCTCGCAAGATATGTAAGAGAGGGGGAGCGCGGACTTAGGTTCAGGCGGGAGTAGCACGCTACGCCCCTGCATCGGTCCGTGACGCTGCTTGGCAGGAGGCGTGCGCCAAGCATTCGCAGGGCTCAAACGCTGTGCTAGGGTGGAACCGGCGGCACGGAAGTGCAACCTGTGCGAGGCGCGCGCCGGTGGACACCGTGGAGGCGAAACCCGTGGAGGTGAAAGATGATGAACCGTCGAGTTTTCAGTATGGCGGCGATGGGAATCGGGGCGGCGGCACGGTCGGCCTTCAGTCAAGCTCCAAGCTGGGGTCAATTCAAGCCGCAACCCGGATCGCTGAAAGAGAAAATGCACAAGGGCGAAGCGATCCGATCGGTTAGTGCGCCCATCGAGTCCACCCGCGGCGAGCTCGAGGAGATCATCAAGAAGAATGGCAAGGTCGACCTCTTCAGCTTGGACGGCCAGCACAGGCCCCTGCCGGACGAAAGGGACCTGGTCAAGTTCTGCAAGCTAGCCGAAGATCTCGGAGCCGGCGTGCAACTCCGCATCCCGCATCCCCGATGGGCCTACATGACGGGCAGGTTCTTGGACCTCGGAGTCCTGGCGATCCTGGTTCCGATCGTCGAGGAGGTAGAGACGGCGGACGAGGCCATCAACAACTTCTATTACCCTCCTCTGGGCAACCGCAGTTGGGGCGGGCAATACCGCTTTGCGGAAAAGCCTCCGACCGACCGCCTGAAATACTCTCAATGGTGGAATGGCACGGGGATGCTCGGTTTCCAGATCGAAACTCTTCGCGGGCGCTCAACGTCCGCAACATCGTCAAACCGGGCGTGGATTGGATCTCCTGGGGACCCGGAGACATGAGTTTTGATATCGAGAGGCACTCCAACAGCCCCTTCAAGAATCTGGGCAAAGCGCACGCCTTCGTGATCGAACAACTCAAGGGTTACGACGTGCGTCCCGCAGCCGTAGAGCCGTAGGAATCCTTGCAGCGTTGGCTACGAAAGCAAGGAGTGACAGATCTGCAACGCGATCTTCGTAGGGCAAGCTGCTGCGTGCCCAACCGCCAACAATTTCTAGTGGATCGACCGCCCGAAGCGATCGGTAGGCGCGCGCCCTTGGCGTAACTGCTTACGAATGGGGCTTTATGCGTCGTTCTGGTAGTCTCTGGCTCTACCTTGCCGACAAGGGCGGATTTGTACGCCCGTGGGTGGCGTTGACGTTAGCTTCCGGGGGAGCGGCGATCAGGGAGTCGAACAGGCGGTCTCCTATAACGCCTTTTAGGACTAGCCGCAAGCTTCGGTTGACGGCCGAGAACATACTTCATTGTCTAACAAGACGAGGGCCAAACCATAGGGTAACGACAGGGCTTAGACTATAAGGGTGCGTCCCTTCCTAGGATTGGCGCTGTGCTGGGCACTGTTTGCCACTTCGCAGCAGATCCCTAGGCAACACGTCCATCTCAAAGGGCATGCCTCAGAGCATGTCGATCCTGACCACCACCAAACGGCTGCGCGGCACATCCACGCCGCCGTTCCCTCCTCGTTGAGAGAGCCCAGCCGCGCCCAGAACAGCAGCAGAGCCGATTGCACCACGACCGAGGCCGGGATGCGCGGCTTGGCCCGAGTGTCGCCCACTGCGGCGAGCAGGCGATCGTGCAGGCCGTAGAGCTGCTCCGCGTAACGAATCAGGCGCCGAAGAACGTTTATTTCTCCCGGCGGCTGGCGAGCCGCTTCCATTCGTACTCGGAAACTGCATCCAGCAGCAGTTGCAGTTGTTGGTAGTCGGCGACGGCTTGGCGCCCCGTTGGCTATCGGGCCCCGTCATGGAATTTCAGTCCCAACACGCTCGACATCATCCGTGAGCTCGGCTTTGTTTATGACAGCTCGTTGATGGCCGATGACCGCCCCTACGAAATCAATGCTGCCGGCGAGCCCACCCGGTATGGTCGAGCTTCCAGTGGAGTGGATCCTGGACGATGCTCCTCTGATGAATCCCTTGGGAGGCCGCTACAGCGCGCCGCGCGAGGTCCTTCAGGTCTACAAGGACGAGTTCGATGTCGCGTACGAAGAGGGCACGATGTTCCTTCTCACCATGCATCCGCACCACATCGGTCACCGATCCCGTATCGTCGTGCTCGCCGAGCTCATCGACTACATCCACGCAAAGGGCAACGTCTGGTTCGCCACCCATCGCCAGGTAGCCGAATACGTTAAGGAGAAAGCTGGAATGGGCTCCAGTTGAGCAAACTGGACTGAAGCTCTAAACGAATGCATGTTGCCGAGGCGTCTGAGCAAGTGGCTGGCGGTTGACCTGTTCTCCGACGACGGCGAGAGCCGTCTTGTAGAGGCTGTGCATCAACGCGAAGAGCCTTGCTTTGCTGCGAGTGCCTAACAAGTCGATGCAGCGGACCGCTTTCGGCCGCCGCTGATCGGCAAGGCGTTAGGCCCGCAGGGTATCGCCAGAACGGCCGTTCTTCCACTACCTTGTTCAGGCCGTTGTCGAAGAGCCCTGAAGTCAGTCTCTACTCGAACCGAGTCGCCGATTGTTCAGTTCTCCGATTAGGAGGCGCTTGCGTAAGTTTACGCGGCTAGATCCTGCCGTGTCGGCAAGGGTTGATCCAGCGGCTGGATCAAGACCTCGCTGTCTATGTGGAGCGGCTGGCGATTCGGAACCCTGTGTAGCTTAAGTAGCCTGCCAGCGCCACGGCGACCAGGCTCACCCAGGACGGGACATCCCAACTGCCGACGCAGAATTCCCATGGGACAATCACGCGCAGAAGATGGGCCAGGGCAACCAACAAGAAGACGATCCCGCTTGTGGTTGCGTATCCTTTCGGCGTCATCGCTTGAAACCTCCCATTCGGGATCTGAAATTCAGGTCTCGGTCCGCCAGCAGTGTACGGCTGCTATGGCTGGTGATCTCCGCTCGACAGCTGCACTTCGATCCCGTCGGGGTCTTTGAAGTAGACTCGGTTGCTGCGCCGAGCAGGGTCCAAGCCCTGGCGCTCCAGCTCCGCCGTCACTGTGGCGACTTCGTAGTCTTTAATTCCGATGCAGTAGTGGCTCATCCCTGAATTCGGGTTCTGAAAGAGCGCCAGAAAGTTCTTCCCGAGACCGAGGAAGCAGTTCGTCTGACTTTGGCTCAACACAGGCAGCCCCAGATGTTGTTGATAGAAGTCCCGAGAGCGTCTCACGTCGGTCACGTTGAGTGCCACGTGGTTGACTTCCACTCCCTGGAAGGTGGAGGAAGTAGGAGCTGCCGTACTCCTTGAGACAACGGTTAGGGCGGCGAGCCCGGAAATCAAGTCACGACGACGGATTTCACCTCGTTCGTAGCGTGTGAGCATATCCGAGATACGGTTGTACATGCCGGCCTCCTTCGCAGATGTAGTGTGGTGCAGACAGTGTACGCCTGTCGGATGTGGGAGGGCAATGAAAAGGGCCGTGGATCTCGAAGGCTAGTTCAGAAATCGGGTTCAAGGGTCAGGGGACCACCATTCGAGAAGATTGCCGTCGAGGTCGTAAAAGTAATGCGCATTCGCCTTCATCCACTCCAGGCGAACGGGGCCTTCAACGACGACACCTGCGGAGCGAACGTGGCGCACGGCGTCGTCGATTCGGTCTCTCGGGATTTCAAACGCAAAGTGGATCTGGCCCCAGCGCTGCTCGTTGGGGAAATCGGAGACCCCTGTGATGACGAATCGCTCGTTGGCAAGACTGCTCTTGAGTAACGCTACCCGTTGGCGCTTGCCCGGCTCGCCCGCCCAGAACCAAGCCCACTCCTCGTGAGCCCCTTTCCAAGAAGAGAAGGCCGGGTCGGGGATCAGGCCGACCACCTCTGGTAGAAGCGAGCCGCACTTTTGACATCCTTCACTGGGAGGACAATCTCCGAAAGGCCTACGCTGAACATGGCTACTTCGCTCCTCTATCACAGAGACAGTGTACGGCGGTGGAGTGTAGGGTGCAATGAAAAGGGCCGAGGGTGCGGCTGTTGAGATCTGGGGTTGGAAGGTGGTAGGCTTGCGGCGCTGTGACTGAAGTTCTTGAATTGCTGATTGCAGAGCGGGATCGCTTGGATCAGGCCATTGCGGTGTTACAGGGACCTCGTCGGCGGGGTCGTCCACCTGGGCGGCCACCGGGCTCTGGGAAGAAGGTTGCCGCCAAGAAGGTGCGCAAGCGGACTGGGATGTCGGCTGAGAAGCGGCAGGCGCAAAGTGAGCGCATGTAGAAACTGTGGGCTGCCCGTAGGAGGGCGGCGAACGAGAAGGCGGCTTCGTCTTAGGCCGACCAAGACCGGTTAGATCCGGGTCAGCCTAGACAAGAGTTAGGCGGCAGCGCGAAGATGTCAGCAGAATCAAACAACACTCGTTTTGACCGGCTGGTTCGGTGGGCAAAGAATCACCCTTTGGTCGCGAGTGTCATGTTCGGCGCGCTTGTCCTTTTCGGCACAGCCAAAATTGTCGAGTCCCTTGGGACTATTTGGAATATCTGGAGTCCGGAGAAAAACGAGCTTGCCCTCGCTGCTGACGCCGAGAAAGGAGAGTCCTCGCGAAATCTCACCGCGATGGCCTGGCGCCGCTTGTTCTGGGCACGTGTGTACAACAAAAGGTCCGAGCTTGGCGCGGACGATGGCGAATTAGATTATGCATGGCAGCAGTACATTGAATCTGCAGCAGAATGGAGTTCACAGATCATGATCAGCCTCCAACTCTTAGACCATTTTTACCCAGGCACTGGTAAACGGAAGGAGCTAGAGTCCAAGATACAGCCGGAGTGGGCAAAGCTGAACAACGCACTAAGGGACCTACGTTACGCATCAGCAGCGACCAACGAGCAAGAACGGCAAGAGCAAGGGCTGCAAGAGCGCGAGAGACTCCACTCAAGGATCACCTCCGTCTCAGATCAACTTAACTATCTCCTCTCACTACTGTCCGGTTAAAAGTCGAATAGAATCAGCTGGTTAGGGTCATCGAGTAAGTTTTCGTGGGAGTCGGACGGCTGCAAGGCCTGTAAAATGGGCGTTTTCTCGAAAAGGGTAACGCTGAGAATCTGTAGAATTTGGTAGAGACTCGCCTCCAGGCCCAACCTCTTGCGCGCGATCGCGACCAGTACGTAAACCGAGACCGCGATCCAGATTTGCGTCTTCACGGCGTTCTCGCTGGTACCGTAAAACTGCTTGATCCGCAGGAGCTGCTTGATCCACTTGAAGAACAACTCGATCTGCCAACGCGACTTGTAGATGCGGGCGATGGTCAGCGCCGGGAGCGCGAAGTTGTTGGTCAGGAACTTCAGCCGCTTGTTCGTCGCGGCGTCAAAGTAGCTGATCCGCCGCAACGGGTCCGGATACGCCAGGGCCGACTCGATGGCAGTCAGTAGGACGATCTGATCCGAGCGCACCCCCGTGGACTTGTCGACGGGATGCGAGTAGCGCCGTTGGCGCAAGATGTTCTTCTTGGTTCGCACGACGAAGAACGACGAGCAGAGGGTGAACACGAAGAGACGTTCGAAATCGACGTAGGCCCGATCCATGACGTAGAAGGCGCCGGGCTCGGGGAGGAACTCGTCGAGGATGTTGACGTCGTGCGTTTTGCCAGCGGTAATGCGGATAAACGTGGGGATGTTACCCCGCAGGTCCAACAGCGTGTGCATCTTCAGGGCGGCCTTGTGCCGGCGGAACTTGGCCCAGGGGAACAGCGAGAGGCACAGATCGATGGTGGTCGAGTCCAGAGCGTAGAGACTTTGATCGAGATCCACGCCGATCGGATCGCGGGCGTACAAAGGCCGCGCGATGCGAATCAAGACCTGGGCGAAATCGGCATAGATCCGCCAGTCGCGCGACTCGTTGGCGTCGGCCAGTGTGGAGCGCGCCACCTGGGAGCGGAATCCCCTGTGGTAGAGCTTGGCGCCGAGCGAACGCAGGCACGCTTCGATGTCGCGCAGGCTTTCGCGGTAGGTCAGCTGGGCGAACGCCATGCAGAGGAACTGATCCCAGCAGGAAAAGCCGCGCCATCTGCGATCCCCGTCGTAGCGGCTTACGCAGCGGCGGAATTCGCGATCCGGAAGGAAGCTTCGCGTCACCTCGGATGGTGGCCTGATTCTCCTTCGGGAACTGGACGAGCGGCTCGGACTGGGCAAGCTGATCGACGAGCATCTGACGGATTCGCGACAAGGCACAAACAAGAAGTTTCCGTTCGTCGATCTGGTGCGGCAATCGGTCTACAGCCGCCTCGCAGGCTACCAGGATCTTAACGATGCCGTGCGAGTCTCCGCCGATCCGACCTTTCGCTTGCTCGGCTCGAAAAAGAACTGGGAACGCGGCGGGGCGCTTACGTCGCGTCTGCAAAGCTTCGAGGCAGAGCTGCTGGCCAGTGAAGAGAACCTGCTTGGGCTGATGGCGGTCAACCGCGAGTTGCTCGCTCAAGCGCAAGCGCAGGACGAGTCCGAGCGTGTCGTGCTCGATATGGACTCGACAGAAAGCCCCGTTCACGGCCAACAGGAAGGCAGCGCTTACAACGGCCATTTCGAGTCCACCTGCTATCACCCGCTGTTGCTGTTCAACCAGCACGGCGACTGTCTGGCGGCAAAGCTGCGACCGGGTAACGTGTCCAGCGCCGAGGACTGGGACGAACTGCTGCTGCCCGAGATCGAGCGCCAACAGGGAGAAGGCAAGCGAGTGACGTTCCGCGCCGACGCCGCCTTCGCCAAGCCGGCGATCTACGAGGCATTGGAGGATCGCGGAGTGGACTACGTCATTCGCATCCCGGCGAACAAGAACTTGGAGTTGGAAATCGAAGACATTCTATTCCGTCCGCCGGGCAGGCCGAGCCTGAAGCCACTGGTGCGCTACAAGAGCTTCCGCTATCAGGCCGCGAGTTGGTCGAAGCCCCGGCGAGTTGTGGCCAAGGTGGAGCACCACCAAGGCGAGTTGTTTCCTCGCGTCGGGTTCATCGTCACGAACATGCGCTTGCCCAGCCGGTCGCTGGTGCGCTTCTACAACAAGCGCGGCACGGCCGAGCAATGGATCAAGGAAGGCAAGCAGGCGACTCACTGGACGCGGCTGTCGTGCCATCGCTTCCGAGCCAACCAAGTGCGGCTGCAACTCGCCGTTCTGGCCTACAACCTGGGCAATCTTTGGCGGCGACTGGGACTGCCGCGGCGCATCAAGAGCTGGTCGCTGACGAGCCTGCAGCAGCGGCTGATGAAGACGGGCGGGCGGCTAGTGAAGCATGCGCGCTATTACTGGCTGCTGTTGGCCGAGGGACATCTGAACCGCAAGCTGTTCGGCGACATGCTGCACAGGATCTGGGCGCTGCCACTGCCGAGCGGGTAGAACGGTCGCTCGCGAGTGCGAAATCTGGATGCTGCGGAGTTGAAGCTCGGAGGAGTGTCTGAAAAACTGCTTTCCGACCGACGAATTGTCCCCTTCGGAGAACGAAAGGGTCCAGTGGAAGCACTTCGGTCCGGCCCGGTGCGTGCCTGCGGTCAAGAAAGGCTTGCGTTCAAGAGAGAATGAACGTAGAATCGGGGAGGCCAAGATCCAAAATGGGAATCCTGGTTAGAGAAGGTTTGTAGAGGAACTTTTATCATGAAACCCAAGCTTGTCTGGCTTCTTGCGCTGGTGATATCGGCCGGTCGCGGAGAAAATATTGAGGCACCGGCCGCCCAACCGCTGTTTGAGCAAGTCAACATCTTCGAAGCCGAAACCGGCGGCTACGCTCACTACCGCGTACCGGCGATCGCTGTTTCCCCGAAAGGAACGGTCCTCGCCTTCGTCGAAGCGCGCAAGAGCTCCTCCGGCGATTGGGGCACGCAGAACATCATGATGCGGCGAAGCACCGACGGCGGCCAAAACTGGGAAGATCCGCGCATTATCGCGAGCGTGCAGGGAGAGATCCAGCAGAACGCCGTGGCATTCGCGCAAGACCTTGCCAAGCCGGGCGAGGTGACCTACAACAATATCGTTCCGGTCGTTGATAGCAAAAACGGAGTCCTCCATTTTCTCTTTTGCGTCGAATACGCTCGGGCGTATTACATGCGCAGCGATGATGACGCGATGACCTTCAGCGAGCCCGTCGACATTACGAGTACTTTCGAAAAGTTCAGTTCCGAGTACGACTGGAAGGTGCTGGCTACCGGACCCGGCCACGGAATCCAGCTTGAAAACGGCCGCCTGGTTGTACCGGTTTGGCTCTCCGATGGAACGGGTGGTCACGCGCATCGGCCGTCGATCGTTTCCGTCATTTACAGCGACGACCATGGGGCGAGCTGGGAGCGCGGGGACGTGGCCGTGCGTCATCCCGACTTAAAGAACCCCAGCGAGACATTGGCCTTGCAATTGACTGACGGGCGCGTTGTGCTAAACATCCGGAACGAGTCGCCCGAGCACCGCCGGGCGATCTCCTACAGCGACGACGGCGCGACGGGATGGAGCACACCGGTATTTCATGATGAGCTCGTGGAGCCGGTTTGCATGGCCAGCCTGACTCGGCTTTCGGGGCAACCGGGGGACACGAAGAGCCGCATTCTATTCGCCAATCCAGACAGCACTGAACCTCGGGATCCGGAACACCCGGAAGGTAGCTATAAAAGACAAAACGTGACCGTGAAGCTCAGTTATGACGAGGGTCAGACCTGGCCGGTCAAGAAGTCGCTCGACCCCGGGGTCGGTGGCTATTCGGATCTCGCTACGGGGCCGGATGGGACGATTTATTGCATCTACGAGCGGGGTACGCCGACGGATCGGGGTACACATGTGAAATACGTGACGGTGGCACGGTTTGATTTGGCTTGGCTGACCGATGGGGCGGACCGGCTGTAGGGGGTGGCTGGCTCAGAAAAAGCCTGGGTAGTTCGCTAACCCGCGATTCGCCAGCGCGCCTGCCGCAGGACCGAGCCCGCCAGCATGCTCGTCATCTTGAACCATTTCTCGTCGCGGCCACGCGTGTTGTAGTGCGGCAGGTCGGCGGCGGAGCTTCCCATCAGCTCATACCAGACCGTTAGGAGTGATCCGTCGCCCAGCTCGACCGTCGAGGGGTATCCAAAGTCGGTGGACGTTCCGTCGCTCGAGATGCTCATAGCCGCCGACCAACTGCGGCCGTGGTCTTCGCTGACGCGGGCTTGGTTGCCTAGCGGGTCGCGCCGATGTCCGTAGCTCATCAACAGGCGATCGTCTCGAAGACGCAGCAGGTGAGACGGGTACCCCCAAACGCCGATCGGATGCGGCATCGACCAGGTCTTTCCGCCGTCGGAGGACTCGCTTTGCAGAGTTTCCTTTTCGTTCGTCTTATTGTGATTGCGGATATGCGCGACGATGCGACCGTCGGCGGCTTCGACCGCGTGCAGCTCGTGGTACTCGTTGAAGTCGTCTCCGGGGCGGGCAGGGATTTCGGAGAGCCAGCGCCAGGATTGCCCGTCATCGGCTGACTCGCAAACGCCGATGCGTCCCTGATGCTGGCCTGCGCGTCCATACCAAAACAGCTTTCCGGCCTAACTCCCCTACTCCCCTGACTTCCATGGGGATCAGTCTGGCTTGGCTGTGGGCAGGGCTCTCATCGACGCTGACAACCGTCAAAGACACCAACCACGCCCACACGGATCTGCTGCTCGACGTGACGGCGCGCGCGCAGACGCACCGCTTCAACGGGTTTATTCACCTGACGAGGGATGCCGCCCGAAACTGCGAGAGTGGCACAATCATGGGTGGAGGTTCGTGATGGCAACGTTCAGTGATGTTGGAGAAATACTTGCGAGGTGTCCTGATTGCGATGGTGCGCAGAGTGCCTTCACGCGCCAGAACCAGGGACCTGTAGAAAAGCAGGAAAGAATCCAACTTAATTTGGGGAGAGCCTACACAAAGGTGCACTACCGACTGTGCCGATGTGTAATCTGCGGCAGCGGTGCCCTAGCGAAGATTCGGTTCGGTGACGGATCAGATCCGCCTCCGTCGTCAATCGAGGCCTTTTACCCTCAAGTTGTCAATCAGGCAGACATTCCTACCGGAGTCCCTGCGGAGATCCAAAAGGAATTGCGCGAATCTGAACTTTGCGCCTCAGTTGGTGCCAACAAAGCAGCATCAGCGATGCTCAGATCTGCCCTTGAGCAACCGTTTTATGGCAGTCCGAACTGCGCCTTGGTAACGAGTTTCGGGACGGTGCCTGCCTTGCCCTGGAACATCGCGTTCATATTAGACCCGTTTGAATTCGTCCAAGAGTACATGACCGTCGTGTAACCAGCCATCTCCGATCGGCTCATTTCGGACCCCGGCACACCGATAATCATTCTGACCTGAGCCCAAGATTGCCCGACCTGGATCTGGTTGTATTCCGCCATCGTGACGACAGGCGTGGGCGCGAGGGTTAATTGCGGCACAACAAACCGACCAGTGGAGTCGGTCCTACGCACCCCGCCGCATCAGGAAATCATCAACACGGCAATGATGACTAGCCCCCCGAGCACAAACGCGGGTCGTGTTTTCGGTTTGGTGGCGAAGTCAGATTTTGTAACCAGATCCCGATTACAGAATCGACATAGCTTTGCTTCGCTCTGGATCTCTTCCGCGCAGAACGGGCATTTTTTCATAGGTTCCCCCCCCCTCACAAGGTGTGCAATGATCGCAGCCTTCCCGGTTTGTGCAATGCACTCACCGCCTCCGCTCGTCCTTACCCATCCCCGCCGCACTCAAGCCGCCTAAAGCGTCCCACGCCCCACTCCAGGCTGTCAAGCAATAGCGGCTCTTTCACCGGCGTCCCCACGCCCCCAGTCACCCCCAGGCTGCGGGCCGTAACGTGATAGGCTGGCTCGTGGAGATTGTTGCAATGGCAAAGATTAGGAAACACGATTCAGACCCTGTGTACGTGACGGCGCTCAGAGGGTCCGTTAGGTTGCGGATCGGACCACCCGAGCAGGGCAAGTCGCGCATCGCTTATCTGAGTCCCCGGGAGGCTCGGGAAATCGCATACTACTTGCTGCTGTCTGCCGAGCGAGCCGGCGAACGAAAAACTTAAAAGTAAGCCGGGAGGCTGGATGAAATGCCCCCCAAGCTAGCTTTCGCTAGCGGGTCGTCCGGTGCCCCACAAGCCGCAGGGACGCGCTGCCGCTGCCCCAAAAAAGTCCGCTGGGACTTTCGCCCCAGTAAAGGGAAAAGTAAAAAAGGGTTAAGGGGAAAGAACTTCCCGGGCACAACGGAACCCGACGTCGAGGTACCTGAGGTCAGGTTGGCTCCTGTAGCGGAACGACGCACGCAGGCCCTCCGGATCGTAGACCCACGACCCGCCGCGCAAAACCCGCATGTCGCCACTCGAAGGTCCTCGCGGGTTTTTCTTTGGAGACTTCGAGTAGTAATTCTGGTCATAACCGTCCGCCACCCATTCCCATACGTTCCCGGCCATGTCGTATAGCCCGAAGTCATTGGCAGGGTAGCTGCCCACCACGGACGTTCCACCCACGTTTCTTCCATAATTCGCGTGCTCTTCGCTAATCTCGTCACCCCAGGGATATTTCAATCCTTCTTTCTCGCCCCGTGCCGCGTATTCCCATTCCGCTTCCGTGGGCAGTCGCCCACCGGCCCACTCGCAATATGCTTTCGCGTCTTCCCATGAAACATTGACGATCGGGTGGTCTTCTTTCTCCCGGCCACGGTTAAACTCAGGAGCCGTCGGCATGACTCGCTCCGTTGCCTGGGCGAAGCGCCTATAGGCGGCAACTGTTACCGCTGTCCGGCCCATGAAAACGGCTCGCGTAATGTCAACCTGGTGTTGCGGCTTCTCGTAGCGTTGGGCCGCGTTATCTCCCTTTACAGATCCCATCTGGAAAGTCCCGGGGGGGATTAAGACGTAGTCCAACCCGTCTTTCTGTTCTGGGGAAGGGATTAGTTCGCTCAATTTCTGGAAGTCTATCTTGCTGTTGCCAACCCTTCCGTGGCGCACCATCTCAAAAAAGAAGGACTGAATCTGATCGGTCCAGAGCCCCGGATGAAACGCTACTTTCCCCAGCGCAAAGCGCTTCGCAAACAGATACTCCATTACCGACCGATGCGCAAACTTGTAATTACCGTCCGCATCTTTATTCAGCAAAGACCGACCACGAAGCTGCCAACCCTGGAGCGGAATCTGGTGCGCCTCCGCCAGTGGCTGTAGCTCGCTCCCAGGGATGCGTTCCCACCCTCGTTGCTTCTGATTGAGGAGGAGATTCACGGCTACTAGCTCCGAGAACTCCCGCAACGCCTCCGTGTCTTTCACGTACCCCTTCTCGCGCTGGAGCCACGAGTTCACCATTTCCTCGTAGATCTGAAAGGCGTACTCATAATCCAGATCACTGCCGACAAGGTCCTCGATGTGTGCAAGCAGCATGGGCCGTGCCACCAGATCGCCGATCTTTGCCGCGATCTCGCGAGCCCTCCGACGCTCGCGATGTTGGTACCAAGAGAACCGCCGACGGAGATAGCTTTCGACCTGATCATCTGTGAAGGGCGAAAGGTAAAACTTGCGGAAGAGATACTCGGCCTCTTCACCTGCCGCGCGTACTGCAATCTTGAGCAAGCCGGTTTCGACTGGAATCTCCTCATCGGTGGGAAAGAACTGCGAGCGACAGGTAATGACCACCGCCCGGAACCCTTTCGTCAGTTTCACCAACTCAAGGATGCGGCCCCGGTGGTCTTCGATCGCTTTACGATCCTCGTCCAAGGCGTCCAGACAGAGCACCGTGTTCTCTGGCTTCTCGATCTCGCCAATCCATTGGTCGCCCCGGACGATTCAACGGGACCAGCGCCACGTCGTACCTTCGAGGCTTCCACCACCGCCGTTGATGCTCGGCATAGTAATTGAGAAAGATGGGTATCCGGTTGACTCAGGTAGCCCCAATATCTTGTGGTTTGGGGATTTTCTTGGGTTCTGTAACCGGGTGAACAATCATCTTGTAAGTCGCCGGATCCACGGCTACCGCCTGCTGGACGAGCCGATAGAAGAGTTTGCCTCGGCTTTTGGATTTGCGGCGGTTGAAACGGAAGGTGAACTCGTCCAGGTAGTAGTCCAGATGTTTGTGGCTCACGGCGCCCTGATGGGTGCCCAGCAGCCAGCGCTTGAGCAGTGACATCACGCGGTGGACGCGGGGCATCAATTCCGACGCGGACTGCTCCTGCCTGCTGACAACTGTGACCTGATGGACGTAGCCTTCCTTTTTCAACCCGGAGTAACCGGGCCAGCCGTCGGTATGCACCACGCTGCCCGGCTCGATGCACTCCTCCACGAAAGGCAACAGGCTCTCGCCCGAGGCATCCTCGATTCTCTTCATGCGAATCCGGCCGATACCCCGCCCATCCTCTTGAGCGGCTACTGCGATCAATGCTTTGTTTTTCAGGTTTCGGCCCCGCAGGCCCTCTTCGAGCCCGCCCCAGTAGCTTTCATCGACTTCCACCGTCCCGGCCAGCAAATCCCGTCCCGGCCGCACCATCGCGCGCCGCATTTTGTGCAGCCAGGTCCAAGCCGTTTCGTACCTGTTGAGCCCCAACACTCTTTGCAGTCCCAAAGCGCTGGCTCCGGTCTTTTGGGTGGTGACCCACCACATCGCACGAAACCACAACGGCAAAGGGCTGCGCGTGTCCTGAAAGATGGTCCCGGCGGTCACCGAGGTTTGGCGCCCACACGCAGCGCACTGCAGCAGCACTTTTCGCAAAGGCCACGACTTTCCACAACCGCAACCCGGACAGCGGAAACCGTCCGGCCAGCGCAGCCGGAACAGATACTCCCGGCAGGCCTCCTCACTGCTAAAACGGGCCTCGAACTCTGTCAGGTTCTGAGGGTAATCTTCCATCTGCAGGCATACTACATCTTGGGGTTACCTGAGTCAACCGGATACCCATCTTGAGAAAAAAGGAAGTTTTCCCCATACCCGAGTCAGCCAAAAAGATGACGAACTTGTACTTACCGGGATTGGTAGCAATTCGGTCGATCGCCCCGAACAGCGGCTCTCGCGCTGTCACCTGGTGTCGAAAGTCTTCCGCGCCCGCCGGATCATTGTTTTGGCAGTCGGGCTTCACGTAGTAGCGAGTTGCCGCAGAAATCTCCTCAGGCGCATACCGCCGCGCCCCCATCCGCTGCAGCAACTCCTGCCGGTCCCACCACGCCAGAAGGTCCGGCGCAACTCGGTGCCAAAACTGCACCAACGCCCAAATCCCAACGGCCAACGCAGCAAGATTCCTAGTCCAGTCCCAGATGTCGATGCCAAACACGGGTCACAGACATCTTATCGCGAAGCGACACGAGCAAAAGCCAGCCAGTCTTAACGCAGATTGGGCGGCGTTGTTGATCCTCTGTGGCTGCGCTGGTGGATTGTCTAAAGTAGATAAAAGTAGATGGCGTTCGGACACAAAACAGGCGGTCGCACCCGAGGGGCACCGAACAGGCGAACCCGGGAAGCGGCTCAGATCCTAGACGAGCTTGGCTGCAACCCGATCCGTGGCATGGCAGAGATTGCCATGAGCGAGAGCCACCCGGTCGAGCTGCGAGCCCGGATGTTCCTGGAGTTGGCACACTACGTCTACCCGAAGCGCAAGACGGTAGACATCCGGGTAGTGTCTCAGTTTGATTTCGAGCGCTTGTTGCGCCGTTTTTGATGTGTTTGCTAAACTCCAGGCATGCCTAGAGGACCGCAAGGCCAGTGGAGACCGTCTGGCGACATAGCGTGCGCTGTGCACGTTGGACGGATCGCCACCGGGGAGATCGAAGAGAGCGAGCAGCCGCCGTCATCATATAGCAGCGAAGTCGAGATCGAACGGGCGCGCAAGGGCGGCAAGGCGCGCGCCGCATCGCTGAGCACTGAGCGCCGCAGAGAGATCGCCACTAAGGCTGCTGGTGCTCGCTGGAAGCCGTAGGGGCGCTTACAGCCTTCCAGTGCGGCCCTTCTTTCACAACTTTGCCGCGACCGCGAAGCCTGTGAAGGCTGGTGTAAGTTGATTTCGGCGTCACGGTTTCGTACTTTGGGCTTACGATGTCATAAACCTCACGTGTCGTTTTAGGCCCCGACGATTCCAAAACTTCAAGGATAGTACTGGTCACCGTCACCGTCTTAGATTCGGGCTGCGAGGATCGACCGTTGGTTAAGACACTACGTAGGTTGACGGAATCGGCCTCATCAAGAACGCTGAGTGCTGACAAGAACCTCTCACGCTCTTTCTCGATCTCGTTTAGCTTGGACTTCACAAAACTCCTGTAGTCTTCCATTGAACACACGTTCCCCTTTCTGGTAAAATACAAAAAGTGCGTGGGGGGCCGGTTTCCCGACCCCTTCACCCACGAAGGGCGATACTTATCTCATAGGCATCACCTTCCTCTCTGGGGCCACTCACCGGTTCTTTGATCCGTCCTTGGTGAGTGGCCTCTCACTCCGAGTATACCACTCCGAAACGTAGAAGCAACACCATGTATCCAGAAAGGGGTGTGTTTTTCTACGCCTTTTCTGATGAGTACTTGACGCCTATGCTTTCTTATGATATAGTTTAATTATGAATAAGCTGCCAGCCACCAAGCGAGCCAAGATCATCAGGCTGCTGGTTGAGGGTGCTTCGCTCCGATCCATCAGCCGCATCGAGGACGTGTCGATCAATACCGTGTCCAAGCTGTTGGTCGTTGCTGGTGGTGCGTGCGTTGACTTCCACAACAACCACGTCCGCAATGTGAAAGCCAAGCGCGTTCAAGTCGATGAGATTTGGCAGTTCTGCTACGCGAAGGAAAAAAACGTTCCCGACGCAAAGGCCGCGCCAGAAGGGGCTGGCGATACCTGGACGTGGACGGCCATCGACGCGGACTCCAAGCTGATCGTGTCCTGGTTGTTGGGTGAGCGTGATAGGATCTCTGCCTACCACTTCATTGCTGACCTGGCCGAACGGCTCGCCGGCCGCGTACAACTCACATCCGATGGATTGAAGCTCTACAACCGGGCTATCGATTGGATATTCGGCTCAGATGTGGACTATGCTCAACTGGTCAAGATTTTTGGCTCCCCCACTGAGGGCGAGAAACGATACAGCCCCGCCACCTGCCAAGGTACGATTCGGACTGCGATGCAGGGCAACCCCGACCCCAACCATATCTCCACATCCTATGTCGAGCGGCACAACCTGACCATGCGAATGTCCATGCGCCGCTTCACACGCCTGACCAACGCTTTCTCGAAAAAACTCCGCAACCATGCTGCCGCGCTTGCGCTGTATTTCGTTTACTACAATTTCTGCCGGATTCACAAGACGCTTCGCGTGACGCCCGCCATGGAAGCTGGTCTGGACAATATGCCCCGCGATGCCGAATGGATCGTGGGTCTGGTGGATGCCGCAACTCCTAAGCCCGCGAAGCCCGGCCCCAAGCCTGGCTCGAAGCGGCGCTAAAGGTGCGTTGATCTGATGGTGCTAGACTGAAAGTTAGCATGGAGCGTCGCCTAGAAATAATCGTTGCGATCCTTCGATGGCTTGCGAGCCAACCCGAACCCGCTGCCGAGATTCCTGGCACACTTGCGGCCTGCCCAGATGTGTCCTCAAGCATCATCCGCTATCACATCGAATTGTGCGAGGAAGCTGGGTACATCCACAGGTTGTCCAATATGAAGAAGTGGCACCGTCTTACCTGGGCGGGCCACAACGAGATCGATAAGGGTTGAGGCCGGAAGGAGTCAGTACCGGTAGATGCACGTCAAGGCCATCTTCTCCTGCTCACCTAGCTTGGTATACGGTTCCCCACTGCCGTAAGGAGGGGCAGCCGTGTTCGAGCTAGTCGCGTTTCTGGTCCTGGTCGGCTTCGTCTACTTTTCGCCGCGGTGGCGCTAGGGTGCGCGAAGAACTTAGAAGTTTTAGGCGCTTAACTTGTCTTGCATCCCAGCGAGCAGCGGCCGCGCGAGCGGCTATCTCTGAGCGCGAATAATCAAACTGAGACACTACCGACATCCGCGTTGCAGAGCCGGAGCCAACAGAACAGGCGACATGCGACGATATCATTCGGTGGTTGGACGGGGAGGCCGAGCGCGTACAGGTCAACTCCGCCAGGGAACCCGGCAGCCCCGGTTTCGAGCCTACGCTCGGCGAGCCAATCAGTCACGGGTGAACCGCCCGGCCCGTTCTCTGCCACCGACCACCAGCCAGTCCCCGGTAAGGCAGTAGGGTTGGCCGCTCGCCGTATACCGATTAGCGACATTGGGGTACAATCAGGGGCTAGTCGCGGACTCTGGCGCGCCACCCGCGCTCGCCGCAAATCCGTACATGAATCGTACATAGAGCGAAATAGCCGTTGTGAGACTATCAACTAGGTGATTGAAAAACAACAAGTTATTTGATTTAAAACCGTAATCTGCCACATGATTTGCGACCACTTCATGGACACGGAAGTTGTTGCGTAATTAGGTGGACTCTGCGGGTGCAGAGGAAATGCGGCCAGGCCGGCTTGTCCCCTGCGCCTCACCCTGTTTGCTGAGCCTCTCTTGGCGGCGGGTGAACGTTGAGCGCCTTGGTGTGATCCGTCCTTGAAGCTTCGAAAGCCGGCGATCGCGTCGCCCGGCACGCAGTAGTGGCCCCAGATGTCGAGCTGATCGAAAAACCCTTTAAGTCCAAGACTTTACTGAGCCGGGTTAGGGAAGTATTGGATCGGCCGCGATAGCCTTCATATTGTCCACAGAGAGCTTTCGAGCCCAGAGCTGTTGAGCCGCGACCGTGAGGGAATGGTTACTAATTGAACGGAATTCACTCCCGTGTTCAATTGGTCGACCATAAACTGAAGTCGCCCAGGAAAAGAATCTCATCGCCGTGCATGCAAAACCGAGTTCTCACCGGCGTAGATGGGATAGTTGGCACAGCTTCCAAACAATGGGTCCCCCAGTTTTGCAAGTGCTCGAAGACCTCTCCGGCTGCGGCCGAGATCGAGGTAGCCGGCATACTTTTCCGCTACCACGTCGGCCGCTTGATGAGTAAAGAATTTTTCGATCCGAAAACCCGCCCTGGAAACCATCTCATCCAAAGAGAGAGGCGAAAAGAAGTGTAGATGTTCCGGCCACACGGCGTCGGGTGGTTCAAGAGAGCTTTCGCGACATTCGAGAACGGGGATACTCGGCTGTGTGATGTAGACAAGGCCACCATCGCGAACTTTATTTCGCGCCGCCCGCAGAACGCTGATCGGGTCGATGGCATGCTCAAGGACATGAGAAAACCGGACAATATCCACCGATCTGTCCGGTACCGTCTTAAGAAATTCTGTTGGGGAGAGTACCCTTACTCCATGGGCTGCTCCTATGCGCCGGGCATGGTGATCCCAATCGACGCCAATTGAATCGAGAAACTGCTTGCGCCGTGCTTCGATGAGAAGATGCGGGATGGAACAACAGTAGTCGACGAGCCGGATATCCTTCGGCTCCGACCCCATATAGTTCGCCAGTTCGCCAAGATGACCGCGGTAGTAGTCGAGATTCATATTCTGCAGCACTACCTGGTCGTGTGTTTCGGTATATGTGTCCTGGTAGGAGGTCCGCAAGTC
The DNA here is from genome assembly GCA_965224215.1 of Bryobacterales bacterium. Classification (GTDB taxonomy): domain Bacteria; phylum Acidobacteriota; class Terriglobia; order Bryobacterales; family UBA6623; genus CBDCYS01. The sequence goes on along the minus strand of CBDCYS010000037.1, from coordinate 167,174 downwards.
TGCCTCGGAAGGCATGTGACTCCAAAAGACGTGCCGACAAACCGGGCAGATCAGAGGGAGCGCTCCTGCATGCGGAACAGTATCGCCGGGTTGTCGTCGACGCACACTGGGCAGGCGAGTTGACTATGGGCTGTCTGCATTGCACGGTTGCCGCGCGAACAAATGGGTCTAATTCGTGCGCCTCGCCTTGGTTCACCGGACCGGCCGACTATGGCGGGCCCCTTAAAACAACGGATTGGTTCGGAAAGTGAACGGGCGGACTGCGCAGCTTATTAGCCTGATTCTATCATCGCCGTGACAGCGCCAAAAGGTGCGCCTGCATGGATGTGGGCGTTACTTGGGGGATTTGATTCGGAGTTTTCTATCAAATCCCCTTTTTCTCACCGCGTATTGCCGCCGTCATGTGGCGAGAAATGCGGGCTAGCGTTATGCCACGCGCGGACAACAGACGGGCGGCATGTGAGGCGGGGCGCCGCGATTCGCGCGTTCGGTGTGATTCCAAGTTCGGGGCGCTGGCTCGGCTGGTGGGATTGCCGTCCCCACCAGCCTATTTCGAATAGATTCTTGCTGACGGATACGTCTTCTCACGCGACCGAAACGCCGTTGATCTTCTCTCGGAGCGTATCTTTCGGAACGACTCCGATCGAACTATCGACGACCTTACCTCTGTCGAAGATCAATACCGTCGGAATCGAGCGGACCCCGTATTCGGACGCGATGCCCGGGTTTTCGTCCACGTTCAGCTTGCCGACTCTTGCCTGCCCGGCGAGTTCGCCCGCCAGTTCCTCGACGACCGGGCCAAGGACGCGACAAGGGCCGCACCAGGCTGCCCAAAAGTCCACCAGGACTGGCTGGGTGCTCTCGAGAACCTCTCGCTGAAAGTTCTCATCGGTAAACGTGATGTAACTCTTTTCGTTCGCCATTGTTTTGTCTCCTGCATGCTTAGATTCACGAATGGGCGTTTGGATTCATGTTTTGGCGCGGGGCGGTTCGTCGTTGCCTGGTGAAGTTTGCGCCGGCAAGTGAAACTCAGAGCCCAGTGCGTTAGCGCTCGGTTAAACGCGCGAACAGGCGAGGGGTCAAACAGCAGCGGCACCGACCGCTGAACGACGGTTCTATATGCGTTTGACCGCGGGTTCCCACCCGCGGCTCTGAAATGGCTGATCGCGAAGCCCAGGTCAGCCGCTGCCGCGAATCAGGTGTTTCGCGTCCGGGTTACCAGGCCCGAAGTGCTTGAGCATCACAAGGTTTTCCTTGTCGCTCCTATTGATGACAACGACGCCGTCCTGAGCAGCCCCCGCCGTCACGAAAAGCTCGTCCTTGGTGAGTTCCCCGTAGCGGATCAGCGAAGGCGTTTCCACTTCCATCGAGCCGATCTGTCCCCAGCCCTGGTTCACAATCAGGCCGCACGCGGCTGCGTCTCGAATCGTCACCGTCCGCTTCGGATAAACCGTCAGCTCCTTGGCGCAGTAAAAGTCTGTGCTGTAGGTAACCCAGTTCTCGTGATATCCCTGGTCGTGCATTGTGTCTGGATCGCTGACAGGGGTAGGCTCGAAGAAGTTAGTGTTCATGAACTCGGGATCGACGTTCTTGTCCCAATCGAGCATGCCGATGATGTAGTCGAGATCTTGATGATGCTCCGGCGGGACGTCCTTCACCAGCAGGTCCCACGGTACAGCCCGGCCTTCCACCATCGATTGGAACATTCCAAAAACGTCGGAGTTGACCTGTGGCTCGTAAGTCACGAGCGATCCAGGCGCATGCAGCACCCCGGCCGGAACGTGCCAGCCAGATCCCGGCTTCAGCTTGTAGGCCTTGGAGTGATACAGAATGCCGTTGTCGCCTTCGTTCCAGCGCTGCAGACACTGGCGGACATCGTCCTTCGTAGTGCCGGGTTCGAGGCCCATGAACGTATACGGAAAGTTGTTTCCTTTGAAGTTGTACTGCGGTGGGAAATAGTAGGCTTCAGGCTTGCCCTTGGCCCCGACCTTTTGGGCGTGTTCGTCCATTTGATGCATGTGGTGCGGGATGGGTCCGAGGTTGTCGAAATACTTGCACAGCCCGTTCCAGCCGCCATAGGTCGCCATGACATCGGACCCCAGAAATTCGTCGCCAATCGTGTCGACGGCTTCCTTCAGTAGGATTTTCTTGGGCTCGGCTCCGTTACCATTTCCGGCGACGATGTAGGCAAGTCCCTCGTCTTGAGGTGTTCCCGGACCGTTGTCGGCGTTCGTCGTGGAGGAGAACCAACGTTCGTCGATACCCCCGCGATGGGCGCCCAGAGCATAAAGGTCGCCGGGGTGCAGTTTGAGGCGGCCGCCGGGCATCAAGAATGATCGCGGCACCCAGCAGGGAGCCAAGCGCACGATGCCTTCGCCAGCACTCAGAGCGGAACGTAAAAGGGTAGTGTTCTCCGACATAACCCCACCATAATACTCGATCGCGGGGCCACTGGAAATGTTCGCAATGGGTGTGGGCACAGGTAGCCCGAACGATTATTCGGCGGGGCCGGCGCCGACGGGACGGAGATCCTTTACCAGGCCCGAGTTCAGAAAGAACTCGCGGACTGGCTTGGCTTCCTTTCCCTCGACGCTGATCGTCAGCCCGACGTCGTGGTGTGGGCCGAGCAGCCGAATATCAATTCGGCCGAGGTCGTCGTAAAGACGAACGTAAGAAACTGCAGCGATGTTGATGACGCGATTGCGAATACGAATAAACTGGGAATCCATTCAGGTAGCCTCTTCTCCGGAACTTGTACGCGTGGACCGTGATCGCGAAATCCAACCGACGGGAATATTCTACTAGTTTCGACGCTGCCGCTAGGACTCGCGTTTCTGCACTCATCGATTCGAGCTGTAAACTCTTGTCCGGCATGGGTCGAGCACATTGTTGGGAGACCGGCTCTTCCCCCTCCCAACGAGCACCAACCGAGCCGAGCCCGCAAGGGTGCGGTCAAGATTCGCGGCGGAGTCAGCCTCTCGAGGTGGACTCGTAACTCATCGCATGGGCTTCGGTGGGGCGATCCCGATCTGGTGAAATTGCCACTTTTCAGGGGTGTGATGCCTTCGGCTGACAACCGACCCAAGGAACATAACTACAGCAAGATGTTCCCGATCACTACTGTCCGGTTAACGACTCACTGGCGAGCGGCAACTGAGTGTTCCAGCATAGCTTAGGGCTGTTTTCCCCTTGCCGCGATTTGAACGGCGAAGGACGGCTGGAACGACTTCGGAGGCGGCCGACAATGGTTCATGAACCTCGGCCGCACCGTATTCTCCCAGTTGATCAGCTTCCTTCCGGATCGCGAATTCCGCCGCTGCGTAAGCCGCTACGACGGGGATCGCAGATGGCGCGGCTTTTCCTGCTGGGATCAGTTCCTCTGCATGGCGTTCGCCCAGCTGACCTACCGCGAAAGCCTGCGCGACATCGAAGCGTGCCTGCGTTCGCTCGGCGCCAAGCTCTACCACAGGGGATTCCGCTCCCAGGTGGCGCGCTCCACACTGGCCGACGCCAACGAGTCGCGCGACTGGCGGATCTATGCCGATTTCGCCCAGGTCTTGATTCGCATCGCGCGGCCTTTGTACGCCCGCGATCCGATCGGCGTGGATCTCGATCAAAGTCTCTACGCTCTGGACTCGACCACCATCGATCTGTGCCTCTCGCTGTTCCCCTGGGCCAAGTTCCGCCGGCACAAGGCCGCCCTGAAGATGCACACGCTGTTGGACCTGCGGGGTAACATCCCCACGTTTATCCGCATTACCGCTGGCAAAACGCACGACGTCAACATCCTCGACGAGTTCCTCCCCGAGCCCGGCGCCTTCTACGTCATGGATCGGGCCTACGTCGATTTCGAACGTCTCTTCGTGTTCACCCTCTGCTCGTCGTTCTTCGTTGTGCGAACCAAGAAGAACATCTTGCGCCAACGGCGCTACTCGCATCCCGTCGACAAGTCCACGGGGGTGCGCTCGGATCAGACCGTCCTACTGACTGCCATCGAGTCGGCCCTGGCGTATCCGGACCCGTTGCGGCGGATCAGCTACTTTGACGCCGCGACGAACAAGCGGCTGAAGTTCCTGACCAACAACTTCGCGCTCCCGGCGCTGACCATCGCCCGCATCTACAAGTCGCGTTGGCAGATCGAGTTGTTCTTCAAGTGGATCAAGCAGCTCCTGCGGATCAAGCAGTTTTACGGTACCAGCGAGAACGCCGTGAAGACGCAAATCTGGATCGCGGTCTCGGTTTACGTACTGGTCGCGATCGCGCGCAAGAAGTTGGGCCTGGAGGCGAGTCTCTACCAAATTCTACAGATTCTCAGCGTTACCCTTTTCGAGAAAACGCCCATTTTACAGGCCTTGCAGCCGTCCGACGCCCACGAAAACTTACTCGATGACCCTAACCAGCCTGATTCTATTCGACTTTTAACCGGACAGTAGTGGTTCCCGATTATAACCGAGAAGCAATAGTGCTCGCACATTCGCAATGCGAAATTCGTCCGTTGCGAGACGTACCGCCAAAGAACCGTAATTATCTACTTGACACAAGGTCATAACCATAGTATACTATTCTAGTGATCGGGTTGTCTTCTTTCCTTTCAGTTCTTTGTCGTCCTTCTCGTGCGCTACTCGGTGAAGTTCTTCGCGTACCTTCTTCGGGAAGATCCTCCGCATCGCTTCGTCGGTCGTTAGATCCTTCTCTGGTTTCTTTCTGGTCATAGCTATGGCTTCCACCGCAAATATCGATTTGATGACGCTAATGGACCGGTTCCACTCTGAAGAGAAATGCCGCTCCTACCTTGAGGGCTTACGCTGGCCCAAGGGTATACAGTGCCCACGATGCGAAAACGAGAAGATCTCTCGAATCCACAAGCGCGGACAGTTCGATTGCGACTCATGCCGGTACCAGTTCTCCGTTACCGCCGGGACAATCTTCCATGATTCTCACTTGCCGCTTCCCAAGTGGTTCGCGGCCATCTACCTGATGTGCGAATCCCGCAAAGGGATTTCGGCCAACCAACTCAAGCGCACCCTGAAAGTAGCCTACAAGACCGCTTGGTATCTCTGCCATCGTATCCGAGCCGCCATGAAGGACGCCGACACCGAGCCCCTTGAAGGCACCGTCGAAGTCGATGAGACCTGGGTCGGCGGTAAGGCCAAGGGCATGGGCCGGGGATACACGGGGAACAAAACGATGGTTCTCGGGGCTATCGAACGCGATGGCAATATCCGGCTGACGGTCGGCAAGCGGCGCAATCGCGAAACGCTTCACGGATTCATTGAGGAGCACGCCCCGGATGCCGAGAACATCTATACCGACGACTACGAAGCCTACAAAGGCATTGGCGATGAGAAAACCAAGCACGAGAGCGTAAACCATTCCGCTGACGAGTGGGTTCGCGGCGATGTCCACACGAACTCGATCGAGGGCGCGTTCTCGCTCTTCAAGCGGTCTGTTGTCGGTGCCTATCATAAAGTCAGCGTGAAGCATCTTCCTGCCTACCTTGATGAGTTCGAGTTTCGGTTCGACAATCGGAACAATCCGTATTTGTTTCGGGACACCCTGCTGCGGCTCATTAACTCGGACTCCCTGAAGTATAAGGATCTAATAGGGAAATCTGCTGATGACAGCACGCACGGAGCTGCTTTATCCGCTTGAGAACCGCGTCCATTTCACTGTGAAATGCCCCTCCAGCCAAATCCATCTCCTGACTCATCTCTCGAATGTTCACCTGTAGACTCGCCTGAAACGATTCTAGACTAGAAATAGTCTGTTGAAGCGGAGCCCCAATAGATCGGATCAGTGGGAGAAGCGACTGAATTTCATCTGGTCCCTGCCGCTTCCGGACCCAATCAGACCATCCGGTTATGCTTTCGATGAGTAGGTCAACGTTGCGCTTTACGGGACCCGAGCGAATCCTCATAATGCTCGCCTGCCGATTGATCTTTTTTGATACCTTTACGACTCCTGCGTGGATCGCGCGGTGCGAGGATGTATCTGGACGTTTTGAAGCATTCGACGCGATCTCGCCCATCCGCTGATTTATTGCCGTAATCTTGGGGATGTCCACTTGTAGTTGGTGAATTGCAGCCTCCGCGTCCTTTCTGAAATCCAAATATCCCTTACGACCAACCGTCTGTAGCGGCTTTGATTTGGAGCGTTGCCAAACGACGACACCAGTGGTCACCAAGACAAGAAACAGGGTTCCGAGCGCACCTAGGCCCAAAAAAACCCATTGCTGATCCGCTCCGGTAATCCAAGCGTATATTGTTCCACCTGCTGCTAACACGGAGTACACCACGCCAGCGTAGAAAGCCTGAAGTATAAAGTTGATAGCCTCATTGGCAATTTTCTGCCTAGCGGATGGCGATAGCATAAAAGCGAGGCTACCACGGCACCCACCCTTGCGTCAAGTAGATAATTACGCAAAGAACTACATAGGAGCACAACATACCAGTGGTGGTTGCAAATTCGTCAAATATTCGGTATCGTCCATGGGATGCTATGAGTGCCCCAGCCTTGGCGCCAGCCCTGACCGACATTACCGCCCAGCTTTGCAAAAAGCTCCTTCACTACATGGTTCTGATGCGTGAATTAGAGGACCGCATTGAACTCAAGCTCTACCGCCAAGGGAAGATCCTCGGTGGTTGCTACACCGGCCGTGGTCAAGAAGCCATTCCCGCCGGCAGCGCGGCCCATTGTCAGGCGGAAGACTATCTTTGCCCCTCGCACCGCGACATGGCAGCGCTGCTCATGCGAGGCATTACTCCACGGGAAGTGTTGTCGCAATATCTGGGCCGGGTCACTGGACCCACCCGAGGACGCGATGGCAACATGCACATGGGCTGCCTGCGGCGCCGGATTCTGCCCATTATCAGCAGTATCGGCGCCAGTATCCCCGTAGCCACTGGCATCGCCCTTGCGATGAAATATCGCGGCGAGCCGCACGTCGTCTTCAACTACTGGGGCGATGGCGCTACGAGCCGGGGCGACTGGCATGAAGGAATCAACTTTGCCACTGTCCAGAAGCTGCCGATCGTCTATCTGTGTAACAACAACCTCTACGCCTACTCGACCTCTCTCGACAAGCAAATGGCGGTTGCCAATGTGGCCGACCGCGCGCCGGGATATGACATGCCGGCCGAGATCGTCGACGGCAACGATGTTATTGCCGTCTACGAAGCCACCGGACGGGCTGTGGCCCACGCAAGGGCCGGTCTGGGCCCCTACCTGATCGAGTGCAAGACATTTCGTATGGGCGGGCATTCCGCCCATGACGACGCCAGCTACGTGCCCAAGGGGGTCAAGGAGGAGTGGTCCAAGAAAGACCCCATCTTGAAGCTCCAGAAGTATATGGTCGACAAGAGCTGGGCAACTGAGTCCGACTTCAAACAGATGCGTCAAGGCATCCTGAGTGAAGTTGATGATGCCACCGAGTGGGCATTGACTCAGCCTTACCCTGACCCGGCCACGGTCGAGGACGATGTTTACGACGAGATCTAGCTTGCGGATCCGGGTCGGAGTTCCCCTTATGCGAGAGTTCAAGAGCAACAACCGAGGAGCCCTATGCCCGAGATGACCTACCTAGAAGCGATTCGCCAAGGTCTTTGGGAAGAGATGGAGCGCGACGAATCCGTCATGGTGATGGGGGAGGATGTCGGGGCGTACGGCGGTGCGTTCAAGGTAACGAAGGGATTCACGGAACGTTTCGGCGAGCGCCGGGTGATCGACACGCCGCTTTCGGAATCGGCGATTGTTGGCGCCAGCACCGGCGCGGCAATCAACGGACTCAGGCCGGTCGTTGAAATGCAGTTTTCCGATTTCATGGCCTGCGCGTTCGATCAGATCACGAACTTTGCCGCGAAATGCCGATACCGTTGGGGAGCATCAGTGCCCATCGTGATTCGCGCACCGGCCGGAGGCGGATTCAACGGCGGCCCGTTTCATTCACAGAACCCGGAAATGCCCTATGTCCACACACCGGGTTTGAAGGTCGTCCAGCCCTCGACGGCATACGATGCGAAGGGCTTGATCAAGGCGTCCATCCGCGACAACGACCCGGTGATCTTTCTAGAGCACAAGCACCTCTATCGCCAGATCAAAGGCGACGTGCCTTCGGATGACTATACGGTCCCGCTGGGAAAGGCAGCGGTACAGAGGCCGGGCACCGATCTCAGCATCATCACGTATGGCGAGATGGTACATGTGGCGCTGAGAGCTGCCGAACAGCTTGCCGAAGAAGGCATCGACATGGAAGTTATCGACCTGCGCACGCTTGTGCCGATCGACCGAGATGCCGTCATCGAAACCGCGAAAAAAACGAGCAAGGTCATCTTGCTGCATGAAGACACGCTTACAGGCGGGCTGGGTGGCGAGCTTTCCGCCATTATTAGTGAGCACGCTTTCGAGTATCTCGACGGCCCGCTAGTGCGGATTGCCGCCCCGGACACGCCCGTGCCCTACAGCCCGCCGCTTGAGAAGGCCTTCCTGCCGAACGCCGAGAAGGTAGTCGAGAAGGCACGCTGGCTGCATCAGTACTGACTCCGAGAGCGCTAAAGCGCAAGCGCCGGGTCAAGCAAGCGCAGGTACCAACTAGCTCGAGCACGCGCAAGGTCAGGCGCAAGCACGAACATTGACCAACGGACCGGCCAATTCAATTGTTAGGTCTTCCTACCGCGACACCGATTCGACCGCTTCGGCTTCCTTGATCACCAACTGAACCAACCCCGCCGACGCCCAGCGGCCATCAACTTTCGATTCGACTGAAAACTTGGATGGCCCAATCTTCGCCCCGGCCCCAACTTCAATTTGCAGAGTGATCTGGTCACCCTCACGGCCGGCAACCCGATAAGACACCTCGGCTGGCAGGTTCCGAGCAACGACCTGGCTGCCATCGGGGAGATGAACAGCCTTGACTTTCAGCTCGGCCGACGTCCCGAGCGGCACGCTGAGCGACTTGGATTCCAGCGACAGTTGCACGTCAGTTGGCTCAACGACCGTCATCGTAATATCCGGCAACGGCCGCCGAACCCAATTCCACAGATCCAGCAGAGGACCCGTCATCAGATTCGTATTGGCCTCGATAACTCGCCGATCCGGTTTTGACTCGTCCGCCGTCGGAGCGCCGAAGACACGGATCGGATAGACGCCCGCGATCACGCTCTCGGGCACTTCGACGCGAAACTTGATCTGCGGAATGATCATGTCGGCGCCGTCGGCGTTCGGCTCAAACGTTTGGTCCGCTCGGAACATGCCTCGAGGAGCTTCGATCCCGCCGGGCATGTTTTCGAACCAGATCGTCGCAGCCCCGTCGAAGCCCTGTTCGCGCGCCATGTAGACGGTTATCTCGCCGGCTCCCCCGCGCGCCACCGAAAAATTCTCCGGCGTGGTGAAAAGCTGGAATGCAGGTTTTTCACTTGCCACTTTGATGCGGTATTGATAAGAGGGCCCGCTCCGCCTCGTGCGGTCCTCAACCGTCAACTTGAGGAGTTGATTCTTTTCCGGCGTGTAGAACAACGTGCTGTCTGGGTTCCCGATTAGGGTTCCGTACGCTCCGACGGTATCGTCATTTTCCGCGAGTTTCTTGCCTGATTCGTCTCGCAAACTGATGACTGGATCCAGATGCGGCATTCCGAGCTGCGTAGCAAGTGCCCAAACATGTAACGGCTTGCCGGCAACGCCCTGGATCGCGTAAGTGTCCTTCTCGTGCTCCTTCTCAAGGCTGCCGTTGATAGCGTAAGGACCTTGCTGCCAGTCGGCTTCCCCAGCGTTCACTTCTGTGTATTCAGGCAGATCAGTCAACCCGATCAAGGGGCCGTCGACAATTCCCTCCGTACTTGTCGTCCACAGCTTCCATAGACCGGTCCGAGCGTCACTGGGGACCTCGAACTCCGCCGTGACGCCCGCCGACGATCGTTCCAGAACCTTAGCGTCGATGCGAGCAACGTCGGCTGCCGTCGACGGATCCTCGTCGATACGGATCGGCATCGTGTAGGGATACGTCATCCGCGCATACTCGGCGCACGAACTTCCGTCAGATAGACGCCCTTGATCGATGCCATCGCCGAGCTACCGAGCCGGATCTTCGTCTTGGTCCCAACCGCCGCGCTGAGCGGAGCGGCGTACTGCAACGAAGGCAGCTTGGAAACCCGCAGCGTGTAAGACGTGTCAGTCCCAAGGCGAAATCCGCGGGGTCCACGATATTGATCCAGCTTGACGAAGTAAGAGCCTGCTTCATCAAAGACGTGCTCTATGAACGGCGTTTCGTCGTAGTCATTGCGGTCGTCGTTGTAGGCGATGCGGCGACCCGTGGCATCGAGAAGACTCATCTTGCATTCGAGCGTCGGGCCGTATTTGATCGACCGCAGGTCGAAACTCCAGCGCTCGCCTGTACCAGCTTGGATGGCGAAAAAGTCAATGTCGTGCGATGGATCCAGTGACCCCTGGACTTCGACCGGTCCCGCGACCGAGTGCGCCTCTCTCACCGAGTCATTGGGCTCCACCTCGGCTAGATCGCTGAATTGCCCAACATTGAACATGGCAGCCGTCGAGTACCCATCCAGCGTCCAAACCCTCAGAATATGCGGGCCCAGCGGAGCGTCGGCCGCAACCGATACTTTCCCTGACAGCCTTCCCGCGCTGGAGTGAACCGTTTCTACCCAGACCAGATCGTCGCAGTCGAAATCGACCCTTTGGACGTTGGACAGATAGTTGCCTTTCAGCTCGACCGTACGGGTAGTTCCGCGCTGGGCGCCCAGCGGCGAGACAGCGCTGATGCGCGGGCTTGCGGGATCATAGGCCGCCGCGGAACCAAAGACCAGAAGGACGGGGGCAAGGCGCCAGAGCACGGCGAGTGAGCGCAACGAAGTTCTTAGCCGCGGAGCGGCGTCAGATGAATCGCCCAGGGTGGAGCCTAGCCGAACCCTCGGTGAGACCCCTCCCAAGGCGAGAGCCCCAGACGGGGTGGAAGAAAACCAACGCACGGTTCTGGCTGTGTATCGTGCCATCTTGCGCCATCTTGCATCGAAAGCGGGTTAACTCCACAGCTCGTTGATCGGCTCGCCTTCTTTGTTGAGAGCGACCGGACGGGCGCCGGCCATATAGATTTTCTTAGCGTCAATGCCGAGGGCTTTATAGATCGTGGCGCCGACATCTTCGACGGTCACCGGCCGTTCGATGGGGTCCGAGGCGTGAGCATCGGTTGCGCCAATCAGCGCACCGCCTTGGATGCCCGCTCCGGCCAGGGCGATCGAACAAGCACGCGGCCAGTGGTCCCGGCCACCCGAGAAGTTGACTTTGGGAGTGCGGCCGAAATCCCCAACGACCAGCACAAGTGTCGTGTCGAGGCGTCCTCGCTCTTCGAGATCTTCGATCAATGCGACGAACGCCCGATCTAACTCCGGAACGATCTTTTTGTTTGTGGGCTCGTTGTTTACGTGGGTGTCATACCCGTATTGGAAAACCGTCGCCAGCCTCACCCCGGCTTCTACTAGCCGGCGGGCAAGCAGCGCGCCCTGCCCGATAGTCGAGCGGCCGTACTTGTCACGCAGCTTCTCTGGCTCGGCGCCGATGTCAAACGCTTTCTTCGCGGCGGGAGAAGAAATCAGGTCGAAGGCCTTGTGAAAGAACTCATCCATGCTCTGGACAATCGCGGACTCCTCGATCTGTTTGAACTGCGAATCCAGCGCGGAAAGCAGGCGCGTGCGCGCTCCGGCCTCGTCCAGAGTGATGCCGGAGGGTAGCGTCAGGTCGCGGACGGAAAAAGTCTCCTTGTTCGGGTCTCCAGAAACAAAGGGATCGTAGGTTGGGCCGAGAAAACCGGCTTCAGCCGAAAGGTCGCTTTCGGGAATCGACACGAACGGCGGGAGGCCGTTTTTCGACCCCCATTCGCGCGCCATCACCGATCCTAGGCTGGGATGCAAGAGCTCATTGCGCGGACGAGTACCGCTGAACATGTGCTGGCGCGCCCGCTCGTGAATCGCTTCCACCGCGTGCAGCGAGCGAATGATTGCGATTTTGTCGGTCAGCTTCGCCGTTTGCGGCAGCAGCTCGGAGATCTGCGTGCCCGGCACTTTGGTTGAGATGGGTTTGAAGCTGCTGCGGATGTCCGAGGGAGCGTCCGGTTTGGGATCAAACGTGTCGAGCTGACTTGCTCCGCCGAACTGGAACAATACAATGCACGACATATCGCTGCCGCGCGCATTCGACGCCAGCAGCTTCGGCAAATCCAGTCCGGCAAAAGCCAGACTGCCGATTTTCATGAAGTCGCGGCGGCCCCAGTTCGTCCTGTGAGGATGTCTGATTCGCATGCCCAGCTCCGTCAGTAGTTCAGTTGAAACTCCTTGGAGTTCAACACCGCCCACAACACGTTATCGAGTGCCCGCCTGCGTCCCCTCCCCGTTGCCGCTTCGTCGCTTAAGAAACGGGCCAAGGTCTCTCGCTCCTGAACCGTTGGCGCGCGTGAATAAGCCCGTTGGTAGATCTCGGTGGCAATTTCGGCGTCACTGGAACCGTCGGCAATGAGTTTCCCCAGAACGTTGTCACTTGCCTCGATCTTGTCGCGGAGAGTCTTCCCATTCATCATATGCAGCGACTTCGCCAGTGTGGGGGACTTTGCGCGGTCCTTGATAATATCCCGCCGCGGTGTGCCGAAGGTCTGCAAAAAGTAGTCCGGCCCGTCGGGCAGGTAAATATCTTTCGCCGATGTCCCCATGGGGTAGGTCTGCAGCGGTCCCGCCGCCAAGAAAACGTGATCGACTCCGGTCGTCTGAACGATCGTATCGAGCAACACTTCGGAGGGCAACTGCCTCGGCGCATAGCTGGCGAAGAGCATCTTTTCGAGTGGCGTCTGCCCGCTTTTCTCGGACTTGAGCTGATACGTGCGCGAGTTGAGAATGAGTCGGTGCAGAGATTTGAAGCGATAGCCTTTCTCGATGAAATACTCAGCCAGCCGGTCGAGCAACTCGGGATTGCTCGGCGCGTTGGTCGAGCGAAAATCATCAGGGGGCTCGACGATGCCGGTCTGAAAATACTCATGCCAAATTCGGTTGACGGTGGCGCGGGCGAAGAATGGGTTCTCGGGAGAAACAATCCAGTCGGCCAGCACCTGGCGGCGGTCGTCCTCCTTGGAAATCTCGGGCCGCTTCCCCGCCAAGAATTTCGGCGCCACCGGCTCCTTCGTGACTGGGTGCTCTACCTCGCCTTCGTCTTTCAAAAACCACGTACGGCGGTACTCTCCATATCCGTGCTTGACGCCGAGGCGGCTGAAGAAGGCCGCGAACCCGTAGAAATCATCCTGCGTAAAGTTCTCCAGCGGATGGTTGTGGCACTCAGCGCATTCGATCCGAACTCCCAAGAAAAGCCGCGTCACCGAAGGTGTCACCTTGATGACGCTGAACTCCTTTAGCATGAAGTCGGTCGCTGGATGCCAGAAGTTCGCGGCCGGGTTGACCATCGTGTCCCCGGTGCTTGTCAGCAGCTCTCGGACCACTTCGTCGTAGGGCCGATCCGCCGCGATCCAGTCACGAACCCAATCCTTGAACACGCCCATGGAACGGCCCTGAGAGTGAAGCTGATTGTTGCGAAACCAATCTTCGAACTTGACGAGCCAGTGGCGCGTGTAGTCGTCGGAGTCGAGCAATTCGTCGATCAGCCGTGCGCGCCTGTTGGTCCGTGAATCGTTCAAGAAGCGATGCAGCTGAACCGGCGTCGGCAGCATCCCCACAGCGTCAAGGTAAACGCGCCGTGCAAATTCGCGATCGGTTGTCAGCACCGCCGGACGTTCGTTCATTTCGCGCAACTTCACGAAAACGAGATCGTCGATAAAGTTGTTGCTTGCGATGTCGGGGTAGTCGTCACCCGGCCTCGCCTGGATCACGCCGATCCGCGAGGTAGCCACTTTCCCCATGGCACGCGCCATCACTGTGGTCAGCCCAGGGCCGGCCGCATGAACGATCCCGTCACTTCCAACCTGAACGACCGTTTCATCGCCGCTGACGAAGCGCACTTCAGCAGTCATATCGCGTGTCGAACCATCGGAGAGCCGGCCGAGCACCGCCATCCGTTGTTCATGACCGCTGCCGACCAGGATGCGCCGTTTGGGGTAGATCTCAAGTCGCGTGAGCTGCGCGCCGCTGTCGTCCAGGTCGGCGCCTTGTTCGAGCCAGTCGAGAATCGTCTTGTATTGCTCGGATTCCGGCGTGATCAGGTGCCCGCCACCATGGGCGATGGCGAACGTTGGTTTCTTCAGAAGCAAGCTTTCCGGCGGGTTGCCGAGGTTGACCCGCCGCCCGTCATGTTCGTGCAGGATCATCTTGTAATCGGCTGCCAGATCATCGCCGTACAACGAAAGCTTGAAGCCGTTTTGTCCGGCCGGCGATCCGTGACAGCCGGACCCATTGCAACCTTTCTGCGTCAGGATGGAAGCAATGTCGCGCGCGAAGCTGACTCGCAAGTCACTCGCCCCGGGCCGAACTTCGACAGGTACCTGTATGGAAACGCCGTCCAGAGCGACACGAACCTGAACGTTGCCGGGAGCCCTACCATGGAGAACCGGCTGCGCCGAGTCAACAGCCAAGGACTCCGGGTCGGATGAGGTGACGCTCGCTAGACCCGTAACGTCCACTTCGTTGCCACTACCGTCCACGCCCGTAACGACGAAATGCTGCTTGGCTCCCGGACCCGCAAGAGCTACCTGCTCAGGCTCGAGACGGAGCTGTTTCCATTGACTGCTCCTCGGCCCCGCCGAAGCAACGCAGCCGATCAGCAGAAAACCTCCGATCGCCAGCGGCAATCCGAAAGTCTTCCTCTCGCTCGGGCCGTTTTGCGTGGATGACAACATTACTGAACTGAAGTCGGTCCGTCACCTGCTCGATCGATCAAATCAAACTGTGTCTAGTGTAGTGTCCAATAAATAACTGGACAAACCGTGTAGTCTGTCTTATGCTGGGGTATGGCCTCTCCCTGCGAACTTTCTCGCTCCGAGCAGCAACAGATGCAGCAATGGATCTCCGCCCATGGCACCCCGCAGCAGGTTGCCTTGCGCTGCCGAATCGTGCTGGCTTCGAGCCAGGGTCTCTCCGATGTTGCCATTGCCAAGCAGTTGTCTATCAACCGCAAAACGGTCACTCTGTGGCGACAACGCTTTGCCCAACAGCGCCTAGACGGACTCTGGGAGATCGCCCCCGGACGCGGACGCAAGCCCCGCTATGACAGCGACAAGATCGCCGCCATTGTCGATGCCACCCTGCAAACCAAGCCCCAAGCTATGACGCATTGGAGTTGCCGCACCATGGCCAAAAGCCAGGGAGTCAGCAAGTCCACCATCCACAACGTCTGGCAAGCCCACCATCTCAAGCCTCATCGTGTGAAGACCTTTAAGCTGTCGCGCGATCCGAAGTTTCTGGAAAAACTGACCGACGTGGTCGGGCTGTACTTGAATCCGCCCCAGCAGGCGATCGTGCTGTGCGTGGACGAGAAGAGTCAGATTCAGGCTCTGGACCGCACGCAACCGGGCTTGCCGCTCAAGAAGGGGCGTTGCGGGACGATGACCCATGACTCCAAGCGCAACGGCACGACGACACTGTTCGCCGCCTTGGAAACCTTGCAAGGCAAGGTCATCGGCCAATGCTATGCGCGGCATCGGCATCAGGAGTTTCTGAAGTTCTTGCGCACTCTCGACAAGGAGTTCCCCGGCGACATCCCGCTGCATTTAATTCTGGACAACTATGGGACGCATAAGCACGAGAAAGTGCGGGGCTGGTTGCAGCGCCACCCGCGCTTCGAGCTTCACTTTGTGCCGACCAGCTCCAGTTGGCTGAACCTGGTCGAGCGTTGGTTCGGGGAACTGAGCCAGAAGGCGATCCGGCGCGGGGCGTTCGGCAGCGTGGAGGAGTTGAAGGCTTGCATTGAAGAATTCCTGGGGGCCTGGAAGCAGGAACCCTTCCTTTGGACCGCGACGGTCAAATCGATCACGGAGAAACTCTCCCGCTGCCGCCGCACTTTGGAGAAGATTCAGCCCGGCTGCAGCAGCCCACGGACCAGAAAACGGAAGAAATGACTGTCCATTTATTTCGTGGACACTACACTAGTATCGCATTTCTGGGCCCACTTTTCTACTCATTCGCCTCGGTCGTCACGCGCTAGAAAAGCGGGACAGCTCGGGCTCGAACGTAGCGGTACTCAGGGTGGGAAATCCATCCAGCGCAAGCCCCGGACGCGGACGGGGGTAGGAGCAAACCGGTCCGCTCGCCGCCGCCGAGATCCTCTTCAAAAAGTCGGGCGACAGCATCGGGCGACAACATCGGGGGGACAACAAGGGATACGGCGGCGCACGAGCCATTGCGCTCGGAACCGGAATGGTGAGCGGAACCAGGCAAGTCAGCTGCGGCGGTATTGGCAGACGACAGTCCGGCGGCCGCGCCTTGATACTTCGAGGGGTCCCCTAGTAGGAGATGGTCACCCGGGACGTGCTGCCGAGATTGAGCACCGAATGACCAAAAAAGGCCGATCCGGTGATCATCGTGAGGGGGTAGGTTGCTCGGATTTGTACGAAGTCGCCTCCCTGCATGGTCCCGGAATCTTCCCATGTGACCGCTACCGAGATGTTGTTGGGATCAAGTCCGATGGCCTGACTCTTCACTCGCTGCTCGATACTGGCAATCGTTGCCGGACTGGCGCTGGCATTGCCTCTCACCATGGCGAAACGCGCACCTTGTCGAGCCGCGTGCGAAAGCGTGGTATAGACCCACATCCCGCGGGCCATCTCGAAGAGGCCAATGGTAAGCAACAGCATGATCAATAGCGACAGGGCGATCTCGACCATGGCCGCGCCTTTTTGTGTCTTGTGTCTTTTCATCTCGATCTCTCCTTGAACCGGCCTTACCATCGCTTGCCCAGCTTGCTCCGTTTCCGTCCGCGACCCACAGCGTGCTGTTGAAGACTCAGCCTGCTACTGAAGGCGCTGATACGCAACCCTCTCAACGTCTGTGTTGTCTGGAAGGAACGGCCACGGCACTAGTGTCGGAAAGCGTTGCTTGATCGTGACCTTGATGTAGGCTCTTGGCGGCCCGTAAGACGTGCATTCAGTCGCGAGAAGCTCGTCGCAGTTGATCACTGTATTATCTGGAGCCGGGCACTTGCAGTACTGCTCCGCTTCACCCTCGACCGGGTAGGCGCCGCTACCGTCGACGGTGATATTCGTCATTCTGGTTATCCACTTTACTCTAGTTGGTGGGCTGGGGCTTGGTGATAATGTCTCGATAGGTCAAGGCCTTACGGAGAACCAACTGTTCGACGAGTCGGTGGAAGATCTTGCCTACGTGGCGGGACTTTCGACGGTTGAAGCGAAAGGTGAATTCATCGAGGTAGCCTTGCAGATGCACTTTACTCACCTTCCCTTGGTGCGTCGCTACCAACCAGCGCTTGAGCAGCGCGGCAACCAGGTTGGACATGCGCGAATTCCTCGGCGGCTATCTGCGAGTCTCCCGCTGTGTGGGTGACCCGATAGCGATAGCCGGCTTTCTTCAAGCCCCGGTAACCCCTCCAGCCGTCGCTATGGACCAGACTGCCTGACGCCACACAGTCGGTCACAAAACCCACCAGACTCGGTCCCGATGCGTCGGGGACATGACGCAGACGAATTCGCCCCATTTTGCGGCCCTGCAGTTCCACCGCAACCACAACCAAGGCTTTGCCCACCAGCTTTCGCCCGCGAACGTGCTTCTCCTTGCCGCCCAAGTAAGTCTCGTCGACTTCGACACTTCCGTCCAGCCGTTCCCGACCCAGCCGAACCATCCGCCTGCCGCAACTTCTGCAACATCAGCCAGGCGGTCTGATAGCTGCCCAGACCGAGTTCACGCTGCAAACCCTTGGCGCTCAGCCCTGTTTTCTGAGTGCAGGCCAGCCACATGGCCAGAAACCAACTCCGCAGCGGCACCCGCGAGTTGTGCAGGATGGTTCCCGCCGTGGGAGAGGTCTGGCGTCGGCACCCGCTACAGAACATCGTGCCTCGTCGGGTCGTCCAACCCTTCGTGGCCGAGCAGTTCGGACAAACGAACCCCGCTGGCCAGCGGACACCGAGCAGATACTCGCAGCAAGCTTGCTCGCTGGCAAACCGTTCAGTGAACTCCACCAGATGTTTTGGAAAATCGTCGCTCAACAGACTCGGTCTTCGCCGCCAACAGCGCGAGTCCAAGGATAGCTTGATTCATCACTAGAGTAAAGTGGATAACCAGAATTCGTCATATCTTCCTTTGCGTGATCCATATGTTTTTCGAAGGCGCCGCTTAAGACTTTGTCGCGGGCACCGTAGAAAGCGCCGGCTCCTGCTGCGTTGGCGATGGTGACACCGTGATAGAACAGGCGGCCGAAATCCGTTGCCGCCATGCTCAAGGCGATCAGCAGTGGGAGAGTCAAGGCAAGTTCCACCATGGCACTGCCCCTTTGAGGCCCAGCCTTCTCATGTTTGATGCGCCGTGCTGCTTGCTTATCTGCTTTGTAGTGAGTTGACATTGACCAGGTCTCCCGTGTCTCCGATTGTTTTTGGTTCGGCTCCACCGTTCGCTACTCCACCATGTTGACTTTGGAAAACCGGCTCGTTCTCGGACCGGTGCCGCCTTCAAAAGTGACTCCTACATTCGTGGTGCCGTGAAGCCTGATTTGGTTTGCTATCACCGCGGCATAGCCTGAATTGACGTCGAACGTGCTGTTGCCCCCATAATCCAGGTCACCGGTGGGGCAATAGATCGCTCCGTCGATCAGGGAAGTGGCGTCGCCTCTGACATTACAAGCCAGGTTGGTGCTCCATCGACTAAGGAACAACAACATGTTCTGATACGTGCCGCTCAGCGGCGCGCTCATCGTGACGTTTGAATTCGCTCCAATATCGAGTACCGTCAGAGGGTTGCCGGTGAGCTTTTCCTCAACGTTTGTTACGTAGATCGTGACGTTTTGGGCCGTTAGCGTGGCTCCATTGACCTTAAAGTCGTCCGCAATGAAAAGGCATCCCGGTGAATCGGGCGCGGGCGCCTCGTAGACGAGTCTTACGTTTCCCTCGTTCAGTACAATTCCTTTTCCACTTCCGGCTGTACTGTAGTAACCCTGGGGAAGCAGCAAAACCAGATTGCCTGGATCGCTGAAATCGGTGCAGGGTTCTGTCGGTGCCGAAGACCCTCCCTCGATAGTGCTGCAGTCAACGAAGTTATCCCAGTTGCCATTGGTAATGTTGGGGAGACTGAACTCGGGTGTGTCTCCCGGGCTCCAGGGGTCAGGGAAGTGAGAACTTGCTGCGTAGCAGCCCTGCGGATAGTACGATGAGGTGGGAAGCAGGTTTTCGCAGTACGGATCTGCATAACAGGAAACGGCCTTCTCAGGCACATCCGGCACTTCACAGCCATCACATTGGACACAATTCTGTAGCCCGCTGTAAGTACTGTCTCCCTCGTCTCCATACGCGATTCTGCCTTTTGGGTCGGTAGAGGCTAGCTGGGGGCAACCTGTTCCGCCGCCAAGGCCGGTGCCATTGATGGTGATCGAACCTGGATTCTTCTGAGAGTTAACGATGATGTCGCAGTTGTGGGCAAAGAGTTTGGCGTCGCCGTCGATTTCCAGTCCGATCTCATCCGAGCCGCAATCCAGCGCGAGGACGCAGGGCGGTCCATTGTCGGCCTGAACGCAAGCCACCGCGCGGGCCTGCACGCTCGAGTCAGAGAAAGTATCGGCGGCACGCATCAATGTGGTCGGGAAGTCCTGTGTGATGATGGCTTCGGCGCAGCTTGCGGTCCGATAGGCAGTAGCGGTCGGGGCCTCAGGCGGGCTCTTGATAATGACAGCGACTGTACCCACTGCGTCCTCGAATCCGTTCAACGCCGTATCGTCTTTGCCGGCCGAGTCGATCATACTCCTGTTGCCTCGAAGTATCTCGAAGGTCGCTCCCCTCGCTCCCGCATCGGCTGCGACTTGCATCCGGCGCTTTTCAAAGAGAAGACGGCCGCCATCAAATGTCAGGCCGAGAAAGGCCAGCATTGTGGCAAAAAGTAGTGCGAAGACCGGCAGAATGATGGCGCGGTTGTCCCTGCGGAAAACTCGCAGGCACTCCCGCAACGAGCGTGGCTCTCTGTTTTGACCACCTGCGTCTTGACTCTTTGGATATTCGCTGCGGCTGTCACGTTCCATGATTGTGGATCTCCCGTCGATTCCTTTGCTTTCCGCCGAGCTTTCGCAGTGCTACCAGAAGAACGGCGGTACCAGGCAGTACCTTTTAATAACGTGAAAAGCCAGAACCGTAAATAGTCCGCTTGTACCTGAATTATGCACTGCCGGTGCACCTGGTGAGGGCTGAGCCGCCAGGAACCATTTGGGGACCCCCGAAAACATGGGGTAAAAAGGTAGGCTGGCAAAGATTTCAGCTTCGCCAGTCAACCCCAAGGAGGTCACCCAAATGGTTACCAAACGAAAACAGCATAGCTCCCGAAGGCCCGTCAAACAAGGCCCCGGCGCGAGGGCCCCGCGGCCCAATAAAATCGGGGCTGCCACGCCCTATCACTTCCGTGGCAAGAATCTGACTCCCTACGGCGGCTTGCTGCCCGTCGCCACCCTGCTCGAAAAACTCGGTTTCCAAGCGCTGCTGGAAGAAACCCTCACGACCAAACGGATCACCCGAGCCATGAGCCCCTACCAGTTCGTGCTGGCCCTCGTGCTCGGCCTCTATGTCGGCTTTGCGCGGCTCAACCAACTCCGCTTCATCGCTCGCGACCCCATCCTGACCGGCATCTTGCAAGTGACGCGTCTGCCGCGCAGTCCACGCTGTGGCGCTTTCTGGCCTCGCTGCACCTCAACGTGGCGAAGCAGATCCTTTCCATTCAGCGCCAGCTGCGGGAACGAGTCTGGGCCGCGGCCCACGTGAAGTTGGAGACGGTGACGCTGGACACCGACACCACCGTGCATACCCTCTACGGCCGCCAGATGGGCGGGCGCAAGAGCTACAACCCCAAGAACAAGGGCAAGCGCAGCTACCAGCCGATACTGACCTTCCTGGCCGAGACGCGCGAATACCTGATGGGCGGGTTGCGCAACGGCGACCGGCCCACGGGCCGACAGATCGCCGCCCACCTCGAGAGCGCTTTCCGGACTTTGCCGGGCGGCGTGAAGAAAATCCTGGCGCGGGCCGATTCCGGCTTTTATTGCTGGGAGGCGGTGGAGGCCTATGAAAAGGCGGCTTGTCAGTTCGTCATCGTGGCGCGCAAAACGCGGCGCCTGGTCGAGCGCTTGCAGCAAGCAGAATGGAAACCCTCCCCCCGCTCCGACGCGGACGCGGAATGCGAATTCCTCTACCAACCGCAAGGCTGGGCGCGGGCCTGCCGTTTCCTGGCGCTGCGTTACGAAAACGAGCCCAAGGCCGGCGCGGCCGAGCAATACCAGTTGTTCGCCACCAGCGCTTACACCTACCGCGTGTTTGTCACCAATCTGGCCGAGCCGATCGCGGCGGTGGTGTGGTTTTACAATCAGCGCGCCGGAGCCGAGAACCTGATCAAGGAGGCCAACAACGACGCCGGGCTGGCGGCCCATCCCTCGCGCCGCTTTGACATGAACCGCAATCACTTTCAGTTGGCCATGCTGGCCTACAATCGCAACTGCTGGCTGCTGCTGTTCAACCGCGAAGCCCAGGCCAGCGTGGAGACGCTGCGGCACACCACCCTGGCGACGGCGCGGCTGCGTTTTCTGTTCGTGGCGGCCAAGATCTGGCGGCACGCCGGCAGAACGGGTGTCAGCTACAGCGATCATTATCAGGAAAAGGGCCTGTTTGAACGGCTGATGCGACGGCTGCGGGCGATGGGGCCGCCGGGATCGAGCTTGGCGCCGGTGGTGGAGGGTGCGCTGAGCTGAGGGGCACTCCATGCATAAAATTTCATGCACTCGCCGCAAGGTACTGGGAACACGCCGCTTGCCAGCCCGCTTTTGCCCTGCCGGGATCAGGAGGCGGCTCAAACGGGGAGGGAAACAGCAGAAAAGACGACTTGCGAAATCACTGAGTTGACACGAGTGCCGCTATCGCCACAACTCCATCGACGATGGCTACGCCGAATCTGTGCATAATTCAGGTTGTACTAAGGGATTTCCCGTCCTTTGGATGGAGGGCATGGGCATTTGTACCTAGATTTTTCGTAGTGAACCACCAGGTCGGTGGTTGCTTTAGAAGGGTGACCCTAGAACTTATGGATACGCGGGTGTGAGGCTACGCGTGGACCGTGATTAGACCTTAGAACTATGGACATAGGCCGGTGCTGGAGCGAGCGAGAAAAATATTGAAACAGTCAAAAAAAGTTTCCCGAATCGTTAAATGCCAGGCTCTGCGACGGAGTGTCGCCGCGCCGGCTTTGGTTCAATTGCTTTATTCTGGAGCTAGGGCCGCATCGTTGAGGGGGCCTCCCTACTAAGTTCCCGCTGTTGGTTCGTGAGGCTCGAAGCCAGTAAATGAAGCTCCTGTTCGCACCACGTCGGCTGTTTGAGCGTTTCTACATGTGGGCCCTTTTGCTGGCCACGCTCACCGGGGGTGCCCCACTCGTTTCCGCGCAAACGGCAACCGGCCGCATTTCCGGAACCGTTCTCGATCCCACGGGGGCGGCGATTCCAGCCGCGCAGGTCACCATCCGTAGCGAGTCCTCGGGAGCCACCTTTGCAGTCGTCACCAGCAGCACAGGGGGATACACGGCGATTGATCTGCCCGCCGGCTTCTACGGGATCGAAGTAGAGATGCCGGGCTTCCGGCGACACGTCGTTCAAAGCATCAAGGTCGACGTCGCAACGGAAGCTTCTCTGCCTCCCATTCGTCTGGAGATCGGGGACATTACGTTCGTTGTCGAAGTAGAAGGTGGCGTGTCCCAGGTTCAAACCACTACGGCGGAGCTGACCTCGACAGTGACAAGTGGCCAAATCGCTGACCTACCGCTGATCAACCGTGATCCCCTGGGTTTGATTCACCTGCAGGCGGGCGTAGTGTCCGCCGGCAGGGCCAACACAACGATCAACGGCCAACGGACGTCGTTCAGCAACGTCACGCTCGATGGGATCAATATCCAGGACAACTACATCCGTGGCAACGGGCTGGACTTTCTGCCCAACCGCACCTTGCTAGATCAGGTTTCGGAGTTCACCATAACTACCCAGAATGCCAATGGGGCCGTCAGCGGCGGCTCTTCGCATGTGAGCTTCACGACGCCATCGGGTGGGTCCGAGTACCACGGTAGCCTATATTGGCACAACCGTAACTCGGCCCTTTCGGCGGCCGAGTGGTTCAGCAATCGCCAAGGCTTGCCCAAACCGGTTTTGAACCAGAATCAACTTGGCGGCTCACTAGGCGGGCCGATCCTCAAGAACAAGCTGTTTTTCTACACCAACTACGAAGCGTTCCGCAGGCGGTCGGAGGCGTTGGACAATGCGACAATCCTCACGGCCGAAGCGCGCCGAGGAATTTTCCGGTACGTTGACCGAAACGAGAACCTGCAACAGGTGAACGTGTTGCGCATGCAGGCGCTGCAGGTCGACCCGGTCGCCAAAGCCATTCTGGACCAGATTCCAGGCCCGGACCAGATCAACAATTTTGACGTAGGCGACAGCGACCGCGACCAACTGCGTAACACCGCCGGTTATCGCTTCTTAACACGGAACGACTCCGACCGCGACGCAGTGACCAACCGCTTCGATTGGACTCTTTCCGCCAAGCATCTCGTTAGCGCTACCTACCAGTACACCCGCGAGCGCAACCAGAGGCCTGACGCCGGCAACGGCTACCATCGCATCCCCGGAGTCCAAGACTTCGGGCACACGAACTTCTTGTCGTTGGCGTGGCGCTGGAGTCCTGGCGCGCGCTGGTCGAACGAGCTACGTGGTGGCTTCAACCTGGCACCCGGTGACTTTCGCACCACCGAGAACCGGGGAGACATTCTGCTCGACGGTTTCCTCTTCAGGAACCCTGTCGTAAATTTCGATCCCGAAGGCCGGTATACCAACACGTTCAATTTCATGAACAACACTGCGCATCAGCGTGGCAACCATTCCTTGCGCTTCGGAGTGCAGACGCAGCAGATCCGAGTGGAAACGTTCAACAGCGGGGGAACGCTCCCGACGTTTCTGCTCAATATCGAACCGGACAGCCAGTTCGCCCTAGCCGACCGCTTTTTCCCTGGTGGAATTGATTCCAACGATTTCTTTGCCGCTGAACGTCTACTGGCGACCCTAGGAGGCATCGTCGGCCAGGCAGGACAGAGGTTCAACGTCACCGACCGGAATTTTGGCTTTGTGCCGGGTTCGGAGTTCCGGCGCCGCTACAGCCTCGATTCCGTGGCCCTCTACTTCCAGGACGGTTGGCGCGTCACACCGCGCTTCACACTAAACCTGGGCTTACGTTGGGAGTACTTTGGGCGGTTCGATGAACGCGACGCGCTGATGCTGAACCCTGTTCCCGGACCCGGGGGCGTCTTCGACATGTTGCGGTCAGACGCCATCCTCGACTTTGCCGGAGGCGAAGTGGGAAGGCCTCTTTGGGAAGCCGACCTAAACAACTACGTCCCAAATGTCGGAATCGCCTGGGATGTTTTTGGTGATGGCCGCACTGCCATTCGGGCGGGCTACAGCATCAACTACGTCAACGACGAAGTGACGCAGGCCGCGCAGAACGCCACCCGTGCGAATGATGGGCTGCAACAAACGGCAAGAGAGATCAACCTAGACCTTTTCTTGAGCGGACCGCTGCTTGAGATCGACACGCCGGAGCTCAAGGTACCCCGAAACGTCAGCGAGAACCAGGCCCTCGATCCGTTGGCCGCCCTCTTCACGATCGATCCGCGCTTGCGCACGCCTTATGTCCAACAGTGGAACTTCGGAATTCAGCACGATTTAGGTTGGGACACCGTGTTCGAAGTGCGTTACGTCGGCAATAAGGGCACCAAGCTTCTTCGTGCCTTCGACTTTAATCAGGTGGTTCTCCGCGAGAACGGATTTCTCGACGACTTTTTGCGGGCGCGGTCAAACGGATTCCTTGCCCAGGCACAGATGGGCGAGTTCAACCCCGAGTTCGATGCTGGCATCGCGGGTAGCCAGCCTCTAACGTTCTTTCGGCATCTGAAAGATAAAGGACTGCTGAGCGACCCGACGTTTCAAGGACCCATCAAGAGAGGAGAGCCAGGGGACCTCGCATTCCTGTATATATTCAATGGGTTCACCGAGGGGACAGAGGTCGGTTTTCGCCATAACCGTAACGCGTTAGTAACGGACATGCTGACAAACTTTTCAAACAGCAGCTACCACGCCTTTCAGACCGAGGTGCGCCGCCGCGCTGCCGAGGGCCTTGTGTTTCAGGCGAACTACAGCTTCTCAAAAGTGCTGACGGACTCCAGCGGCACGCCAGTGCGGTTTGATCCCTTCCTTGACATCGCTCAACCGGAGCTCGAAAGGGCCCGTGCCGACTTTGACCTGAACCACGTCTTCAACCTGAACTTTGTGTACGAGCTTCCCTTCGCAGCCCGGCTTCAAAACAAACCTGGGCTGGAAAAGCTCATCGGGGGCTGGACGATCTCATCGATTTTCACGTGGCAGTCGGGAGCGCCAGTGTCGATCCTCTCCGGCCGCGGCACCATCAACCGCGTGGGGCGGGGAGAAAACACGGCGGTCTCCAACCTGACCAGGGAGCAGCTCGACGAGATCGTTGGCTTCCGGATGACGGCGGACGGGCCGTTTTTCATCTCTGAGAGCGCGATCAACCCGCTCGATGGACGAGGCGTGGCGCCAGACAGTGGAGAACCCGAACCCTTCCCAGGACAAGTCTTTTTCCACCCAGACTCCGGCGAGGCGGGAACCCTGCAGCGGCGCATGTTCAGCGGCCCTTCCGCGCTGGCGCTTGACTTTGCAGTGAATAAAACCACGCGGCTGACTGAGACGCAATCGGTACGCTTCGGCGCCAGCTTCTCGAACTTCCTAAATCACCCTACGTTCCTCTCCGGTGATCACATTCTCGACGCCACTCAGTTCGGCCGCATCACTAGTTCCCTGACGGGAGCACGGGTCATCGAGTTGCATTTGCGATATAGCTTCTGACCGGTGCCCCGCCGCCTCATCACCTACCAATCCGGCGCGCCGCTTTCGATCCTATCCGGCCGCGGCACTTTGAACCGCACGGCCCACTCTTTCAAGAATACCGCGACGACTTCCCTGACGAAAAAAGAGCTTGACAAAATCGTCGGTTTGCGTGTCACCGGAGACGGCCCATTCTTCGTCGACCAGAGCGCTATCAGTCCGCGTGACAATAGCGGCGTCGCGGCGGATGGCGAAGCACCCTTCGCTGGCCAAGTGTTCTCACACCCCGGCCCCGGAGAAGTGGGCAGTCTTCAGCAGCGGATGTTCTCCGGCCCCAGCGCGCTGGGCTTCGATCTGGCGATCGATCGCAGCATCCAGTTCAAGGAGACCCAATCGATTCTGTTCGGCGTCAAGATTTCGAATTCCCTGAACCACCCGTCATTTTTCGCGGGCAGTCAGGCGATCGGTTCGACGCAGTTCGGGCGCATCTCCAGCGTGCTGGTCGGTGCGCGAGTGATGGAATTCCAGTTGCGGTACGGGTTTTAGAAACGTCCTGACTTCGTCACTCAAGAATCGGCAAAGGACGCACTCGAATACGGTTGTGTTCAATGCGCATGGGCGGCAAACATCATGGCTTCTCGAATGTCTTCCAGAACCAAATCAGGGTACGCACAAAGAATCTCGTCCGTCGACATGTCTTCAGCGACCATGCCGATGATCGTGGCCACGGGAATGCGCATGCCTCGAATGCATGCCACACCAGCCATCTGCGCGGGATCTAGAGTGATTCGTGAGAATCTCATACGAGGCTTGGGATTCGAGCTTGAGGGCTTACCTATAGGCCCGTATATTCTAAACATAGCATTCATGCCAAGAACACGGCTGGTTGCTGAGATTCAGCAAACAGCCAGCCGCCGGCACCGCCAAATCTACCCCACCAACTCCAAACCGGGACGCCCATGTCTCAAACCGCCGAAACCGTAGACCAGGTAGTCGATCGCCTCAGCGAAATCATCGATTGGGCGAGCGGCAACAACTCACGGGCCGGCTATTTCGCGGCGCTGTATCGAAGAGTCACCGGCAAAGTAAAAAGCGGCATCGACGACGGTTTCTTCGAGGACGGGCCGCGAATGGAACGGCTCGACGTTATCTTTGCCAACCGCTACTTGGACGCCTTCGAGCGGTGGCGCGGCGGGGGCGAGTCCAGCGCGGCCTGGCGCTACGCATTTGCCGCGGCGGATCAGTTCTGGCCGATCGTTCTGCAGCACCTGTTGTTGGGCATGAATGCGCACATCAATCTCGACTTAGGTATCGCTGCGGCACGCGTTGTACCGGCGTCTCAGGTCACGTCTCTCCGCCCTGATTTCGACCGAATCAATACGATTCTCTCCGCTCTGGTAGGCGACGTCCAAAACGAACTTGCCGAAGTTTGGACCCCGCTCAGAATACTCAACCGGTTCCTTGGCGGGACCGAAGACAAGATCATCAATTTCAGCATGGGACGCGCTCGCGACTTTGCTTGGAGCGTGGCCGAGCAACTGGCCCCGATGACCGCGGCCGAGCAGGCACGCAAGATCACTCAGCTGGATACGGGCGTCGTAAAGATTGCCAAGCTGATTCGCCACCCCGGGCTTAAGCTGGGGCTGGTGACGAAAGCCGTGCGCCTGGGCGAGCGCACAACCATTCCCGAAACGATTCGCATCCTGTCGTAGCTGGGACACGGCTCCGCCGAACGAGGCAGGGTGGACCCTCTTGGCGGGTTGTTGCGGAGGGCGCACTTGAGCCCTGACTTGCGCGTGGCGCCAGGGTTTAGTTCAATCACCAGGTCTAAACCCACCGCCTTTCAGGCGGTCAGCTGCAAGCAGTTCTGGATGAGAATGGGGGGATGGAAGAATATCGGCGAGAAGCGCATTCGGTCTACGACATCAAATATCACCTCATATGGATCACGAAGTACCGCTACAAGGTGTTACGGGGCAGGGTGGCAGAGCGGGTGCGGGATCTGATCCGGCAGAGCTGTGAAGCGAGGGGAGTGGCGGTGATCCGGGGCGCGGTGTCGCCGGATCATGTGCACATGTTGGTGACGGCTCCGCCGCAACTAGCGCCGTCGAAGCTGGTGCAGTACCTGAAGGGGCGGTTGTCGCGGCGATTACAGGACGAGTTTGGAGAGTTGCGGAAACGGTATTGGGGCCAACATCTGTGGGCACGCGGCTACTTTTGTGCGACGGTGGGCGCGGTAGATGAAGAAACGATCAAGAGATACATTGAGAGCCAGAAATGGGATGAGGACGGGGAAGGATTCAAGATTACAGCGCCCACCAAGTCTTGAGCCGGCTGTGAGCCGGACAGCTTCAGGCGGCTTGAGCCGCAACCCCAACTTTCAGTCGAAACGTAACCCACCGCCTTTCAGGCGGTGGATGTTTAGCTCGCTTCGCGTCTCCATCGGCCGGTGGGCCCGGCGTTTCGAAGCTTCCCAGCTTCATTCGGCGGCTTCATTCGCGGCTTCATTCGGCGATTGATGGATGCACTCTCATTTACTCTCTTTTGCCCCACCTAATGCCCCTCGAATGATCATTCCGACACCAAGAGAGCCTCAATGGCCGCGTGTCGTTTTGTTTTAAGTTGTTGATTCATAAAGACCTAGTTTTCAAAATGACAGTAAATGACAGTATTTGACGCCCCCTCGAGTTTGGCCTTTCTGACGTGGAGCAATCTCTCAGCGTGCTACGTCGGCCCGGAGCGCTGAGGTAGCAGACGGTCGGACAGAGCCGTGGACGGAAGTCCACGGTCGGGCGTAGCACGCAACACCCCTACCAAGACCTTGCCGCGACCCCGTGCCTGCGCCTGGGGCTCCGTTGCTGGTTTCTTAAGGTTCCGCCCGGACGAAGCGCATTCGTAAGCTTTACTTCGGTTCCGGCGCTTCGGGCTGTTGCGTCGCCGTATCGTCGATGATGCCGCCGAACTTGATGTCGACGTCACTCTTGAACTGTTTGTAGTCTTCGTACTTGATGATCATGCGGATCTTCTGATCGCCGCTCTTAAAGTGCAGCGTGTCGTCGGCGCGCGTATAGACGGGAAACCAGTATTTGCCGTCCACCTGATCGCGGTAGGTTTCAAACTGAGGGAACTGCTGGCCCCCCTTTTTTTTGAGGATTCCTTCTGCCTTGCCGTCCGTCTTGACGATTTGCAGGTCGCGCTGATCGACCCAGATCTGCCCCACGAAATAGCGCTCGCCTTTGATCATCTTCTTCGGCTTTACGGAGAAGACGTAGGTTTCGATTTCATCGACACTCTGGGGCCCGAGATAGCGAACGTCGTAGTTGGGGAGGTCTTTATTGGTCATCACGAACGGCTGGACGGAGCGGATGTCCTCCAAGTCTTCCCGGGTCATGATGATGTTCTTCAGGGTCGGCACGGGAGCGTAGGTGACCCGCTCGGTTCGATCGCCCTTGGCCCCGAAAATGATGTCGGCGACCACGTGATACTTGCCGCGAATGCCGCCCACTTCGTCATACTCGAAGATCTTTACTGTCTGGCGGTAGGTATAGTTCTCACGCGCGCGGGCAAACTCGGTTTCCTTATTGACGAACTGCTTGACGATGTCGTCGACCGGCATCGGCAGGTCGCCCGCCGTGGCAGGCTCGGCTGCCTGCAGCGGCGCTGTACCCAGCGTGAACGAACAGAGGCCAACAAGCATACAGACAAGAAAGATTGGAGCGACGCTTCGCAAGTTACTCATGAGCTTTGGTCCTCAACTCTGATTGTGGTCCTCGTGTACTGGTCTAACCGACCCCGAACTCTGCTGGGAGACACAGTGCTCTCCTTGTTGAGACGCACCCGCTCCAAGGCAGGTTCCTTGCCGTAACGATAGCTGAGGTGTCCGCTTCGGCGCAAGCCTGGGCGAGAACCGTCGTTCAATGAGAGTCGAAGGTGCATGGCAAGGTCAGGGCGCTGCTGCCGCCGCAACACGCAAGACGTGCACCGCACCGGATTCCTCGTAGGCAAAGAACTCGTCCCCGAGAAACTGGATACTGCCGGCCAACACTCTCGGCGGGGCGTAGCGTCGAAATACCTCCTCCCCATCTGAGGTGCGAAACACGTAAATGGAGGGCTGTGCGTCGGGTAAGCGCTCGTGTTTTGGGTTGACGGAAACCCCGATCAACTGCCCGCCAGCGCTGATCGCAACCGAGCGGATTCGTCTCCCTTTGAGAACAGTATGAGACCCCGAACCCGACGGTAAAGACCAAACAATATCATCCTCTACGCCGGTGTCGGTATGGGTATCCCAGGCAATCCAGCCGTCTCCGATTCGTCTGATTCCGTTTCCCCGTAGCGCGACGTCCGGAACCGCGTGGGGCCCCCAAACTACACGGGGGGTGTCCAAATCGACCGCGAAGATGTTGTCGTATGCCGCTATCGTTAGCTGCCGCGATTCCATATCCAGCGCCAGCAGTTCGAAGGGGCTGCCGCCGAAACTGTCGAGATGGAAGCGGATTTCCTCCCCGCCGGTCAACGGCTTAATAACGACCAGTCGCCGCGCCCCCGGCGGGCCGGATCGGGTGATGAGCCAAGCGGCCCAGTTCCCATCATTCGAGAGTTTGCCCGAAGAGATCGGCCCCTCGGCAACATCGGCTGAAGATTCAATCCGCAGGCGTTCGGAGCCTGGCGAAGAAAGGAACCACCACGTAGCCGGAGACCTGCCGGATTCCGAACGCCCAGCGCCGAAGAGCATCCGTCCTCCTGGAGCGACGTAGGGTACCCAGTCCCCGCCTTCTTGGCGGTCGACCGCCGTGATGGCGCAGCCGGGCATTTGCAGCAGCGTCGGGGCCGAGTCTGGAGAGCTCAGCCAAAGCTCGCCCGCTCGTTCAACCGACCCGTCCGCGGGCTGGCTGGGCAACAAGAACGACATGCCTTCGGCAGAACATTCTTCCGGCCAACTCTCCTGCGAAGCCGCCGAATCTGGAGCGACAAGAAAATATCTTGGAAGAGTTTTCTCATAGACCTGATTGATTGTCAGCCAGAACAGGGGTGTCGCGGCCTGAATCGCCACGAACCGCATGAGACTCGGCCGCCGGAAAAACCAAAACCACAACATCCACGCGACGAGTTGCAAAACGGCCGCCAGCGCCAGATCCAGAGCAAACCACTCAGGGTCCCGATAGTCGCCGCCCCGCTCGATTTCCGTCCACAGTTTATCCCCCTAAATCGTGAACCAGTGCGCGATGGAAACGGGAATCAGATAGATCGCAAACGACAGCGGGAAGGCCTTCGCGAAGGCTACAAGTTTTGCGTTATCGGTCGCCATGATGCGGCAATGCCTTCCGCCCGCGATCAGCCCAACCCGTCACCGCAAACAGATGCCGCGTTCGCACCGCCGGATAAGCTCGATCAGTTACCGCGTGTACGCGCCTCAGGTTTCGAGAATGTGAACCGGCGCTCTCGGCTGAGCCGATCTCCATGCTCGAGAACGATTCGACGATGAGTTTAGGGCCGCCTCCCCCGCCGTTTTAGCCGCTCCGATTGAAATATCTCCATCCTCAGGACATCCTCCAAGAAGGCCAGGTAGAGGGCGGTTAGGCGGTAGGTCTTTTCATATTCTTCGATCTCAATGAGTTCGAACTCATCCTGTGGCGAGTGAAGTTGAGAAAATGTCTCCTGGTCTAGGGAATGTATCGTTATCGTCGGGATACCAACCTTCTCAAAGGGTTGGTTGTCGCTCGTTCCTACTTTGCCGACGTCCATTCCCGAGATTTCGTACTCCATAATCTCGGACAGGTGGACTAAATTGCTGGCCAATAGGTTGTTGGACCGGCTGAGCCAAATCTTCGTGGGTGAGGCGCCGATACACTCCAGGTTGACCATGGCCTGAATCTTGCTGAGTTGCTCCCCTTTACCTAGTTGTTTCACCTGAATTATGCACTGCCGGTGCACCTGGTGAGGGCTGAGCCGCCAGGAACCATTTGGGGACCCCCGAAAACATGGGGTAAAAAGGTAGGCTGGCAAAGATTTCAGCTTCGCCAGTCAACCCCAAGGAGGTCACCCAAATGGTTACCAAACGAAAACAGCATAGCTCCCGAAGGCCCGTCAAACAAGGCCCCGGCGCGAGGGCCCCGCGGCCCAATAAAATCGGGGCTGCCACGCCCTATCACTTCCGTGGCAAGAATCTGACTCCCTACGGCGGCTTGCTGCCCGTCGCCACCCTGCTCGAAAAACTCGGCTTCCAAGCGCTGCTGGAAGAAACCCTCACGACCAAACGGATCACCCGAGCCATGAGCCCCTACCAGTTCGTGCTGGCCCTCGTGCTCGGCCTCTATGTCGGCTTTGCGCGGCTCAACCAACTCCGCTTCATCGCTCGCGACCCCATCCTGACCGGCATCTTGCAAGTGACGCGTCTGCCGCGCAGTCCACGCTGTGGCGCTTTCTGGCCTCGCTGCACCTCAACGTGGCGAAGCAGATCCTTTCCATTCAGCGCCAGCTGCGGGAACGAGTCTGGGCCGCGGCCCACGTGAAGTTGGAGACGGTGACGCTGGACACCGACACCACCGTGCATACCCTCTACGGCCGCCAGATGGGCGGGCGCAAGAGCTACAACCCCAAGAACAAGGGCAAGCGCAGCTACCAGCCGATACTGACCTTCCTGGCCGAGACGCACGAATACCTGATGGGCGGGTTGCGCAACGGCGACCGGCCCACGGGCCGACAGATCGCCGCCCACCTCGAGAGCGCTTTCCGGACTTTGCCGGGCGGCGTGAAGAAAATCCTGGCGCGGGCCGATTCCGGCTTTTATTGCTGGGAGGCGGTGGAGGCCTATGAAAAGGCGGCTTGTCAGTTCGTCATCGTGGCGCGCAAAACGCGGCGCCTGGTCGAGCGCTTGCAGCAAGCAGAATGGAAACCCTCCCCCCGCTCCGACGCGGACGCGGAATGCGAATTCCTCTACCAACCGCAAGGCTGGGCGCGGGCCGGCCGTTTCCTGGCGCTGCGTTACGAAAACGAGCCCAAGGCCGGCGCGGCCGAGCAATACCAGTTGTTCGCCACCAGCGCTTACACCTACCGCGTGTTTGTCACCAATCTGGCCGAGCCGATCGCGGCGGTGGTGTGGTTTTACAATCAGCGCGCCGGAGCCGAGAACCTGATCAAGGAGGCCAACAACGACGCCGGGCTGGCGGCCCATCCCTCGCGCCGCTTTGACATGAACCGCAATCACTTTCAGTTGGCCATGCTGGCCTACAATCGCAACTGCTGGCTGCTGCTGTTCAACCGCGAAGCTCAGGCCAGCGTGGAGACGCTGCGGCACACCACCCTGGCGACGGCGCGGCTGCGTTTTCTGTTCGTGGCGGCCAAGATCTGGCGGCACGCCGGCAGAACGGGTGTCAGCTACAGCGATCATTATCAGGAAAAGGGCCTGTTTGAACGGCTGATGCGACGGCTGCGGGCGATGGGGCCGCCGGGATCGAGCTTGGCGCCGGTGGTGGAGGGTGCGCTGAGCTGAGGGGCACTCCATGCATAAAATTTCATGCACTCGCCGCAACGTACTGGGAACACGCCGCTTGCCAGCCCGCTTTTGCCCTG
The DNA here is from genome assembly GCA_965224215.1 of Bryobacterales bacterium. Taxonomy (GTDB): domain Bacteria; phylum Acidobacteriota; class Terriglobia; order Bryobacterales; family UBA6623; genus CBDCYS01. The sequence goes on along the minus strand of CBDCYS010000037.1, from coordinate 133,544 downwards.
CCGGGATCAGGAGGCGGCTCAAACGGGGAGGGAAACAGCAGAAAAGACGACTTGCGAAATCACTGAGTTGACACGAGTGCCGCTATCGCCACAACTCCATCGACGATGGCTACGCCGAATCTGTGCATAATTCAGGTTTCACAAAGCCCTTTGAGCCCTTCAGCCCGCGCTCTTCACCGGCAAAGCCTACGAACAGATACGTGTGATGACGAGGAGTAGAGATGCTCAGACCGTGGTAAAGACTGGGGAGCATTATTGCGCTAGACCAGTTGTCGAGCACGCCCGGGCTGCCCTTGACCGTGTCGAGATGAGCACCGACGACGACGAGTTCGTCGCTGCGGCCAGGCAGCGTGCAAATGACGTTGGGAACCTTGGTCCCTTTTACTGTCTGCGTGGATAGCTCCGGCTCTTGGCAGCCGGCTTCACGAAAGGTTTCGTAGAGCCGCTCAGCTCTCTCGGAGTTGTCGGTCGGCGCCCCACGCAAGCGCTGACTCAAGACGGCAGATGTGACGGCCTGAATCTTAAGATCAGCTCCATTCGCTGCTGCTGGGGAGGTGAAGCTCCAAATACAAACAGCAATTGTGACCACGAGTTGAGAAAGAGGCCCAGAGGTCACAGTCCAGGGTCACTACTGTCCGGTTAAAAGTCGAATAGAATCAGCTGGTTAGGGTCATCGAGTAAGTTTTCGTGGGAGTCGGACGGCTGCAAGGCCTGTAAAATGGGCGTTTTCTCGAAAAGGGTAACGCTGAGAATCTATAGAATTTGGTAGAGACTCGCCTCCAGGCCCAACCTCTTGCGCGCGATCGCGACCAGTACGTAAACCGAGACCGCGATCCAGATTTGCGTCTTCACGGCGTTCTCGCTGGTACCGTAAAACTGCTTGATCCGCAGGAGCTGCTTGATCCACTTGAAGAACAACTCGATCTGCCAACGCGACTTGTAGATGCGGGCGATGGTCAGCGCCGGGAGCGCGAAATTGTTGGTCAGGAACTTCAGCCGCTTGTTCGTCGCGGCGTCAAAGTAGCTGATCCGCCGCAACGGGTCCGGATACGCCAGGGCCGACTCGATGGCAGTCAGTAGGACGATCTGATCCGAGCGCACCCCCGTGGACTTGTCGACGGGATGCGAGTAGCGCCGTTGGCGCAAGATGTTCTTCTTGGTTCGCACGACGAAGAACGACGAGCAGAGGGTGAACACGAAGAGACGTTCGAAATCGACGTAGGCCCGATCCATGACGTAGAAGGCGCCGGGCTCGGGGAGGAACTCGTCGAGGATGTTGACGTCGTGCGTTTTGCCAGCGGTAATGCGGATAAACGTGGGGATGTTACCCCGCAGGTCCAACAGCGTGTGCATCTTCAGGGCGGCCTTGTGCCGGCGGAACTTGGCCCAGGGGAACAGCGAGAGGCACAGATCGATGGTGGTCGAGTCCAGAGCGTAGAGACTTTGATCGAGATCCACGCCGATCGGATCGCGGGCGTACAAAGGCCGCGCGATGCGAATCAAGACCTGGGCGAAATCGGCATAGATCCGCCAGTCGCGCGACTCGTTGGCGTCGGCCAGTGTGGAGCGCGCCACCTGGGAGCGGAATCCCCTGTGGTAGAGCTTGGCGCCGAGCGAACGCAGGCACGTTTCGATGTCGCGCAGGCTTTCGCGGTAGGTCAGCTGGGCGAACGCCATGCAGAGGAACTGATCCCAGCAGGAAAAGCCGCGCCATCTGCGATCCCCGTCGTAGCGGCTTACGCAGCGGCGGAATTCGCGATCCGGAAGGAAGCTGATCAACTGAGAGAATACGGTGCAGCCGAGGTTCATGAACCATTGTCGGCCGCCTCCGAAGTCGTTCCAGCCGTCCTTCGCCGTTCAAATCGCGGCAAGGGGAAAACAGCCCTAAGCTATGCTGGAACAATCAGTTGCCGCTCGCCAGTGAGTCGTTAACCGGACAGTAGTGGTCCAGGGTATCAAGAAGCCGTTTCAGCGCAAAAGCGGTCTAGGAATCGTGCCGAAACACAAACTGGGTAGGCAGCGTGGGGGGCCGCCCGCGATCAGCCCAACCCGTCACCGCAAACAGATGCCGCGTTCGGACCGCCGAATGAACTCGATCAGGTGCAGCGTGTGTTCGCTCGGAACTTCATCTTCAATCCGCTTGATGGCGTCGTCGAGCAGCAGTTTCGAGCGGCAAAGCAGCCGGAAGGCCGTCTTGATTCGTCTGATGTCCTCATCGCTGATGCCGGCTCGCTGCAGACCCACCAGATTGATGCCGCGCGCGCCAATCTTGAACCCGGAATAAATGAAGTAGGGAGCTGCATCTTTGTTCGCGCGGGTGTTCCCGCTGATCAAGGCCAGCCGTCCGATCTTGGCGTATTGATGGACCAGGACACCGCCGGAGAGATAGGCCCCGTCTTCGATCTCTACGTAACCTCCGAGCAGGACACAACTGCACATCACAATACCCGACCCGATCTTGCAATTGTGGGCGATGTGACCCGAAGTCATGATGAAGTTGTCATCGCCGATCTCGGTCGCCGATTCCGGAGCCGTGCCGCGACTGATCGTGAAGTGCTCGCGGATGCGGTTGCGGTTGCCGATTTTCAGATAGCTGCGATGTTCTCCGGAGAAGTTCTTATCGAGCGGGTCCGTGCCAAGGACCGTGCCCGCCGAAATTCGGTTGTCCGTGCCGAGGGTTGTCCAGCGCTTAACAATGACGTGCGGTTCAAGGCGCGTGCGCCCGCCGATCGAGACGTCGTCCTCGACGATCGCGTAGTCGCCGATCTCGACATCGGGGCCGATGTCAGCGCCGGCGGCTACCCGGGCGGTGTCCGCGATGCGTGCTGTGGAGTGAATCGACACGGACTTGTATGATAGCGAGGCCGGCGAATCTATCGAGAGTGGAGGGTGGAAATGCTGGAGTCGATTTTTCGCGGCGCCAGGCTGGCGGAACCCCGCGGCTTTTGCTATTTCCGCTTGACGGCCAGCACAACGTTCTTGGGATCCAAGACCACGCGCGTCGGCTTATTGCGCAGCACCACGTCGAATTCCGTGGACTCGCCTTGCACTTCAATCCACTTGTAGAGCGAGCGCCCGGGGGTGGTGTGTATCTCGACTGGAGCCATCAACATGAACGACTCGGGAACATTCTGCTGAATCAGATTCCCAGAGAAGTGAACTCGCGGCGGCGTCCCCTCGGCATGATGCTGTACTGACAGCGTCGGAATTCCGGTGTCGTAGACCCATTGATCGAAGAAATGCTCCAGCTTCGGATCGGGCCAGTCTTGTGGTAATAACCGTGCGGCTTCACTCCGGAAATCCTCAGTGGAGCAGCTCTTGAATTGGTACTTGTCGCGGATACCGCGCAGCAGCGCCAGGAAACTCTCGTCGCCCAAAATTCCCCGCAGCATGTGAAGAATCCAGGCGCCTTTGTCGTAGACAATTATGTTGCGCGCGTTCGGGAATTTTGACGACCGCAGGCGATCTCCCAGGACGATGGCCCCCGCACTTTCAACCGGCTCGCCGTCTTCATTGAGTTCGAGCAGCCGATCCTTGTATTGGAGTAAGACCTCATCTCTGGCTTCGGGGCCACTATGATCCTCCAGCCATAGCAACGCGGAGTAGGTGGCCAAGGCCTCCATCAGCCATCCGTCCGACGACTCACTGACAGTGACTACATTTCCCCACCATTGATGGGCGATTTCGTGCGCGGGCAGCAACTGGGTGTAAAACAGCCGCTCGCGTGCGGACAAATCTCGCAAGGGAGGCTCGTCCGGGTCCAGATAACTGAGCGTCGGGGCGTAAACCAGACCGGGAAACCCTTGTCCGGATTCGCCGGGTATCGGAGAAACGACGATCTCGCGAGTCGCCGGCGGCCCAAAGCGATCCAAAAAGAATTCAAACGCTTGGGCGCTGAGGTCCGCGACGGCGTCCAATCGCAAAGCCGGTTCGGGCGGAGGCGGCTGCTTGCCCTCTACCATCACTGTGGGGGTGGATGGGAACTCGCGGAAGGGGTCTCGCCTTCGCCTAGGGGCCCGTGGAGGTGGGACCGCCACAATATCGGGTTTCACCGGCGGTTGCAGGCTCCTTTCCACACCCTCATTCGCACAAACTTCGACTGTGTAGTCGCCGACTTTACGGGAAACTCGTTTGTAAACTCCCAGATTAAATCCGGCGACCCGAATCGGGGTCTGGGTATGAAAATGGGAGGAACGAGTGTCTTCCCCAGAAGTTGTTTCGATTAGCTTTCCGGTGGCGACCAGGTCGAGTTTTTTTGGGTATCGAAAACGCAAATCGAACGATGTGAAACCATCGCCCCGCCTCGGATACCAGGAGTCACGGCTCCCCACATAGTAGACGCCGCCGCCGGCTTCGCCGATCACTCTGCCTTCGTAGTGGAACTCGATTTCATGCCGTGAGCCCGGGACCAGCGGGTCAGGCACGGCGATTCCCACAACGTTGTTGCGGCGAAGGGGGGTGTCTGTCTCGACGTGTCCGCCGAAGTTAAGGATTTCGACCGGTTCGCCATCCAGCAAGACCTTGGTCAAACGGAGCCGTCTGGAAAGCTCGAAAGCGAAGACTTTTGTGTTTGCCGTGAGAGGCGTAAAGGTTGCCTGTGCCACCACTTTCATGCCGAGATCTTGATCGAGATGGGATTCGATGCGATAGTCTTCGAGGCGCGCTTCGTCTGGGCGTTGTGCCCGCCGGCCCTGGACGAAGTTCCGGCCACGAAAACGGCACCAGGCTTCGTAGAAGTTGCGGCTATCATTCCAGACGAGTTGTCCGATGTTTACCTGCTCGGTCTGGTGAGGATCGATAACCACTTCAAAACGGCCGAGCGACCGGCCGCTGATCACGGCTCCGAAGAAACCCGACTGAGGAGCTCGCCCCCCGACAGCGTCGGATAGAACGGCGAGCTCGATCGAGCTCAGCAGGTTCTTCATGACCGGATCCCAGCGTTTAGGCAGTCGCTGTCCGGCCTCGGGGTCCAGTTTGTTGAACTCGTTTTTCTGCAGGGCCGAGCGAAGCACTTCGCCGGTATCGTCGGTGAAAAACATCATCACTGTACGGATTTTTTCGTTCAGCACCGGCTGGCCCGTGAAGCGAGACAGCGACTGGCGTTCGCGCTTGGAAGGCGGAAACAGAATGATCTCGCCACCGTCGGTCGGCTCCGAGGCGACGAAGAGAGCGACAACGGTGCGGCCCGCGACCGGTTGGCCGAAGATCAGATGGCCATCGACGAAGTAGAACTTAAGATCCTCTCGTTCGAGGAAGATGTCTCGGACGCGAAAGCACTGCTCGGGGTCAAGTCGGATTGCACGGATCTTTTCGAGATTTTCCTCTCCCCAGCCCGCGCGCAGGGGAAGCGAGAGCCAAACAATCGCGAGTACCGATAGGAAGCGCGCCACCGCATTCTCATTTTACCCTTACCTGATCGGCCGGCCGTGATGGGAGGTGCGTTTCAACACCCTCGGGTGATTCAAGCTCTCACGCTCTGAGGTTAAACTTCCCGCCGGAAGTATTGCGAAGGCTGCGTCTGTGCTCTTTGATGGGTGCTATCATGCGACGCACGATGCCTGCCCTTTCGGCGAAGGTATTGGCGTCGCGGTGGGACACCAGAAGATCCGTCTCTGCCTCCATGACCGTGGGTTGGAAGGAACAATTCGAGTTAGTCTTTGCTCGAATTCTGATGACTGTCGGCGTCCTAGGGTTCACGCGGCTCGCCGGACACGAGCGGCTTCAGACGGCGCGCGACTAGGCCCGCGGGTTGCACGGATTTGATCAGAGCGAGGCCCTTGGACCTACATGGAAGCGTTCCCCTTTCGAGCTACAACCCAATCCAAACGATACGCCGGGATAGTAGAAGTTCCCGCTTGTTTTGTCCTGGACCGTGTCCGGAGCCTCTACAACGTCGGCTCGTTTTTTCGCATCTGCGATGGCGCGGGAATTCGCAAGCTTTATCTCACTGGTTACACGGGACACCCGCCGCATCAAGGAATCTCGAAGACGGCGCTGGGCGCGGAAGAAGCCGTCCCTTGGGAGCATCACGCCGAGGCAGACGCCATCATTGACCAGCTACAGGCCAGCGGCCACGAGGTTGCGGTGATTGAAACTTCGTCTCAAGCGGTGGATCTCTACGACTGGCGTCCGCGCTTCCCTGTGTGTATCGTATTCGGCAATGAAGTGGATGGGTCTCGCCTGAACTGGCGGCTCGTGCCGATGTGCATGTGAGGATCCCCGCCCTCGGGACGAAGCAGCCGCTGAACGTGGCGGTGGCGGGAGGCGTGGTCGCCTACGAGTTGTTGCGGAAGTATCGGGAACTGCACGCAGACGGCCAGGGCCAAGTCTGAGGCGCTGAGCTGGACTCGGACGATACCGAAACTCAGCGAGAACTTGAGGTTGAGTGAGCGCAGAAAAGATGGTCGGCACAAACCATCGCGTACCAGCGCGGAATACCTGCTAGCTCACTCAAGTCGGCTTCGGCCCAGAACCATTGCCGCCACTACGACCTGTGGAGTTTTCGATTAGGCGGTCCAGGTTGCGCTCCGTGCGGTTCAGGTTGCGCTCGATTCGCTCCGTTCTTTCCAGCCATTCGGCCCGGTCTTTGGCTCGCTGTTCCGCGATGCGTTCTTCGGCATCGCGGATCTCCTTGCGTCGCCGCTGCCGCTCACGGCGATAGGCCCGGATATCCAATTCGACGGCGTGCCGCGTGTAGGCGGTAAGGGCCGCCACGTTGCGCTCCGTTTTCTGCTGCGATTCGACCAGCCTGCCAATCTGATCTTCCAACGAGCGGGATACCTGCTCGTGGTACTTGCGCAGTGATTCTAAATCATCCACGAGTTCAGTCTAGCACTCCAATCCACTAGTCCTGCTGCGATTCCGCCGCGGGGCCACTCCGTCGCTCCACGACGCTTGTCACTGCAAGAGCGAGCAGGGCAACGACCAGTCCCGCCACTCCGTCAACCGCATAGTGGTACCGCCCGTAGAAGGTCGCGAAGTAAATCGAAACGGCCAAAATAAGTAGCAGGCGGCTCGCCCATTTCTTGTCTGGCAGCGCGCGTTGCATGGCGAACGCTGCCGCGAACACATGGGATACGTGACCGCTAGGAAACACGCTGGTGTGGATACCGCCTCCAGAGAGGATCCACAAATTGAAGCGGCGGAAAACCGTAACGATCTGCGGCAGGTCCACATCGGGAAAGACGGCGCGCGGCGGTTCCGACGGAAAGTAGGGATAAAGCGCATAGGAAAGCACCGTCCCGAGCACAAACGTAAACAGGAATTGATCGACTTTGTCGCGCCGTCCATAGACATAGAGAGCGACGACCGAAAGAGGGCCGGCCGCGTAAACGAGCGCATAGGAAAGCTCCAGAATGGCCGGCAACAGCGGTCCGAGGAACTCGATCGCGTCGCGCAGGTATAAGTCGTGGAGCAGCAGGCGGTCCCAGACAATCCAGCCGCGCTCCAATTCGTAGGTGTGATGTTCGGGAGCGAACCAACCCATCTCGCGATAGGCCAGCAAAATGAATGCCAGCGGCAGCCAGTCACGGACCATGCTGATCGCGAGCAAGGGCCGTTTCCGATCGAGGTGTCCAAGGATAAAGTAGCCGGCCGTGATCGCGAAGCTGAGCAGCAGTGTGAACCGTGCGGTTTCTGGCGGAATCGCCAGAAACATGCCCACAACTCCCACATAGAGGAAGTAGCCGACCAAGACCATCTCGCTTCGCCGGAGCAGAGGTTGCTCGCGAGGACCATCGATCTGGATGCCACCTCGTTGCTTCATCGTCGCTGTCCCAGGTTCGAATTCGCCGTCCGCGATACTCGCGAAACGCCATGGGGACCTCTTGGGCACATAATCGGCGCTCTTGGACGCATATTCGTATGATGCAGTCTATCGGTGACTGCGTTTCGATAATAGTTGGCTAGCCGACTTTTCGTGGGCGCCTCCAAGCGGGCGACTGGCGTCCGCCAACGCGGTTCGCGCCGATAGACTGGTGGTGCCAGCTCGTTTGGCATTGTCAACGGATTGGACCCTTGACGGAAAAGAACCATCACATCAGCGCGCTTCCAGTGCTGATCCTCTTTCCGCACAACCGCTGCAATTGCCGATGTGTAATGTGCGACATCTGGAAAGTCACGGCGGCCGAGGAGATCAGTGTTCGTGACCTCGAGCGGCATATGGCCGACATCGAGGTGCTAAAAGTCGAATAGGTCGTGTTCTCGGGCGGTGAGCCGCTGATGCACAGCGACCTTTTCAGGCTGTCCCAATTGTTGCGCAGCCGAGGGATTCGCACCACGATCCTGACGACCGGGCTGTTGCTGGAGCGCGACGCCGATAGCATTGTCGATTCCATCGACGAGGTGATTGTGTCGCTGGACGGTCCCGAGGGTAGCCCCGGCGACAGCGCGAGCCAGGTGCATGATCAGATCCGCCGTGTCCCCGGAGCTTTTGAACGGCTGGCGAAGGGGGTGCAGGCTCTCCACTTGAACAGCAGACAGTTCCCCATCTCTGCTCGGACGACAGTTCAACGCCTCAACCACACGCATCTGCGCGAAACAGTTGAAACGGCTAGGAACCTCGGCCTCGAGTCGATTTCGTTTCTCGCCGCTGATCTGACTTCCGCTGCGTTCAATCGTCCTGCCGGTTGGGAACTAGACAAGCAATCGGAGATTGCTCTGGACGCGCGGCAAGCCGACTCTCTTGAACGAGAGATCGAGGCGCTGATTGACGACTGCTCCGTTGACATCGACAGTGGCTTCGTCCGTGAAGGACCCGACAAGCTTCGCCGCATTGTCAGCCACTTTCGGGCCCATCTAGGGCAATGCGAACCGGCCGCCCCGCGCTGCAACGCGCCGTGGGTTTCGGCGGTTGTCGAGACGGATGGAACGGTGAGGCCCTGCTTCTTTCACCAAGCGATTGGAAATGTTCGAGAGGCAAATGCGGAGAGTTGCTTGCCGGGCCGAGCATTGATCAACGTGGTCAACAGCCCTGAAGCCGTGGCCTTTCGCCAAGCACTAGACGTTCGCGAAAACCCGATCTGCCGCCGCTGCGTTTGTTCGCTGCACTGGATTCAGAACCCAGAACGCAAGTGACGGGCCAGCGACCAGCTAGCGTGCCCCTGGACCCGTCGCATGCGCTCTGGCCTCACGGGTCACTCGTCATCATAAGCCCACGGCCCGCGGCTAAAAAGCCCCCCGTCCACGAACAAAGTTTGACCACTAACAAATTCCGCCTCATCCGCTGCCAAATAGCAGACAGCCGCCGCGACATCACCCGGGTTGCCGACCCTTCGCATCGGCGTCAGCGGAGCCCAAGTTGCGGCGTAATCAGGCGCTTCGAGCTTCGTCCTCTCGATTTCCACCGCACCAGGCGCAACGCAATTGACCGTGATCCCGAGAGGGCCGAGTTCGACCGCCGCTACTTTCGTGAACATCTCGATGCCGCCCTTACTCGCGGTGTAACTAACCAGGTTGGGGAAGCCAACCTTGTTACAGCCGGAACCGATGTTGATGATGCGGCCACCGCCGTTGTCTTTCATATGACGCGCCGCGCGCTGCGTGCAAAGGAAATTTCCTTTCAAGTTGGTCTCTATCACGTTGTCCCATTCAGACTCCGCTAGATCGAGAAGCGGCTTCCAAACCTGTGTTCCCGCGTTGTTGACGAGAATGTCGAGCCGCTGAAACTCGGCGAACACTTTGTCGAACATCGCGCTGACATCGGACGATCTTCCGACATGGCCGCCCACGGTGATTGCACGCTGTCCAGACACTTCCACCTGCCGCGCCGTCTCTTCGGCCCCTTGCTGGTCGGAGTTGTAGTTGATAGCGACCTCGCAGCCTCGTTTGGCGAGCTCGATAGCGATTCCGCGTCCGATGCCTTTACTGGCGCCTGTGACCAGCGCGGTTTTTCCAGTGAGATCTTGTGCCATGGAATTCTACCTCTGCGGACAGTTTAGGAAAGGGCGCTCCACGAAATGATGGTGGATTCGCCGCGACTTGCGGCAGAAAATTGGTCACTAATTCCGCGACCACCGGCCCAAATCAACCCCGCGACTTCCGGTAGTGCAGCAGCCCAGTCGACCCCTTCGGAGGGTGCGCCCGTATCGCTTCCTCATCGGGCTCGGTGGCGTGCCGGCTCGAACGGTGTCCCAAAGCCGGGACGCCAGCCGCGAGCCGTGCCGTTCTCGTATTCGAAAATGTTCGTCTTCAGCGCCGAAAAGCCTCTCTCGCCTACTTCCGCACCGATGGCCCGAACGCCTTTTAGGTCGTTGATCGCCGGTTTGTAGTAGTTCGGGTGGTTGATGCGCCAGGTAGCGCAATGCGACCAATAAAGGGGAACGCGGTCGCGCATTTTTCCGCCCAGCAGTTCGTAGCATGGGACTCCCAACGATTTGGCCTTAGCTTCGAGCAGAGCGTTTTCGATCGCGCCCAGCCCTTCGCCGACTACACCTCCAGCAGCGGGCCGCGTGGCGCAGAAGAAGTCAGCATAGATCCGCTCGTGATCGCCAAGCGGTTGCCCGATGACCCGCTCGGCCAGCCGCTCAATGACCGCGCCGACGCCAGGCGACCCAAACCCCCCGTCGAACTCGCTCCAGCCGACGACGCCGTCCTCGGCGGTGAGCTTCACAAAGTGGTAGTTCCGCCAACCGGCATCACAGTGCAACGTTTCAAGGTTGGTAACTTTCATTAGTCCTAGCCTAGCCTACAGATTCCAAGGACTCTGTTCGGCTAAATGTTCCGAGGACGGAGCGCTGCCTCAAAGAGGGACTGGTCCAACAGAAGGATTCGTCAATCTTAGCGCGGGGCACGAGGCGCGGCAACAGTTCTGACGAAAGGTGGAGGTTCGTCATCCGGGACCGGTCGCTTGACGATGGCGAGCCTCCCGATGGAAGGCGTGGGTGGCAATCCCACCCTTTTTGCAACGAATTGCTGAGGCTTATTTCCGTTTGTAGTCATCGCAACGGTGATAAAATCAAGGCACTGGGGCGCCGGTTTGAATTTCGCGCCGGTACGGGTGACGATCATGAAGATACGTCTGATCAGTGTTGTGTTTTTAGCGGCAATTGTTGGAGTCATGGCGGTGGCCCCGCTGCGCGCCGATGAAGCCTCGCGAAAAGTTGCGAGGATTGTGGCTGAGGCTTGGCTCGACCTTATCGATACTCAAAAGTACGGCGAGAGCTGGGACGAAGCGGCCGCGTTCTTCAAGAGCAACGTTCCCAAGGACAAATGGACAGAGATGGTGGGTTCTGTGCGCGAACCATTCGGGGCACTGAAATCGCGGGAATTCCTGGGAGCAAAGTATGTGACGGAGGCGTCGGGAGCACCGGACGGCGAGTACGTGATTATCCAGTACAAGGGGTCTTACGAAAACAAAAAGAACGCGGTCGAGACGATTACGCCAATGAAAGATGCCGACGGCCAGTGGCGCGTGTCAGGGTATTATGCCCGGTAGCGGAATCGAGTGACGTCGTGGAGATTGTGCTGTATTTCTGACGATGGCTGGCAGGTCTGCTCGTGCTGCTAGCGATCCTTCTGGGCTTGTCGTACAAGTGGAATTGGGCGGCGGGCGTGCTTGCGGGGACGGGTGGCGTGCTTTTGGGGGTTTTGTCTGGGTGGCTACTCGGTTACTTGCTTTTAGTTCAATCACCAGGTCTAAACCCACCGCCTTGCAGGCGGTCAGCTTCAAGCAGTTCTGGATGAGAATGGGGGGATGGAAGAATATCGGCGAGGAGCGCATTCGGTCTACGACATCAAATATCACCTCATATGGATCACGAAGTACCGCTACAAGGTGTTACGGGGCAGGGTGGCAGAGCGGGTGCGGGATCTGATCCGGCAGAGCTGTGAAGCGAGGGGAGTGGCGGTGATCCGGGGCGCGGTGTCGCCGGATCATGTGCACATGTTGGTGACGGCTCCGCCGCAACTAGCGCCGTCGAAGCTGGTGCAGTACCTGAAGGGGCGGTCGTCGCGGCGATTACAGGACGAGTTTGGAGAGTTGCGGAAACGGTATTGGGGCCAACATCTGTGGGCACGCGGCTACTTTTGTGCGACGGTGGGCGCGGTAGATGAAGAAACGATCAAGAGATACATTGAGAGCCAGAAATGGGATGAGGACGGGGAAGGATTCAAGATTACAGCGCCCACCAAGCCTTGAGCCGGCTGTGAGCCGGACAGCTTCAGGCGGCTTGAGCCGCAACCCCGACTTTCAGTCGAAACGTAACCCACCGCCTTTCAGGCGGTGGATGTTTAGTTCTGATGGGGCTTGGCGGTTTTAGCGAGTGGCTCGCTGGTAGGGCCGCTGATAGCGGGCACACCTGGGCGACCGCAGTTGTTATCAGCGCTGCCGTCCCAAGCGCTCTGGCGCTAGGCGGGGGCGTCGTCGGTGCTGCACTGGGCGTCGGGCTTTGGCGTATGCGGCGTTGGCGGTTAGGTCAAAATGCAGACGCCACGCCATTAGTCGCAGATCCAAACTAGCGAAGTGCATTTTCGCGGCTACGTTCTCGTAGCCACTCGGCTGGACCGCTGCTAGCCGAGCCTTGTAGCCCCACAAGGCACCCACGTTGGCCGCCTCTGGCAAAACTGGACCGATCCACTCAACGTTTTGACGAACCTTGCGGGGCCGTGAGCATCTCATCAACAAGCCCAACTACCCGCTCGGTGTTTCTAAAAGACTCTATCGTTCGTTGCACGGGTCGAAAATCGTGCTCAGCGTTGTATTCGTGACGAAGTCCGATGACACGAATGCCGGTGGCGACTGCTGCGGCGACTCCCACCTCGGAATCCTCAAACACGACCGCTGAATCCGCCGAGGCCCCAAGGCGCTCCAAAGCGGCCAGGTACGCGTCCGGAGCCGGTTTGTGACGCGCCACATCATTAGCGCTGATCACCACATCGAAGAATCCTGAAATGTCGGTCCGGGCGAAGATACGGTCCACCATCCATTGCTGGCTAGACGTTGCAACCGCCAGCCCGTACCCGCGCTGTTTGAGTGCCTCCAAAAGGTCGCCGACGCCCGGGGAAACGGCTAGGTCGGTGTCGAGCAGGCGCTCGTAGATTTGGCCGTAGCGGTCGGAATAGTCTTCGGGCTTAACATCAAGCCCACCCTTTTCGATGAAGGCTCCTCGGACTGATTCGTGCGAGCCGCCCATCACCGAGCCATAGAAGCTGCGCTCAACACTTCCTCCCAGTGATTCGACAGCTTCCTCATGGGCTTGCGCCTTGAGCGCTTCAGTGATCACCAAGACGCCGTCCAAGTCGAAGATCACCGCGGGGCGAGTGGACGTTTCGGGAGCAGGCGTTTCTTGCTCGATCATCAGATCTCGTTCCTCCCCAACATGCCGGCGCAACTTGTCCGCAATGGCTGCGGCGGAATAGGGTGCGGTGGAAGATCGGCACAATCACGTCCCTTATAACTATCGTGACTGCGGGGGAGACTCATTAGCCATGCGGGCGCCGGGTTCGCCTTACGCGACTTAAGGGTCCGGCCAACTTTTCTCACCGCTCTCGGGCCGCCCAACCCTCAGCCGCTCACCATGACTGGACCCAGCTTGATAACTGGTCTTTCAGCTCGCCCGCCAACCCACCCGACGACTCGCCAGCCGTATAGTCAAACCGCATCGGAGTCACGGAAACCTTCCCCTCGCGCACCGCCGCATAGTCCGTTCCGGGTTCGGCGATGTCGAGCGGAACCTCTTCGGGCATCCAAAAGTAAGGCCGCCCATACGGATCCTGCCCGCCCAGCATGACGTTTCGCGAAATCTTCGGCGATTGCCGCGTGATCTCGATTCCATCAAAACTCGGATGCGGCACGTTAACGTTGAGCGCGACCCCTGCCGGCAGTCCAGCGGCGACTACGTGCTTGGCCAAGCGGGCGGCGACGCCGGCGGCGACCGAGTAGTCAATATCGACACGCTCGGTGACCGACATCGCGATCGCGGGAATGCCGTGCCTGGCACCCTCTGCCGCGGCCGCTACCGTTCCTGAGTAGAAAATATTCTCTCCGAGATTCGGCCCGTTATTGATGCCGGAGATCACCAAGTCCGGGCGGAAATCCAGTAAATGTGCCAGTCCCAGCATGATCGAGTCGGTCGGTGTCCCTTCGACCGCGAAATGTCTGGGCCCGAATTCTCTGTAGCGCAGCGGATGCCGCACCGTAATGGCTCGGCTGGCTGCGCTTTGTTCGGTCAGTGGCGCCACGACGTAGACTTCACCGATCGCCGCTACAGCTGCTTCGAGCGCTTTGATGCCAGCGGCGTGAATACCGTCGTCGTTCGTCAAGAGGATGCGGGACATAGGCAAGGATTGATTCGGAAAAAAGACCCTGTACCGTTGCCGGGGAGCAGACGCTTAGTGCCGTTTGAGTAGCGTTAGGATGTCCCGAAGTTCTTGTTTGACCGCAACCAGGACCTTCGGGATCACCTTTGGCGCGTCGGAGAAAAGTAACGCCGGCTGGGTCTTCCGCTCAGGGGCCTTGCGTTTCGCCTTGGCTGCTTGGCGAAGCGCCTTCCGAGCGCCCGCGATCGTATAGCCGTCGTCGTAAAGCAAACGCTTGATTTCGAGAACGGCCTCGACATCCTTGCGGCGGTACTGGCGCTGCCCGGTGCTTGTCTTCTTGGGGGAGAGTTGCGGAAACTCGGATTCCCAAAAACGCAGGACGTGAGTCTCTACTCCAGCCAGCTCCGCTACGTCGCCGATGCGGAAGAAAAGGCGGTTGGGAATCGCCGGCGTTTCCGTCTTGACGGTCGATTCGCCGCCGGATTCGTTAGGCGCTGGGGTTTCAGGCTGAGCCATCGGACTGCTTATGGTACCTGAATTATGCACAGATTCGGCGTAGCCATCGTCGATGGAGTTGTGGCGATAGCGGCACTCGTGTCAACTCAGTGATTTCGCAAGTCGTCTTTTCTGCTGTTTCCCTCCCCGTTTGAGCCGCCTCCTGATCCCGGCAGGGCAAAAGCGGGCTGGCAAGCGGCGTGTTCCCAGTACGTTGCGGCGAGTGCATGAAATTTTATGCATGGAGTGCCCCTCAGCTCAGCGCACCCTCCACCACCGGCGCCAAGCTCGATCCCGGCGGCCCCATCGCCCGCAGCCGTCGCATCAGCCGTTCAAACAGGCCCTTTTCCTGATAATGATCGCTGTAGCTGACACCCGTTCTGCCGGCGTGCCGCCAGATCTTGGCCGCCACGAACAGAAAACGCAGCCGCGCCGTCGCCAGGGTGGTGTGCCGCAGCGTCTCCACGCTGGCCTGGGCTTCGCGGTTGAACAGCAGCAGCCAGCAGTTGCGATTGTAGGCCAGCATGGCCAACTGAAAGTGATTGCGGTTCATGTCAAAGCGGCGCGAGGGATGGGCCGCCAGCCCGGCGTCGTTGTTGGCCTCCTTGATCAGGTTCTCGGCTCCGGCGCGCTGATTGTAAAACCACACCACCGCCGCGATCGGCTCGGCCAGATTGGTGACAAACACGCGGTAGGTGTAAGCGCTGGTGGCGAACAACTGGTATTGCTCGGCCGCGCCGGCCTTGGGCTCGTTTTCGTAACGCAGCGCCAGGAAACGGCAGGCCCGCGCCCAGCCTTGCGGTTGGTAGAGGAATTCGCATTCCGCGTCCGCGTCGGAGCGGGGGGAGGGTTTCCATTCTGCTTGCTGCAAGCGCTCGACCAGGCGCCGCGTTTTGCGCGCCACGATGACGAACTGACAAGCCGCCTTTTCATAGGCCTCCACCGCCTCCCAGCAATAAAAGCCGGAATCGGCCCGCGCCAGGATTTTCTTCACGCCGCCCGGCAAAGTCCGGAAAGCGCTCTCGAGGTGGGCGGCGATCTGTCGGCCCGTGGGCCGGTCGCCGTTGCGCAACCCGCCCATCAGGTATTCGCGCGTCTCGGCCAGGAAGGTCAGTATCGGCTGGTAGCTGCGCTTGCCCTTGTTCTTGGGGTTGTAGCTCTTGCGCCCGCCCATCTGGCGGCCGTAGAGGGTATGCACGGTGGTGTCGGTGTCCAGCGTCACCGTCTCCAACTTCACGTGGGCCGCGGCCCAGACTCGTTCCCGCAGCTGGCGCTGAATGGAAAGGATCTGCTTCGCCACGTTGAGGTGCAGCGAGGCCAGAAAGCGCCACAGCGTGGACTGCGGCGGCAGACGCGTCACTTGCAAGATGCCGGTCAGGATGGGGTCGCGAGCGATGAAGCGGAGTTGGTTGAGCCGCGCAAAGCCGACATAGAGGCCGAGCACGAGGGCCAGCACGAACTGGTAGGGGCTCATGGCTCGGGTGATCCGTTTGGTCGTGAGGGTTTCTTCCAGCAGCGCTTGGAAGCCGAGTTTTTCGAGCAGGGTGGCGACGGGCAGCAAGCCGCCGTAGGGAGTCAGATTCTTGCCACGGAAGTGATAGGGCGTGGCAGCCCCGATTTTATTGGGCCGCGGGGCCCTCGCGCCGGGGCCTTGTTTGACGGGCCTTCGGGAGCTATGCTGTTTTCGTTTGGTAACCATTTGGGTGACCTCCTTGGGGTTGACTGGCGAAGCTGAAATCTTTGCCAGCCTACCTTTTTACCCCATGTTTTCGGAGGTCCCCAAATGGTTCCTGGCGGCTCAGCCCTCACCAGGTGCACCGGCAGTGCATAATTCAGGTGGTAGCAAACCGTCTGAGACGATTTGAACCACATGCTGTCCGTTAGGAAGAAGAATTGCCCAATGCTTTGTGGCTTCACGTACAGCCGCCTTCAGCGGGGCCCCATCGACGTAGATATTCGCCGGATGATCCTTGACGAGCGCGATCGAACGGCTCCTGGAGCGATACTCAAACTCGACGCCCGAAACGAGAGTTTTCGCCGACAACAAGTCGCCGTTCAGATAGGAGACGCGCACTCCCGGAGGGGCCTGGGCGCCGACGATCTCATAGTGGCCAGCCGGAAGCCACACCGTCGAACCGTCGGTCAGCGGCCAGAGTTCGCCGTTGACCAGAGCAGGACCGTCCCACGTGACCCCCACGGGTTGCTGCGCATCGACGATAAGAGATTCGCCGTTGCGGCGAACGTCAGCGTGTGCGCTCGCGTGTGGCAACAGGGCCCAGTCAGGGCGGGGAATTGAGTGCTCGAAGTAAAGCAGGACTCGCTGAAAAGCTTCCCCCGCCGTATTGACCAATTGCAGCAATTCCGTCCCCACCTGTTTCTTTGTGGGATACGTTTGCTGATAGCGTTCGACGATGTTGATGTCGATCGCGAGCCGGCTGGGGTCGGGAGCCAAAGACCGATAGCGTTTCGCAATTTCGGTGTAGCGCTGCGGGCCCAGGTTCCACAGAGTTGCCGGGTCTTCGATCACCAACTGGAAGTCATATTCCTCGGCGAGCGGTAGCAGCTCGCTGGTGTCGGCTCCGAGCAGTTCGCGCATTCTGGTGTCAAAGCGGTCGTCGATCTGGGTGAGGACGATGTCGAGTTGCGGGTTGCTGACCCGAATCAATTCCAGGTAAGAACGCTGTAATCGCAGCGCCAGTTCCGCTCGATAGTCGACGAAGCGCTGCCAGGCCTCGTCGTTGCGGCTCCAAAAATCAGGCGATTCCGGTTCGAACAACCCGATTGGATCGATGCCGGCTTGGCGTGAGTAGTCCGCTCGGACCCAGTCGTTCATCGGCGTGAACCGCTGCGGATTCGACGGGCCGTGCAATGACTCGAAATACAACTCGGCCAGATTTACGCCGTCCCAGTCGAAACGCGAAAGCAGACGGGCTACGCCTTTGCTGACCAGCTTGGAGCAGCCCGGTTCAGCTAGATTGATCAGCTTTCTCCAATCCAGCCGGGCGTCCTGCAGCGACACTGTCTTTTCGCGGCAGTGCGGATTGCGCTCCTAGAAGACTTCGCTGACGTGGGGTAGCTCCAGCCATGCGTAGACGAGTACCGCATGCCGATGGCAGGCAGCGATCAGCTTTTCCAGATAAGCGTCGCGTTGCGGGTCCGGGTCATGGAAATGCCAAGCGCTGACGTGCAGCGCCGCAATACCGGCTTCGCGCCATTGTTCGGCCAGGTAGTCTGGATCGGCACGGGTCCGGTAGGAGTAGTCGAAAAAGGCCCAAGTGCGTGCGCTGCGTAGTGGCAGACTCAGTCCCAGATCGACCAGCGCGTGAATCAAGTAGGGGGAAGCGCTCGTAGCCCTTCGTGCCGGGGGCGGCCGCGACCCACAGGACCGCGCCTTTCGCTTGCTTGAGTCCGGCGACCAACGGCGCGCCCGTGCGTTTCTCTTGCGCGAAAATTCTCGCTCCGGGCGGCAGATCGAACACCGGCAGCTCGAGGGGCTCTTGCCAGTAAATGTCAAGCTTCGGCGCTCGGGCATCGGCGATCTGGGCAACTCGAACCTTGGCCGCGGTGGGGCGGAACCCAAGCTTGCGCCCGGCCGGCGAGTTTCCGACCACAATGCTGAAGCGGTTCTCATGAAGGGTGGCTTCGAGCCCGACAGACTTGAGAACAGCTGACCAGAGCGCCGGCTCCGCAACTTGAACGGCCAGGTCGGCCGCCCCGCAGACGTGGGCCACCCACAATGGCAATAACAGGAGGATCTGCTTCAATGGGCCGAAGGTCTCCAGTTTGCCTGCGTTGCTCACAATACGAGTGCGGGCCTCGGTTCCCGATGTGGCTTGGGGCCCGCGCCACATAGCTCAGCGCGCAACCGAATACCAGAGCGACAGCCGAACGTCCCAGTAATTCGGTCGGCGCGGGTTGAACTCATTGACCAGGTGCACCCCGCGCAACACTTGAACCATGAAATCCATCGGCGGCGTTACCCCCGGGACACGCAACCGAACGCCCGGGCCTACTTCGACATAGTTCGCCCAATAGGCCCGATTGCGATCCACCGTTGCATTGAAATTCCAAAACACCTGCGCCTTCAATGCCCCATGGTCCGGCAGGCGATAGCCAGGCCTGAACTGCCCATACGCGATGGCGTTGTTGTCGAAGCGGCTGATGAAAACGCCGTCGACGTTCATCTCGTAAAACGTCCCGGGCTCCCTGCCTCCTAGCGTCGCGCCCTTGTTGCGGAACCAGTTGACGCCTCCGCGGTAGTCAGGAGCCGCTCGCGGAACGCCGCCGGGGCGCGTCCCCAAGTAGCTGATGGCTTCTCCGGCTTCGCCCCAAGCCGTTAAGCCGCGGTGGGTTTCCGTACGCAGCCCCACGCCGGCGATCAGCGAGCTTTCCGAGAGAAATTGCGGACGCTGCCCACCAGTGCGCTGCCTGAGATCCCCAACGAACCGCAGCGACAAGTAGGGCCGGATCGGCACCGAGTTGAAACGAAACTCGGTCTTGAGCTGCGCGTAATTGAACAGATCGTTATAGCGCGTCGAGAAAACTGGGTAGGTCCAGAGCGTGGTCGTTACCCGCCGGAATTGCGGCGCGAGGTTGCCGTAGGACTGGCTTGCCTGCTCCGCAACTTCGGGGTCACCACTCTGAGCCGCAATCTTGAACCACCGAACGGCCTCGCGGTCCTGCTTGAGCAGATTGAACACGACGCCCAGTTTGAGTGCGGCCGAATAGTCCTCCGGATTTTCTTCAAAGGCGCGCAGAAAAGCCTGTTGGGCATCTTGAAGATAGCTCCGGTCTAAACTACTTTGACCAAGTTCACGATGCGGCTGGGCCCGCGCTTGCCTCACGCGCTCCAACGCTTCTCGCGCCCGACGCGCCACATCTTCGTCCGTGCTCTCCCGGGCTTTTTCGAGCAGCCTGACGGCCCCGGCTGCATCTCCTTGCTCCAGGTAAATGAACGCGAGTTGAGCCGCCGCAAGAAGGTCGTCGGGATCGATCTCAAGTACCCGTTCGAACTCACGTAACGCCGCGTCGAGCTGTCCGACTTCGAGTAAGAGATAGGCCAGGTCGCGCCGAACAGTGGTATTACGCGGATCGAGTTCGAGCGCAGCCTGGAATTCGGAAGCGAAGGGGTGGCGCTTGGGTAGCTGTTCGCGCGCCGTCTCGGAAGTGCGTGTGTCGGATGAATACGACGCCAGCAACCAGGCTCCGCGGGCTCCAAGTGGGTCGGCAGCCCGCGCTAGAGATCGCGCCATCCGCAACAGCATTTCTTCACGCCTTGGCGGCTGGATACGCCACGCTGCCTCATAGTGCTTGGCGGCTTTTCGCGGGTCACCGTATTCGTCGTAAAGCCCGGCTAGCTCTTGGTGCGCTGACCAGTTGGCTGGCTCGTCCCGAACACCCTCGGCCCAACGAGCAATTTCGCGGCCAAGCTCGCCCTCGATACGCCGCGTGGTCTCCGTTGCGCTTGTCCGGACATCCTGGTCGTCTGCCTCCCGCAAGTTTCGGAACAGCTCCAGCGCAAGGGCGCGCTTGCCCGTCTCGAACCGCAGATAAGCCAGCTCGAGTCCCGTCCGATGATCCGCGGGTTCGAGGATATACGCCTGCTCGAAAACGTCTACCGCCCAATCGGTTTCCCCGATCTTGAGATACGCGTAGCCCAGCTCCTTGCGAATCGAAGCCCGCTTTGGGTCCTGTTGTATCGCGGCCTGAAAACGGTCAATAGCGTCCTCGTAGTCCTTGCCCGCCATCGCCTCGTAGGCGGCGCTCAGCTCCTTCTAAACAGAGGCGGGCTGTTCGCCTCGCCCATGAGCTCCTAGGCTACGCCTGATTCCCGCCAGCTCTAGTTTGGCTTGCGCGCGTTCGGCGGGCGTGCCTGAGGCCTTCACTCGCTCCAATAGGTCGACGGCTTGCTCCACTTCACCGGCGCTCTGATGGGAATACGCGAGTTGCAACGCGGCGTGGTGGTCTCCCGGATCAAGCCCCAGCGCCTGATTGAACATCTCGTGGGCAAATTCTTGCTGGCCCAGCTTCAAATAGATGTAGCCGAGTTCTTTGCGCACCGCCGCCCGCCGCGGAGCGAGCCTGGCCGCTTCTAGAAAGTGATCGAGGGCCGCAGCGTGATCTCCCGAGCGGAGAGCCTCATAGCCTTTTTCAAGTGGATCGTGGGCAGGATCCGGTGTCTGAGCGGGCAATAGCAAACCCGTCAACAGCAGAAACACAAGTAGTTTCACTGCCTTGACCGGAGTGGTTGAACGTTCCTATCTAAGCATATCTGTTGCCTGAACGCAAGGTTTCGTTCTAATTGCAGAAAAAAATGTGATGCATTATCCGGTCATTGTTGCTACGTTTTTCAGCCGGCCGCTGTGTCCGTAGCGCCGGTTGGACCATTGCGCATGCAACGGAGCCGACTTCGCCCAGCGGGATGACTGTGGTGGACGCGCCTGACCCAGCGTTTTGGCGCCCCCCTCGACGCTGGGTCTCTCGGCCGCAACGGGCTGACGCAAGCCATCGACTGTCCCGCTTTCCCCACCTCGAGCGTCGCTCCCGATCGAGAAAGCGCGCACCCGCGTCTTACCCCGAAGTGGCGCGCGCCTCCCGGCGGGCCGCGTCGGCCTCCGGGCCGGCGTCATTCGCGGACTTCCTCCCAAGGCTCTTTAGCCTTCGCTCCACACCCGGCCCTTTTCATCAACGATGACATTGGCGGGCGGGGTCGAACGGTCCGCGATCGCGACGCTGTTCCTGCACCTTCCTATACCCTTTGTTCGCGTAGACGGACGTGTACCACGGGCTGCTATCCGCCACGGCCTTTCGCATTCCGGCTCGTTGCCGTCAGGCGGCTCATCCCAAATATCGGCTGGTGGTTCGCAGGGTGTGTCGTTGTCAGGCTGGTAGATCTTCTTGGTCATCGTGTGGCTCCTTCGCTTGGAAGCCACACGGGCCGCGCAGGAAGTCAAGATAGCGCGTGCGAGCCTCGTCGAACACGAAGAACATCCTGTTGGTTGCTGCCTCGTTGGGTGATGCCCGAAAACTGAGGCTGTCCCGTGCCGGAGACCAGCCGATGGAAGAACAGTACATTCGCGTGATACAGTTGTCTTTCCGATCCTGTGTACTGTCAGAGTTGCGAACTCGGGGTGATTGCCCCGAGCGAACTACCAAAAAAAACTATGGCCGGCCCGAAGATCGCTCCGAAGCACACCGGCAAGGTGCCGACTGATCTGCTCGATTTCGATCCGGCGAACCCTCGTCTCGTTGAAGACGGCATCAAGAAACCCACCGAATCACAGATCATCCTTGCGCTCGCCGACATGGCCGACTTGTCCGAGGTTGTAGAATCCATCGCGTCAAACGGTTACATAGACATCGAACCGATCATAGCCCAACGCATCGGGTCTCGCTGGCGTGTGTTGGAGGGCAATCGACGACTTGCGGCGATACGTATCCTTTGAAAGACCTGCGCTCGCCAAGGTACTGGTATTGCGGTGCCCCACATCAGCCCAGATAACTTGAAGACACTGAAGGAAGTCACCGTTTACGCGGTTGAGGATCCGGATTAGGCGAGAGAGTACATTGGCTTCAAGCATGTCAACGGGCCCCATAAATGGGACGCTATCGCAAAGGCCCGATTTGCCGCGAACTGGTACCGCAAGGAAAAAAAGAACGGCATAACTATTGAGAAAATTGCCCGGCGCCTAGGCGATGGTCACGATACGGTGGTTCGCCTCGTAAACGGGATGTTCGTTTTAGATCAAGCCGAAAGAGCCAGGATATTCGACGTCAGGGATCGGTATCCCGGCAGACGCTTCGCGTTCTCCCACCTCTACATTGCCCTTACCAGAGCGAGCTACCGGGAATTTCTGGGGTTGCCCAAGGAGTGGCGGGCCAATGATCCGAAGCCCAACCCAGTGCCGAAGCTCAATCTCGAAAACCTCCAAAGGGTCCTTCTTTGGCTCTACGGGTCAAAATCTGACCAGACAAAACCGGTCATCACTTCTCAAAACCCAGACCTCAAACATCTCGCAGCCGTGCTCGCGAATCCTCGCGCCCGCACGATAATGATGCTGCGCAACGACCTTCGGGAAGCGCATGCCCAAGTAGAGCGGAAGGGTGCTCGTTTCGAGGGTGCGCTGATCAATGCCAAGCAGGAAGTGGAAGTTGCGATGTCCCAGATTATAGGCTATGACCCGGAGGATTCTACGCTCCTTGAGATAGGTCGCGACTTGCGCGACACAAGCGAACAGCTCTACTCAAGTATGTCTTCTATCGCGAAGAAGGCGGCTTCGGGGAAAGGCAAGAGATAGCCTTGTGCTCGCGGTTCCGGATAAGTCTGTGCATCGGAGCACAATTGCTGATTGGCTTGAATTGAAAGCCATCTCCTCTTCTGATAGACGGATTGGCTTCGGGACTCTGGTCTCCGCAACTGCATTAACCGAAGATGGGTATCCGGTTGACTCAGGTAGCCCCAATATCTTGTGGTTTGGGGATTTTCTTGGGTTCTGTAACCGGGTGAACAATCATCTTGTAAGTCGCGGGATCCACGGCTACCGCCTGCTGGACGAGCCGATAGAAGAGTTTGCCGCGGCTTTTGGATTTGCGGCGGTTGAAACGGAAGGTGAACTCGTCCAGGTAGTAGTCCAGATGTTTGTGGCTCACGGCGCCCTGATGGGTGGCCAGCAGCCAGCGCTTGAGCAGTGACATCACGCGGTGGACGCGGGGCATCAATTCCGACGCGGACTGCTCCTGCCTGCTGAGAACTGTGACCTGATGGACGTAGCCTTCCTTTTTCAACCCGGAGTAACCGGGCCAGCCGTCGGTATGCACCACGCTGCCCGGCTCGATGCACTCCTCCACGAAAGGCAACAGGCTCTCGCCCGAGGCATCCTCGATTCTCTTCATGCGAATCCGGCCGATACCCCGCCCATCCTCTTGAGCGGCTACTGCGATCAATGCTTTGTTTTTCAGGTTTCGGCCCCGCAGGCCCTCTTCGAGCCCGCCCCAGTAGCTTTCATCGACTTCCACCGTCCCGGCGAGCAAATCCCGTCCCGGCCGCACCATCGCGCGCCGCATTTTGTGCAGCCAGGTCCAAGCCGTTTCGTACCTGTTGAGCCCCAACACTCTTTGAAGTCCCAAAGCGCTGGCTCCGGTCTTTTGGGTGGTGACCCACCACATCGCACGAAACCACAACGGCAAAGGGCTGCGCGTGTCCTGAAAGATGGTCCCGGCGGTCACCGAGGTTTGGCGCCCACACGCAGCGCACTGCAGCAGCACTTTTCGCAAAGGCCACGACTTTCCACAACCGCAACCCGGACAGCGGAAACCGTCCGGCCAGCGCAGCCGGAACAGATACTCCCGGCAGGCCTCCTCACTGCTAAAACGGGCCTCGAACTCTGTCAGGTTCTGAGGGTAATCTTCCATCTGCCGGCATACTACATCTTGGGGCTACCTGAGTCAACCGGATACCCACCTAACCGAAAATGAGCAGGAAGAGAACATCGGGGATGAGGACAGTGAGGACGACGAGCTTGTGCTCTGCGCGCAAGGGGAGATTGCTCGTAGGCTTGAGAATATAGGAGACGACTACCCCTTTAGGATCGACGACAATGGCCGGGCAATGCAGTTTGTCACGCCGGTGTCGAAGGCAGGCTCAGTCTACCTTTTCTGCCTGTTTTTGTCCCATGCATTTGACCGAACGATAGTGCCAAAGGCGCTCGCCCCCAAAGTTTCAAACAGGACCCGCGATTTGTTTCAGGCATGTGCAACGATCGCGGCCGGTGGATACGTTCGGGGGCCGGCCATGTCTTTTGGGTTTCCTCGTCCGGATGGCATAACATTCCTGAAGGCTCTCCACCGCGTGTATAACTTATTCGGGGATGGGACTCCCCGGCAGCGACCACGAGCGGCGGCGGCGAGGGCGATCAAGGACAACGGCATCGACATCATTGCATGGCGCCGCTCCATTGATAACCTACCCTGATCGCTCAAGTCGCTTCCGGGGCAGACTGGGAGGGCAAGAGCGTCGTTCCTGATCGAGAGCATTTCCATAAATATTGGTTTACGGCGCCGCCCGGATCTCAGCCTCACGATGCGATGTTCATACCGTTCGGATTAAAACCTGAAGACCCTGAGGACGGCACCGCGTATGAGGACGTGCTGAAAGACTATATGCAGAGCCATGGCTACCGATATGGGACCTTGTTCTACCGGGACCGGATTGCCAAACATCTGGCCCAAGGCCTCCAGTTAATAGCTAATGGCGAACCTGACATAGAGCGCCTTCCAGACCTCGTCAAAATCGTCGCGTGGGTCGGGCGGTATACGAAGAGGCTACGCGCCGTATGAACAACCGGCATCGCTTCCATTCAATTTGTCCGTACTTCGCGATGTTTCCGGAAGTATTCGTTCGGCGCAACGTGCTTGCCTGGTCAAAACGTGATGACATCGTCCTCGATCCGTTTTCCGGAAGGGGAACAACCGTTTTCGAAAGCCTCCTAAATGGGCGCCGCGGGATAGGCTGCGACACAAACCCCGTGGCGGTTTGCGTGTCAAAGGCTAAGGCCGACCCTCCAACACTCGAAGAAGTGCTGGAACGTCTCGGCGTCCTTGAACGAATATGCGGCCGTTTCAGGTCAAGAGCACCAGAAGTCAGCGACGAATTCTTTACCCTGTGTTTCCATGAGAAAACGCTGCGGCAACTGCTTTTTCTCAAGAAGAAACTGGGTTGGCGCACCGCCCGCGTTGACTGCTTTATTGCCGCTCTTGTCCTTGGCTGCCTTCACGGCGAAAGCCATCGAACCGAACTGTGCTTTAGCAACCGCATGCCGCGCACGATTAGCACAAAGCCTGCGTATTCCGTTCGTTGGTGGCGGCAGCAGGAGTGCATCCCGCCCGAGCGCGATGTTTTTTCCATCCTTCGAACGTGTGCCGAATACCGCTACCAATCCCCATTGCCTTCCACGAAGGGCCGCGTTGTCGAAGGCGATGTCCGGCGCGCAAGCACACTTCTGCGCTCATATCGCGACAAGGTGAAGCTCGTCATAACTTCACCGCCGTACGTTGATATCACGGACTACCACGAAGACGAGTGGCTGCGGCTTTGGTTCCTTGGCGGGCCTGCGAAACCGATTACGGGAAAGGGTAAAGATGACCGCCACCGTCGAGTCGTATTGGCAGTTTCTCCGCGAGGCGTGGCAAGGAGTTACGCCACTGCTTCAGGAGTCGGCGCAGGTCGTGATCCGCATCGGTGGGACGCGTTTAGGAGAAGAGCAACTGCGAATCGGATTGCTCGAATCCCTCAATTCTGCCGGGCGCAAGTTTGAACTAGCGGAATCCCGGCAGACAGTCATCAAGAACGGACAGCGCCGCATATTCCAAACTGCCCCGGACAAAGTATCTGTCGAGCACGATTTCCGATTCAAGCTTGCCTGACGCGAGCGCCGGCGTTTCGGTGGGCCGGGACAGACGGGCTGATGGTGGGCTGATGGGGACGCTGATGGCGACAGTCACCGGGTTTTATTGTCAAATTTGGGAAAGCGGGGGGAAACCGGGGACAGGAAGGTGTAAAAAAATCGGGGACTGCCACAAGCGGCCAGTCTCAAGTCCTTCTTTATCAGTGAAGCCCGTGGCCGCGGCTGGCTGTCCCCAGGATTTTTTCACAGCTTCCAGCTTCCTATTTCGCGTCGGTGGCAGCGGCAGCGCCGAGAGTTTTGGCCTTCGACGGCCGGCCCGGCGAACCTCGCCGCAGCTTCTTTGCCAGCTGCTTTCCAACTCGTCGATAAAACCGGCGTCGCCCCACGGTCGCCCCGTCCTGGTTGCCTCCCTCGACTCTCTAGTTGCTTTCTCGCCGATCAGCCCTGCTCGAAACGAGACCAGAAACAGAACCGGAAACCGGAACAGCCGCGTTTCTTACCACGGCCCCTAGGCTACGCGGTCACCCACAAGGCAACATCCCGGGGGCCACCCTTAACACCTGAATTATGCACTGCCGGTGCACCTGGTGAGGGCTGAGCCGCCAGGAACCATTTGGGGACCCCCGAAAACATGGGGTAAAAAGGTAGGCTGGCAAAGATTTCAGCTTCGCCAGTCAACCCCAAGGAGGTCACCCAAATGGTTACCAAACGAAAACAGCATAGCTCCCGAAGGCCCGTCAAACAAGGCCCCGGCGCGAGGGCCCCGCGGCCCAATAAAATCGGGGCTGCCACGCCCTATCACTTCCGTGGCAAGAATCTGACTCCCTACGGCGGCTTGCTGCCCGTCGCCACCCTGCTCGAAAAACTCGGCTTCCAAGCGCTGCTGGAAGAAACCCTCACGACCAAACGGATCACCCGAGCCATGAGCCCCTACCAGTTCGTGCTGGCCCTCGTGCTCGGCCTCTATGTCGGCTTTGCGCGGCTCAACCAACTCCGCTTCATCGCTCGCGACCCCATCCTGACCGGCATCTTGCAAGTGACGCGTCTGCCGCCGCAGTCCACGCTGTGGCGCTTTCTGGCCTCGCTGCACCTCAACGTGGCGAAGCAGATCCTTTCCATTCAGCGCCAGCTGCGGGAACGAGTCTGGGCCGCGGCCCACGTGAAGTTGGAGACGGTGACGCTGGACACCGACACCACCGTGCATACCCTCTACGGCCGCCAGATGGGCGGGCGCAAGAGCTACAACCCCAAGAACAAGGGCAAGCGCAGCTACCAGCCGATACTGACCTTCCTGGCCGAGACGCGCGAATACCAGATGGGCGGGTTGCGCAACGGCGACCGGCCCACGGGCCGACAGATCGCCGCCCACCTCGAAAGCGCTTTCCGGACTTTGCCGGGCGGCGTGAAGAAAATCCTGGCGCGGGCCGATTCCGGCTTTTATTGCTGGGAGGCGGTGGAGGCCTATGAAAAGGCGGCTTGTCAGTTCGTCATCGTGGCGCGCAAAACGCGGCGCCTGGTCGAGCGCTTGCAGCAAGCAGAATGGAAACCCTCCCCCCGCTCCGACGCGGACGCGGAATGCGAATTCCTCTACCAACCGCAAGGCTGGGCGCGGGCCTGCCGTTTCCTGGCGTTGCGTTACGAAAACGAGCCCAAGGCCGGCGCGGCCGAGCAATACCAGTTGTTCGCCACCAGCGCTTACACCTACCGCGTGTTTGTCACCAATCTGGCCGAGCCGATCGCGGCGGTGGTGTGGTTTTACAATCAGCGCGCCGGAGCCGAGAACCTGATCAAGGAGGCCAACAACGACGCCGGGCTGGCGGCCCATCCCTCGCGCCGCTTTGACATGAACCGCAATCACTTTCAGTTGGCCATGCTGGCCTACAATCGCAACTGCTGGCTGCTGCTGTTCAACCGCAAAGCCCAGGCCAGCGTGGAGACGCTGCGGCACACCACCCTGGCGACGGCGCGGCTGCGTTTTCTGTTCGTGGCGGCCAAGATCTGGCGGCACGCCGGCAGAACGGGTGTCAGCTACAGCGATCATTATCAGGAAAAGGGCCTGTTTGAACGGCTGATGCGACGGCTGCGGGCGATGGGGCCGCCGGGATCGAGCTTGGCGCCGGTGGTGGAGGGTGCGCTGAGCTGAGGGGCACTCCATGCATAAAATTTCATGCACTCGCCGCAACGTACTGGGAACACGCCGCTTGCCAGCCCGCTTTTGCCCTGCCGGGATCAGGAGGCGGCTCAAACGGGGAGGGAAACAGCAGAAAAGACGACTTGCGAAATCACTGAGTTGACACGAGTGCCGCTATCGCCACAACTCCATCGACGATGGCTACGCCGAATCTGTGCATAATTCAGGTGACACAATAAAATCAAGGTGGGTATCCGGTTGACTCAGGTAGCCCCAAGATGTAGTATGCCTGCAGATGGAAGATTACCCTCAGAACCTGACAGAGTTCGAGGCCCGTTTTAGCAGTGAGGAGGCCTGCCGGGAGTATCTGTTCCGGCTGCGCTGGCCGGACGGTTTCCGCTGTCCGGGTTGCGGTTGTGGAAAGTCGTGGCCTTTGCGAAAAGTGCTGCTGCAGTGCGCTGCGTGTGGGCGCCAAACCTCGGTGACCGCCGGGACCATCTTTCAGGACACGCGCAGCCCTTTGCCGTTGTGGTTTCGTGCGATGTGGTGGGTCACCACCCAAAAAACCGGAGCCAGCGCTTTGGGACTTCAAAGAGTGTTGGGGCTCAACAGGTACGAAACGGCTTGGACCTGGCTGCACAAAATGCGGCGCGCGATGGTGCGGCCGGGACGGGATTTGCTGGCCGGGACAGTGGAAGTCGATGAAAGCTACTGGGGCGGGCTCGAAGAGGGCCTGCGGGGCCGAAACCTGAAAAACAAAGCATTGATCGCAGTAGCCGCTCAAGAGGATGGGCGGGGTATCGGCCGGATTCGCATGAAGAGAATCGAGGATGCCTCGGGCGAGAGCCTGTTGCCTTTCGTGGAGGAGTGCATCGAGCCGGGCAGCGTGGTGCATACCGACGGCTGGCCCGGTTACTCCGGGTTGAAAAAGGAAGGCTACGTCCATCAGGTCACAGTTGTCAGCAGGCAGGAGCAGTCCGCGTCGGAATTGATGCCCCGCGTCCACCGCGTGATGTCACTGCTCAAGCGCTGGCTGCTGGGCACCCATCAGGGCGCCGTGAGCCACAAACATCTGGACTACTACCTGGACGAGTTCACCTTCCGTTTCAACCGCCGCAAATCCAAAAGCCGCGGCAAACTCTTCTATCGGCTCGTCCAGCAGGCGGTAGCCGTGGATCCCGCGACTTACAAGATGATTGTTCACCCGGTTACAGAACCCAAGAAAATCCCCAAACCACAAGATATTGGGGCTACCTGAGTCAACCGGATACCCATCTAAAATCAATAACATAAACCAACAAATCAAAAACCCTAAAACCCGCCTGGTATAATAACAGCAGGTAACACCCCCCGCGGAAAATCATCGAGTCCGGAATCAGGGCAGGTATCCCCTGATCGAAGCCAAGACAACCGGCACTCTTCTCAAAAAACGTGATCACCGACCCGCGCTGACGGGCCTACCAATGGCCCCTCGCCCCGTCAAAACGGCGACGGTCCATGCGTGACCGTTGCGCCCCAACTGAGCCGTCGAAGGGCGACCAGGCGGCAGAAGAGGCAGGCGAAGAAACAGAAACCGCCCAGTTGCCGGACGAGGCGAAATCCCGTCCGGCGGCCGATCCGGCACTCGATCGCCCCCGCGGGAATTACCTTAAGAAAATATAAACGAAAAGGCGAAAAATGAGGTCCACATAATTAGGAGGACCGTACATAGCCATAATCCGCTGAAAACCGCTGACAGCCCGAATCACGGAAACCATCTCAGCGAACTCTCCGCCCGGCAAAACCGCCCCCCCCGCGAGCTCTCCGCCCGGCAAGACCGCGCCCTAAATTGGCGCTGTTCGAGTCACCTTCGGTCGCCGCCGCCTGCAACGCCGAGCTCGGCGAGAGCACCCTCGGGCAGTGGCTGCTCGAGGACGGGGACTCATGCGGTCGTCCTGGTGGCAACCGCCGCGTGCTAGATTTGGGAATGTCCGCGGATTAGCACTCTCACCGGCCTGGCTCTTGGCCGCAATCGCTAATCCTGCCGGGCTTCTTGCTGCTTCAGGCGACCCTTCTGTTCTACCGCCTCGACCTGCTGGACGCTTGGGGCGATGAGATCTTCACGCTCCGGGTGATCGCTCTGCCATGGAGTGAAATCCCTGGGATACTCCATCGGGATATACACCCTCCGCTCTACTATGCCCTTGCCAAAGTCTGGGTTCAGCTCGGCCAGGTTCAGCTTGGCGGGCTTCAGCTCGGATCGAGCGGGGATCTCGTCGTTCAGGTCCGGGCGCTGTCCGCCGTTCTATGTCTCGTTTCGACCTTATTGATCTACTTCCTGTGGCTTCGACGAACGGCTTTTTCAACCCGAGTCTGGTTCCTGGCGCTTTGGACACTTTCCCCAACGCTGTTGATGTATTCCCGCATGGCGCGCTCTTACAGCTTGCAGCTAGCTGTCTCGGTCGTGGCTCTTAGTTTGGCCCGGAAGCTGGTCCAGCAGCCGAAATCGTCGCGGGCCGCGATTTGGCACGGGTTGGGCTGCGCGATGCTGTTGTGGGTCCACTACCTGCCGGGGCTGGCGGTAACCGCCGGGGCCGGACTGGCGCTTGTCCACGGCTGGTGGCAGCAAAAGGAGGCGAAACGCCTTCACGCCTTGCTTTTCGCCTCGCTGGTGACGGTGCTGCTCTACGCTCCCTGGTTGCCGACGCTCGCCCACGCTGTCACGCAAGTTCCGGGCCGCGAGGTGTATTCCCTGGTCCAAGGCGTCGCCCTGGAAACATCCGTCAAGCTCGTCTACTTGTTCACCTCGTTCACCTTCGGGGAAGCGTTCCCCACCTGGGCGATCGTGCTCGGCTTTATCGCCGGGCCGGCCGTGGTTTGGCTACTATGTTTGGGCTGGCAAAACCGGTGGGGCTGGCTGCCACTCACCCTGACGGTGGCGGTCATCGCTTATATCGGCGCAAGCTCCTGGGTCACCTTTGCCTTTGTCGGCGCTCGGTTGCTGTTTCTGTTGCCGTTCTACCTTCTCTGGATACTTCGAGGGAGAAGTAACAGCCCGAAACTGGGGTCCGCCGTGTGCCTTGCGATGTTAGTTGTCTCGGCGGGATCTTTGACGAGCTATTTTCAAAAAGAAGGATTTCTGAATCACGGCTATTTGGTCCCATTTCGAGAGATCGCTGATCACATTCGAAACCAATCCCGCGCGCGAGAGGCCGTCGTTCTCGTCGACGGCTACAACACGGACGCGGCCCCTCTCGTAGAATTGCTGCGCAACGACTTTTTCTGGGTGGAGATCCGCGGGGAGCGGCAGGAAACTCGGGCGCGCAAAGAAATCCGGAGCGGCGAATGGAATACAGTCTGGTTCCTGCGCAGGAGCCATGATGTTTCTCCCGATCGCTTGATCAGCGGCCTGGAGGATGAGCTGACGTCTGAGTATGAAGGCCGGCGGCGTTTCTTTGTCCCCTTCTCGGACCTGGACCGTTGGGCGCTCAAGTTCCTCGGCCGGGACGAAACGGGCGGGCACCACTATCAGCTCACCGAGTTTCGACGCAAGACCTTGACCTGGGATGCTCCCACCGCCGCGCCCGGTGAGAAACCATAGCTGGAGCTGGCAGGCTACTGGCCGCAAAGGTCCCCATAATACTGCTCGTATTGAGGGATGATCTTATCCGCGGAAAAACGAGTCAGCACGGTCTCCCGGGCCGCGGCTCCCAGAGCCTTCTTTCGAGCGGAATCAGCAAGAACGCCTAGGGCCGCGTCCGCCATTCCGTCAACATCGCCGACAGGTAGAAGGAATCCATTTTGTTCATGATCAACGACCTCGGGCAGTCCACCCACGTCCGACGCAATTGCGGGAACGCCACACGCCATCGCCTCAAGGGCAGCGAGTCCAAACCCTTCCATCTCGCTGGGCAGCAGCATCAGATCCGCGATGGCCAGCAGGGGCGCTACGTCCAGCTGCTTCCCAAGAAAAATCACACGCTTTTCCACGCCCAGTTCTCTGGCCAAGGCCTGGGCCTGAGCTCGATCCGGTCCATCTCCTACCATCAGCAGACGTGAAGGAATTGCCGGATTCACCTTTGCCATGACACGAACGCAGTCAGCGATGCGCTTCACTGGCCTGAAGTTGGACAAATGAATCAGCACCGCTTCATCGGGGCGTGCATAACGAGCCCGCAGGTCAGTATTGGGTTCCGGCCGGTAGAACTCGCAGTTGACGAAGTTTGGTATGACGCGCATTTCCTCGCCGACTCCGAATACTTCGATCGTGCGCCGCTTCAGGTATTCGCTAATCGACGTGATTCCCGGGCTCTTCGCAATCGAAAAACGCGTGATTGGCAGAAAAGACGGGTCGGTTCCGACCAGAGTGACATCGGTGCCATGCAGCGTCGTGACGAAGGGGAGCTTGCCGTCAAACATCTGACTGGCCAGGTACGCGCTGATCGAGTGCGGTACCGCGTAGTGCACATGAAGCAGGTCAAGATGCTCGGTTTGGGCAACCTCCGCCATTCGGGAGGCCAGGGCCAGGCTGTAAGGAGGGTATTGAAACAACGGGTAGTTGCTCACCTCCACCTCGTGATAGTGGATGCGAGGCAGATCTTTGGTGAGCCGAATCGGGTTGGCGTAAGTGATGAAGTGGACTTCATGCCCTCGCGCAGAGAGTTCCATGCCCAGCTCGGTGGCTACGATTCCGCTGCCGCCGTAGGTTGGATAACAAGTGATTCCAATCTTCACGTTTATTTGGCCACGCTCAGTCCTTGCCTCGGCGCCTTGGCCCGGCTTGCGGCTTTGCCGGGAAGCGCTCTCGATGACGCCAGCTACAATGGTACGTTAATCGTGCCGAAAATCCCAATCGATGCTGGATATCACTTCGCTGAAAACCGATACTCCCCTCTACGATGTCGCCGTTGTCGGCGCAGGACCTACTGGGTTAGCCTGCGCCATTGAGGCGACTCGGCGAGGTCTATCGGTTGTCGTTTTCGAGAAGGGTTGTGTGGTCAACTCGCTGTATCACTACCCCACCCACATGACCTTTTTTACGACGCCAGAGCTGCTTGAAATCGGGGACATCCCCATGACCGCGCTGGGGGAAAAGCCGACCCGCACGGAAGCCTTAAAGTACTATCGGCGCTCGGCCCTTCACTACAACCTCGACATTCGGCAGCACGTGAATGTCGATGACATAGGCGGCGCGGACGGGGAGTTTGAGCTTCAGGCAACCGACCGGCTGAACGACAAACGCTGCTACAAAGCTAGGAAAGTCATTCTAGCCACTGGTTACTACGATCTGCCAGTCAAGATGAATATCCCCGGCGAAGACTTGGATAAGGTATTTCATTATTACCGAGAGCCCCACCCCTTCTACGGCAGCGACGTCGCGGTGATCGGCAGCAAGAACTCAGCCGCGATCGTGGCACTTGAATGCTACCGCGCCGGCGCCCGGGTGACGCTGATTTACCGCTCGAGCCAGCTCAGCCGCAAGATCAAATATTGGATCCTTCCCGATATTGAGAATCGAATCAAGGGCGGCGAGATTCAGGCATACCCCGAGTCAAGTATTGAAGAGATCACCCCGGAAGCGGTCCGAATCACCACGCCCGAGGGAGAGAAGACCCTCCCCAACGATTTCGTTTTGGCCATGACCGGCTATCAGCCTGATCTCGAGTTCCTAGGTAGGGTGGGTATTGTTTTCCAAGCCGAGTCACAGCGCCCGCGGACCAATCCCGAAACACTCGAGAGCGACCGCGCGGGAGTCTATTTAGCAGGAGTCATCGTGGCAGGCATGCATACCAGCGAGATTTTCATTGAAAACGGCCGCTTTCATGGCTCTCAAATCGTTGCTGACATCGCGGAGAAGCTGCGTTGATCCCGTGTCGCCCGCGTGCCTCTCCACCGCAACTGGCCTCGAAGCTGGCTCATGGTTCCATTCAGCACTGAAGCGTTACGCGGCATGGATGCGCTTGACCTTGATTTTTCGTTCCAAGTCACGCGATTGGGCGAGATCGTAGGCCAACTGCATTCCCAGCCAGGTTTCGGGAGTTGAGCCGAACGCCTTCGACAGCCGGTAGGCCATCTCCATTGAAACGGACGCCTTTTCGTTTGCCAGATTGGAAAGCGTTTGGCGTCCGACGTGAAGTCTCCTCGCCCCCTCGGTGACCGACAGTTCCAATGGTTTCAGGCAGTCCTCGCGCACGATAGCGCCCGGATGCACAGGATTCTTCATTGCCATGTTAGGACCTCTTAGTGGTAGTCCAGATAGTCGACATGTACTGCGTGCCCATCCTCGAATCGAAATGTCACTCGCCAGTTCCCCAAAACCGAGACCGCGTAATAGCTTTTCGACTGCCTTTGAGCGGATGCAATCGAAAGCCGGGGATGTCCAGACCCTCGGGCCCGCTACTTCGGTCCAAAGCGGTCAGGATACGCTCAAGCTTCGCGACGTGGCCCGTTGCGATCTTCGCCGGCCGCTCGCCTTCATACAGCGTTCTCAGGCCTCGGTGACGGAACGATTGAATCAACTACAAGTGTGTGGTGTCAATCGACAACTGTCAATATTGCGTTTACTCAATTGACTCAACATGGTAGCGGTGAAGCCACCTCATCACCGTATCGCGTCGAATATTCTGCTTTGAAGCCGTATTGATTCGCGTTTTCGATACCTGTCGTGGAGCGAGAGAATTTTCGCGTAACGCCCCGGCTCTCCAAGCCGTCCGTCACTCAGCACCTGATCAGCGGTTAAGTACCCGGCATAGCTCGGCGGCACGATTCGCGACCCCGACTAGCGTGCCCGGCGCGATCACGTGCGAAACTAACGGTAGAGCCCAACCGACATGAAGGAAACCGAGCAACCGCAAAGCCAGGACACGGGTACTGGGTCGCGTCGACTCCTCCCGATTGTCGCCGCCGTTTTGTCGATTGCGGTTCTGGTCGTGCTCTGGAACATGTGGACGCAGATGGGCGATTTAGAAGAGCGCCTGGAAATGTCCCAGAACCAAAGTGAATCCCTCGAGCGGGAGCTCGAAGGCGTTCGGAGCGAGGCCGACGACGTGCGGGCGCAAGCCCAGCAGGCGCAAACCAGGGCGCAAAGCGCGGAAGAGCAAGCCCAACAATTCAGCGAGGCGCGCAAACAGGCCGAACTAGAGCGAGAGCTGGCCCGCGAGCAAGCCCAGCGCTCCGAAGCGGTTTCCCAACAGGCAAGGCGAGAGGCCGAGATCGCTCGCCGAGAGACCGACGAAATCCGCAAGCAGCGTGAAGATGAGCTTGACCGTATGCAGCAGGCCTTTAGCCGCATCGTCGACACGCGGCGCACGCCTCTCGGCATGGTGATGAACTTGGGGGAAGACTCGTTTCTCTTCGATTTCGACAAGGACACGTTGCGCTCGGAAAATCGCGAAATTCTCAGCCGCATCGCCGGCGTGCTGCTCGCCTCGCACGGCTACCGGCTCTACGTCTACGGCCACACGGACGACTCCGGACCGGCAACCTACAACAAGACTCTCTCCGACCGCCGTGCCCGTTCCGTGCGTAACTATCTGGTGCAGGCGGGAGTGCCAGGAGAAGTCGTCGAGTCGAAGGGATTCGGGGAGTCCAGCCCAGCCGTCAAAGCGTCTACATCACAGGCTCGCCAAAAGAACCGGCGCGTGGAAATAGGCCTGATCGATACTGTGATCCACTACTCCGGGCAAGTAGAAAAAGACTAGCAGTGAGCCGGCGCGACATCGACCCGCAGCAACAGAGCGGTGGACGGAAGTCCACCCTCTCCTAGGCCGCGTCGGTACGGTCCCAGTTCGGGCCTGCAAGCAGCCCGGTGGATTGGCAATCACCGCAAACCAGCTCTATTCTTGGACCGGCAGATCCACCGAGTCTTCGAGTTCCTGAAGCAGCTGGACGACCAGAGCCTTCTGGCCATACTCAAAGTCACCGCTCGCGGGATCCGGATCATGGGCTGCCACCCACATCTTGAGCATCTCAATGACCGGCTTCGCTACAGACTCCTCCGCGCCGGGTTCAAACCGGAGAGGAATCTCGCTTTGGTTAATGGAGTCAATCAGGAGCTCGGAGAATTTCATGGTTGGTGACCGAACCCCGATCAATTAGAAGGCAGGATGCCGTCGAGCACCTCAACGAAGCAGCATTGAGTGCGGTGCTCATTGAGACGTGTGCCGGATGTATTCGGGGCAGGAAGGCGTGAAAAAATCGGGGACCACCTCAGGCAGCCGTTCCTGAGTCCCTGGTTATCAGCGCCGTTGGCAGCGACTGGTTGTGTCTCCAGCTCTTCTCAACACCTTCCTGCCCCCATCTTTTCATATTTCCCGAGGGGTTGTGGAAGGTGGACCAGTCCGACTCCCGTCGACCAGCCGACCCCGACGAATGGCCGATCGTTGACTTCCGGTATCCTAGTGCGGCCGAGGCCGCTGCGGCCTCTTGGAAGAGAGCCCCCTTGACGCGATGTCCAGGCGGCCGAAACGGAGCGCTAGGCTTCCGTCGAAACCAAGAAAGGTGGCACGAAGGGATGGACGACCCGGGGTGTCACACCATTGAACAATTGACGCGTTTGATACTTGGCGACAACGATATGGGAGACTTCCAGGCTTGCTGTGACGTTTGCTTCGAAATTAGGTATCGCCGAGTCCGGGAAGCGGGCCATCCAACCATAGCGGACTTCATAGAACAGCGGTCGCCCCATATCCCACTGTTCGAACACGCCTGCGGCCAGGTCAACCTGGGCTTGATCAAAGCCGTCGGGAATACCGCTCCCTTGAAAATACCTGAGGTCTTGTTCCCACCTCTGCTCGGCTGCCTTGAAGCTCCGCGAACTCGAGAAATCAGAAGCCTCCGGGCGGACTCCGAAAATCTTCGTGAATCCTTCGGAAATTTCGAGTTCCGGCGGGCTGCTGATCTCCACCGGGCGCCAGGGTTCAGGCCCAGTAAAGGGGTTGACCTTCCACCACTCTCCTCCGAACTCAGGCGGAGCTTGCTGATAGGGCCCAAGCGGCCATTTCCATGTGTCGGGAACGTCCTGATAGCGCGGCGTGAAGGGCTGGGCCGTGACTGGCGGTACGGGAGGTCCATCGGGTGGATCTACCGGCTCGGGCCCCTCGGTTAGCCCAGTAGCCTGCGCTCGGTCCGGGGGTAGTGGCGGCGGCGGTAGGCTGCCACGGGAAGCTTCATGAGCCCGGCCGTGTTGGGGCGGACCCACGGCGCCGGTTCCATGGTCTGCCGAACGCGAACGAGCCGGGAGCGCCGCCAATCGTTTTGAATGAGCTGGAACGACCTCGGGCGCGCGCGACTGCTCTGGCACCCGGGCTTTGAGAAAGGCACTGAACTGCTCAGCTCGTTGTCCTTCGTCAAGCTCGATTCTTTCCGGCAACTTCCAAAATGCGTTGGCCGATTGTGACACGCTGGTGGCGTGGGTCATCGATAGCCTCCAGGCCTTCCGCAAGGCCTCGCTTGACGGTGAGCACTTGGCATTCCAATTGAGCCCTTCGCCGCCGATGCCACAAGCCTCCTATTTTCTTGAGGTTGAAAAAGTCGTCCGGCGAGGCCCAAGCCGGTGATGATGACAAGAATTCGCCCAAGGGCAAGATCTTGCGCGCAGAGCCCTGAACGCAAGTGACGGGTCCGAGGCAGAACACCGCTCCACAGAAGGGCCTGAGCTCCGGTCGATTTACTCACCTTACCCAGATTCGCTAAGCCCTTTGACAGTGCAACCGGGGACTGCCGGTTGATCGAGTGTTGATTCAAGGGAACTTTGGGTATATCCTCTCGTTTGGAGAGCCAGTTGCTAGATCACGGTCGCGGTCCGCAGACGAACCACAAGGAGAATCCAAAGCATGACTGAAAAAGCAAAGCAGGAATTGAACACGGAG
Source organism: Bryobacterales bacterium (assembly GCA_965224215.1). Taxonomy (GTDB): domain Bacteria; phylum Acidobacteriota; class Terriglobia; order Bryobacterales; family UBA6623; genus CBDCYS01. Next base: position 95,412 of record CBDCYS010000037.1, on the reverse strand, counting down.
CTATCGAAGGCCAACGAGCAAAAGGGGGTCCCAGCGCTCACCGACGACCGCTAGACGAGGTCTCCGGCGGATCGGGCTATCTTTCTGTTGCGTCGCGCGATTCAGAGGAGCCGTTGGACGCCGCGTCGGGGTTGCCCACTGGAAAACGACAACATAAACCCGTTAACGTTGGTCTCTCGACAGCTACTTCCTCGAAATGATGAGTGCCTAGCGAACGCCCGCCGCCAGGGTCGCTGTTTGTTCTGGCGTGAAGGGGCATCCAGATGGCGCTATGGAGAGCTGAGCTGCCGTGTGTAGTTCCCCCAAACCGTTCGCGACAAGTATCAAGTTGCTGCGGGCATCAAAGTGGCACGGATCGATGCGAAGGGCGCCGTTGAATGCGTCGGAAGCCGCGCCAACATCACCGAGCGAGTAAAGCGCCGCTCCGTAATTCGTCAGCGCTTGCGGGTCAGTTGGAGCTCGTTCCAGGACAAGCCGAAACTCGGCAAGCGCGGCGTCGGCATTGCGACTCTCAAGATGAAAAACGCCGAGTTCAGTAGTCACATCCGCGTCGGCCGGCGCAAGGGCCTTGGCTTGATGAAGTAGCGCCAGTCTCTCCGAATCGGTTCCAGGGGTGGCTTCCAAGGCTCGAGCCAACTGCAACTTGGGCCGAATCTTTGACGGTGACTTTTCCACCGTATCACGCCACAGGCTTTCTTCTGTTTGCCACACCAGGCTGCGCTGAAAACTGAGGCCGCACAACACAAGGCCCAAGCCCAGCAGCACCGTTTTCGGCGTTCGCTTCATCAAGAAGCCGATCGCCAGACTCAGACTCAGCATCGGCAGATACATGCGGCGCTCGGCGAAAAGATCTGCTAGTGGCACGAAGCTTGAGGTGGGAGCGAGGAGAATGAAGAACTCCAGCAGCCAGTAGACCTGCCTGTACTTTCCACGGCCGCGGGCCAGCCAGAAACATGTGGTGATGCTTCCGAGCAACAGGATCCACGCCAGCCAGGCGCTGAAATCTCCGAGCTGTAGCAACAGAATGTCTCGATCGAAGTTCAAACCGGCGGGCCATGCGACGAGGCGCAGATACTCCCAGATCACGCTCCCTTGGGTCAACACATACCTCGCCGGGGTGATTTCTCCTAGCTCAAAGCCAATGCCGGCTCCTTTTGTAACTGACCCCGCGTAGAAAAGTCTGCCGGCGGCCAAGACGGCAAAGCCGAACATCGCTGACAACGGCCTCAGTCGGTCACGCAGCCATGAAAAGCTCCGCCCACGGTAGATCCAATCGAAGCCGATTAAGAATGCCGGAAACGCAATCGCCTCCTCTTTCGCCAACAGGGCAGCTCCGAAAAACGCAGCGGCACGCCAGGGTCTCTCGTCGAGCCAGTCTTTCCAGGCAAGCAGACAGAAGAGTGCCGACAACAGAGTAGCCCGCGCAAAAATGTAGGCTACCGGCTCGGTTTGGAGCGGATGAACTGCGAAGACCGCCGCCGCAACGAGGGCCACTTTGGAGTCCGTGACCTTGTGGAAGATCGACCACGCCAGCCAAACAGCGGCCAGGTGGATCAAAAGATTGACAAAGTGATACCCAACCGGATCAATGCTTCCAGACTGAAAGTTCAACCAGAACGTAAGGTAGGTCAGCGACCGGGTGCGCTCCAGCCGCAAGACCTCCCACCAGCCTGAAGACGATGCAACTACCGGATCGCTGAAAAGCGAATAGTCGTCGAAGTGAAACGATGAGACGAGGGTCGGACTGAAGGCCAGCAGGGCTCCGGCCACAAGAGCGATCGGAGCCCGCACGCCGTGCCACGGGTTTGCGCGGAAGCGGTCCAACAATCCGACAACTGTAACACGGTCAACCGGGGTGGTTGCTACGTATTCCGGGAGGAAATGTTACCCGACTCGAAACCGTCAACGAAAATCTCTGCGGCTCGGGCGCCACCCTTCTCGCCTGACTCCTTCATCTCCCGCTCGACACCACCGCCACTGGCGCCTTCCAATTGTTCGTCTTGTATTTCATCCTGCTCTTCGACGTTTGAATCTTTCTTGGTTTCTTCAGACATGGTTGTATCCTCCTTGATTCGTAACTCCTAACACCTGAATTATGCACAGATTCACTTTGCGAGTGTGGCTGCGTTCGTAGCGGGTTGGCGGTCGTCGTGAGGTGGTAGCTCGGCAACTGGTCTTTTGGCTTCTCCGTGTCCGGTTTCCCTTCCCGCCCAGAATCCGCGTCGTCAAAACCTCGCTCGGAAGTGACGTGTTTCCAGTGCGTTACGGCTAGTGCATAAAATTTTATGCATAGCGCATAGCCAGGCTCTCAGATCAGCGCCCTCCCGACCACCGGCAGCAAGCCGCCGTAGGGAGTCGGCTTCCTGCCGCGGAAGTGGTAAGGCGTCGAAGCCCCGATTTTATTGGGCCGCGAGGCCGTCACGGCTGGGCCTTGTTGGACGGGCCTTTGGGAGCTATGCTGTTTTCGTCTGGTAACCATGTGGGTGACTTCCTTGGGGTTGGCTGGCGAAGCTGGAATCTTTGCCAGCCGACCTTTTTACCCCATGTTTTAGGGGGTCCCCAATGGTCCCTTGCGGCTCAGCCCTCCTCAGGTCCACGCCGCAGTGCATAATTCAGGTAACACATGCTTCGGATGCAACTAGCGTTCCAAACCGAGTGTACAGCCCAAAGGTTTTTGAATCAACAAATATTTGAGGCGAGCAGTTAGCCGAGTCCCCCACGGAGTTGGCAAATTGTCGATTTGGTGTACAAGGCGTTGGTTCGCGGGTATCGACGCGGTCAGCCACTCAAGCCAGTTACGTCAACCCTTCCGGAGTTCAAAGAGCGATCAGTGCTCGCCAATTCTTGAGTGTCCACTTCAGGCTAAGTCCTTTTTATTGAAAAGAAGGGGCAGGGAGCGAGTGAGGTTTGGTGTCCCTGGGATTGTGATATGATCGCTGATTGTTCAACCCGCCGGAAGGCTTGCCAGCACTGTTTTCAACACGCACAACCGTCCTCAATACCGCAATGGCCGGAATCAGCAAACCAAAAAACCAAGCAGAGCGAAAGCGCCGTGTGAGCCTCATTCTGCGTCGTTTGAACCAGGACTACCCTGACGTCGAATGTGCTTTGATCCACAACAGCGCCTGGCAACTGCTCGCCGCCACGATCCTGTCGGCGCAGTGCACCGACAAGCGGGTTAACATGGTGACCCCCGGCCTATTTCGTAATTACCCGACGATTGCCGATATGGCCGCTGCTCAGCCGGAGGTCGTGGAAACCGACATTCAAACGACCGGATTTTTCCGCAATAAGGCGAAATCGCTCACCGGAGCGGCGAAGAAAATCATGGAGCAGTATGGCGGCGAGGTGCCTCAAACAATGGAGGAGTTGCTCACTTTGCCCGGCGTCGCCCGCAAGACAGCGAACGTTGTTCTAGGGTCATGGTTCCGCAAGGCAAGCGGTGTCGTCGTCGACACGCACGTCCAGCGTATCTCGCGCCGGCTCGACCTCACAAAAGAAGAGGATCCCAAGAAGGTCGAGAAAGATCTCATCGCCATACTCCCGAAAAAGCGCTGGATTCTATATTCGCATCAGATCATCCACCACGGCCGGAGCGTCTGTGTCGCGCGCAAGCCGCGCTGTTCACAATGCAGATTAGAGAACCTTTGTTACTCTCCTGACAAAACGCTGTAATCTCTCTATAGTGAAAGTCTTGCCAAACGCTGCGGGAACCAGGCTTGAGCCGCGACCGCCAGGGAGCGGTTAGCCGCTAAGGGCCGCTCATCCGATAGCGGCCAGATCCCGATTTGGGGATTGTTCGTTTCAAGTTGTTCGTTTCAAGTTGTCCGCTCAACGCGCTGGCAGCCCCCATCAATAGCTCCAAGCCATCTCCATCGCGATCGACAAGCAAGCCGGAAGACCAGGACAACCTAAACCAACGTGCTATCCAATCTTGCTTCCTGGCTGACAACCCTGGGACCCTACGGCCTTCTCCTGCTTTCTTTTTTGGATTCGGCCATGATTCCGATGCCGCAGGGCGTCGACGCGCTGTTGATCGCGCAGGCCATCGCCGAACCCTCCAACGCATATTTTGGGGCTGGCATGGCCGCCCTCGGCTCCCTTGCCGGTTCGCTTGTTCTCTATTCCGTCGCTCGACGAGGCGGCCGGGCGGTGCTCGAGAGGAAGGCCTCAACCGCGGGAGTGGACAAGATACGCCGACAGATTGAAAAGTTCGACGCCCTTGTCCTGTTGCTCCCGACGATGATCCCGCTGCCCTTGCCGATGAAACTCTTCGTCATGGCTGCCGGCGTATTCGAAATGAAGTTATTGCGCTTCATTTCGGTGATCCTGGTTGCCCGGATTGTGCGCTACTTTGGAGAGGCTTACATCGCGATCCGCTATCGCGAGGAAACGATCGCTTTTCTCAAAGAAAATGCCTTGGCCGGAGTGCTGTTGGGAGTGGTCTTGATCGCGGTCTTCTACGGCGTCCATCGTTGGAGCACGCGGCGAGTGACTGCCGCCGGGTAGTTTGCTTTCAAATGTCGGCCGGTACCTGTTAACCTGACCGCCCCGCTCCAGAGCCGAAGCCAGGTTCACGTGGCTTGCCTTGGTTAGCAGGCCGATCCTTTTAGGGCCGGTTGACCTGACAAAATCCCAATTCGTCCTTCAGCCCGTTTTAATTTCAACGGGCTTCCGCTGCGTCTCCCTCAACCGAATTCGATATGTTGCGCTATTATTGGCGAACATGGCGAGGGCGAACAAGGCGAGGGCGAACAAGGCGAGGGCCGGTCACAATCTGATGGAAACAGAAGACGCCAATGAGTGACAACGCAAAACGAATCCGAATCATCGCCGCGATCGGCAGCGTCCGTCCGGGGAACCAGACCGCGAAGGCCCTCGCACTAGTTGTCGACGAGATGCGCCGGCACGACGGGGTTGAAGTGGAGGTGATCGACCCGGCGGAAATAGCGATGTCCTTACCGGGTACCGCCGCTGATCCGGCTCTCATGCAGTCGCTGCAATCGAAGGTCACCGCCGCAACCGGCGTGGTTCTTGCGACGCCGGAATACCATGGCAGCTACAGCAGCGTGATCAAACTGTTCATCGAGCAACTGGGATATCCGTCGGTATTGAGCGGAAAGCCCGTCGCACTGCTGGGGGTAGCCGCCGGAGCCATTGGCGCCATCAAATCGCTAGAGCACCTGCGCAGTGTCTGTTCCCACGTAGGGGCTATCGTTCTGCCAGGACCGGCCTCGGTGCCGAACGTTCACAAAGTATTCGACGAAGTTGGGAACTGTCTTGACGAGGGTGTCGAAAGAAGAATTCGCCGCGTGGGGACGTCTCTGATTGACTATATCCACGACCGGATCTGTCCCAAGATTGCCCTGGAACAAATGGTTCGAGGGGACGATTCCTAGGCGACTGCCGCCGCTGGTTTCGGCTCGGCCCGTGTTGACGGTTTAGGCATCAAACCACTCGTCAGAGGGGTCGAACGCGGGAATCGGTATGTTCACGATTCTCATCTTGCCGACAGCTCTGTGACGGCAGCCGGGCTTGATGAAGACCGAAGTGAGGGGCTTGACGGGAATGAGTTCCCCGTCGAGTTCCATATGCCCCTCGCCTTCGAGAACCAGATAAATCTCGGTCATCTTCTTGTGGTAGTGGACCTGGGAATCGGTCTTGATGTCCACCACGTGCAACGTGGCAACGTCGTTATCCGCAGCCGCGAAGGCTCGCCGCGCCTGCCCGCAAGGACACTCGACCGCTTCAATCTCGTCGAGCTGGGAAATCATGTAGTTGGCCACGGCAATCTCCTTCGCACGGTGCTGGGATGATACTGCTTCCCGCTCACCGCCGTTCGCTTGAGCGGGGTGTCACCGCTTCTTGCTTCTCATCTTGAATTGCCAAGCGCTGCTGACCGCCGCTTCGAGGTCCCGCTCGGCTTTCCATCCAAGCAGCTCCTGTATTTTTCTGGCGTCGGCTACCAATTCCGGGGGATCCCCGGGCCGGCGGTCCGAGATAATCTCAGGAACGTCTCGTCCCGTCACCTTTCGCACCGTGTCGATCACTTCCCGCACCGAATGCCCGCAGCCTGTTCCCACGTTGTAGCAGCCACTGAGCTCCGGCGCCGCCCCAAGCGCCTGGATATGCGCCTCCGCCAAGTCTTCCACATGGATATAGTCACGAATGCAAGTTCCATCGGGCGTGGGATAGTCCGTGCCGAAAACTTGCACAGATTCGCGTTCCCCAGCCGCCGCGTCCAGCACGAGGGGAATCAGATGGGTTTCCGGTTCGTGACGCTCGCCGCGTTCTTTGCTGGCACCGCACGCATTGAAGTAGCGCAGCGCCACGTAATTCATTCCATGGCTCTCGTGGTACCAGTGCAGGGCTTTCTCGACCGCCAGCTTGGATTCGCCGTAAGGATTGATCGGATTCTTGGGGAGTTCCTCGGAGATCGGAGACGGGTTCTTATCCCCAAAGACGGCACACGTCGAGGAGAAGACGAAGCGATTGACCCCTGCCGCCTGAGTCTCATCCAGCAGCGTCAGCGCCCCTGCGACGTTGTTGCGGAAATAGAGCGCCGCGTGGCTCATGGATTCGCCCACCAGCGCGAACGCGGCGAAATGGAGAACGCCCTCAATGGGGTATTCGCTAAAGACTTTTCGGAGTAGGTCTCGATCGGCTAGGGCCCCCTCTACGAAGGCCGCCTTCTCCGGTACGACATCCCGGTATCCACGGGAAAGATTGTCAAAAACGCAAACGTTGTGGCCCTGCTCAAGCAGGCGTTCCGCGACGATTCCGCCGATGTATCCGGCACCACCGGTAACGAGAAGCATGAATATTCCAACCCCAATTTCGGCTAACGGCGGAGTCGCCACAGCCAGTTTCAGGGTACTGGTGCTCCCTCCGACGCGTCAAGGTAGAGCGCCTTGTCGCGTTATCTGCTTGTGAGCATTTGTGACAGTGCGGGCTGAATTGAGTCCGCTGCTACGTTGTGTCCCAGACGGTTCAGATGAGCGTCCGGGTAATAGAACAGCCGCTGTCGCGGGTGAGTTCGGTGATGCTCACGGAACGAGTCAAGTAAATCGACGACCCAAACACCGGAGCGCTCAGCCCACTCCGTGAGAATTCGCTGTGGTCGATCCAGATCCAAATCACCGTCGCTCAGACCTAGTGCTGTCTTCAGCTGTTCCGTCTCGTTTGCGTAAACCTGATAGCTGCGAGGAACGACGACGAGTAAGAAGTCCGCTGACAGCCTACGGCAAGCCTGGTGAATCTCAGTTAGCAGATCGAGGGTCCGCGCCACCGCCTTTGCCGTCCGCCGCGGGTGTTCTCGCAGATGGATCTGAGCGAACTCGCGCATCCATTCGTCCCATCGGCGCGGCGTGCGGGCTGCATCGGGGCCGGGTGCATCGTCGAGCCGAGACCACTGCCACCAAGCTCCCATCAGAACCTGGAGCAGGCGCGAATTGCGAAGTGCCTTCATGCGCATTGCTTGCAGAGCAGGTGGAGTCTCATCGGAACGGTTCCGTCGAACCAAGAGCCCGTCTTCCACCTGAAACTGCTGCGCGCCGCCCATCTGGACATCGACGAAATCATTGCCAACGAAGAAGACCAGAATGACCGCGGAAGGCCGGCGCCCTGCTTCTAGGGTTTGCCCGAGGGTTTGAAGCAGCCGCAGTTGATCGCCCGGCCCCGTACCCGGAACCGCCGCGTTGAGGAGGCGCACCGGACCCTGCTTCCTTTGCTCTTGCTCCAGCAAGGAGAACATGGAATCTTCCCGTTCAACGCCCCAGCCGAAGGCCATGGAATCGCCCATGCCCAGAACCAAGGGGTCGCCCGCTGATCCAAGGCCGGAGTGATCCCTCCAGCCTTCTTCATTGATCGAGACAGTCACGTTCCACAGGCGAGTGGAATGCCTGCGCGTGACGGCCGGCCGCAGTAGCAACTGTCCGTCGCTGCTTTTGCGGTAGATGTCGAGATCAAGTTGCGGGAGCGAATCGATCGACCGCCTGGAAATCGCCTCTGCCGCAAACAAGCAAAGCAGCGACGCGCCGATGACCAGAGCTGCCTTCCCGGCCCAGGGGCCGAGCAGGCGTGCCGAAGCTGTCCCTTTCATCGACTCAAGGATAGTAAAACCCGCCGTGAGTAGGATTGCTGTCAGCAGCCGGAGGGGTGCTATGAGCGGTCACCTTAACAGAGACCACCGCCTCAACTAATCGGCCGGCGACAAGATTTTAGCGCCCGGCCGGAGCCGGAAAGTGTCGCCCGGAACTTTGCCATCGATCTCACCGGTGCGGCCGAAAAGCTCGAAGATCCTTTCTTCGTCGCGCACATGCTGAACGTTCCACGGCACCTTCACGCCGCCTACTTGCCGGTACTTGGAGTAGATCCATTTTTCTTCGAAGGGAATACGCGTCTTGGGGTCTCGCCGGAGATAGACCTGCTGGATGGGTAGATTGTCGGACATCCTCAGATAGACCGTCACTTTCTCGCCCTCGCTGTCGGTGATCTCAATCGCATGCGTCGGGACATTATTCATAACCTGTGTGCCGGCGTAGTAGAAATACATGTCGGGCTCATTGAGCCGATACCGCAAGATGTGAAAAATGTCGCGGCGGGTTGAGATACGATATCGCTGAACCTGGTCTTCCGGCAGGGGCCGGGCACCAAGGTAGGTAACCTCCCACCCCTTTCCGTTCTGGAACAGTGTGTAGTAGTCGCCTTTTTCGGTGTAGACCTCACGGCGGCTGACGGGCAGCCATTCAGGGTCCTCGTTTTCCTCGGGCGGGCCGTATTCGTTGAAGATGGTGATGACGGCGAGCCCGCTCAGGTTTTTTCGGTAGAACGAATAGGCCCGCCCAGTTTGCTTCAACGTCTTCATGTGGAGAAAGGCATCGCCGCCAATCGATTCCAGGCATTTGTCCAGCAATTGGCGTGCCTTCTCTTGACGGCCTTGCGCGGACAAGCTTTGCGGAGACGCGAAAAACAGAACGGAAAGAGCCGCCACGACGGCCAAGACCGGCCCGGCAACTGAGGCTTTCATGTTCCCCGACAATCCAAAGTACAGTCGGCTGATCGACCTAGTCAAAGCGATTTCTCCATGGCCTTCAACTTCATTGTCTCTTGTTAGACGCGCGGACGCCAACCGCTGTTGCAGTCAAGCCCCCTAGCAACTACGTGGCGTGAACCTCCAGGTTTGCCGCGCCTCGATTCGTCGAGGTGTTGCCGTGCGGAAGGGCACTCAGTTGCCTGAAGCGGGTGCCGCGCACTGAGGCCGTACAAACCGACGAATCGGTTTGCGGCAAGCGTGGACGCTCACGCCATGGCTGAGACGCCTGCCCCTCCAACCCCACCAGCCCCTTCCAGCCCTGCGAGGCCACGTCAGCGCTCAGCGGTCCACCCGCACTGCAACGATCGTCATGTCATCGGTTTGTGGCTCGTCTCCCGTGTGAGCGACCACGGCGCGCGACATTTTCTCGATTAGATCCGCTGCCGAATCCCCGCGATTCTCGATGGCAATGCGAGCAAGCTGGTCTTCCCCGAACTCCTCGTACCGCCCATTCATTGCCTCCGAGAAGCCGTCGGAAAAGATCAGAAGGAAGTCGCCAGGCGTCAGCTCAACTGCGGTCTGTTGATAGGGGAAATCCGGGAGCACGCCCAGGACGGGTCCCCCGGTTTCCAAACGGGTCTGTTGCCCCTTTGAAAACAAGATCGGCGCGTTATGGCCGGCGTTGCAATATTCAAGTGTTCGGCCGTCTAGGTCCAAGATGCCGTAGAAAAAAGTCACGAACTTGGCTGAGTCCGTGCTTTGGAACAGTAGCCGATTGGAGCGGCTCATGCATTCGGCCGCCGATGAGCTGCGGGTTTGACACGTCCCGATTCTAGGCGAGTGGGGTGGTTGATGGAAGGGGAAGTTGTTGCAAGGTACGCCAACTGGACTCGTCGGAAATGAGGCTGCGGAGACGACGGGAAGGCGATCTACTGAGTTCTGGCGGGATGCTACTATTTCGACTATGTTCCAAATAGTTCGGTGCGCTAGCCTGGTCCTTTCCTTGCTGGCGATGACGCTTGCCTCGTGCTCGTCGACCGGCGGACCTCCGCCGGCAACGGAGCCCGGCCATGCGCGGTCCCAAGAACTGCCAACGCCGGAGGCCGCCAAGAACTTTAGAGAGTTCGGCGAGTTCATAAGAGAGCTACAGCTCGCTGGGAAGCTTAGGCCCATCCCCATGATGATCAATCAGTATCGAGATCGTTTGGTGGCCCAGGGAGTATCCGAGTCTGAGGCAGATGCTCGCATAGCGACGTTTGAGCGTTGGGCCCGAGGATCAACGATGTATGAGCGTTGGGTGCGAGGATCCGAGGACCTCAGGTGGAACATAGTACTGACCTCGAACAAACAATTCAATACCGAACCCAATCGATTCCTCGTGCGGATGTTGGAGCGTTTGGAGCCGGGGAAAGCTCTCGATGTCGGGATGGGCCAGGGCCGCAACGCGATCTACCTTGCGCAACAAGGTTGGGACGTGACCGGCTTTGATCCAGCCGTCTTCGCGCTCCAGGCGGCAGACCAGAGGGCCTCCGAGCTGGGCGTCAAGTTGAACATCGTTGTTGCAGGGGAAGAAGACTTCAATTGGGGCGAGGAGCAGTGGGACCTGATTCTGTTTAGCTACGCGGACGTAAATCAAAACGTGGAGCGAGCACGCCGCTCGCTTCGTTCCGGCGGGGTCGTAGTCGTCGAGGGTTTCCGCGGGGCACGCGACGACAACGAACTTATCGAGCTTTTCGACGGTTTCCGCGTCCTGCAGTACGAAGATGTGGAGGACGTGACCGACTTCGGCCTACGACGCATGGGGGTAATCCGGATCCTCGCGCAGAAGCCGTAGGCGGCGCCCGCGCCTACTTTTGCCACGGGCTCCTGGGCTCGGGTTTTCATGGAAGACCCGCCCCCAAAAAGACCGGCCCGGGAGCCACTGAGTCGCGGTGACACACCCTAGCCGCCGCCTGACACGTCTGCCCCAATCTCTCTGATCTTAAGTAATGTGTTTTCAACAAGAAAATAGCGTCCAGCAGATGGCTCACTAAATGCTATCTAGAGAAGCGAAGCGGTGAGATACGACACCTCTTCAGCCTCTTCAAACCGAACCTCTGCTGGATTCGGCGGCGACGGAGCGTAAGGCGACTCAAATGCTAGATGCAGAGCACTGGGTTTTCCGGACGGTAAGGCGTAGCTCTGGCAAAGCCAGGTTCAGTGGAGGGGAGATTTGGGTTTACATCCTCCCTTTGGGGCGTGGTATCCGAGGGTTGCGGGTGGCTTTTCGGCCTATTTCCAGACGCGGACGAGGCCGGGAAGTATGAGCGGGCACTCTCCACTCGCAGCCCCGGATATGCGTCCTTTGGCGCAGTCTCTGGCGCTTGACCTGCCCGGTGTGCGGTTCCGACCTTAACTTCCTACCCGCCGCACACCGGACCGGCTCTCCCTCGGGGGGGGCTAGTACGAAAGCGTTCCGGTCCGGGGCACTTCTTGGTCGCTAGGCAGGTAGAGCGTCTGGCAGCGCTCACAGCGATAGACCTCGCCATCTGCGGCTCGGGCGCGTACGTCGTCGCCATACTCATACCAGCGCTTCAAGTGACCGCGGCAGATGTTGTTGTTCTTCCCGGATTCATTGCAGGCGCGTTGACGGGGGACGCGCTTTTTCAGCTTGGTCCCGTCTTGGAGGGTGCTGATAAGATTCGGATCCGGTGTTTCTTCGACCGGGGCTTCTTCGGTTTTCGTGGCGGTTTCTTGTTCAGCCATGGCGGTGAGGCCGGGGACGCGTGACACTAGCGTCCAGCCGGAAAAACGAGTATATCAATTGGCGCCTCAACGGTGGGATTCTTGCATTCCCGATTATTCCGCTTGGGAGCTCGGCTGAGCCCTCCTCCAGCGCCGACAGAAACGGCCGGCTAACCAGTCTTGTTTGCGGCTGTTCCACGCTCCAATCCCGGTGTTCTAGTCCGCGGTTTCCGATGGGTGTGCGACATAGAAGTGGGCATTTCGGTAGGGTCTTTGTTGTGGCCAAATCCTTGCGTATGTTATACGCTAGGAGAAAGGAGGTCACTTTCATGCCTGATTCCCTCGACCAACTGCAGCAACGACGCACTGACATCGTCCGCCAGATCGGGGATCTGGGCGATCTGCGCCCCGGTTCGATTTCCAACACCTCGGGGCGCTGTGGCAAGTCCAACTGCCGCTGCCATCGCCCCGGTCAGCCCGGGCACGGTCCGCATGCCCGCCTCACCTGTAAGCTCGGTGGCAAGACCGTCAGCGAGTCGCTGCCCACTCCGGCCGCGCGGGCCAAAACCGAGCGCGAGGTGGGAGAGTTCCGCAAGTTTCAGCAACTGAGCCGCGAGTTCGTGGAGGTCAATAGCCGCATCTGCAAACAGCGGCCGCCGGAGCTCGAAGCGCGGACCCCTCAGGGGAAAAAACGGCTGATGCAATCCGGCAAGAAGTCGCGCGCGAGCTAGACCAGCTGTTGCGCGTCCTGTTCAGCGGGCGGCGCAAGACGGGCCACTGGGATCTGGAGGCCGTCGAGATGGCGCTGCGCTCGGCGATGCACCAGGCCGGCGCCGCAGCCCTCTCCGAACTGCTGCAATGGGAAGCTCCGGCGGCCGGCCAGCGCAGTCTTCCTTGCTCTTGCGGCCACCAAGCTCAGTACCGGGAACTGCGCTCCAAGTCGCTTCTCACCGCCGTGAGCAGGGTGGATGTGTCGCGCCCCTACTACCTGTGCGGGCACTGTCATCGCGGGCAGTTTCCGGCCGATGACGAACTCGACATCGCCCAAACTCAGTGCTCTCCGAGCTAGGCCGTATCGCCGAAAACCTCTCCGATACGGTTCTTTGGTTGTCTGAAAACGGGTCCGCTTGCACCTGTCTGGTAAAATCAAAATAGTCCTCTGGACCGATTCGGCGTTATGTCTGCAATCCGTCCAATTTCAACGTGGTAGCTAGCGGGAAGTAGGAATGTCCAACAAGGTGAGACAAGTGAAGGTAACCTCTGCTGCCGCCGAACCAGCAGGGCGAAACGATGAGCCGGCTTCCGAGGGTGAAGCTGTTTCTCCAAACGGAACCACGTCGCCGGGTCCGCTAGAGAGTCCCCAGCTCGTCGAATTGAATGAACCCCATGGCAACGCTCCGGCGGAAGAATCTCTGAGCGAGGAATGTGACCGCTTGCGGAAGGAAATCGAGGAACAACTCGACCGCTATCAGCGGGCGCAAGCAGAATTTGAAAACATTCGGAAGCGGTTGCAGAGGGAGAAAGAGGATGCCCATGAATACGCCTCCATGGGTGTGATCGAGTCGTTGTTGCCGATTGTCGATGACTTCCAGCGTGCTCTGGACAGCCCGGGATTGGAGCCGAAATTCCGTGAAGGCTTGGAGCTGATTAACAAGAGGATCTTCGAGGTGTTCAGCCGCGCCGGCCTGAAGCCGGTTGAAGCCGGGGACGGCAAGTTCAATCCCTACCTGCACCATGCGGTCGACAAGGCGCCCGCCGAAAACGACGAGCAGGACCAGCAAATCCTGGAAGTCTATCAGCCGGGGTATCTTTTTAAGGACCGGCTGCTGAGGGCATCCATCGTAAAAGTAGCGGTCAAGGACTAGGCGCTCATCCGGCGGCTATTTCGTCCTGTTCCAAAGCCTCGGTAATGTTGAGTCAAACGAGCTGTTAACAGTGGAAAAACGAGACTACTACGAAGTTTTGGGCATAGGGCGCGACGCCGCGGACCAGGCGATCAAGACCGCCTATCGCAAGCTGGCGCTCCAATACCACCCCGATCGCAATCCAGACAATTCCGAAGCGGAGGAGAAGTTCAAAGAGGCCTCGGAGGCCTACAGCGTCTTGAGTGACGCGGAAAAGCGCAACCGCTATGACCGCTTCGGGCACAAGGGCGTCGCGGGCGCGGGCGCGGGCGGCTTCAATCCGGCGGACTTCAGCGACTTCTCCGATATTTTCGGCGACTTTTTCGGGCTTGGCGATCTTTTCGGAGGCGGCCAACGCCGCTCCAGGGCTCGCCGTGGGGCTGACTTGCAATATGACCTCGAGGTGGATTTCGAGGATGCGGTATTCGGAATGAATACCGAGATTCGATTTCCGCGTAGCGAGGCCTGCAGCGAGTGCGACGGCAGCGGCGCGGAAAAGGGCACCTCGGCCAGAACCTGTCCCACCTGTTCGGGCCGCGGACAAGTTCAATACCAGCAAGGGTTCTTTTCAGTGAGCCGCGCCTGCTCTACGTGCCGTGGCGCGGGCCGGGTTGTCGAAAAGCATTGTTCCACCTGCCGTGGAGAAGGCCGAGTTCGCAAAGAGCGCAAGCTGAAGGTCAACATCCCGCCCGGAGTAGACACTGGCACGCGTTTGCGGTTGACCGGAGAAGGGGAAGGCGGCTCGCTTGGCGGGCCTCCAGGTGATCTGTATGTTCTGCTGAGCGTTGACGAACACCCTATCTTTGAGCGCGCGGATACGGATTTACACTGTGAAGTGCCGATCAATCTTGCGCAAGCTGCCTTGGGTGTTGAGATCGAAGTCCCAGCGCTGGAGGGTTCCGTGACTCTAAGAATCCCGGCGGGAGCGCAAAGCGGCAGTACCTATCGCATACGCCACAAAGGTATCGCTGGGGTCCGCGATGGGCGCCGAGGCGATTTGGTCATCCACGTCAAAGTGGTTGTGCCGGCCAAGATGACGAAGCCCCAAAGGCAGCTCTTCGAGCAGCTACTGGACGAATTGCCCGCCGACAATACTCCCACCGAGAAGGGTATCTTCGAAAAGGTGAAGAACTACTTCACGAACTAAGTCCGCTTTTCTCCCAACATGTGGAAGAAACTGACCAGCAGAGCAACGCTGCCGTCAGTTCGCCACGATCATTTGAGTTGTGGCGCCCATTTGAAGGCTGTCGGTCGGTAGACCCAACCCCCGGTAACCAGCTTGAATGGATAGGTAAGCCTCACTTGGACGATGTCACCTCTTTCGACGAGCGCTGGATCGGCGTTGGGGGTCGCGTCGTCGGGGTTCCAGAGCGTCGATACCGTGATATCTGACAGTTCCATCCCGTTGCAGTGTCTGTCGACGACTGCCCTCAGCTCGGTGGGATTGGCCGGATTGGCGCTTCCCCGGACCATGCAATACCGTCCGGTCTGACGCGCGGCGTGGTTCAGTTTGGCATAGGTCCACATGCCTCGTCCCAGTTCCACCATGCTGAACAAGACCAATATGAAGAGCATGAAAGAAAGGGCAAATTCGACCAGCGTCGCCCCCCGCTGGCTGTTCTTGCGGCCAGCAAGTGCCGGTAGGGTGCTTTGTTTGGAATGCGTCATTGAAGTTCCTCTGGGGCGTCTATTGCACCCGCGTGTACGTCTGCTGCGTGATCGCCACTGGGTTGGGGACGCCCGGCCAGGCAGCATCAATTCGAATGTCTGCTGGACTGACGTTTTCGAATAGGACCGCGGATAGCCATACGCACCGCAATCGCCATCCGTGCAGTCTACCCCGGCTCCGCCAGTGCTAGTAGGACAGTCGCAGAACAGTTCGGCGTTGGCGGTGACGCCGGCAAGGTTGCGGGCATCGCCGGCGGCGACCGTGCCGATATCGCTGAAGTTGACCGACTCGATATGACCCTGAGAGCCATAGAATGCCGCCGTCCCCGAGGCGTTGGCCAACGTGATCGTGTGGTAAAAAATGCGGGCAAAGTCGGCCGCTCCCACCATCATGAGAACCAACAGAGGCAAGGTCGCCGCTAGTTCGACAGTGGTTGTTCCCCGCCTGTTCTTCCGCGTCCTGATCGTTCTCGTTTGCATCAGATTGTCCTCCAATTCTTACGTCGTGATTGCCAAACCGTGGCCCGTTGCTGAATCACTGCAGCAGGGTAACCTTGCGAACCGGTGGCATTCCCGGGAAGGTCCCTGCCAAGTTATTGACGCTTGTGCTATTGCCAACATGTTCGGCCTCGTCGGCCACGATCAACTGCCACGAGTCTGCGTCGTTTGTTCCCCGGAATGCTAACAAAGCATTTTTGAAATAGAGTGCGCCTTGGAACGAGGATTGGGCGTTTCCGGTGGCCTTCTGCGTTTTCGTGCTGGGCGACCAGAACAGAATGCCGGGGATCGAGCTGTTCGTGCCGGCAACGGGCGCGTGGAGATTCGCTTGGGCGTTGCCGTTGATCGTGAGCTGCTCGGTCAGGTAGATCGTTGCACCGTCCCCGAGGCTACTCATGACCCCGCCGTTAACCGTGAAATCTCCGTCGACGTAGTACAGCCCCGGACTCAGGCGAGAGGTACCGCCGGTCTGTTTGATTTGGCTGTAATACCCCGGCAATAAATCGACGTCGTCGCCGTTCTTGACATGGACATTGCCATAGTTGGTCAGCCCCGTTGAAGAAGGCACGGTGAGATGCGCAAGCGGGTCCAGAACTCGCGGAATCCCCGTCTTGGTGTTAGGAAGCGGACCGCCGGGGTCGCTGCATGAAGGGGAATTGTTATACCCGCCGACGATTCCCACGGTCGGGATGCAAACCTCGCCTCCGCCATTCTGAAAATACCCCGGGGAGTTGTCGGAGTTGACCAGAAGCCCGCAATTGGCCCGCAAGACCGCCCCTCCCACCGACTTGAAGGCTTGGTTCGATGATTCATTCAAGACGTAGTAGCAGCCGTCAGCAAAGTTCACCAAGCCGGCCACGGCTTGAGACCGGACGGTGGCCGACTCCGGGCCCAACAGCCGCGCGAAGTAGGTCGGAACGACCTCCGAAATCGTTACCCGCACGTAGTCGTTTGCGTTCCCACCGTTATAGGCGTAGGGATACTCGACATTTACCGTCACGGCACCCTGGTTGTCGTCGAAGCCGTTCTTCTTGGCATCCGCCCTGCCAGCCGGAATAACTTGAGCCGCGTTCTGCCGCCAGATCTCCTGACCAGCGCCCATCGCCGACGAATCCGCTGCTTTTTGCTGGCGCCGCTTGACGTCGTAGATCATCCCAATATCGAGTGACAACGCCATGAAACTCAACAGAAAAGGGAACATCAGAGCGGTGAGGACGATGAGACTTCCTCCCGACTGCTTTACGAGCGATCTCATCCTATTGAGAGGCTTCTGACGCTTGACCGTTCGACTGCTGTTCATCTGGGATCCTCCCACTCAACTTGTCTCTTTGTGCCGAATTTTCAGTTCCTGCTGAGTTTACGACTACAAGTACCAGTACTACAGTAACCATCAATTAATGGATTTTCAATGGAACTATAGTCCTATGTTTTCTAAGGGGTGCGTTTTTGCGCTCTACTCCTATAGGAAGTTTCGGATAGGTCAGCTCGGTCTCGGCATCGGGGAAAAGACTCGAATGCGCCAGGATCTCAGGGATTTCTTCGGACTGATTTCCGCCGCTCAACCGCCAAAATCAACTTCTCGGTGAGGTAGTTAAGATGCTTTTTATCAAAAAGATGTGAAGACTTATTCCGGCGTTTATTTCACTTGTGGATTTAGTAGTTCGGCGGAGGAAGCGCTCATCTAGGATCGCTACCGATTGGGTGACCAGGGGTCGGCGACGCAATGATGGCCTAGCATAGGAGAGATCTCGAGATGAACGGTAACAACTTGCCGAGACGTTACTGAGCTCACCTTGTTTCGTAGTACGAAACGCCATTCTCGGAATAAAAGTACTACGATTCAAGTTGCTAAGCCGAAATGCCACCCGTTCCGGATCCGCCCCCCAGCCCGCCATTCGCATCAAGTGCCGGGGCGAAGTGCGTGAGAAGCCCTGACGAAAATCGGACGGCAGTCCCCCGTTTTCGCCCGCGCCAACTTTTGCCACGTGCTCCTGGGGGAGAGGTCCTTTGAGCCCGGTGAGCAAACGCAACAAAGCATTGACGGGCCTATCGCGTGCTCGGGCCGTCGGGTGATGAAATTAGATGCGGGTTACGCGCTGGCGTGCCAAATTCCGGCACAATTTTCAAGCTGGTTGCCGGTGAGTTCCGCGCGACAACCGGGAGTATGGCCGCCAAAGCAACCTTTCCTACCCTCTATTACCCTAACCGCTTGCATATGAATGGCTTGGACTGGTAGCTTGAAAACGGCAAGAACGGTAGCATCGGCCCTTCTCGGGACAGCTGCCCACACGGCGAACCTCGTGGCCGGGTAAGTCTGGATCGACCGATAGTCAGCTTGCCCAGTGTCTAGGAGTTAGTTTCTTGAGTATGAATTTCCGTTCGCTTTTTAGCCTGTTCTCCAGAGATCTGGCGATCGACCTGGGAACCGCCAACACGCTCGTGGCCGTGAAGGGCAAGGGCATCGTGGTAAACGAACCCTCGATTGTTGCTATCAACAAGAACAACGGGGAAGTGGAAGCTGTCGGAAAAGAGGCCAAAGAAATGGTTGGGCGGACGCCCGGCAACATCGTGGCCATTCGTCCCATGAAGGACGGTGTGATTGCGGACTTCAAGGTCACAGAGAAAATGCTGACCTACTTTATTCAGAAGTCGCATAACCGCAAGATGCTGGTTCATCCACGAATTGTGATCGGTGTTCCGAGCGAGATCACGCCGGTGGAAGAGCGGGCCGTTCGAGACTCTGCCTATCGAGCCCATGCCAGCGAAGTGCATTTGGTGGAACAGGCGATGGTGGCGGCGATCGGCGCCGGGTTGCCGATCACGGAGCCCTGCGGAAGCATGGTGGTCGACATCGGCGGAGGGACGACCGACGTTGCGGTCATCTCGATGTCAGGTATCGTCTATTCTCGCTCGGTACGCGTTGCCGGTAATGAGATGGATGAGGCGATCATCAACTTCTTGAAAAAGAAGTATAACCTGCTGGTCGGCGAGCGCACCGCCGAACAAGTCAAGATCGAGCTTGGCTCGGCATACAAGCTCGATAAGCCGCTCACCATGGAGATCAAGGGCCGCAACTTGATAGAAGGCGTACCGCGAACCGTCACGGTAGACGATACGGAGATACGAGAAGCGCTTTCCGATTGCATCAGCACGATCATGAACGCCATTCGCGTTGCCCTCGAGAGGACACCACCGGAATTGAGCGCGGATATCAGTGACCGCGGAATCGTTCTCACCGGCGGCGGTGGGATGATCCGAAATCTGGATGTGCGGATTCGGCAAGAGACCGGATTGCCGGTCTCGATTGCGGAGGATCCACTAGCTTCGGTTGTAATCGGGACCGCCCGCATGCTCAGTGACTTTAAGTTGCTGCGCCGTATTTCGATTGAGTAGCCCTGAGCCCGAAGATGATTGGCCTGACGATTTGGATGAAGATGAATAGGTAGGGAAGCTTGCCCCCGGGAATCAAAGGGAGCGGCGATTGTGCTTGAATTCTTCTCTCGGTATCGCAATGTTTCCGTGCTTGTCGCGGTGCTGTTTTTTCAGTTCGTCCTGCTTGGTTATCAGGTAAAACGAAACGACGACGTTCGCGTCATACGCGTCTGGACAGTTGCTGCGATCACACCGATCGAGAAAGCACTGAAAGCCATTTCTTCGTTTGTCACCGCCTCCTGGCAAGAATACGTTTGGCTCGGGGATGCGCGCGAGCAAAACCAGCAACTTCGCGAGCAGGTCAGCCGACTCAAACTGGAGAACCAGGAATTCCGCCGCGCTTTAGCGTGTTTCGGGCGGGAAGCCGGACTCGTGGATTTTCAGACGAAAATCCTCTCGGAAAGCATTCTGGCGGAAGCAATTGGACGAGGATTGAATCCGAACTCCAAAGAGATCTTTCTC
Organism: Bryobacterales bacterium; assembly: GCA_965224215.1. Classification (GTDB taxonomy): domain Bacteria; phylum Acidobacteriota; class Terriglobia; order Bryobacterales; family UBA6623; genus CBDCYS01. The sequence goes on along the minus strand of CBDCYS010000037.1, from coordinate 75,690 downwards.
GACAAAGGTTCCAATCATGGTGTGAAGTCGGGCATGCCGGTGATTACCCCCGATGGCATTGCAGGAAACGTGCAAGCTGCTTACGGCGGGGCCTCGCTTGTACGGCTGATCAGCGACGTGGATGCCGGAGTCGGAATCGTGCTCGAGGATTCAAGGGCCCGCGGAGTGATGAAGGGAACCGGCTCGGGCGAATGCCGAATCGACTACATAGGCGATGAGATCGCCGTGAGGGTCGGGGAAAAGGTCTTTACCTCCGGGGATGACCGCATTTACCCGAAGGGACTGGCGGTCGGCGAAGTCACAAGGCTGGAGCAGGGAAGTGAGTTCCAGAGAATCTACGTCCGGCCGTTCGCCGACCTCGACCGCCTCGACGGTGTTCTGATCGTGACTGCGGGTATTCACGGAGAGCTTCCGGCGATTCCCCGGCCCCAGCCACCCGAGTATCTCATGCCGAGTCCTCCGCCCAGCCCGGATGGATCGAGCTCAGGTGAAGTCAGCGGGAACAGCCTTGAACCGGCGAGCAGCGAGAGCGCGGGGACGGAAGGTCAGTCGCCACAGAGGAAACGGCCCATGCCGATGACTGACGCTGACCGCCTCAAAGAACGATATCGCGCCATCGGAGCGGCGCAGGGACACCGCTTCGGCGAAGGCGAGCCGGGAACTCCCCCCCCCCGGACTTCAATATCGGGCTCGCCGCTTCGCAGGGAATTGCCGGCGAAGCGGCCTCAGGGCATTTAGCGGGTAACGGAGATCCGCCGGTTGCCGGTCGCCCAACTGACCCCGCAGCGGTAACCGGCCGCTCGATGGAGGAAAAGGTTGCAAGTGGCTCCGGTGGCGAACCTCGGACGGTTCAGAATTCATCTGAGCAGTCAATCGAGCTAGATCAGAGTACGCCCCGCATACCTACTCCGCGGTAAGAAAGTCCGCCAAATGAGAGTCGATCTGTGACACAAACTGCCGGTAGCCCGGCGATAGTCCGCGATGCAGCTAGTTTAAGTCTGTTGGTTTCCGTCGCAGCGGTGGTCGCGGCATTGGCATTGCAAGTGTTCCTCCCCCAATACTTCGGTTTTATCGGTAATCTCGACCTCCCATTGCTGGTTGTGGTTTACCTCGCTCTGATGAGCCGCAGCCCAATTGTTGGGCTGCTGATTGGCGCTGCGATCGGGCTGGCGCAAGACAGCCTGACGGACGGTCCCGTGGGGGTGTTTGGTATTCTCAAGACGGTGATTGGCTACCTTTCCGGGACAATCAGCCTGTACATTGAGGTCGACTATCCTGGGGCTAGAAGTGTTCTGGTCGCTCTATTCTTCCTGATTCATCAAGTTCTCTTCTGGATCGTGGAAACGGTTTTGCTGGCTAACGAAATCTCGATACAGCTCGTGCTGGCCCTGATCTTGGCAGCGGCGCATGCCGGGCTGTCGCTGGCGGTTTTCCGCCTTCTGGATCGCCTGAAGAGAACGTCGTGAACGGCTACTCCAACAGCAGGAAGACACCAGGGCGCGCTCAGGTGGCTACCTTTCAGTTCGTCTCAGCGGCGGTCTGTCTTTGGCTGTTGTCGGGTTTCTGGCAACTCCAAGTGCAGAGTCCCGGCGTCTATGCGGCCCGTGCCGAGAGAAACCGGATCAAAACACTCCCGTTGTTGGCTCCACGCGGAAAAATCATGGACCGCGACGGCCGCATTCTTGTCGATAACAGTCCGACGTTCAAAGTTCTGCTGTCGCGCGCCGCCATGCGGGAAGAAATCCTTCTGTTGATCGCCGAGGGATTGAATATTCCCTACGACCAAATGCGTGCTCAGCTTCGGCGGCTGCGCACCTCGAACGCGCCGGAGTACCAGGCGGCCATTTTGAAGGAAAATCTGGATCTGGGCGACATTGCTTTCGTGGAGTCCCACCGCGCGGAGTTTCCTGAACTTGAACTGATTCGCTCCCAAAAGCGGCTGTATCCCAAAGACGGCACGGCTTCACACGTCATCGGCTACGTCGGCGAAATCAGCGATACCGAACTTGAGCAACTCGAATTCGCCCTCTATGAACCGGGGGCCGAGGTCGGCAAGGCCGGTGTCGAGCGCCAGTACAACGACGTCTTGAGCGGCTCGGACGGCCGACGAGTCGTGGTTGTCGACGGCCTGGGCCGAGAGCGGGAAGTCAGGGGGAACGTCGAGGCCAAACCGGGTCGTAGCATCCGTCTCACGATCGACCTCGACCTGCAGGTTGTCTCCGAGCTGGCAATGGAGGGGAAGACGGGTGCCGTCGTTGCGCTCGATCCCAGAAACGGCGAAGTTCTGGCGCTCGTGAGCAGGCCCAATTACCTTCCCAATAAGTTCGTTGGCGGTATTAGCGTGGATGACTGGCGGGAACTCGTCAATGACCCCCATAAGCCGTTGCTGAATCGGCCGATTCAGGCCCAATTGGCGCCGGGCTCGATATTCAAGCCCATCGTGGCGTTGGCCGCTGACCGCACTTCGGTGGTGGAGAAGGATTTCAGTGTTATCTGTACGGGAGGCGCGTCTTTTTATGGGCGCTACTTCCGCTGCCACAAGCCGGACGGCCACGGTAGCGTTACGCTCCATGAGGCCCTCGTGCAGTCTTGCGATGTTTATTTCTATACGCTTGGGAACCGCCTGGGAATCGATCCCATTGCGGAGACTGCCATCCTGGTCGGTCTCGGTGAGCCTACGGGAATTGACCTACCACAGGAAGAAGACGGAACCGTGCCGTCTGCGTCGTGGAAACTGCGGTTCTTCCGCGAAAAGTGGTATGCCGGAGAGACGATTTCGGTCGCAATCGGCCAGGGAGCTCTGACTACGACGCCGTTACAAATCGCTTCCGCGATCGGCGGACTGGCGATGGGCGGTGAATGGCACCAGCCTCATTTAGTACCCCACGACGAAATGCGATCGATCCGCGACGGCTATCAGCCGCCGATGCCGCGGCGCGCTGAGCTGGACCCCGTCGCTGTGAGGAGGATTGTCCGTGGACTATGGGGTGTCGTCAACGAAGCGGGCACCGGAGTGCGCGCCAGAATCCCCGGCTATGATGTGTGCGGCAAGACGGGCACGGCCCAAGTCGTATCTAGACAATACGCAAAAGACCACGAGAATGAAGAATCTTCGAAGGACAACGCTTGGTTTCTCGGATTTGCGCCCTGCGAGGCGCCCGAGATCGTTGTCGTAGCACTCCATGAGCGGGGTGAACACGGCTCCATCGCCGCTCCAATTGTGCGGGACGTCATCAAGGCCTACTTCGACAAGCAGCAGCGGGCGCGCTGGACCCAGCGACAAAACACATCCGCTTCCGGGCAGACGGCTAGCAACTTTTCAGCACCGGCGCCATCGAGGGTGGGACCTTGATCCGCCACTACTCGGCCCGTGATTTCGACTGGGTCCTTCTCGGGATGACGATGGCGCTCACGGTTCTCGGCCTGATGGAAATCTACAGCTCAACACGCAATACTCCCTGGCAGGAGGCCCACGTGAGGCAGATCGTCTGGATAGGCCTGGGCCTCATCTTGCTGTGGGTCTTCGCCGCGATTGACTACAACATCTTGATCCACCATGCTCCGGTTTTTTACGCGATCGGCGTGGCATTGCTGTTGCTGATCGCGGTTCTGGGCCAAGTCGGAGGAGGCGCACGGCGCTGGCTCCCCCTGCCTGGAGGCGCGACGCTTCAGGTCTCGGAGTTCGTCAAGGTGATGCTAGTATTGTTGATGGCAAGGTTTTTTTCGGACCTTCATCCAGAGTCTGTATCGGTGAAGAACCTGCTGAAGATCGTGGGTTTGTTCGCGGTGCCTGTGTTTTTGGTTGCCCGGCAGCCGGATTTGAGTACGGCCTTGAGTTACGTACCGATTCTGCTGATGGGTGTGTTCGTGGCGGGGCTGCGTTGGAAATATGTCCTGGTTTTAGCGCTGGCGGGAGCTTTGATCCTGCCGCTAGCGTGGCAGTACCTTCTTGCGCCCTACCAGCAGGAGCGAGTGATCACCTTCATGGATCCGGAGCGCGACCCGCAGGGTTCAGGATATCAGCCGATCCAGTCGAAGATTGCTATAGGTGCGGGGGGCATTTGGGGCGCTGGTTTCGAGCAGGGCTCTCAGACGCAGCTCAGGTTTTTACCGACCCCGCATACGGATTTCATTTTCTCCGCCTATGCTGAGGAAACTGGTTTCGTCGGGGTCACTTTGGTCATAGCATTGTACTTTGCGATATTGATGAAGATCGTTGGGAACGCTCAGACCTCGGCGGATAGCGCCGGGATGTATATCTGCATGGGCGTCGGCGCGTTGCTGCTGTTTCATTTACTGGTGAACGTCGGTATGGTCATTGGACGAATGCCGGTCACCGGCCTGCCTTTGCCATTGATGAGCTATGGCGGGTCGAATCTGTTGGCCACGTTTATGTTGTTGGGCCTGGTAAACAATGTCAGGCTTCGGCGTTTCACCAATTGATGGTTTTGACGGCGGGCTGAGTGCCCGCTGAATCTGATTTGCGGGCCCAGGTGGTTTTTGCCGGGCTCGAATAAGAATAACGAGAGTAGAAGGGAAGGACCTACGCCCTGAGCCGCTAGAGCGGAGGGCAGTCCTTCGGCTCCGAGGCGTTGAGCGCAGCCTTAAGCGAGCGCTCCGCTTGGCGGCTTGCCAAACGATTTTTCGAGCTTGCGTAGCGCAGGTAGTGTGAGTTTCAATTGAGACGATGCTTCGCACATTTCGATGACGCGCGAGAGGCCGCTTCGCTGGAACCGAACGACTGAACCCCAACTAATCCGCCCGAGCAGCTCTGCGATGTCCCTCCCGATGGAGGAATATTGTGTCGAAAGAGCTCATAGTCCAATCGTCACCGCATGAAACCCGGCTGGCGATCTTAGAAGAAGACCAGCTCGTTGAACTTCACGTCGAAAACGAGTCCCAGCACGCCCTGGCCGGCAGCATCTACAAAGGGCGCGTCACACGTGTGCTGCCGGGAATGCAGTCCGCGTTCGTCGATATCGGACTCGAAAGAGACGCCTTTCTCTATGTATCTGACTTCTTCGATGAAAGCGACGAAGAGTTCGACCAGGTCCCGGTAGCGCCAACGAAGGCGGGCGAACCAAAGCCCTCCGGGGCTCCCGGTCGAGACGCAACAGTTCCCCGCGACGTCGCCACTGAGCAGGCCGGTTCGCAGCTAAAGAACAACTCGGTAGAAGAGAGCGATTCGACGCGGGACAGCGATTCGACTCAGGAGAAGGGCCGTGAGGCGGATGGCGGCGGGGCCCGCAGGCGGGAGAAGCGCGGCCGCCGATCAAGGCGCCGCCGAGGAAAAGGTTCGGCCGGGTTCCCGACGACCAAGTACGCCGACGTCGGGGCCGAGAATCAACCCGGCGCAAGAGTGGCGCCCGAAGCGCAGATCACGGGCGTGGCTGACTTAGCTGATGAGGCTGCGGAGGCTCTCGAGGCTACAGTCCAAGACGTAGCGGCAGAGTCCGATTTTGTCGTTCTCCCCGGTGAGTCTTTAGCGAAGTATGGCGAGGGTGTGCCCGAGCCAAGCTCCGGCCGTAGCGACTCGCAGGAACTTGATTCTGGAGCCGGCGACCTTTCCGAGCCAAGCGAAAGTGGCCTCGCCGTGGGCGACTCAGTGCCGGATGACGCCGCACTCCATGCACAGGACGAATCCCCGTCTTCCCTTGAGCTAGTGTTGCCCGAATCGGAGGAAGAATCCGACGAAGTAGCGGAGGCAGCGGCCGCTGTCGAGGGATCATCGACTAGGAGGGACTCCCAAGTCGTAGCCGACGACGTTTCGCCGCGGGATGTAGCGCCCGAGCTTCCAACATCCGAACCATCCGTAGAGCAGGAACCCGCCGAAAGTACCGCCGAGGTAGCCCCAGAAGAAGCGGACGAGCTTCTTCAAGCTCTAGATTCCGACGCCGAGCATCACAGTTTCCCTGGGTTCCCGGAACCGCCCCCCGCCGATTCGGACGAGAATGGGGGGGCTCTCGAAGAAGAAGTTGTTGGCGCGCTCAACGGTAACGGCAATGGCGACTCGGCGTCAGATGCCTCCGGCGATACCGAGCCGCGGGAGGACGCAACAGAGGCCGGCGATTCCACGGCCAGCAACGGTTCGCCGAGGGAAACAAGGGTGCGAGGAGATGCCGGATCCTCGAGCTTCGTTCACCGCCGCGGCCGTCGTGGGCGAAGGCGTTCGCAACGTCAACGGGATGAGTCTGAAAAGCAGTCTGTCCAAGTCGCCGCTCCCGTAGTTGAATCTGGCAGAAGCGACAGAGACTCAGATCGAAAGATTAACGATATGCTCGCGAAGGGTCAGGAGGTGCTGGTCCAGATCGCCAAAGAGCCCCTTGGCAAGAAAGGCGCCCGCATCACCTCGCATATCGCCCTGCCGGGCCGCTTTCTGGTTTACATGCCCACGGTGGATCACATCGGTGTGTCACGGAAAATTCCATCCGACAAAGAGCGGGTTCGCTTGAGGAAGATCGTACAGACGCACCGCACCGGAATGCCGGGCGGTTTCATCGTTCGAACGGCGGGCGATGGAGTCAGTGAAGAAGACGTTCGTGGTGACATGCTGTTCCTCTACAACCAGTGGCTCGACATTCGAGACCGGGCCGACGGCAGCCCCTCGCCGGCGCTGCTGCACCATGACGACAATGTTGTCGAGCGGGTCTTGCGGGACCGCGTCGGAGACGACTTCAAGACCATCTGGGTGGACGGGGAAGCGGAGTATGAGCGAATCCTGCGGTTCGTAGAGCGCTTCCAGCCCGATCTGCTCAAGGGTGTCAAACTCTATACGCGAGCCAAACCGATGTTCGATGAGTTCAATATCACGGCCGAGTTGGCGAAAGCTTTGCGTCCGAAGGTGTGGCTGAAGTCTGGAGGCTACCTCGTCATCAATCAGACTGAAGCACTGGTCGCTATTGATGTCAACACGGGTAAGTACGTCGGCAAGTCGGATCGGCTGGAAGATACGATCGTCAATACCAATCTCGAAGCCGTCAATGCGATTGTACGCCAGCTACGAGTTCGCGATCTTGGCGGCATCATTGTCGTCGATTTCATCGACATGGAAGATCGCTCGAACCGCCACAAAGTTTTGGCGGCGATCGAGAAAGCCTTGAAGGCGGATATGGCTCCCTCCAAGGTTCTACCCTTTAATGAATTTGGGCTGGTTTGCATCACACGGAAACGCGTCAAGCAGTCCCTGGAGCGGGCGCTGTGCACGCCGTGTCCCTACTGCAACGGCTCGGCCACCGTCAAGTCGGTGCAAACGGTGATTCAGGAGATTTTGAGCGAAGCCAGGAAAATGGCTACCTCGCAAGAGCGCACAAAAGACATCACGCTTCGTGTCAATCAGGACATTGCCCGCAAGTTGAAGTCGCGTGACAACAACTACGTTCAAGAGATCGAGCAGATCATGCGAGGGCACGTCCTTGTCCGCAGTGATGTCTCGCTGCACCGCGAGCACTTCGACATCGGCTAGCTGAGAAACCGAGGACTGGAAGGTGTGAAAAAATCGGAGACTGCCACAAGCGGCCATTCCTAAGTCCCTGTTTATCAGTGATGCGATTGGCGCGGCTGGCTATCCCCAGCATTTTTTCACACCTAGGGCAGGCCGAATCGCCCTCGTGATGACCCTGCCCACCAATTCCTCCTGAGTTGCCGGCGCAACCCGACTCAACCGAAAGCTAGCGGTTGGAAGTCGCGTGAGGACAACTACGTTCAAGATATCGAGCAGATCGCGCGAGAGCACGTCCTTGTGCGCAGTGATATCAAGCTGCACCGCGAGCACTTCGGCTAGCTGGCGCATGGGCTTTCCAGCGAAAGAATGTTCAGATGCCTCGACAGAGCGGTGGATGGAAGCCCTTGTCCCAAACCTCAGGACGGAAATCCTAGTGGAGTGCGCCAATCAGACCATAACTTATCGTGAGCCGCTTTTTTGCCGGCTTGCCGAGCAAGATTGACAGTCCGATCCGCATGCGTAGCCTGATGCTGTTGTTTTGAGCCGCGTTCACGCGGCTTGGTGTTACTAGGCCAGCCGTTTACGGCTGGTGCACGCAACCGCTGAGGGTCCTTCAGCCCGTTTCACGGGCTTCCGCTCTCCCCGACCGATGTCTGTATGTTACGCTATTTCTGGCGCACGTACACTAGGGCCTGTTAACACTAACGTGGAAAAGCTGCTATACTGGTGATGTATGGAAATCACCGAGCAGCAATACCTCCGCATCGAGCCGGTTTTGCCGCGCCAGCGGGGCAACGTGAGCCTGTCGAACCTGACGGTTTTAAACGCGATTTTATATGTCGCCGAGCAGGGCTGCAAATGGCGCGGCTTGCCCCAGCGCTTCGGCAACTGGCACACCATTTACACCCGCATGAACCGCTGGTCGAAGAACGGCGTGCTCGACGCCGTCTTCGAGAAACTGCAGCGCGAGCAACTGGTCCGCATCAAAATCGAAGCCGTGTCGATGGACTCGACCATCGGGAAGGTTCATCCCGACGGCACCGGTGCGTTAAAAAAAACGGTCCGCAGGCGATCGGCAAATCCCGCGGCGGATGGACCACCAAGATTCATATGGTTGCCGCAGATGCTCGAACGGCGATAACGTTCGCTCTCTCGCCCGGCCAAGCTCACGACGCCCAGCATGGCCGTGAGCTGCTGGGCGGTCTGGGGCCACTGCCCGAGCCGCTGCCGCTGCTCATGGACGGCGCCTATGAGGACGATCAGACACGCCAACTGGCTCTGGATTTCGGATGGATTCCCGTCGTGCCGCCCAAGCGTACCCGCTTGAAGCCGTGGGAGTTCGATCGAGTACTCTATCGCCGCCGCAACGAGGTCGAGAGACTCTTCCGCCGGCTCAAGGGATTCCGCCGAATCTTCTCCCGCTTCGACAAGCTCGACGTGATGTTCCTCGCCTTCCTCCACTTCGCCCTCATCGTCGAGGCTCTTCGTTTCGAGACCCCACGTTAGTGTTAACACGCCCTAGCGCAAACGGGACAAAAGTAACGTTTTTAGGGCTGGGCCTTGACATCGAAGCGGTACCCGACCTACTAAGGGGTATAGCCCTGCGGTATATGCCGCGATAGGCCATGGCATACGTCCCCGCGGACCTGATTGGTCCGCAGTCCGTTTTGATGCATATTATCGTTCGAGTGAAGAAAGAGCCCATTCGGCGGTTCTTCCGGGTGCTGAGCATTCTGTGCCTGGTCGTGGGTGCCGCGCTAGGGTTGTTTGAGCTGCTTTCGGCCCTTGGTGATCAACCCTCGATGAGAACCGAGGCCCTGCGGCCGGCGGTCTTGGCCACCGCACTCGTATTTCTCACCGGACTCCTGGTTTCCCGAGCAAGCCACTGGGCTTCCCTGCAGCAGGAGGTGGAAGAACCGAAAATCGATGTCGAGGACGTCATCGATCGCGTGGAATGGTTCGACGAGCATCGCCGGCGCCTCAGAAAGTTTGGAGGGTAGCAAACACCCGCTCCGCTCAAACGTACCGTTTCGGACGAATTCGCCGCCTATCCAACGCTGTCGGGATGTTCCAGGAAATACAGCCCGGCGTAGACCTTCGGATCGATCAAGAGGCCTTCTCTGGATCTCGCCTTTAACCAGGCATTGACGTCTGAGAGCGGCACAAGGTGGACCTTGATTTCCTCATGTCCGACACCACCGCCTGCACTGACTCGCTCGATCCCCTCGGCTCGAACAAAGGTAATGATCTCGGACGCCAGGCCTCCAGACGGAGGTCCCTGGGCCAGGACCGATAGCTGATTCGCGCGGAACCCGGTTTCCTCTTGCAGCTCGCGATTGGCGGCGTCAAGCAGCGGTTCCCCGTCGTCCCCCTCTTCATCGCCCACCAGACCCGCGGCCCACTCGATCATGCTCGCGGCGACGGGTTCGCGGTGCTGCTCAACGAACACCGCCTCGTTGTCTTTTGTGATCGCAATGATGACCGCTACTTCCGTGATCCCGGGGCGCTCGACAAATTCCCAGCGGTTTCGGCGTCGCAAACGGAGATACTTTCCCGCTCCTAGAACGGCGTCGTCTTTTTCGTCAGTCATTCTCAGATTGCCTTTCGATGTGAGTGTCGGTCCTACCGTATCCCCGCGACCAGCCGGCGCACCGGGGGGTTCGTCTATGGGCAAGCTTTGCTGGAAACGATGACGGCCCCGGCAGCTTCCATTTCGGCGATTGCTTTGTTGACATCTCCCGGCTGCAGATCGATTCCGCGGCAGCCGTCCTCGATCACGTTGGTCTTGAACCCCAACTTGACGGCGTCGAGGACGCTAAACTTTACGCAGTAATCGGTCGCCAGCCCCATTAGGTAAACTTCGCTGACGCCGTTCTTCTTGAGATAGTCCGTCAGGCCGGTCGACTTACGGTGTGCGTTGTCGAAGAACGCGCTATAGCTGTCGATACGCGGGTCCGTTCCCTTGTGGAACACCCTTGTGATCTGCACGGTATCGAGGCCCGAGTGCAGCTCGGCGCCCCTGGTGCCTTGGACACAATGGTCGGGCCACAGCTCCTGATGAAGTCCGTCCAGTTCGACGGCCTCGCCCGGAACCTTACCAGGATGCTGGGACGCGAAACTGCCGTGGCCCGGCGGGTGCCAGTCCTGCGTCGCCATTACTAGATCAAAGGTTCCTGCAAGCTGATTGGCAACCGGAATCACCGCGTCTCCACCGGGAACGGCAAGAGCGCCCCCTGGCATAAAATCATTCTGTAGATCGACCAGAATCAACGCGGACATCGGCACCTATTCTACCCCGCACCACTACATGACGATCGGCCCTCCTGGCGCAACCGCAGGTGCCGCGCCGGGAATACCGGCGTCATGGAAGCGGCCGCTCCGATAGCGCCGCATCAAGATTACGGCGGGCGTCGGCGTGTGCCGGTTGAATGGCCAGCGCTTGCCGGTAGTGCCCGATGGCATCTTCGAGCCGGCCCTGTGTCTCAAGCAGCACGCCCCAATTGCTGTAGGCATCGGCACTGCGCGGATCCAGCCTTGTTGTGCTTTCGTAGTGCCGGGCAGCCTGATCCAGCTTGCCCTGCTGATGAAGCGCCAACGCCAAGTTGTAATGTGCGTCGGCAAAACGCGGTTCAACCTCGATTGCTTTCAGATAGAATTCCTCTGCTTCGGACTCGCGCTTCTGGCGTACTAGACAGTTCCCGAGACTGTTGAGGGCAGCGGTGTAGCGCGGCTCGCGATCGAGTGCACTCCTGAAATGCTGCTCGGCTTCAGTGAGTTCCGGCTGCTGCATGAGGAGATTCCCCAGGTTGTAGTGAGCATGAGCGTAGTCCGGCTTGATTTCGACGGCGCGGCGGAAGTGACCCAAAGCCCTATCGGTTTGCCCTGCCTCGGCCAGCAGGCGGCCGCGATTGTTATGGGCCACAACCGACAGCGGACTTACTGTGAGCGTATGAGCCCATAGCGTTTCCGAGTTTTGCCAAATGTCAATTTGGGCAATGGTTCGCTCACAAAACAACAGCATCACCACGGCGGCGCAACCAGCCACGATGGGAGCTCGGTCCATCGAAAAGAATTTCAGAAATAGGCCCGCCGCTAGGACCGAAAGACCGAGCGTCGCCAGATACGAATGGTGGTCGTTCACGAATTGCTGCGGATCGAAACGCAGCAGCGAGAGGACTGGCAGCAGCGTGACTACATAACAGCCCCACCCGATTGCAACGCCGGGCCACTTGCGCCAGACGAAAATCGCCCCAGCCGTGATAGCCATCGCGGCGAACGATCCAATTAGCAGCGGCATGTCGAACGCACCGGGCGATGAGCCCAAAACATACTGCGGAGCCAGGTCGAACGGCAGCAACGTTTTCCACGCATAGAAAGCCAGCCCATAGAGCGACAGCGTCAGGCGCAATGCGGGCTCGACCGCGATGTCGGCGAAGGTACCACCGACACCGGTGCGCTGCTGGCTCAGCGCGAAAAAGCCGGCGGCAAGCGCCAACGCGAAGTAGGGAATCTTGTTCAGGAGCAGAGCGAAGCTGGGCTTTCTCCGTAGCGGATAAACATCAACGAACAACAACACTACGGGCAGACTGGCAACGATGACTTTCGACATCAGAGCCGCGGCGAACAACCCAACCGAGGCCATCAAGCGGCCGCGCAAATACAACAACGCCGCCCCAACGTAGAAGAGTCCCGAGAGAACATCGCGGCGTTCGCTGGCCCACGCGACCGATTCCACCCGCAACGGATGAATCGCGAACAGCAACGCCCCGAACGCCGCCGAGAAGCGCAGCTCCGGAGTTTCCTCGGCTGCCTTTGTCGCAAGCAACAACAAGCGAAGAATCAGAAAATAGACCAGAAGCGCGGTAGCGGCATGCAGAGCGATGTTGGTGAAGTGGTACCCGGCTGGGTTCATTTCCCAAAGAACATAGTCGAGCCCCAACGACAACCAAGTCAGGGGGTGGTAGTGCCCCAGGTGAAACGTCGTGAACATCCATTGAAGATTCTCGAGCGCCAAACCGCGATAACGGGTGTTCTCAAGAAAATTGCGGTCGTCGTCCCAATTGACGAAGTCGTTCCCGAGCGCTGGCAAAAAGACGAACAACGTGAGGCCGAGAACGACCCAGGGCAGCCAGCGAGTCCGCTGCTCCATCCGCGACGTGATCGCCTGGTCATCTTCTTCTTGGCGACGATTCGGACGCCGCCGCTTGGCTGCCATGGATTGCATTGTAACGTGGACCGCTCATTTCACAGACGGGGAGCCGGCTCTTCGCGAAGTATTGTTCGGTTTGCTTTCCCGCGCTCTGGCGCGCGTAGCGTGCTACGCCCCTACGTTGGGCATGGCGCGCCTCCGGGCCAGGCGGAGAGGCGTAGCACGCTACGCTCGAGCGTGGACTTCCGTCCACGGCTCTGTCGAGCCGACTGAAATATTCCCTCCACTCGGGGTACTACCCCTCCGCCGAGCGTACTGCTTACAAAATTGAAGCTTCCGCGTCATGTGTTTTCCCTAGTCTTGCTCCACACTTGGGAAAGTAAACGCACTTAATCACGTCACCGGAAACCCAGGTTAAGTTACCGATCAAACCGGGCCCAGAAAAGGAGCTAGGGATGCTTAACTTCTTGAAGACTAGAACCTTTGCTTTCGCAATCATTCTTTCATGTACCTCCGCGCGGTTGCCCCGGCAAAAGCAGCAGATCCGCTTCGCGGAGCCGCGCCGGCAGCGGCCTACAGTTCAGCCGAGACACGCTATATTACCGATACTTCCCCCCGGTCAGAGCGGTCTACGAAAGATTCGAAGCGCCGCTGGAAAAAGGCCTGGATTGCTTCTTGGGCCGCGTTCGTCGCGGTGAACTTGCTGGACGCCCACTCTTCGGCAGGCCGGCGCGAGCTAAACCCGCTGCTGCGGAACAGCGATGGAACCTTTAGCACACGCAAAGCCTTGGTCTTTAAGTCAGCGTTCGGGGGCGGGTTTTTTGCCGCCCAATGGTGGCTTGCCCGCAAGTATCCGCATACGAACCACTACAAATCCTTTGCGATTGCAACCGCTGCGGCCGCGGCCGGGCTAGGGGCGGTTGCCGCCCGAAATTACGGAGTCAGTAGAGTCGCCCAACAGGACTCGACCGCGGCAGCGCATCCGTATCTGAGGAATGCAGCGGTTGCGACGCGATAGCGGCTGCGCCGCCCTTCGCATCATCACTCAAGCATCACTTAAGCATCTACTTTTCTGGTGGGGGCACCAGCTGGGAGGGCCGCTGTGCGAATAGGCGGCCCGCCGAATTCACGGCTGCGCCCTTGGCATCCCGGCTTGCAGGTGCTCTGAGCGCCGCAGCATCGCGCCCCGGATATTGCTCGCCTGCTGGGACCAGTTCGGCAACTGGATCATTCAATACGCCTTCAGCGCCAACTGGCCGTGTCCTCAGTCGCAGTGCGCGAGTGTAGTGCGTCAGTCATAGCGCACCATAAGATATCCGTTTGAAAAAGGTAAGCCCGTTGAAACGGGCTAAGCGTGGACTGCCGTCCACGCCTTCCATGAGGAGGCTCGTCATTGTCAAGGGAGGAGTGAGGAACTTTCAGCTGATGGGATGTTTGACCGGGCTTCCATCCGCACTCGTTGGTCGTCGCTGAGGACGCGGTGCTCTATGAAGTTCGATCTAGCGGCGCTGCTCTCTCTGTCTCGGCCTCTTCGGACCGGGCGTGGACTCGCAGTCGCCGCGAACTCGGTCTGTCCCTTTGCGCTGTTACGATTCCTCAACCTCCTTCAATCCGACGTTCTTCCTTCCCTCCTTCAATCCGACGTTCCTACGTGCCTGCTTCGATCCGACGTTCCTTTTTGCGCTCGGGGATTTCGCGGCTGACAGCCGCCACACGAGTGGTCGGCAGGCGGCTCGTTCCGGTTATTCCCTTTCCCTCATATAAGTCCTGCTCTCAGATCGGCCCGGAGCAGTCCAGGGCGCGCCGAGCGCGGCGAAGCGAACCCTGGACGGCGAGGACCGATCTGGAATCCTGCCAGCAGAGGGAAAGGGGATTCGCTGCTCGTAGCGGTCTGCTAAGATTCGCATTTCTCAGCGCTAGCCTGCCGCTCGCGGGTTCGTCTGGTAAAACGGATCGAAGTCCACATCCTGACGCCACAGCAGGTGCATCAGCACAGCCAGTTTGCGCGCCACCGCCACGATCGCTTTGCGCTTCGCGCAAGGGCCGCCGCGTGCCGCCAATCGCAGTCCCCAGCGCCGCAAGTCCGAATCTTCCCCGTGATATCCCAGAATGTATTGCGAACATTGCACCAGCAGTCGCCGCAATAATCGGTCACCGCTTTTGGTAATACTCAACTGCGGTGAGCGTTCGCCCGAGTCGCGGCGCTGGGGCCGCAGCCCCATCCGGGGCCCGGCGTCTCGACTGCTCCCGAGCCGCTGCGGATCGTTGTCCAGATTCAACACGAATGCCAGCGGGGTGATCGGTCCCACTCCGCGGATCGAGCGTAAACCTTGCGTGGCGGGATATTTTTCCTCCGCCAGCTTCTCGATATGTTTGTCATAGCGGAGGATTGCGGCGCTGACGTGTTGGATCACCTCGAGCAACGGCTCGAGCGCGACACGCAGCTCGTCGGGCAACTGGGGACTGGCTTTCTTTACGAAGGCCTCGCTGCTCGAAGCCGGCAAGCGGCCCCCGAAACTCTTCACGGTGCCGCGCACGCTGTTGATCAGTTTCGTGCGTGTCTCGACCAGGGTTTCCCGCGCTTTCAGCACGGCGCGGTCGCATTGGATGGCCAGCGAACGGGGCTCGACGGCGTTCAGCATCTCGGGCATCCGCAGCCCCAACTCGGCCAGCCGTTCGGCGTCGCTGCGATCGTCCTTCGACAGCGATTGGGTGATCAGCGCCAGGCGGTGCGTGTCGGCCATCAGCGGCTCGTGCCCCAGCCGCTCGAGCAAGCGGTAGATCCAGTTGGCGTGGCAGCCGGCTTCGAGCACCACCCGCATCGCGGCCCAGCCGCCGAAGTAGCGCTCGAACGCTGCCGGCGAGGTGCTCAGCTTCTTGCGCTCGACGATGTTGCCGTCCAGATCGATCAAGCAGACATGGCTGTGCTTATCGCCCAGATCCACCCCGGCTACGACGTTTAGGCCTTGTTCGATCATCTTTTGCTTCGACACTTCTCTGAAAGTTTTGCTATTGTTTTTCATGGCTCGTCATCTCCTTTTTTTCTTAGTGGAAAAAACCTGGGATCGCCACCGCAGGCGGCGAAGCCCGTTTGGGGAGTTTAGCTCACTCCCCGGATGACGAGCCTCCTCATTTCATCTCTGTCCGGCCGTCTGCTACCTCAGCGCTCTGGGACGTAGCACGCTGAGAGATTGCTCCGCGTCAGAAAGGCCAAACTCAAGAGCCGGTTGAAACGGGCTGAGAAGTCTCTTAGAGGCTGGCGTCCACCAGCCGTAAACGGCTGGCCCTAAGGAACACCAAGCCGCGTGAGGGCGGCTCAATCACCCGCATCAGGTTCCGCATCTGGGCCGCACAGTCTCTCTCACTCCTCCGTCTGGCAAGGAGGCGGCTCACGGTAGGTTACGGTCTGACTGGCGCACTACACTAGGCCTTCGACTTAACGACTTCCTTGTCTTTCTTGGCGGTTTTCTAGTCTTTTGCGACTACTATATGCATAAAATGTTGGCTCCACGCGCTTGGCGGAGGTTTCCACGAAACCAGTAAGTCCGTTTTTTTCAGTGATGTGGCAATCTCGATTGCGGTATTTGGCAGATATTGTCATGAAATAGCTTTTTTGCCCCTTCAGGGAGCCAGCTCACCTTCTCGTTTCCTTTTGTGTACTGGCCTTTTGTGAACTGGTGTTTCTGCACGGGGCTGTGGATGATCGCTTGTCATTCGATCGTTTCACCGCTTTCAGCTTACCGCAGCTTTCGCGTATGTCAAGTCCCGAGCAAGCGACTTTGTTGATAACAGTTGGGTTACCTCTCTTATGAATCCGTGAACGAGTTGGGTTATCTCGGCTTTCTAGGGCCAAAGTGGCGCCATCGGCAGCCGCTTCGGCTCTTGGGCAGGGCGTTCGTTCCCTAACGGCTCGCCGCCGCCTGGTGTGCGAGCCCGCCTTTCTCACCGCCTGATGGCCGAAGCACGCGGTAGGCGCGCCAATCCGTGGTTGCGCTTGCTCGCCGTGCTCGACGTGCTGTCCGAGGGAAGGTCGGCCCGGAGGCCCGGCGCAAGGCCGCCCTTAGGGGGCCGAAGCTGCCCGGCAGGAGGCGCTCGCCACGTCAGAATGACCAAACTCAAGAGCGTGGACTTCCGTTCGCGCTATGGCAGGCAAGGATGCCCGCCCCACGTGGCGGAATATAGAAACTCCAGACGGCGGGCCGGAGGCCCGACTCGGCACGGCTGGAGGCGTACGCCACGTCTTCAGGGCTGAGCCTTTCGAATCCCGGCTTGCAGGCGCTCTGAGCGCCGCGCCATCGCGCCCCGCATATTGCTTGCCTGCTGGGTTGTAAAAAGAAACCTTCCCTGTCGGGCGTCTTGCAGGTCTTTTTCCAGCCAGTCGGCCCGCATAATCCCTCTCCGCGAATGGCTTTGCTTGCCCAGCAGCAGGTGTCCCAGCTCGTGAGACATCAGGTGGCCGAGCATGCGGGCGCCCAGGGCTTCATCGTCTCCCGCAATGGCGGCCACGGCCTCGATGTAGACGCTGGCGAACCGGCCGAACGAGCCGTCTTTGGGGATCAACGCCACGCCGAACGCCGCCGAGCCGGAGGGTTTCGGGCGTGCCATCGAGCGGGGAATGATTCTCATTACCAGGCTCGCGGGCCCCGGCATTGAGCAATCCGGAAACTGGGGGATCAGCTCGGGCTCGGTCGCGCACTGCGCCCAGCGGGTCTCGATACCGGCATCGCGGAAGATCCTTGCGGCCTCGGCCGTGGCCACGGAAAGGGTTGACTGAGGGGGCTTGAGCATGGTTGTAGATATTCACGGTGAGGGCGGGGGGAGCGTCGACTATTCGATGCGAAGTCGCTTCATCGATTCGCTCCCGAGCCGATGTACGGCTTTGCCTCGCCCGTTGGCGCTCTCGGACTTCCATCTGTATCGTTGCGGCTTCAGCTTTGGAGAACAACAACCCCCCGCGCAAACACCCTTCTAGCTGCTTGGGTCCCCAAGGGAACACCATGATGCCGCTCCGAGAGTGGCTGTTGGGACCGAGCAGGACGTGACCCAGTTCGTGCGCAAGAATGTGGCCGAGGACAACCGCCTTGGAGTACAGCCGGCCGCCGGCTCTCCGATGCTTCTGGGTTATCAGCTCGGCAACTCGATGGTGGAAAACGCTGACCACCGTTCCAAACCCGCTATCTCTGGAAGGAACGGCATAGCCGAATACGTCTCCCTTGACGGGCACGCGGACTGCCATATCCGTCGGCAGAATTCTCACCAAGAGGTCGGTCGGCGTGATGACTTCTTCGCAACCCGGGTCTTTTGCCTCAGCTGGGGCTAGGGCGCAACGGAGCCAACGGGTTGGAACACCCGCTTGGGACAGAATGCGTTCTGCTTGGCCCCGGGCGGGCTCATACTCACCCTTCGGCAGCCGCGCATAATCATAGACGCGGATCGTTAGCTGACCATCGAGGCCGCCATGGTTGGCCGCAGACAGCGTCGTCTCGTTAGTTTGAGCATGATTTGCCCCGAGCTGTGGGAGCAGCGAGTTTACCTCGGCCGCAGGGGAGTGGAACGCGCCTATAGAACTTAAACTCAACAGACTTGCAACAACGACTTGATTTCTGAGTGATCTGACCATTTCTCGGTCTCCTTTGAGACCGAGAATGGGTCAGATCAGCCGCTACCTCCATGCACAGCAGCGCAATGGGGGATGCAAGGGAGTGCAATCGTTCCTCAACGCGCAACTCGTTCATTTAAAGTTGTTTATTTCGTGGGATACATGGCCGGGAAACGGAATTTCGGTGATATAATGCCTGCAGGCTTTGCCGGGTACCCATAATGCCCAGGAATTTGCCAGACGGTCGCTTTGTCCGATTCGGAGTTTTCGAGGCGGATCTGCGCTCGGGCGAGCTGCGAAAGAGCGAGGTCAAGATCAGGCTGCGGGAGCAGGCTTTTCAGGTTCTTAGCGAGCTGCTGGAACGGCCGGGGGAGGTCGTCACGCGCGAGGAGTTGCGCGACAGGCTCTGGCCCGACGGCACTTTCGTTGACTTCGACCACAGCTTGAACGCGGCGGTCAATAGCATTCGCGAGGTGCTGGGGGATTCGGCGGCGAGTCCGCGATTTGTCGAGACGGTGCCGCGGCGGGGGTATCGGTTTGTCGCCTCGGTGAAGAAGTCCGGCGGTGAAGGGCCCGGGCCAAAACCGCGTTTCGATGTGCGGAAAGCGGTGTGGGCGGTCGCATTAGTAGCCCTCGTCGCGCTGGTCGCGATCGGCTACCAGCGCTTGGACGGGCCCGAACGCCAGGTTTCGCCGTCGCCGAAGAAAACGTACCTGACAAGTTACCCGGGCCAGGAAATCCAGCCCAGCTTTTCCCCGGACGCCAGCCAGGTAACATTCTCCTGGGCTGACGAACGGAACGAAAACGTGGACATCTACGTGAAGTTGATCGGCGTCGAACCCCCACGCCGGATCACCACCCATCCGTCTGAGGAATACAATCCGGTCTGGTCACCCGACGGGTGCTGGATCGCTTTTCTGCGGCGCGTGGATGAAACCAGTTCCGAAGTGATTTTGACCGACCCTTTCGGCACGCGCGGACGGAAGCTGACTGAAACCTCTGTCCCAACCTCCGTCGAGTTCGAGTAACTCGCCTGGTCCCCGGACAGCAAAGAGCTGGTCATAGTGGACAAATCCAGCCCCGAAGACAAGCCAAGCCTTTTCTTGCTATCGGTGGACAGCGGCGAGAAACGCCGCGTCAGTGTCCCTTCCGAAGGTTTCACGGATCGGACTCCGGCCTACTCCCCCGACGGGCGTCAGATAGTGTTTAACCGCATGGGTCTGATGACCGCCGACCTCTACCTGCTTGACATTCCCGACGGTCAATCACCGGCAGCAGACCCCCGAAGGCTCACCTTCCACAACCATTTTTACCCGACTGTTGCAGGCTGGACACACGATGGAAAAGAAGTCATCTATTCCACCTTCTCGAGTTCCCGCACGACTCTGTGGCGGCTTTCCCTTCTCGAGCGCGGCCAACCGGAAGTGCTGACCTCATTGGGTTCCGGTTTTCTCATCCCCGCTCCGGTGCTCTCGGCCGACGGTAAGCGCCTTGCCTATGTTGAGCAGTTCTGGGATACGGCCGTGATGCGGCTCGAGCTTGGCAAAGGCGAGCCCGTTTTGGAGAAGTTGATCGATTCAACGCGTATGGACCTCCACGGCGAATACTCGCCCGACGGAAGCCGCATCGCTTTCGTGTCGAGACGCAGCGGAGACCTTGAGATTTGGACCTGCGACCGTGATGGCACGAATCCCGTGCAGTTGACATCCCTGTCAGGGCCGCTCTTATTTGACATTCGCTGGTCTCGGGACGGCCGAAGCATCCAGGTTTCCGTCTCCGACGAGGATAAAAAGGACATCTGGGCTATCGACTCTGAAGGAGGTGCTGCGCGGCCTCTGATTAGCTCTTCATCCGACGACTCACAGCTCAACTGGTCACGCGACGGGGAGTGGCTCTATTTCACCTCGAACCGGACCGGCCAGGTCGAGGTGTGGAAAGCGCCCGCCGACGGGGGCGACCCGGTGCGAGTGACGACGTCCGGTGCAGCGAACGGCATCGAGTCAGTAGACAGCGAGTCGCTTTTCTACGTGAAAGAGTATTTCCCGGAGTACGAAACCAGCCTTTGGAAAATGCCGGCCCGCGGCGGCCAAGAAGAGAAGGTGCTGGAATCGGTGATGCGCAATTACGTTGTTGTCGAAGAGGGCATCTTTTTCATTTCGCAAACGCACCCGACCCTTGGTCGCAATCCGTCGGAGTCTGGCGCTTACCTTCAGTTGTACCGATTTGCATCGCGTGAAATCGAGGTCATCGCGGAGGTCCAAATGGGCTGGAAGGATCAGGGCTTGTCTGTTTCCCCTGACGGCCGATCGTTTCTGTTTACAGATCAGATTCGAGCCGGGAGCGATCTGGTGATGCTGGAAGATTTTCAGGGAAGGTAGAGGCGGCGCTAGGACCACAAGCTAAGTCATGTCGCAGACCAACAGCGCCAATGTGATTCGATTTGGAGTTTTCGAGGCCGACCTGCGCTCGGGCGAGCTGCGGAAGAGCGGGGTCAAGATTAGGCTGCGGGAGCAGGCTTTTCAGGTGCTTAGCGAGCTGCTGGAACGCCCCGGCGAGGTTGTCACGCGGGAAGAGCTGCGCGATCGGCTCTGGCCCGACGGGACCTTCGTCGACTTCGACCACAGCTTGAACGCTGCGGTCAACAGCATTCGCGAGGTGCTGGGGGATTCGGCGGCGAGTCCGCGATTTGTGGAGACGGTGCCACGGCGGGGGTATCGGTTTATCGCAACGGTGGAAAAGCTGGGTGAATCGGTGCTGGGGCCGCTAGACGGGGCTGAGTCTAGGCCACCACGAACGCAGGCAGCCTCGGAACACGAATCCGGGGCACTCGAAGCAGACGAGTCCGAATCCTCCGAGCCCCACCCGGTCAGCGAGCCCCACCCGGTCAGCGAGGCAATGCCACCCGGCGAGCCGGGCAAGCCCAAACGACATATTCAGCGGATGAACTGGGGGTGTCGAGTGTCCTGGAAGGCAGCGTGCGCCGCTCGGGTGAGCGCGTGCGGATTGTGGCCCAGCTCGTCGACGCGGGTACGGACGAAACACTTTGGTCGGCAACCTACGACCGCGATCTGATCGATATCTTCGGCATCCAGAGTGAGGTCGCGCGGAAAATTGCCGGGGCCCTCGAAGCTGAGCTTACGCCGACCGAGATCGCGCGGCTGGAAGAGGGGGGGACGGCAAATCTAGAGGCCTATCAGCTTGTTCTCGCGGGTCGCTACCAGATCAATAAATTGACAATGGAAAGCTGGAGAAACGCGCTCGATAGCTTCCAACGGGCCGTCGAGTTGGACCCAGACTATGCCTCCGCTTACGTTTATCTTGCGCGATGCTACGAGCGTTTAGGCCAGGACGAAAAAGCGAAGCAGGCTACGATGCGAGCGCTTGAGCTGAACGACGGCCTTGCCGAATCTCACGTGGCGCTGGCGGGACTGCGATCGAGGGAATGGGACTGGCCGGCGGCGGAGCAGGCCTTGACCCATGCGCTCGCACTCGATCCGAACCTTGCAGACGCTCATCAGGCGTACGCTGGCTATTTGCGGATCACCGGCCGGACCGAGCAGGCGGTCGAAGAGGCGAGAAGGGCGCGAGAACTTGACCCGCTTACCCTCCCGCGAACTGCTGTCGTGGGGTGGACGTTGCACGCTGATCGGCAATGGGACGCAGCCATAGCGGAGTTTCGCCATGCGACGGAGTTGGACCCTGGCTTTGGTGAAGCCTGGCGTGGGCTCGCTGCTCCGCTTATCGCCAAAGGAATGTACGGTGCGGCTGTTGAGGCGATGCAAACATCCGAAGCCGTTGGTGGTGCCAATCTTGCTCGCGGGCCACAGCCGACCATTGCTTACGCTTACGCAAGGGCTGGCAACATCAGCGAGGCACGAGATGTGCTGGACCAATTCAAGGCACAAGCCGGCCAGATGGAACCGGGGTATCGGGCGTTAGGTCTGGCAGTTATCCACGCCGGCCTGGGGGAAAAAGACCAGGCTCTTGCATGGCTGGACCGCGCCGCCGACGAGCGCTACCTATATCTCCCCGGCTGGCATCAAGCTCCCATGTTTGATGATCTACGGTCCGACCCTCGGTATAAGCAGTTGCGGAAAAGGATGGGGTTGGAAGACTAAAGGACCTCCGAGCCAAACAGACAACCGCGATGCCGAGGACCAACAGCAACGGTGTGATTCGATTCGGAGTTTTCGAGGCGGATCTGCGCTCGGGCGAGCTGCGCAAGAGCGGGGTCAAGATCAGGCTGCGGGAGCAGGCTTTTCAGGTGCTCAGCGAGCTGCTGGAACGCCCCAGCGAGGTTGTCACGCGTGAAGAGCTGCGAGACAGGCTCTGGCCAGACGGAACCTTTGTTGACTTCGACCACAGCCTGAACGCGGCAGTCAACAGCATTCGCGAGGTGCTGGGGGACTCGGCGGCGAGTCCGCGATTTGTGGAGACGGTTCCGCGGCGGGGGTATCGGTTTATCGCTCCCGTGGAGAAGCTGGGTGGATCGGCTGCAGAGTCTGTCTCCCCAATGTCACGAACGCAAGAGGCGTCCCAGTCTCCTACGACCGATTCAGCAACTCGCCGGCCCAACGGAGAGGGAGAGGACGCCTCAGCCGGCCCGACCAACCGGCGTGTTGGCCCGCGGCAAGCGATTTGGGCGGTTTCACTGGTAGTCCTTTTCGCGGCGGCTGCGACAAGTTACCGCCTCTTCAACAACCGGCCCGAGGCACAAGTCCCGCCGTCGCCGAAGAAGACCTACATCACGAGTTACCCTCGAATGGAAGTCCAGCCCAGCTTTTCACCGGACGCAAGCCAGGTGGCCTATGCTTGGGGCTTACCGGGAAAGGATTTCGACATCTACGTCAAACTGATCGGCGTGGAACCGCCGCGACAGATCACGAGTGGTCCTCTGGACGAAGTCAATCCGGTTTGGTCGGCGGACGGCCGCTGGATCGCGTTTCTCCGGAAACTGGACGAATCGAGCGCGGAAGTCCTTCTCACAGATCCCTTTGGCAGCCGGGAACGAAAGCTGGCCGAGGTTTCGGCCCTGGCTTCTTTCCGGTTCCGGCATCTGGCTTGGTCTCCTGACAGCAAGGAGTTGGTGTTCGTCGACAACGCTCCGCCAGCGGAGAACGGCAGTCTTTTCCTGATGTCGATCGACACCGGAGAAAAACGGCAGCTCACGGCGCCCGCCCCAGGGACCTATCTGGATGGGAGCCCAGCCTTCTCTCCCGACGGGCGCAGGCTTGCGTTCATCCGGTTCCCTTCAGGGCAGCCGGCAGGTGATCTCTACGTGCTTGACCCGTCGCGGGATCAATCGTCCGAGGCAGATCTTCAGCGGCTCACCTTCGACTCCGACGCCGTTGTAGCAGGCTGGACGCCGGCTGGAACGCATGTTCTCTACGCCTCGGAAGCCCTCAGGGGAGGAGATTTGCGACGGATCGCGGTTTCTGGGAACAGCGAGCCGGAATCGTTGGCCCCCCTAGATTCGACCGGGTTTCTGCCCGCTCCGGCGGTCTCTTTGGATGGCAGACGTGTTGCCTACGTTGAGACGTTCCATGACACGGGCGTTACCCGGCTGGAAATTCCTAACGGTTCCGGGCGACCAGTTTCAACGATGTTGATCGACTCAACGCGTGCCGACATGCACGCCCAATACTCCCCGGACGGCAACCGCATTGCTTTCCGTTCCCACCGGTCTGGAAGCCGTGAATGTTGGACTTGCGAGAGTGACGGCTCAAACCCCGTGCAATTGACATCGCTGTCGGCGTGCAGAAATCCTCAGTGGGCGCCGGATGGTCGCCGCATCTTGTTCGAACACGGCACGCGCGGTTTGGAAGACATCTGGGCAGTTGACTCGGCAGGTGGTGCCGCGCAGCCCCTGATTACCGGCCCGTCCGCCGATATACAAGCGAACTGCTCTCGGGACGGCGAGTGGATTTATTTCACTTCGGACCGGGGCGGTCAGTTCGACGTGTGGAAGGTGCGCACGGACGGGGGAGATCCAGTCCAAGTAACCACCACCGGGGGCGCCGCTCCTGTGGAGTCTGTCGACGGGGAATGACTCCTGCTTATACGGTTGTTTCAGCAAGCCCCAAGGTGTTGGGGTGGAGGTCATCGCGTCTTGTGCAGGTCACGCGCGCGGCGGATGTGGGCGTAAGGCGTAGGAGCGTGTTGAGTTCCGAGACCGAGGAGGGTTTGGAAGGCTGCCATTGGGGTCTTGCGGCGGTTGTGTCGAAACACGAACTCATCGAGGTAAACCTGAAGCTGAGCGCGGCTCACGCCGTGGTACCTGAATTATGCACAGATTCGGCGTAGCCATCGTCGATGGAGTTGTGGCGATAGCGGCACTCGTGTCAACTCAGTGATTTCGCAAGTCGTCTTTTCTGCTGTTTCCCTCCCCGTTTGAGCCGCCTCCTGATCCCGCAGGGCAAAAGCGGGCTGGCAAGCGGCGTGTTCCCAGTACGTTGCGGCGAGTGCATGAAATTTTATGCATGGAGTGCCCCTCAGCTCAGCGCACTCTCCACCACCGGTGCCAAGCTCGATCCCGGCGGCCCCATCGCCCGCAGCCGTCGCATCAGCCGTTCAAACAGGCCCTTTTCCTGATAATGATCGCTGTAGCTGACACCCGTTCTACCGGCGTGCCGCCAGATCTTGGCCGCCACGAACAGAAAACGCAGCCGCGCCGTCGCCAGGGTGGTGTGCCGCAGCGTCTCCACGCTGGCCTGGGCTTCGCGGTTGAACAGCAGCAGCCAGCAGTTGCGATTGTAGGCCAGCATGGACAACTGAAAGTGATTGCGGTTCATGTCAAAGCGGCGCGAGGGATGGGCTGCCAGCCCGGCGTCGTTGTTGGCCTCCTTGATCAGGTTCTCGGCTCCGGCGCGCTGATTGTAAAACCACACCACCGCCGCGATCGGCTCGGCCAGATTGGTGACAAACACGCGGTAGGTGTAAGCGCTGGTGGCGAACAACTGGTATTGCTCGGCCGCGCCGGCCTTGGGCTCGTTTTCGTAACGCAGCGCCAGGAAACGGCAGGCCCGCGCCCAGCCTTGCGGTTGGTAGAGGAATTCGCATTCCGCGTCCGCGTCGGAGCGGGGGGAGGGTTTCCATTCTGCTTGCTGCAAGCGCTCGACCAGGCGCCGCGTTTTGCGCGCCACGATGACGAACTGACAAGCCGCCTTTTCATAGGCCTCCACCGCCTCCCAGCAATAAAAGCCGGAATCGGCCCGCGCCAGGATTTTCTTCACGCCGCCCGGCAAAGTCCGGAAAGCGCTCTCGAGGTGGGCGGCGATCTGTCGGCCCGTGGGCCGGTCGCCGTTGCGCAACCCGCCCATCCGGTATTCGCGCGTCTCGGCCAGGAAGGTCAGTATCGGCTGGTAGCTGCGCTTGCCCTTGTTCTTGGGGTTGTAGCTCTTGCGCCCGCCCATCTGGCGGCCGTAGAGGGTATGCACGGTGGTGTCGGTGTCCAGCGTCACCGTTTCCAACTTCACGTGGGCCGCGGCCCAGACTCGTTCCCGCAGCTGGCGCTGAATGGAAAGGATCTGCTTCGCCACGTTGAGGTGCAGCGAGGCCAGAAAGCGCCACAGCGTGGACTGCGGCGGCAGACGCGTCACTTGCAAGATGCCGGTCAGGATGGGGTCGCGAGCGATGAAGCGGAGTTGGTTGAGCCGCGCAAAGCCGACATAGAGGCCGAGCACGAGGGCCAGCACGAACTGGTAGGGGCTCATGGCTCGGGTGATCCGTTTGGTCGTGAGGGTTTCTTCCAGCAGCGCTTGGAAGCCGAGTTTTTCGAGCAGGGTGGCGACGGGCAGCAAGCCGCCGTAGGGAGTCAGATTCTTGCCACGGAAGTGATAGGGCGTGGCAGCCCCGATTTTATTGGGCCGCGGGGCCCTCGCGCCGGGGCCTTGTTTGACGGGCCTTCGGGAGCTATGCTGTTTTCGTTTGGTAACCATTTGGGTGACCTCCTTGGGGTTGACTGGCGAAGCCGAAATCTTTGCCAGCCTACCTTTTTACCCCATGTTTTCGGGGGTCCCCAAATGGTTCCTGGCGGCTCAGCCCTCACCAGGTGCACCGGCAGTGCATAATTCAGGTGGTACGTTCCGGTCAGCCATTGCTGCAGGTTGCCAATGGCACGATCCGCCAGCGGCACCACCGACTTGGCGCCTTTCCGCAAGTCAGTCCGGTGAGGTTGCGGACGAGAGACGTGTTTGTAGCCGGCCTCTTCGAGGGCGGTAAAGGTCTTCAGACCGTCTGTGTAGATGGTCGAGCCGGGAACAACGTTCTGGGCAAGAAACCTGTCAATCGTCACCTTCTTGAAGTCTGGAATAACGGACATGCGAACGCGCCCGGAGCGCTTCCCGCGTTTCTCAACAGCGACCATCACAAGGGCCGCACGGCGCCCCTTCAGTTGCCGGCTGCCTCGCAAACCTGCTTGCGGGCCGCCAATCCAGGTGTCATCGACCTCTACTTCTCCGTGCAAGGGCTCGCGAGCTGCGTTCACCATGGCCCGTCGCAGTTTGTGCAACATCATCCAGGCGGTTTCGTAGCGCGACAGGCCGAGCTGACGCTGCAGTAGCAGCGCCGACACACCTCGTTTATCAGTTGTCACCTGAATTATGCACTGCGGCGTGGACCTGAGGAGGGCTGAGCCGCAAGGGACCATTGGGGACCCCCTAAAACATGGGGTAAAAAGGTAGGCTGGCAAAGATCCCAGCTTCGCCAGCCAACCCCAAGGAGGTCACCCACATGGTTACCAGACGAAAACAGCATAGCTCCCAAAGGCCCGTCCAACAAGGCCCAGCCGTGACGGCCTCGCGGCCCAATAAAATCGGGGCTTCGACGCCTTACCACTTCCGCGGCAGGAAGCCGACTCCCTACGGCGGCTTGCTGCCGGTGGTCGGGAGGGCGCTGATCTGAGAGCCTGGCTATGCGCTATGCATAAAATTTTATGCACTACCCGTAACGCACTGGAAACACGTCACTTCCGAGCGAGGTTTTAACGCCGCGGATTCTGGGCGGGAAGGGAAACCGGACACGGAGAAGCCAAAAGGCCAGTTGCCGAGCTACCACCTCACGACGACTGCCAACCCGCTACGAACGCAGCCACACTCGCAAAGTGAATCTGTGCATAATTCAGGTGTCATCAGGTACGCAGCCCAAAACCAAACCGTCAGCGGGGTCTTCGTATTGTGGAGCACCGTTCCCGACGTCAACGAGACCTGGTGTCGACACGCCGCGCACTGCCACCGTAGTTTCTGCTCGAGAATGTAGGCCTGCCGATGCCCACACTGAGGACAAAGGAACCCGTCGGGCCAACGACAAGCAGCCAGGTACTTCTGGCAAGCCTCCTCGGTCGCGAACTCCACCTGAAACTGACGCAGACTCTTCGGAAACGGCGACCGGGCCACGCCCTACCCTACATCTTGGGGCTTGCTGAAACAACCGTATAAGCAAGAGCAAGCTAGTTCTCTGACCGCTTGATAGTTGGTCTTTTATAGCCGAACTTGCGGCGTGCGGTTTTGCGGTCGAAGCGCCAGTCGATCTTCACTCGCTCACGATTGACCCGGCAGTTCCAGGCAGCCGCTTCGCGTCGCAGCGTCGCCAGGTCCGGGATGCGTCGCTTGCCCAAACATTGCCTGGAGAAGAGTCCGATCTCGATCTCCGCCTGGTTCAGCCAACTGCCGTGCTTCGGCGTGTAGTGCGGCGGGAAGCAGTCCCAAATCTCCCCGCTGAATTCCTCGCCGCAGAGATCGGTCAGCGACTTGCGGCCGTGCGT
Source organism: Bryobacterales bacterium (assembly GCA_965224215.1). Taxonomy (GTDB): domain Bacteria; phylum Acidobacteriota; class Terriglobia; order Bryobacterales; family UBA6623; genus CBDCYS01. Next base: position 47,741 of record CBDCYS010000037.1, on the reverse strand, counting down.
CGAGAGATTGTCCATCACCAAGTGAATCATCTCGGCCTCGGGATAGGCCAGCGCCACCTCAAACAGCGCCTTGGCGAACTCAACACCCGAACGGTCCGGCGTCACGAACGTGAAATGGCGACCGGCTTTGGGCTCGACCGCGCAAAAGACATTCGCCGTCCCGCGACGTTCATACTCGCTGTCCCGACGAGACTCGCGGCCCGGCTCGGCCGGCGTCGGCGCACGAACGTCGGCATGCAGCGTGACCGGCTTCTCGTCGAAACAGATCATCGGCTGCGTCGAATCGTAGGGCCGGTCGTACGTTTCCAGCACGTCTTCCATGCAGGCGATGTAGGCTTCATTGAGCTCCGCCACGCACCACATTTTTTTCCCGCCACGGCTTGAGGTCGTGGCTGAGGAGCAAAACACGAATCGTTTCTCGGCCCGCCCGAGGGACCAGTCGTCGCTTGACGGCTTCTTCGGCGACCAGTCGCACCGTCCAGCGGGCGCGGCCCTTGGGCGGGTCGCTGCAAACCATGGCGATGATGCGCTGACGTTGTTGGGCCGAAAGCAAACTGGCTGCGCCCGGCCGCTGCTTGTCGTAGAGTGCGCGCTCGAGGCCGCCTTGCTGATAGCGCCGCGCGAGATTACGAACCGATTGCCGCGTCAGCGGCAGCACCGCGGCAATCTGCGGCGCGCTCATTCCTTCTCCGAGCCTTTGCAACGCCACCGCTCGCAGCGTCACGCGAACCTGTTCCACTCCGCCGCCGAGAAGCTTCTTCAGCGCCGTTTGATCCTTCTTGGAAACCTTCAGATGCAGAGCGGGGCGACCCATGCCTCAAGTATGCCCCAAAACATTCTCGTCCGAACATGTTGGTTTGGACAATCTTCAGGCGGTCATAGGACTAGTGGCACGGGAAGAAAGCCTGCCCGCCGATCTTGTTATGCCGCGCGGCCTCGGTCGCTGGTCACGATGCCGAGCTCAACACCTTCGAGCCGCTGCAAGGTCTCGATCATCCCGAAGAGGTTTCGGGCCTGCGGATTGCCCGCCGGACTCAGCATTTGCATCAGAGATTTCTCGTGCTTCCCGAGTTCCTGCGCGAGCTGCTTGAAGCCAACGGTGGCGTTGACGTAGCGTCGCAGGAGCGCTTTTCCGGTTTCCAATTCGCCGTTCAATAGAACTTGAACCGCGTTCCGCAGCAGGGCTCGGCGAAACTTCGGCTGGCGGCGAGCGCGCTCTCGAACGGTTTCGGTGAAGTCACGTGACAGGGGCATTGAATGATTTTTGTCCGTCTTCTTGTGGCCGGTACTTGAAAAGCTTTCAGGGTAGATGTCACCTTCAGCGCAGTCTCTATGTCCAACCCGTCGAACCGCCCGCTGGAGAGACCTGCGGCCTTTCGTCGGGCCGAACCAGGCTGGTGAACGGAACGAAAAACCGCAGGTCTCTCCGAGCCCTGCGTGTCTCCGAGCCCTGCGCTACGGGTTTTTGACAACTATCGCTACGGTTTTTGACGACGTAGCGCTGCGGGTCTTGACAACGCTCTAGTCGACAACCGGAATCCTTGCGGATCAGCGGCCTGCGACGCTCACCGCTTCGTGTTTTGGCGGGCGCGAATCTTCTCGATCTCGTCCATAACGGAGGTCATATGCGCGATCAGCGTTCGATAGGGTGTCGGCGTAGTCAGATCAACGCCGGCATCTTTCAATAGCTCGTAAGGATACTTCGATGAGCCGGCGCGCAACAGGTCCAAATAACGCTCGGCCGCGCCCGGCTTCCCCGCGATGATATCGGCCGCCAGCAGCGAACCGCCCGCGATCGATGTGGCGTATTGATAGACATAAAAGTTGCGGTAGAAGTGGGGAATGTAGGACCACTCGACGGTGTAGAGGTCGTCGATCGTGAGTACCCCTTGATCGTGTCCGTGGTAGCGCCGCAACAGGTCGCCGTAGATTTCGGTGAAGCGGCCTCCGGTGAGGGCTTCCCCGCTATCCACCAGCTCGTGAGCCTTGAGTTCGAATTCGGCGAACATAACCTGCCGGAAGAACGTGCCGCGTATCCGCTCCAAATCGTTTCCGAGGTAGAACAGCCGCTCTTCGTCGCTTTCCGCATGCTGGAGCATATGGTGCTGCAGCAGGGCTTCGTTGGTTGTCGACGCCAGCTCGGCAACGAATATTGCGTAGTCGGATGTCGGATAGGGCTGCGAGTTCTTGGCGAGATGGGAATGCATGGCGTGCCCGAACTCGTGTGCCAGCGTGCGCACCGAACCGAAGTCGGCGTTGAAATTCATCAGCATGAAAGGGTGAACGTCATAGATGCTGCCGCTCATGTAGGCGCCGGACCGCTTGCCCGGGCGCGGCATGAAGTCGACCCAGCGCTCGGCGAACCCGCGCTTCATCACCGCCACATACTCGAAGCCGAATGGCCGCGCCGCCGCGATTGCCAGGTCCTTGGCCTGATCGAGACTAAACTCTCTTGTGCCCTTGACCAGCGGCGGATAGACGTCGTAATAGGCCAGATCATCCACGCCCAGCATGTCCGCACGCAGTTTGAAATAGCGGTAGAGGACAGGCAGGCCGGCATGGGTCTCGCGCACCAGCGTGCGATAGACCGACTCGGGAATGTTGTCCTCGGCCAGCGCAGCGCCCAGGCTGTTGGGATAGTTTCGCGCCTGGGAGTAAAAGTGGTCCGCCTGCAGATTGGAGTAAAGGGCGGCGCCCAGGGTGCGCTCGTACTGCTTCCAAACGTCCCAAAAGGAGCTGAAGACGAGCTTGCGATCGTCGCGGCCGGGCGAGGCGCGATACTTCGCGTAGGCGGCGGTGTCGAGGCGAATTTCGTCGCCGCTAGAAAGCTTAACCTGGGGCCAGGGCAACTCGGCGTTCGCCAGCGTGCGGCGGATACTCGAGGCCGACCGCGCCGCCGGGCCGGACTGCGCCAAGACTTGCTCCACGTCGGGCGAGCGTGTGTGTGGCGCTTGCCGTAAGACGTCGTCGAGATAGACACGGTAGATCGCCAGCCCGTCCTCGGCGCCGACGAATCGGTCAATCTTCTGCTTATCTATCGTGAGGAGTTCGGGGCGCAAGAAGCTCGTCTTCTCGGAAAACTCCGTGCTGAGCAGGCGCGCCTCTGATCTCATTTGTGAGTGCTGGTCCACCCGGGTGTCCTCGTCCGACAGCATGGAAGCGTAGCCGAAGACGCGCACGACTTCTTTGCGGACCGCGAAGAGGGTATCCAGGCAACCGAGCAGCGATGTGGCGCTCTCCCCGAGCTTGCCCTTGCATGGATCGAGTTGCGCGAAGCTTTTCGAAGCGGCGGTTTTCGCTTCCCGCCAAGCTTGCTGATCCGGATAGATGTCGGCCAGGTTCCAACGATGCTGATCGTCCTGCGCGCTGGCCGCGCCAGTTGCCGCCGCCAACAGCAAGACGAAGGGAACGCATCTGCGTGCATTTCTCACCAGCTGACGGCCGAAGCGCGCAAAAGGCCCGCTATTACTTCGTTGCGCTTGCTCGTCGTGCTCAACGTACTGTGCGAGTACGCCTCCGATCGTCGAGCGGCGCGGGCCTTGTACTGACGCGCCTCTCACGCACTTCGTCTCGCCACGTGGTGAGAAATGCAGGCTAGTAAAAAGGTGATTCATTATGGAGTACTCTCTTTCTCGATGGGCCGCCGGTCAAAAGAGACCGACACGGAAGACTGGCTGGCGCAGCGACGGGGCCACAACGGTCCCGGTTGCGCTGGGAGCGCCAGCCGGTAGTGCTGGAAACGGAGCTCTCACCGATGGTCCGATTGCAAAGGGTGGCGCCAGCTATATTTACCAAGTCTGCGTCGCGGGTGATTGGGATAGCTGTTCGGATCCGGCAGCGATCAGCTTCTAGTACATGTCGCCCGCGGCCAAAATAGGGTAGAGTATCGTCGCACCACTTCAAGTATACTCCTAGCGTCTAGGAAGCTGGTTCCCCCAAGATCACTGACATTGCCGCTCGAGATCGGGAGAAATCTTGGCCAGATTTCTAGCAATTAAGCATATTTCTGGTGAGGCAGGCCTCAAGGAACCGCCCGGCAGAGCGTCTTGGCGCAGCTTCGGGAAGATGTTTGGGCGCGAGATTGATTTGCAAAGAAAAGGTTATTGCACATCCTATGTCTTAAATGTTACAATCAACTGCGATTAAATTGTAGTGATGATTTGATTACAGTCGTTAACTGTAAGGAGGAGGAGAAATGCATAATCGGCAAGCTGCACATCGAATCCTGGTGGTCGACGACGATCAGACGATTCAACGGGTTGTTGGGCTCGTGTTACAAAGAGAGGGCTACCACCTAGCCCTCGCATCTACCGCCAAAGAAGCCATCAAGTTGGCCGTCGCTGCACCGCCTTCTTTGATCATTCTTGACCTCTCACTGCCGGACAGGAGTGGATTGGAGGTGTGCCGGGAGCTGCGTTCTTGGTACCACGGTTCGATCGTTATCTTGTCTGGTAACGGTGAAGAATCGGTTGCGATCGATGCACTTGACGCGGGAGCGGATGACTATTTGACCAAGCCCTTTCGTCCGAGTGAACTTTTGGCTCGCATACGCGCGCTATTCCGGCGGTATCAATCTCTTCAGAATGGCGCCAGCTTGATTGTGGCCGGCGATTTCCGAGTCGATTTGCCCCGGAGAAGGGTTGTCAGAGGGGGAGTCGACATCCGGCTCACGAGAACCGAGTTCGAGATCATGACGTTGCTGGCTCAGAACCTAGACAGTGTCGTGACTTCAAAAATGATTCTCGATTGTGTTTGGGGACCTACGCGGGGAGACTATATGCAAACCTTGCGAGTGCATATGGGGCACCTCCGGAGGAAAATCGAGGCTGACTCGCGATCGCCGAAGTACATATTGACCGAGCCCAGCGTAGGATATCGCTTAACCGTTCCGCAACCGGTCCTCCAGAGCGTTGCCAGTTAGCTGGTCTTCTGGGCGGACGGGACGCGAAGTTGAATGCAAACTTCGTTGCCGAGCGACGGGAATAGTGCCGCCAGAAACTGGTTAATGCGAACCCAAGATTGATAGTTTTCCAGGCGGCTGCCGGTCCATCGAAGGATATGGGAACCGGCGAATACCTCCACTTCCAGCCCTAACCGTGCCGCTAGTCGCTTCCACATTCCCGGGTGGAATGCAGTGACGTGTTGCCCGAGCTGGCGCTTTCCCTCCCGTAGCTCGCGATTGTAGCGCTGCTGATAATATGCCGCTATCGGCCGAGCCATCACTGGAGAGCCCACCAGCAATACGCCGCCCGGCTTGAGAACCCGGATTACCTCGCTGAGCGTAATCTCTGGGTTTCTCATATGTTCGAGGATATGTGAACAGACGATGATGTCAGCCGAGTTGTCGGGGAGCGGTATTGTCTGTTCGAGGTTGCATTCGCGAAGTTCGTCATACCCGGCGACAATTACATATTGGTTGGCGACATTGCGGTCGAGTCCGATCCAGCGGGCGCCGGATACCGATGGTGCAAGACTTCTGAGTAGTCCTATTTCAGCACCGACGTCGACGATAGTGGGTCCGCGGCCCATGCGCCGAGCTTCATCGAGAATGGCCTGATAAACCCACCAGTAGCGCAGCACGCGGAAAGGGTATTTCGTTCGCTTAGCGCCTTCTCGTAGCGGAAGTGCTTCCATGGGTGCGCGAAAATCTCCCATGGGAGCCAGGGGCCACGAAAGGAGCCGAAATCGGGGATTAGCCTGCATTTCTCACCACCTGACGGCCGATGCACGCAATAGGCCCGCCATTACTTCGTTGCGCGTGCTCGCCGTGCTCAACGAACTGTCTGAGTGCGCCTCGTTGATCAAGTGGGGAGTCGCCAAGCGCCGCGTACCTCGTACTGACAGGCATCTCGCGCATTTCATCGCGCCAGGCGGTGAGAGATGCAGGCTAGCTCTTTGTTCCATATGACGAATGTGATTCCTCTATCAGAACATTACTGGACATGACAGCCGCCAAACTCAGGCGGACCTCCGATTCTAACTGCTCGCCGATCAGATCGTCGGCTCGCAGTTCTGAAGCTAGTGGTTTCAGCGGGGAATCCGGGTCGAAATAGGGGCCGGCCGGCGGCGCGCCAGCGCGAAGGCGCCTACGCCGGGTTGCCTCCGACAATCGGGACGTGGATGATGGTCACGGTGCTTTCGGCGAGTGCTTGATCGAGTGCCCGTGCGATTTCGTCTGGGGTAGTGGCGTGGACGCCTCGGGCTCCAAAAGCCTCGGCGAGCTTGACGAAGTCGATCGGTCCGAGCGAACTAGTCACTGGTTCGCCGAAGTCTCGAATATGCCCGGCCTCGGTGATCCCCCAAGACTGGTCGTCGGCAACAATGACGACGAAAGGCAGCCCCTGTCTTACAGCGCACTCGATCTCCGCCGGGGTGAAAGTGAATGAGCCATCGCCTGACAGCAGAATTACAGGACGGTCGGGGTAGACCAAGCGGGCGGCCATAGCACCGGGCAGGCCCCACCCGACTACCCCGCTACGGCCGCAGGTGAGCCAATAGCCGGGATATCGGTCGGTCAGCAATTGGTGAGCCCATTGTCCGATGCTACCGCCGTCGATGAGAAATATGGCGTCATCGAGAAAAACTTCATCATGGGTTAGCGCGGGTCGAAGTGCGTCGATGACATGAATGGCGTGCAGCCCGTCTCCCACTTGTTCGGTTCCACGACGTTCCACCGACTCCCGGAATTCGTCGCACAGTTGGAGAGCGGAGGAAAGCCAATCTTGATGCACCTTTCCACCGGCGTCTTCGTATGCTTCCGTGAAGTCGCTCCACCCAGCGTTGATGCGAATTACTCGAGCGCTCTCGTGAATGGGACCCGGTTGCAGGAATCCGACCCGGTAGTCGGCAGTAGCGCCAGCCATGATGATCAGGTCTGCCTGCTGAAGCAAAGCCGGCCCGCCGGTGGCCGCGCCGAGCACCCCGGCAAAACTTTCCGTCGGGAGCTCAACACAACCACGGTCCCAAATGGGAACTTGAACCGGAACTGAGAATTCTTCAGAGAACGCAACGAGCGCTTCGCCTTCGCCTGCGTAGTAGATCCCGCTGCCGGCGACGATGAGCGGCCGCTCCGCATTGACCAGGAAGTGAGCGGAGTCGTCAAGATCTTCTCCCGCATCGATTGTTGCCGTCAGCGATTTGGTTGGACGGATCATGTCTTGCTCGGCCACTTCTGTGTTCTGGATGTCCATCGGGAAGCTGAGATGAACGGGTCCCGGCGGGAGCGATACGGCCGCCTGCCAGGCTTCGTCGAGGATCTGCAGCGTCCGTTCCGCATGATCAATGACTCGAGCGTACTTGGTTACTGGAGCTGCCAGGGCCACCTGGTCGACATCTTGGAAATGCCCCATACCTGCTGTCGTGTGGCTGGCAGAACCACTGACGAGAATCATTGGCGCCCCGTCGAAGTGCGCGCTGAGCACACCGGTCATCGCGTTCGCGTGCCCGATCCCGCTCGAGACGGCAGCCACGCCGGGTCGACGGGTGAGCCTGCCGTGTACTTCGGCCATGTAGGCAGCCGCTTGCTCATTGCGCGTATCGACCAGCCGCAAGCCAGCCTTTCTGGCGGCAAAGTCGAGTGGATCCAGTCCGTGACCACAGAGAGTCGAAATCCAATCGACGCCCCGTTCTTGGAGCCCTTCGACGAACCATTCAACAGCTTTCACAGCGCCTCCCGCAAAACAGACTGCAGGACAACAGCGTAGCATTGGTAAAAGACGCTATGGATTGGAAACTTCACGACGGTTCGTTTCACCGGGACCTCCCCAAACGTGAAGCTTAATCGTCACGCTTGCATGAACAAATATTTAATACTCGGTTGCGGATACACTGGCCGGCGTGTTGCGGCGCTCCTGCTGCGCACTGGCGCCGGCGTGATCGCCACCACACGAGATCCGGCTAAGCTCGATGATCTCCATGCTCGCGGTTGTGAGGTTGTTCAGCTCGATGTGCTCGAACTTGGCTCGCTTCAATCGGTCATCTCCCAAGCCGCCCGCGGGCGCAGCGTCCTGCTATCGGTGCCGTCGATCAAAACCCCACAGGGACTATCTGATCCAACCTCAGAGATCGTCGATGGGCTCGGAGATCTTCCTGACCGAGTGGTTTATCTATCGACGACAGGTGTCTACGGGGACACGAAGCTCGTTGATGAGACAACCCCGATTGCAGCGGTAACTGTCAGGCAGCGGTTACGGGTGGACGCGGAGGAAGCGGTTAGGGCGGGGCCCTGGCCCTCGATGATTCTGCGGCCAGCGGCGATCTACGGCCCGGGACGCGGTGTCCACGTCTCGATGCGCCAGGGACGTTTTCGGCTTTTCGGCGATGGAGCGAACTTCGTCTCCCGGATTCACATAGACGACCTGGCTGCGCTAGCGGTAGCGGCTCTGCAATCCACGGCGACGGGGGCGTATCCGGTAGCCGACGAGGAGCCCTGCGCTTCCCGCGAGATCGCCGAGTTCTGCGCGGGATTGCTCGAGCTGCAGCCGCCGGGCTCCGCCGGGGCCAGTGAAGTCAGCGAAACTCTGCGGTCGGATCGGCGAGTGGACGGCAGTGCGATCCGAAGATTGCTGAGAGTTGACTTGAAGTATCCTTCCTATCGAATCGGAATTCCCGCAGCCTTGGAGTCGGAGCAGACACCAAGCAGCATCGCAGGGCTGCGGGACAGCCGGCTAGTTTGACGAAGTGGTTGGCAGTGTTTGAAATGCGAAGGCTTCGGTGGTGCCGAGTGTTTCAGAAGCCAGTTGTCCGAGCCCTTTCAAGCCGCCGACTAGAGAGGCCGCGTTCACTGGAATATAGCAATAGCAGCCAATGATGCAACATACCTGAACGGAGAAGTAGTAGCCGTAGAAGACGACGAGTTGCTGTAGCAGCTTGGTCGAAAAATCGGGATCCGGGTTCATCGGCGCGAGCAGACGGCAAACAGACCAGATTCGGTTGAAATCGCGGCGGATATCCTTCAGATAGAGGGCGATCACGCGGCGCCGGCGAGTTCGAAACCCGCGGATCCAGCGCGGACTCAGAGTTCCTTGGCGGCCGACGAAATCGAAATCCGCATCCGACAGCAATCTCCTCATTGGTTCGTAGACGTGGAGTCTGGCAAGATCCTTTTGGATTTCGTCGGGGTCCAGTTCCGCCGGCGCGGCGCCTCGCAACCGCAGAAGTTCCCAGGCAATCGCGACACCGATCAGCAGGACGATGCTGAGCAATACCAGAACGACGGTCATCAGCTAAGGACCTCGGCTAGACGTTGGTTGAGCGACTCTAACTGGCGCGAAGCACCTCTCGCGGTCGCTAGATACTGAGATGTGGAAAACTTCCGTGCGGGCTTGGCCTCGCCAAGGTGTGAGAATTTGGCTGCTCCCAGGGCAAGGCAGAGCGCGTAGAGAACAAGGGTCCCGACATCGCTAGCTGCATAAAACGAAGGGCCCAGATAGGCCCGCACAATCCAGAATACCGATGCGCCTACAAAATACAGCCCAAAACTGCTGAAGATGAGCTGTACGTTCTTGGGTATCCTCAACCTGAATAGCTGCTTGAAGATCAGCAGCAAGAAAACCACGCCCACGATCGCCAAGTAGATATCCCGATCGACGATAAGCCAAAACCGATGCCAACGGCTCAACGTGGAGCCGTCGAAGGTATCCACCCAGGCGAGCAATCCAATCAGGGCGACGACGCCGATAAGTGCCCCGTAAAGGACGAGCCTGCCCAACCGCTTGAGACCGCGATAGTCCTCCAGCACAAAGCTATAAACTTCGAAAATCAGGAGAAAGAGGAGAGCCCATTCGATCGGCCGGGTCCCAATCCAGAAGATCATGTAACCCGACTCCCCAAAAAGTTCGAGCCGACTCGCAAACAAGGAAAACGCAATCAACCCAAGGAGACTGGAAGAGCACAGATAAAGGAATAGGACTGGATACCGGCGAGTCAGCGAAAGCTTCCATAGTCGAAAAGCCCACGCACCATGCAATAGCACCGTTGCGATGAAGATGCCGTAGATGAACAGAGTGCTAACCACGAGTCACGAGGTCCTTTGAGGACTACAGGACAAGAATAGCACATCCGCATTAAAGTTCTAGTACCCCTAGAACTATATTTGTTAGGGGACTACTTCCCGGAGGCGCCGCGCCGCAATTCGCGGCGACCGCAGTAGGCAGTCAAAGCTACCTTTGGCCGATCACGTTAGGCCCGGCGAGGCAGGACACCTCGCCGCTCCGCTATTTCCCTCAGTTCGGATCTAGCAGTCGTCATCACTACTGTCCCGTTAAAAGTCGAATAGAATCAGCTGGTTAGGGTCATCGAGTAAGTTTTCGTGGGAGTCGGACGGCTGCAAGGCCTGTAAAATGGGCGTTTTCTCGAAAAGGGTAACGCTGAGAATCTGTAGAATTTGGTAGAGACTCGCCTCCAGGCCCAACCTCTTGCGCGCGATCGCGACCAGTACGTAAACCGAGACCGCGATCTAGATTTGCGTCTTCACGGCGTTCTCGCTGGTACCGTAAAACTGCTTGATCCGCAGGTGCTGCTTGATCCACTTGAAGAACAACTCGATCTGCCAACGCGACTTGTAGATGCGGGCGATGGTCAGCGCCGGGAGCGCGAAGTTGTTGGTCAGGAACTTCAGCCGCTTGTTCGTCGCGGCGTCAAAGTAGCTGATCCGCCGCAACGGGTCCGGATACGCCAGGGCCGACTCGATGGCAGTCAGTAGGACGGTCTGATCCGAGCGCACCCCCCGTGGACTTGTCGACGGGATGCGAGTAGCGCCGTTGGCGCAAGATGTTCTTCTTGGTTCGCACGACGAAGAACGACGAGCAGAGGGTGAACACGAAGAGACGTTCGAAATCGACGTAGGCCCGATCCATGACGTAGAAGGCGCCGGGCTCGGGGAGGAACTCGTCGAGGATGTTGACGTCGTGCGTTTTGCCAGCGGTAATGCGGATAAACGTGGGGATGTTACCCCGCAGGTCCAACAGCGTGTGCATCTTCAGGGCGGCCTTGTGCCGGCGGAACTTGACCCAGGGGAACAGCGAGAGGCACAGATCGATGGTGGTCGAGTCCAGAGCGTAGAGACTTTGATCGAGATCCACGCCGATCGGATCGCGGGCGTACAAAGGCCGCGCGATGCGAATCAAGACCTGGGCGAAATCGGCATAGATCCGCCAGTCGCGCGACTCGTTGGCGTCGGCCAGTGTGGAGCGCGCCACCTGGGAGCGGAATCCCCTGTGGTAGAGCTTGGCGCCGAGCGAACGCAGGCACGCTTCGATGTCGCGCAGGCTTTCGCGGTAGGTCAGCTGGGCGAACGCCATGCAGAGGAACTGATCCCAGCAGGAAAAGCCGCGCCATCTGCGATCCCCGTCGTAGCGGCTTACGCAGCGGCGGAATTCGCGATCCGGAAGGAAGCTGATCAACTGGGAGAATACGGTGCAGCCGAGGTTCATGAACCATTGTCGGCCGCCTCCGAAGTCGTTCCAGCCGTCCTTCGCCGTTCAAATCGCGGCAAGGGGAAAACAGCCCTAAGCTATGCTGGAACAATCAGTTGCCGCTCGCCAGTGAGTCGTTAACCGGACAGTAGTGGTAAAGATTTTATAGCAAGAATGTCGCTGCCGAGTGATAATGTCCTAAACGTGCCAAGTAGAAATGTCCTATTGACAAGGTCAGCCTGGAGGGGTGGGCAAGCAAGGACAACTACTAATGACACAACGAGAGCGCGACCGGCTGGTGGCGCTGCGCAAAGCAGACAAAAAACTCATCACGCAAAAGCAGGCCGCCCAGCAGACGGGCCTCAGCGAACGGCATCTGAGGCGGCTGCTGGCGAAGCTTCGCAGCGAAGGCGACCAGGCCGTGGTCCATGCCGCGCGGGGCCGCGCGTCCAACCACAAGCTCAGCGCCAAGGCGGAAAAACAAGCCGTGGCAATCCTCTCCCAACCCGTCTACGCCGGCTTTGGCCCGACTCTGGCGGCGGAGTATCTCGAGCAGCGCCACGGCGTCCAAGTCGGCCGCGAAACGCTGCGCCGTTGGATGGCCGCCGCGGGCCTGTGGAAGCCCCGCCGCCGCAAGTCAGGACGCCCGCATCCGTGGCGGCCCCGCCGCAGTTGCCGCGGCGAGCTGGTGCAATGGGACACCTCCGAGCACGACTGGCTGGAGGGACGCGGGGAGAAGCTGTACCTGATCGGCATGATCGACGACGCCAGCAGCGAGTTGCTGGCGCGCTTCGTCCGGCACGACTCGGGCGAAGAGAATCGCCGTTTGCTGAAGACGTATCTGGAACAAAACGGCCGACCCGTAGCCTTCTACACCGACCGCGCCAGCCTGTTTGTCAACACGCCCAAAAACAGCGCCGGCGAGGATCCCAAGCTCTTGCCTCCCACGCAGATCGGGCGGGCGCTCCAGGAGCTGGACATCGAATCGATCACGGCCTATTCGCCGCAGGCCAAAGGCCGCGTCGAGCGCAGCTTTGGCACCGCCCAGGACCGCCTGGTGAAGGGTCTGCGGGTGGCCGGGGCCACGACGATCGAACAGGCCAACGCCTACCTGGAAAGCGAGTTTCTGCCCTGGTGGAACGCCACGTTGCGGGTGCAGCCGGCTCACCCCGACGAGGCGCATCGCGAGCTAGGTCCCGAGCACGATCTGGACTCGGCGCTGAGCCAGGTCGAGACGCGGCGGGTCGCCAACGACTACACGATTCGCTTCCGGGGAAAGAGCTATCAAATCGACCGCAAGGCGATTGTGCCGGGTCTGCGAAACAGCCGAGTGCGGGTGGAGAGACGCCTGGACGGCGTCCTGGCCGCGCGCTGCGGCAAGCACGAACTGGCGCTGAAGCGCTGCGGCGCGCAGCCCCAATCGGAGCGCCCGCAGCCCAAGAGCGCCCAGGCGGAACCCGCTGCGGCAGCGGCCGAGAAGGCTGGCGGCAAAGCTGCCGGCAAGCGAAGCAGCGACTGGATGAAGGACTTCGATCTGAAAGACAGCCCCCCTGTGTGGCAAGCGGCGCAGGCATCCGGCGCTCGGCGAGACGATACGCAGGACTAGGAGTCGCTGCCAAACCAAGACTCTATGCGGAGCGCCCATCGGGCCGATGCGCTGAGTTGGCAGTCGCTGCCAAACCAAGACTCTATGCGGAGCGCCGGGCAAACGGCGCCCAGCGATCGTCGCGTTGGCGAAGCCCAAGGCCTCCGCTCCGAAGCTTCACCAAAGCAATCTCTGTCACGAACAGAAAACCCTCTGACCGGGAGGCCAGAGGGTCGTCTGCTTCAGCCGATTGCTTGGGAGCCAGCTCCATCGCTTCGGCCTTGGGCATCAAGAGCAGGCGCGACCCTGCCCTCAACGCCAACCACTCTACCATCGCCTCTCCAGCCACCTGCCCCAAAGCGGACATTTCTACTTGGCAGCGATTAGGACATTTCTACTTGGCGTTGACACAACTTCGACTGCGTATAGCCACTGAAAAACTTCGTTCGCACCAACTATCGTTGATCCCAGGAGCCTGATTCGACGGTCGAGGGAGACGAAAACCGAGTCGGTTCTGGGATTTGGAATTGAGAAAATCGGTTTGTTGGACGGAAGGGCTTGTTCCCGACAGGTTATGTGACAGCCGTAGGAATTTGGGCGACAGGGCCTCGGAATCCGGGTTGTTCAAAACTGGTCACTGGAGGGCGACGCCGTAGGCAAGACCGCCGGGCGCTTCTCGCGGCGAAACCGAGTCGCGGGCTCTGGCAAAGCGGTGCTAGAATCAAGCACCGTGCATTGCGTCCGCGGATCTCTCGGTTGGCTGCTTGCCTGCTTACCGGGTATTGCAGCGGCATAAGACCTGGCTGTCGTTTCCAGCGGGGCCTTTCGGTTCGGCCCGCTGTCGCCAAGCAGCATCGTGACCGCGTTCGGACAGAATCTAGCCGTCTCACAGCCCGACGAGATCCCGATACCCCTGGCGACCGAGCTCGTCGGGACGTCCGTCCGGATAACCGACAGCGCCGGGGTTCAACTCCTCTGCGGCCTGTACTTCGTTTCGCCCACACAGATCAACTTCGTGATACCGGACGACACCGCTCTTGGATCCGCCGTCATAACTGTCCTGCGAGACGGGCAGGAAGCTGCCTCCGGCCCGGTCACGCTCGAAGGTGTGGCGCCTGAGTTTTACGCCGTGGGGGGGAATCTTGGGATTGGCGCGATGTTTCGCATTGCGGAGGACGGCACGCAGTCGACTGAGCGGTTGTTCGAATTCGTGAACGGTGAGATCGTTCCCACGGTGTTCTCGCTGGGGCCGAGCGGCGACCAGTTGCTGCTGGTGCTTCTGGGGACCGGCTACCGGGGGAGCGAGGTAGCCGAGATGCGGATCGGCAGCGCCCTGCTGGAGAGCAACGCGCTGCCAACTTTATTCACCGGGGAGCTGGGTGGACTTCCGGGGATCGACCAAGTCATCTCGAATGTCTTGCCGCGCCGTCTGGAGGATTTCGGAGGCGGTATAAGGGACGTACGGTTGGACGCAACCGGGCCCGGGATGGACTCTGCCCGCGAATCGAACGTCGTGAAGGTGGCGTTCGCGCCGAATCCCGATGCCCCGGTGCTGACGCGGGCTCAGGTTAGCGGAGCACAGCGGTCCGACGGCGGAGTGCGCATCGGCTGGTCGATCGATTTCCAGGATCGTGACGCCGATCTGGGTCCACTCCGCCTTCATCTCCTCTTGACCGCCGAAGCTGGTTTCTGTCTGACCCGGCTGGAGGATGGCGGCGTGCCCGGACAAACCTCCGGAACCTACACGGCGCAGTTGAATTCGAACAGTGGCGAAGAGATCGGTTCCGTTCGGCGGGCGGACGTCAGCCTGCGGGACGAAGCCGGGCACAGCAGCTCCTTCTACACGGCGGAACTTTCCGGAGACGCGTCGTGGCGCGTGCCCTGCGCCTTCTTCATCAAGCGTTTCGACGGTCCCTCCCCGGTCCTGCAGGGACCGTCGCCGCAGCTATTGGAACAGGTGGAGGGCTTCATCAGCCGTTCCGACTCTATACCGGCCGGCCTTACGAGGCCGTCGCCGGAAGTCTTGGAAAAAGTGCAAAAGTTCATTTCGGAAGCAGGCTTATTCAGATGACGAATATTCGTTTCAGGCAGTTTTCCGTTGCCGCCTTGTTGCTGGGCCGCTTGACTTCCGCGGCCGCGGCCGATCTGGAGTCGATCACGTATTCGCCGGACATCACGGTGCTACTGGGGTCGAGGACCGTAGTGGACCACGAAGTCGTCCGCGAGCGGGGAGGCAACGTCCAGCGGCGCTTGATAGCGGGCAGCGTCAACGACGTGGACGCCTTCTACCGTTTTGACGACGGCAGCGCTTTGTTCTCGCTCAATGTCTCGACTGTTGCGAACGGACAGTTCGCTCGCCCGGGAGACATACTCTCGGCAAGCAGCGACGGCGTTGTGACCGTGTTGAACAGCCAAGCGCTGGGCGTTCCCGAAGGAGCAAACGCCGATGCCGTCAGCGCCGTGCCGGGAGAGCCCGATTTCCTGCTGCTGTCTTTCGACATCACGGTGAAGCTCGACGGCCGTGTGTTCGCCGATGAAGACATCATCATCTTTGGGCCGGACGGGTTCAGAATGGCCCTCGATACGTCGGATGCGGGAATCGACGAATCCCTCGACCTGGACGCGCTGCACCTCGAGACTGTCCAGCCTGCTTTGTTTTACCTGAATTATGCACTGCCGGTGCACCTGGTGAGGGCTGAGCCGCCAGGAACCATTTGGGGACCCCCGAAAACATGGGGTAAAAAGGTAGGCTGGCAAAGATTTCAGCTTCGCCAGTCAACCCCAAGGAGGTCACCCAAATGGTTACCAAACGAAAACAGCATAGCTCCCGAAGGCCCGTCAAACAAGGCCCCGGCGCGAGGGCCCCGCGGCCCAATAAAATCGGGGCTGCCACGCCCTATCACTTCCGTGGCAAGAATCTGACTCCCTACGGCGGCTTGCTGCCCGTCGCCACCCTGCTCGAAAAACTCGGCTTCCAAGCGCTGCTGGAAGAAACCCTCACGACCAAACGGATCACCCGAGCCATGAGCCCCTACCAGTTCGTGCTGGCCCTCGTGCTCGGCCTCTATGTCGGCTTTGCGTGGCTCAACCAACTCCGCTTCATCGCTCGCGACCCCATCCTGACCGGCATCTTGCAAGTGACGCGTCTGCCGCCGCAGTCCACGCTGTGGCGCTTTCTGGCCTCGCTGCACCTCAACGTGGCGAAGCAGATCCTTTCCATTCAGCGCCAGCTGCGGGAACGAGTCTGGGCCGCGGCCCACGTGAAGTTGGAGACGGTGACGCTGGACACCGACACCACCGTGCATACCCTCTACGGCCGCCAGATGGGCGGGCGCAAGAGCTACAACCCCAAGAACAAGGGCAAGCGCAGCTACCAGCCGATACTGACCTTCCTGGCCGAGACGCGCGAATACCTGATGGGCGGGTTGCGCAACGGCGACCGGCCCACGGGCCGACAGATCGCCGCCCACCTCGAGAGCGCTTTCCGGACTTTGCCGGGCGGCGTGAAGAAAATCCTGGCGCGGGCCGATTCCGGCTTTTATTGCTGGGAGGCGGTGGAGGCCTATGAAAAGGCGGCTTGTCAGTTCGTCATCGTGGCGCGCAAAACGCGGCGCCTGGTCGAGCGCTTGCAGCAAGCAGAATGGAAACCCTCCCCCCGCTCCGACGCGGACGCGGAATGCGAATTCCTCTACCAACCGCAAGGCTGGGCGCGGGCCTGCCGTTTCCTGGCGCTGCGTTACGAAAACGAGCCCAAGGCCGGCGCGGCCGAGCAATACCAGTTGTTCGCCACCAGCGCTTACACCTACCGCGTGTTTGTCACCAATCTGGCCGAGCCGATCGCGGCGGTGGTGTGGTTTTACAATCAGCGCGCCGGAGCCGAGAACCTGATCAAGGAGGCCAACAACGACGCCGGGCTGGCGGCCCATCCCTCGCGCCGCTTTGACATGAACCGCAATCACTTTCAGTTGGCCATGCTGGCCTACAATCTCAACTGCTGGCTGCTGCTGTTCAACCGCGAAGCCCAGGCCAGCGTGGAGACGCTGCGGCACACCACCCTGGCGACGGCGCGGCTGCGTTTTCTGTTCGTGGCGGCCAAGATCTGGCGGCACGCCGGCAGAACGGGTGTCAGCTACAGCGATCATTATCAGGAAAAGGGCCTGTTTGAACGGCTGATGCGACGGCTGCGGGTGATGGGGCCGCCGGGATCGAGCTTGGCGCCGGTGGTGGAGGGTGCGCTGAGCTGAGGGGCACTCCATGCATAAAATTTCATGCACTCGCCGCAACGTACTGGGAACACGCCGCTTGCCAGCCCGCTTTTGCCCTGCCGGGATCAGGAGGCGGCTCAAACGGGGAGGGAAACAGCAGAAAAGACGACTTAAGAAATCACTGAGTTGACACGAGTGCCGCTATCGCCACAACTCCATCGACGATGGCTACGCCGAATCTGTGCATAATTCAGGTTTTACATGTCCTTCGACGGCAGCGGCAGGGTCGGCAACGTCAGTTTCGACGACGAAGACGTGCTCGAGTATGACGGACAAACGTGGCGACTGGCTTACGACGGCTCCGAGCGTTTCGAGGGTTGGAAGCCGGGCGATCTTGACGCTTTATATGTGGTTGTCGAGCAGGATGAGCCGCCGCCACCGCCGCCGCCACCGCCCCAAGAAGTGCTCGGCGATCTCGACAGGGACGGCGACGTGGACCAGGCTGATTTCCAGATCCTGACCCAATCGATGGGTTTTTGCGCCGGAGACGAGGGTTTTGCGTCGGCGGCGGACTTTGACGAAGACGGCTGTGTCACGCCGGCCGATTCGGACATCTGGTTCGACCACTTCGTGACGTTCCTAATCCAACAGATTCTTTCCAACGGAGTTCTGCAATGAAAATGAGACTTGTCCTCGCCGCCTTCGTTCTGACTCTGCCCGCCCTGTGGGCAGCCGACGGCGTCATCGAGATCAACCAGGCGGCTGTCGAGGCTGACGGCGGCTTCCCGTATGTGATCAGCGAGCCGGGCAGCTACCAGCTCACCGGCAACCTGATCGTGCCAGATGAGAACACGAGCGCGATCGAGATTGAGGAGGGCGTTGGCAGCGCGACAATCGACCTCAACGGCTTCGCGATCATCGGCCCAGTGGTCTGCACCGTGAATCAATCGGTCGAACTAGTCTGCAGTGGTTCGGGCGACGGCGTGGGGGTTCTTCAGCAGGGAGAGTTACGTTCGGTCAACTTCCTGAACACGGCAGCCAGAATGGAGGCAGTGACAGTTCGTAACGGGACCATCCGAGGGATGGGCGGCGACGACGTTTTCATCGTCGGCGCCGGACTCATCGAGCGCGTTGCGGCGCTGTCGAACGGCGGAAGAGGAATCCTTGCGAACGGCCAGATCACGCATTGTAACATCCAGCGCAATCGGGGAAATGGAATCCGCTTGTTTGGTGGAGTTGTCGCATACAACAAGATCGAGTCGAACGGCGGGCACGGGATCAGGGCCGTCAACGGCGGTGGAACCGTTATCAAGGGCAACCTGGTTGCCGGCAATTCACGGCTGTCCGATGACGGCGTGGGAATATCTTGCTCCCGTTGTGCCGTAGTTGACAATGTGATTACTCGGCAGGAGCGCGCTCTCAGCATTGGCGGCGGTTACGCGGGCAATACCATTGGCGGGACGATCACGGGCGGCCAACCGACCGGCTGCAACCTGATCCTCGGTGACGGCGCCGTCTGCCCGCCCGCACCCAGCCCAACGCAATGACTGAGGGACGAAGGAGACTTCTTTCGTGCAACGAAGAATCGGATTAGCGGTGGCAATCTTACAAGTCGTCCTCGTCTGCCCAGCCATCCGGGCGGCCGACGGTGTCATCGAGATCAACCAGGCGGCCGTCGAGGCTGACGGCGGCTTCCCGTATGTGATCAGCGAGCCGGGCAGCTACATTCTCACCGGCCACCTGTCGGTTCCCGGCGGCAACACGAGTGCCATCGAGGTAAGAGCCGACGATGTGACGCTCGATCTCAACGGCTTCGCGATCGGATGCGGTGGATTATTTGACGTTGACGACATCTGTCTTCTTGGAAGCGGGGCGAGGGTGTGATTGCCTTTTTTGTCAGCGGCGAAAACTCTGACAACGCTAGCAATACCGTGGTGCGCAACGGAACGATCCGTGGAATGGGTCTTCACGGAGTCAACCTCGATTCCGGTTTTGTGGAAGGCATCCAAGCTCTGGAGAATAGGGGCTTTGGGATCCGCGTCGAAGCAGGCGCAGTCACGGATTGCCTGGCACGCGAGAATGGCGAAACGGGAATCGGGATAGGAAGAGGTGTTGCCACGACCAACACCGCCGTACTGAATAGCGGCGATGGGATAGAGGTGCGGAATGGAGTCGTGCGGAACAACGTGAGCGCAGGGAACGGCGGAGATGGCATCCGATCTGAGGGCAGTGCGCTTATCTTGGGGAATCGTGTCAGCAACAATTCCGGGGCCGCTCTGAACCTGACCCCGGAGCTTGCTGGTGTTTCCGGGTATGGGGACAACGTCATCAACGGCACTGTGACGGGCGGGCAGGCGATCGGTTGCAACCTCATTGACGGCGGCCAAATCTGCCCGAGTCAGCTGCCGTTTAATACCAGGTAGGGGAAAAGAGGGAACAGACCATGAGACAGCCTTTTCGTCACCAGATAGCAGCTTGGGCCCTGACGGCCGCACTGACCTTAACGCTCCAGGCAGCCGACGGCGTCATCGAGATCAACCAGGCGATCGTCGAGGCGAACGGCGGCTTCCCGTATGTGATCAGTGAGCCGGGCAGCTACAATCTCAGCGGCAACCTGACGGTTCCCGACGAAAACACGAGTGCCATCGAGGTGCAAGCCCGCGATGTGACGCTCGATCTGAATGGGTTCGCAATCATCGGCCCGGTTCAATGCACAGCAGAAAACGGGAGCGTCACCTGTTCGCCGGAGGGAACTGGCGTCGGCGTCCTGGCTCCATTAGCGTTTCCCACGGTCGTACGCAACGGATCTGTCCGTGGAATGGGTTCTGGAGGAGTCGTCATTACTTTCGGTCGTGTGGAAGGCGTCCGAGCGCTGGAGAATGGAGACTGCGGGATCTTTTTGCTGCAGTCTGGGGTCGTCAGGGGTTGCCTTGCGGAATTGAACGGGGAGGTTGGCATATTCATTCTTGATGCGGGGGCCGTTGTTGAGCACAGCATCGCACGATTCAACCCCGCCGGTGGGATCGTTCTTGCGGCGGGGGGAGTCGTGCGAGGCAACGCGAGCGATTCGATCTTTGTCAGTAACAGCGCCGTCCTAGGGAACTGGATTGAGAACGAGTTGAACGTGCAGGATTCCTCCGGGTATGCCGACAACGTCGTCGACGGCGTTGTGACGGTCGGTCAGCAATCGCAACCGATTGGCTGCAACCTCATCGGCGGCAACCTGGTTTGCCCTGAGGGGAGCGCGGCACCGGCAGCGAGCGGACCCTGAGACCGATGCGACCCCGGCGCTTTTCTCAACTGCGCACGATTACGATGTCACGGCAGACGGGCAACGGTGCTTGATGGCCGAGTCCATCGAGACTGAGGTGCGGGGAGGCTTCTTCGTCCGCATCACTCCAAAATTGGTACGAAGAGTTCCGCGATCGCAGCAGGACTAAGTCTTTCGAAACGAGTCACATAGGGCGCCGGAGTGGGTTGTTGACGTAAATCCCGTTCGCACTCACAATCGGGGACCCATGATTCTTAACACACTCTAACAAAGCCACTTAGGACCTGATTCCTCCGACTCGGCGGTGGAGCGCCAGTCTCGCTAGATCCCGAGTAACGGCCAGGTGTTGATCCAGGCGTCGGGTCGCATCCTCCCCAAGGAAATATGTTGGCTGGTCAAGCGCAGGTGGCGAAGTCTTGGCTTCCGACATGTCCGGGTCGCCGAACCCTGCACGGCGCGCTTCCTCGACTCCGCATGTCGGCAGGGCGAGCTGCGCTCTCTGTTGCCTCGAATGGCATTGATCGAATCTCAGCGGCAGCAAGACGGCGAGCAGTATTAAACTACTCGTCATGGCGACGCTTCACGCGGCCTCCACCGATGCTGTGCCGTCTGGGGTCCTTTCCGATCTGCGGATTTTTCTGGATGGCGCGTTCGATACCTCGTTTGAAGCTGCGTTCACCGACGATGACTGGGATCACACGCTTGGAGGAATGCATGTGTGGGTCACCGAGTCAGGACGCGTGATCAGTCATGCATCGCTTGTTGAGCGCACTCTGGTGTGTTCGGGCAAGACGCTCCAGGTTGGATACGTGGAGGCCGTTGCCACTTCGGCACCCGACCGCCGCCGCGGTCACGGCACAAGCGTCATGCGTCGTATCGGCGAACTGATTCGTGAGCGCTACTGTTTGGGCGCGCTATCGACCGGCGTTCACTCCTTCTACGAGTCACTCGGCTGGGAGCGCTGGCGCGGCCCAACCTTCGTCGCCGGAACAGGCGGTCCTGTGCGGACGCCGGACGATGACGACGATGTCATGATTCTTCGCGCGCCGCGCTCTCCGCAGCTCGACCTTCAAGGCGACATCATTTGCGACTGGCGCTCAGGGGACGTCTGGTAGCGATTCCGAGAAGTCCGGTTGACTGAGCCCGTCTCCCGGCTGACGTACTCTGCTTCCGAAGAATCGTCCTCTACTGGGGGCCTAGGACCGTTAGGCGATGTCCGTCGGGGTCGGTAAAGGTGGCGGCCCAAGTCCCTGGCATGACTTCGCGCGGAGCATTTACGAAGCTGCAGCCAAGCTTCACCAAGTCCGCGTGAGAGGCGGTAACGCTCTCCACTTTGAAGATGACCTCGACAGCGCCCACAATCGCATCCCCGGCAAAGCGGCCGAGCGGATGATTCAGCGCGATCATTACGTCACCAGCGGCCAGGAGTGTCACCTCTCCCGGCTTTCCGACTAGCTGCAAACCGAGTGTTTCGCTGTAGAACTTGACGGAGCGCGCCATGTCCATCACGCCGAGGCTGATCATGGAAACGCGAAGTTGGGGCGGAGGCGTTTGTGCAAGCGCAATGCCTACGACCAGAAATGCGAGCACGAGCTGGATCATGACGTCAGTATGCCGGAATCCGCGCAAGATTTCATGCTCGATCTTGTGAATCTCCGCCGCATCGCCGAAGGTGTCTTGCCGTATCGCGACCGGAACAACCGGCTAAACGCCGAGGGGCTGGAGAAGCCTGCTTCCAGACAAGCATCCAATACCGTCTCGCCGGATTCGATCGCAGGCATCCGCTCCAGTCACCCGAACCACAATAATCTAGAACCCTTGGTTCTCGTCAGCCGAGGGCCCGTACATACCAGGAATCGGCACATCGTTCAGGCGCAAGTAAACACCCAACTGCGCGCGGTGATGAATGATGTGGTTCAGGACCATGCTTTTGAGCACGGCGATGCGCGGCATGGTGAAGAAGTTGTTGCCGCCGGCGAGCAGCGACCACGGTGTGATCAGAGCCTCGTCGCTTGCGCCCGCGACTGCTTCCTTCGCCGTCGAGACATTCTTGTCAAAAGCGGCGAGCAGTTCGTCTCGCGATCCGGCGATGAACGGCTGATGGGGAGGGCCGTTCACCGGCGCGACATCCAGCTCTGAGGTGTTGACGACATCCACACCCCAGCCGGCCATCTCGGCGATGTGGCCGCTCAGGCGGCCCATTTTCATCGACTTTTCGTGCGGCGTGTAGTCCAGCTTGTCGTCGGGAACGAGCGCCAACATCTTGCGTGTGTTGGCCATTTCGTGATCGAACTCGGGGAGGAATGATTCTGCGATTGCCATAGGAGGTAGTTTAGCGAATCTGAAGAGCGAAGTTCATGCAAGTCATGGGTTGTAGACCGTGTGGGGCTGCGGCGGGGACAACACTTGCAACTTGCTCCTGAGCCTCTGCTCAGCCTACGTCGCGGAACTAATCTTCAGGGTGCCAATTAACGTGAAAACCAATCGGGCATCTGCTGCCACCCGCACATCGCTCCCACCGGCCGCGACGTCCTCTGCCGCATCACCCACTTCTTCGGCTGTGCCACCGGTCTGTCCGCCGTTCACTCCACCTAAAACACGCCCAAGCCTCGCGGCGGCTTTGGTCAAGCTCCCCAGTTTGGCCCGCTTCCGGTTTCCAAAATTGGGCAATTCGGCCTGCGATGTTTTGATTTCGACTTGCTGGCCATCGATCGTAATCAAGACCAACTCCAGTCCATAGCCGGAAGGTCCGCGAGAATCGCCCTGGCCTCTCCGCGTAACCCGCGCCAGGACTTCTAGTCCTTTCGCTAGCATTGTTTGCCCGTGTACGACGACTGAGTTGTCCAGCCGGGCGCGGTAAGACTGCCCAGCCGGGTCCCGGGTCGAGTCGACTTCATCGATCATCCTCACCACCAGCGAGGTACCTTGCGGAATTTCCCCACTGTCCGCTACCGAAGGCTCGGTTTGTGGACGGACCGGCTCGGTTTGCGGACGGGCTGATTCAGCTCGCGGACGGACCGGCTCAGCTCTCGCACGGGCCGGCTCGGCTTGCGGTTGGACCAGCTCAGGTGGGGCTGCTTGTTGGGACGTGGAAGGGCATGCGGGTACAGAAGTTTCAGGACACTTTGATTCAGGTTGCCCCAGGCTCGCCAAGGGCGCACCGACCGTAATCTGGGCAACCTCATTCAGGCTGAAGAACCGCAGGTCCTTACCGACGACAAAACGCACTTCTTGAGAGCTGCCACCAAAGAACTTTCCCTCCAGCACGGTGCCATCGCGCAAAGTCAGCGTATCCGCGGCCGCCAGCATCAAGGCCAGCAATCCAATCAAAACTATTCGTGCTGCCAACGCTACACCTCTTGTCTCTGTTCGCCGCCGCTGGAGTGGCGTTCCTCGGATTTCGACACCAACCCACGAAAGTATACGCTGAATGGGCTTCATTGAGGGCCGGGTGCTGTACTAATTGCCACTCTCAGCATGCCGCTCCCAGCATCCCGCTCTCAGCATGCGGCTTCTCAGCATGCCAACATCAGCATGCCAACATCAGCGTCCAGCCGTGCTGTTTTGGGAATTGACAACTGGCTCCTTCGTCTTTCGAGCTATTCCCAGCGGAAGACCTTCGCCGACAGCGCACTACAAATCGCAAAATTCACAACCCGCGCGCCAACGTCAGCATAGTGCTGCGACCAGGCCGCCCCGGCCCACATGCCCCGCAAAAGCGACACAGCATGAGTCAGCGGCAGGGTGCCGGCAAACATCTGCCAAGCCGATGGCAGCGCATCGATCGGAAAGAACAAGGCCTGAGATCGCCAGCATAGGGAAGAGGATCGCGCTGGCGATCGGCTGAGAGAAACGCGCCGTCGGGACAATGCTGGCGATCACGAACCCGATCGAGACAATACTGACCGTGCTGAGCAACATCGCCAACAAGAAGCTCAACAGATTCACGTCGAAGGCTCCCGGATAGGACCGCTTGCCGGCCAATAACAGCAGCGTCAGCGAAACGATGGTCAACATCACCTTCACCATGACATGGGCTCCAAGGATCGTCACCGGACTCAAGGGCGTGGCACGCAGGCGCTTGAGAATCCCGCCCTCTCGATAGATAGAAATGATGGCCGTAAGCGATGTAACGGCGCCGATGGCGATAAAAACCGCGGCGAAGATGGCTGGCCGTTCGAGCGTAGCCGCTGAGATCGAGCCGCCCGCCCTGGCCGTAAATACGCGGCCCAAAAGCAGGAAAAGGATGACCGGGACACCAACGCTCCCGAACAAACCCATCGGCTCTCGCACGAAGATTTTAGTCTCGACCCAGGTCAGCTTCCAGAATCCCTTTAGCATCTCGATCTAACCCGCCTTTCTCACCGCCTGACGACCGAAGCACGCAATAGACGCGACATTACGTCGTTGCGCTTGCTCGCCGTGCTCGCCGTACTGTCAAGTACGCGTCGTTCATCAAGTGGGGGTCGTCAAGCGGCGCGCGCCTCGTACTGACGCGCCTCTCACGCACTTCGCCTCGCCACGCGGTGAGAAAAGCGGGCTAATCTCTAATTCCGTGTCCCGTCAGCTTCAGGAAAACATCCTCCAGCGTCGGCATCACCGTCTGAAAATCGCTGACACGAAGCGCCTCCACCGAAACGAAACGAATGATTTCGGTCACAAAGTCCTCCCCAGCACCGCTGACCCGATGAGTGGCGCCCTCCCTGCTGACGGACTCGACCCCCGCAACGCGCTCGAGCAGTTCGCCGACACCCTCACGATCACACGAAAACACCACTGCCCGCTGCGGACAATGTTTCTTCACCAAAGCGGCCGGACTTCCCATCTCGATCATTCGTCCATGTTCGATGATGGCGACTCGATCGCACAGCCGCTCGGCCTCCTCCATCAAGTGGGTGGTCAGGAAAACGGTTTTGCCGCGATCCTGGATGTCGGTCACCAAACCCCAGATTGCGTGCCGCGCCTGAGGGTCGAGACCCGTGGTGAGCTCGTCCAGAAAGACGACTTCCGGGTCGTGGATTAAAGCCAAGGCGATGAAGAGGCGTTGCTTTTGACCGCCAGACAAGGTCATGAACCAGGAGTTGCGTTTGTCAGAGAGCCCTAGTCGCTCAACCAGCGCGTCCGTATCGATATTTCGCGGATAAAGAGAGGACCATAGATCGACCGCCTCCCAGACCTTGATCCGCTTCTGAAGTTGGGCTTCCTGAAGCTGGACGCCGACGCGATTTTGCAGCGCGCGGGCGTCCCTGCGCGGATCGACTCCCAACACCGAGATGGAGCCGCGATCCGGTTTGCGGATGCCTTCCACGCACTCCATGGTCGTGGTCTTACCGGCTCCATTAGGCCCGATCAGGCCGAAGATCTCCCCCTCGACTACTTCAAAAGATACGTCATCGACGGCCACAGTGGAGCCGTAGGCCTTTCTGAGATTCGAAACTTCGATGACCGCCGATGATGACACGTGTCGCCTGAGTCGCCGCATTCCCGCCGGCTCGAGGCGAGGAATCCGCGAGTTTCGAGTATACGCGACGGTCGCG
The DNA here is from genome assembly GCA_965224215.1 of Bryobacterales bacterium. Classification (GTDB taxonomy): domain Bacteria; phylum Acidobacteriota; class Terriglobia; order Bryobacterales; family UBA6623; genus CBDCYS01. The sequence continues at coordinate 21,729 of CBDCYS010000037.1, read as the reverse complement.
AATCTAGCATGCCCGGCGTCGTATCTCCGCGCAGCCGCCCAATCTCGGAGAGAAGCAACGCCACCGTTCCGCCCGAGGACTACGCGTTGGTGAAGGATTTCTTCGACCAAATGATCGCGGCCGAGCAGGCGCCCGTCGTATTGATGAAGCAATAGGGCTGGAGCTTGCCATAGCGACAGCCGCCGTGAGCCTGTAACGATCGTGGCTGAGCCTGGCGTCCCTCAGGCGAAACAGCATTCTTGTTGCTCGCGGTCGAGGCGTGCGGCCGGTCCGCCAATACCTCGTTGCGCCGCCGACTCGCCGTGCCTCAGGGTTCGGTCCGCCTCCCCGTCTTCGCTTCCCTTTGCGGCGCGCAAAGCCTGTTGGATACTCGATCTGCTGGAGTGACGGCAGATTAGGATGATCCGCCCCCAATCCGCGTAGCGCAGCCCAAACGGGGGGCAAATCGGGACCCAGGGGCGAAAATTCGCTGCAGCCATCCCCATCCGTACCGGGAACTAGCGTATATCCCAGTGGACCTTAGTGGTTTCACCCTGCAGGAAAAGAGTACTGCCGAACCATTGACAGATTTCGGGGTCCTGGCTCATGATTGACGTATTGGTTGTGGCACAGCACAATCATTCTAAAAGTCAACAGAAAAAAGGAGATAGGGTATGAATAAACTGTACAGTTTGATGGTTAGGTTTGTAAAAGACGAGCGCGGCCAGGATATGGTGGAATACGCTTTGCTGGCTGGCTTCATCGCCGTCGCCGCAGGCGCGATCCTGCCGGGTATTTCCGACAACATCAGCACCATCTTCAGCAAGATGGCCAGCTTGGTTGGGAACGCGGCCCTTCAGTAAGAAGCTGATTTAAAACAGCTTAGCATTGTAGCCAAGAGGCCACCTAACTGGGTGGCCTCTTCTATTTATGCCCCCCCCGCAGTCTAAAGCCCATTTTGCCACCCGCCCGTTCCTAGTCCAGTTGTTCTCATCAGCGCGGTCTTTCCGGCCGCGAACTCCCTGCTCGACAAGTCCCTGCCCGAGCGAAACCCGTTCCTTCAACAAGAAAGATCGATGCCCGCGCCGCTGGTTCATGCCATAGCACCTTCCCGGACCAATGCTAACGGACGCAACCCGCCAAAGGCAGGACAATTTTGCTCTCTCGTTTTCTGACAGCCCGACTAGACGGCCTCTTGGTTGCTAAGACCTGGCCCGGATCAGGCCCCATCCCTCCGGGTTGCGTTCACCTTCCGGCAATCCGGTAATCCATCTGGCCCTGCCCATCAAGGTCGCGGTCAGTCTGAATAGAAAAACGTGGTCGCAGGGTCGCTGCGGCGGGCCGGCGCGCAACTCACCCGACTCCTCATGAACGGAAGAGGGCGTATCCAACACCAGATCATCCGTTTAAGGTCAACGAAAGAGATTTTCCCCAGCGCGGCCAGAAACGCACCATCCCACAAACCGAACCGTGAACCGAGCCACGTCATTACCGAACAGATTAGCCGTAACGTGAATCACAACGAATCTTACGAGTCGGTGCGACGAAATCCCCCTCCCTCGGCCATTTTTGTGATTCCTATGTCGTGACTCAGGTGACGTAGAGTACTACCTGATCGTCAGAACAGAGTAGACCTGCTAGGACAAATCTTACGCTAAGGAAAACCCAAACACCGAGAACAGAGATTTCCGGTATCCTCTGAGGGAGTACTCACAAACCATTGTTAAATATAGTGATACAAGATATTCTTGGCCCCGTCCATCGACTACTGGCGGAAGAAACTCCTCTTGCAGGCCCCACTCATGCCGACGCGGAACTGCTTCAGCTCAAGCCTTCGCCATACCGAGGTAGCAGAACTTTAGTACCGGAGAGCCTAAGCAAAAACAGTACGCCCGGCCCATTGGCAATACCTTATGTTTATTGCATTATTGAGGAGAAGGGAATAAACAGTATCCCTTAGATTCACTGACATTGAAGAAGACAAGGAGAGGGGAAATGATGAATAAGCTATATGCGTTTGTTTTGAGACTTCAAAGCGATGAACGTGGTCAGGACATGGTAGAGTACGCTTTGCTTGCCGGCTTTATTGCGGTCGCAGCCGGCGCTCTGCTGCCTGGTATCGCCAACGGCATCAGCGTAATCTTCAGCAAGATGACGAGTTTAATCAACAACGCCGCGCTGCAGTAGACAAAAATGAGGAAAACGGGTTAGGTCGGGGGCATGGCCCAAGCCAGCCTCCGATTAGCCTCTTGCCTTTCCTGGCGGTGAGGAGTGCTGACCGGGATCAAGTGTCACCAGACAACATAACGATCGGAGGATTCGATGGGAAGACTAGGCGGACTATTTCTCGGCCTCATCCGGGATAAAAAAGCACAGGACATGGTAGAGTATGCACTGCTTGCAGGGTTTATTGCTGTTGCCGCAGGAGCATTTCTGCCGCCGGTCGCCAACAGCATCAGCATTATCTTCAGCAAGATGACGAGTTTGGTCAACAACGCCGCGCTGCAGTAGGCGGCAACAACAGTTCTGAACCGCGGCAAGTCGGCAGGTGAGATAAATGGACCCGCGTCTGGTTCGTTTCCTCGCCTAGCGTTGGCGCACTAGGGGACTGCGTGTGCCTGGGATATGGATGAGTCTTGGAGTCCGTCCAGTAGCTGGTCGAGGTATTAGCGTTTCAGAGATATCAGTGTTCACCGGTTTCCGGGTTCCACTTTTCCGGCCGGACTAGGCCGGCCCCAGGCAAATTAATCAGCCCCCGGCAGCACCCATGCGCAGCCTCCAGCTGCCAGACAGAAGTGTATCCGCACGCCCGCAGGTCCTTGAGCAGCGGCCCATTCCGGCCCGTTGACGAATAGGGCTGTCGTCCAGGCCTCGCTATCCAGCGTTTTGTCGGCGACCACGGACACTGAAACCACCTCGGCCGCGGGCCACCCAGTCCGAGGATCCATAATGTGGCTATAGGTCTTCCCTTCGAGTTCGAAGAACTTCTCGTACGCCCCTGAAGTCGAGAGCGACTGGTTCTTCAGGTGCACAACTTCGACCGTTGCGCCGGAGTCCTTGGGGTCGCGAATGCTTACTCGCCAGCCTCGAGGTTCTTGCGGTGGATGACCCGCAGCGTAGATACTGCTGGTGCCGGCGCTGATCAGGAAACTTGCGAGCCCGGCACGCCGCAGGGTAGCGGCCATGCGGTCCACAGCGTATCCTTTCCCAATTCCGCCGGGGTCGAGTTCGACGCCTGAGCGGGTGAACCGGACGCTCGGCCCGTCCAAATCGAGTTCGATGTTCTGATAGCCCACGAGCTTTCGCGATCGTTCCACAGCACCGGAGCTGGGCAGTTTACCCGAACCTCGATAAAAGCCCCATACTCTCATCAGGGGGCCCACTGTTATGTCAAACCCTCCGTCGCTTCGCCGACTGTAGTCGAGGCTTTTCTTCAACAGCCCAGCCATTTCTTTGGAAATGACCAGTGGTGGCCCGGCCCCGTTACCATTGATTCGGCTGAGTTCGCTCTCGGGCTTATAGTTGCTGAGTAGTTGATCGATGCGCTCGGATTCGTCGAACGCTAGTTGCACCACTGAAGCTAAAAACCCCTTCTTCTCGCCATAGGCCACAACGGTAAACACCGTACCCATGGACGACAGACTGGCTTCGTAGCGCTCGAGCGGGAGCTTCTTGGCACTCAAGGCCAGCTCTGCGGGGAAGCATAAACCCAGAGCCAGGATTACTGGCAGAGGCACGGTCTTGGCTCGCTTTTTCAGACGAGCGAAGAGCGTCTCGATGCGTTCAAAACTTTTCTGACCACGGTCAGGGTAAAAAACCAAGTGTGGAGTCACGCGAGTTTGGAGCCTCTGAGCCAGCTCCACTCGCAAGAAGTCGGCTGCGTGCCGCAACGCAGCCGACAGCTTCCGTTCTGACGCCCCTTCGCCACTAGTCAAAAAGAGTACTTTGGCGTTCTTGCGGTCGCCTGAGAGAAGCACTCGGGTAATCGTCACCGCTTCCAGGCGGGGGTCTGTCACCTCGGTAGCTAGTATATCGCTCAGGTCCCTCTGGATCTGGTCAGCGATTCTCTCGCCTCGTGTACCTTTTGCAGGCATTAGAAATAGTCGCGTTCCGTGCCCACAAGATCATCCCCGAGGAGCAGCGCGGCCTCCTCTTCGGCACGATCAAGGGTCCCTTCGGCCTGGGTTCGGTCGCCGGAGACGGTGGCGACGCCAACAAGGGAACGCTGCCAAGTGTCTTGAAAACCAACTTCGGCAACGGATATATTGAAGCGGCGTCGAAGCCGGTCCTTCAGACTGCGCAGTACCTGGCGCTTGTCTTTGAGGGACTGCGAATGGGCGATGCGGAGTTCAAGGGTGAGGAGCCCCACGGTAATGGCTCCGGTCACCATGACTTCGTTTATACGAGAACTTCTTGGGCCACTTTCTCGGTCTCGAACAGCTCGATGACGTCGCCTTGCTTGATGTCACCAAAGTTTTCAAGGCCAATGCCGCATTCCTGACCGGAGCGGACCTCGGCGGCCTCATCTTTGAAGCGCCGTAGCGAGGAGACCTTTCCGGTGTAAACGACAACATTGTCTCGCAGCAGTCTGACCTGGCTCTTTCGAGTACCCCGGCCGTCCTGCATGATGCAACCTGCGATTGCGCCGACCTTCGTGATGTGGAAGACTTCCCGCACGTCGGCGCGTCCGTGGAAAGTTTCCTTGATAATCGGGTCGAGCAGGCCGGCCATGGCTTTCTTCAACTCGTCGATCAATTCGTAAATCACCGTGTGCAGCCGGACATCGATCTTCTCGCGGTCGGCCAGCGTAGCGGCCGATCTTTCAGGCCGCACGCTAAAGCCAATGATCACCGCGTTCGCGGCTGTAGCCAGTAGGACGTCTGATTCCGAAATAGCCCCGACGCCAGCGTGGATCATGCGAATTTTGACCTGCTCGGTGGAGAGCTTCGCCAGACTGTCGGTGAGCACCTCGACCGACCCTTGCACGTCCGCCTTGAGCACGACCGGGAGCTCTTTGACCGCACCCTGTCGAAGCTGCTCCTGGAGTTGATCGAGCGAGAGCCGGGCCGTCTTGGCCATCGCTTGCTCGCGGATTTTGTCTTCGCGATACTCGGCAATTTTCTTGGCTTTGTCGGTGTCGGTGACGACCTGCAGCGAGTCTCCCGGTTCAGGTATGCCCTCGAGCCCCAAAACAATCACCGCGGAAGAGGGTCCAGCCTCGCTAACTTTCGCGCCATGGTCATCGAGTAAGGCGCGCACACGGCCGAAAACGGAGCCGACCAAAAAGTGATCGCCGACACGGATCGTACCATTCTGTATCACGACGGTGGCAACCGGCCCCTGACCGCGATCCAGCTTGCATTCGAGAACCGTTCCGACACCGGGACGCTCGGCATTGGCTGTCAACGCTTTCAGATCCGCGACAAGCAGAACCATTTCCAGCAGCAGGTCAAGGTTCTCCTTCGTGTGGGCCGAGACGGAAACCATGACGGTGTCCCCACCCCAGTCCTCGGGAAGCAATCCGCGATCGGCGAGCTGCTGCTTAACTCGATCTGGGTTCGCGCCCTCTTTATCAATTTTATTGACAGCCACAATCAGCGGAACGCCAGCCGCCTTGGCGTGATCCATGGCTTCGAGAGTCTGGGGCATCACGCCATCATCAGCGGCAACGACGAGAATCACAATATCGGTGATCTGCGCACCACGGGCCCTCATCCTGGTGAACGCCTCATGCCCGGGCGTATCGACGAAAACGATTCGCCGGCCGTTCTTTTCGACGTGGTAGGCGCCGATGGCCTGCGTGATCCCGCCCGCCTCGCGTTCGGCGACATTCGCCTGCCGGATTGCATCGAGCAGCGACGTCTTACCGTGATCGACGTGACCCATCACGGTCACCACGGGAGCGCGCGGGAGCAGGTCGCCGACATCTTCGGCTTGCTCCATCTCCTGCATCGCTTCCTCTTCGAAAGTTGTTTCCGTCGTCGTCGCCCCGAACTCTGTGCAGAGATCGTCTATCATCTCCAGGTCGAGAGTTTGGTTGATCGTCGCGAACAGGCCGCGATCGACCAGCGCTTTAATAAGCAGGTTCGCCTTGATACCCAGCTTTTCGGCCAGCTCTTTAACTGTCGTGCCGGCGCTAACCGTTACCTCTTTGTTAACCGCGACCGTAGCTTGCGCGATAGTTCGATTCTGGCGCCGTAGTAGTTTCTCTTCCCGTTCAGCTTCACGGTCGCGAGCAGTCCGTGGGCGCGGGCGAGGCCTATGCTGGTTAAACGCCGGCCTGCCTCCGGGAGGGCCGCCCGGCGCGAAACCGGGTCGACCGACGGGATGCATCGGCCGCGGCATACCCGGCCGGGCAGTTGGGCGTGGCGCCGGCATGCCGGGCATCGGACCGGAAGGCTTGGGACGCTGGTAAATCGGCTTCCCCGGTACAACGATTGGCTTTCGAGGCGCCTGGCGGGCATGGGCCGCGACTGGAGCAGCTTTTGGCATCGTTCCGCCTGGCGGAACCAGCGGGCGCCGCGAAGGAGTACCGGGGCCGACGGGCCTCGGCGGAGGGCGCCTGGGCAGGGGAGCAGCCGGCGTCGCGGCAGCCGGAACTGGGGCCAAAGGAACTCGAGGTCCCCGGGCCAGTCTTGGGGCGACGACTTGGGTCGGAATTGGCTTCACCGGCCGGCCGGGCGCCGCTGCCGGCGGCCTGGAGCTAATGGACGGAATCGTAGGGGTCGGCAGCCCCAACCCTGGGCTCGAAATCTCCAACTCCACGGCTCTCGGAACAGCCGTTAAGGGCGGAGCCGGTGAAGCGATTGGCACGGGCAGAGCAGGCGAGGCGACTGGTGTGGGCGGAGTCGGCGGAGCACCCGGAGCCTCACCAGGCGCCGGCCGAACCGCGGTAACCGGGGGCGTGACGGGTGCGGTTGAAACTGCTGGACGCCGCAGTGGCGGCCTCAAAACGTTAACGGGAGGCCGCAGGGGCATCGCCCCGCGACCGGCCGGAATCGGCGCTCTCAAGTTGGGGATTTCCTTTTTCCGTGGCGGCAGGGGGGGCGAGACCTTCTCCACCGTCTGCACTCTGGCATGAACGACGGGACTAGCAAGTTCTTCCACACGGGAAGGCTCTGGCCCGGCGCTACTTTGCCCCGCGTCCTCCCCGCCAGAAGACCGCCGAAATAGCTCCCTGACCTTTTCGGCTACTTCTTCATCGAGCGAACTGGAATGCGTTTTCGGACCTTCGACCCCGAAGTTCTGCAACAAATCAATTACTGCCCCGGCTTTTACTTCCAGCTCACGAGCTAGCTCGTTAATACGAATTTTAGCGGTTCCCTTCAAGACTACGGCTACTCCTTCGACGTCATCAACTCATCGCCGATCTCCTCGGCCGGAGGGGTCGTTCCTTGGATCGGCGGCTCCGGCGACTCATCGTTCTTAACTTCTGGCGATTCTTCATTCGCGGCGACTTCGGCCTCGGCCTCCGCCGGTCGCGTGATAGACCCCACTAGTTCCATGTTATCAAAGTCATCCGGCAGATCCATCTCCTCACCCGCCTCGAATTCATCAACGTCCGCACCCTCGACGGGGAGACCAGGCATGACGGCGGCTGACTTTCCAGCTTCCGGCTGATCCTCGGCCTCCGAAACGGCGAAGGCTTCCTCGGACCCGTCGATCTCTTCGTCCGATTCCTGCATTTCAGAGGAATCGGGAAGCTGCCCAGCGTCGTCAAACTGCGAGTAAAAGGTGTTGACGGAGAGTTGAATCTGCTCGACAATCTCCGGGCCCACTCCTGGGACCAGCTCCAGTTGTTCCGGCGTCATATCCGCCAGGTGTTCCACTGTCGTCGCACCTGCCGCCAGCAGCGCGTCGGCTAACTTTTCTTCCATGCCATGGTCGATGAGCACGCTGACCGGCGTGCCGGCGCCCACCATGGCCTCCATGGCCGTTTCCACCTCTTGGCGCTTCTCTTCTTCGCTCTTAATGTCAATGCGCCAACCGATCAATCGAGCGGCCAGACGCACGTTCTGCCCTCGCTTCCCGATCGCGAGCGAAAGCTGGCTGTCGTCCACGACGACCTCCAGATGTTTTTCGACCGAATCGAGGACCGTGACGCGGCTAATCGCCGCTGGACTCAGCGCGCGCGACACCATGTCGACTCCATCTTCGGAGTATTGAATAATGTCGATCTTTTCTCCGCGCAATTCTCGGATGATCGACTGCACCCGCATGCCTTTCATACCGACGCAAGCGCCCACCGCATCTACATCCCGGTCACGGGATTGCACCGCAATCTTGGTGCGCTCGCCGGCCTCCCGGGCGCAGGCCCGAATCTGCACCGTGCCGTCATAGATCTCAGGCACTTCCTGCTCGAAAAGAGTCTTGACGAGCGCCTCGTCGGCACGAGACACAACCATGGCAGGACCGCGTCCTGCCTTATCAATCGCTTTGATCACAACGCGGACTCGGTCCCCGGGCGAGAAACTCTCCAGCCTGGACTGCTCACGCCTCGGCAGGCGCGCCTCGGTGCGCCCGATATCGACGATCATGTCCTGACCCTCGGTGCGCTTGATCGTGCAACTGACGATCTCGCCGATGCGGTGGGAGTACTCAGCGAAAATGGTGTCGCGTTCCGCTTCCCTGATCTTCTGGAAGATCACCTGTTTGGCGAGCTGCGCCGAAATCCGCCCCAACGCCTCGGTTGGCTTGCTATATCGAATCGTGCCTCCCACTTCGGCGTCCGGATCACTCCGCTGAGCCTCGCTCAGGCTGACTTCCTTGGTCGGATCGGACACCAGGTCGGTGACGGTCTTGATCGCGAAAAGCTGAACCAGTCCGTCCTCGGAACTGAACTCGGCCACCAGGTCTTCGGTCGTCTTGTAGTACTTGCGCGCCGCGACAACGATTGCATCCTTGACGGCATCGATCACAATCGTCGGGTCGATGCCCTTCGCTTTGCTCAATTCCTCAATGTTAGTAAGGAGCGTTTCCATTTCGACCTCGATGAGGCGCTTTTAGAATTCCACAACCAAACGGGCGCTTTGTATGTTCGCAAAAGGAAAGCTGACGAGTTCTTGCTCGGCAAGCTCGATCGCCACGTCCCCTTGCTGACAACCACGCAGTCGCCCTGTAAACTGGCGGCGGCCATCAATCGGCTGCTGCAGCTTAACTTGCACCTTTTTTCCAGAGAACCGCTCGTAGTCACTTATTTTCAACAATTTGCGGTCCAATCCCGGTGACGACACTTCTAGCGTATAGCGCCCTGAAACGACCTCTTCCACGTCGAGGATCGTTCCCAATTGACGCGAAATCAATTCGCAATCAGTGTGGTTGACTCCGTCGGGCTTGTCAATGTATACCCGGACGAAACGGCTTCCTGTATCGCCTTTGCACTCAACCTCGACCAACTCTATGCCTTCTGATGACGCTACTCGCTCAGCGATTTCAGCGATTTTCTCCTGAATGTTTCCCAACGCCATCTCAGCGACGTATACCTGATAATAAAAAAGCGGGCCTAGGCCCACCTCTTTGCGCGACGATACCGTGCAGGCGACCTATCATTGTAGAGGGTCGGCCAAAGCGAAAGCAAGCGAAACGAAATCCAAGCCAAAACCGGCTGCAAGTCCGCCATTCCGGGGACAAGGCGGCGTTCACGATGACTCGTTGTAGTCGATACCCGTGTGCGGCAGGCTGGTCAATCTCCGCGCCTTAGGGCCAAGTCACACTGAGATGGAGTGCACAATAATGCTGGAGTTCTTCGGCGAGAACGACCCAAAAGGAATCGCAACACGCCCTGTCCCCCCGGGCGGGCTACTGCAAGGCGATCGCCATCGGATCCGGCGCCGATCTCGCCCGAGCGACCATCCTATGATCAGGGCTCACTCTGAGCCCATTCGACGAGGACGCCCCCTTTTGCCGGAAGTGAAAAGGGGAAAAGCCGACGACCTTCGTCTCCTTCTCCACCCACAGCTCCGGCTGGAGCTTGCCGTTGATTTCGATTTCGACGATGACCCCTGTTTCCAGTTCGCTGGAGCGCCTCACATCGAAGCTCGTCACCTTCCCCAGCGGACTATCCGGACCCCAGTCTTCGAGAAAGTCTTCATAGGTGTAGTTTGGGCAAGGCACTTCAACGCTGCAGCCCCAATGCTCATAGGCCTCGGCGTAGTGGTTTTCCTGGAGCAGGGAAAGGAACTGGTTTACCTGCCGTTCCTCGAAGACGTTCTTGAACCAATAGTAAAGCAGGCCACCCCCGACAACCGAAACCAGTAGCGCGACGAGGAGGCCTTTGTGAATCGTCTCACGCCGAGCGCCAGTAACGGCTGAATAATCGTCCAGGTAGCCCATTTTGTCGATTCAAGGCGATAGGCCTTTTTCCGCGACAGCTAGGGCGCTTGCTTTCGCAAGTTGTACGCTTCGGTTGCCGCCGCGGTTAGATTTAGCGCGGGTTTGACGAAAAGGGTGGTCGTACCTTCGACCACGACGTCCAACCCTTTTTCTTCGGCGAGTTTGGAGACCACCTCTCTCATGACGCGGGCTCCGCCCTGCAAGATCTCATTGCGGTCGTATTCGAAATCAGCCTGCAGGTCCTCTTGCTTCCTCTGGGCTTCGGTTTGCTTCCGCTGTGCTTGGGCCTGCAAGCTGGGGCCTTCGCTGGCGCTCGCGGTCTGAAGTTTTTGCTGCAAACTTTGAAGGTCCTGCGCAAGCTGAGCCAGCTCGTCCTGACGAACCTTGTATTTCGCTTCGAGCTCCTTCGACTTGGCCTGCATTTCCGCCGTTCCCATAAGGGCTGCCTCAAAGTCGATCACCCCAAGTCTCGAGGCGTCTTGCGCCAGGGCAGAGCCGGAGGCCAGCAAGAAGACGGGCAGCAAGGTCTTGAGGATTCGAGTCATTCGATTCAATAGCATATTTGTCTTTTCACTCCTGTCTCAACGACGAGCCTCAGCGGGGCATGCGACGATGACTTTCATTTTTACACGGTAGATGCCGTCGGCACCAGTACGAACAAGCACATTCGGACGCACAACACGAACGGACAACGGTCCCCTTCAAAAAATTACCTTAGCCGGCGGGCAGACTCTTCAGAATATCGTTGTAGATCACAAACGCGAACAGTATCATTAAGAAAATCAATCCTACCTGCACGATGCGTTCCTTGATGGCTATGCTGATGTCGCGGCGGATCAGCGATTCCAGTAGAAGAACAGTAATCATGCCACCGTCCAAAATGGGGATTGGCAGGAGATTGAAAATACCCAGGTTCAAGCTAATGGCCGCCATCAGCATGATGAGCGCCGGCCAGCCTGCCCGCGCCGCCTCTCCCGACATTTGGGCGATGCCGATCGGGCCTGACAGCGACTTGGGCGACATACGCTGCTCGACCAGTCCCGATAAAAACCCGAATATGAGCGTCGCGTTTTTGACGTTGTAATCCACCGACTGATCGAACGCTTCGGCAAATCCCAAACTCGTCGTGATCCGTTCATAGTCCGGTCTCAACTCTACTCCGATGCGCCAGGCCGGCGACTCGGCATCTGAAGTGTCGTAGATCGGAGTCACTTGAAGCTTGACGATCTTCTCGTCGCGTAGGACCTCTAGTTCAATGAGCTGGTCTTGTGTCCGCTGGATGGTGTCGGGCACTTGCCGCCAGGAATTCACCGCTTGGCCGTTCAGTGTCTTCAGCTCGTCGCCGTTTTCAACGCCGGCCTTTTCGGCTGGAAGGCCGGGTACCGTCTGGCCAAGTCGAACCCGAGTCTTCTCGCTCCAGCCAGTCTCGCCGATTCCGCTCCTCTTCTCAGCCTTGACGGCGACTGGAACCTCTAACCGCTCGCCGTCACGCTCAACCGTGACGCGCAGCGTTTTCAGCGGCGACGCAATCTCAATCAATCGAACGTCTTCCCACGCCGGCGTCTCGTCTCCGTCGATCGAGACAATCAGGTCTCCGGGCTGGATGCCAGCCTGGCTGGCTCCCGAATCATCCGCGACATAGCCAATCAAAGGCGGCTGCAGCTCGAATGCGTACCTCTGATAGTGCACCATGAACAAACCGGTCAGCAGTACCAAAGCCAGAATCACGTTAAAAACCGGCCCCATGACCGCAATGATCATCCGCTGCCAGCGTGGCTTCGCCACGAACTCGTCCGGATCCCCCGTCGGCTCACCAATGTTCTCGCCTGCCATCTTGACAAAGCCGCCAAGGGGCAACAGGCATACCTTGTAGTCCGTATCGCCGCGCTTGAAGCCGAAAAGGCGAGGCCCGAAGCCGATCGAGAACGCCTCGACGCGAACATCGAAGTAACGAGCCGCCAGCAAATGCCCCAGCTCATGGACCAGCACCATGACGCCGAGTACGAATATGAATGCAACAATGTTTTCGAGAAATCCCATTTCTATCTACCGAGATCGGCGGGAATCAGTTTGAAAACTTACCGGCCAACGAAACGGCCTGCCACCGATCTTGCCTCGATGTCTATTTCCAGGATTTCCGCAACCGACGTGGCGTTGCGGTGAGGCATCTGGTCGAGTGTGCTCTTAGCAATATCCGCGATCGCGGTGAACGGAATCTTGCCTTCAAGAAAAGCTTGCACTGCCACTTCATCGGCCGCGTTCAAGACGCATCCGGCGGCTCCCCCCGCGTTCAGCGCCTCATAAGCCAGTCCGAGCAGAGGAAACTTCCCATAGTCAGGAGGCTCAAACTCTAATTGTCTCACAGAATCCCAGCGAAGCTTGCGGTCCTCTGGACCGACCTGACGCTCGGGATATGTTAGCGCGTACCGAATCGGCATCTTCATATCGGCCGGCGCGAGTTGCGCGATCACTGATCCGTCTTGGAACTCCACGAGGGCATGCACAATCGACTGCGGATGAACCACCACATCGACCTGTTGGGCAGAGAAGCCGAACAGATGGCAAGCCTCGATGACCTCAAACCCCTTGTTCATTAGCGTCGCGGAGTCGATCGTAATGCGATTCCCCATCTTCCAGGTAGGATGATTGAGAGCTTGCGCGGGCGTCACATGCGCTAACTCCTCCTTGGGGAGCGTCCGGAAAGGCCCGCCGGATGCGGTCAGAATCAGCTTCGAGACCTCTTGCCGGGACCCGCCGCTCAGGCATTGATGGGCTGCGTTGTGTTCGCTATCCACCGGCAGCAGCTCGGTTCCGGAGACTTTCGCCGAGTTCATCACCAACTCGCCGGCCGCCACCAGAACTTCCTTATTCGCTAAGGCGACCCTCTTGCCTAGGCAGACGGCTTGGTAGGTTGCCTCGAGTCCAGCCACTCCAACCGCGGCCGACATCACGATGTCAATGTCGCTCCCGGCCGCAACCGCAAGGTTCCCCCCCGATCCCCAGAGCGCCTCGGGCCGGTAGCCGTTTAAGTTGGCCTGTGCGCCGAGTTCTTTCCAGTAGCGGTCGCGGCTATCCTCATCTGCTAGAGAGACGATCTCAGGACGAAACTCCAGGGTCTGCTTCAGCAGTTCCTCGACGTTGTGCCCTGCCGCAAGGGCCGTAATTTCGACTTGCCCCCCCATCTCAGTGACAACTTGGGCAGTATTTCGCCCAATCGAACCAGTTGAACCGAGTACAGCAAGCCGCTTCATCAAATCTTTGGGAGAGACAACCTACTCAAACCTAACATACCTCTAGCCTCCGGCTACCGAAGGGCCCGGCGCATCCAGTTGCGATTGAGGCAACAAAAAAGCCCTTGCGGGCTTGTGGACAAGCTAATAATTTGGGGAGGTTAAAAGGGGTCGCCGGGGAGGGTGTTTCAGGGGTCTTTTGGTTGAGGTTAGTCTCGCTTTGGTGGGGGTTACCTCCCCGGCAATAACTAGACTATACCAAAATTCATAGCTCTGCGCAAGTCCAAATCCAAAATATTATAGGTTCAGGAGTGAATGGAGCCCAAAGAGGCACTCACAGGTGGCGTATTGCCGCGCAGGAGTCTGATTCCGCTACTTTCTCACAGCGTTGTACTGAAGTAGGAGGGAGAAGCGCATGAGGATTGCTGGTCAAGAGTGATCCAACTGCTTCGTTATTAAGATTATCTTTATCAATGACTTACTAGTTTTACTCTCGTCGCCACCCCAGCCTCAACGGGCCTTGGGACCCGCTCCGCTTGCTTCGTTAGTATCACTGGCGAATCTGAAGTTGTCAGGAAAAATACAGAAACTCACAGAGGACCGAGGAAAGCGACAAAAAATACAAATCTTGGAAGAATCCCCCTCCAAGGAGTATCGCTGGCGGCGAGAACCGCTTGATGCGCAGATACGGACTCCCATAATCGGGAACCGGCGGAAGGCAATCCACGCTAGGTCGTGTTAACACTAACGTGGGATCTCGAAACGAAGAGCCTCGACGATGAGGGCGAAGTGGAGGAAGGCGAGGAACATCACGTCGAGCTTGTCGAAGCGGGAGAAGATTCGGCGGAATCCCTTGAGCCGGCGGAAGAGTCTCTCGACCTCGTTGCGGCGGCGATAGAGTACTCGATCGAACTCCCACGGCTCCAAGCGGGTACGCTTGGGCGGCACGACGGGAATCCATCCGAAATCCAGAGCCAGTTGGCGTGTCTGATCGTCCTCATAGGCGCCGTCCATGAGCAGCGGCAGCGGCTCGGGCAGTGGCCCCAGACCGCCCAGCAGCTCGCGGCCATGCTGGGCGTCGTGAGCTTGGCCGGGCGAGAGAGCGAACGTTATCGCCGTTCGAGCATCTGCGGCAACCATATGAATCTTGGTGGTCCATCCGCCGCGGGATTTGCCGATCGCCTGCAGACCGTTTTTTTTAACGCACCGGTGCCGTCGGGATGAACCTTCCCGATGGTCGAGTCCATCGACACGGCTTCGATTTTGATGCGGACCAGTTGCTCGCGCTGCAGTTTCTCGAAGACGGCGTCGAGCACGCCGTTCTTCGACCAGCGGTTCATGCGGGTGTAAATGGTGTGCCAGTTGCCGAAGCGCTGGGGCAAGCCGCGCCATTTGCAGCCCTGCTCGGCGACATATAAAATCGCGTTTAAAACCGTCAGGTTCGCCAGGCTCACGTTGCCCCGCTGGCGCGGCAAAACCGGCTCGATGCGGAGGTATTGCTGCTCGGTGATTTCCATACATCACCAGTATAGCAGCTTGTCCAGATTAGTGTTAACAAACTCTAGTACTTAACGAACCAAGTCGATGAGTCAGTACCAGAACTAAGGGACTAGTTTTGTTTTGACCCGGATTTCCACTTTGCCTCGGTTTTGCTAACCAACAGATGGCCTTCGACGCCTTTATTGATGCGGGTTTGAACGCATCGAAAAGAGACGAGGAGGCCAATACCCAGTGGGTGAAAAACAAAGCAAGCCCTTTCAACTGTCTTTCAACGGGTCTCTGAAGGTCGATTTCCAGGGCTCGCGTGTCACCTCGGATGGCGGGCTCATTCTCGTCCGCGAGCTGGACGAGCGACTCGGGCTCGGGAAGCTGATCGACGAACACCTCAGTGACCCACGGCAAGGCTTGAACAAGAAGTTCCCGCTGGCCGACCTGCTGCGGCAATCGGTTTACAGCCGACTCGCCGGCTACGAGGACCTCAATGACGCCGTCCGAGTATCCGCCGATCCAACCTTTCGCTTGATCGGCTCGAAGAAAAACTGGGATCGCGGCGGGGCGCTCACCTCGCGGCTACAGAGCTTCGAGACTGGGCTGCTCACGAGTGAGGAGAATCTGCTGGGATTGATGG
Source organism: Bryobacterales bacterium (assembly GCA_965224215.1). Taxonomy (GTDB): domain Bacteria; phylum Acidobacteriota; class Terriglobia; order Bryobacterales; family UBA6623; genus CBDCYS01. Next base: position 6,060 of record CBDCYS010000037.1, on the reverse strand, counting down.
CGGTGAACCGCGAGTTGGTCGCGCGAGCCGAGACGACGGACGACTGCGAGCGCGTTGTGCTGGACATGGACTCGACCGAGAGCCCGGTTCACGGACAGCAGGAGGGCAGCGCCTACAACGGTCATTTCGAGTCCGTTTGCTATCACCCGCTGTTGCTGTTCAACCAGCACGGCGATTGTCTGGCCGCCAAGCTGCGTCCCGGCAATGTGCACAGCGCTGACGACTGGGACGAGTTGCTGCTGCCGGAGATCGAGCGCCAACAGGCTGCGGGCAAACAGGTCACCTTCCGGGGCGATGCGGCCTTTGCTAAGCCGGAGATTTATGAGTATTCGGAGGAACGCGGAGTGCACTACGCCATTCGCATTCCGGCCAACAAGAGCTTGGAATTGGCGATCGAAGACATCTTGTTTCGCCCGCCGGGAAGGCCCTCCCGGAAGCCCTTGGTGCGCTACAAGAGTTTTTGCTATCAGGCGGAGAGTTGGTCGAAGGCGAGGCGGATCGTCGCCCAAGTCGAGCATCACCAGGGCGAGCTGTTCCCGCGGGTCGGATTCATCGTGACGAGCATGAGCTTGCCCAGCCGCTCGGTGGTGCGCTTCTACAACAAGCGTGGCACGGCGGAGCAGTGGATCAAAGAAGGCAAACAGGCCACGCACTGGACGCGGCTGTCGTGTCATCGCTTCCGGGCCAACGAAGTGCGACTGCAACTGAGCGTGCTGGCCTACAACCTGGGCAACTTGTGGCGACGGCTGGGACTGCCGCACAGGATCAAGAGTTGGTCGCTGACGAGCTTGCAACACAGGTTGATGAAGACCGGCGGTCGGCTGGTCAAGCACGCGCGGTATTACTGGCTGCTGCTGGCTGAGGGGTATCTGAACCGCAGGCTGTTCGGCGACATGCTGCGTCGGATCTGGGCGCTGCCTGTGCCGAGCGGTTAGGGCCGTCCCGTTCGGGCAGGAAATCTGGGCGTTGAGGAAGGAGGGTCGGAGGGGTGTGCGACCAATCGGCTGAGCAGCAGCGAGACAGGCTCAGCGGACAACAAGAACTGGCCATGAGTACCCTTCGATGCCGTCGTGGCCTGCCTTACGAGGCAAAGTCCTTGCCTTCAGGAGAAGAGAGGGAGTACCATGTTCGAGTAGGAGTTCCAAATCGGAAATTCTGGTTTGATGACGTTTCCATGAAAGCAATGGAACGCACGCGCGCCGGACGATTCGGCGAGGCGACCTTGACTGATTTGGACGTGCGAACCCCTATTCCGCCGACGGATCGAACTGGTGAATGCCGAACACGTTGCCCTCGGTGTCCTTGCAGTAGGCCTGATAGCCGATGCCAGGAATGGGAAACTTCGGCATCACGGTCGTCCCGCCGTTGGCCGCGATCTTTTCCAGCGCTTCGTCGACAGACGATACTCCGATGGTGTTGAAGGTCGGCGGCATATCTTCGCGGCGCCGCATGATACCGCCGTTAATGCCGGGCTGATCGTCGGGCCGGTGGTGATCAGCCAATAGGCCTGGGGGCCGTCCCATTTGTTCGTCTTCCAGCCGAAGACGGTTTCATAGAAGGCGACGGCGCGTTCAGGGTCATCGACTCCCATTTCGAAGTGCACTACTCGGCTCATGTCAGTTCTCCTTTAGGGGGTATTTACCGGGGGCGAGCCCTAACCACACGACTCTCCGCAATCAACGACTCGCTTGGAGCGTGGACTTCCGTCCACGCCTCTGTCCGATCGTATGAAATTTCTCACTACTGTCCGGTTAAAAGTCGAATAGAATCAGCTGGTTAGGGTCATCGAGTAAGTTTTCGTGGGAGTCGGACGGCTGCAAGGCCTGTAAAATGGGCGTTTTCTCGAAAAGGGTAACGCTGAGAATCTATAGAATTTGGTAGAGACTCGCCTCCAGGCCCAACCTCTTGCGCGCGATCGCGACCAGTACGTAAACCGAGACCGCGATCCAGATTTGCGTCTTCACGGCGTTCTCGCTGGTACCGTAAAACTGCTTGATCCGCAGGTGCTGCTTGATCCACTTGAAGAACAACTCGATCTGCCAACGCGACTTGTAGATGCGGGCGATGGTCAACGCCGGGAGCGCGAAATTGTTGGTCAGGAACTTCAGCCGCTTGTTCGTCGCGGCGTCAAAGTAGCTGATCCGCCGCAACGGGTCCGGATACGCCAGGGCCGACTCGATGGCAGTCAGTAGGACGGTCTGATCCGAGCGCACCCCCGTGGACTTGTCGACGGGATGCGAGTAGCGCCGTTGGCGCAAGATGTTCTTCTTGGTTCGCACGACGAAGAACGACGAGCAGAGGGTGAACACGAAGAGACGTTCGAAATCGACGTAGGCCCGATCCATGACGTAGAAGGCGCCGGGCTCGGGGAGGAACTCGTCGAGGATGTTGACGTCGTGCGTTTTGCCAGCGGTAATGCGGATAAACGTGGGGATGTTACCCCGCAGGTCCAACAGCGTGTGCATCTTCAGGGCGGCCTTGTGCCGGCGGAACTTGGCCCAGGGGAACAGCGAGAGGCACAGATCGATGGTGGTCGAGTCCAGAGCGTAGAGACTTTGATCGAGATCCACGCCGATCGGATCGCGGGCGTACAAAGGCCGCGCGATGCGAATCAAGACCTGGGCGAAATCGGCATAGATCCGCCAGTCGCGCGACTCGTTGGCGTCGGCCAGTGTGGAGCGCGCCACCTGGGAGCGGAATCCCCTGTGGTAGAGCTTGGCGCCGAGCGAACGCAGGCACGCTTCGATGTCGCGCAGGCTTTCGCGGTAGGTCAGCTGGGCGAACGCCATGCAGAGGAACTGATCCCAGCAGGAAAAGCCGCGCCATCTGCGATCCCCGTCGTAGCGGCTTACGCATCGGCGGAATTCGCGATCCGGAAGGAAGCTGATCAACTGGGAGAATACGGTGCGGCCGAGGTTCATGAACCATTGTCGGCCGCCTCCGAAGTCGTTCCAGCCGTCCTTCGTCGTTCAAATCGCGGCAAGGGGAAAACAGCCCTAAGCTATGCTGGAACACTCAGTTGCCGCTCGCCAGTGAGTCGTTAACCGGACAGTAGTGGAAATTTCTTCATGCTTTACATTCAGCTCACTATCGAGGGCTGGCAGGGAGCGCGTTATACCCGCGTCAAGAAAATAGGAAGCCCTTGCTTGTTGGAGTAGTTCGGGCGGTAGCGGTCAGCATGATACATCGTGTCCAAATCCACGGTGCGCGCCCCGAGCCCAGGGTCGGGAATAGCGGTGTCAGTGTAGCAGCCGTTTTGAATCGCCATCATGCGGCCTTCGCCTCCTGAATCGATGCACTCGAAAGCCATTGTGGCGAAAGTGGAAGCGATCATCTTGTCAAGGAAATCCGGGTCGCCGCTGCGGAGCTGGTAGGTCAAGTCGTAAACGACTGTGTCCTGGCGGGTCGTCTCGCGGGTTTGTTTCTTAATCTGATCGCTGAAGGCTTCCGCGATATTTACTTTTTTGCGGTGTCCGTAGGCGTCGGGTGGACCATACTCTTCCACCTCGCGACTTTCCCATGTCGCCCCTTCCGAAAGAATCACGAGGGAGTAGTGACTGGGGTTATTCTCCTTGTCCTTGACCAGCAGTTGGATCAGGTTCTCGAGATTGAATGGCACCTCGGGAATGCAGCATCGAACCGAAGTGATGTAAGCGGTGTAGAGGGCGGTGAACCCGGCGTCGCGGCCGAAGATGCGAAAGACGCCGATGCGCTCATGTGAGCCCAGGGTTGTGCGAAGGCGGTTGACAGCGTCGACGGCGCGGGTGAGCGCGGTCGAAAAGCCGATGCAGTATTCAGTGCCCTGAACGTCGTTATCCATCGTTTTTGGAACCGCCACGACGGGAAAGCCGTGCTCCGTCGATAGCACGGATGAATAGCTCAGGGTGTCGTCGCCTCCGATCGTCAACAGGTGGTCGACTCCGAGTCTTTGCAGGTTCTCGAGCACCACTGGAGCCAGGTCGAAAACTCCGGGTTCGACTTCCGTGCAAGCATCCAATTTCTTTTGCACGTGCTCAGGCAACTGATCTGCTTTCATGCGCGAGGGCTTGGTGCGGGAGGTGTGCAGGAATGTCCCGCCGGTGCGGTCGATTGAGCGGGTGTTGTCACGATTGAGGCGTATGCAATAGTCGTCGTCAAAGCCGTCCTCGAGTTTTGGGTTGACCAGGCCGGACCAGCCTCTGCGAATTCCGACCACATCGTAGCCGCCCTGACCCAGAGCGCTATAGACAACGGATTTGATAACGGCGTTCAGACCGGGAACATCGCCTCCGCCGGTAAGTATTCCGATCGTTTTGTTCGCCATTCAAAAGCCTCTGACGGTTCGGTACTCAGCTACGGTTGGACAACCTGCGTCTCTTCGACCAGGTTTTCGCTAGCCCCGGCTTGTGCTGACCCCGATTTGCGTCAACCTCAGGTTTTCGTCAACCAAGAAAGAGCGCCGAGGAGCTGTCCATTTCCCACGAGAGGTGGTTCGTATAGAGCAAGATCAGCGATTCCGGATATTTGCCGCTGAATTCCTTCAAGACGCGCGCTTGCCAATCTTCGGTCAGATGATCCCGTAGAGCGTCCTCCTTCTGGAAGAAACCGCTTCCGTCATGGGGCACCTCGAGAAAATCAAGCACTTCAATCACAAAGTTCAGGTTTGAAACGAGGACGCCTTGCGCCAATTCGCGTGCTAGATCGTTGTCGCCCTCTCCCAGGCGAGCCCAGAATTTGGGTACGGCTTTGCGCAACCCTTCGCGGTTGACTTTATTGAGCCGGGTCCGAATCTTGAAAGAATCGTAGATCGAGTAGGTCCGCAATCGGCCGATCGAAATTCCGCGGACCAGCTCTTCGAAGCGCGCCTCACCCAAGCCCTGAAATACTTCCGGCAGCTCCATGAAGTCGAGAATAGCACACCGCCTCGGAGCGTCCGGGTGAATGGCGTCTGCACGGCGGTGACGTGCCGGCAAGCACTCGTGCTTGCCCCGTCGAGACTCTTCTCGACGATTGGCCTCTGACCGCTTTCGCTCTCGATGACACCGCAATTTCAACCCGCTCCAGGTTCCGCGCACCACTCCCAATAAAGACAAACGGATCCACGCAAGAGCCGCCATGAGTGCCGGCTCGGCAAGCTGGAAGCTTGCGCCACATCCCAGGCCACTGCCGTCGGCTTTTCGGGACTGCTGACCATTCGCATCAAAACATTTATCCTTGCGCGTTGAAACATTTATAATTGAGTTTGTTCCGCTTACACGGTTGAGTTCTTGCGAGTTGCCATCGACGCTACTCCGCTGACGGTGCCCACCGGCGGCATCCGGCGCTATGTCGTCGAGCTAGTTAGAGCGCTGGCGCTGCAGTTTCCCGCGGACGACTACTTACTCGTGTCTGACCAGGCTGGCTGGCGATTGCCGGATGAGATCGGGGGGCTTACGAATGTTTCAGCGCCGCTTCCTCCCACGTCGGGTTGGCAACGAAAGTGGTGGAGTCTGGGGCTCCCCTGGGTCCTGATTCGGGAGCGAGTTGACGTCTTTCATGGCTCGGACTTTTCGATTCCTTACTTACCACTCAAACCATCGGTGCTCATGATTCACGATTTGTCTCCCTGGAAGTCGGGAGAATTGGCTCCGGGCGGATCGGAACGAATTCGGTCGCGGACCCCCCACTTGGCGCGTCTCGCGACGATGATCGTTACTCCGAGTGAGGCGATTCGGCGGGAATCGGGCGCGTTTTTTGGGCGGTCTTCCTCGACGATCGCCGTAACGCCTTTGGCCGCGAGCGAGGGGATGGCTGTGGTTGCCGAATCTGTCGCAACTCGGCGAATCGAAGAGTTGGGTATTGGCGGCCCCTATGTTCTGTATTTGGGTTCACTCATGAAAAGGAAGAATATCCCCAGGCTGGTCGAGGCCTGGAGGCTGGCGAGAACTCAGCTTCCGGGCCTCTCGCTGGTCATCGCCGGGGCAGATGGCGACTTGGAAATCAGCTTGCCGTCGGAGCCCGGACTGCACATTTTGGGTCCTTTATCCGACAACGATGCGGCCGGGCTATTGTCGGGAGCCCTCGTCTTCGTTTATCCTAGCC